>NZ_AP045018.1:42500-1680000 GCF_055386095.1 Streptococcus sp. STR1/CE/0325 | reverse complement strand
ATGGAGGATTACCCAAGTCCGGCTGAAGGGAACGGTCTTGAAAACCGTCAGGCGTGTAAAAGCGTGCGTGGGTTCGAATCCCACATCCTCCTTTAGAATAACGCGGGATGGAGCAGCTCGGTAGCTCGTCGGGCTCATAACCCGAAGGTCGTAGGTTCAAATCCTGCTCCCGCAATTTGGCTCGGTAGCTCAGTTGGTAGAGCAATGGATTGAAGCTCCATGTGTCGGCGGTTCGATTCCGTCTCGCGCCATATTTTGTTGATAAGCGGGTGTAGTTTAGTGGTAAAACTACAGCCTTCCAAGCTGTTGTCGCGAGTTCGATTCTCGTCACCCGCTTTGAACATTGGTTCATATTGCCAAGCAGATATGCTTGGGCGCGTAGCTCAGGTGGTTAGAGCGCACGCCTGATAAGCGTGAGGTCGGTGGTTCGAGTCCACTCGTGCCCATTTTTATAATAATGGAGAATTACTCAAGAGGCTGAAGAGGACGGTTTGCTAAATCGTTAGGTCGGGTAACTGGCGCAAGGGTTCGAATCCCTTATTCTCCGTAATTTGAACGAGTTTATCTTTATAGAGGTAGCTCGTTTTGTTTTACGAATAGATAGTTGGAAGTGGTGTGTCGATGAAACGTGTGAGATGGTCCCGATTGCTGGTTGCAGTGTTAATTTCAATAGTATCCTGTGTTGCGATACTTTTTTTTATATCGAAAATCAACAAAAAAGTGCTGCCGGTTTTTAATCCTGTGAGAGAAGTAATGGCTTCTGTTGATCAAGTGATTCTTTCTCCTTTTACAGGAGTGGTTCACTTGAATAAGGATATTGAGGATTTAATCGGGGCTTATCAAGAAAATCAAGACTTGAAAAAAACCTTATCTGGCTTAAATTCCCAAAAAGCTAAACTCGATAGTTTGGAAGCAGAAAATAAAGCCTTGAAAGAAACACTAGACTTAAAAACGCGTTATGCTAGTTTATCTTCTGTTGCTGGAGAAGTAACTTTGAGGCAGTCAGCCTTATGGTTGGATCGTTTAACAATCAACGTTGGGCGTTCAAAGGGAATTGAAAAAGGGATGTTAGTCTTATCCAATCAAGGGTTAATAGGTCAGATTAGTCTTGTCAATGAAAATAGTAGTCAAGTGACCCTTTTGACCAATCAAGAGAAGAAATTAGCTATTCCAGTAAAGATTGAATCGGAAGGACGTATTATTTACGGATCTCTATCGTCTTACGATGAGGAGAAAGAGGCTTTTGTTATTACAGAGTTAAATAGTTCGGAAGAGATTAAGGAAAAAGCAACGGTGAAAACCAGTGGTCTTGATGGAGATACAGCAGCCAATGTTGAAATTGGTCAAGTTGAGGCAGTCGAGGATAAAGGTGGTTTGTTAAATCGAAAGGTTTATGTTAAGCCTTTGGCGGACTTTACCTCTATTCAATACGTTTTGGTGTTAGGAAAGTAGAGAGATGTGGATTAAAAATAAATGGTTACATGCTGCTGTTTTACTGATTTTATTGATTGGTGATGCCCATTTGTCTTCTTTTTTTAGCCGCCTTGTTCACTTGAATTACCGTTTCGTGGTCTATCTGTTGTTGATGGTTTGGCTGTATGATATGAAATACTTTTCTTTCAAGAGCGTTATTGTGACTTATACCTTACTGGGATTACTATATGATATTTATTATTTGAACCATTTAGGTGTTTTGAGTTTCCTATTTCCAATGGTTTCGATTTTGGCAAAGCTAAGCCCTTTAAGAGGGGTTAGGTATAATCTTTACTCGACCACCCTATTGCTTATATTGACCAACTTTTTCTTTGAACTAGGACTATATGGCTTGGCTTGGTATTATCAGTTAACCCTCTATCCTTTCTTTGCTTTTATTACCTATGAGGTATTTCCTAGTTTATTATTGAATAGCTTCTTTTATCTGTGTTTCTATCGTTTCTTATCTCAATCTTATGAAAAGAGGATTACTTAGTTTTATCACGGAAGTGTAATAGTAGCGTAACATAGGATTGGAAATTTTTTGCTATAATAGTAGGTGTCTTATCAAAGAAAGTGAGAGTAATTTTAACATGAAAAAACGTATTTTATCAGCTGTATTAGTAAGTGGGGTGACCTTAACAGCGGCAACTGCTGTGGCTCATGCCGATGATTTTGATTCAAAAATCACTATCCAAGATAACTTGATTGCTAATTTGGCTAGCCAACAAGCGCTTGTTCAAGATCAAGCAGCAAATGTTCAATCTCAATTGTTGAGTCTTCAATCAGAGCAAGAACGTTTGACTTCTGAGACAGAACGTCTTCAAGAAGAGTCTGCGACCTTGACAAAGCAAATCCAAGACTTGTCTAACAAGATTGTTGCTCGTAATGCTTCTCTTAAACAACAAGCACGTAGTGCACAAAAGAAGAATACTGCAACCAACTATATCAACACGATTCTTAATTCAAAATCAATTTCAGAAGCGATCAACCGCATCGTAGCAATCCGCGAAATTGTTGTGGCAAATGACAACATGTTGGCCCAACAAAAAGCTGATAAAGAAGAACTTGAAGCAAAACAAGCTGAAAATGAAGCAGCTAAAGCAACAGTTGCTGAAAACCAAGCAGCGATTGAAGAAAATGCAGCTGTGTTAGCTAGCCATCAAGAAGAATTGGCAGCAGCCCAAGCTAGCCTTTCTGATGAAATGGCATCTGCTCAAGCTCAAAGAGATGCTCTTGCTTCCCAAAAAGCAGCAGCAGAGCAAGCAGCGGCAGAAGCAGCTGCAGCAGCACAAAGGCAAGCAGCGGCAGAACAAGAAGCAGCTAAGAAAGCTCTTGAAGCAGCTGCAACACCGGAAGCAGCAACTCCTGCGGTTACAACAGAACCTCAAGCAACAAAAGAAATGTTGGAGCGTCCAGTTGATACCGTAGAAGCAGCAACTCAAGCTGAAACAAGTGTTGCTCAAGAAGTGACTCCAGCATCAGAACCAGTTGTTGCTGAAAGTGTAGCTCAACCAGCAGCAGAGCCTGTTGTGGCAGAATCCGTTGCTGAGCCAGTTGTTACAGAGACTGTTGCACAACCTGCAGCCCAAGCAGCGCCACAAGTTTATGATACCAACAATACCTACCCAGTTGGTCAATGTACATGGGGTGTTAAAGCCTTGGCATCTTGGGTTGGTAACTATTGGGGAAATGCTAACCAATGGATTGCCAGTGCACAAGCTGCTGGTCATTCAGTAGGGACAACACCAGTTGTTGGTGCTGTTGCAGTATGGCCTTATGATGGTGGTGGCTATGGCCACGTCGCTTATGTGACAGCCGTAAACAGTTCAACTAGCATCCAAGTTATGGAATCAAACTACAATGGTATTCAATCTATCGGTAACTACCGTGGAGACTTCAATCCAACCAACCCAATCTGGGGTGGCGGTACAGTAATGTACATTTATCCATAAGATATGAGAGAAAGATAGGGTTTCCCTATCTTTTTTGCTTCTTTCACAAAGATTGTTTGAAAAAAACCTAAAAAAGGGTTAGAATAGTAAGTGAAGAAAACTTTGGAGGAAATCATGTCTTATTCTAATTTAAAATTATTTGCGCTGTCGTCAAATAAGGAGTTGGCGGAGAAAGTGGCAGAGAAAATCGGCATTGAACTGGGAAAATCAACGGTTCGCCAATTTTCAGATGGAGAGTTGCAGGTTAATATTGAGGAATCCATTCGCGGTAGTCATGTGTTTATCTTGCAATCAACCAGTTCGCCAGTTAATGATAATCTCATGGAAATCTTAATCATGGTGGATGCCTTGAAGCGTGCTAGTGCTGAAAGCGTTAGTGTGGTGATGCCTTATTATGGTTATGCAAGACAAGATAGAAAAGCGCGTTCTCGTGAGCCGATTACTTCAAAGTTGGTAGCAAATATGTTACAAGTAGCAGGTGTGGATCGTTTAGTCACAGTTGATTTGCACGCAGCTCAAATCCAAGGTTTCTTTGATATTCCAGTGGATCACTTGATGGGGGCTCCTTTGATTGCGGATTATTTTGTGCGTCGTGGCATGATGGGAGATGGTTATGTCGTAGTCAGTCCTGACCATGGTGGCGTGACGCGTGCGAGAAAGTTAGCGCAATTTTTAAAGACACCGATCGCCATTATCGACAAGCGTCGTAGTGTGGACAAGATGAATACCAGTGAGGTCATGAACATTATCGGAAATGTGGAAGGCAAGACCTGTATTTTGATTGATGACATGATTGATACAGCTGGAACGATCGCTCATGCTGCGGATGCTTTAGCAGAAGCAGGTGCGGTTAAGGTGTATGCGTCCTGTACCCACCCTGTTTTGTCGGGGCCTGCTTTGGATAATATTCACAATTCAGCCATTGAGAAGTTGGTGGTGCTTGATACCATTTATCTTCCAGAGGAGCGTTTGATTGAGGAAATCGAGCAAATCTCGATTGCGGACTTGATTGCAGAGGCGATTATCCGTATTCATGAAAAACGCCCACTCTCTCCTTTGTTTGAGTTGGCTGAAGCCAAATAGAGAAGTTAAGTAAGGCGAATTTGCCTTACTTTTTGTGATAATAAGACGATGAAAACAGTTGAAACGAGGGGGTTGGTCCTCTATAACCAAAATTTTAGAGAGAGTGATAAATTAGTTAAGATTTTTACTGAAAAAGCAGGGAAACGCATGTTTTTTGTCAAGCAGGCCAAGCAAAACAAATTGACACCGGTCATTCAACCCTTGGTGGGGGCGGATTTTATTGTTACCTTGAATGAAGATGGCTTGTCCTATATTCAAGATTATAGGGAGGTTCAGGTTTTTCCGAACATTAATCAGGATTTGTTTTGTCTTGCTTATGCGACTTATGTTTGTGCGCTTTCGGATGCCGCTATAACGGACAGGGTCAATGATCCTCATCTTTTTCAATTTGTGGTTAAGACCTTGGAATTGATGGAAGAAGGGCTGGACTATGAGGTGCTCACCTTGATTTTTGAGGTACAGATTTTGGAACGTTTTGGGGTGAGTTTGAATTTTCATGAGTGCGCTGTGTGCCATAGGACCGATCAAGCTTTTGATTTTTCCTTTCAGTACTCAGGAGTGCTATGTCCTAGTCATTATGACCAAGATCCAAGACGCAGCCATCTCCATCCCAATAGTGTGTATTTATTAAATCGCTTTAAGGAAGTGCGCTATCAGGAGTTGAGTTCCATTCGCTTAAATGAGGGCTTAAAAGCAGAGTTGCGTACCTTTATGGATGGGATGTATGATTATTATGTCGGTATTGAGCTAAAGAGTAAGCGGTTTATTCAAAGTCTCAAAGATTGGGGCGAGGTGCTGAAAACACCTGAAGATAAGTAAAGGCTAAGCCTTAATTAAGAGATGGTTAAGAATTGGATAAAAGATAGCTAAGGTCTTTCTGGTAAACTGGTTTTAG
The DNA here is from genome assembly GCF_055386095.1 of Streptococcus sp. STR1/CE/0325. Taxonomy (NCBI): domain Bacteria; kingdom Bacillati; phylum Bacillota; class Bacilli; order Lactobacillales; family Streptococcaceae; genus Streptococcus; species Streptococcus sp. STR1/CE/0325. The sequence goes on along the minus strand of NZ_AP045018.1, from coordinate 1,674,594 downwards.
TAAAAAATAAGACTTGTATTAAAGGAGAGACTTATGAAACAAACACCCAAATCATACCCATCAGATGCTTTTCGGAAGTTTTCCATCCGTAAAGTGGGTTCTGTTGTTGGTTCGGTCGTAATCGCCAGTGGTTTTTTGGTTCTTTTGAATAGCCCAGTTGCTCAAGCGAACGAAATGACGGCTGCTGACTCAACTGCTATGATGCAACAAGAAACGCAACCGACTTCTGATACTTCTATGACGACAACTGCTTCAGCTATGGAACCTCAAGCGACACCGATGACCAGTGAGAGCGCTGTTCAGCAAGCGGTAGCGGATGGGGTCAAAGCGGAAACGACAGTCCCATCAGAGTATTTGGCTAATGCGCAATATCCTGGCCCTTTTACAGCTGGGGTCAACCAAGTGATTCCTTATCACGCCTTTGGTGGGGATGGGATGCTGACGCGTCTTCTTCTCAAAGATAGTGATCAAGCGCCTTGGTCAGATAACGGCAAGGATCAAAACGCACCACTACTTCCTGTGGAAGGCTTGAGTAAGGGAGATTATTTCTACCAAGTCGCTCTAGACGGTAATGCAGCAGGTAAGGAAGATCAAGCTCTCTTGGATCAACTAAGAGCAAATGGAACCAAGGATTATCAAGCAACTGTGCTAGTTTATGGTCAAAAAGGTGGTCAGGCTGATCTCAATCATGTGGTCGCAAATCGGGCGGTAGTCCTACATATACAAGGAGTGACTCAACCAGAAGCTATTGAAAATGGTGTAGCCACTAACGTGAAAGACCAAATCGATGTTCCCGCCGCTTATCTTGAGCAGGCACAGGTCCCTGGACCTTTCCTAGCTGGTGTGGATAGTGTTATCCCTTATGAATTCTTCGGTGGCGATGGCATGTTGACGCGCCTGCTTCTTAAATCTAGTGACAAGGCGCCATGGTCAGACAATGGTAGCGACCACAATGCGGCACTTGAATCAGTGGCTGGTTTGACCAAGGGTCAATATTTCTACCAAGTGAAGCTAGCCGGTCTTGAAGGCTTGATGGGTCAAGACTACCTCAACCAACTTCGCAACAACGGTACTATGGACTATGATGCGACCATCGAGGTTTATGGTAATAAAGATGGTAAAGCTGATACATCGCATGTTGTGGCTAGCCGCATGGTGAAGGTGCATTTCAATGGTTTGACTTCACCAGCTGCTATTGAAAATGGTGTAGCCACTAACGTGAAAGACCAAATCGATGTTCCCGCCGCTTACCTTGAGGAGGCACAGGTCTCAGGTCCTTTCCTAGCTGGTGTGGATAGTGTTATCCCTTATGAATTCTTCGGTGGCGATGGCATGTTGACGCGCCTGCTTCTCAAATCCAGTGACAAGGCGCCATGGTCAGACAATGGTAGCGACCACAATGCGGCACTTGAACCTGTGGCAGGTTTGACCAAGGGCCAATATTTCTACCAAGTGAAGCTGGCCGGTCTTGAAGGCTTGATGGGTCAAGACTACCTCAATCAGCTTCGCAATAATGGTAGCATGGACTATGATGCGACCATCGAAGTTTATGGCAATAAAGATGGTAAAGCTGATACATCACATGTTGTGGCTAGCCGCATGGTGAAGGTGCATATAAACGGTAAAGAACATGCTGTGGGACAAGCCTTGACCATGGAAAAACCAAAATTTGACCTTGGTTCATTAAAAGACATGTCAGAAAAGCATCATCACATGATGATGTCAGAGCAACCACAAAAAATGATGCTTGATAAAATGCCAATGGAACGCCATCACATGATGGCAGCTCATCACGATCAGATGATGAAGCATCAAGAGATGAAGATGCTCCCTCAAACAGGTGATAAATCATCGGCTACGAGCGTCTTTGGTGTACTGGCACTGGGATTGGCAGGCTTGTTTGGATTCTCCTCTAGCGTTAAGGCTTCTCGCAAGGACTAATCGACTTCATCATTTCTTCCTTTTCGTACACAGATGAACACTAAAACGTTTTCTCTTTAGTTGAAACCCTGTCCTTGTCGTGATATACTAGACCAATAAAAGAGTCTCAAATAGGTCCTCAGTGCCATGTCGGTCATATACCCCCGTAATGAGATTATGGGGGTATATTTGTTCTAATAGAAAAAGGGGAGGGAAAAAGATAATGGGAAAGACGATTTTACTGGTCGATGATGAAATCGAAATCACAGAGATTAACCGCAGGTATTTGCTTCAAGAAGGGTATAGTGTTTTGGTGGCTAGTAATGGTCAAGAAGCCTTGAAGTTGTTTAAGGAGCAGGTGGTTGACTTAATCATTACAGACATCATGATGCCTGTAATGGATGGTTATGATCTCATGAGTGAGGTGCAAAGCCTTGAGCCAGATCAACCGTTTTTGTTTATCACGGCAAAAACGACAGAGCCAGATAAGATTTACTCGCTCAGCATGGGGGCAGATGACTATATCACCAAGCCCTTTAGCCCTAGAGAGTTGGTGTTACGGGTCAATAATATTTTGCGTCGTATTCATCGCCATCAAAAGGTACTAGATAGCCTACGTCTAGGAGATTTGCAGATGGACCGCTCTAGTCGGGCGGTATGTGTGGGAGAACAGGTCCTCGAGTTGACCAATAAGGAGTTTGATTTGCTCTGGCTTTTGGCAAGTCATCCAACGCGTGTCTTTTCAAAAACGGAGCTATATGAGCGGGTTTGGCAAGAGGACTACATGGATGATACCAATACGCTCAATGTGCATATTCATGGTTTGAGAGCAGCTCTGACGAAGTACCGTTCGGATCAAACCCCGACGATTAAGACCGTCTGGGGTCTCGGCTATAAGATGGAAGAATAAAGAATGAAGTTAAAGTATATAATCTTGATGGGACACTTGGTGTCGGCTTGTTTGACGATTTGTCTGGTCTTTTGGGCGGTTCATCGAATGTTGTTGCTAGAAACTGGTGGGCGCGTGGTGATTCTCATCACGATTTTAGCCAGTCTTTTGGGTGCTTTGGTGAATCTGTTCTTGCTTAAGAATGTTTTTCGCTCCTTAAAGGTCATTCAAAACTTGATTGAAAATATTCCCGATAAAAAGTTTGAAACGGTGGATCAGATTAGAACGCCGATTGAATTTCGAGAATTTGCCAAGGCTTATAATAAGATGGCGGTGGATTTGAAATCGACTTTCACGTCCTTAGAAGAAAGTGAGCGGGAGAAAAATATTATGATTGCCCAGCTCTCTCATGACATTAAAACGCCCATTACCTCTATTCAAGCAACGGTGGAAGGGATCATTGATGGGGTGATTGTCGAAGATGAGGAACACCACTATCTCAAGACTATTAGTCGGCAGACCAACCGCCTCAATAAACTGGTTGAGGAGCTGAATTATCTGACCATCAACACCATGGAAGATCGGGCGGATGAGACGCAGGAAGTCATTTTTTTGGATCGATTATTGATTCAACTCATGTCCGAGTTTCAGGTCTTGATTGAAAAAGAACACCGAGATGTGCATATTCAAATTGAGCCAGAATCGGCTAAAATTGTAACCAACTATCATAAACTCTTGCGCATCATGCTCAATCTCGTTAACAATGCGTTTAAGTATTCCGATCCAGGGACTAAGCTGGATATTAGGGCGATTGAAAAAAGCAATCAGCTGGTCATCACGGTGGCAGATGAAGGGCAGGGCATTAAACCTGAAGACTTGGATCAGATTTTCAAGTGCCTCTACCGTGTGGAGTCGTCACGCAATATGACAACTGGTGGGCATGGCTTAGGGCTTTATATCGCCAAGGAGCTGGCTCAACAGTTAGGGGGAGATATTACGGTTAAAAGTCGCTATGGTGAAGGGAGTAGCTTTTCCTTGATCCTTCCCTTGGAACCCTAGGAGTTTAAAATAATTGAAAGGAGGGCTTTGCCCTCCTTTTTGGTTCTAAGAGGTGAAAAAAGAAGGAAATCGTGCTATAATAGGGCAAATATCGTCTTGCTAGTCTGTTTTTATGCCTTTGGTTGTGCCTTTTGCCTAACTTTAGTGGGGGCTGTAAGGATGCGATCTTCTCCTAAAAGCAGATGGCAAGGACTAAAAAGGACGAGGAGAATTGAGATGAAACGGATTGCAATCGATGCGATGGGAGGAGACCATGCGCCTAAGGCGGTGATTGAAGGGGTCAACCGTGCCCTAGCGGAGTTTTCAGATATTACTATTCAGCTATATGGAGATGAGGAGAAGATTCGCCCTTACTTAGAAGCGAATGAGCGTGTGACGATTCATCATACCAAGGAAAAGATTGATTCAGATGATGAGCCAGCCAAAGCCATTCGCAGGAAAAAAGAAGCCAGCATGGTTTTAGCTGCCCAAGCGGTTAAAAATGGTGAGGCAGATGCCGTGCTTTCGGCTGGAAACACGGGTGCTCTTCTGGCTGCTGGTCTATTTATCGTGGGTCGCATCAAAGGAGTGGAGCGTCCTGGCCTGCTTTCCACCCTTCCAACGGTTGATGCAAGAGGGTTTGATATGCTGGATTTGGGTGCCAATGCGGAAAATACCGCCAAACACCTCCATCAGTATGCCATCTTGGGATCTTTCTATGCTAAAACCGTGCGTCAGATTGAACGCCCGCGTGTGGGACTTTTGAATAATGGAACAGAAAAAACCAAGGGCGACCCTCTCAGAAAAGAAGTCTATGACTTGCTAGAAGCAGATGAGCGTATTTATTTTGTAGGCAATGTCGAATCGCGCGATCTCATGGCTGGGGTGGCCGATGTGGTGGTGACCGACGGCTTTACTGGAAATGCTGTCCTAAAGGCGATCGAGGGAACAGCAAGTAGTTTGATGGGGCAAGTCAAAACAGCTCTCCTGTCAGGAGGTGCTTTGTCCAAGTTAGGTGCTTTTCTCCTAAAAGACAATCTCACCGCTCTCAAACAACAACTAGACTACACCAGTGCAGGAGGTGCTGTCCTCTTTGGGGTCAAGGCCCCTGTTGTCAAGGCGCACGGTTCTAGTGACGCTAGAAGCATTTACTACACCATCAAACAAACCAGAACCATGTTGGATAAAGGAACGGTCGCGCAGTTGGTAGATGCCTTTGCTGAAGGGGAATAAGAGATGGAAAAAGCAGCATTACGCCAGCAGTTGCTAAAAACTCTAAAAGAGCAGGACGCAGCCATCAAACGAGCGCGTGATTTGAGTTTGTATGAACAGTTGGTGCAAGAGCCCTTTTATCAAGAGGCGCGCGTGGTGGCAACCTACCTGCCCTTTCCTTTTGAATACCAAACAAAGTATCTCTTAGAACAGGCCCAAAAAGATGGCAAGATAGTTGTTATCCCCAAGGTTCTTTCTAAGGGGCAAATGGGCTTTTTCCCTTATGTGGAAGGAGATGTGGTGCGTTCTTCCTTTGGTATTTTAGAGCCGCGCTCAGACGAGGAAGTGGAGAAATCTGCCATTGATCTGATCCATGTGCCCTTGCTTGGAATCAATGACAAGAATTTTAGAATCGGCTTTGGTGGTGGCTTTTATGACCGTTATTTAGCAGATTATCGAGGCATGACGGTTTCGACCATCTATCCTTTTCAGCTTGTTTCTTTTGAAGAGGAGAGCTATGACATGGCAATTAGAAAGGTACTCATCAGTGATTAAAGAGTTGAAACAATACCCAGCCACGCGTTTTTTATTGGGCTTGACCATCCTCATCTTTTTCTTGATGCAGGTGACTTATCTTGGACAAGCGACATCAGCACAGGTTGTCTATCAATTTGGTGGCATGTATGGTTTGGCGGTAAAGGCTATGCCAGATCAGTTGTGGCGCTTGATTACCCCGATTTTCGTTCATATCGGCTGGGAGCATTTTTTATTGAATAGTGCCACGCTTTACTTTTTGGGGCGTTTAGCTGAGCCGATTTGGGGCTCGGCTCGCTTCTTGGGGCTCTACCTCCTTGCAGGTATCTTTGGTAATCTCATGACCCTTCTGTTCACCCCTGATGTGGTGGCGGCTGGCGCATCAACGTCTTTGTTTGGTGTCTTAGCGGCTTTGGTGGTGCTGGGTTATCATTCTAAAAATCCATATTTGCAACAGCTCGGCAGGACTTATCAAGCCTTTTTGGTCATGAATCTCTTGTTTAACCTCTTTATGCCCAATGTCAGCCTAGCAGGGCATCTGGGTGGCTTAGTTGGTGGTGGGCTTGTGGCTTTATTTTTGCCCAATAAAGCTGTCCCATTTTCTCCTAGAGATCGCCTTTTAGGGTTGGTGGGTTATGTAGGTCTGTCGCTTCTATGCCTTTATCTGGCTTTTGGATGACAATTAAACATTAGCTCCTTGTGTGAGCTAATTTTTTTGTCTTTTTGAAACTAAAATCAGAGCAGGCTCCTCTTGTTGAAACCGATTTCAAAAAGAGGTATAATGAAGGAGCAAAAGGTTTTAGACAAAGGAGAAAAGATCATGACCATTTTAGCCATTGATATTGGCGGAACAGCCATCAAGTATGGTTTGATTAATGAAGAGGGGACCATCTTAGAAAAACATCAAATGCCGACAGAAGCTCATCTGGGAGGCCCTGCTATTTTGGCTAAGGTTTGCCAGTTGGTGGAAGACTATCAAGCAAAAGAAAACCTAAGAGGAGTGGCCCTATCCTCTGCTGGGATGGTGGATCCGATTAAGGGAGAGATTTTTTATTCTGGACCTCAAATCCCTGATTATGCTGGCACGCAGTTTAAGCGGGTCATCGAAGAAGGTTACGGTCTAGCTTGTGAGATTGAAAATGATGTCAACTGTGCTGGTCTGGCTGAGAGTGTTTCTGGCAGTAGTCAAGATGCACCTGTCGCCCTTTGTCTGACCATCGGCACAGGTATCGGGGGTTGTCTGACCATTGACCAAAAGATTTTTCACGGTGGCAGTTTCTCAGCTTGTGAAGTGGGTTATATCGCCCTAAAAGATGGGACTTTTCAAGATTTAGCTTCTACGACCGCCTTGGTTGCTGATGTAGCAAAGAGACACCAGGATCCTGTGGAGAAATGGGATGGCAAGCGCATTTTTGAAGAAGCCAAGGCTGGCAATCTCATTTGCCAAGAAGCGATTGCGCGTTTGGTGGATTATTTGGCTCAGGGCATTGCGACCATCTCTTATGTGGTCAACCCTAATATGGTGGTGCTAGGCGGTGGTATCATGGCGCAAAAAGATTATCTGAAAGAGCCTTTGACGGAGGCTTTGCAGCGTCATCTGCTTCCAAGTCTATGTGAGCGCTTGAGCTTAGCTTTTGCCCAACATGAAAATACAGCTGGAATGCTTGGAGCTTACTATCATTTTAAGTCCAAACATCCAAAAGAATGACAGCTTGTCAAAAACATCAGTAAGGAGAATATCATGATAGAAACCTTATCATTAGAGCAAATGCGGACCTATCTGGGAAGAGATAATCTACCAGAAGATATGGATGCCTTTTGGGAAAAGCAGTTAGAACAAGTGAAAAACCTTCCGTCTTATCAACTGGAGGAGCAGGACTTTCATCTAGGGGAGACCAGAGCTTATTGCTTGACCTTTTCTGGTGTCAACCAAGGGCAAGTCTTTACCAAGTGCCTGTTTCCAAAATCAAGTGATCCTGTGCCTGTTATTTTTCAGTTTCACGGTTATGGCATGCAGAGTCCTGCTTGGTCAGAGCTCTTAAAGTTTACCACAATGGGCTATGGAGTGGTGGCCATGGATGTCAGAGGGCAGGCAGGAAAATCTTTAGACCATGGTCAGTTTGATGGCTGGACGCTGAAAGGACAGGTCATCCGAGGTGCGACAATGGGACCGGAGCACCTCTTTTACAAGGATGTGTTCTTAGATGTTTATCAGTTAATCGAGCTAGTGGCAAGTTTTGACTGGGTCGATCAGGATCATCTCTTGTCTTACGGCTTTTCTCAAGGTGGAGCTCTAGCCCTCGTGGCGGCTGCTCTTTCTCCACGTATCAAAAAGGTAGTCAGTGTTTATCCGTTCTTGTCTGACTTTAGGCGGGTCATGGAGCTTGGCAATCACAGTGAGTCTTATGATGAACTTTTTCGGTATTTTAAGTATGTGGATCCTTTTAGGGAGACCGAGGACAAGGTCTTTGACACATTAGCTTATATTGATGTGAAAAACCTAGCTCACCGTATCCAAGCATCAGTCTATATGGTGACAGACTTAGAGGATAGGACTTGCCCGCCATCAACCCAGTTTGCCATTTATAACCGTTTGTTGGGTGAAAAGGATATGCTTGTCCTTCCTGATTACGGACATGAATCCTTGAGTACCAAGGTGCCAGACTATTTGTTTAATGTCTTGACAGGCAGTCAGATTAGACCTTAAAAAAGTAATAAAAGAAGCTGGATTCCAGCTTCTTTTATTAGTCTTTATTGTCTTCTTTTTCTAACTTTTTCCCCAGTTCGATGATATAGTGTTTGAGGTTGTCCTTGACCTGAGGATGTTTGAGGGCGTAGTCAATGGAGGTGGTCATAAAGCCAAACTTGTCTCCTACATCATAGCGGCTACCAGTAAAGACACGGGCAAAGACACGTTGGGTCTTGTTGAGGGTATCAATGGCATCGGTCAGCTGAATTTCTCCCCCTGCTCCTGGTTTTTGGGTTTCTAGGATGGTGAAAATCTCTGGCGTGAGCAGATAGCGACCAATGATGGCAAGGTCGCTCGGTGCATCTTCTGGCTTAGGTTTTTCCACAAAGGTTTCAACACTATATAGTCCATTGACCCCTTCACCTTGAGGGGCGATAACCCCATAAGCTGATACTTCTTCATGAGGGACAGGCATAACGGCGATGGTTGAGGCGTGGGTAGCCTCGTAGTCATTGATGAGTTGCTGGGTGAGTGGTGTAGCCTTGTCATCTGTGATGTCCATAAGATCATCACCCAGCATGACCACAAAGGGTTCATTCCCCACGAAAGCCTTGGCTTGTAGCACCGCATCTCCTAAGCCTCTGGGATGGCTTTGACGGATAAAGTGCAGGCTGATGCCGGTCGTTTCATCCACCAGTTTTAAGAGATCATTTTTCCCCTTTTCTTTGAGGTTATATTCCAACTCAAAGTTGGAGTCAAAGTGATCCTCAATAGAGCGCTTGGACTTTCCCGTTACGATGAGAATGTCTTCGATTCCTGATTTGAGGGCTTCTTCAACGATAAACTGGATGGTTGGTTTGTCAACGATAGGAAGCATTTCCTTAGCCAGTGCCTTGGTAGCAGGCAAGAAACGGGTGCCTAAACCAGCAGCTGGGATAACAGCTTTTCTAACTTTTTGCATCATAGTAACTCCTTTTTCTTAGTGCCACTCGTTTTCAGAGCGAACTTCATTGGACATCATTTCAAGGATGCCCTCTTTGAGATCAGCCCCCTCATAAATGACACGGTAGAGGGCAGTGGTGATGGGCATATAGACACCCAGTTCTTGGGCTAATTCGTAAGCAACCTTGGTAGTGGAAAGGCCTTCAATGACCATGCCCATATTGGCCTTGATGTCAGAGAGAGCTTGCCCTTGCCCCAGTGCGTAGCCCGCTCGCCAGTTTCTTGAGTGGATGGAGGTTCCCGTGACGATGAGGTCTCCCACACCAGACAGCCCACTATAAGTCAGAGGATTGGCACCGAGGGCGACTCCTAACCTTGTGATTTCAGCCAGACCACGGGTGATGATGGCTGCCTTGGCATTGTCCCCGTAGCCGAGTCCTTTTAGGATACCTGCTCCTACGGCAATGATGTTTTTCAAAGCGCCAGCCGTTTCAACACCGATGACATCCGTATTAGTATAAAGCCTAAAATACGAATTACTAAAGAGAGCTTGAGCGTATTTGGCAGCCTCTAGATCTTTTGAAGCGGCGGTAATCAAGGTGATGTCTTTTTTGATGGTCTCTTCGGCATGGCTAGGACCTGACACCACAACGATTTCACTACGCAAGTTGCTTGGGATTTCTTCTTCCAAAACCGTAGATAGGCGCGCGTGACTGCCCGGTTCTAGTCCTTTTGAGGCGTGCATGACATAGACGGGGTGGTCGAGACACTCAGCCACCTGCCTTGCGACCTCCCGCATAGCCTTGGTCGGAACGACAAATAAGATGCCATCCACACCGTCAAGGGCTGCTTTGATGTCTGTAAAACCTTTGATATCTGAATTGAGGTGAGTATCTTTGATATAGTGGTGGTTGGTGTGATGCGTGTTGATTTCTTCGATTTGTTTGGGGTCGTGTCCCCATAAGCGAACGTCATGTCCGTTGTCACTAAGGACTTGAGCTAGGGTCGATCCCCAAGAACCAGGTCCTAGGACGGCAATGTTTTGTTTAGACATTTGCTTCTCCTTTTCAAACGATTGTAACGGTTTCATTATATCATAATTTTACCAATAAGGCAGGATATAGTATAATAAAAATCAGAAACGAGGTAAGACATATGAACAAAATCAGAGGATTTGAATTAATTACAGCCTATAAAGGTAGAGAGGACTTATTGCCAAAGCGGGCTACCAAGCAAGCGGCTGGCTATGACCTAAAGGTAGCAAAAGATATGACTATCGCTCCTAAGGAGATCGTCCTTGTCCCTACTGGGCTAAAGAGCTACATGCAAGAAGGCGAGGTCTTGTACCTGTATGATCGTTCCTCTAATCCTAGAAAGAAAGGCCTGGTCTTAATCAATTCGGTTGGGGTGATTGACGCTGACTATTATAATAACCCTAATAACGAGGGACATATCTATGCTCAAATGCAAAATATCACGCAAGAACCGGTGACCCTTGTAGCAGGCGAGCGCTTGGTACAGGCTGTCTTTGCTCCTTTTTTACTAGCAGATGGGGACGAGGCATCAGGTGAGCGCTTGGGCGGTTTTGGATCGACCGGACACTAAAGTAAAGGAGAATTATGGCTAAAAAGAAAAAATCCACCTTTATCTGTCAAGAATGTGGTTACCATTCGCCCAAATATTTGGGACGCTGTCCCAACTGTTCTTCTTGGTCCTCTTTTGTAGAAGAAGTTGAGGTCGAAGAGGTCAAGCATGCCCGCGTTTCTTTAACGGGTGAAAAGACTCGTCCTATGAAACTTCATGAGGTCGAAGCGCTAGATGTGGCAAGAACCAAGACGCAGATGGAAGAGTTTAACCGTGTTCTCGGAGGAGGGGTGGTGCCAGGGTCACTAGTCCTTATTGGAGGAGATCCAGGGATTGGAAAATCCACCCTTCTTCTCCAAGTTTCCACCCAACTGGCTGAAAAAGGCACGGTCTTATATGTTTCAGGAGAGGAATCTGCCCAGCAGATTAAGCTCAGAAGCGAACGCTTGGGTGAAGTGGATGACGAATTCTATCTCTATGCTGAGACCAATATGCAAAGTATCCGCCAAGAGATTGAGCAGATTAAGCCTGACTTTCTCATCATCGACTCCATCCAGACCATGATGAGTCCTGAAATTTCTGGGGTACAAGGCTCTGTCAGTCAGGTTAGAGATGTGACGGCTGAGCTGATGCAGCTGGCTAAGACCAACAATATTGCTATCTTTATCGTGGGGCATGTGACCAAAGAAGGTACGCTTGCTGGACCACGGATGCTAGAGCATATGGTGGATACGGTGCTTTATTTTGAAGGGGAGCGCCACCATACCTTTCGGATCTTGCGAGCGGTCAAAAATCGCTTTGGATCGACCAATGAAATCGGGATTTTTGAGATGCAGTCTAGTGGATTGGTTGAGGTGCAAAATCCCAGTCAGGTCTTTCTAGAAGAGCGCCTAGACGGGGCGACTGGGTCAGCCATTGTCGTCACTATGGAAGGCACCCGTCCCATCCTAGCTGAGGTTCAGGCCTTGGTGACACCGACCGTTTTTGGCAATGCCAAGCGTACAACGACAGGGCTTGATTTTAACCGAGTGAGTCTGATTATGGCAGTCTTAGAAAAGCGGTGTGGACTGTTATTGCAAAATCAGGATGCCTATCTCAAGTCAGCCGGTGGGGTTAGACTGGACGAGCCAGCCATTGACCTTTCTGTTGCAGTTGCTATTGCTTCAAGCTACAAGGAAGAACCGACCAATGCGCAAGAAGCCTTTATCGGAGAGATTGGCTTGACAGGAGAGATTAGGCGTGTGACCCGTATTGAGCAACGCATCAATGAGGCCTCAAAATTAGGCTTTACTCGCATTTATGCACCTAAAAATTCCCTACAAGGATTGAAGATTCCAAAAGGCATTGATGTGGTTGGTGTCGCGACCGTCGGAGAAGTTTTGAAGAAAGTTTTCGGTTAGGACTTGCTAAAAGTGCGCAGTCATGGTAAAATCATTGTATTATAAAAATAAAACAAAGGAGAAAAAGAATGGCAGATAATCGAATGCAATTTTCTATTGACAGCAACATGCAGTTTCCCTTAGTTGAGATTGCTCTAGAAAGAGGGGAATCGGTCTATATTCAGCGTGGCAGCATGGTCTATCATCACCCAGATGTGAGCCTCAGTACAGCCCTTAACGGCAGAGGTAGTGGTCTTGGGAAGCTAGTTGGGGCGATTGGTCGCTCTCTGACTTCTGGCGAGTCCATGTTTATCACCCAAGCTGTGTCCTCTAGTGATGAGGGCAAGCTCGCCCTTGCTCCTAGCATGCCAGGGCAGATTATTGCTCTTGAGTTAGGCGCTCAGCAGTACTACCTCAATGATGGTGCTTTTTTAGCTTTGGACGGTTCTGCCCAATACCGCATGGAACGTCAAAGTGTGGGACGCGCCCTCTTTGGTGGTCAAGGTGGTTTCTTTGTCATGCATACAGAAGGAAATGGAACCCTGCTTGCCAATAGCTTTGGTTCGATTAAAAAGCTCAGTCTTTATAACCAAAGCATGACCATTGATAATGCCCATGTGGTGGCGTGGAGTGATACCTTGGACTACGATATTCATCTGGAAAATGGCATGTGGCAATCTTTTGGAACAGGTGAAGGCATTGTCAACACCTTTAGAGGGACGGGTGACATCTATGTGCAAAGTCTGAACTTGGAAACCTTCGCTGAGCGAATCAGTCATTATATTCATACTTCTTCTAATGGATAAGTCAAGACCAATCAGTGGCCCTTTCGGTCACTGTTTTTTTTCTTGCATGCAAAATACCAGACAAGAAAGCAAAAATGATTGAAAAATCATGAAAACTAATGCTTTTATCCTAAAATTTTGCAGAAATCTGTTAAACTAGGTTTAACAATCATGACAAGTAAAGGAGTTTTTTGTGTTTAAAAAAGGATTAACCGGTTATCAGCTCAAATATCTTGGCGCTTTCTTGATGGTGTTAGACCACATCCATCAAATGTTTGTATCCCAAGGTGCGCCCATGTGGTTGACCATGCTAGGACGTTTGGTCATGCCTATCTTTCTTTTCATGTGTGCAGAAGGCTACCACTATACGAGGAGTAAAAAAGCCTATGCTAAGCGCCTTTATATCGCCTTTGTTTTGATGGGGATTGGCAGTCTTTTGTTGCAGCGTCTCTTTGTTTCTGACAATGTGTTGATGAATAACGTGTTTGGAACCATGTTTTTATCTGTTGTGGCCATGTATGGCGTGGATTTGCTTCGTGAAAAGAAAATTGCCAAAGGCCTAGGGATCTTGCTTCTTCCTGTCTTGCCAATTTTCCTTCTTTCTTTATCTAGCCTTCATCCTATTTTTATCTATTCCTTCTTATTTCTTCCATCTTATTTGACGGTTGAAGGTGGTATTCTCTGTGTGGGCTTAGCGGTCTTGTTCTATCTGTTTAGGGGCAATCGCTTGGCGCAATTTATTAGCCTAGCCCTTGTCGCCCTTATTTCGACTGGATTTGATTTCAGCCAGCTCTTTATTGCTAATATCCAGTGGATGATGGTCTTTGCGATTATTCCGCTTTATTTCTACAATGGTCAGCGTGGTAAGGGAAGCAAGTATTTCTTTTACATTTTTTATCCTGCGCATATCTATTTCCTCTACCTTTTGGCTTACTTTTTACAGAAATAATCAAAGTCTTGTTCCTGCTAAAAAGGAACAAGACTTTTTCTTGATTTTTTGGTATAATGAGTAGCGAATACGATTTTAAAAAGACAATAGGAGACAAGATGGAAAAAGCCATTCGTGTGCGCTATGCACCAAGTCCAACAGGACTCTTACACATCGGAAATGCAAGAACAGCCCTATTTAACTACCTCTATGCCCGCCATTATGGTGGTGATTTTATTATCCGGATTGAGGATACCGATAGAAAACGCCATGTGGAGGACGGTGAGCGTTCTCAGCTAGATAACCTGCGCTGGCTTGGGATTGATTGGGATGAAAGTCCAGAAACTCACGAGAACTACCGCCAATCCGAGCGCTTAGACATTTATCAAACCTATATTGATGAACTCCTTGAAAAAGGGCTAGCCTACAAGTCTTATGTGACCGAAGAAGAGTTGGCAGCTGAGCGTGAACGCCAAGAAGCAGCGGGTGAAACACCTCGCTATATCAATGAATTCCTAGGCATGACCGAGGACGAAAAAGCAGCCTATATTGCTGAGCGTGAAGCAGCAGGTATCATCCCAACCGTGCGTCTCAAGGTCAAGGAAGATGCCATCTACAAATGGCAAGATATGGTCAAGGGTGAAATCAGCTTTGAAGGTGGCAATATCGGTGGCGACTGGGTTATCCAAAAGAAAGATGGCTATCCAACCTATAACTTTGCGGTAGTGGTGGACGACCATCTCATGGCTATTTCTCATGTTATCCGTGGGGATGACCATATTGCCAACACACCAAAACAACTCATGGTTTATGAAGCGCTAGGCTGGGAAGCGCCAGAGTTTGGTCACATGACCCTCATCATCAATAGCGAGACAGGTAAAAAGCTGTCTAAGCGGGATACCAATACCCTTCAATTTATCGAAGACTACCGTAAAAAAGGTTATTTGCCTGAAGCGGTCTTTAACTTTATCGCTTTACTCGGTTGGAATCCTGGTGGCGAGGAGGAGATTTTCTCTAAAGACCAATTGATTGAGTTGTTTGATGAACACCGTCTTAGTAAGTCACCAGCTGCTTTTGATCAGAAAAAAATGGACTGGATGAGCAACGACTACATCAAGCACGCAGATACGGATGTGATTTTTGAGTTGGCAAAACCTTATCTGGAAGCAGCTGGTCGCTTGACAGACAAGGCGAGAGATATGGTGGCGCTTTATCAACCACAGATGACAGCTGCTGATGAAATCGTGCCCTTGACTGATTTGTTCTTCACTGATTTTCCAACATTAGACGAAGCTGAAAAAGAGGTGATGGCAGCAGAGACTGTTCCTGTGGTACTTGCTAGCTTTAGGGAAAAATTAGCTGCCCTATCCGAAGAAGATTTTACCGCAGCAGCCATTAGCCCACAGATTAAGGCTGTCCAAAAAGAGACTGGAATCAAGGGTAAAAATCTCTTTATGCCGATTCGGATTGCCGTATCAGGTGCCATGCACGGTCCAGATCTCCCCAATACTATCTATTTGCTAGGCAAGGAAAAATCTCTATCTCACTTGGATAAGGTGTTAGAGCAACTAGAAAAATAAGATCAAAGGGTTGAGGATTGCCTCAATCCTTTTTCCTTGCCCTTATTTGTGCTATACTATGAAGAAAGTGGTGGATGAAAGGGCGCAGAATGAAAACATTTCAGATTTTTCCTCAAAATGGTCGAGTGGTGTCTATGGTGCTGATTGGGATTGGTGGTGCGATTGACCTCTTTTCTCATCAGCATATCGGGTCTTTGGTTGCGACACAGACGGGAAATTTGGTCTTATTGATTGCAGATAGTTCAGCGCATCATTTTGGCTCAGTCTGGATTCATTGTTGGTCTATTTTTTGTTTTTCTCTAGGCTTTCTTTTTGGCCTATTGACCAAGGATCACCTACCGCCTGCTTTTGGTCAGTTGTTTTCAGTTTTTCCCTTACTTCTGACTAGCTTTGTGCTCCCTCTTTTTCCTAAGGTGCTGCTGACCTGGATTGTTCTATTAGCCTTTAGCACAGGTCTTTTTATGCAGGCTTTTACCAATAGTAAGGTCGAATCTCATGCCTTTACCATCATGATGACGTCTGGGAATTTTCGTAAAATGCTTTTGAGCTGGTATTTATATCTGACCAAGGGACACAAGCAAGACGCCCTCAAACGTCAGGCGCTCAATTATAGTTTGATTGTCACAAGTTTTATTTTAGGGGCTTTCTTATTAGCGATTTTCAATGTCTTTTTTGGTGCGAAAAGCCTTTGGCTTGTGAGCTTAGCTTTGCTGTTTGTGATCCAAAATGATTGGCGTTCTTATCTAAAAACAAGAAAAAGCACTTGTGACGAGGCCTAGTCCCTAGTCATAGCTTGCCAAATCAGTGAAATCATGGTAAAATGAAAGTTACGGAGGCGTTATGGCACAGAAAAAAGCAAGTTTAGCCTGTGCGGTTTGCGGCAATCGCAACTACTCGATTAAGGTGAGTAGTAATCCCAAACCCACTCGCTTAGCAGTAAATAAATTTTGTAAGTATTGTAAACAATATACCGAACATAAAGAAACCAGATAGAAAAGGAGATTGCCTTGAAATTTAGTATTTTCAGTGTTTTGAGACACACCACATGGCCCAATCGTAAGCAGCGGTGGAAAGACTTTATCTCAGTTATCCAATATACCGCCTTTTATACCTTGATTATCTATGTTTTCGACAAATTATTGTCACTAGGGATTTTGGAATTAATCAGTCGATTTTAATCAAACGATAAAGCAGAAAGGATAAAAAATGTTAGATAGTTTTGATAAGGGCTGGTTTGTCCTTCAGACCTACTCTGGATATGAAAACAAGGTCAAAGAAAACCTCTTACAACGTGCTCAAACCTACAATATGTTAGACAATATCTTGCGCGTGGAGATTCCGACTCAGACCGTCAATGTAGAAAAAAATGGAAAAGTCAAAGAGGTTGAAGAAAATCGTTTCCCTGGTTATGTCCTCGTTGAGATGGTCATGACTGACGAGGCTTGGTTTGTGGTGCGTAACACCCCAAACGTCACAGGATTTGTCGGCTCACACGGAAACCGCTCTAAACCAACCCCGCTCTTGGAAGAAGAAATCCGCGCTATCCTCTTGTCTATGGGACAAACGGTTGACATTATTGACACCAACATTAAAGCGGGTGACATGGTTCAAATCATCGATGGTGCCTTTATGGGACAAGAAGGACGTGTCGTTGAGATTGAAAACAATAAAGTGAAGATTATGATTAACATGTTTGGTTCTGAAACCCAAGCAGAGCTTGAGCTTTATCAAATTGCAGAAATTTAAGAGAGAAGCAGGCGACTAGCCTGTTTTTTGATGGAAAAGTTTAGAAAAAATCATTGACTTTTTCGAGTGGATTTGATAAGATATTAGTCGGTACTTTTTACTTTTGGTCTCTCAAGAGTGTACAGAGACGTGCTGACAAATGTTGCAAAAGTACACGCCATTCTAGGCAGTCACCATGTGCTAGAATAACCAAAAATAAAAAATTTACAGGAGAAAGTAGATGCCTACAATTAACCAGTTGGTTCGTAAACCACGCCAATCTAAGGTAGAAAAATCTAAATCACCAGCGCTTAACGTTGGTTACAACAGTCTTAAACGTGTTCCAACCCGTGAAAACTCTCCACAAAAACGTGGAGTTGCGACTCGTGTTGGTACCATGACACCGAAAAAACCTAACTCAGCCCTTCGTAAATTTGCCCGTGTACGTCTTAGCAACTTGATCGAAGTAACAGCTTACATCCCAGGTATCGGCCACAACCTTCAAGAACACAGTGTGGTTCTTATCCGCGGTGGACGTGTAAAAGACCTTCCAGGGGTACGTTACCATATCGTTCGTGGTGCACTTGATACAGCAGGTGTTAACGATCGTCGTCAAAGCCGTTCTAAATACGGTACAAAACGTCCTAAAGGATAAGAAGGGAGATAAGAGAACATGAGTCGTAAAAATAGAGCGCCTAAGCGCGAAGTATTAGCAGATCCACTTTACCACTCAACATTGGTGACACGTCTTATCAACCGTGTCATGCTTGATGGAAAACGTGGTGTTGCAGCAAGCATCGTTTACGGTGCCTTTGAACAAATCGCAGAAACAACAGACACAAACGCACTTGAAGTTTTTGAAACAGCTATGGAAAACATCATGCCTGTTCTTGAAGTTCGTGCTCGTCGTGTCGGTGGTTCTAATTACCAAGTCCCAGTTGAAGTTCGTCCAGAGCGTCGTATCACCCTAGGTCTTCGTTGGTTGGTGAACGCTTCTCGTCTTCGTGGTGAGCACACGATGAAAGAACGTTTGGCAAAAGAAATCATGGATGCGGCTAACAACACTGGTGCAGCTGTCAAGAAACGTGAAGACACGCATAAGATGGCAGAAGCTAACCGTGCCTTCGCACACTTCAGATGGTAAGATAAGATGTGAGGGCGTTAAAAAAGTGAAAAGAATTTTAGGAAATCTGATGACGAAGCTTTCGCTTCTAAGAAGATTTATCTAAATTCCGAGCTTTTAGCCCGAACTCAATTACCTGAGGTGTGAGCTGCGGTTTTGACTACCTTAGAAATAATTTTCACTCACATCTCAATTTACGGGTAGGTCTTGCCTATCCGTTTTTTACAAATTATGTTATAATAGCACATGTAAACAAAAATTTATTAGGAGAAACACATGGCACGCGAATTTTCACTTGAAAAAACTCGTAATATCGGAATCATGGCCCACGTTGATGCGGGTAAAACCACAACAACTGAGCGTATTCTTTACTATACTGGTAAGATCCATAAAATCGGTGAAACCCACGAAGGGGCTTCCCAAATGGACTGGATGGAGCAAGAGCAAGAACGTGGTATCACCATCACGTCTGCTGCGACAACAGCGCAATGGGATGGTCACCGCGTTAACATCATCGACACCCCAGGGCACGTGGACTTCACTATCGAAGTACAACGTTCACTTCGTGTCCTTGACGGTGCGGTAACCGTTCTTGACGCTCAGTCTGGTGTAGAACCACAAACAGAAACTGTATGGCGCCAAGCAACTGAGTACGGTGTTCCTCGTATTGTATTTGCTAACAAGATGGATAAAATCGGTGCAGACTTCCTTTACTCTGTCTCTACTCTTCACGATCGTCTTCAAGCAAATGCACATCCTATCCAACTTCCAATCGGTTCTGAAGATGACTTCCGCGGAATCATCGACCTTATCAAGATGAAGGCTGAAATCTATACCAACGACCTTGGTACGGATATCTTAGAAGAAGATATCCCAGCTGATTACCTTGAACAAGCAGAAGAATACCGTGAAAAATTGGTAGAAGCTGTTGCTGAAACAGATGAAGAACTCATGATGAAATATCTTGAAGGTGAAGAAATCACTAACGAGGAATTGAAAGCTGCTATCCGTAAAGCAACCATCAATGTTGAATTCTTCCCAGTTCTTTGTGGTTCTGCCTTCAAGAATAAAGGTGTTCAAATGATGCTTGATGCGGTTATCGACTACCTTCCAAGCCCGCTTGATATCCCTGCGATTAAAGGAATCAACCCAGATACAGATGAAGAAGAAACACGTCCTGCTTCTGATGAAGAGCCATTTGCAGCACTTGCCTTCAAGATCATGACAGACCCATTCGTTGGACGTCTTACTTTCTTCCGTGTGTACTCAGGTATCCTTAACTCTGGTTCATACGTGATGAATACATCTAAAGGTAAACGTGAGCGTATTGGACGTATCCTTCAAATGCACGCCAACAGCCGTGAAGAAATCCAAACCGTTTACGCTGGTGACATCGCTGCAGCTGTAGGTCTTAAAGATACAACAACTGGTGACTCTCTCACTGATGAAAAAGCAAAAATCATCCTTGAGTCTATCAACGTTCCAGAACCTGTTATCCAACTCATGGTTGAACCTAAGTCTAAAGCAGACCAAGACAAGATGGGTATCGCCCTTCAAAAACTGGCTGAAGAAGATCCAACTTTCCGTGTTGAAACCAACGTGGAAACAGGTGAAACTGTCATCTCTGGTATGGGTGAGCTTCACTTGGATGTCCTTGTTGACCGTATGCGTCGTGAGTTCAAGGTAGAAGCAAACGTCGGTGCGCCTCAAGTATCTTACCGTGAAACCTTCCGTGCGCCAACTCAAGCCCGTGGATTCTTTAAACGCCAATCTGGTGGTAAAGGTCAATTCGGTGACGTTTGGATTGAATTCACTCCAAACGAAGAAGGAAAAGGCTTCGAGTTTGAAAATGCTATCGTCGGTGGGGTTGTCCCTCGTGAGTTTATCCCAGCTGTTGAAAAAGGACTCATCGAGTCTATGGCTAACGGGGTACTTGCAGGTTACCCAATCGTTGACGTCAAAGCAAAACTTTATGACGGAAGCTACCATGATGTCGACTCATCTGAAACAGCCTTCAAAGTGGCAGCATCTCTTGCCCTTAAAGAAGCAGCTAAGACTGCACAACCAGCCATCCTTGAGCCAATGATGCTTGTAACGATCACTGCACCAGAAGACAACCTTGGTGACGTTATGGGACACGTGACAGCTCGTCGTGGACGTGTAGACGGTATGGAAGCGCGTGGTAACACTCAAGTGGTTCGTGCCTTTGTCCCACTTGCTGAAATGTTCGGTTATGCGACTGTTCTTCGTTCAGCAACTCAAGGACGTGGTACTTTCATGATGGTTTTTGACCATTACGAAGACGTACCTAAATCAGTGCAAGAAGAAATCATTAAGAAAAACAAAGGTGAATAATCACCGATGGGGAAGGTTTGAAACCAAATGGTTTCAAACCTTTTTTGTTTTCGAAAAATGAAAGGGTTTCCCTAGACAAAAACAGTTGCTTTTTTTTAGAAATCAAGATATAATAGTCATGTTGAAAGGTTGGTTTGTGCTTTTTCAAGTTAATCTTTTCACAAATAATAGGATTACCCTAAATTATAATTGGATTTTCATAAGGAGGAAATCACACATGGTAGTTAAAGTTGGTATTAACGGTTTCGGTCGTATCGGACGTCTTGCATTCCGTCGTATCCAAAACGTAGAAGGTGTTGAAGTAGCACGCATCAACGACCTTACAGATCCTAAGATGCTTGCTCATCTTCTTAAATATGATTCAACTCAAGGTCGTTTCGACGGTACTGTTGAAGTTAAAGAAGGTGGATTTGAAGTTAACGGTAAATTCGTTAAGGTGTCTGCTGAACGTGACCCTCAAAACATTGACTGGGCAACTGACGGTGTAGATATCGTTCTTGAAGCAACTGGATTCTTCACTTCTAAAGAAAAAGCAGAACTTCACCTTCATGAAAATGGAGCTAAGAAAGTTGTGATCACTGCTCCTGGTGGAAACGATGTGAAAACAATCGTTTTCAACACTAACCAAGATATCCTTGATGGTACTGAAACAGTTATCTCAGGTGCTTCATGTACAACAAACTGCTTGGCACCAATGGCTAAAGCTCTTCACGATAACTTCGGTGTTGTAGAAGGATTGATGACAACTATCCATGCTTACACTGGTGACCAAATGCTTCTTGACGGACCACACCGTGGTGGTGACCTTCGTCGTGCTCGTGCAGCTGCAGCAAACATCGTTCCTAACTCAACAGGTGCTGCAAAAGCAATCGGTCTTGTTATCCCTGAATTGAACGGAAAACTTGATGGTGCTGCACAACGTGTTCCTGTACCAACTGGATCTGTAACAGAACTTGTTGCTGTTCTTGAAAAGAACGTAACAGCAGAAGAAATCAATGCTGCAATGAAAGCTGCTGCTAACGAATCTTACGGATACACTGAAGATCCAATCGTATCTTCTGACATCGTTGGTATGTCATTTGGTTCACTCTTTGACGCAACTCAAACAAAAGTACTTGACGTTGACGGTAAACAATTGGTGAAAGTTGTATCATGGTACGATAACGAAATGTCATACACAGCTCAATTGGTTCGTACTCTTGAGTACTTCGCTAAATTGGCTAAATAATTGTAATGAATAAGGAGAGGTGCTAGCATCTCTCTTTTTTTGTTTTCTAAAAAAGAGAGAACATATTTGGTGCTTTCTCAAGAGGTAGAAGAGGGCGTGGTGGAAATTAGCCACTAGAATGACTGATAACTTCTCATTTTGTCAACACCTCTTGACTTTCTCTGAGACTTGCCACAGTTGGGTCTGCCACTGCCCTGATGAAAATGGTGATGAGTAGGGTAGTGTCAATCTCTCGCCAGTTGCTGTGGAATAAATCAACCCCAACTGCTGGGTTATCTGTTTTCCTTTCATAAGATTTTTCAATAATTATTGTTTAACTTTTTGCAATCAATACACGTCGTAATTGGAGTATATTCAAAGAAATAATCAGAACGACCTGTCATTCTGTTTTTACCAGTATACTGGAGGATTGAGTGGACGGTTAGAAAGGTTATCATGGAGTGATTATAAGTTCTCTACCAAAGTGTTTTCATATATCAGACAATAGTATCAATATTTCGCAGTTTGCGCCTATTTTTCTAGACGGTAACAGATTATAATAAAAGTATCAAGCAAATAGGAGTAATAGCATGCGTAAAATTATTTTTTTAGATGTCGATGGTACTCTGGTGGACTATCACAATCGCATTCCAGCATCAGCCATTCAAGCCATTCAGGAAGCTCGTCAAAACGGTCATCTAGTCTACATTTGTACCGGTCGCAGTCGCTCGGAAATTCAGCCGGAACTGTGGGAAATTGGCTTAGATGGTATGATTGGTGGGAATGGTTCTTATATCGAACATCAGGGGCAGGTCATCATGCACCAACTCATCTCAAAAGAAGACAGCAAGGCGATTGTCGACTGGCTTCATGAGCGTGGGCTGGAATTTTACCTAGAAAGTAATAATGGTCTCTTTGCCAGTGAACATTTTCGTGAACGAGCAAGAGATGTCCTTAAACAATATGCCCTGTACAAGGGCAAGACAGCAGAGGAGGTTGCTCATCAAGAAGCAGAAGATGTCATGCACGGTATCGTCTATGGTGGGGAACTTTATCGATCTGATCTCAACAAGGTCAGTTTTATCCTTGACTCCTATCAAGACCATTTAGACTCAAAAGAAGCCTTTCCTCACTTGGTTACAAATACTTGGGGAGGTCGAGGAGAGTCTGCTCTCTTTGGCGATTTGGGAGTAAAGAACATTGACAAAGCTCATGCGGTAGAAGTCTTGCTCCAGCATCTAGGAGCTAGTCAGGCGGACACCATCGCCTTTGGAGATGCCAAAATTGACATTCCAATGTTAGATTATTGTGACATAGGAGTAGCAATGGGAAATGGCGGAGCAGAAATCTTAGCCATGGCAGATATGACTACAGAGGATGTAGAAGAAGATGGTTTATATCATGCCTTTGAACGCTTGGGTCTTTTATAAAAGTAGACCAAAATCCTAGAGGTGAAAAGTTTCTTTTTCCGTAGTGTTAAGGAAAAACATGGCGTTAACATCTTACACGAAAAGCAGTATAATGAAAGTATCAAACTCAGGAGGATAAAAGATGTCTACATTTAAAGATGGATTTTTATGGGGTGGAGCGGTTGCTGCTCACCAACTAGAAGGAGCTTGGCAAGCTGGTGGCAAAGGCATCAGCGTGGCAGATGTCATGACCGCAGGACGACATGGTGTAGCCCGTGAGATAACAGCAGGCGTGCTAGAGGGAAAATACTATCCCAATCATGAAGCGATTGACTTTTATCATCGGTATAAAGAAGACATTGCACTCTTTGCAGAGATGGGCTTTAAGTGTTTTCGTACCTCGATTGCGTGGACACGCATTTTTCCAAAAGGAGATGAGGTGGAACCCAATGAAGCGGGGTTACAATTTTACGATGACCTGTTTGATGAATGCTTAAAACACGGTATTGAGCCTGTCATCACCCTTTCTCATTTTGAAATGCCCTATCACCTCGTCACGGAATATGGTGGCTGGAAGAATCGAAAATTGATTGATTTTTTTGTCCGTTTTGCCGAGGTTGTCTTTACACGCTATAAAGATAAGGTCAAGTATTGGATGACCTTTAATGAAATCAATAATCAAGCCAATTATCAAGAAGATTTTGCACCTTTTACGAACTCAGGAATTATTTATCAAGAAGGGGACAATCGTGAGGAAATCATGTATCAAGCTGCTCACTATGAACTGGTTGCTTCTGCTCGTGCGGTTAAGCTAGGACATGAAATCAATCCAGAGTTTCAGATTGGCTGTATGATTGCTATGTGTCCTATCTATCCTGCAACGTGCAATCCTAAGGATGTATTGCTAGCTCAAAAGGCAATGCAAAAACGCTATTATTTCGCAGATGTGCATGTTCATGGATATTACCCAGCTCACATCTTGAAGTACTGGGAGAGAAAAGGCTTGGAAATAGATGTGACTGAAAAAGATAAGGCGGACTTGCTAGCAGGTTGTGTTGATTATATTGGCTTTAGCTACTACATGTCCTTTGCCATTAGCTACCATAGAGAAAATCCCCACTACGATTACCTAGAAACAGAAGATTTGGTAAGAAATGAGTATGTCAAAGTGTCCGAGTGGGAATGGCAGATTGATCCTGAAGGTTTACGTTATGCTTTGAACTGGTTTACAGATATGTACCACTTGCCACTGTTCATTGTCGAAAATGGTTTTGGAGCCATTGATCAGCTAGAAGCAGATGGTATGGTGCATGACGATTATCGGATTGACTATCTAGCATCTCATATTGCTGAGATGAAAAAAGCGGTGGTAGAAGATGGAGTGGATTTGATGGGCTATACCCCTTGGGGCTGTATTGACCTCGTATCTGCAGGAACTGGGGAAATGAAAAAACGGTATGGCTTTATCTATGTTGATAAGGATGATGCAGGTCAAGGAAGCTATGCTAGAAGTCCGAAGAAATCCTTTGCTTGGTATCAAAAAGTCATCGCAACAAATGGGGAAGTGTTATGATTGGATTTGTAGCGGCCTGTTTGACAACCTTTGGTTTTGTACCGCAGGTTATCAAGGTGATACGGACAAAGGATACCGAAGCGATTTCTCTTGGTATGTATAGCATGTCCGTTACGGGAATTGGGCTGTGGCTCGTTCATGGAGTGATGATAGGAGATATTCCATTGATTTTGGCAAATGGTATCTCTCTTATCTTGTCTGGTACCATCTTGGTCTATAAGCTTAAATACCATTAATTGCTCAAAGAGGTTGAACAGACGAATTCAGCCTCTTTCTTTGTTTTCATCTTTAAAAAACGAATACGGTTACAATTTACGATTTCTTTTCCGTAGCACAACGGAAAAAATTACTATGGAGATAGGAAGCGTTTTCCTTTATAATAGAATTATCAAATAAAAAGGAGACCGATTATGGCAAAAGCACTGATTATTTGTGCAGCAGGCATGTCATCGTCATTGATGGCAAAGAAAACAACAGAATTATTTAAAAGTCAAGGAGTTGACATTGAAGTAGATGCCATCAATGCAACAGAAGGATCTAAAGCGATTGCTAGTGGGGATTTTGATTTATACTTGGTCAGTCCACAAACCAAGATGTACTACAAGCAGTTCGAAGAAGCTACTCAAAAGGTTGGGAAAAAGATTGCCCAGATTCCTCCACAAGCCTATATTCCGATTCCGATGGGAATTGAAAAAATGGCGGCATTGATTTCTGAAAATATTGGGTAAATAAGTCGAGTTGGTGTTACAATAGGGAATATCACACTATTTGGAGGCGGTAAATGCTTAGTCAAAAAGAGCAGCAGATTCTTCATTATCTGATTGAAAAAAAGGAGTCTTATACGACTAGTCAGGAGTTAGCAGACCACCTATCTTGCTCAGATAGGACAGTGAGAACCTATTTGAAACAGTTAAATATACTTATACAAGCAGGGGGAGTAACCTTGACTTCTAAACAGGGACGCGGCTATCGTTTGGATACAGTAGATCCTCCTGCTTTTCAGAAGTGGCTAAAAGAGGCGACATCTTCTTCGGTTGTACGCGATAGCTATGACCGCTATCATTATATTGTGAATAAGCTCTTGTTTGAACAGAGAGAATTGTACCTCGATGATTTAGCAGAGGAATTGTTTATCAGCCGTTCGACCCTATCTCAGGAATTAAAAAAGATTCGCAAGGATTTGGAAGACTACCATCTCCTTGTAAAGAGTAAGGCGAACAAGGGAATCTATATTTCTGGTGATGAGCGAGACAAGCGCCGCTTCATTATGCATCATCTCTTTCGTGGGAACTTTTTTAAGACGATGCACAACTATATTGATAGCGACATCTTTCAGCCAATCATCAGTCTAGAAGAGCTGACCCTCATCGTCTTGGATGAATGCTACGGAGCTCAACTCAAACTATCTGATTTTGTGATTCAAAATTTAGTGGTTCACATTGCCCTTGCCTTACGCCGTATTCAGCAAGGCTTTCAGATATCGCCAATTCAGGAGGTTCATTCTGGTCTGTATCAGACAGAGCAAGAAACGGCTGGCAGGATTTTACACCGCATAGAAAAAATAACCGGTATCAAATGTCCCAAGGCAGAGACAGACTATATTACCCTGCACTTTGTGTCAAAGGGGACAGCAAACGTGGCGCGAGAACAGATGGATGCTAGCAGCGAAGTGCGCAGGCAGCTGATTACGGCTTTGGAGACTTCTCCCAGCGTGGAAGTCTATCGTTTTTATGAAAATAATCAGTTGTTAGAAGGTGTCGTCACTCATCTGATGACCATGCTAATCCGCCTACAGACCAAGGTTCATTTTGACAATCCTTTGAAAGAAGAGGTTCGTAAGCAGTATAGTCATGTGTTTGAACTAACCAGTAATCTCTTGCAGGAGATGCCGATGTTTGAGAGCTATGTCATTTCTGATGATGAAGTGGCTTATGTAGCCTTGCATTTTATGGCAGCGATGGAGAGTGTAAAAGAGAGACAAAAGTATCACATTCTTGTGATTTGTGCGACAGGTTACGGCAGTGCACAGCTGTTGCGCAATCGGATTGAAAGTGAATTGGGCGGTATCGTTCATATCGAAGACGTCATTGGCTACTACGACTTGAGCGATGAGCGGTTGGAAAATATTGATTTTATCATTTCTTCCATTGACCTATCTAACTTGGTCTTTAGCGTTCCTGTCTTTACTGTCAGTGTCTTTTTCACCTCTGATGAGGCAAACCAGATTAAATGTTCTATCAAACAACTTCGTTTCCCACAGGGTATTTCTAGACAAGTTCACTCTCAAGATAAATGGACTGTGGAACAGTTATTTGATCAGTATTTTTCAAAAGACTGTTTTATTCGCTTAGAAGAAGGCGAAAAATCAGAAGTTTTATCCCAGCTAGCTTGTTGTCTATCGTCCGAAGAGGAAGTGGGCTTTTCAGACCTTCTCTTAGAGTACATGAAGCACCGTGAACAAATGAGTTCGGTCGTCTTTAGTCCAACTATTGCAGTTCCTCATCCTATCAAGCCGATTGCAAAACAA
Source organism: Streptococcus sp. STR1/CE/0325 (assembly GCF_055386095.1). Lineage (NCBI taxonomy): Bacteria > Bacillati > Bacillota > Bacilli > Lactobacillales > Streptococcaceae > Streptococcus > Streptococcus sp. STR1/CE/0325. The sequence continues at coordinate 1,647,195 of NZ_AP045018.1, read as the reverse complement.
CATCGCATTGCGGTAGCTGTGGTTTCAAAAGGACTTGACTGGAATCAGCAAGTAAGTCAGATACAGTTAATTTTCTTGTTATCACCGTCTATCTATGAAAATGAAGGAATGGAGCGGTTAACCGCCCAACTGATTGACCTACTAGACGATGATGTCTTACAAGAAAAAATGGTAGCTAGTCAATCTTTTGAAGAATTTAGAGAATTATTTTTACAGATTGGAGGAAACAGATGAATCCGGAAGAATTACAAGTAGTTGCCTTTCAAATTATCCTGCACAGTGGTACAGCTCGAACAGAAGTTCACGAGGCTTTTGCAGCTATGCGTGCACATGATTATAATCTGGCGAGTGAAAAATTAGAAACAGCAAATGCAGAATTGGTAGAAGCGCATCATGCTCAGACGAAGCTACTTCAAGATTATGCGAGCGGGGTTGAGATTGCAATTGAGATTATCATGGTACATGCACAAGATCATCTTATGACGACCATGACACTAAGGGAAGTTGCTCTTGAGATGCTGGAATTGTATAGACGGATTGACTAAAAGGAAGGGATGGAGATGGTAAAAAAAGAGCGAAAGACGCTAGCAGACTATCGAAATGAAAATATCCTAAAGAACATGTATTATAGTCGGTATTTTATAATCCGATATGTGACAGCTGCCTTATTTTTTGCTAATCTCTACTGGGTTATGGCCTTTATTGTATCATCGCCTAAACCTGCGATTATTCTTCCTATCTTACTAACATGTATCGCAGCTTCGGGGATGTGGGAGCAAAGTCGCATGTTTACCACCAAGCAAAAAGAGCCTAGAAGGACACGGCTGGTCTATCAGGCAACGCTTGTTACCAATAGCTTCATTCTCGTTTTGCTCTTTGTAAATAGCTATCAATCCTATTACCCTTTCTTGGCTAGCTCACAACAAGTCAGGATTATCTTGTTTCTTGTTCTCACGTTTGGACTTGGCTTATCCATCTTTATTCTCAAGCGATTAGATAAGATTGGTAGGGGTAGAGATAGACAGTATCTTCGTATTCAACACTATCTGACAACAATGAAAAACAAATAAATAAGGAGAAAATGATGTTTGAATTTTTAGAAAAAAACCTCATGGGACCAATGGGGAAAATATCTCAGTACAAGTTTGTTCGAGCGATTACTGCCGCTGGTATGGCGAGTATTCCTTTTACAATTGTAGGTTCTATGTTCCTGGTATTTAATATCTTGCCCTTGACCTTTTCTCATCCTGTTTTTGTAGAATTTTTCAATAACACCTTTGCAAAATTCTCAGATCTCTATATGTTAGCAAATGCGGCGACAATGGGGATTTTGGCTCTTTACTTTAACCTAGCTTTAGGCTATGAATTTACCAAAATCTACGCAGAAGAAGACGGCTTGAACTTAAGTCCTCTAAACGGGGCCTTGCTTTCTTTGTTTGCCTTCTTCATGACTCTTCCACAACTCGTCTTTCAAGATGGCGCTATTTCATTGGTCAATGATGTCAAAGGAGCTGTTATCAATGGTTGGGCGATTGGAGGCTCTGGTGTAAGCCGTCTAGGGTCGGTTGGGATTTTTACTGCGATTATCATGGCAGTTTTAGCTGTTCAGCTCTACCGCCTTTGTGTCACTAAAAACTGGGTTGTTAAGATGCCTGAGTCTGTCCCAGAAGGTGTATCTCGAGGTTTCACAGCCTTGATTCCAGCCTTTGTCGTCGCATTTGCAGTACTTATCATCAATGGTATCTTTGTTGGTTTTGGAACAGATATTTTCCAAGTTGTTGCCATTCCATTTGGTTTTGTGGCAAATATTACCAATTCATGGCTCGGGCTTATGGTCATCTATTTCCTTATCCAATCACTCTGGATTGTTGGGATTCACGGTGCTAATATTATTTTTGCCTTTGTAACACCGATCGCCTTGGTCAATATGGCTGCAAACAATCAGGGGGCTCATATTCCACTTGCAGGGGAATTCAGCAACATGTTCGTGACTACAGGAGGATCAGGAGCAACACTTGGGCTCATCATTTACTTGGCTTATATGTCAAAAGCAGAACAGTTAAAAGTCCTTGGTCGAGCTTCGATTGCACCAGCAATTTTCAACATTAACGAGCCAATCATCTTTGGTCTTCCGATCATTTACAACCCTGCCCTTGCTATTCCATTTTTCCTTGCGCCAATGGCCTCAGCAACAGTCGGTTACTTTGCCATTAAATTAGGATTGTGTCATCCAGTTGTTGCGCAAATGCCATGGCCATCACCAGTTGGTATCGGTGCCTTTATCGGTACAGGGGGTGACTGGAGAGCAGCAGTTGTCGCACTGGTTTGTGCTGTTGTTGCCTTTCTTGTTTACTTCCCGTTCATCAAGATGTATGACGAAAAACTCTATAAGGAAGAACAAGGCTTGGTGTAATAGAAATCGAGCAGATCTAGAACAGCTAGATCTGTTCTTTTGCTCTTATTATCAGCTGTCACATAAGTCTTGCAAAGCTGCTTTTAATCTGATAAGATAGGGAAAGATTGTGGCAAAAGTGATTCATAAGGAAAGGAAAAATCAAGCACAGTATATCTGTCTGAATAGCTAAGTATTTGATTTTTCTGAGGATAAAAGAAGGAATATACGGTTGATATAGAATGCGTATCGAAAAAGTTTACAATAACAATGTCGTCCAAGTCATCGACTCGCAAGGACGGGAGTTAATTGTCATGGGAAAAGGCTTGGGTTTTCAGAAAAAAGTTGGAGAAGATGTTGATTCAAGCAAGATTGAAAAGACTTTTGTACTTCAACATGATTACCAGATGAACGATTTGGCCAATCTTTACCTGACTATGAAAGCAGATGAACTAGAGGTTGTCAATGACGTGATTGCTCAAGCAGAAGAAGTCTTAGGTATCCAATTTGATCTATCTCTCTATGTTGCTTTGGGAGACCATTTGGCTTATGTCTTTGAGCGAAGCCGTGAGGGTATTGTCATTGAAAATCCCTTATCATGGGAGGTTCGCAAGTTTTACCCTAAAGAATACCGGCTAGGTCTGTGTTCTTTAGACAGGATACGAGAAAAACTTGGCTTGGAATTGGAAACAGCAGAGGCGGCCTCAATTGCTTTGCACCTGATCAATGCCCAAAAGAATGGTGCATTTGGAAAGGAAACTCAGACGGTTGGTAAGATTGTCACGCAAATTTTAGATATTGTGCGCCTTCACTTTGGGTTTATAGTAGATGAGGATGATACCAGCTATCACCGATTTATTACCCATCTTCAATATTTTGCGCAGCGAGTGGCAAGTGAAAGGGCTGAAGGAGGAGATGATGCGTTTTTGTACGAACAAGTTCAGGCAAATTATCCAGATGCTTTTGCGTGTACAGAGAAAATTAGGCAGTACATTAGTCAGGTCTATGATTTTCAGATGTCAAGTGATGAACAAGTCTATTTGACGATTCATATTCATCGTTTGAAGATGAGTTCGAAAAATTAAAAAAGATGTAGAAAACGCTTGCAAGATGAGCCAGAGTATGATAAGATAGACTTATCAAAAGGATTGTTACTGAATAAGCAGGCAAAACCTAAATATATACAAGACATTACAGGTGGTCAGTCTATCTGGTGGTGTTGCGTGTATGTTTGGGTTTTTCTGTTTGTTTGGAAAAGAAAGGAGTCTCAAATGGCAAAAGATTATACAGAGTTAGCAACAGACATTGTTGCTCATGTCGGTGGCAAGGATAATATCAGTAGTCTGAAACACTGCGTGACCCGTCTTCGTTTTGGTCTCAAGGACGAAAGCAAGGCAGATACAGCATATTTGAAAGCGCGTGACGGTGTTGTGACGGTTGTTCAAGCAGGAGGTCAGTATCAGGTAGTCATCGGAAACCACGTTCCAGATGTCTATGCAGCTGTTCAAAAGGTAACAGGAATAGCTGGAGATGGGAGTCTGGATATTGATGAAGGAGATGTTCCAAAAGGTAATCTGTTTGACCGCTTTGTTGACTTGGTGTCAGGAGTTTTTCAACCTTTTCTTGGCGTATTAGCCGCAGCAGGTATTATCAAAGGAGTGGTTGCAATTTTGACAGCTACGCTTGGCTGGAACAATACAAATAGTGCAATCTATGCGATTTTAAACACAGCAGGTGATGGTTTTTTCCAATTTTTGCCGATTGTACTAGGTTATAATGCTGCTCGTAAGTTTAAAATGAATGAATTTACGGGAATGGCGATTGCTATGGCTTTGGTGTACCCAGATTTATCTGCGACGGTTGCTGGTTTGCAAGAAGCAAGGCTCAATCATGTCTTTGGACTTCCATTCGTCCTACCGACAGCAGGTAGTTACTTGTCAACGGTTATTCCCATCATTTTAGCGATAGGAGTGGCTTCTCATATTGAAAAGTTTATGAAGAAAATCACTCCAGATGTCGTTAAGCTCTTCGTCGTACCTTTTGTTACTCTTTTGGTGACAGTGCCTTTGACCTTCTTAGTAGTTGGTCCTGTTGCCAACTATATTTCTGACTTACTGACAGCAGGTTTTACTGCCGTGATGAACTTTAGCCCACTTGTATATGGTCTCTTGCTTGGTCTTTTGTGGCAAGTCATGGTGATGTTTGGTCTTCACTGGGCATTAATTCCAATGGCAATCTTAGAATTTTCACAAAACAGTTCTTCTGTCATTCTTGCTGCTGCCCTTCTTCCTTGTTTCACTCAAACAGGTGTGCTAGGGGCAATTATGCTAAAAACAAAAGAAGCTAAAGTAAAGTCTGTCGCTATGCCAGCTTTCATCTCATCTATTTTTGGAGTAACAGAGCCAGCTATTTACGGAATCACCCTTCCGATGAAAACACCATTTTACATTTCTTGTGTTGTATCTGCAGTAGTCGGAGCTTATGTGCAGGCAATCGGATTGACAACTTACGCTTTTGGAGCGATGGGAGTCTTTCTGTTTCCAGGCTTTGTTAGCCCAGAGGGCAATTTTTCCAATCTAATTGTTAGTTTGATTGGAACTGCTATTGCGATTATTGCTTCCTTTGCAATTCAGATGGTGCTACCTGTTCCCTATCTCTACGGAGAACCAACTGAAGCAGTTACTTCTCGGGAAGTCGTAGATGCAGCTCCAGCCCTAAAAGAAGTCCATCAAGAAATTATCGCAAGTCCTCTAGTCGGTAAGACCATCAAGCTAGAAGATGTTCCAGATGAAGTGTTTGCTTCAGGAGCAATGGGAAAAGGAATTGCGATTGAACCGACTGAGGGTGTGGTGTCAGCACCAACCAATGCAGAAGTGGCCCTCGTCTTTCCAACAGGGCATGCTATCGGTCTTCGGACAGAAAATGGAGCAGAGTTGCTTATTCATATCGGTATGGATACTGTTTCTCTTGAAGGAAAAGGGTTTAAAACCTTTGTCAAGATTGGGGATAAAGTGACCGCAGGACAAAAGCTACTAGAATTTGACCTCCATCAAATCAAAGAGGCAGGTCTTCCTATCGTCTCTCCTATCATCGTCACCAACACAGCTGATTACGAGGATATCTTAGTGACCCAAGAAAGTCAGGTGAAGGGCGGGGACTATCTTATGACAACGCTCCATACTCTTTAGACATAACCTTGCGTCTTGAGTGCTGATAGATAGGATGATTGATCCGAAAACAGATAAAAGTGACTAGCTAGTCACTTTTTGTTTATCTATACTTGTTCATGTTCATGATTAGACTTTTTACCCAGTGATGATTTAAGGGTGGATAAAAGCCTGATCTTGTGCTGGAATACCATCTTGGTCGCTTTGATATCGTTCCGCAGTGACTGTTAGCTGGTATTTGTTTCGTAGTTTTAAAATGTCCTGCATCATAGGTGAAGCATGGTGGTGGTCTAAAGCAGCTTGGTCCACCCAGCTATCTATCAGCAAGATACTATCAGGGTCATCTAGTGGGACAAAGTATTGATAGCGGCTGTTTCCTGCCTGTTTTCTAATGCGCTCTACAAGGCCAGATGTTTCCATTTCTTGAGCAAAAGCAAGGGCATTTCCCTTGGGACCGGTATAGTAAAGGTGCATCGTAATGGTCATTCTTTTCCTTCTTTCTAAAGCCTTTAGGCTGTTACATAGGACTCATTTTTGCGAAATTGTTTGCGGTATTGAGTCGGGGTCAGGTGATAGTAACGCTTGAATTGTCGGTTAAAGTTCGAGAGATTATTAAAACCAACCTGATGGGCGATTTCAAGAATCGGTTTGAGACTGGTCGTGAGTAAGTTGCAAGCTGCTCGTAGTCGCACGCGGATAATAAATTCCATGCAGGACGTTCCAGTATGCTGTTTAAAGACGCTCATAAAATGGGTTTTACTGTAGCCCATATAGTCTGCCATATCTTCAATAGACAGGTTGTCAGTATAGTGATGGTGGATATGATCAATCAAGCCTCGAAGAGTCTCGTTTTTCCGATATAAGTCATCCGTATGCTTTTTTAAGATATAATGGTGCTTGTATAGGAGGTAGAGCAGTTCAAACAGTTTGCTTTTGAGCAGGAGATCAAAGTAGCGCTCCTCTTTTGGTTTCATCTGAAAGAGGGTAAAGAGGCAACTTTTAATTTCTTCGTAGCCCTCCTGATGAGGTTGGATACGATTTACAAATTTGAAAACATCTGTTTGCAAAGGCTGTAAGTAGAGCAGATTCGTCTGATCTACTGTTGATGCTCCCAGCAGATCGAGGTGAAAGAGGATAGTATCTGTTTCATGTTCCATGTTATTAATGGGATGAATGGAATGCATGGCATTTGGACGCATCAAAATAATATCACCTGCAGTGCTATCAAAATAATCATAGTCGATATGATAGCGAGCGCTTCCTCGGTGAACATAGTTAATTTCAAGCTCATTATGCCAATGGAACAAGACGTCAGGAAAACCATTTTGAACGATGATATGCTCCTGTTTAAAAGGGAGCGACTGACTATCGTAATCAATCTGGTGTTGAAAAAATTGGTCTGTCAAATATTCCTTCATAAGAAACTCCGAATCATAGGATAGTATCATTATAGCATATTATTTGAGAAGAAAAAATCGTTTACAGTCGGTATACTAAAGTTGTTAAAAAAATAAAGTAAAAGGAAGATGTACAATGGCAAGATTTCCAAAAAATTTCCTCTGGGGAGGAGCGATTGCAGCTAATCAGGCTGAAGGGGCTTATAATGAAGATGGACGCGGCTTAGTTCAAACAGATGTCACGACAGGAGGGAATGTCCATACTCCTCGCTATACGACCTATATTGGTAAGGACGGGAAACCAGGAAAGGTACCATCTATGGGGCATACAGGTAAGATTCCAGAAGGAGCAGAATTTGCTATTTTAGATGACTATCACTACCCAAATCATCAGGCAGTTGATTTTTACCACCGCTATAAAGAGGATATTAAGCTCTTTGCGGAAATGGGCTATTCTGTTTTTCGTTTGTCCATCTCATGGGCACGCATTTTCCCGAATGGAGATGACCTAGAGCCGAATCAAGCAGGGCTTGATTTTTACCGTTCGGTTTTTGAAGAGTGTCGCAAGTACGGTATTGAACCTCTTGTTTCTATCTGGCACTTTGATACACCGCTTTCCTTAGAAAGCCGCTACGGTGGGTGGACTAACCGCAAACTAGTTGATTTTTACGTCCGCTACGCTGAGACGATTTTTAAGGAATACAAGGGCTTGGTCAAATACTGGATTACCTTTAATGAAATCAATAATACGATTATGTTCCTTGATTTGTTCGATGAAGATTTGACTGACGCAGACTATCAAGAAGCCTATCAACATTTGCATCACCAGTTCCTCGCATCAGCCAAGGCGGTTGCCCTTGGACATGAGATTGATGCTAATTATCAATTTGGCAATATGATTTGTGGCATCACCTTCTATCCAGGAAGCAGTGACCCTTCTGATATTTTGGAAAATCTGCATAAATGGGAACAAAACATTTATTATTGTAGCGATGTTCAGGCCAAGGGGCGCTACGGTAGCTATGCTAAACGTTTGTGGAAAGAACACAATGTTGTCTTGGAAATGGCTGAAGATGATTTGGAAATCTTAGCGAAAGGAAAAGTTGATATGTACACCTTCTCATATTATATGTCAACAGTTGTCACCACTCACGCAGTAGAAGATAAGGTATATGGGAATTTTTCTATCGGTGCTAAAAACCCATATTTAACATACTCCGAATGGGGGTGGGCTCAAGATCCGACAGGTCTACAGTATTATCTTGAGAAAATCTACGATCGCTATGAAATTCCAATTATGATTGTCGAAAATGGTCTAGGAGCTCTGGATACAGTAGAAGAAGATGGCGCTATCCATGATCAGTACCGGATTGATTACCACCGTGCTCATATCAATGCCATGGCGGATGCAATAGCTGACGGAGTGGATTTGATTGCATATACCACTTGGGGCTGTATTGATATTGTTTCTGCTGGGACAGGTGAAATGAGAAAACGTTACGGTTTTATCTATGTAGATATGGATGATGAAGGCAAAGGAACACTTGCAAGGACACCAAAAGATTCCTTCTATTGGTATCAAAAAGTGATTGCAAGCAATGGAGAAGATGTAGAATAAGAAAGGCGGCTCTCAGCCGTTTTTCTTGCAGGAAAGTAAAATTAGGAAAAGCAGATGACAAAAACGATTTATTTAATGCGTCATGGTGAAACTTTATTTAACACTCAAAAACGTGTGCAGGGCTGGTCAGACTCTCCTTTGACAGAAAAAGGGAAAGCTCAGGCGCAAGCGGTGGGTCAATATTTTCAAGACCAAGGTATTGTCTTTACCAGTGCTTATTCTTCTACGCAGGAGAGAGCAACAGATACTTTGCAGTTGGTGACAGATGCTCCCTACAAACAATTAAAAGGGCTAAAAGAGATGAATTTTGGAGTCTTTGAGGCACGAGAAGAAGCGCTCCTTCCAAAGCATCGTCCAGGAGCGCGCTCTTTTGAAGATTTATTAGTTCCTTATGGTGGTGAGGATATTCGAGCAGTGGGTGAGCGTGTGAGAGAGGCTGTTCTTTCTGTAGTGGAAACTGACTCGGCAGATCCTATATTGATGGTGAGTCACGGTGCTGCAATATGGGGCTTGATACAGGTTTTGGATATTTCGTTTCCGCCAGGTGTTTTTCTGGGGAACTGTGCCATTTGTCAACTGGTTTATGAGGAGGGCGGACTTCGGCTGATTCGTCTGATTGATTCTGCTCATGATTTTACAGTCTATACGATAGAATCAGGAGATAAAATATGACCTATCTTTATTTAATGCGTCATGGTCAGACACGTTTTAACTTGCAAGGCCGGATACAAGGAGCTTGTGATTCTCCCTTGACAGAGGAAGGAAAAAAGCAGGCTCGAGCAGCTTACCAGTATTTTCAGGAACAGGGAATTTCGTTTGATCGCATCTATTCTTCCACGCAAGAACGTGCCTGTGATACGGCAGAACTAGCCTCAGGACGAACAGATTATATCCGATTAAAAGGTTTGAAAGAACAGGATTTTGGAGTTTTTGAAGGACAGCCAGAGTATCTCAATCCGCCCTTACAGGGAGATATTGGCTACGGAGACTATTTCGTGACGTTCGGTGGCGAGTCTTATAAAGAGGTTCGGTTACGAATGGCAGATACAATGAGGATGATTTTAGAGGCAAATCAGCATCAATCAGTTCTCGTAGTGAGCCATGGTGCTGCAATCGCCCAGTTTTTTAGGCACGTATTGACAACATATCCAAGAGTACGCATGCGAAATTGTACCATTTTGTGCTTTACCTATGAGGCAGGTCAGTATGATTTGCAAAGCATAGTGGATCCGGTGCAAAAAGAAATACTATATGAGAAGCATTAAAAAGCAGATGAACGATAGAAAGAGGAGACACAAATGACAAGTAACGGATTTCCAAAAGATTTCTTATGGGGTGGTGCGACCGCTGCCAATCAGTGTGAGGGAGCTTATGATGCAGACGGACGGGGTCTAGCCAATGTGGATGTGGTTCCGATTGGAGAGATTCGGTTTGATGTGATTACAGGCAAGCGCAAGATGTTGGATTTTGAGGAGGGCTATTTCTACCCTGCCAAGGAATCCATCGATATGTACCACCGCTATAAGGAAGATATCGCTCTTTTTGCGGAGATGGGCTTTAAGACCTATCGGCTTTCTATCGCTTGGACACGGATTTTCCCTAAAGGCGATGAAGAAACCCCTAATGAAGCAGGTCTCATCTTCTATGAAAATCTTTTTAAAGAATGTAGAAAGTACGGAATTGAGCCTCTTGTCACCATTACTCACTTTGACTGTCCGATTCACCTCATCAAGACCTACGGAGGCTGGAGAAGTCGTCAAATGCTCGTCTTTTACGAACGCTTGTGCAGGACGCTCTTTACCAGATACAAGGGCTTGGTCAAGTACTGGCTGACCTTTAATGAGATTAACATGATCCTTCATGCGCCGTTTATGGGGGCAGGCTTGGTCTTTGAAGCAGGCGAAGATGAGGAGACCATCAAGTATCAGGCGGCTCATCACGAGCTAGTTGCTAGTAGTATCGCAACCAAGCTGGCTCATGAGATAGATCCTGAAAACAAGATTGGCTGTATGTTAGCAGCAGGGGATTACTATCCCTACACGCCAAATCCGAAAGACGTCTGGCGTGCGCTTGAGTTAAACCGTGATAATTACTTTTTTATCGATGTCCAAGCAAGGGGAGAATATCCAAACTATGCTAAAAAAGCTTGGGAAAGAAAGGGTATCAAGGTCGAGATGATCCAAGAAGATTTAGAGCTGCTCAAAAACTACACGGTTGATTTTATCTCTTTTTCTTACTATTCCAGTCGGGTGGCGTCTGCTGATCCTAAGGTCAATGAAGAGACCCAAGGCAACATCTTTGCCTCAGTGAAAAATCCTTACCTAGATGCTTCTGAATGGGGCTGGCAGATTGATCCCTTGGGACTACGCATTACCTTAAATACTATCTGGGATCGCTATCAAAAACCCATGTTTATCGTGGAAAATGGCTTAGGTGCGGTCGATACCCCTGATGAGAATGGCTATGTGGCAGATGATTACCGCATTGATTACTTAAGAAGTCACATCAAGGCCATGCGGGATGCCATCAACCTAGACGGGGTGGAGCTCTTGGGCTATACCACTTGGGGTTGTATCGATTTGGTGTCAGCAGGGACTGGCGAAATGAAAAAACGCTACGGCTTTATCTATGTGGATAGGGACAATGATGGACGTGGCACTCTCAAACGCAGCAAGAAAAAATCCTTTGACTGGTATAAAAAAGTCATCGCAAGTCAAGGGAAAGATTTGGAGTGAAAAAGTAAGAAAATGATGTTTTTTGTGAAAAAATTCCTTAGTTATGATATAATGGGAAGGTACAAAATAAAAAAGGAGTTTTGACACATGGCAAAAATGACGGTCAAAGATATTGATGTAAAAGGGAAAAAAGTTCTCGTGCGCGTGGACTTTAATGTGCCCCTCAAAGATGGTGTGATCACAAATGACAACCGTATCACAGCAGCTCTTCCAACTATTGAATACATTTTGGAAAATGGTGGACGTGCGGTGCTTTTCTCTCACCTTGGACGTGTGAAAGAAGAAGCAGACAAGGAAGGGAAATCACTTGCGCCTGTTGCAAAAGCCCTTTCTGAAAAACTTGGAAAAGATGTTGTTTTCCTTCCAGGTGTGACACGTGGTGCTGAACTTGAAGCAGCCATTGATGCGCTTCAAGACGGTCAAGTCCTTCTTGTTGAAAACACACGTTTTGAAGATGTGGACGGCAAGAAAGAATCTAAAAATGATCCAGAACTTGGAAAATACTGGGCAAGCCTTGGTGATGGCATCTTTGTCAATGATGCCTTTGGTACAGCTCACCGTGCGCACGCATCAAACGTGGGTATCTCAGCTAACGTTGAAAAAGCAGTTGCTGGTTTCCTTCTTGAAAACGAAATTGCTTACATTCAAGAAGCAGTTGACAATCCAGTTCGTCCATTTGTTGCTATCCTTGGTGGTTCTAAGGTTTCTGACAAGATTGGTGTCATTGAAAATCTTCTTAAAAAAGCAGACAAGGTTCTTATCGGTGGTGGGATGACCTACACTTTCTACAAGGCACAAGGTATCGAAATCGGAAACTCTTTGGTGGAAGAAGACAAACTTGATGTGGCTCGTGAGCTTTTGGAAAAAGCAGACGGTAAGCTCATCCTTCCAGTCGATTCAAAAGAAGCAAATGCTTTTGCAGGTTACACGGAAGTTAAAGATACAGAAGGTGAAGCCATTGACCCTGGTTTCCTTGGTCTTGACATCGGTCCAAAATCTATCGCTAAGTTTGACGAAGCATTGACAGGTGCTAAGACTGTTGTCTGGAATGGACCTATGGGTGTCTTTGAAAACCCTGACTTCCAAGCAGGAACGATTGGTGTGATGGACGCTATCGTGAAGCAACCTGGTGTCAAATCTATCATCGGTGGTGGTGACTCAGCTGCAGCTGCGATCAACCTTGGTCGTGCAGACAAGTTCTCATGGATCTCTACTGGTGGTGGAGCGTCTATGGAACTCCTTGAAGGAAAAGTGCTCCCAGGGCTTGCTGCATTGACAGATAAATAAAATCTGTTACAATAGAACAAACGAGAGGCTTGAAGAAGCCTCTTAATTTTATAGCAGAAAAGGAGATTTTGTGTTTAAAAAAGGTTTTTATCGGCAGATTTATCGGGAATTGGACAAGGTTTTGGGCTTGTTTTTCTTCCTCTTTACCTTGACTGAGGTGGTTTTTCTTCCTCTTACGACGTGGTTGTCTGCGTTTTTATTGCAACAAACGGGTCATTTATTTTTATCTTACACCAATGCGTTTGCAGTATTAACCGCTAATCCTCTGATTACCTTAGGTTTTATAGGACTTTTCATCGTCAATCTTCTCTTTGCTTATTGGCAGATTGGCTTTGTCTTTCTGGCTTTTAGGCGACTCTATCAGGGATATGAGGGGTCAGTTGCCTCTTTTTTAAGGGAGACCTTGGTGCGGAGTTTGAAGGTTATAAGGCAGGTGAGTCTTGGTAAGATGGTCTTTACCTTCTTTTATGCTAGCTTACTCTTTCCTTTTATCAGACGGATGTTGAAGGTCGCTTACCTCAATAAGCTCTTGATTCCAGAGTTTATTCTGACCTTTTTGCAGCGTAATCTTTGGGTAGCTCTTCTTTTTGCGGTCTTGACCGTGGTTTTGATTTATCTATCTGTGCGCTGGTTTTTCACACCCTTTGTCCTCTTTTTTGAGGAGACCAGTCTTGCCCAAGCTATCAAAAAAAGTGAGACCCTGACGCAGAACAAACGCTTTAGGCTCTTTCTCCAACTGAATTGGCTAGGGATTAAGGCGATCGTATCTTATGTGATGATGGTCTTTGTCATCGTGGGTCTTCAGTCCTTGGCAGATGAATTGCCTAATCTTTATGCTTTTTTCTTTGGCTTGGTCAATTATGCTCTCTTGCGCTTTTTAGCTTACGGTATGATGACCTATGTCTTGTTTCATGTGCTTTACTTTTATGAGGGCAAACTCCCAGATTTGTCTAGCACCAAGCGTCCTAAGAAGGGCTTACGTTTCTTGGTTTTGGTGTTGAGCAGTCTTTGGTTTATGGCAGAAGGGGTGCTTTACTTGCGTTTGCCGAGTGTGCTTTCTTCGCTAGATTTGCCCCTAACACGTCAGCCTCTAGCCATTTCCCACCGTGGGGTGGACCATGAAAACGGGGTGCAAAATACCCTCCCTTCGCTAAAAGCGACCGCTAAGGAAAAACCAGACTTGATTGAGATTGATATTCAAGAGACCAAGGATGGTCAGTTTGTCATGATGCACGACCCTAATCTCAAGGCCTTAGCTGGTGTGGATGCCAAACCCCAAGAGTTGACGCTTTCTGAGTTGACGGAGCTTTCGGTCAGTGAGAACGGTCATACGGCTAAGATTCCGAGTTTTGATGCTTACCTAAAGACGGCGGATAGCTTGGGACAAAAGCTCTTGATTGAGCTAAAGACCAGTTCCAAGGATTCGCCTGAGATGGTCAAGCACTTCTGGCAGCGTTATGGTGAGAATATTTTGAAACGAGGGCATCAGATTCATTCCTTGGATTACAAGGTCATTGACCAGCTCCATCAGTTGGGTGTCAAAGCCCCAGTCTTTTTCATCCTGCCTTATAATAGCATCTTCCCACAGACTCCTGCGACGGGCTATACCATGGAGCATTCGACCTTGGATGAAAACTTTATCCTCCAAGCAGCACTTGAGCAAAAGCAGGTCTATGACTGGACCATTAATGATGAAGAAACCATTCAAAAATCTCTCGACTTGGGAGTAGATGGCATCATCACGGATGAACTCAGCTTGGTGCAAGAGGCAATCAAGGAGGATCAGGCGCACAAACGCTACCATGATGTGTTGAGAAATCGGGCGGTTGTTTTATTTGGCCTTTAGGAGAAAAGTTGGACCTTTCGTCCAGCTTTTTTTAGATTTGAGGAGAAATGATTGGAAGCGATGACACTTTTAGGATATAATGGAGAAAAGAAAGAGGAGGCTGGGCTGCCATGCGGGTTTGGGAATTGATGGAAAAAGGTGAGGCTTTGGAGTACCAGCTCTTTTTACAGTTGAGAGAAGGTGGTGAGCTATCTTTCAAGATGTTGGGAGAAAAAACAGGGCTATCGCGAGCGACCTTGGTCAAATACTTAAAAAGCCTCCAAGAGAGGCTGGCAAATGAAGCATTGGACTGCACGCTCACTCTAGAGGATGAAAGGGCGTGCTTGGTCTTGGGTCCTGCTTTGGAGCTTGAGGCGGTAATCGCTGGTCTTTTAGAGCAGTCGGTCAAGTATCAGATCTTGCTGGTCTTGTTTGAGCAAGGTCAGCTTAATATACCCGATTTAGCTCTGGAGCTGTCCTTGAGTGAGGCGACCTTGAACCGTCACCTCTATGGTCTTAATCAGCTTCTTGCGGAGTTTGGTCTTGGGATTAGCAAGGGGAGATTACGAGGCGAGCCTTTTCAGATGCGCTATTTTTACTATCTCCTTTTTTTGAAAACCAAGCGGCAAGAAGATCTGGTAGCCACCTTTGGTCTGCTTGGTCAAGAGCAGGTTGCTAGCTTGTCCCAGCTTTTGGGGGTGGAGGACTTTACGGACTATCAGATTTTGCGCTTATCCCTGTTTCTGGCTATCGGAAAAAAAGGACAGCCAGACTCTTCTCAGACGCAGGTATCTCGTCTCCTTTTTTCCTATCCGTCCAATGGTTTCTACCAGCGTTTGAGATTGGCGGCAGTTGATTTGGCTGAGTCGTCTGTTGAGGAACTCTTTATCTTTTTGGTGTCCATGCAGATGCTTCCTAAGGAAACCATGGCTTATGTGCTAGGTTTTGGCGGGCCCCTGCAGCAAGAAACGACTCAAGCAATTTTCCGCTTGAAAGAGGCTGGTTTTATCAAAGGAGAGGTCAGTGATCAGTTGACCTATGGCCTCAGCCAGATTATGGCACACTTGCTCTTTTACCAAGGTTTTTTGATTCAGAGCCTTGAGGAAGAGGATTGGAACAGCCCTCTGCTCTCGACTTTTTTGAGAACGGATGTCAAGCTCTTGGTTGATATGATTTTGAAAGAGAGTAAAAAATCAGGAGCTTTGGCATCTGTCTTGCGGCTTGATTTGGCGCTCTTGCTGGCGTTTGCTTCAACGAGTGAGCCGAGGCACTTGCGAGTTGGTCTTGATTTTGGCGAATACATCACCCAGTATGGTCTAGTACATCAGATTTTATCGCATCAGTTGGGGTATGATCGTCGCATTGAGCTCTTGGCTTATGAGGAAAATGCAAGCTATGATGCCATTTTGACCCATCATCATCGCAGTCACTATCAGACGGATTTGGTCTATCGGTTGACAGGGTCGGTTAATCGGGGCAATCTAGTAGAGTTTGTGAAAAAAATAAAAAGCATAATTGACTAAAAAGCCCAGTAATTGGGCTTCTTTTTTTGCTCTCTCAAAAATTTCACAAACTTTAAAAAACTTGATAAGTCTTTTTGGAGAAAATAAGGTATAATAGAATCAAATGAGAAACCGCTTTCTCAAATAAAATAAGGAGTGACCCACATGGCACAAGAAAAATACATTATGGCAATCGACCAAGGAACAACCAGTTCTCGGGCGATTATCTTTAACCACAAAGGGGAAAAGGTAGCGAGTTCGCAAAAAGAATTTCCGCAAATCTTTCCTGAAGCAGGTTGGGTCGAGCACAATGCCAACCAAATCTGGAACTCAGTGCAGTCTGTTATCGCAGGTGCCTTTATCGAAAGTGGCTTAAAACCGACGGATATTGAGGCGATTGGGATTACCAACCAGCGTGAAACCACAGTGGTCTGGGATAAGGAAACAGGACTTCCTATCTACAACGCTATCGTTTGGCAGTCTAGACAAACAGCTCCTTTGGCTGAGCAGTTGAAACAAGAAGGTTACGCAGACTTTTTCCACGAAAAGACGGGTCTAGTGATTGATGCGTATTTCTCAGCTACCAAGGTGAGATGGATCTTGGACCATGTCCCAGGTGCCCAAGAGCGTGCTGAAAAAGGTGAGTTGCTCTTTGGAACTATTGATACTTGGTTGGTCTGGAAGCTCACTGACGGCAAGGTACATGTGACCGATTACTCCAATGCGGCGAGAACCATGCTCTATAACATCAAGGAACTCAAGTGGGACGATGAGATTTTAGACTTGCTCAACATTCCAAAAATCATGTTGCCAGAAGTGCGTCCTAACTCAGAAGTTTACGGCAAGACGGCTGCCTTTCATTTCTACGGTGGTGAGGTGCCTATTTCTGGGATGGCAGGAGACCAGCAGGCAGCACTATTTGGTCAGTTGGCTTTTGAGCCGGGTATGGTTAAAAATACTTATGGGACAGGCTCGTTCATCATCATGAACACAGGTGAAGACGTGCAAATGTCACAAAATAATCTCTTAACCACCATTGGTTATGGTATTGATGGCAAGGTTTATTATGCCCTTGAGGGATCTATCTTTGTGGCAGGAAGTGCCATTCAGTGGTTGCGTGACGGCCTTCGTTTGATTGAAACGGCGCAGGAAACACAAGCCCTTGCTGAAGCTTCTCACAACAATGATGAGGTCTATGTGGTGCCTGCCTTTACAGGTCTTGGTGCCCCTTATTGGAACCAAGAAGCGCGTGGTGCGGTCTTTGGTTTGACCCGTGGCACCAGCAAGGAAGATTTTGCCAAGGCGACCCTCCAGTCTATCGCCTACCAAGTGCGTGACATCATTGAAACCATGCAGTTGGATTCCGGTATTGACATCTCAACCCTCAAGGTAGATGGTGGTGCTGCCATGAATGCTTACCTCATGCAGTTCCAAGCGGATATTTTGGGTATTGACATCGCACGCGCTAAAAACTTAGAGACGACAGCACTTGGTGCGGCCTTTTTAGCAGGACTTTCTGTGGGGTATTGGGAGGACTTGGAAGAATTGAAGAGCCTCAATGCGACAGGTGCTTTGTTTGAAGCTAGCATGAACCAATCGCGCAAGGAACAACTCTACCGTGGTTGGAAAAAAGCGGTGAAGGCAACTCAAGTGTTTGCTGAGCAGGATTAGAAAGTAGGACAGCATGGAATTTTCAAAAGAAACCAGACAGTTAGCACTGGACAAGATGAAGGAGCGAACCCTTGATTTGCTCATTATTGGCGGAGGGATCACAGGAGCAGGTGTGGCCTTGCAGGCAGCAGCTAGTGGTCTTGAGACTGGCCTTATTGAGATGCAAGACTTTGCCCAAGGAACCAGCAGCCGCTCGACCAAATTGGTTCACGGGGGACTACGTTACCTCAAGCAATTTGACGTGGAAGTGGTGGCAGATACCGTGGGTGAACGTGCTGTGGTGCAACGCATCGCCCCTCATATTCCAAAACCAGATCCTATGTTGTTGCCTGTTTATGATGAACCAGGTAGCACCTTTAGTCTCTTTCGCTTGAAGGTAGCCATGGATCTTTATGATCTCCTAGCTGGAGTGGATCACACGCCACTTGCCAATAAGGTCCTCAGCAAGGAAGAGGTTCTAGAGAGAGAACCAGACTTAAAGCAAGAGGGCTTAGTTGGTGGTGGTGTTTACCTCGATTTTAGAAATAACGATGCAAGGCTGGTGATTGAAAACATCAAACGTGCCAACCAAGACGGAGCCTTGATTGCTAGCCATGTCAAAGCGATTGGCTATCAAAAAGACGAAGCAGGCAAGATTACCGGTGTTACTGTTTATGACCAGCTCACAGGAGAGACCTTTACCATCAACGCGCGTGTGGTCATCAATACCACTGGACCATGGAGTGATGAGGTGCGCTATCTAGGAGCAGGAGCAGATCATCCAAGACAACTGCGCCCCACCAAGGGAGTTCATTTGGTGGTAGATCGCAACAAACTCAAGGTTTCTCAACCGGTTTACTTTGATACCGGTTTAGGAGATGGTCGGATGGTCTTTGTCCTTCCGCGGGAAAACAAGACCTACTTTGGCACGACAGATACTGATTATCACGGGGATTTGGAAAATCCAACCGTAACTAAGGAAGATGTGGATTACCTGCTTTCTATTGTCAATAACCGCTTCCCAGACGCTCATCTTAGCGTTTCTGATATTGAAAGCTCTTGGGCAGGTCTTCGTCCCCTCCTTTCAGGCAATAGTGCTTCTGACTATAATGGAGGCAATAGTGGCAAAATCAGCGATGACAGCTTTGAACAGTTGATCGCCACCGTCAAGGATTATCTCGATGACAAGGTCAAACGTGAAGATGTCGAACAAGCTGTGGTCAACCTTGAAGACAGCACTTCTGAAAAAGTGCTCGATCCTTCTGCGGTTTCCAGAGGCAGCAAGCTCGATGTCGATGACAATGGTCTAGTGACGCTAGCAGGGGGTAAGATTACAGACTACCGCAAGATGGCAGAAGGAGCCATGCAAAAAATTATTAGCATCTTGTCTGAAAACTATGGACGTGACTTTAAGCTCATCAATTCTAAGATTTACCCTGTTTCAGGAGGGGAGTTGAATCCAGCTGCAGTTGATGCCGAGCTCGAAACTTACACGCAGTTAGGGCTTTTGAATGGTTTGACCATGGAAGAGTCTGCTTACCTCGCTAACCTCTATGGTTCCAACGTGCCAAAAGTTTTTGCCCTTGCACGAAGTATTGAGCAAGCCCCAGGGCTTAGTCTAGCCGATACGCTTTCTCTCCACTACGCTATGACCCATGAAATGGCGCTCACACCAGCTGACTTCCTCCTTAGACGAACCAACCACATGCTCTTTATGCGCGATAGCTTGGATGACTTGATCCAACCCGTCGTGGATGAAATGGCTGCTTACTACAAGTGGGACGAGGCTGAAAAAGCCCGTCAGCTAGAGGACTTGAAAGATGTTCTCGCGCAAAACGACCTCAAAGCCATCAAGGAAGGAGTATAAAATGAAAGAATTGATCGGTGAATTTTTAGGAACCCTACTGCTTGTTTTACTAGGAAATGGAGTGGTGGCAGGTGTTGTCCTTAATAAGACCAAAAACCAAAATGCTGGTTGGATTGTCATTGCAACAGGTTGGGGCTTGGCGGTTGCCATTGCAGCCTTTGTGGCAGGAAACTTGGGACCAGCCCACTTCAACCCTGCCTTTACCTTGGCGATGGCCATGACAGGTAAACTAGCTTGGTCTTCGCTTGTCCCTTACATCATTGCCCAATTTTTAGGAGCTATGGTAGGGATGGTCTTGGTTTACCTCATGTACAAACCACACTATGAGGCGACAGAAGATCCAGCTTCTATCCTTGGGACTTTCTCAACAGGGCCAGCGATTCGTGATACCACCTCCAACCTTTTGAGTGAGATTTTTGGGACCTTTGTCTTGGTGCTTGCTCTTATTGCCTTTGGCAAGTACGATATGCCAGCAGGGCTTTCGACCTTTGCAGTAGCAGCGCTCATCATCTCGATTGGTCTCTCCCTAGGTGGAACGACGGGTTACGCTCTCAATCCAGCCCGTGACTTGGGACCAAGATTGGTGCATCAGTTCCTTCCGATCACTCACAAGGGAGATTCAGACTGGTCTTATGCTTGGATTCCAGTGGTTGGACCAGTGATTGGGGCAGTGCTTGCGGTTTTGGTTTCCAATGCTATTTTCTAAAATATGAACAGGGAGTTTGGAGCAGGTTTGCTCCAAGCTCTTTTTTGTTGTTGAAGAGGCTTGCATTTTTCTTGACAAGGCTTTTTGATAGGTATATAATTTATATATAAAATAATAATATATAAAAATTAAACATAAGGAGGGTCTTATCATGAAGCTAGAATGTCAGCAAGTGAGCAAGTCTTATGGGACAAAACAGGTGCTTGGTCAGCTCTCGTTTCAGCTTGAAACTGGGGTTTATGGGCTTTTGGGGCCAAATGGGGCAGGAAAAACCACACTCTTACACTTGATTTGTGGTTTGCTTACTCCTTCATCGGGTCAGATTCGATTAGAAGAAGCAGGGAAAGATTTGACTATTCAGCCTGTGCTGGGATTTTTACCTCAACATTTCTCCTACTATCCTCAGTTTACAGGAATGGATTTCTTGCTTTATCTGGCAAACCTCAAAGGAATGTCACCAAAAGAGGCCGAAAGTGAGGCAGCTGAACTCTTGAAGCTGGTTGGGCTAGAGAAGGTTCAAAACAAGAAACTCAAGACCTATTCTGGTGGCATGAAACAGCGGCTCGGCATTGCCCAAAGTTTGCTCCATGATCCCAAGCTCTTGATCTTAGACGAGCCGACAGTGGGGCTTGACCCTAAGGAACGGATTCGCTTTCGCAATCTCATCAGCCAGCTAGGGAGGGATCGGATTGTCCTCTTGTCCACCCATATCGTCTCAGACTTAGACGCGATAGCTAAGGAGATTTTGATTTTAAAAGACGGTAAGATTGCTAGGCAAGCGTCAGCCCAGGTGCTTCTAGAAGAGCTTGAGGGCAAATGTTGGGAGGTCGTGTTAGAAGAAGGTGAAGCCTTATTAGACCCTTCAGCTATGGTGGTCAATGAACGTCTTCAGACGGAAGGCAGGTGCTTGCGCTTGATCAGTGAAGCAAGACCCAGTCCTAAGGCAAGGACCGTATCACCCAGCTTGGAGGATCTTTATCTCTATTATTTTAAGGAGGAGGTATAGTTATGATGCCCCTGTTAGGTTTTGAAATCAAAAAATTGTTAGGAAAAAAATCAGTGCTGGCTGTCTTTGTGGTTCTTGCTTTAGCCCTCTATGGTCTCCTTTATATCTGGTTTTATAGTAATCCTGTTCTGGTCGGCAGTAAAACCAGCCCCTATCACGGGACAGCTTCTGTGAGGCTCAACCGTCGGATTGCAGAAGAACATTCAGGTTACTTGTCTGATGACCTGATTAGACGTATCATCAAAGATTACACAGACAGGCGCTTATCTGGAGAAGATGTCTTTGATGGTTTTGGTTTTGATGTGACGAGAACCTTTGCGCTGGACTATCTAAGGGATTTTCCCAAGGACAAGGCTAGCGTGGATGTGGCTCACATTAAAATCGCAAGTAGGGAAGACGTGGGCTCAGCCTTTCCTTTAAAGGAGTTGAAACTGGGCAATTTCTATCCTTGGAGTCAGCTTATCGGACTGTTAAATGATTCTTTTAGTCTGGTGCTTCTCGCTATCACCTTTATCCTAGCCCCCGTTTTTTCAGGAGATAAGGCAAGGCAGCTAGAGGGTTTACTCTTTTCTACCTTAAAAGGACGAGACCAACTCACACGGATCAAATGTGGGGTAACTTTTTTAGTTGGAACAACGCTTTTTGTCGTCACGCAAGGAGTGATGGTTCTTGCTTTTTCTCAATTCCTTGGCTTTAGAGGCTGGGATACCAGTGTGCAGCTCAATCTCGCTTGGTTATCGCCCGTTTCTAATATTATGGCCTTTCCCGTTCACTTAAATCTATTGCAGGTGACCATGGGGATGTTGGTTATTCAAGCCCTTAGTTTGTGGCTGGTTTTAAGTGTGTTGCTTTTCATCTCTAGTCGTAGCAGGAGTAGCCTTCTCGTCTTTGCGCTCTCAGCTGGTATTCCTTTTGGTATGAGCTTCCTTCTTCAAGTGACGCAAACAGGCTTCTTTAACAAACTCCTCATGCTCTTTGCTCCTTTGACCGACAGTACGGATACTTGGTTATTGCATTTGGCAAATAGCAGTGGCGCTTTCTTCCCTTCATTTTGGGTCAATCTCAGTTTTCTCCTTTTGGTCAGATTAGCCTTGATCCCGCTTTTCCTCTTTTTGACCTACCGCACAATCCAGAAAGCTCAAGTCTAGTGTCTTTCACTCCTGCTTGCGCAAGGGTGATGAGGTGTTCTTTGCGAGTTTGAAAAACGAATGAAGAACCCAATCACTTTCTGCGTCAGTCGTTTATGCGACAATCAGATAGAGGTTGATTCATTTTTGTCTCAGCCTCTTTTTTGTGTCTTTTTTCTCATGCTAAAGCCTGAAAGTTGTGATAAAATGGTACAGTAAGAAAGGAGACTTATGTTTCAATTCAAGCAACTGTTTAAACAATTTAGTTTTGATAAATCACAATTTAAATTAGGTCTAAGGACTTTTAAGACCGGCTTATCGGTATTTTTGGTCTTGCTGTTGTTTCACTTTTTGGGCTGGGAGGGCTTACAGATTGGGGCTTTGACGGCTGTTTTTAGCTTACGCGAGGATTTTGATAAGAGCGTTCACTTTGGCTTATCTCGTATTTTAGGCAATAGCATCGGCGGCTTTTTCTCCCTGCTCTACTTTTTAATCAACCAAGTGTTTGGAGAGCATTTTATCTTAACGCTCTTTCTCATTCCTATCTTTTGCATGCTGACCATCATGACCAATGTTGCCATGCACAACCAAGTTGGGGTGATTGGTGGGGTGGCAGCCCTTCTCATCATTACCTTATCGATTCCAGCTGGAAATACGATTTTGTACGTTTTTGCTCGCATTTTTGAAACCTTTGTTGGGGTTTTTATCGCTATTTTGGTCAATAGCGATGTGGATAAGGTTCGGAAATTCTTACAAAAAAGATAAAAGCAAGGGTTAATGTTAGATTACCTGACATAAATACTTGACAATCGTTTTTGATGGTTCTATAATAAAAGAGAAAGGAGGTCATCATGCAGGAAAAAGAATTACGGCGCAATCTTGCCATTTTCCCCATCGGTTCGGTCATGAAGTTGACAGACTTGAGCGCTCGCCAGATCCGTTACTACGAGGAGCAAGAACTCATCTTGCCTGAACGCACCAAGGGAAACCATCGGCTCTATTCGTTAAATGATATGGACCGCTTGCTTGAGATCAAGGATTTCCTCTTTGCTGGGCTCAATATATCTGCTATTAAACGCCACTATGATAAGGAAAAACAAAAACAACTTGAGCACAAGCGTCCCCTGTCAGAAGCCGATGTTCGGCATGTCTTGCAGGATGACTTCCTCAAACAAGGTGGTTTTTCTGCACCAACCATTGGTTTTAGAAATTCACGGTTGGGCTAGTTGAAAGGAATAAGGAGCAAGAAATGGTAACAGCAAGCCAGATTCGTCAAGAGATCAAAGAGAAAAATGTCACATTTTTACGATTGATGTTCACAGATATTTTAGGTGTCATGAAAAACGTCGAGATTCCAGCGACCGATGAACAGTTAGACAAGGTCCTCTCCAATAAGGCCATGTTTGACGGGTCATCCATCGAAGGATTTGTCCGCATTAATGAGTCTGACATGTATCTGCGTCCAGACCTTGACACTTGGATGGTCTTTCCTTGGGGGGACGAAAACGGCAGTGTCGCAGGTCTTATCTGTGATGTCTATACGACGGAGGGCGAGCCTTTTCAAGGTGACCCACGTGGCAATCTCAAACGCATGCTCGCCAAGATGGAAAAAGCAGGCTTTAAGTCCTTTAACCTTGGACCAGAACCAGAGTTTTTCCTCTTTAAATTAGATGAAAATGGCAATCCAACGCTGGATGTCAATGATAAAGGTGGCTATTTTGACCTTGCTCCAACAGATCTTGCGGACAACACCCGTCGTGAGATTGTCAACGTCTTGACCCAAATGGGCTTTGAAGTTGAAGCTAGTCACCATGAAGTGGCAGTTGGTCAGCATGAGATTGACTTTAAGTACGATGAAGTCTTGCGGGCTTGTGATAAGATTCAGTTGTTTAAGCTAGTGGTTAAGACCATCGCACGTAAGCACGGGCTCTATGCGACCTTTATGGCCAAGCCAAAATTTGGCATCAACGGCTCTGGCATGCACTGCAATATGTCCCTCTTTGACAAGGATGGCAAAAACGCCTTTTACGATCCAGAAGATCCACGAGGTATGGAGCTATCTGAAACGGCCTACCATTTCCTTGGAGGTCTCATGCAACACGCTTATGGCTATACCGCAATTACCAATCCAACGGTCAACTCTTACAAGCGCTTGGTGCCAGGCTATGAAGCGCCAGTTTATATCGCTTGGGCAGGACGCAACCGTTCACCTCTCATTCGTGTCCCAGCTTCTCGTGGCATGAGTACCCGTCTGGAGTTGCGCTCTGTTGACCCGATGGCCAACCCTTACTTGGCTATGGCAGTGCTCTTGGCAGCAGGTCTTGATGGCATTGCCAATAAGACTGAAGCGCCAGCTCCGGTTGAGAGCAATATTTATGTCATGACACCAGAAGAACGCCGTGAAGCTAGCATTCTTGATCTGCCGTCCACCCTTCACAATGCCCTCAAGGCTTTGTCTAAGGATGAGGTCATCAAGGAAGCCTTGGGACAACACATTTATACCAATTTTGTGGAAGCCAAACGCATCGAATGGAAGAGCTACGCAGCCTTTGTCAGCCAATGGGAAATCGATAATTATTTGGAAATGTATTAAAAATGAAGAACAAGCTATTCTTAGAGTAGCTTGTTTTTTAGCGTCAGATGGTAAGCAGCTAGCAGGAAAAGTTAAGACATAAGATGAAACGTGACTTTTGTCATCTTTTCTTTTGACAAAATTATCTAGTGAGGACGACCCCAAAAAGGTAAACTAAGACTATCAAAAGAAAGGATGTCCCATTATGAAAATCCATATCCCGTTGCGCTCTATTATTTTAGGCATTGTCTTTACGATGGTAGGTGTTTTTGCCTATTATTTCCACTTTTTCTTAGACTTTACTCATCTGATGGATCTTTTGATCAACATGATTGTTCAAGTTTGTGTGTTTGTTTTTATCTTATGTCCTTTATTGGTTCGTATCTACAAGGAGATGTTCCATCATCAATAGATTTTGGTGATGATGGTGAAAAAAGGTTAAGATTTTTGTTTAAAAAGAGGCTGGATGGAGTGTTTTTTAGAAAAAAAACACTCAAAAAATGAACGATTTCTCACTTTCTCTCTCAAATATTTGGTATAATAAAAGGGTAACGCTATTATTGGAGGTTTAGGATGGCCATTTCATCTAAAAAGAGATTGTTGAATCGTTTGCTCATTGCTTCAGGAATTTTAGCCACAGGCTTCTTGGCGCAAGGTCGTGTTCTAGCAGATAGCCAAGAGCTAGCGCAAGGAAATCAAGCCCCTCAGGACACGCAAGCGCTGATGGAAACACAGCCAGCTCCCAAGGTCAATGCTGCTCAACCAGCTGACCAACTTCACTTAGAAGGCTTGGTTATCAGTGATACCAATGTCTGGGGTGGCGGGAGCTTCTTTGTTGAAACGCCAAAAGGCAGCGGTGTTTTGGTCTATCCCAAGGGGCAACTCGCGGTTGAAAAAGGAGACCAAATCGCCCTCAATGGTCAGCTCGAAACCTACAACGGCGCCCCTCAAGTCACTAAGGTTAAAAATCTTGAGGTGAAGTCCAAGGGCAATCCTGTCGAGGCCAAACCAACTGAGATTTCAGCCATCAATGCGGACAATCAAGGAACCTACATTGCCCTAGATGATGTCACGGTTTCAGACTTGAAGGCGGTCGGTAAGTATCAAAGCACCAGCTTTCTTGTGACGGATAAGAGTGGTAATCAGCTCCCTGTCTTTTTGGATAACCGCAGTGGTGCCAGCTATCCGGACGTGACGGCAAAGATTGCAGAGGGTAGCCGCATCAGCATCAAGGGGATTCCCTATCCCAATAAAGGCAAGATGGAGCTAAAACCCTACACGCTTGAGGACATTATCCCTCTCACGGCAGACATCACGAAAAAAGAAGAACTGCCAAGCCTTAAAATCGGTACTATCCAAGGGGAAGGACACCGCTCGCCTTATGAGGGCAAACGGGTCCGTCTAGAGGAAGTGGTCGTGACCAAGCTAGATGGTAAAAAAGGCTTCTACATCCAAGATTTACAACCAGATGGGAATGACCTCACCTCAGATGGTCTTTATGTGACCAGTAAAGAGCCTGTGGCTGTTGGGGACAAGCTCATCTTGGAAGGCGATGTCCTTGAGCTAACAGGCGAGGGCTATGCGGATAAGGACCAGACTGATCTGACCATTACCCAGTTAAAACCCAGCCATGTCGAAAAAGTCGGCACAGCTAGCCTGCCTCTTGCTGTGCTCTTAGACCATGACCGTCTCATTCCTCGTAAGAATATCGATGATGATGGGCTCACCCAGTATCAACCTGATCAAGATGCGATTGATTTCTGGGAGAGCTTAGAGGGCATGCGAGTGGCTATCGAAAAACCGCGTGTACTAGGTCCGCAGCTCCACGGGGAAATCTACGTTTTACCGCAGAGCTACCACGAACAGCCCCTTAATAGTGCTGGTGGTTTGAGTCTAAACCCAGATTATCCCAACACAGAAGTGGTCGGTGTTCTCGTTGGCGATCGCAAATACCGTGCCAAG
The DNA here is from genome assembly GCF_055386095.1 of Streptococcus sp. STR1/CE/0325. Lineage (NCBI taxonomy): Bacteria > Bacillati > Bacillota > Bacilli > Lactobacillales > Streptococcaceae > Streptococcus > Streptococcus sp. STR1/CE/0325. The sequence goes on along the minus strand of NZ_AP045018.1, from coordinate 1,620,382 downwards.
GCTAAGGATTATTACGATGCCAATATCGAGGGCAATGTGACTTATAGCTACGGTGCTTATAAGGTAGATGCCGCAGGACTTCTTCCAGAAAAGAAAGACGGAGGTCTCACTCGCGAAACGTCCACCTTGCTACCAGCTGAGCATAAGCTCTTGATTGCTTCTTACAACATTGAGAATTTCTCTGCTAACCCATCTGCTAAGGAGACACCAGAGGAGAAGGTCGAAAAGATTGCTAAATCCTTTATCCAAGAAATCCACAATCCTGATATTATCACCCTGATTGAGGTCCAAGATGATAATGGCGGTATTGATGATGGAACGGTTAGTGGCGTAAAGAGTGGCGAACGCTTGGCAAACAAGATTGTCGATCTGGGTGGCCCTCATTATCGCTATATCGAGGTTGCCCCTGAAAATAATCAGGATGGTGGGAAACCCGGAGCCAATATCCGTGTGGCCTTCCTCTACAATCCAGAGCGCGTGACCTTGGTGGGCAAAGAAGCAGGTGCAAGCACTGAAGCTGCTCACTTCACACAAGGTCATTTGGACAAAAATCCATCACGGATTGATCCGACCAACCCTGCCTTTAAAGATGTGCGCAAATCCCTTGCAGCGGAGTTTGAGTTCCAAGGGGAGCATGTGGTGGTCATCGCCAACCATCTCAAGTCTAAGCGTGGGGACGATTCCCTTTACGGGGCGCACCAACCAGCCGTGGAGCATTCGCAAAAAGAACGGATCGAACAAGCTAAAATCATCCATGATTTTGTGCAAAGTGGCTTGGTCCAAAACCCTGATCTCAAGTTTGTCTTGACCGGTGATTTTAACGATTTTGAGTTTTCAAAGACCATCCATGCGCTAGAAGGTGGGGAGTTGACCAGTCTTTTGCCATCACATGACTTTAGCGATCGCTATTCTTATTTCTTCCGTGGCAATAATCAAAGTTTGGACGATATTTTAGTGTCCAACAATTTGCTTGATAAGGCAGCGTTTGATGCAGTCCATGTCAATGCTTCCTTTATGGCAGAAGACGGTAGAGCATCCGACCACGATCCTTTGGTGGTACAGTTGGACTTTACCCCAGCCCCAGTCGTGGAGGATAAAAAAGAAGAGCCAAAAACACCAAATACACCAGAGGAGCCCCCTCATCTTCCTCAAACTAACCAAGCAAGCGAGCCTGAGAAAGACTCAAATGACAAGCAAACACCAAGTGTGTCTCAGCCAGTCGTGATTTTCACCCCAGAGAAAAAAGACAACAAGACCGGCAGAAAAGAAAGTAAAAAAGAAGCTCTCTTTTCAGCTCCTTCATCTGTTGTTTCACCTTCTGTTTCAGTAGAAACAGCTCAAGAAAAAGCCTTGCCAAAAACAGGTGAAAACACCTCTCTTATGCTGATGGTGCTAGGCTTGAGCCTTAGTTTGTCAGGTGCCGTCTTGCTTAGAAAAGAGCAAAAATAGTGGGGATTTTTCCTAACCTAATCCTTAAAAGAAGATAGCTTTTGCCTATCTTCTTTTTGAATGTCACAAGAAGGGACACTTCCTTGTTCAGAAATTGCGCTTTTTTTCACAGACGAAATCGGTTACAATGAAAAAGTAAGAAATGAAAGTAAGGAGTTTCATATCATGGTCAATTATGATAGTAAAGAATACTTAGACAAGGTGGACGCTTGGTGGCGTGCTGCCAACTACATCTCTGTGGCGCAAATGTACCTCAAAGATAATCCCCTTCTTCGTCGTCCTATCAGCCAAGAGGACGTCAAGGTTCACCCGATCGGACACTGGGGAACCATCGCTGGACAAAACTTTATCTATGCCCACCTCAACCGTGCCATTAACAAATACGATTTGGACATGTTCTACATCGAAGGACCGGGTCACGGTGGTCAAGTCATGGTGTCCAACTCATACATTGACGGTTCATATAGCGAGCTTTATCCAAATATCACGCAAGATGAGGAAGGACTAAAAACCCTATGTAAGATCTTCTCCTTCCCAGGAGGAATCGCCTCTCATGCGGCACCTGAAACCCCAGGTTCGATCCACGAGGGTGGAGAACTCGGTTACTCCCTCTCTCATGCCACAGGTGCGATTTTGGATAATCCAAATGTGATTGCAGCAGCCGTTGTCGGAGACGGAGAGTCTGAGACAGGACCTTTAGCCGCTGGTTGGTTCTCAAATACCTTTATCAACCCTGTCAATGATGGTGCAGTTCTTCCTATCCTCTACCTCAATGGAGGTAAAATCCACAACCCAACCATTTTAGAGCGTAAGACAGATGAAGAGTTGACCGAGTATTTCAACGGTCTTGGCTGGAAAGCCTACTTTGTGGAAGGTTCTGACCCTGCCGTGGTTCATGGACAGATGGCTGAAACCATGGATAAGGTGATCGAAGAGATCAAGTCCATCCAAGAAGAAGCTAGAAAACACCCAGCAACACAAGCGACTCAACCAAAATGGCCTGTGTTAATCGTTCGTATTCCAAAAGGTTGGACAGGACCAAAAGAGTGGAATGGCGAGCCAATTGAAGGGGGATTTCGTGCTCACCAAGTCCCAATCCCAGTTGAAGCGGGTCATATGGAACATATCAATCATTTGACCGACTGGTTAGCGTCTTATCGTCCCGAAGAACTCTTTGATGAAAAAGGTTACGTCAAAGAAGAAATCCGTGCTATTTCACCAAAAGGTGAACGCCGCATGTCCATGAACCCAGTTACCAATGCAGGTGTCGTGAAGAAGATGAATCTCGCTGACTGGAGAAAGCACGCCATCGATACCACAAAACCAGGTAGCGTCATGGCTCAAGACATGATCGAGTTTGGTAAATACGCCGCAGACTTGGTTGAAGCCAACCCAGACAACTTCCGTATCTTTGGGCCAGATGAAACCAAGTCCAACCGTCTTAACAATGTCTTTAAAGTGACGGATCGTCAATGGCTTGGTCGTCGTGATGAGAGCTATGATGAGTGGATCTCACCTGTTGGTCGTGTCATTGATTCTCAATTGTCTGAACACCAAGCAGAAGGCTTCCTAGAAGGGTATGTCCTCACTGGTCGTCATGGTTTCTTTGCCTCTTATGAGTCTTTCCTACGCGTGGTTGACTCTATGATTACCCAACACTTCAAGTGGTTGCGCAAGTCTAAGACCCATGCGCCTTGGAGAAAGAACTACCCATCTTTAAACCTCATTGCAACCTCAACTGTTTTCCAACAAGACCATAACGGCTACACCCACCAAGATCCAGGACTTCTCACACACTTGGGTGAAAAACGTCCTGAGTTTATCCGTGAGTATCTCCCAGCCGACTCTAACTCTCTCTTTGCAGTCATGGAGCATGCTCTGGCTGATGAGGACAAGGTGAACCTCATTGTCACCTCCAAACACCCACGCCCACAATTCTACTCTATCGCAGAAGCGGAAGAACTGGTGCGTGAAGGCTACAAGGTGATTGATTGGGCATCCAGCGTTAAGGAAGGCGAAGAGCCAGACTTAGTGGTGGCAGCAGCAGGTACAGAGCCGAACTTAGAAGCACTTGCTGCTATTAGCATTCTTCACAAGAACTTCCCAGATATGAAGATTCGCTTTATCAACGTGGTGGATATCTTGAAACTCCGCTCTCCTAAGGTGGATCCACGTGGTCTATCTGACGCTGAGTTCGATGCTCTCTTTACCACCGATAAGCCAATTCTCTTCTGCTACCACGGCTATGAAGGCCAAATCCGTGACCTCTTCTTTGACCGTCACAATCACAATGTTTACATCCATGGTTACCGTGAAAATGGTGACATCACCACACCATTTGATATGCGTGTTCTTTCTGAAATGGACCGCTTCCATGTGGCAAAAGACGGTGCGCTTGCCGTTTACGGTGAAAAAGCAGCTGACTTTGCAGCGAAAATGGATGAAACCGTTGCTTTCCATAACAGCTATATCCGTGAACACGGGGATGATATCCCAGAAGTACGCGATTGGACATGGGAAAATATTAACGAATAAGACTGAAAAATGCTGAGCACCTTCCCTTTTGGGAGGGTGTTTTTCTGAATCTTTTTCTGAAAAAATCTGTGAATGTTTTAACAAAAAAGAACGTTTACGATTTAGAAAGTAGTTTCAAAAGAAAAATAAATTGGTGAAAGAAGAAAAGTTAATATTTATTTAAAAAAGAGAAAAACTTCACAAGCATTTTATTTGACAATTTAATGTTTTAAATGCTAATATGCTGGGCTCTGACAAAGTTGTATAGACCAATTAGGAAAAAAAGAGAAGTTTTCGATTTTTAAGATAAAATGGGTTATTTTTAAAAGACATTAAATTTTCAAGACAAAACGAACGTTTTTTGTTATAATACGAAAATTAGTCGGTTTTTGACTATTGTCAAAGGCTATCATTTGGTGTATAATGAGTGCGCATTATTCATATCTTAATATGATGTTCATACTTTATGGTTTGGATAAGGAAGGTATGATAGTATTGTTTGCTGTCCCAGAAAATCAGTTTTCAAAGTACACCTTTTCAACAAAAGGAAGAAGGGATCAGACAGTCATAATGCTAGTAAAACCAGCCCTGCTGTGAGCTGTCTTAATTTATAATGCGAACAAATGATGATGGACAAAAACGAAAAACGGCACTCGTTAGTCCCATAGCTGGAGAATAGAAAGGTGGTCAAGCAAGTAACGTCGCATTCTAGAAATTAATGTATATATATCCAAAACGTCACGATATATATATATATATATATAATGGAGGAAATATTGTGTATTTTAATCGTCAGAATACAAGTCTAAAGAATTGGAAAATGAAGAAAAAGGGTAAGCACTTTATTTTTGCTTGCTCGCTTATGTTAACAGGGGTGATGATGAGTCATCATGCAGTGGTTAGCGCCGATGCGCAAACCCCAGAAACAACGGCAACCCCAGCTCCAACAACGGATCTGTCCAGTCAGGAAAACGGCACTTTACCTGCTGAGTCAGCAACAACATCAGAAGCCTCAAGTGAAGTGGCGGCAACATCGGCTGTTGAAGCGACTTCAGAGGCAGCTTCACAAGAAACATCTAACACAGAAACTTCTGCTACGTCAGAAAGCAGTGCTCCAAGTCTTGCTTCAGAGAGTACGGCAACTTCACAAGCAAGCACCAGTGAGCCAACTAGCCCAACCTCATCCGCTGCTTCCACAGGTAAGGCAACCTTCTTTGCAGCAGATGACACTGCTCCAGCTGCTCCAGCCGTAACGGTCAGCAACTGGAATGCCTTAGTTAGCGCCCTTTCAAGTGGCAATAACGCCATCAACGTTAATGGTAACATCACAGCCACAGGTAGCGGTAGCATTAATGGCTACAACAAAACCGTTACCATCAAGGGTAAAGATGGCGCAAGCATTGACTTTGGCAACCACTATCTCACAGCAAGCGGTAATGGTCTTAATATCGTCTTTGATAACCTCACCCTTACAACCGGCAATGCTAAGGGTGTGATCGACATGACAGGTACATCAGATAGTACCGTTACTTTCAAAGATGTTAAACAATCTGGTACCTCTCTTTACGGTGGTGGCGCAAGCGCAGCTGTCGTCATCGATGGAAACACCACCTCAACTGTTAACAATGCTAGTGCAGGAAGGGTTAACACCTATGATGCAACTAGCCGTGAAGCTAACATTCATAGCGCTAAGTCTGTCACAGTAGCCCAAGGTGCGACCTTTACCCTTAACCGTTCATCTATTGGTGATGGGATTAATTTGCAAAGTGGCTCTACTGTGAAAGTTTCTGATGGTGCAACGATGACCATCAATATGAACACATCTAAGAGTACCCAATCAAACCGTTACCATAATGCAGGTATCTTTATGGATAATGGTGGTTATGTGGAAACGGGTCGTGGCTCAACGCTGAATATCAATGGTGATGTCGGACAAGGGATTTCCATTGGTGCTAAACGTCCAAATGATGCTATCAGCGATACTGATCGTTATGGTGGATACACTGTTGTACGAAGTCGTCAGAATGGCCCTGCTAAAGTTTCTATCGGTGAAAATGCCACCTTTAATTTCACTGGTCGTGATGGGATTATTCTGGGAAATAACTCACAATTTGTGACAGGTGAAAACTCAGTTGTTCATTTCAATAATGAAGGCCGTGGTGTCGCACTTGATCTTGCTAACCAATCAAATATCACGATTGGTAAGCACTCTGAAGCTATTTTCCAATCTAATGGTAAAACAACAAAAAATGGGGTGCCATCAGGTTCATACGATGGGTATAATTACATTGGGGTAAATGAAGGTGGTACCATCACGATTGATGAGTATGCGACTTTCCGCGTCATCATGACAGGTCGTGGTGATAACGCTTGGGATGATGTGGTGTCTTTAGACTCACAGCAATCAAATACTGGAGCAGCCTTTACCTCCAAAAAAGGTGCAATTGTCGACATTCGTGACGATAATCGCAACTTCTATGCGGAGTTAATCTCTTTCCCTCTTGGAACTTCAAATGGTCGAATTGATATGGACCAACCACTCTATGTTAACCTTCAACGTTATACAGCTGGAGGGGATACAGTTGGTTGGATGCCAGTTGGTGGACAACATATCCTTGAAACATCAAATAAATACACTGCTAACTTGCTCTATATTTCTGGAACTCAAGGCAGCGTACATATTGGTGGTACAGATTATGTTGTTTATCAAAATATCAAGTCAGATGACACTAAGCAACTATGGCTCAATGTTAATGATGTGACCTACAAAAAAGAAGGTTTCCAAAGTATTCCAAAAACTAATAATGGTGCAAATCCTGACGTTTCTATTTCTGGACCAGAGTTTACAGCAGGTGTTCTTGCTAATAATATTAATGATATTAATGCACCAGTTCGTAACAATGCTTATGGTATTTCATCCATGCGTGCGGGTCACCAAATCTGGTTCCCACACGGTACAGAAAATGAAGCACGTGCAGAACATACTAATACCATCACTTATGTCTATGAAGATGGCCGTCCAGTTTTAGATGCGAATGGTAAACCACTCAAGGTGGTCCAAGAGTCAGACTGGAAGCGTGACATGAAACTGGATATTACTCGTGATGATATTCAAGATATTCAGAATTATGCTAGAAATCATAATGCTGATGAAGTTCTTGATTATATCAAAGATAAATACACTGTAACAACAGATACAGGATGGACAGTTGCGAAAACGGTTGGCACAAATGGCACTTATGATGCAGTCGCATCACCAGTGATTAGTGGTTACACCGCAGAAATTAAGTCAACAAATGCTAATGGTGTGAGCGTCGGCTCTTCTGCGACTAGCGTTAAGGCGAACTTGTCTGCGTCTAACTTTACTGAAACCGTTGTGTCAAACGGTCGTCTGACTGAGGCTTACAAAAACAGCAACACAACTGGCGTTCCTGCTAACTATGAAACGGTTGTTGTTTATAAGCAAGATAAGCAAAAAGCGACCATCAAGTATGTGGATCAATCCACTGGTCAACAACTCGGTGCACTCGATACGGTAGAAGGTAAAGCTGGCGAAACCATCAGTTATAACCCACAAACTCGTATTAGTCAATACGAAAATCAAGGTTATCAACTGGTTTCAAATACCTTCCCAAATAATCCAAGATTTGATAATGTCACTGACACAGACAACAACATTTCTCAAAATTATGTTGTTACTTTGACACCAAAAATTGAAGAAACCGTTGTTTCTAAACCAATTACCCGTATCATTGAATACAAGTATCAAAACGGTACAAAAACTAGTATCCCAGATAACACACAAACGGTTATCTTTGAGCGGACAGATAAGACCAACCAAGTCACTAAGCAAAAGACAGAAGGAACATGGACAGCTAGAGGTCCACAAACGAGCTTTACTGAGGTAGCTTCTCCAGTTCTGACAGGTTATGTAGCGGATACGAAGCAAGTTCCGTCTGAAACGCCTCAAGCAACAGATGCTAATAAAACTGTAACCGTCACTTACAAGCCACTTGGTTCATGGATTCCAAAAGTTCCAGAAGGAACAACACCAGTCGGTTCTCCTGACCCAGTCAAGTATCCAAACAATCCACAAGATCCAACCAAGACTGGTACGCCGACCAATGTGATTCCGTATGTACCAGGTTATACCCCAGAGGGACCAAATGGTAACCTCACACCTAAGAATCCAAACAATCCTGCGGATGGTTACAACCCACCAAGCGTCCCAGCTGATCCAACCAAGGATACGATTATTAACTATGTAGCAGGTGAAGCGAAGGCGAAAATCGTTTATATCGATGGTGGCGTAAATGGTACCAAACTTGGTACACAGTTGGCTGCTGATGAAGTAAACGGTAAGACTGGTGAGGTTATCTCTTACAGCACAAAAGCAAGAATTGATGATTACAAGTCTAAAGGCTATGAGTTGGTGTCAGATGGCTTTACACCAAACACCAAGTTTGATGCCCAAGACGATGCGACAACGCCTTCTCAAGTCTTTGAAGTTGTCTTGAAACAAAAACAAGAAACGACTCAAGAAACCAAGGACGTGACCCGCACCGTTCACTACCGTTACCAAGGTGGGGACAAGGATGGGCAAGAAGCTCATGCGGATGCTAAGGAAACCCTTCATTTCACCCGTACCAACACGACGAACCTCGTGACTAAAGCAGTGACAACAGGCCCATGGCAATCGAATGACACAACCTTTGACAAGGTGACAAGCCCTGTCATCACAGGCTACTTTGCTGATAGCAAGGAAGTTCCTGAAAAGGCAAATGTGCAAGCAACGGATGAAAATAGTGAAGTAACCGTTCACTACAAACCGCTTGGTTCATGGATTCCAGAAATCCCAGCAGGTACGACTCCAGCAACGTCAGGAGATCCTGTCAAATATCCAAATGATCCGCAAGATCCAACCAAGACTGGTACGCCAACCAACGTCATTCCTTATGTTCCGGGCTACACGCCAGTTGGCAACTTGACGCCTAAGGATCCAAGCAACCCTGCTGCTGGTTACAACCCACCAAGTGTCCCAGCCGATCCAAGTCAAGACACCAAGATTCCTTATGTGGCAAATACGGCTAAGGCAACCATCACTTATATCGATGGTGGTCTAGATGGCACAGGAACAACTGTTCTTAAGACCGATGAGGTAACTGGTAAGACTGGTGAAACCATTCCTTACTCAACAGCTGATAAGATCAAGGAATACGAAGCCAAGGGTTATGAGAAATTCTCAGATGATTTCCCAAGTGGCGCAACCTTTGACAATCAAGACGACACCACAAAGGTTTCTCAAGCCTATAAGGTAGTCTTGAAACAAGCGACAACCGTAGTGCCACCAACGGATCCAAAAACACCGGGTGAGCCAATCAATCCAGCCAATCCAGATGGACCAAAATGGCCTGCTGAAACCAGCAAGGATAGCCTCAACCATGATGTGACCCGTACTATCCACTACAAGGAGCAAGGAACAGAAACGACTCTGCACGCAGATGCGACCGACAAGGTATCCTTTAGCCGCAGCGTGACAGTTAACAAGGCAACTGGAGCGGTCGTTAGCACCACTGAATGGCAAGCTAAAGATGGCGACACAACTTTTGATGCAGTGACATCACCAATCATTAAGGGTCACTACCTCGTTAATAGTGCGCAAGCAACGATTCCAGCCTCTACTGGTCTAACAGCAACTAGCCCTAACGAGGAACAAACGGTTTACTACAACAAGCTAGCTAGCTGGATTCCAAAAGTACCGGGTCAAAATACGGATCCTAAGATTCCTTATCCAGACCCAACACCAGACAATCCAACTAAGCCAGGAACACCGACTGAAGTCGTTCCTTATGTTCCGGGTTATACACCAGTTGACCCAGAAGGCCAACCACTTAAACCAGTGGATCCAAGCAATCCAAATAAAGGCTACACGCCACCAACACCAGCTGATCCGGGTAAAGATACCGAAATCCCTTATGTGGCTGATGAGGCCAAAGCAACCATCACCTACATTGACGGCGGTGTGGATGGTAAGGGCACTAAGGTGCTCAAGACCGATGAGGTGACAGGTAAGACTGGTGCGGTTATTGATTACTCAACAGCTGCGTCAATCAAGTCTTATGAAGAACAAGGCTATGAGTTGGTATCAGATACCTTCCCTAAAGCAGCAACCAACTTTGATAACCAAGACGATAAGAATGGGGCAACCCAAGCCTATCAAGTGGTCTTGAAACAACGCACACAAGATGTGCCACCAAGCCCAACACCAAACTGGCCTGATGGTGTCGCAGATAAGGACAAACAAGACCTTGTTAAGGACATCAACCGTACGGTTCACTACAAGTACAAGGATGGTTCTGAGGCGAAACCAGATGTCAAAGACACGGTAACCTTTGAGCGTCACGCGACGGTGAACTTGGTGACCAAGGAAGTGACCTTCGGTGAGTGGACAGCTAAGAACAACGATACGACCTTTGATAAGGTGGATAGCCCAGTGATTACCGGCTACTTGGCTGATAAGAAGGACGTACCAGCCCAAGAAGGCGTGAAACCAACCGATACGGATAGTGAAGTAACCGTAACTTATACCCCACTTGGACACTGGGTACCAGAAGTGCCAGCAGGAACCACTCCAGCAGCACCGATTCCATATCCAAATGATCCAACGGATCCAACTAAACCAGGTGAGCCAACAGAAACCATCCCATATGTGCCAGGTTACACACCTAAGACACCAACGGGAGATGACCTCACACCTAAGACGCCAACAACGTCTGGCTACAACCCACCTGCTATCCCATCTGATCCAAGTGTGGATACTAAGATTCCTTATGTAGCTGATGAAGCAAAAGCTACCATCACTTACATTGACGGCGGTGTCGATGGTAAGGGAACTACGGTTCTTACGACTGATGAGGTCAAAGGTAAGACAGGTGAAACCATCTCTTATTCAACCGCTGATCGCATTAAGGAATATGAAGCCAAAGGCTATGCCCTTGTTTCAGATAACTTCCCAACCAAAGCGACTGCCTTTGATGATAAGGATGATACAGCTGGCGCAAGCCAAAGCTATCAAGTCGTCTTGAAACACACCACCACTGATGTGGATAAGGACAAACCTCAAACACCAGGCACCCCAATCAACCCAGCTGATCCAAATGGACCAAAATGGCCAGAAGAAGTCGCTCAAGTGACGAAGCCGGTGACCTCAACCATCCATTATCAAGATGAAAAAGGCACGAAACTGGCTGATGATAGTGTGCAAACGGCTGAATGGAACCGTACGCTCACGGTTGATAAAGTAACTGGTAAAGTCTTGACATCAAGTGACTGGAAGGCTGATAAGACTCAGTACGCTGAGGTCAAATCCCCAGTGGTTAAAGGATTCTTTACTGAAAAACCAAGTGTAGCCGCTAAGACCGTCACCCAAGAGAACTTGAGTGAAACAGTGGTTTATAAACCACTTGGTAAGGTTATTCCTATCTATGAAGATGGTACGGAAATCCCTGGAGCCGATCACCCAACCTACAACCAAAATCCAAACGATCCAACCAAGGCAGAACCAACACCAAGTCCAGTTGTGCCAGACTACACGCCTAAGATTCCGATTGTGACACCAGAAGAGCCAGGTGCTGATACTAAGGTTATCTACACTAAGAATGCACATCCTCAAAACGCTGTTATCCGTTACATTGACGAAACAGCTGGTGGCAAGGAATTGGCTAAGGATACCGTCACAGGTGAGGCAGGAACTAAGATTAACTACCTCACTGCACCTAAGATTCAAGCCTTTGTTGATAAAGGTTATGAATTGGTGTCAAATGACTTTAGAGAAGATAAAGAACGCTTTGACACAGATGACAATAGCGATCAAACCTTCACGGTAACCCTAAGACATGCGTCAGAAACCGTTACTCCTGAAAATCCTAAGACACCAGGTACGCCAATCAATCCAAATGATCCAGAAGGTCCAAAATGGCCAAAAGAAGCTGGTCAAGTGGTTAATGATGTGACCTCAACTATTCATTACCAAGATGAAAAAGGAAACAAGGTCGCTGATGACAGCGTGCAAAATGCCAAATGGACTCGCACAGTAACCGTTGACAAGGTCACAGGTGAAGTGAAAGCGACCACACCTTGGACGGCTGATAAGGCCAAGTACGCAGAAGTGGCTTCTCCAGTTGTCAAAGGCTTCTTCACGGACAAGGCAAGCGTTCCAGCTAAGGATGTGACCCAAGAAAACTTGAGTGAGACAGTTGTCTATAAACCACTCGGTAAACTCATCCCTGTACTTGAAGACGGTACGCCAATCAAGGACGCACCAACCCCAACCTACAATCAAGATCCAAAAGATCCAACCAAGGCTGGTGAGACTCCAAGTCCAGAAGTTCCAGACTACACACCAAGCAAGGAAACTGTTACACCACAAGATCCTGGTAAGGACACCCCAGTGGTTTACACCAAGAATGCGCACCCACAAAAGGCTGTGGTACGCTATGTGGATACCACAACCAACACTGAGCTTGATCATGTGGACTTGAGCGGTGAAGCAGGCACTAAGATTGACTACACGACGGCTGCTAAGATTGCAGAGTATGTAGCTAAAGGTTATGTCTTCACATCCAGCGACTTTAAGGACGGTGAGGCAAACTTTGACACAGATGACAAAGTGGACCAAGTCTTTACTGTAAACTTCACTCATGCGACTGAAACAGTAACGCCTGAAAATCCTAAGACCCCAGGTACGCCGATTAATCCAAATGATCCAAATGGACCAAAATGGCCAACTGAGGCTGGTCAAGTGGTTAATGACGTCACTTCAACTATCCATTACCAAGACAAGTCTGGTAACAAGGTGGCAGAAGATAACGTTCAAAATGCCAAGTGGACACGCACGGTAACAGTAGATAAGGTCACAGGAGTGGTCACTGAAACAACGCCTTGGACGTCTGATAAGACAACCTACGATGCGGTCAAATCTCCGATTGTCAAAGGTCACTTCACAGAAACAGCAAGTGTTCCTGCTAAGGCTGTAACACAAGAAAACTTGACGGAGACGGTTGTTTATACACCATTTGGTAAGATTATCCCAATCTATGAAGATGGTACGGAAATTCCAGGGGCAGATCACCCAACCTACAACCAAAATCCAAATGATCCAACCAAGGCGGGTGAAACCCCAAGTCCTCTTGTGCCAGATTACACACCTAAGGTACCAATCGTGACACCAGAAGAACCAGGGGCAGATACTAAGGTTATCTATCTCAAGAATGCTCATCCGCAAAATGCTGTTATCCGTTACATTGATGAAACAGATGGTGGCAAGGAGCTTGCAAGCGACAAGGTGACAGGTGAAGCAGGTACTAAGATTAACTACCTCACCGCACCTAAGATTGCAGAGTTGACAGCTAAGGGCTATGAGCTTGTGTCAAGTGACTTTAAGGAAGGAAAAGAACGCTTTGATACGGACGACAATACTGATCAAACCTTTACCGTCACCCTAAGACATGCGACAGAAACCATCACGCCTGAAAATCCTAAGACCCCAGGCACGCCAATCAATCCAGAAGATCCAAATGGACCAAAATGGCCAGCAGAAACGGCTGAATCAGCTGTCAAGAAAGACGTGACCTCAACCATCCATTACCAAGATAAAGATGGTAAGCCAGTAGCTGAGGACAATGTTCAAACCGCAAACTTGACACGCACTGTAACGGTCGATAAGGTCACAGGTGAGGTGAAATCAACCACCCCTTGGACACCGAATAAGGCTAAGTATGATGAAGTGGCTTCCCCAGTGGTTAAAGGCTTCTTCACAGACAAGCCAAGCGTGCCAGCTAAGGACGTAACAGAGGACAACCTCACTGAAACGGTGGTTTATAGCCCACTTGGTCACATTATCCCAGTTGACCCAAGCGGCAAGCCAATTCCAAATGCGCCAACCCCAACTTACAACCAAGATCCAAAAGATCCAAGTAAGACAACGCCAACCCCAACGCCATCTATTCCTGGTATGACCCCACAAGTACCAAGTGTCACACCAAATAAACCGGGTGAGGATACCAAGGTTATCTACACACCAGTTGCCAACCCTCAAAAAGCGGTCATCAACTATGTGGATAGCGAAACGGGTGAAACCATTAAGACAGATGACGTGACAGGTGAAGCAGGTAGCCCAATCAACTACGCAACCGCACCTAAGATTGCTGAGTTGGTTGAAAAAGGTTATGTCCTTGTATCCAATACCTTCAAGGATGGGGCTGAAAACTTTGACAACGATAAGGATGTGGATCAAACCTTCACCGTAACGCTCAAGCATGCGACTGAGGATGTGACACCAAACAATCCTAAGACTCCAGGTACGCCAATCAATCCAAATGATCCAAACGGACCAAAATGGCCGACTGAGGCTGGTCAAGTGATTAAAGACGTGACCTCAACCATCCATTATCAAGATAAGGATGGCAACAAGCTCGCTGATGACAATATTCAACGAGCAGAGTTTACACGCACCGTAACAGTTGATAAGGTGACAGGCGCTGTTAAGGCAACGACACCTTGGACGTCTAACAAGGCTAAGTACGATGAAGTTACATCCCCAGTGGTGACAGGCTTCTTCACGGATAAGCCAAGCGTGCCAGCTAAGGACGTAACAGAGGATAACCTCACTGAAACAGTGGTTTATAGCCCACTTGGTCACATCATCCCAGTTGACCCAAGCGGCAAGCCAATTCCAAATGCGCCAACGCCAACTTACAACCAAGATCCAAAAGATCCAAGTAAGACGACGCCAACGCCAACACCAGCTATTCCTGGTATGACACCAGAAGTGCCAAGTGTGACACCAAATAAACCGGGTGAAGACACTAAGGTCATCTACACGCCAGTTGTAGCAGATCAGCAACGCGCAGTGATTCGTTACGTTGATAAGACAAACGGTCAACTCCTTGCAGAAGATACCGTTACAGGTGAATCTGGTCGTCCAATCAACTACACCACAACCGCTAAAGTGGCTGAGCTTGAAGGCAAGGGTTATGTGCTTGGTTCTTACGACTTCCACAATGGTAAAGAGGTCTTTGACAACAACAGTAGCATTGACCAAATCTACACGATTGGCTTTATCCACGGGGAAGAAACCGTCACAGAACGCAATCCTAAGACACCGGGTACGCCAATCAACCCAAGTTACCCAGAAGGTCCGAAATGGCCAGCTGAAGCAGCTGAATCTCAAGTGAAACATGTGGTGACATCTACTGTTCACTATGTTGATAAGGCTGGTAAGACCTTGGCAGCAGATAGCGTTCAAGAAGCTAAATGGACGCGTATGGTAACGGTTGACAAGGTGACAGGAGAAATCATTGACCAAACAGACTGGAAGGCAAATAAAGTGTCTTATGACAAGGTTGACTCTCCAGTGGTCAAAGGCTTCTTCACAGATAAGCCAAGTGTTCCAGCTAAGGCTGTCACTATGGACAATCTGGAAGAGAATGTGGTTTATAGCCCACTTGGTCACATCATTCCAGTTGACCCAAGCGGCAAGCCAATTCCAAATGCACCAACGCCAACTTACAACCAAGATCCAAAAGATCCAAGTAAGACAACGCCAACACCAACACCAGCTATTCCTGGTATGACCCCACAAGTACCAAGTGTCACACCAAATAAACCAGGTGAGGATACTAAGGTCATCTACACGCCAGTATCTAACCCACAAAAAGCGGTGATCACTTATGTGGATAGCGAGACAGGTAAGACCATCCAAACGGATACGGTGAATGGTGAAGCAGGAACAGCTATCTCCTACACGACGAAAGATAAGATTGCTGAACTTGAGAAGAAAGGTTATGTCCTTGTATCTAATACCTTCAAGGACGGGGCTGAGAACTTTGATAACGATAAGACTGTTGATCAGACCTTTACCGTAACCTTCAAGCACGGTGTTGAAACGATCACCCCTGAAAATCCTAAGGAACCAGGAACACCAATCAATCCAGAAGATCCAAATGGACCAAAATGGCCAGCGTCTGTCGGACGTGTGTCTAAGAAAGTGACCTATACCCTTCACATTGTTGATGCTTATAACGATGAAAAACTAAGAGATGACATCGTTCAAGAAGCGGAATGGAGCCGTTCTATCACGGTGGATAAGGTTACAGGTAAGATTATTTCTAAGACCAACTGGTCACCGGATAAGAAGCACTATGACGCAATTTCTCTTCCAGTGATTAAACGTTACTTTGAAGCGGATATTAGTCCATGGTCTAGAAGCCGTAGCCTTGATGATGCTGATTACGACTATGACTTGAGCAAGTGGGGCTTCACCGAAGATGATCTTGACAGTCTGGATAACCTGCAAGATGAAGAAACGGAAGCAGTGCCAGAAAGTGGTCCAAGAAATCGGGCGACAGATGAGGAGATTACCTTCTTTGAGCCTAAACTTGAAATCTCAGAAAGACGTGTCCTTCCATTTAACATCAAAGAAACGGTTTACTATGCTCCAATTGGTCATGTGATTCCAATCTTTGAAAATGGTGAGGAAATTCCAGGGGCACCAAAACCACGCTATATTCAAGATAAGGAAGACCCACGTAAGGTATTGACTACTCCAGTTCCTGAAATTGAAGGCTACACGCCAGAAGTAAGCAGCGTTGATCCAGAGTACCCAGGAGATGATACCCCAGTTATCTATCGTAAGAATGCTAACCCACAAAATGCGGTGATTACTTACCTTGATACCACAACTGGTCAACCAATTCAAGTGGATAAGGTGACAGGTGAAGCTGGAACGGCTATCGGTTATACAACAGCTGATAAGATTAAAGCGTTGATTGAGAAAGGTTATGTCCTTGTATCCAACAACTTCAAGGATGGCGCTGAAAACTTTGACAACGATAAGACTGTTGATCAAACCTTCACAGTTTCCTTCACTCACGGATCAGAAGACGTGACACCTGAAAATCCTAAGGAACCAGGAACGCCAATTAATCCAAATGATCCAAATGGACCAAAATGGCCAGCTGAAGCAGGTCAAGTGGCAAAAGACGTCACCTCAACCGTTCACTTTGTGGATGAAGCAGGTCATCAGCTTGCTACGGACAATGTTCAGTCAGCCAAATGGACACGGACAGTCACGGTTGATAAGGTGACCGGTCAAGTCATCTCAACCACACCATGGGCGTCTGATAAGACCGAGTACAGCATGGTTAAGGTACCGGTGGTGAATGGCTACTACGCTGATAAAGCACAAGTCGCATCTAAGACGGTTACCCAAGATAACCTTGAAGAAAGTGTGGTTTACCATAAGATTGGTCACATCATCCCAGTGGATCCAGAAGGAAATCCAATTCCAGATGCTCCAACACCAATCTACACCAACGATCCAGAAGATCCAACTAAGGTTATTCCAACGCCAGTACCGTCTATCCCAGGTATGACACCAGAAGTACCAAGCGTGACACCAAATCACCCAGGTGAAGACACCAAAGTTGTTTATACGCCAAATCCAAAACCAACGCCAGAACAACCAAAAGAACCAGAACAAAAACCAATGGTTCATAAACCAGTTGTTCAAGACAAGCAATTACCAGAAACATCTGCCAAAGATTCGTCTATCTTGAATGTGGCTGGTATTGCAGCTCTGATTGGTGTCGGATTGCTCGCTCAAAAACGCAAGAAAGAAGACGAAGCCTAAGATTTTCTTGCAAGAAGAGCAAAAGACACCTTTGATGTATGATGAAAATGGGTAGGTGTCCAGACACGAGTGGTGAAAAATCGTGATAGTAGTAAGGTATGAGTGACACTATTTTTCACGCCGATAAAGACCTAGTTCAATTTGAGCTAGGTCTTTTTGATATGGTATAATAGAAAAAAAGGAGAGAGAATCATGAAATTACATACTTTAGGGTCTTGGGGAGGCTATCCTTTCCAAGATGCAGGAACGACCAGTTTTTTAATCACCAGTCAAGACGGCTTTACGCTTTTGATGGACGCAGGAAGTAGAGCTGTCAATGAACTTGAAAAAGTCCTATCTCCCATGGATTTGGATGCGGTTATTATCAGTCATTACCATCCGGATCATGTGGCGGATTTGGGGGTTTTAGGTCACTACCGCTTGCTCTATCCTAAGAAAGAGAAAAAGGTGTTACCTGTTTATGGTCATGATGAGGATGCCGTTCGCTTTGGTCAAATCACCATGCCAGGGGCACTAGATGGGCATGCCTATGATGTGGCTTCTGGCACGTCTATTGGCCCCTTTGATATTACCTTTATCAAAACGGTGCACCCTGTGGTCTGCTATGCCATGCGCATCACAGAAAGACAAACTGGTCAAGTCCTTGTCTTTACAGGAGATACCGGTTATTTTGAAGGCTTAGCTGACTTTACTAGAGATGCTGACCTTTTTCTTGCTGACGTTTATCTCTTTGAAGGGCATGAAAATCATCCCGCCCACCTGACCAGCAAGGAAGCTGGGGAAATAGCCAAAGAAGCTGGCGTGAAACGCTTGGTCCTCACGCATCTGCCACAATTTCCAGATGAGGGCATGGAGACTAAGGATCATCTAGAGGTGCTGAGACAACAAGCGCAAGTCTATGCTGGGGTTATTCCAGTGGACTTGGCACTTCCTCATAGGGAGTGGGACTTAGGAGAAGGTGCTCAATGATACTCACCCAAGAACAAAAAGAAACCTTCATGCGAGCTGCTCTTGTTGAAGCGAGAAAATCCTTAGAAAAAAATGAAATTCCCATTGGTTGCGTCATTGTCAAAGATGGTGACATCATCGGACGAGGACACAATGCCAGAGAAGAGGAGCAGCAAGCGATCTTGCATGCGGAAATCATGGCCATTCAAGAAGCTAATCGCCACATTGGGAATTGGCGCTTGCTGGATTGTCAGCTTTTTGTCACCATCGAGCCTTGTGTTATGTGCAGCGGAGCCATTGGTCTAGCGAGACTACCAGAAGTTTATTATGGCGCAAAAAATCCCAAGTTTGGTGCGGTGGCTAGTCTCTATGAGATTTTGACCGATACTAGACTCAATCACCGAGTAGTAGTGGAATCTGGTATTTTAGAAGAAGAGTGTGCTAGCATCATGCAGGATTTCTTTAGACAGCGCAGGAGTCAAGGCAAGTAGGTTTTGACTTGCAAATGAGCTAAAATATGCTATAATAATAAATGGAGCAACGATTGTGCGTAAAGCGGGTCAGGGGAGGAATCCAGCAGCCCTAAGCGTTCCAAGCGTGTGCTCTTTTTTTATCAAAAAAATGAAAGAATCAACCATGACAGAAGAACAAACCGATCTGGTTTACGGCGTTCATGCCGTCAAAGATAGCCTCAAGGCAAAAATGGGGCACAAATTATTTATCCAAGAAGACTTGCATAGTCAGCATGTTAAAGAGATAAAGCAACTCGCACAACAGGAAAAGGTTGCAATCTCCTTTGTGCCAAAGAAAACCCTCAATCAGATGACAAAGGGTGTCCATCAAGGCTTTGTCTTAAAGGTTTCAGCTTATGCGTATGCGGATTTAGCGACTATTTTGCAACTGGCTGATAAGGAAGAAAACCCTTTAATTCTAGTTCTAGACGGTCTGAGTGACCCGCATAATTTAGGGTCCATTTTAAGAACAGCCGATGCGACCAATGTCACAGGAGTGATCATTCCAAAACACCGTTCGGTTGGCATTACACCAGTGGTGGCAAAAACCTCGACAGGTGCTGTCAACCACGTTCCCGTCGCGCGTGTGACCAACCTCAGTCAGACCCTCACCCAGCTAAAGGAGGCAGGATTCTGGGTCTTTGGGACAGATATGACAGGAACTCCTGTGCAAAACTGGAATACCAGGGGGAAATTGGCGCTTTTGATTGGTAGTGAAGGCAAGGGCATTTCGCATCAGCTCAAAAAACAGGTGGACGAGATGATTACCATTCCCATGAACGGACATGTCCAAAGCCTGAATGCCAGTGTTGCTGCGGCAGTACTCATGTACGAAGTCTTTCGCAACCGTTAAGAGGACAAGGTCAACTTTTTTGCTCCTCTAGACCTGTTTTTAAAGGAAAACCTGATTTTTGACTTGTTTTTGCCCCTAGATTTGTGGTATAATGGAGAGGTCGCATGATGCGATAATACTCATTTTAGACTAATCGTGGGTCAGTTGCCTTTTTAGGTTAGCCTGCGAGTTGACGTCTAAAAGAGGTCATAAACTATTTTAAAAGGAGACATACTCATGTCAGTTATTTCAATGAAACAGCTTCTTGAAGCTGGTGTTCACTTTGGTCACCAAACTCGCCGTTGGAACCCTAAGATGGCGAAGTACATCTTTACAGAACGTAACGGTATCCATGTGATTGACCTTCAACAAACCGTTAAGTTGGCAGACCAAGCCTACGATTTCATGCGTGAAGCAGCTGCTAACGATGCCGTTATCTTGTTTGTTGGAACAAAGAAACAAGCATCTGAAGCGGTTAAAGAAGAAGCAGAACGTGCTGGTCAATACTACATCAACCACCGTTGGTTGGGTGGAACCCTTACAAACTGGGGCACTATCCAAAAACGTATTGCCCGTTTGAAAGAAATCAAACGCATGGAAGAAGAAGGTGTCTTTGAAGTTCTTCCTAAAAAAGAAGTAGCCCTTCTTAACAAACAACGTGCTCGTCTTGAAAAATTCTTGGGTGGTATCGAAGACATGCCACGCATCCCAGACGTGATGTACGTGGTTGACCCACATAAAGAACAAATCGCTGTTAAAGAAGCGAAAAAACTTGGTATCCCTGTTGTTGCTATGGTTGATACCAACGCTGATCCAGATGACATCGATGTGATCATCCCAGCCAACGATGATGCCATTCGTGCCGTGAAACTCATCACTGCTAAATTGGCAGATGCGATTATCGAAGGCCGTCAAGGTGAAGATGCAGAAGTTGTTTTTGAAGAAAACGCAGAAGCAGACTCAATCGAAGAAATCGTTGAAGTGGTTGAAGGATCAAACAACTAATTTCGTTAATCCAAAAGGTTAAAACCAACTATCCTAAGGGGCGGGCTTAGCCCTTCCCTTTTTTATTTTTAGTGGAGGAATAAAAATGGCAAACATTACAGCGGCTCTTGTAAAAGAATTGCGTGAAAAAACCGGTGCTGGCGTTATGGACGCTAAAAAAGCCTTGGTTGAAGTAGAAGGTGACATCGAAAAAGCAGTCGAATTGCTTCGTGAAAAAGGAATGGCTAAGGCAGCTAAAAAAGCTGACCGTGTCGCTGCAGAAGGTTTGACAGGTATCTATGTGGCAGGAAACGTGGCTGCGCTTGTTGAAGTGAATGCAGAAACAGACTTTGTAGCGAAAAACGCTCAATTCGTTGAACTCGTAAACGAAACAGCTAAAGCACTTGCAGAAGCAAAACCAGCTAATAACGATGAAGCCCTTAAAGTGACTCTTGGCTCAGGCTTGACTCTTGAAGATGCTTATGTTGAAGCAACAGCAACTATCGGTGAAAAAATCGACTTCCGTCGTTTTGCGATTGTTGAAAAAACTGATGAGCAAGTCTTTGGTGCTTACCAACACAATGGTGGTCGTATCGGTGTTGTTGCCGTTATCGAAGGTGGTGACGAAGCCCTTGCTAAGCAAGTGTCTATGCACATCGCTGCGATGAATCCAAAAGTGCTTTCTTATACAGAACTTGATCCAGAGTTCATCCACGATGAATTGGCTCAAATGAACCATAAGATCGAGCAAGATAACGAAAGCCGTGCTATGGTTGATAAACCAGCTCTTCCACTTCTTAAGTATGGATCAAAAGGTCAGTTGACAGATGAAGTGATTGCACAAGCTGAAGCAGACATCAAGGCTGAACTTCAAGCAGAAGGCAAACCAGAAAAAATCTGGGACAAGATCATCCCAGGTAAGATGGATCGCTTCATGCTTGACAACACGAAAGTTGACCAACAATACACCCTTCTTGCTCAAGTTTACATCATGGACGACAGCAAGACTGTAGAAGCGTTCCTTGATTCTGTTGGGGCTAAAGTTGAAGCATTTGTCCGCTTTGAAGTGGGTGAAGGTATCGAGAAGAAAGCCAACGATTTTGAATCAGAAGTTGCTGCAACAATGGCGGCAGCCCTAAATAACTAATAGAGATGAAAGTTGAGAAAAATTCTCAACTTTTTTCTTTTTAGGATTGTATCCTCATCCTTGGCGTAAGTCTTGAAAATATGATATAATAGTCAATAAAGGTCAAGTTAGCCTCTTTTTTATTTTAGAGCAAGATAGAGACAGTCAAAAAAGAGAAAGGAACAGCGAGAGCTATGCCAACAAAAAATACATCGGATAATATTGAAGAATATATCAAAGAGATTTTGGCTCAGTCAGGCTTTGCCGAGATTAAGCGTTCGAGTTTAGCCGATTTTTTTCAAGTCGTACCTAGTCAGATTAACTACGTCATCAAGACGCGTTTTACCGAAAGCCGCGGCTATTCGGTTGAGAGCAAACGAGGGGGTGGCGGTTATATTCGGATCGTCAAAATTTCGTTTTCTGACCATCATCAGCTCCTTGGCAATCTCATGGCTAATGTCGGAGAGACGGTCAGTCAGACAGTGTTTTCAGATATGGTGCAATATTTGTTTGACGAAGGGGTTATAAGTGAACGTGAGGGCAATTTGATGCTAGCCATGAGTACAGATGATGTCTTGGGAGCAGATGCTGCTCATATCAGAGCCAATATGTTGCTCAAATTGTTACAACGCTTAGATAGAAAAGGATGTTAGTATGAAGCAAAATTCAAGTAAATTACAGGAAGCCTTTGCCCTGAGTCAATTTATTGCCGCAGGCTTTGAGAGTCCTTATTTGGAAAGTTGGCACCTCTTGCTAGCTTTAGTCGTAGGCGATCAGTCCATTGCTGGCTTGACATTTTTAGAGTTTGAGCAGGATTTTCCGCTGGAATCTTATCAAGACGCAGCTATTCTTGCTATGGGAAAAGATCCGGTTGAAGTTCCAGAAGAGTTTTCATTTAAGGGGCGCTCGCAAGGTCTAGAGCGCTTGATGGCTTATGCTGAAGCTATCAGTCAAGTGACAAATTCTGATGAGATTGGAACAGAGCATGTGCTAGAAGCCATTTTGTTGAGTAGAGACAATGTTGCCATGCGGATTTTGGAATTAGTTGGCTTTCAGCACGCAGAAGAAGGGGACGGCGTTCGCTTTTTAGAGCTACGTAGAACCTTGGAACGCCATGCTGGGATGACCAAAGAGGATGTCAAGAATATCCATGAGTTGACCCGTCCCAAGCAAACGAAGAGCAATCAATTTTCAGACATGATGAAGCCACCGGGCAGCCAGGTGGGTGATCTTGCAGACTTTACCAGAGATTTGAGCGCTCGTGCAGAAAAAGGAGAGCTAGAGCCCGTTATTGGTAGGGATGAGGAAATCACACGGATGATTCGTGTGTTGAGTCGTAAGACCAAGAATAATCCTGTCTTGGTAGGCGATGCTGGGGTCGGAAAAACCGCCTTGGCTTATGGACTAGCAGAGCGCATCGCTAGTGGTGAAATTCCTTATGAGTTGAAGGACTTTAGGGTTTTAGAGCTAGACATGATGACGGTTCTTGCAGGAACGCGTTTTCGTGGGGATTTTGAAGAGCGGATGAATAAAATCATCTCAGATGTTGAAGAAGATGGTAAAATCATCCTCTTCATTGATGAACTTCACACCATCATTGGCTCAGGTAGTGGCATGGATAGCACGCTGGATGCCGCTAATATTCTAAAGCCTGCTTTGGCTCGTGGTCGTTTGCGTTTGCTTGGTGCAACGACTCAAGAAGAATATCAAAAGCACATTGAAAAAGATGCGGCCCTTAGCAGACGTTTTGCTAAGATTACTCTAGAAGAGCCCAGTGTTGAAGAAGCCTATGCCATTTTAAAAGGGGCTAAAAAAGGGTATGAAGCCTATCACAGGGTGGAATTGTCTGATGATGTTTTGAAAACAGCGGTCAAGTTAGCTCACCGCTATTTAACCAGCAAGCGTCTGCCAGATTCAGCTTTGGATTTGATTGATGAAACCAGTGCTGCGGTTCAGCTTTTGATGAAAAAAGAAGCACAAGAAGAATTGACCCCTCTTGATGTGGCGCTGATGGAAGGTGATAGTCGCTTGGCCAAGCGTCTTTTGAAAAAAGAAACGCAAAAAGCGCATCCAAAAGCCATCACCGTAACCAAGGAAGATTTGCTGGCAACGCTTAGTCGCATGTCTGGTATCCCAGTTCAAAAACTTTCTCAAGCAGATAACAAGCGCTACCTCAACCTTGAAAAAGAACTGCATAAACGTGTAATCGGTCAAGACGAAGCGGTCTCAGCTGTTTCACGGGCTATTCGTCGCAATCAGTCTGGTATTCGTACAGGCAAACGTCCGATTGGCTCCTTTATGTTCTTGGGACCAACAGGAGTGGGAAAAACTGAGCTGGCTAAGGCTCTTGCCGAAGTCTTGTTTGATGATGAGTCAGCCCTTCTTCGCTTTGACATGAGTGAGTATATGGAGAAGTTCGCTGCAAGTCGTCTCAATGGTGCTCCTCCTGGGTATGTAGGATATGATGAAGGGGGAGAATTGACCGAAAAAGTCAAAAACAAGCCTTATGCGGTCTTACTCTTTGATGAGATTGAAAAAGCGCACCCAGATGTCTTTAATCTGCTCTTGCAAGTTCTAGATGATGGAATTTTGACCGACAGTCGCGGTCGTCAGGTTGATTTTTCCAATACCTTGATTATCATGACCAGCAATATCGGTGCTACTGCTTTTCGAGATGAAAAGATAGTTGGCTTTGGCATCAGTCACTCGTCAGATGATAAGGCTATGGCTAGTCGTATCTTAGAAGAATTGAAAAAAGCTTATCGTCCAGAGTTTCTCAATCGGATTGATGAGAAGGTCGTTTTCCATAGCTTGAAAGAAGCAGAGATTGAACAAATTGCGAAGTTGATGTTAAAACCGCTTGAAAAGCAACTCTTGGAGCAAAATATCCGCCTCAAGGTGCAGCCATCTGCCCTTAAATATCTGGCTAAGGATGGCTATGATGTGGAGATGGGCGCAAGACCATTGCGTCGTACGATTCAAACACAGGTCGAGGATCGCTTGGCAGAGCTGATCTTATCTGAACAACTCAAAGAAGGTATGCTGCTAAAAATTGGTATCAAAAAAGGTCAGTTGACGTTTGATGTTACCGAAGACGAAAAATAAGGAATAGGTATTCACCTATTCCTTATTTTTTATTTCGCTTCTCCCAACCTTGATAGAGTTTTTTGGTCCAAGTGCCCTCCATGAGGTCACTGAGTTCTTGGTTTTGCGCACGCAAGAAGCGAACCAGATGGATTTGATTGACTAGAAAAGGTGTGATGGCAAAGACCAAAGCTAGATAAAAGAGGTTATTTCTTACGAGGTATAGGCAAAATCCCATGAGGATGAAGCTAGAAATATAGATGACCCAGTGCTTGGTCTTGAGCTGATAGCGTTCTTTGTTATAGGGTGTCGTTGCTAATAGCCCTGCGTAAAAGAGGAAAATCCCTAGTAAAAAGAGGTTAAAGCCCAATTTTGGACTCAGATAGGGCAGGAGTTCTAACCCAACGGTAAAGAAATTAAGCCCTAAAATTAAAATGTTATGGGCATAAAAGATTAAATGAGTCTTGGTCGCTTGATGGTGATTGATATTGAGGTGGGCTTGGGTGATATAGGATACAAAGAGAAAGCTCATTCCGACAAAGAAGAGTAAGCCAGTGATGAGGAGGTTTCCCTTGTATTCGTTTAAGATTGCGACCACACTTTCCCCAAAGGTGATGATGGTAATCAGCTGGCAGCGTTCCACAATATGAGGGAAATTGACCAAGCGATGGTCATAACGATTGATGAGAAGAGGCGCATAGGCAGGTAGTAAAAAGATGATCAAAGACCACTCGTCAAATCGCCAAAAACCAATCGAAATAGCTAGCATGGATAAGGCAAAGACACCGGTCATGGCGAGATTAAAGCCAAGCGACCACTTAAGGTCAGCAGGAAAAGTGCCCATTCGCTTTCCTCTGAGATAGTACTGCAGAGAAACTAACGCATAAGACAGACCAATATAAAAGGCAAAAGGCAGGGCGATAGGCTCATACCGTAAGCCAAAGTTGGCTGCGATTTGCCCGATGATAAACATCCCAGGGATAATGGTGTAAATATCAATGTGATCCCTCTCTCCGTAGCGGTTCATATAAAAGGTTTCATTGATCCAAATGGCCATGATGATAAAGTTAGCAGTGATAAAGGTCAGTAAAGCCCTTAAACTTAGTTCTTTGACATGGAGCAGGTGGGTCATGCTAGAGGTAGCAATGACAAAGACAAGGTCGTAGAACAACTCATAGTTGGACACCCGCTTAGCAGTAATTGCTGACATAAATTCTCCTTTTTGTTTTTTGGTTAGTATAACATAAAATAAGGGTAAAGAAAAGATGCAAAAAAATTCCCCTGTCATAGTTGCTTAGAGGAATTTAGGAGATTTATGAAAAAGAGGGAGATGGACAGACATCTTTGATGGCGTTGTCCACCTCCCGGCAAGGCTGATGAGAATGGTTCGAACCTAATCTAGGCGAAGAAGTGTTCCATCAGCTACTGCCCTTGTCAAAAAAACACCTCCCAATCGAGTTGGCAGGTGTTTAGGAGATTTATGAAAAAGAAATATATTTAGGATGAAAGTAGTATATCTTTTCTTTCTTAAAAGAACCTTATCTTTTCCTATTTTTTCTATCAAAAAATTCCCCTATCCTAGTTGCTTAGAGGAATTTAGGAGATTTATGAAAAAGAGGGAGATGGACAGACATCTTTGATGTCGTTGTCCACCTCCCGGCAAGGCTGATGAGAATGGTTCGAACCTAATCTAGGCGAAGAAGTGTTCCATCAGCTACTGCCCTTGTCAAAAAAACACCTCCCAATCGAGTTGGCAGGTATTTAGGAGATTTATGAAAAAGAAATATATTTAGGATGCTATTAGTATAACGTGCCTACCTTAAAAGAAACTTATCTTTTCTTATTTTTTCAAGTTTATTTTCCACATAAAAAAAGTTCCTTTCGACGACGAGATCAGAAAAGACTTTGGGAGATTGATCAAAGAGAGGGATATGGATAGGCATCTATGATGTCGGTCGTCCATCAGCTACTGCCCTTGTCAAAAAAACACCTCCCAATCGAGTTGGCAGGTGTTTAGGAGATTTATGAAAAAGAAATATATTTAGGATGATAGTAGTATACCCTTCCTCGCTTAACCTTAGCTTAAACGCGGATGCTGTTAAAGAGCTCCTCGACTTCAGCTAGGCTTTCAGCTCGTGAGACGGCTCCGCGAATTTTTGCTGCTCCAGAAGTCCCTCTGAGATAGTGGGGAGCTAGGCCTCTGAACTCTCGTACCGCAATGTGTTCGCCTTTTAGGGCGACTAAGCGTTTGAGGTGTTCGTGAGCAATGTCAAGTTTCTTTTCAAAAGGCAGATCAGGTAAGACCTCACCTGTCTCAAAGAAGTGGTTGATTTGAGTGAAGATATAAGGATTGTTCATGGCAGCACGTCCAATCATGACAGCATCGGCTCCAATTTCTTCAATCATGAGTTTGGCATCTTGGACAGAGCGGATGTCTCCATTGGCGATGAAGGGAATCTGTGTGACCGCCTTAGCGACACGAGCCAAGGTTTCGTGATCACAGGTTCCAGTGTACATCTGTTCACGGGTCCGACCATGCATGGCAAGGGCAGCCACTCCAGCACTTTCTGCGGCTAAGGCATTTTCAACGGCAAGGCTACTATCGCTCCAGCCGGTGCGCATCTTGAGGGTGAGGGGAATATCAAGGACAGACTTGACGGTCTTGACCACTTGATAGATTTTTTCTGGATCTTTGAGCCACTTGGCACCCGCCTCGTTTTTGACCACTTTATTAACGGGACAGCCCATGTTGATGTCCACAATATCTGTTGTGGTATGGGTTTGAATGAATTCAGCAGCGCGTGCTAGGCTATCACCATCGCTCCCAAAAAGTTGGATGGAAACAGGGTGCTCTCCCTCGTCGATATGTAGCATATGTAGGGTTTTTTCGTTATTGTATTGAATTCCCTTATCAGAGACCATCTCCATGACCACAAGACCTGCTCCAAATTCTTTGGCGATGGTCCTAAAAGCAGAGTTGGTCACCCCAGCCATAGGCGCTAGGACAGTCCTGTGGGGAATCTCCACATTTCCGATGAAAAAAGAAGAATTAAGCTTGGTCATGAATCAAGTCCTCCAAATCGCTTTCTGTAAAGGTGTAGGGAGTGCCGCAGAACTGGCAGGTAATCTCAGCTCCGTGATCTTCGTCTTTCATGGCTTGCAAATCAGCCTTAGGAAGGGTCAAAAGGGCTGCTTCAAAGCGTTCTCTTGAGCAATCACAGTGGAAAGAAAGAGGTTCTTCTGCTAAAATTTTGTAGCTTTCTTCGCCGTAAAGGGCAGCTAAAATAGCCTGTGTCGGATTTTCTTCTTGTAGGAGTTGGGAGAGGGCTGGCATGTCTTGTACACGCTTTTCATAACGAGCAATCTCCTCTTCAGAAGCTCCAGGGAGGACTTGGAGCATGAAACCGCCAGCTACCTTGACCTGATCCTTGTCATCCAAAAGCACATTGAGTCCAACAGCAGAAGGAGTTTGCTCGCTTTCTGTGAGGTAGTAGGCCAAGTCTTCACCAATCTCACCTGAGATGAGCGGAGTAGTTGAGGTATAGGGATTGCCGATGCCATAGTCTACGATGGAGATAAAATGCCCCTGTCCCATGAAAGGGCCGACTAGGACTTCACCTGTCGCTGTTTTTTTGATGTCAACGCCCGTGTTTTGAATGTAGCCTTTGACCTCTCCCTTGTTGCTGGCAACAGAGATGATATGACCAAAAGAGCTATTGCCGATGATTTTTAGGGTCACCTTGCTTTCTCCCTTTTGGTTGCTAGCCAAGATTAGGTTGGCAATCAAAGCACGTCCTAGAGCGACGGTTGAACTAGAAAGGGTGTGATGTTTGTCTTGAGCCGTTTGGACGGTTTTGGTGGCATCTAGGACAAATGCCCTGAAAAAACCAGATTCGGCGATTGATTTAACTAATTTATCCATAACCTTTATTATACCACAAACTGACTGAGTGTGGTTAATTGGTGTTTGAGGCGTGTTGATAAAATAAATCAATTTTTGTAAACTATACTTAACAAAAAGTAATCATAAGATTACAATAAAAGCATAAAGAAGTGGAGGTCAAAGCAAGAAAAGACGGGCAAGATGTATTTTTGGTGGTTATTGGCTATTTAAAAGCGATTACTTACAATGCGGAAAAGGAGATGAAGGTATGGTAGAAAAAAGAAAACAAAGCGACTATGACTATTATGATGAACGTCAGCTTTTAATTCAGTACAAGGGTTATAAGCATGCTTTTTGGCTACTCTTTGGTTTGGTATTTGTTTATAGTATTACTCAAAGTGTTTGGATGGACTTTGGAATCAGTCGCATGGTTTTGCAGATAATTATCTTTGCCTGTTTGTCCTTTTGGTATCTCTATCTTATCAAGAAAGGGGTTGACTTGTCCCGTTGGTCCAAAGGTGGAAACCTACAGCGTGTTATTCTTGGTGGCATTTACCTTGCCCTAGGTGGCTCTATCTTGATTTATCAAGGAACACACTTGTCTTGGTCATCTCTTTTGGATAGCCACTATGGCAGAGGGTTGGGATGGATTGGTGGCCTGTTCTTTTTGATACTGGGCTTGGCTTTCATTAGCCGTTATATCTGGGATAAATATTTGGTTAAAGAAGAGGACTAAGTTGGTAGAAAGAAGGGGATGCAGATGATTTTTGGGTTGTTAATGATTGGTGTAGCTATGCTCGTTTTGTTTGTTAAGAGAGAGCAGCAAGAGAAGCAATATGATGAGAGAGTTGCAGATTGCCAATCAGGCTTACACCTGTGCCTTCTATGTTATTTTTACGGGAGTTTTTGTCCTCGGTGCAACAGGCGATCGTTGTCACTTATCAATGGTTTACCTGTCAACTTTTATAGCGTTTTGGGGAGTTCTAGCTTTGGTGGTCTTTAATCTCTATAAAATTTTCCATGGCGTCTTAGATAAAAACACCAAATCTCTCATATGGCTTAGTGTCATTTTTCCTTTGGCAGCAGTAGGAAAAGGTATCTCAGATGGTGACTTTGACTGGCGTCCTAGCCATGGTAGCTTTCTTCTTTTTCTAGGTCTAGGCTCCGCTATTATTCTAGCAGCTCGGTTTTATAAAGAAAAGCAGCTGACAAAGGAGGGTTAGATGAAAAATTTGCGTCTCAAAGCAGCTAGGGCTAGCAAGGATTTGTCCCAGCAAGGCTTGGCAGACTTAGTTGGAGTCTCAAGACAAACCATCTTAGCTGTGGAAAAAGGGGATTATAACCCTACCGTCAAGCTCTGCATTGCCATTTGTCAGGCTTTGGATAAGACCCTAGATGATCTCTTTTGGCCAGAAGAATGATGGGGAAAAATTTAGTAAAATCAAGTAAAAAGACTTGACGACAAAGGCTTATTTTTGGTAATATAGAATACGGTATTGTTTACCCCATTTGAAAGGCCCCGGAACCCTTCAAATAACCCGTGGACCGGAACATCCACCTTGTAAACAAAAACGATTCGTATAGGAGAAATCATGAACAAAACAACATACATGGCTAAGCCAGGTGAAGTTGAACGTAAATGGTACGTGGTTGATGCCACTGATGTACCTCTTGGACGCCTTTCAGCAGTAGTTGCTAGCGTTCTTCGCGGTAAGAACAAACCAACTTTCACACCACACACTGATACAGGTGACTTTGTCATCGTCATCAATGCTGAAAAAGTGAAATTGACTGGTAAAAAAGCAACAGATAAGATCTACTACACTCACTCTATGTATCCAGGTGGATTGAAGCAAATCACTGCTGGTCAATTGCGTGCGAAAAACCCAGTTCGTTTGATTGAAAAATCAGTTAAAGGTATGCTTCCACACAACACTCTTGGACGCGCTCAAGGGATGAAACTCAAGGTCTTTGCAGGTAGTGAGCACACTCATGCTGCTCAACAACCAGAAGTACTTGACATCTCAGGACTTATCTAAGAGGAAAGGAGTAATATAAGCTATGGCACAAGCACAATATGCAGGTACAGGACGCCGTAAAAACGCAGTTGCACGCGTTCGCTTGGTTCCAGGTACTGGTCAAATCACTGTTAACAAAAAAGATGTAGAAGAGTACATCCCACACGCAGACCTTCGTCTTGTCATCAACCAACCATTTGCCGTAACATCAACTGAAGGCAGCTATGATGTTTTGGTTAACGTTGTTGGTGGTGGTTATGCAGGTCAAGCAGGCGCTATCCGTCACGGAATCGCGCGTGCCCTTCTTCAAGTAGACCCAGACTTCCGCGACGCTCTTAAACGCGCAGGACTTCTTACACGTGACGCTCGTATGGTTGAACGGAAAAAACCAGGTCTCAAAAAAGCCCGCAAGGCTTCACAATTCTCAAAACGTTAATCTGTTTGCTCAGATTATTGTACAAATCAAACACCTTTCGATTTCGAGAGGTGTTTTTTGGCTAAATTAACGCAGCAGTTGATGTAGCTGTTGCGATTTTAGTTGCTTACAGATACGGCTGCACGAAAAACATTGTTTTCGTGCCTCAAAACGTTAAGAAAGGGCGATATATCAGCTTTTCAAAGCACTTCATGGTTCACACCATGGGGTGTTTTTTAAGTGATTTTTAGCAAAATTCACACCATTATTTTTAAGGTTACGGAAGGCAATTTCTCCAACTGCCATTGGAACTACGTTGTTGGTGTTGACGTAAGTTTTAGTGGTGATGGTATCACTATGTGTTAGAGCTTCTGAAATAGCTTCTAAGCTCATACCTGCTTGCTTGGCAAGAGTTGCACCAGTATGGCGTAACTTGTGAGGTGTTGCGTGTGTCAAAAGTGGGTGACGATTTTTAACTGTTCGCATCTTATTGTTAAGATAATCTGCGTGTAGAGGTTTATTGATGTTTCCTTTGGTATCTATATAAGTGAAGACGAACTGTTTAGGATTTGTAATGATTCCAAACTTTGCAAGTTCTTGTCTTTGTTGTTTTTTCCAATTCTGGAGAAGTTGAAGTAAGTCAGCTGAAATAGCAAAGGTTGTTTTCTTGTTCTCTTTGGTTGCTTTCGTATCACCGTATCTGTCTAGTGCCTGTATTAACTGAATTTGAGATTTTTCAAAGTCAATGTGTTTCCATTGCAATGCATAAGATTCAGATTTTCGGTCTCCTAAAAAGAAGGTAAGATAGAAAGAGTAAATAATCTTTGAGAGAAATTTTTTCTCTTTCTAAATCTTCTTAGAATGCAGTAAACCATAACCTTGTTTGTTGCAAGAGATGTTCAGTAAAAAAACTAGTAGTACTGAGTATTAGGACAGATTTTTATGGAACTAGATCAGATGGAGCTTAGATTTATGAAGGATTGTGAGAACTTTGGGTGAGTGTCAAAAAGAAGTTTAGTAAATACAAAATATGTAAACAGAACCGCAGTAAATTATCTGCGGTTTTCTTATATTCTTCTAGTAATATGGTTGTCTGTCGGTATCAGATACAATCTTTGGTATATGAAATTCGAACTCTATTTATACTTTGACTTCGTTTTTTTTGAGAGCTAAGTTATTTTATTTTTGACAGAGTTTCGATGATATCATAAATAGCTAGAGCTAGGCATAGAAAATGGTATAATAGGAAGTAAGATAAACGGTTTCAAGGAGTCGACTTTGAAAGAGAATTTAATCAAATCAAAACAACGAGTTCAAAAACATGGTGAAGTCTTTACGCCTGCTTGGATGGTCCAGAAAATGTTGGATACCCCTGGTGTTAAAGAAGCCTGTGAAAATGTATCAGCAACCTTTTTAGAACCATCAGCTGGAGATGGTAATTTTTTGCAAGCTATTTTAGAGAGAAAGTTAGAGGCTGTTGTCAGACAGTTTGATAAGCGAAATTGGAAAACGAAATCTCTAGTCGCTCTCTCGTCTATATACGGCATAGAGTTTTTAGAAGATAATTTAGAAGTAGCGCGGTCACGGATGTTTCTTTGTTATTTAGATTGGTATGAGAAAAATTTAAGAACCAGATTAAATAGTAAGAATAATGTCTATCGATCAGCGCACTATCTTATTCATAAAAATATTGTGAGGGGAAATACCTTGACTCAGCAACATCCTGTTACAGGAGAGCCTATTTGGTTTAATGAGTGGCAAATGGTCAAAGGTCATCCTAGTTTGGTGAGAAAAATTCCTTTTGCATTATCAGAACTTTTAGGTAAAGAGGTTGAAGATGATAGGACAGTCGTAGAAGGACAACTGAGTTTTTCTGATATCGATGATGAATTTAGAATAGAAGATGAAGCTGTTGAAAAAACAGACAAGATAGAAGAGATAACTATTCAAAAAGTGTATTTGCTAGGAGATTAGGCTATGATTTCAAATTTTGAATTTTTGGTAATTGATATGGATACAGCCGAGCTTTTTAGAACAATTAACATGGCTGAAGAAAACTATACACATGGGGATTACGAAGGCACGCTGACTAAGGTGAGAAAAGTTGCTGAAAATACAGCAAGGTTGGTTGCTGATAGAGAATACCTATGTATTCGTGAACGTGCAACTTTTAACGATGTGCTAAGTGAGATAAGGGGTCTTATTGATAATAAGACTATTATTGATCATTTCTATGACATCAAGGGCAAGGGGAATAATTCTGCTCATGTCCTCAATCCAGAAGATGCGACTAAAGAAAATGCTTTAAAATCGTTGGAACAAGTCTTTGAAATCCTAGCTTGGGTCATGCTGACATATATTGAACCAGATATTAAAGCCAGTGCCATCGGTCAGTTTTTAGAACCACGAGCACAGGAAATGTACACCACGGCTGAGCGGAAGTTTATCTATATTCAAACGGTTAATAATGAAAGTGGGCTGTTTAACGCTTTTGAAGGCACGCAAAAAATCGGTGAGGGGACTGTTTCTTCGGATGACATTGAGACGGATTGGTCACCAAATAGTGACTTTTTGAGAACAGTTGCCCCAAAACGGATCAACCAGTATATGAAAACATCTGGTTTGCCTTACACGCTTGGCTGGGTAGAACTTGCTTATAAAAAGGCAACCAAATCATGGTTTCATGATTACGATGTGCATAATGTCTTGAAGCGATCAGGGATTAAACAGGCTGAACAACTGGAAGGAACCGAGTGGTTCAAGACGGATTTAGAGACCGCTAAGGCTGCCATCAAAGCGGTTAAAGAAGGCAGAAATTCCTTAAATATTACTGCTCAAGAATCCTTTATTGAAGAACCAGGTATCACACTGCGCCCTGAACAAGACGCAGCTGTTGAGCAGACGCAAAAAGTCTTTAAGAAAAAAGATAGGATGCTTTGGAATGCCAAAATGCGTTTTGGTAAAACTCTGACGTCCTTGCAATTAGTCAAGAATGAAGCCTTTCAAAAAGTTCTTATCATGACACATCGCCCTGTTGTGGCAGATTCTTGGTTTGATGATTTCAAGAAAATGAAGATGAGTGAGGCAGGCTACGACTTTGGCTCTGTCAATAAAGGAGAAACGCTTGAAAACCTGAAGCGAGGTGAGAAACCATTTATCTATTTTGCCTCTATCCAACTCCTTCGATACAATGGCGGACAAACCAATCTGAAAGATTTTGCGGATGTGGATTGGGATTTGATCATCATTGATGAGGCGCACGAGGGAACACAAACCGAGCTCAGTGACACCGTTATGAAGGAATTGGTCAAAGAGCATACAAAAATACTAGAACTATCTGGGACGCCATTTAATCTTTTGGATCAATTTGACGAGGAGCAAGTCTATACTTGGGACTATGTCATGGAACAACAGGCTAAGAAGAAGTGGGAATTAGAACGTCCAAATGAGCCAAATCCTTATGAGACTTTGCCCAAAGTATCGATGTACACTTTTGAAATGAAACATAAGGAACGTTTTTCCGATGAGAGTAAATCGTTCAACTTTAGAGAGTTCTTCCGTGTGGCAGAGGATGGCAAACTTGTCTATAAGAAAGAAGTTCGTCAATTCTTAGATAATATCACCAACCCTGATAGAAATACTAACTATCCATTTTCAACAAAATCATATCGTGAGGAGTTGCGCCATACACTTTGGCTCATGCCAGGCGTTAAGGAAGCTAATGCTTTTGAAGACTTGCTTAAAGAACATCCGATTTTTGGAAAAGAGTATAAAGTCGTCAATGTCGTCAGGGGTTCGAAAAGTGATGATGGAATTGCTAACGATGCGGATATAGAGAAAGTTCGTACTGCTATTGGTCAAGACCCATCTCAGACAAAAACGATTACTCTGACTGTTCGTAAGTTGACAACAGGGGTCAATATTCCAGAGTGGACGGCGGTCATGTTCTTGTCAAATACCAATAGCGCCATGAACTACCTCCAAGCTGCTTTTCGAGCGCAGACGCCATTTTCCCATGAAAAGTTGGGGATGAAGACCAATTGTTATGTCTTTGACTTTGCACCAGATCGCGCTTTGACTGTCATGGCGGAGAGTGCTCAGATTAACTCAGGTGTAGGGAAGAAAAATACGCAAGCGCAAAAGCAAGCTATGGCTCGTTTGTTAAACTTTATGCCAATTTTAGGAGCTTCTGAGCATGGTATGAAGACTTACGATGTCGATAGGATGTTGACACAGCTAAAGAAAGTTTATGCTGAAAAGGCAGTGCGGTCAGGTTTCGAAGACGACAGTCTCTATAATGATAATCTTCTAACTTTAACTGCTGATGATGCAAGTATGTTTACCAAACTAAATGCTATCGTTGGTAAGACGCAGAGTCAAAAAACACCTAAGAAAGTTGTTATCAATGAAAATGGATTGACAACTGAAGAGTATGAGCAAGCTGAAAAAGCTAAAAAGAAACCAATAGCTAAGCGGACCCCGGAAGATCTAGAGGTTATCGAAAAACAAAAAGAAGCTAAGAAGCAACGGAAAAACATGATTTCTATTTTGCGTGGGGTTTCTATCCGTATTCCGATGATGATTTACGGTATGGCGGTCGATTTATCAAAAGATATCACCATTCAGGGCTTTATCAAGCAGGTGGATGATGAATCGTGGAAAGAGTTCATGCCAAAAGGTTTCACTAAGGGAATGTTTAGTGAGATTACCAAGTATTATGATGCTGAGGTCTTTATCGAAGCGGGTCGTATTATCCGTCAGCGTGCCAAATCATTTGATGATCTGGACTTCATCGAGCGGGCGGAGCAGATTGCAGAGCTGTTTGGTACCTTTAAAAACCCTGACAAGGAAACTGTACTGACACCTTGGCGCGTGGTCAATCTACAAGTATCTAAGTCAGTAGGCGGTTTGAACTTCTATGATGATAACTTTGAGTCGGTGACAGATGGTGCGATGTCAAATCTTCACTGGGTAGATAATGAGATTACCTCATCTATTTATCAGAAAGAAACTAAAATTTTAGATATCAACTCGAAGACTGGTCTCTATCCTCTTCATAGCGCTATTAGTCTGTATTATCAACGAGTGGTAGAAAATGATGATAATCGTTTTGAAGCTGACCAAGTTTATCAGGAGATTTTAGCGAATAATATCTATGCTATTGCGAAAACACCAATGGCAAAAACCATTACCGAACGGACTCTGACAGGCTATCGGAAGTACAAAACCAATGTGACTTACATTGAGAATCTGACAGATACCCTAAAAACAGATATTGAACAAGGTAAAAAACTAGTCGAGGAGGCATTTGAAAACGTGAAATTTGATGTAGTGATAGGAAATCCTCCGTACCAAGAAGAAACGAAAGGAACAAGTGATAATCCTATTTATCATAATTTTATTGACTTATCTTATCAAATAGCAGAAAAGGTCTGCTTGATCACTCCTGCTCGCTTCCTATTTAATGCAGGAAAGACTCCAAAAGTATGGAATCAAAAAATGCTGGCTGATGAACATCTTAAAGTGATTTACTTCTCTCAAAAGTCAGATGAAGTTTTTCCCAATACAGACATCAAGGGTGGTGTAGCGGTTACTTACCGAGATTCAAACGAAGATTTCGGTGCGATTGAAACATTTACTCCATTTGATGAATTAAATGAAATGTATAGATTAGTTACCCATCATAAAGATTTTTCATCTTTAAGTGAATTGGTATATGCACCTGAAAGTTACAAACTAACAAGCCAATTACACGAAGAATTTCCACAATTGGAATCTCGATTGAGTAGGGGGCATAAATTTGATGTCACAACAAATATTTTTGAGAAACTTCCTGAAATTTTCAAAGATATCAAGTCGGATTCAAATTATGTAGAAATAATTGGACGTCAAAATAATGAGCGAGTAAATAAGTTTGTGAGAGCAGATTATATAAAGGGACCTGATAACTTTGAGAAGTATAAAGTCTTTCTTCCGAAAGCAAACGGAAGTGGGGCGATAGGCGAAGTTCTATCGACCCCACTCGTGGGTACCCCACTCGTGGGTCACACACAGACGTTTTTATCTATTGGATCATTTAATACTGAGTACGAAGCTCATTCATTATTGAAGTACATAAAAACCCCTTTTGCTAGAACGTTGTTAGGTATTTTAAAAATCACTCAAGATAACAAGAAATCAGTTTGGAAATATGTTCCAGTGCAAAATTTTACTAATAAATCTGATGTTCCATGGGATAAGTCAATTGATGAAATTCATGATTATCTGTGCAGTAAATATCATTACGAAGAAAGCCATCGAAAATTTATGGATTCTTATATCAGTAAAATGGATTAGAAATTGCGTCTAACTCGGACATTGATTGGTCGCAATCAGTCGCCGAAATAGACGCACAACTCTATCGAAAATATGGACTTTCGGATGATGAAATTGCCTTTATTGAAAGTAAAGTGAAGGAGATGGGGGAATGATTGTGGATAGAGATTCAGAGTCATAATAATCTGTATCTTTTTTGACAAGATACAATAAAAATATTATAATTTACTGTAGTAAGCTCTGCTTACTACAGTAAATAGTAAATTGAGGTTGTAAGGAGATACTGTTGGAAGGTTATCATGGCACCACTCCTCAAAATGCACAAGCTATTATTCAAACAAACGAAGTAAAAATTAAACCGTTTTATATAAAATCTGATGTAGTTATACCTCCTGGGCAGCGTTTACCGAATGATTTAGGTCAAGGATTATATCTTTTTTTGGACAATGAATTACTAGAATTTGATGGGAAAAAATGCGCAAAGCAATACGCACAGAAATGGAAAAGTGATAGGAATAAAACAGCACTTATTCAATTTTGCTTTGATGAGACGACTCTCTCTATTCTAGATTTTAACCAGCCGGAGAACTCTAAACGATTTGCAAAGCTTCGTGATAAGCTATATCAGAAAATAGAACAGAGTTTGACGACTTTCAAAGAGACTAATTCGTTGAGGCGAGCTAATTTGGATGGTATATTTATAGAGTATCTTATTCAGCATGGGCTAAAAATTCAGGTTGATGGGGTTGTGAAAGACACCTATACACCTTTTTATAGTTCAAGAAGTACATTATCTAATTTTCCAAATGGTCGAGAACTTTGTTTGAGAAATACTGATGCAATAAATTGGGAAGCTACTAAGGAGGTAGAGTAATGACATATAAAAATATTATTTTAGACGATTCAATTCTTGATGTTGATTCCTGGTTTCCCCAAGAAGCAATTGATGAGATTGTTGAGATCATTAAGACTCATGCAAAGACCCCAATTGAAATGCAATCATTTAAAAATAGCCAATACAAACTAGAAACTTTTGATAAAAAAATTTTTCCAGAACCAACTGTAAAAACAAAAGAATACTCAAACACAATGCCTAGTTTTATTGATTATCAACTAACTGGAGGGCAGGTAGCATAGTGGCAGTTATATCATTTGAAAATTATGTCATTGATGAATCTTATTACAGGGTTAATGATTTATTTGAAAATACAGAGGAAAAACTGAGTATGCCTGTATCGTTTTCTGCAGAAATCGGTATAGATAAATCTCAAGAAAAAGCCTATGTCATCATCAATGTTGCCTTAGGTGAATTGGAAGAAGGGTCAGAAAAACACATTCCTTTTACTTGTAAAGTTTCTGTTAGAGGAATCTATGGCTATCAGTCAGAAGATTTTGAAACAAATAATAAATTAAAAGATGTTTTAGGGAAGAATGCTGTAGCTATTCTCTACCCTTATGTGCGCACCTATATTTCTACATTAACTAACTTAGGCAATCAATTCCCTGTGTATACCTTACCAGTTATGAATTTTGCTAAAATAATTCAGGAGGATGATTTGATTACTTTTATTGGTTTTGATGACTAGAAATAGACATTGATTAAGATCTTATAGTTAAAGAATGGGGAGTGACTTGTCATTCCTTTTTCTTTACTGTTACACTATTTGACGGTGTTGTCAATGCCGTCACTCACCGCGATTACTCGGTTTATGGAGATCACATTCGTGTATTGATGTTTGATGATCGTTTAGAAATCCATAGTCCAGGGAAATTACCTAATGTTGTAACAGTTGAAAACATCAAGCATGAAGGGTTTTCACGAAACCCTCGCATTGCTAGAATCTTGACAGAGTTCGGTTGGGTTCGTGAGATGCATGAAGGTGTAAAGCGTATCTATTCTGAGATGGAATCTGTCTTTCTTCATGAACCCAAGTATTCAGGACCTGGAAACAAGGTTGTCCTGACGCTTGAAAATAACATCGTCAGTCGTCATCTGCGCACACGAGACAGTCTAGAAAAGCAGTTTTCTGATTTTGGCGACCTCAATGCCGATGAGCAATTGATTGTCCACTATATGTATAACTCAGGCAATAAAATGACAACCGCAAAAGCCTTGAACTAACAGGCAGAAGTCGTAAGTTTATTGTAAAAACGATGAAAAAATTACAAGAATTGGGTATGGTTGACTGGTATGGTGCAAATAAAAATGACAGAAATCAATACTATACTTTAACGAAAAATTAGTCTATCCTCTAAGAGATAGGAAGCAGTAGGATACAGTAACCGACATTCCTCAATTACATAAACTCCGAAAACTGATTTTTGGTAATCTAATGGTAATCCATTGTTTGTAGGATTAGACCATAAGTGTTTAATTTTTATGAAGATGAGTTTTGAAAGTGTGATTTAATAGGATTTTACAGATATTTGAGCTCTGTCACCCAAAACCAGGTCTTAAGAAAGCACGTAAAGCAAGTCAATTTAGTAAACGTTAATCTGTCTATTCAGATTATCTTACCAATCAAACACTTCTCAAAATTTTGGGAAGTGTTTTTTCTAAATTGGCGTGGCAGTTGACGTAGCTGTTGCGACTTTCGTCGCTTACAGATACGGCTGCACAGAAAACCTGTTTTCGTGCCTCAAAACGTTAAGAAAGGGCGATATATCAGCTTTTCAAAGCACTCAAGAATTTACTTCTTGGGTGTTTTTTTGCTACTTTTTTTAAAATTTGCCCTAAATTACCCTTATTTATTTTTGAGATTTCTAAAGGCGATTTCTGTCCCGCTAATAGTTGCCTTAGAGGCTGGCTTGATGGTGGAAGTTGTTTGCCCTGCCTGATAGGCCTCCCACCAGACAGTCTTATAAAAATCAGAAAAGAGAATGCTTCCGTCCCTAGTTAGTTCGATAGCTTCCCCTGTTTCGAGCTGATGGAGCTTGGTCAGTAGGTCAATCTCAGCGAGTTTGGCCTCCTTTCTTGTCTTGTATCGTCTGACAAAGTGTGTTCCCTTAGTGCCGAGTTTTCTCCTTAGCTCTGATGGGATATAGACTTTTAATTGATACGTGTTACTTTTAGTTTTTGTAATAGGCATGATGATCCTCCTTAAGAGTGATCGGAAACATTATCAAGTATTTCTTGCGTATCATGCAAACAATTCCTATACCACAGTTGACTTTTTTAAGAAATAAAGGTACAATTGGCATAGAAAAAGGAGTTGGTCTGCAAACCAACTCCAAGCAGAACCGTTTAAGACGGTGTCTGATTTTAAGTTATTAAAAAATAACCGTTAACTCGCCAAAGTTGAGACGGTTATTTTTTGTCATCTTTGAAGAGTTTATAGCACAAGCCAACCAGTGCAATGACAAAACTGCCAAAACCTAGAATAGTTTGCACCACTTCAAAAGCTGTCAAAATTTGCCCTCCTTTCTGTCCGATTTTGATGAAGTCCTCATAGGCATCACCACCCTTTCAGAAATTAGAGCTACCGTCTTTACTTTTCTACTTCTCTATTATACCATAGTTGACTTTTTTTAAAAAATAGCTGTAAAATGAAAATAGAAAAAGGTAGTTGCGACAACAGCTACCTGATGTAGAACTGTTTAAGACGGTGGCTAGTTAAAATCAATGACAAAAACAACTGTCTTACTTCGCCAAAGCTATCGACGGTTGTTTTTTGGCTCTTTGTCCACTGTAGTGGACGACAGTGATCCAATAAACAAGAGCGAGTACATCCAATAAGGAAGTACTCGCTCTTTTATTTTGATGAAAGGTACTAATTTCTCTTTCTTCTCATCCCATACACCAAACTTCCTAATCCGAGGGCGATGCCTAGGGTAGTGAGGACTTGGGTGTTTTGCTCTCCTGTATGTGGGAGTTGGTGAGAGTTAGTTGTGACCGTTTGGCTTGGCATTTCTTGTTGCTGTTTACCTGCGAGGGGTTGAGATGCGGTTTTGTTGTTCTTTGCTACTCGCTTTTTAAGTGGAAAGACCGGTTTCTCAAAATTTTCTTCTTTGCCGACTTGATGAACTTTGAGCGGCTCGATAGGCAGTACTGGTTTTTCAAAATTTTCTTCTTCGCCGACTTGATGAACTTTGAGCGGCTCGATAGGCAGTACTGGTTTTTCAAAATTTTCTTCTTCGCCGACTTGATGAACTTTGAGCGGCTCGATAGGCAGTACTGGTTTTTCAAAATTTTCTTCTTCACCGACTTGATGAATTTTGAGTGGCTCGATAGGTAGTACTGTTTTTTCAAAATTTTCTTCTTCGCCGACTTGATGAACCTTGAGTGGTTCGATAGGTAGTATCGTTTTTTCGATAATTGTTGGGTCTTGGTCGACCTTAGCTTGTCGCTTAATCTCCCCTTTTAGTTTAAACTGGTGCTGGTCCTCAAAGACTTGAGCCAGATCGAGCAGGACATCATCCATGCCCCATTTGGCGTTGAGCATGATGCCTAGAGGTAGATTGTCTTTGGTCAGGTGGGTCGGTAGGGAAATGGCGGGTTCACCGGTCAGATTAGCGATTTGGGTGAAGGGCGTGCGGCGTAGCATGGGCTCCCACTGACGATTGAGAAGGCTGATGCGCTCTTCTTGAGGGAGATTTTCGATATTGTAGAGGGCCACTTTGTCCTCGTCCGTCACATAAGGGTCAGTGTTGAGGGGGGCTGGTGTCGCTGTGGTTGGGGTGAGAAAGATAGGATAGTCTTGATGGAAGGTATCCATGGTTTTACTGTACTCTTCCACATGTTTCCAAGCCTCATCAATATCTGCTCTCAAGACTTTTTTATCACTATCACGATAGGTGACATAAACCGCCCAAGTGAGGGGGTCGAGGTCATACTTGGTCAGCTTTTTAGCCGTCAAGTCTTTTTCAATTCGGCTAAAGAAGCCACCGTAGCCGATGGAAACGGTCGTGTAGTCACGCATCACATCACGACCATTGATGGGATAAGCGACTTCTTCGACGTTAAAGCCTTGATCTTTCAAAAAGTTAACAGCTTCTAGCACGGCCGTCTTGGCTTCGTCGCTAACAGGTGTCCCCATAGGGGAGGTCAAATTGTAGCCAATTTTGAGGTTTTTGAGGTTTTCGACGTGTTCTGGGCTAATGTTTGGATGGCGCAAGCCAGCTAGTAGCGCCTTGGTATCTGCGATGGTCTTGGTGAGAGGGAAATGAACGGTAAAGGTTTTGCTGTCTTTTTTGAGGTTATAGGTCATGCCACGGCTGGGTTTGAGCCCGATGACACCCGTCCAAGAAGAAGGAATACGAATGGATCCTCCCGCATCGCTGCCGCTTGCAACAGGGACCATGCCACTTGCGATGGCAGCAGCAGAACCACCAGATGAGCCACCTGGATTACGGCTGGTGTCCCAAGGGTTGCTGGCAGCTCCGTAGAGTTTGGAATCGGTGATATTGCGCCAACCAAACTCAGGGTAGTTGGTTTGACCTAGGATGACAAAGCCCATTTCCTTAAACTTTTTGGCTTCTGAGCCATCGACTTTTGAGAGGACACGAGAGCTGGTCATGAGCCCGTTGGTGTTTTCACCACCTGAGACGATATGACCGAGTCCTTTGAGGAGCATGGGAACGCCTAAAAAGGGCTGCCCCTTGTCGGTTAGTTTTTCCGCTTCTTGGTAGGCCAAGTCTTTGCGCTCTGTGATGACGGCGTTGAGGCTAGGGTTTTCTTGGTCAATGGCTTGATAAGCCAAATCCACCAGTTCTTTGCTGGTAACTTTTTTGTCGCGCACCAGCTGCGCCAACTCGAGGGCGCTTTTTTGTTTGTAATCCTCTAGGGTGAGATTGACCTTTTGTTCCACTAAGGGAGCGCTGGTTTCTTTGTCTGTTGGTGTACCAGTCGTCTGGTCCAAAGGTGTGGCCTCACTCTGGTCTGAGACAGGCATCGTGATTTCCTGGTGCTCAAGGGGTTGAGGGGTATTTAGCTCATCGGCCTTTGCCAGCTGTTGCAGGCTAAGGGCAGAGCTTGAGATGGCTAGGGCGAGCCATAATTTTTTAAATGGGAAAGACATGGGTTTCTCCTTTATACTTAGTCGTTTCCTATTATATCAAATTATGAAAACGATTACTATTTTTTGAAATGAAAAAGCGCATCAAGAAGAAACGGATGCGCTTTGTTTCATGCTTAAAGGGTTTTTCCAGGAATAAGGGTAATGGGTAGGATATACTCTAGGTCAGTTTCCTTGTGTTCGATGCGTTTGATGAGGACATCCACGCAGAGCCTTGCGATTTCCTTGAGAGGTTGTTTGATGGTGGCTAGGTGGGGATGATAGGTCTCGATAAAGGTGGTGCCATCGTAGCCGATGATGGTCAAATCCTTGGGGAAAGATAGTCCCAAATCTTGGGCGATGTCTCTAGCTAAAATCGCGGTCAAGTCATCTGACACGAAGATACCATCCGGCTGGTAACGGGTGAGGATGGTCTTGATTTCCATCTGCTTGCGAATAGGTGAGTAGTCACTTGGCACATTGATGACCGGCGCATCGGGGAGGATCTGCTGGAAGCCCTGATGCCTAAGGCCGGTCGGTGAGTTCGAATTATCATTTCCTGTGATCATGATAATGTTTTTTCGGCCTGCTCGCTTTAAGAAATTGGCAGCCATCTTTCCGCCCTCTAGGTTATCCGAAGAGACGACAGGAACATTTGGAGCGAGGTTGCGGTCAAAGGCCACGATGGGTGCTTCAACCTTTTCATAATCATCAATCCCAAGGTTGTGGCTACTGGAGATGATGCCGTCCACTTGGTTGGCCGCCAGCATCTCGAGGTAGTCTTTTTCTTTTTGGGGGTCTCTTTGGCTGTTGCAAATGATGACCTTGTAGCCACGTTGAAAGAGCTCGATTTCGAGGTACTCGATAAGCT
Organism: Streptococcus sp. STR1/CE/0325; assembly: GCF_055386095.1. NCBI lineage: Bacteria > Bacillati > Bacillota > Bacilli > Lactobacillales > Streptococcaceae > Streptococcus > Streptococcus sp. STR1/CE/0325. The sequence continues at coordinate 1,575,748 of NZ_AP045018.1, read as the reverse complement.
CGGCATAAAAGACATTGCTGATATTGGGAAAGATAAGGCCGATGAGTTTGGCAGACTTGCCTTGGAGGCTTCTGGCGAGGTTGTTGGGCTTATAGCCCAAGGTTTTCATGGCTTCTTCCACTTTTTGGATGGTTTTGGTGGAGAGGTAGCCTTTTTTATTGATGACGCGTGAGACGGTGGTGGGGCTAACCCCAGCCAATTCAGCGACGTCGGTTAGTTTTGCGACCATGAGTTAGGCCCTCATTTCATAGTAAGATCCACTCAGCTCCCCTTCAAGCAGGCGGATGCCGGTTTGACTGTCTGTTGGAAAGACACGGCTGGTGAGGACTTGCTCTCCCTTATTGACAAAGATTTCAATGACAGAGCGGTCCACGAAAATTTGTAAGTGAGCTTCTTGAGTACTGATAGCGCAGGAGCGTGTGGTTCCGTGGTCAAGGTCATAGACCTTACCTGCGCTTGAGCGATCAAGTGTCAACTGCCCGTTTAGCGTATCAATCTCAATCTTAAAGCCCTTGTCCTTGCTATCTGCAAAGAGGAGGAGGCTAGTTTTTTGCTGGGCTGGTACGGTAAGGTTTAGCTCGTAGGTGTTATGGGTGTGGGCTTTGTCGCTAAAATCTTCTTTTTGCCCCCGCCACTTGCTCAAGTCTCCAGCAGGTTCTTGATAGAGTTTGCCGTTTTTGAGGCTGAGTTTTTTAACCAAACTCATGCAGCCTTGGTGGTCAAAGCGATCGCTCGGATAGTCAATGTCAGGCAGTCCTACCCAGCTGATGGCATAGGCAGTGCCGTCTGGCATGTTGAAGGCTTGGGTAGCATAAGCCTCAAAGCCAAAGTCAAGGTTAAAGATAGGTGATGGGTCAGTGAGGCGAGCATTTTTTGTGTCAAACGCTTGACAGATTTTATAGGTGTTGGGATAGATGTTGTGATAATCCAGTTCTTCCTTGGAAAGCCCTTGTGGGCTGTAAAGGAGAACAGGTTTACTGTCAACAAAGACCAGATTAGGGCACTCAATCATGTATTCACTAGCCTTGGCACCAAAGTCGAGATTCCCCACTTCTTGCCAGTTTGTCACGTCATTATCCATAGCACGATAGAGCTTGATAAAGCCGTGTTTGTCATGACTTTGTGCCCCAACGATGGCGTAAAATTGCCCCTCATAGCGGAAAATCTGAGGGTCACGGAAATGCTCGGTGACATCTAAAGGCTGGTCGATGAGGACTTCTGGTAATTTGGTAATCTTGCCCGCCTTGTCCATAAAGGCGCCGACCTGAAGGGGGGTTCTGACCCAGTTTTCATCACGGACATTGCCGGTATAAAAGAGAAAGAGCTGGTCGTCAATCTCATAAGCCGAACCAGAATAAGCCCCGTGGCTATCTAGCGGGCTATCTGGGAGAAGGACAGTCCCTGTTTCTTTAAAAGTGACCAGGTCCTCGCTTTCGGTATGCACCCATTGTTTGAGCCCGTGGGTCGCTGCAAAGGGGAAGTTTTGGTAAAAGAGATGGTATTTCCCATTAAAGTAAGAAAAACCGTTAGGGTCGTTGAGAAGCCCTGTTTTTGGTTCTAAGTGATAGGTGGTGTGCCAAGGAGATTTGGCAACATTGGTTGCAATAGCGTCGCGCTCCTCCTTGGTCCAATCTTGATAAGGTTTATAACGGATTTCTGTTGGTAGATTCATAGCCGTTCCTTTCTATACAAAACATTTTCTCTCTATTATAGTAAACGTTTTCGACCGAAAAATCAATTGTTTAACGTGAGATAAAAAAATTTGTGTAAAACGCTTGACATATCTCCAAATCATGGTAGAATAAAAGTAGAGATTGGTGAAACGCTTTCACTAACCATAAACACATTTTTTAAAAGGAGTTTTTTGCAAATGGATAATAGAGATATTGCAAAAGAAGTCATCGAAGCAGTCGGTGGCCGTGACAATGTCAGAAGTGTTGCCCACTGTGCGACACGTCTGCGTGTGATGGTGCTTGACGAGTCAAAGATTGACAAGGAAAAAGCAGAGAACATCGAGAAGGTCAAAGGGGCTTTCTTCAACTCTGGTCAGTACCAAATCATCTTTGGAACAGGTACGGTTAACAAGATTTATGATGAAGTGGTTGCCTTAGGTCTTCCAACAGCATCAACTGGTGAGCAAAAGGCAGAAGCTGCTAAGCAAGGAAATGCCTTCCAACGTGCGGTTCGTACTTTTGGTGACGTCTTTGTCCCAATCATTCCAGCGATTGTGGCGACGGGTCTTTTCATGGGACTTCGTGGTCTTATCACGCAAGAGCAAGTTCTTTCTCTCTTTGGGGTTAAGGAAGTCAACGCCAACCTCATGCTTTACTTGCAAGTCTTGATTGATACGGCTTTTGTCTTCTTACCTGCTTTGGTCTGCTGGTCTGCCTTTCGTGTTTTTGGTGGAAATCCGCTTATCGGTATCGTCCTTGGTCTCATGATGGTGAGTCCAGCCCTTCCAAACGCTTGGGCAGTGGCTTCAGGTGGTGATGTCAAACCGATCATGTTCTTTGGCTTTATCCCAGTTGTGGGTTACCAAGGAACTGTGCTTCCAGCCTTCTTTGTGGGACTTTTAGGTTCTAAGTTGGAAAAATGGTTGCATAAACGTGTCCCAGATGCGCTTGATCTTCTTGTAACACCATTTGTGACCTTCCTTGTCATGAGTATGCTTGGACTCTTTATCATTGGTCCAGTTTTCCACTCTCTTGAAAATGTGGTCTTGGTCGCAACCAAATCCCTTCTTGGCTTGCCATTTGGTCTAGCAGGTCTCATCGTCGGTGGTGTCCAACAAATCATCGTGGTAACTGGGGTTCACCATATCTTTAACTTCCTTGAAGCGCAAATGATTACCAATACGGGTCGTGATCCATTTAACGCTTACTTTACCGCAGCGATGGCAGCGCAAGCAGGGGCTACTATTGCAGTGGGTGTGAAATCAAAATCAGCTAAGATGAAAGCTCTTGCCTTTCCAGCCGCTCTTTCTGCCATGCTTGGAATTACCGAGCCAGCAATCTTTGGGGTTAACCTTCGTTACGGTAAGCCATTTGTCCTTGGTTTGGTCGGCGGTGCGCTTGCTGGTTGGTTAGCTGGTCTCATGAACCTTGCTGGAACCGGATTTGGTATTACCATCATCCCAGGTACCCTCCTTTATGTTGGTAATGGTCAGCTCTTCCAATACATCTTGATGGTGCTTGTGGCAATTGGTCTTGGATTTGGCTTGACTTATGCCTTTGGTTACAAGGAAGATGATAACACTCAAGAAGAAAATGCTGAAACCGATCGTTTAGTCGAAGAAGCAGAAACAGGACATAATGTCGTAAAACCAGCAGCAGAAGTGGTCAAAGCCCCCCTAGCTGGTCAAGTGGTCGAACTAAAAGATGTGAAAGATCCGGTCTTTTCATCTGGAGCGATGGGACAAGGTCTTGCTATCAAACCAAGTGAAGGCGTGGTTGTTTCTCCAGTCGATGGTCAGGTTGAAATCGCCTTTGAAACCGGTCATGCTTATGGCCTTAAATCTGATAAGGGAGCAGAAATCTTAATCCACATCGGTATTGATACCGTGTCTATGAATGGTAAGGGCTTTGAAGCCAAGGTTAAGGCTGGTCAAAGCATCAAGGCTGGCGATGTTCTAGGAACTTTTGAAGCAGCTGCTATTCAAGACGCAGGTCTTGATGATACGACGATGGTTATCTTGACCAATACAGCTGACTACGCAGGTGTCACTCCTCTTGCAACAGGAACAGTTGCAGCAGGTGATGACTTATTTGAAGCCAAATAATGGAAAAGTAGGGTAGGGACGTTTGAGGCACAACCTCAAGCCTCTCTACCTCTTTCGTTGTTTAGAAAGGAAGAATAATGACAAAATTATACGGCAGTGTTGAAGCAGGTGGTACAAAATTTGTTTGTGCAGTGGGCAATAGCGAGTTTGAAGTCATTGCCAAAACCCAGTTTCCAACCACAACACCAGAAGAGACGCTAGAAAAAGTGATTGCCTTTTTCAAACCTTATGAAGAGCTAGAAGCGGTAGCCGTTGGTTCTTTTGGTCCTATTGATATTGATGAAACTTCGCCAACTTATGGTTATGTGACCAAGACACCAAAACCCTACTGGTCGCATGTGGATATGATTGGTCCTTTAAAAGAAGCCCTGCAAGTGCCGTTTTACTTCACCACGGATGTCAATAGTTCGGCTTACGGTGAGGTCATCGCGCGTGACGGGGTAGAAAATCTGGTTTACTATACCATCGGAACAGGTATCGGTGCTGGTGCTTACCAACATGGTGAGTTTGTTGGTGGGATTGGTCACACCGAGATGGGGCACACTTATCTGATGAAACACCCTAGTGAGCTGGATTTTAGGGGAGTGTGTCCATTTCATGATGGTTGCCTAGAAGGGCTAGCCGCAGGTCCTAGTCTCGAGGCTAGGACAGGTATTCGTGGGGAGAATATTCCTCTTGAGAGCGATGTATGGGAAAAACAAGCCTTTTACATTGCTCAAGCTGCTATTCAGGCGACCATGATGTTTCGTCCGGAAGTCATCGTTTTTGGCGGTGGCGTTATGGCTCAGGAACACATGGTTAAGCTGGTGCACTATCATTTCTTGCGCCTTTTGAACGATTACCTGCCTATTCCTGCGATTGAGGAGTACATCGTGACACCTGCTGTGCCTAATAATGGCTCTGCCACCTTGGGAAATTTTGCCCTTGCTATGAAAGTGGCTGACCAATCACAAGATTAAGGGCAAGAACACTTGAGTCAATGGACTCAGGTGTTTTTTGGTAAAGATAGGAAAAACTCTTGACAGGTCTTTCTAATCGTGGTATATTATTAACCGGTTAAGTAACTGGTTAAGTTTTTAGAAAGAGGACAAGAAATGAAACGCTGTATGAAACTTGTGCTTGTTTTTTTATGTGGGTTGCTGCTTCTAGCGGCTTGCAGTTCTAAAAAAACAAAGCAAAATAAGGGCTTGAGAATTGTGACAAGTTTTTATCCCATCTACGCCATGACCAAGCAAATTTCTGGGGATTTGAATGAAGTGAAGATGATTCAGTCCAAGGACGGGATTCATTCCTTTGAGCCGTCAGTGAGTGATGTTGCTGCCATCTATGATGCAGATGTCTTTGTCTATCACTCTAAAACGCTAGAGTCTTGGGCTAGGGATTTGGATCCTAACCTCAAAAAATCAAAGGTCAAAGTCGTCGAAGCCTCAGAAGGTATGACCCTAGATAAGGTGGCTGGACTAGAAGATGTAGAAGCAGGCGAGGGCATCGACCCCAAAACCCTCTACGACCCCCACACTTGGCTAGATCCAGAAAAAGTTGCTGAAGAAGGCAAGATTATCGCCAAGCACCTAGCTGAGATTGACCCCAAGCACCAAGCGACCTATGAGGACAATGCCAAAAAATTAGCGCAAGATGCCAAGCAACTGACCAAAAAGTATCAACCCTTGCTGGCTAAGGCCAAGCAAAAGACCTTTGTCACCCAGCACACTGCCTTTTCTTATCTGGCCAAGCGTTTTGATTTGCGTCAACTAGGGATTGCAGGAATTTCACCGGAGCAAGAACCTAGCCCAAGGCAGTTGAGTGAGATTAAGGATTTTGTCAAGACTTATGGGGTGACGACCATTTTTGTGGAGAGCAATGCCTCGTCTAAAATTGCGGAAACGGTGAAAAAAGAAACGGGCACGCGCTTAGCGGTGCTCAATCCCTTGGAAGCTGATCCAAGAAATAATAAGACCTACTTAGAAAACTTAGAAGACAATCTACAAACACTAGAGAAGGAGTTAAACAAATGAAACCGCAAAAGAAAAGCTATCTGATTAGCTCAGCCATCCTCTTAGCAGTGGGATTTGGTGGGTATGAGCTGGGTAAACACCAAGCAGAAGTCAAAGAAGATAACCGTGTGTCTTATGTCAAGGGAGATGATAAGGCTCAACAGATCAGCAAAAATAAGGAACTCAGTCCAGATGAAATTAGTGCTAAAGAAGGCATCAATGCTGAGCAAATCGTTGTTAAAATCACGGACCAAGGCTATGTGACCTCCCACGGTGACCACTACCATTACTACAACGGCAAAGTCCCTTATGATGCCATCATTAGCGAAGAGTTGGTCATGAAAGACCCTGCTTATGTCTTTAAGCCATCAGATGTTGTCAATGAGGTCAAAGACGGTTATATCATCAAGGTGGACGGCAAGTACTATCTCTATCTCAAAGACGAAAAGCATGCCACCAATGTGCGCACGAAGGAAGAAATCAAGCGCCAGAAAGAAGAACATGCAGCTAGTAAAGTAGCTAGTCAAGAAAAGGGGCAAGCCCAACTGCCAAAGGCGGTTCAAGAAGCTAAAAAAGCAGGTCGCTACACCACAGATGACGGGTATGTCTTTAGCCCAACGGATGTTATCGAAGACACAGGAGATGCCTTCATCGTTCCTCATGGCAATCACTTCCACTATATTCCAAAGAGTGACTTGTCTGCTAGCGAGCTAGCTGCCGCTCAAAGCTATTGGGATGCCAAAAAAGGAGGAGGACGTGTGCAAGCAGCCGCTCCAGTTTCAACTGCACCAGTTGTCACACCGTCTGCTCCTGTTTATACGGCTACGCCGACACTTGAGACAGCTACTCCTAGTCAACCTCATGTGACTCATCCAAGTTCGTCCGTCCCTTCGTCTATCCATCACGGAGTAAGTGTTCAGCCAAAAGAGGAGCTTTCTTCCCTCTTAGAAAAACTTTATGCGACACCACTTAGTCAGCGCCATGTGGAGTCAGATGGTTTGGTCTTTGACCCGATGAAGATCACCAAGGCGACCGATCACGGGGTGGTGGTTCCTCATGGCAATCATTTCCACTTCATTCCTTTTAGTGACCTATCAGATTTGGAAAGACAAGTCACCAATCTTGTCTTAGGTCGTGGCATGACTCAGCCTGAAGTTACTCCAGTTCTCCCTCAAGAGGAGAGCAAGCCTCTTGTTCAGCCAGAAAAAACGGTTGAAACCAAGAAAGAAAAGGAAGGAGCAACTCCTTCTAAAGAAGAACCAGCCTTTTCCATCATCAAGGGTCTTCCTTTCTTGAACAAGGATTTGCTATCAGGCAAAGATACGACAAAACCAGAGGAGGAAGCTAAACCGAAAGAGGACAAGCAAGAAACCAGTGATGACAAACCGTTTCCTCTCATCTCCCCTCTACGTTTGCTCGATAAAAACCTTTTTGGAAGCGAGGAGGAAAAGACCAAGCCAGCAGAAGCAGAAAAAAATGTGGATCAAGACTTTACAGAAGCGGTCAGTCACTATATTACAGCCCATACCAAGGCAGGTGATAAGGCACAAGAAAAGAGCTTTTCAGACTTGCTTCAACAGTTTGACGAGGGGGACTTATCCAAGGAAGATTTGGTGAGAGAGTTGCTTCTCGTTAGCCATCCAGAAAGAGGGGAACTCTCTAATACTGAGGTCGTCTATGATGCAGACGAGGTGAGTCTTGCTAAGGCGGCGGGTATCTTTACGGCAGAGACAGGCTATATCTTTGCGCCAGATACCATTGTTAGCGACGAGGGGTGGTCTTATCTGGTCAACCATAAGGGACATGGTTACTGGGTGGACAAGGAAAGCCTTTCTAAAAAAGACAGTGAAGCCGCGAAACTCTATACCAAGAGTGCAGGGATTCAACCGCCTAAGGCAGATGACGTGTCTCACTTTGATAGCAGTAAGGAAAGTGCCCTTTCTCTCTTTGAACGTGTTGAAGCCAAAAAGATTGTCCCAACCCTTCACATGCCTTACAATACCGAGCATACGACAGAGGTGAAAAATGGCAGTCTTATCATTCCGCACAAGGACCACTACCACAATATCAAACTGGATTGGTTTAATGATGGCAGCTTCAAGGCACCGGTGGGTTATAGTCTAGCGGATCTCTTCTCCACGATTAAATATTATATCGCTCATCCAGATGAACGCTCTCAAGCAGAAGGTTGGGGACTAAATAGTGATGTTGGTAAGGAAAAAACAGAAAAACCAGCAGACTTTGGTCAAACCTTGCTAGCTTATTTGGAAGGTTTAGAAGGGAAGGTCACTTCAAATACAGATAAGAACATTAAAGAACAGTTGGCAGCTTTGAAAGAAAAAGCCAAGAGCACTAGTGTCCAAAAAGATGCTCTTCTCAAGCAAGCCTTGGAGTTGGCTGCGAAATTGACACATCCAGAGCGTGACGGCAAGCCTAACAGTCAAATCGCCTACACCAAGGAAGAGATTGAATTAGCGAAATTAGCGGGTCGCTATACGACTTCTGATGGCTATATCTTTGATGCGCGTGACATCACTAGTGATGAGGGTGACGGTTATTTGACCCCCCACATGGGGCATAGCCACTACATTCCAAAAGCGGATCTGTCCAAGGAAGAAACTGGCGCAGCCGAACATTACTGGAATAATCAAGCAAGCTCACCAAAAGAGGCGCAGGAAACGACCTCTCAAGCATCAGCGACTCAGCCAGAAACGTCTAAATCAGCTGAAGCTGAAAAAGTGATTTCTGAAGTGCCCGCTAGCCCTACTCCTAGCCTTGAGGAAACTGCGACTGATGAGGACTTAGATCCAGAAGAAGCTGCCCAAGCTGCCTTGGCCAAACAATTTGGCATGAACCTTGACACTTTTCAAGATCAGCTGGTCAAACTAGCGGTGCAGTACCGTATTAGCTTAGATAGCGTGACCTATCACCCTGAAAATGGGACTGTGAGTTTTGTCGGTAAGGATAACAAACCCCTTACCCTATCTCTATTGACCCTAGATGTGGTCAACGAATAGACCTTTGTGACCTTGTTAGGAGAGCCTAGCAAGGTTGCGGTCTTTATCGTCTTTGTTGTAAAGCAAATAGCTAAGGATTTATTTTCATCATCAAATTTTTTCTTGCAATGTTGCTAAAAGTTTGCTATACTTTGAAAGTCAAAGTTTTAATTGAGAGAAGGTGAGAAATCAGTGGATTACAATCAAATCAATGATTATTTGGTCGCTATTTTTAATCGTATCTTGGTCATTGAGGAGTTGAGCCTTAGGACCAGTAGTCGTTTTCATGATGTTTCTATCAAGGAGATGCACACCATTGACATCATTGGAAAAAGCGATCAAGTCAAGCCAAGCGATATCGCTAAAGAGTTGATGGTCACTCTTGGAACCGTGACAACAAGCCTGAATCGATTGGAAAAAAAGGGGTATATCGAGCGACATAAATCCCTAGAGGATCGTCGTATTGTTTACCTGAGTTTGACATCAAAGGGGCGGCTTTTGTTTAAGTTGCACCAAAAATTTCATAAGTCTATGGTGAATCATATCATGAAAGAGATGGATGACAAGGAATTGTCCACCTTGAAAAAAGGCTTGGTCAGCCTACATGACTTTTTGGAGGAAATCTCAAATGACCTATACAAAAATTAGTCAGGTGGCCCACTATGTTCCCAAAAAACAAGTGACCAATGACGATTTGGCGCAGATGATGGATACCAGTGATGAGTGGATTTATAGCCGCACTGGCATCAAGTCAAGGCGGATCAGTCAAGGGGAGAATACTAGTGATTTGGCGATTCATGTTGCTGAGCAGCTTCTTGAAAAATCAGGATTTACCCCTTTGGAGCTTGACTTTATCATTTTAGCGACCATCACACCAGATAGCCAGATGCCAGCGACAGCAACCCGAGTTCAGGCCGCAATTGGTGCTAAGTCTGCCTTTGCTTTTGATGTGACGGCTGCTTGTAGTGGTTTTACCTATGCCTTGTCTGTGGCGGATAAGTTTATCCGTTCTGGTCTTTACCAAAAAGGTTTGGTCATTGGTGCAGAGGTCCTTTCTAAGGTAATCGACTGGTCCGATCGCTCAACAGCAGTCCTTTTTGGCGATGGGGCTGGAGGGGTCTTACTGGAGGCAAGTGAGAAAGAGTATTTCCTCGCTGAATCGCTCACCAGTGATGGGACCAAGGGAGCAGCCTTGCTTTCAGGTCTTAGCCAAGTATCTTCACCGTTTTCACAAGGAAAACCCTCGTCTTGTTCTTTACAAATGGATGGTAGAGCCGTCTTTGACTTTGTGGTCAAGGATGTGTCAAAGAGTCTCAATACCTTGATGGATGAGGAGAAGATTTCGCGAGAAACGATAGACTATGCGATTGTGCATCAGGCCAATAGCCGCTTGTTGGATAAGTTATCCAAAAAAATTGGTATCCCAAGGGAAAAATTTCCCTCTAATATGGATCGCTACGGCAATACCAGTGCCGCAAGTATTCCTATCTTGCTTTCCGAATGTGTGGAAGAAGGCTTGATTTCTCTAGATGGGCAAAAAACCATTTTGCTATCAGGGTTTGGTGGTGGCTTGACATCTGGCCACTTGATTGTTAAAATTTAGACAGAAAGAAAAAAGGAGCAAAATTATGTCAGTATTTGAAAAAGTTCAAGGAATTATCGTTGAAGAACTCGGAAAAGAACCAGAAGAAGTAACGCTTGAGACCACCTTCTCTGATCTTGATGCCGATTCACTAGATGTTTTCCAAGTGATTTCTGAGATTGAAGATGCCTTTGACATCCAAATCGAATCAGAAGACGGTCTTAATACCGTTGGTGACTTGGTGGCTTACGTTGAAGAAAAAACCAACTAAACTAATCTAAACAAGAACAGAAGCTAAGAGCCCCAAAAGAGGCTCTCTCTTCTTACTCCTATAATTTGATTCTCAAATAATTTGAAAATGGAATAATAACGAGGATAGACAAATGAAAACACGTATTACAGAACTATTGGGCATTGACTACCCTATCTTCCAAGGCGGTATGGCTTGGGTGGCAGATGGTGATTTGGCAGGAGCTGTCTCAAAGGCAGGTGGTCTTGGTATTATTGGTGGCGGAAACGCTCCAAAAGAAGTGGTCAAGGGTCATATTGACCGTGTACGCGAACTGACAGACAAGCCTTTTGGGGTTAATATCATGTTGCTTTCGCCTTTTGCAGATGACATCGTGGATTTGGTCATCGAAGAAAAGGTTAAGGTGGTCACCACTGGTGCAGGAAACCCAGGCAAGTACATGGCACGCTTCAAAGAAGCGGGCATTACGGTCATTCCTGTCATTCCAAGTGTGGCGCTTGCTAAGCGTATGGAAAAACTAGGTGTGGATGCTTTGGTGGCAGAAGGTATGGAAGCAGGCGGTCATATCGGTAAGCTCACAACCATGAGTTTGGTGCGCCAAGTGGTTGAGGCAGTGTCCATTCCTGTTATTGCAGCAGGTGGTATTGGAGACGGTCATGGTGTAGCGGCTGCCTTTATGCTAGGTGCTGAGGCGGCTCAAGTGGGAACACGCTTTATCGTTGCCAAAGAATCCAACGCCCATCCGAATTACAAGGCGAAAATCATTGGGTCAAAAGACATTGATACGGTGGTTTCTGCCCAACATTTTGGACATGCGGTACGTGGTCTGAAAAATAAATTGACCAAGCGTTTTGATGAGGCTGAACGAGAAGCTTTTAGACAAGATAATCCTGATGTCAGTATCTTTGAAACTATGGGAGCAGGCGCTCTGCGTGCCGGTGTCGTTGATGGTGATGTGGAAAATGGTGCAGTGATGGCTGGTCAGATTGCAGGTCTCGTCCACAAGGAAGAAACCTGTGAAGAGATTGTCCGTGATCTCTATGAAGGAGCAAGAGAGGTCATTGCACAGGAAGCCAAACGCTGGAGTGAGTAAGGAGAGACGATGACAAAAATCGCCTATTTATTTGCAGGACAAGGGGCCCAAGAGCTAGGTATGGCAAGGGATCTCTATGAGAGATATCCTATTGTTCGAAATACCTTTGATGAAGCCAGTACGCTACTTGGATACAATCTTCGTACCTTAATTGATGAAGATGAGGAAAAACTGCATCAAACATCCTATACGCAGCCAGCTGTTCTCGTTACTTCTCTTGCGATTTATCGTTTATTGCAAGAAAAAGGCGTAAAAGCAGATGTGGTGGCTGGTCTCTCGCTAGGAGAGTATTCGGCTCTCGTTGCAGCAGGGGTCTTATCCTTTGCAGAAGCAGTGAAATTGGTGGCTAGGAGAGGGCAAATCATGCAAGAGGCCGTGCCACCTGGTGAGGGGAAAATGGTGGCGGTTTTGAACACCCCTATTGAGGTCATCGAAAGCGTCTGTGAAACAGCCTCAAAAGCCGGTCTTGGCTGGGTTGCTCCTGCCAACTACAATACACCAAAGCAGATTGTGATTGGTGGTAAAAAAGAGGCAGTTGACTTGGCGCTTGAGCAGTTAAAGGAAAATGGTGCAAAACGCTTGATTCCGCTAAAGGTATCAGGCCCCTTTCACACCAATTTGATGCAAGAAGCTAGCGAGCAATTTGCTGAAGCCTTAAAATCGGTCACTTTTGCTCCTTTTGAGCTTCCCTTGATTAGCAACACGACAGCTGAGGTGATGAGAGATGGAGAGGTAGCGAGTCTGTTAGAACGCCAGATGAAAGAACCTGTTCGATTTTTCGATTCACTTAGCAGCATGAAAGAGCTAGGAGTGACCCGTGTGATTGAGATTGGCCCAGGTCAGGTCTTGGCTGGTTTTGTCAAAAAAACGGACAAGGATCTTCCTGTGTGTTCTGTTTATGATGCGGCGAGTTTGGAGAGTTGCCTAGCCAACCAGTAAAGGATGATAAGATGGAATTAAAAGGAAAAAATGTATTCATAACTGGTTCAACCAGAGGCATTGGTCGTGCGATTGCCCACCAAATGGCTAAAGAAGGAGCCAATGTTGTCCTCAATGGACGCTCAAGCATCACAGATGACCTACTAGATGAGTTTACTGACTATGAAGGACGCGTGATTGGGATTTCTGGAGATGTCTCTGATTTTCAAGATGCCAAGCGTATGGTGGAAAAAGCGATTTCAGAACTGGGAAGTGTAGATGTTTTAGTCAACAATGCAGGTATCACCAAGGATAAGCTTATGCTCAAGATGAGTCAAGAGGATTTTGAAACGGTACTTAGCATCAATCTTACTGGTGCTTTTAACATGACACAATCCGTCTTGAAACCGATGACAAAAGCTAGAAAAGGTGCTATCATAAATGTATCGAGCGTGGTGGGGCTTTTGGGCAATATCGGTCAAGCCAACTATGCGGCCTCAAAGGCTGGTTTGATCGGATTGACCAAGTCTGTGGCTAGAGAAGTCGCTGGACGAAACATTCGTGTCAATGTTGTCGCACCAGGCTTCATCGAGTCTGATATGACGGAGCAGTTGTCCGAAAAGCATAGGGAAGCAGCTATCGAGCGCATTCCCATGAAGCGGATCGGTAAGTGTGAAGAAGTAGCTCAGGTCGTAGCTTTTCTCGCCAAACAAGATTATCTTACCGGTCAAGTCCTTGCCATCGATGGTGGCATGAGTATGCAGTAACAAAAAGGAACAATCATGACAGAAAATAGAGTGGTGGTCACAGGTTACGGCGTAACCTCACCGATTGGAAATACACCAGAAGAGTTTTGGAGTAGCTTGGTCAACGGTAGGATCGGGATTGGACCGATTACCCGTTTTGACAGCAGTGATATGAGTGTGCATTTGGCTGGCGAGGTCAAGGATTTCCCATTTGATAAACATTTTGTGAAAAAAGACAAAAATCGTATGGATCGCTATTCGCTCTATGCCATCTACGCAGCTCTTGAAGCCTTGGATATGGCAGATTTGGATATGGACGAGGAAGATCCAGACCGTGTTGGAGTGGTGGTCTCAAGTGGTATCGGTGGACTTGAAGAGATGGAAGAGCAGATCATCCGTCTCCATGAGCGTGGTCCAAAGCGGGTTCAGCCCATGTTTTTACCCAAGTCCCTTTCCAATATGGGGGCAGGAAATATCGCCATGCGCATTGGAGCGCAAGGGATTTGTAAATCCGTGACGACCGCTTGTGCCTCAGCCAATGATGCTATTGGCGAAGCCTTTCGTAGCATCAAGTTTGGTTATCAAGATGTGGTGTTGGCAGGTGGTTCAGAGAGTTCGATCACAAGGACTGGAGTTGCTGGTTTTGCGAGTTTGACAGCCCTTTCCACCACAGAGGATCCAAATAGAGCCTCGATTCCTTTTGACAAGGCTAGAAATGGTTTTGTCATGGGAGAGGGAGCAGGTGTCTTGGTTCTAGAAAATCTAGATCATGCCCTTAACCGTGGGGCAACGATTTTGGCAGAGGTTGTGGGCTATGGCAATACCTGCGATGCCCATCACATGACTAGCCCACTTCCAGATGGTAGTGGAGCAGCCAAGGCCATGAAACTTGCCATGAAAGAAGCAGGGATTGCCCCTAGCGATGTCGCTTATATCAATGCCCACGGCACGTCAACACAGGCCAATGAAAAAGGTGAGAGCCAAGCCATTGTTGCGGTCTTTGGTGAAAAGACACCGGTGTCTTCGACCAAGTCCTTTACAGGACATTTGCTTGGAGCGGCAGGGGCTGTTGAAGCGATTGCAACCATCGAAGCCATGCGCCATAGTTTTATCCCTATGACTGCAGGGACCAGTGAATTATCAGAAGACATCAAAGCCAATGTCGTTTACGGTCAAGGTCAGGCAGCCGATCTGCCGTATGCCATTTCCAATACCTTTGGCTTTGGTGGTCATAACGCCGTTGTGGCATTTAAACGTTGGGAGGAATAAGTGTGAAACTCAGTGAGATTAAAGAGTTGATGGCACAATTTGATACATCGAGTCTGAGAGAATTTTCTTATAAGGGAGAAGGCGATGAACTGTCTTTTAGTAAAAACGAAAGAACAGAGCCAGTCGTAGCACAACCGCAAGCCTTCGCAGAAGCGCCACTGTCTCTATCCGTGCAAGAGGAGGTAGTTCCTAAAGGGTCTGTTTCAGTAGAAGCGCCTCAGGAACGAGAAGGAGAAGTGGTCGAGTGCCCATTGGTTGGTGTGGCTTATCTTTCCCCATCGCCAGAACAACCGCCCTTTGTCAGTGTCGGAGATACTGTGACCAAAGGTCAGACCCTTCTTATCGTTGAAGCTATGAAGGTCATGAATGAAATCCCATCGCCAAGAGATGGGGTGGTCAAAGAGATCTTAGTGGCAAACGAAGAAGTCGTGGACTACGCGAAAGGATTGGTGATTTTGGCATGATCGATATTCGTGAGATACAAACCATCCTCCCTCATGCCTACCCCATGCTTTTGGTCGATCGGGTGTTGGAGATGACCGACGATACGATTGTCGCTCTTAAAAATGTGACCATCAATGAGCCGTTTTTTACAGGACATTTTCCAGACTATCCTATCATGCCAGGTGTTCTCATCATGGAGGCTTTGGCGCAAGCAGCAGGTGTCCTTGCCCTGTCACAAGAAGGTAAGCGCTTGGTCTTTTACGCCGGGATGGACAAGGTCAAGTTTAAGCGTCAGGTTATCCCAGGGGATCAGTTGATGTTAAAGGTAAGAATTGTCAAAAAGCGTGGTCCTATGGCTGTGGTCGAAGCAAAGGCCGAGGTGGACGGAGAGCTGGCAGCAAAAGGAACCCTGACCTTTGCGCTGGGAGATAAAATAGAGGAGTGAGCTCATGTTTAAAAAAATCCTAGTGGCGAATCGTGGCGAGATTGCTGTGCGCATTATTCGTGCAGCTAGAGAGATGGGGATTGCAACGGTTGCTGTCTATTCTGAAGCAGACAAGGAGGCCCTTCATACGCTTTTAGCCGATGAGGCCATCTGTATTGGAAAGGCACGGGCTAGTGATTCTTACTTAGATATGAACAGTGTCTTGTCTGCTGCCATCGTTTCAGGAGCAGAAGCCATTCATCCAGGATTTGGTTTTTTGAGTGAAAATCCCAAGTTTGTCACCATGTGTGAGGAGATGAATCTGACCTTTATTGGCCCATCTAGTCAGGTCATGAAAAAGATGGGGGACAAGGTTGAAGCTAGAAAAGAAATGGCAAAAGCTGGTGTACCGATCATTCCTGGATCAAAAGGTGAGGTGGAAACGAGTCAAGAAGCCCTAGCCATCGCAGAAGAAATCGGCTATCCTGTCATGTTAAAAGCAGCTGCAGGAGGTGGCGGTAAGGGGATTCGTAAGGTCAACTCCAAAGAGGAGCTGGTCCAAGCCTTTGAGTCTGCTTCCCAAGAAGCCAAGGTTTCCTTTGGCAATGGTGCCATGTATGTGGAAAAAGTAGTCTATCCCGCACGCCATATCGAGGTGCAGATCCTAGCGGATCAGTACGGCAAGACCTTGCATCTGGGGGAGAGAGACTGTTCTTTGCAACGTCACAATCAAAAAGTGCTAGAAGAAAGCCCGTCTATTGCCATTGGAAAAACCTTACGCACCCAGTTGGGAGAGGCTGCTGTTCGGGCAGCTAAGGCAGTTTCCTATGAGAATGCAGGGACTATTGAGTTTCTCCTAGATGAAAAAACAGGACAGTTTTACTTTATGGAGATGAATACGCGGATTCAGGTAGAACATCCTGTGACCGAAGCTGTGACAGGGATTGACTTAGTCAAGGAGCAGATTGCGATCGCAGCTGGTCAGGCCTTAGCCTATGAACAAGCTGAGGTTGGCCTAAACGGTCACGCGATTGAGTGTCGCATTAATGCCGAGGATCCTAGCAAAGGTTTTCAGGCTTCACCAGGGAAGATTACTGATTTGTATCTACCAAGTGGAGGTCCGGGTCTGCGGGTGGATTCGGCTGTTTATACGGGTTACCAGATTCCGCCTTTTTATGACAGCATGATTGCCAAGGTCATCGTTCATGGGGAAAATCGTTTTGATGCTCTGATGAAGATGCAACGTGCCCTCTATGAACTAGAGGTGGGGGGGATTTCGACTAACTGTGATTTTCAAATGTCTTTGATTTCTGATTCGCGCGTGATTGCAGGCGACTATGACACGTCCTTTTTGATGGAGGATTTCCTTCCTGCCTACCAAGCACAGATGGAGGAAGAACATGGCCTTATTTGAAAAGAAAGATAAATTTATCCGCATCAACCCCAATCGTCAGCGGCGTGAAGAAAAGCGCTTGAAACCAGAAGTTCCTGATGAACTCTTTGCCAAGTGTCCGGGGTGCAAACATACCATCTATCAAAAAGACTTAGGTCCAGCCAAGGTTTGCCCGTCTTGTTCCTATAATTTTAGGATCTCAGCTCAAGAAAGGCTAGCTATTACAGTAGATGAAGGTACTTTTCTTCCTCTATTTGAGGGGATAGAACAAAAAGATCCGCTCAAATTTCCTAATTACTTGGAGAAATTAGAGCAGATGAAAGAAAAGACAGGCTTGGATGAAGCAGTTTTGACGGGTCTTGCCCACATCAAGGGGCAAAAGCTGGCCCTTGCCATCATGGATTCTCAGTTTATCATGGGAAGTATGGGGACGGTCGTTGGAGAAAAATTGACCGCCTTGTTTGAATACGCCAGAACAAAAAAGCTGCCAGTGGTCGTCTTTACTGCCTCTGGTGGCGCAAGGATGCAAGAAGGCATCATGAGTCTGATGCAGATGGCAAAGATTTCTGCTGCGGTCAAACGCCATAGCGAAGCTGGTTTGTTTTACCTGACGGTCTTAACGGATCCGACAACAGGAGGTGTGACAGCTAGTTTTGCCATGCAAGGGGATATTATTTTAGCAGAGCCACAGACCTTGATTGGTTTTGCGGGTCGTCGTGTTATCGAAACAACAGTGCGTGAGGACTTGCCAGATGATTTTCAAAAGGCGGAGTTTCTCTTGGAACACGGTTTTGTGGATGCGATTGTCACCCGTCAGGATCTGCCAGATAGAATTGCCGCCTTGCTAAGATTTCATGGGGGAAAAAGATGAGCCAGCGTGTCAATAGAATTTTAAAAGAAGCGAGATCGCAGGAGCGTTTGACCGTATTAGATTATGCCGAGCAGCTTTTTGATGACTTTATCGAACTGCATGGTGATCGTTCCTATGCTGATGATGGGGCGGTTGTTGGAGGGCTAGCCTATTTAGACGGGCGCCCCGTAACTCTCATCGGTATTCAAAAGGGGAAAAATCTCAAGGATAACCTCAACCGTAGGTTTGGTCAGCCCAATCCAGAAGGTTATCGAAAGGCCCTTCGCTTGATGAAGCAGGCTGAGAAGTTTAACCGACCTGTCATCACTCTTATCAATACTGCAGGGGCTTATCCAGGTAAAGAGGCTGAAGAGCGCGGACAAGGTCAGGCGATCGCTCAAAATTTGCTTGAGATGAGTGATTTAAAGGTTCCTATCATTGCGATTATTATCGGAGAAGGTGGTTCTGGTGGGGCGCTTGCCTTGGCTGTGGCGGATCGCGTTTGGATGCTAGAGTACGCTATTTATGCGGTGCTAAGCCCTGAAGGGTTTGCCTCTATCCTTTGGAAGGATGGTAAGCGTGCTACTGAAGCGGCACAACTCATGAAAATCACTGCCTACGATCTCCTTGAGATGGGTGTGATTGACAAGATGATTCCAGAACACGGCTATTTTAGCAGTGAGATTTTGCTCCATCTTAAAGAGAGTTTGGTGACAGAGCTTTCCTATCTTGAAAGTTTGCCTCTAGAGCAGCTATTAGAAGAACGCTACCAACGTTTTCGCAAATATTAGTTTAAAAAACTGCTGGGTAATCACTCAGCAGTTTTCGTTTCTTCTTTGGGCAGGCACCATTGAAAGCTGGGCATGTCCATTAAAATCGTAGTCAACTCTTGTGGGCTTTCCTTGGCATCCGTCATGATCCAAAGAGATACCATTCCTTCAATGATGGCAGAAAAACATTCCAAAGCGTAGTGTTTTGGAGCTTTAAAATGCTGGATGACAAAGTCTTCAGCCCCTGGAGTTTCCTCCAAAATCTGTAGGGTAAAGGTCTTGATAGCATCTGAAAAATTGGTGAAATGACTGGACTGAATGGCTTGAAAAAAAGGCAGATCATTTTTGATATAGCTCAAGGTCAAGAGGAGGTAGGTTTGAAAGTCCTTGTGATGTGCAAGGAAAATCTGATAGAAATCACTGAGGATATCCTCTCGTAATTGTGCGATAAAATCGTATTTATCTAGATAGTGCAGATAAAAGGTGCTCCGATTAACCCCTGCTTTTTGTGTGAGCTGGCTAACGGAAATGGCTTCAAGCTCCTTATCCTGTAATAAGAGGGTCAAGGCTTCTTTGAGATTTTGTTTGGTTTGGGTCTGGCGTTGTTGGGTCATGCTCAAGCTCCTTTTTCCTTATCTAAATCTATCATACTGATTTTAATTAGGCATGTCAAATCATCGGACTATTTTCTTATTTCAACATTTTGTTTGCAACTGTTGTTGCCTTTTTAGAGATTTTCTAGTATGATAAAAAGTATCATATTTTTATCATCTTTGTGATATTATGATGAAATGAAGATGACTGATGGAGGAGAAAAAGAAATGGCTTATATTGAAATGAAGCATAGCTTCAAACGTTATAAGACCGGTGAGACAGAGATTGTCGCCAATAATGACATTAACTTTGAAATTGAAAAAGGGGAGCTAGTGATTATTCTTGGCTCCTCTGGTGCTGGAAAATCAACAGTCTTAAACATCCTAGGTGGGATGGATACCAATGATGAAGGGGAAGTCATTATTGATGGGGTGGACATTAGCCGCTACAATGAAAAAGAATTGACTCACTACCGCAGGACAGATGTTGGCTTTGTCTTTCAGTTTTATAACTTGGTCTCTAACTTGACTGCCAAGGAAAATGTGGAGCTGGCATCTGAGATTGTCAAAGATGCACTGGATCCCAAAGCAACCTTGATTGATGTTGGCTTGGGTAATCGGCTTGATAACTTCCCAGCCCAGCTATCAGGAGGGGAGCAACAGCGGGTGGCGATTGCACGGGCCGTGGCTAAAAATCCTAAAATCCTGCTTTGTGACGAGCCGACAGGGGCGCTTGATTACCGCACAGGAAAACAAGTCTTAAAAATCTTGCAAGATATGGCTAGAAAAAAAGGGGCAACGGTAATCATTGTAACCCACAACGGTGCGCTTGCTCCGATTGCCGACCGTGTGATTCGTATGCATGACGCGAGGGTGCAAAGCATTGACCTCAATCCAAATCCTCAAAAAATTGAGGATTTGGAATATTAGACAAGGAGGTAGGCATGAGTAAAACCTATTGGAAAGATGTCCGATCAGCCTTTTCCACCTCAAAAGGACGCGTGGTCTCTATCGCCTCTCTCATGGCGCTGGGGTCTTTTGCCTTGGTGGGGTTAAAAGTGAGCGCCCCCAACATGGAGCGCTCAGCGCAAGACTTTTTTAAAACCCATAAAACAGCGGATTTAGCGGTCTTGAGTGACTATGGTTTAGCCAAGTCTGATCAAACCTTGATTGGTACCTTGGATAAGCAAGCAGAAATTGAATATGGGTACTTTAAGGACGTCACTATTGAAAATAGCGAAACCGCCTTTCGTGTCTTTTCTGAACCCAAGAACCTCTCCACTTATGAGGTGGTTTCAGGCAGACTTCCTCAAAAACGAGGAGAGATTGCCCTTTCTGCCGCTTATGAAAAGGATTATAAGATTGGAGAGACCATCCGCTTTAGCGAAAAAGAATCCGCTAATGGCAAGACAGTCTTAAAAGACCATGCCTTTCGGATTACAGGTTTTGTCAATTCTTCTGAAATCCTATCACGGGTCAACTTAGGCCCCTCCCAAGCAGGTTCTGGTGAGTTAAAGGGTTATGCGGTAGTTGTGCCATCTAGTTTTGATTCGGACGTGTATATGATTGCACGCCTGCGCTACGGTAGTCTTAAGCATCTCAATCCTTATGGACAGGCTTATCTCGATCAGGTCTATGACAAGAAAAAAGCGCTCAAAAACTTGCTCAAAGATGAACCAGAAAAGCGTCTAGCCCAGTTGAAACAAGATGCTGAGGAGCAGATTCAAACGGGAACCTTCAAACTTTACGAAGCCCAAGAAAAATTGGATCAAGCAGCCAAAGCACTAGCAGATGGTAAGGCACAAATCAAAACAGGCGAAGAGCAGTTGAGTGCTGGTCAAACCCAAATTCAAGAAGGGCAAACGAAGCTCGATCAAGGACGTGCGCAACTTGCTCAAGGCGAGCTCAAGCTCCAACAAAGCGCTGCTCAACTAGCCGCAGCAGGCAGTCAGCTCAGCCAAGGCGAAGCCCAGCTTGCCAGCAAAAGCGCAGAGTTAGCCGCAGCAAGAACGCAGCTCGATGCTGCCCAAGCGCAATTAAGTGCGAGTCGCAAGCAGCTAGATGAAGCCAAAGCCAGCTTAGCTCAAAAAGAAGCAGAACTTCAAGCACAGGGTCAAGTCTTAGCTCAAACACAAACCGAGCTATCTGGCTCTGAAAGTCAGCTAGAGGCCCTAGGGGCGCAGTTGAGTGCCAAGCGTTCTGCCTTAGAGGCTAAGAAAGCCCAAGATCAAGAAGGGAACTATGCTCAAGAAGAAGCAGCCCTTGCCATTCAAGAAGCGGCCTATCAAGAAAAATGGCAGGCCTATCAAGCAGCCAGTCAGCTCTATCAAGAAAAAGCTGCTATCTATCAAGGGCATCAAGCGAGCCTAGAACAAGCCAAGGCAGACTTGGCGCAAAAAGAAACAGCTTACGCTTCAGGACTTGCTAGCTACCAGCAAAAAGAAGCGAGCTACCAAGCTGCTAGCGGGCTCCTCGCGCAAGGCAGACAAGAATTGGCCAATAAAACGAGCCAATATCAAAGCGGTCTTGCAACTTATGATGCAGGACTAGCCACCTATCAAGAAAAAGTGGGCGAGTATGAAGCCGGTAGAACTCAGCTAGAAGCCGCAAAAGCTACTTTTGCTCAAAAATCAGCCCAATTAGAAGCTGCCAAAGCAGAACTGGCACAAAAGGAAAAAGCCTACCAAGAAGCCAAAGCCAAGGCCGATCCTGAACTCGCTAAGAAGCGCTCAGAATTAAAAGCGGCCCAAGAAAAAGTGGACAAATTGCTTGAGCCGACCTACGCGGTTTACACCAGACGTGAAGTGCCAGGCTCAGAAGGTTATATTTCTTATGAAAATAACGCTTCCATTATCGATAATGTCGGTAATATCTTCCCAATTGTGCTTTACTTCATTGCTGCTTTGGTGACTTTTGTGACCATGGCACGCTTTGTGGAAGAAGAACGGATTAAAGCGGGAACCTTTAAGGCACTGGGGTATGAAAATCGTTCGATTGTCAAAAAATTTGTCATTTATGGTTTTGTGACCAGTATGGTCGGAACAGCCGTTGGGGTGGCCTTAGGACATACCCTGCTTCCGATGATTATTTATAGCACCTATAAGGATAAGATTGCGCTCTCTGCTATGAGTTTCCATTTCTATCCTTGGATTACGGTGATTGCTATTTTGGTCGGGCTCCTCTCAGCCGTCTTACCAGCTTATCTGGTGGCGAAAAAAGAACTGGGTGAAAAACCAGCCCAGTTGCTCCTACCAAAACCTCCTGTATCTGGCTCTAAGATTCTCTTAGAGCGGATCACACCGCTTTGGAATCGCATGAGTTTCACCCAAAAGGTAACAGCTCGTAATATCTTTAGATACAAGCAACGCATGTTGATGACCATCTTTGGGGTTTGTGGCTCTATTGCCCTTCTCTTTGCTGGTCTTGGCATTCGCTCATCTATTGCTGATTTGAACAATCGCCAATTCAAAGACATCATTACTTATGATTTGATTGCAGCAAAAAATGCTGATCTCACCTCGGCACAAAACCAAGAGATTCAGAAGGTCTTGGATCAAAAAGCGGTTAAGTCTTCCCTTTCTCTTCATTATGAAACGTTGACCAAGACTGCAGGAGCCAAAAAAGATGAGCAGTCCATTACCTTGTTAGTGGCTAATGAAGCCCAAGAAAAGGACTTGAAAAACTACATCCATCTCTCAAATCGCAAGACCAAGAAAGATCTTTCTCTAGGCGATGAGGGAGCTGTGATTTCTGAAAAGTTAGCTACTCTGACTGGCACCAAGGTTGGTGATCGCTTGAGCGTTCAAGACAGCAGCAATCGCACCATCACAGTTAAGGTGACCGGCATTACAGAAATGTATATGAGTCATTTCATCTTTATGAGTGACCAAGCCTATGAAAAAGCCTTCCATAAGGCAGCTACGGACAATGCCCTTCTGGTTCGACTAGAAAACCCAACAAATCAGGAAACAGAAAAAATCGCTGCTCAATTTGTTGCCCTATCAGGTATCAGAGGCGTGGTGCAAAATACCAGTCTCAAAGAGCAGATTTCAACGATTGTTAACTCCTTGAACCGTGTCATGGGTGTCATGATTGGTGTTTCTGTCCTCCTAGCAGTAGTGGTTCTCTATAATCTCACCAACATCAACGTGGCTGAGCGGGTTAGAGAACTCTCCACCATCAAGGTCCTTGGTTTTTACAATAAAGAAGTTACCCTTTACATTTACCGTGAAACCATTTATCTATCACTCATTGGGATTTTAGTTGGATTTGGCTTGGGACTTATTCTCCATGCTTATATGGATAACATCATCCCACCAGATAGCGTCATGTTTAACCCATCTGTTGGGGCTGTGATTTATCTGGTTCCTGCCCTAGTGGTCATTGTGATCTTGACCGTTCTAGGCTTTATGGTTAACCGTTGGTTGAAACGCGTTAATATGCTTGAAGCCCTAAAATCAGTAGAATAATCAAAAAGCTAAGTTCCTTGATAGGAACTTAGCTTTTTTGTGTTTAATCTGGCTTAATGACTGCAACGCCACCCATGTAAGGGCGAAGCACTTCTGGGATGGTAACAGAACCATCGGCATTTTGATAGTTTTCTAAGATAGCAGCCACGGTACGTCCGACTGCAAGACCTGAACCATTGAGGGTGTGAAGGAGTTTGACCTTGCCTTCTTCATCACGGTAGCGGATTTGCGCCCGTCTTGCTTGGAAATCTTCGGTATTAGAACAGCTAGAGATTTCACGATAAGTGTCCTGAGCTGGCATCCAGACTTCTAAATCGTAGGTCTTAGCTGCTGAGAAGCCCATATCTCCCGTACAAAGGGTGATGACACGGTAAGGCAAGTTCAATTTTTGAAGGATGTTTTCCGCATTAGCGGTCATCTTTTCAAGTTCGTCGTAAGATTCTTCTGGTTTGGCAAATTTGACCATCTCAACCTTGTGGAATTGGTGCAAGCGAATCAGTCCACGGGTGTCACGACCAGCAGATCCTGCTTCAGAACGAAATGATGGGCTCATAGCGGTGAAGTAGATTGGAAGTTCCTTACCATCAAGGATTTCCCCACGGTAGTAGTTGGTGAGGGGGACTTCCGCAGTTGGGATGAGGACAAAGTTGGTATCTTTTAGCTCAAAGGTATCTTCCTTGAATTTTGGATATTGCCCTGTTCCAAACATAGAGTCTTGGTTGACGATATAAGGCGGAATGATTTCAGTATAGCCTTCTTTGGCATGCTCATCTAGCATGAAGTTATAAATGGCACGCTCTAATTTTGCCCCCAAGCCCTTGTAGAAAAGGAATCGTGAACCGCTGACCTTAGCGCCGCGTTCCCAGTCAAGGATATCAAGGTTTTCTCCCAAATCCCAGTGCGCCTTGATGTCAAAGTCAAAGTCACGCGGTGCTCCCCAGCGGCGGACTTCCACATTGTCCTCTTCGTCTGCACCGACTGGCACACTTTCATGTGGCGTGTTGGGAAGGACGGTCACAATGCTCTCTAACTCTTCGTTTAAAGTCACGAGATCGCCGTCAATTTGTTTGATTTTTTGAGAGAGGGCCTGCATGCTAGCGATGGCTTCGTCTGCATTTTCCTTGTCACGTTTTTTCTGTGCGATAGCAGCAGAAGCAAGGTTACGCTCTGCCTTGAGGTTTTCAGACTCCACCAAAAGTTCACGGCGTTTTTCATCCAAAGCCTTTAGGTGAGAAAGGGTTTCTTCTTTGACTCCACGAAGGGCTAATTTTTGAGCGATTTCCTCAAAATCGGTCCGAATACGTTTTAAATCAAGCATGCGTTTGTCCTCCTAAAATACAAAAAGCACAAGATAAGTCTTGCTGGAGCGCCAAAGCGCGGTTCCATCCAGCTTCACAAATCTTGTGCACTTAATTGCTATTTGATTGTTGTTATCACGGTAGAATTTCAAAATCCTTATCGACCTGCTCGCAGCAACCGCAGGCTCTCTGCACGACTCAGCATCTCTACTTATCCGTTGATGTTATTATATCCTTTTTTTTGTAAAAAGTAAAGGGGCATCAGGATTTTCCAAAGAGTTTTTGAGACCATTGTTGTAACAAGGTTGGAATTTTGACAACCTTATCATTTCCTAGGTGCTCCCGTGCGATTTTAAGAATCTTTCCCGAATCCTTAGAGGAAAAGAGAAACTTACCTTGGGAGGTAAAAATATGGAAGTGGCGATCGATTTTACGTTTTCTAACACTAGCGCCCATCTTTTCAATACTAGTCCAAGGAATCTGGATGAATTGCTCGATATTGGAATCAGGGTAAAATTCGATAGCTTGATCGCCAATGAGGAATTTTCCGACCTTACTTCCGATACCGGTATAAGCATTTCCAGTGGTCTGAAACTCCACTTGTTTATTTAAGGATTGTGCCATAGTTATCCCCTCTTGATATGAAAAGAGGACTGAAAACTCAGTCGCTCTTTATGAGATTACATGATACCTGCTAGACGAGCAAGGATACCAACGATGAAAAGTCCGATGATGATGGTGATTGGAGAAACTTTTTTCTTCAACAACCACATACAGATAAAGGTCAAAATTAAGCTCATCAAACCAGGGATAAGACTGTTCAAGTTGTCTTGGAAAGTTGTCACTTTCTCAGGTGTTTGAGAAAGACCTTGTCCTACTTTTTCAAAGGCTTGACGAATACCTTCACCACCTGCTGGAAGTTTGTCCCATTCGATGTAAGCACCTTTAGCCAGTGGAACACTAGAAACGTTGAAGGTAAAGTTGATGGATACCCAACGCTCCGCTAGAACAGCTAAGATGAACATCCCAAGGATAGAAGCACCTTTGGTGATGTCTTGGAGAATACCGCCTGACATGTCTTTGGTAATTTCCTTACCAGATTTGTAACCAAATTCTTGGGTGTACCAAAGGAAAGCCATCCGAATCGCATTCCATCCAAAGAAGAAGATAAGTGGTCCAATGATATTCCCGCTAAGGGCTAGAGAAGCTCCAAGGGCACCAAGAATAGGACGA
This sequence comes from Streptococcus sp. STR1/CE/0325, assembly GCF_055386095.1. NCBI lineage: Bacteria > Bacillati > Bacillota > Bacilli > Lactobacillales > Streptococcaceae > Streptococcus > Streptococcus sp. STR1/CE/0325. Next base: position 1,549,648 of record NZ_AP045018.1, on the reverse strand, counting down.
ACAGTAAACCAAAAGACAGGGTCACCGATACCAGCAAGAGGTCCCATCATCCCGATCTTAACCCCTTGGATAGCAGCGTCATCGATGTCTGCACCGTTTGCGCGGTCTTCTTCAAGGGCAAGGGTTACCCCAAAGATAGGCGCAGCTACGTATGGATGGGTATTGAAGAATTCCATGTGGCGTTTAAGCGCTGCTTCTTGGTCTTCTTTTTTCGTGTATAATTTTTTGATAGCTGGTACTAGAGCATAAGCCCAGCCCAAGTTTTGCATCCGTTCATAGTTCCAAGAGGCTTGGAGAAATTGAGAACGGAACCATACTTTTTTACGATCGTTAAGGGATAGTTGAATCTTTTCAGCCATGATCTTCCTCCTCTTAGTAGTCTTCTAAAATGTCGCCGATTGGGTCGTTGCTTGCGCTTGTACCACCACCAGATCCGCCTTTCTTAGAAAGGTTGAGGTAGATGATAGCAATCGCCACACCAATCGTACCAAGTGCGATAAGGGTAAGTTCGTTGACAGCTGCAAGAGCAAAACCAAGGGCAAAGAAAGGCCAAACTTCTCTGGTTGCCATCATGTTGATAACCATGGCAAAACCGACGGCAACAACCATACCACCACCGACTTGCATACCACCAGCAAGCCAAGCAGGCATGAGCTCAAGTGCTGCTTTTACGCTTTCAGCAGGAATAGCTAGAAGGAAAGCAGCAGGAATAGCGATACGAAGACCTTGAAGAGAAAGGGCAATCAAGTGGTAGCGCTCAAGTGCTTTAAAGTCCCCACGAGCAGCAGCAGCATCGGCACCATGCACCAAGGCAACTGAAGTCGTCCGCACAAGCATTGTAAGGAAAAGACCAGCAACAGCAAGTGGGATAGCGAGTGCTTGCGCCACGCTGATACCGTTAGCAGTGAAGTCACCACCTTTGATCAAGATGATAGCAGCCGCTACAGAAGCAAGCGCCGCATCTGGTGCCACAGCAGCCCCGATATTAGCCCAACCAAGGGCGATAAATTGAAGAGTACCACCTAGCATAACACCTGCTGTCAAATGACCAGTGACAAGCCCGATGAGGGTACAAGCAACAAGTGGTTGATGAAATTGGAATTGGTCAAGAATTCCTTCCATACCAGCAAGGAAAGCGACAATGACCACCAAAATCGCAGAAACAATTGAAATATCCATGATAAATCCTTTCGTTTATTATTGAACGTTAGCTTTTTGAATGAGATCAAAGAGATCTTTCTTGGCATCATTTGGAACCTTACGCACATCAAAGGCAACGCCTAGGTCACGTAGTTTCTCAAAGGTTTTCACGTCTTCTTTATCCATAGACAAGACGTTGTTGACCATGGTTTTACCCGTTGAATGAGCCATTGATCCGACATTGAGTTCTTTGATTGGCACGCCACCTTCGATAGCTTTGAGGGCATCTTGTGGGGTTTCAAAGAGGATGAGGGCATGGGTATTACCAAAACGTGGGTCTTTTGAAGCCTCAATCAATTTTTTAATTGGAACAACATTGGCACGAACTCCATTTGGCGCAGCCTGTTTGATGAGTTGTTTGCGTAGCTCATCTTGGGAAACAGTGTCAGAAGCAACGATAATACGGTCTGCCTTAGAAGCTGGGGTCCATCCAGTTGCGACCTGACCATGCAAGAGACGTGTGTCAATCCGAGCCAAGTTAATCTTGAGTTTACCATCTCCGATGACAGTTCCTTCTGGAATTGCTCCTTGAGGTTGAGCGCTTACTTCCTCCTTAGTAGCAGTCTCTTCTGCTGGATTGAGTTCTTCAGGCAAGGCTTTGATGCCGTCTTTTGCTTCCTTGATAATGTTAGCAGCGACCTGCGCTACACCAGCACTAGCGTCCATCATACGCTCGGTGTAGGCTTGAATCAACATTGGCAAGTTGAGACCTGTGATGATAGCAAATTTGCGCTCAGGATTTTCTCCCATGACACGACTTGCTTGGTTAAAAGGTGATCCGCTCCAAAGGTCAGCTAGGACAAGAATCTCGTCTTCTGCATCAAATTGTGCCATCGCTTCTTGAAAATGCGCATACAAATCATCTGGTCCTTCACTTGGCATGAAAGTGACCACTTGAACCTTTTCTTGGTCACCAAAGATCATGGATCCAGATTGATGAATGCCTTTTGCAAATTCACCGTGGCTGGCAATAATAATACCAATACCCATTCTTGATGTTCCTCCTTTTATTTTTTGTTTGATGAGGCGAACGATATTCGCCAGAGTTCAAGAATACACTTTCTATTATAAAACGGTTTCAGTAAAAAGACAAGACCCTTTGATGAAAAAAATCAAAAAAGTGCTCAAAATATGACAAAAAAGTGAAGAGACGTGACAGATTTAGATAGAATTTGAAATAAAATAAATGAATCAGCTCCTAGAAAATGAAAAAGAGCTTGGAACGATGGTCCAAACTCAAGTCTGAGATGAGATTTAAATGGAAAGAAAGTCAGTCGTCGTCATGACAGTCGCAAACTTTTGATGAAGAGAAGCAAGATAAGTGTCATGAACAAAGGAAGCAGGTAGCTGTTGCTTCTGCCACTCCAAATCTTTGGTCGCACAAGCATCGGCGATGAGCGTCACATCATAGTAGAACTGTTTGGCACTTCGCACAGTGGTATCAATGCACATGTGTGTCATCATGCCACAAACAACAAGGTGAGAAATCGCCAGGTCTGTCAGACATTCCTGCAAGCGCGTTTGAAAAAAACTATCTGGAAAGTGCTTGACGATCACGGGCTCTGTCGGTAAGGGAGCAATAGCAGGGTGAATCTCAACTCCGACTGTATTTGGCTTAAAAAAGGTGCCATCGATGGATTCGTGTTGGATATAAATGACAGGGAGCTGTTTTTCCCTAAAAGCATTGAGTAAGCGGATGATGTTAGAAAGAGCCTCTTCTGGCTTAGACAGAGGGTATTTTCCATTTGGGAAATAGTCCTTTTGGACATCGATAATGATGAGTGCTTGCATGGCTACATCTCCTTTCTTGATTCTAACTCAATCATAAGAGATAAGCTAGCCTAAGTCAATACCTTACTTTTTTGTTAGTAAGCAGGTGATTTGCTGATTTAATCCTCCGTGCGTTTTTCAACAGCAAAACCTGAAAATTCCTGTTCGGTCAGATAAGAAATGCCAATGTCTTGTAGGATATTGACAGCTTCCAACATCTTTTCACCTCGAGGTGTTAAAAAATAGTCCACTTTTAAAGGGTAACCGGGATAAGATTTTTTATCAATCAATCCCACTTCTCTAAGCTCGCGCAGATGTTCTAAGAGCATCTTTTGAGTGATGCCTTTGATCTCCCGCATGAGTTCAGAAAAGGAGCGTTTGCCGTGTCTTAATTGGAAAATGATAATCGTCTTCCATTTTCCTTTGATAAGATCATGCGCCAACTCTAAGGGACAGGTGTAATGCTTTCTTAGTTTCATTGTGAGCTCCTTATGGACGAGGTGAGGTTTACTTTTTCGTTTATATTATAAGAAAAGTTCTTCTAATTTTTTAGCAACCCCATCTTCATCATTGGACCAAGCAAGCTGTTCATCAGCATGTGGAAGGAGCGTAGTACTGGCATTTTTCATGGCAAAACCAACTCCAGCCAAATCCAGCATTTCCCTATCATTATGCTCATCGCCAAAGGCGAGCAAATCTTTCGCCTCCATACCATAGTGGGAGAGCAGATACTTGAGTGCGTAGGCTTTATTAACACCTTTTGCAGAAAATTCTAGAATATTTAAAGGCCCACCCCAAGAGTCAACTTCTAAATCATGACGAAAATGCTCACGGATAAAATCAGCCATGGCATATTTATCCTCAGCTCCAGTTTGCAGGAGCAGCCCGTTAGGACCTTCTGTTATCTTATGTGGGATAAGCTCCATTTTGTCAATAATTTTGTCCACCCCAAAGAGCTCAGGTGGGATGGTTTCTTTTTTATCAAAATTAATGAAAAATTTATTGCGGTATTCACTGGCTAAAAAATCAAGTTGAATGGTCTCTTTTAAATCCAGCAATTTCCAGATGTAGTTGTGATCCAGACGAATATCCAGTTCAAAATCCCACTTGCGCTCTGGAAGGTGCGTGAGAGAGCCATTGAAGTTAACCATAGGCGTCTCTAATTTTAGCTGATCGTAATAGCTCTTCGCCATACGGTAAGGTCGTCCGGTTGCAATCACCACCTTGTGACCCAGTTCTTTTACTTTTTGAATGGTTTCGACGGTATAGGAGGAGATGGTCTGGTCGCTATGTAGGAGCGTTCCATCCAAATCAAGAGCAATTAATTTTTTTGTCATGTTTTTATTTTAGCACACTTTAACCCATTTGTCTGTCACGATTAGGAAACTTCCAAAAAGATTCTGAAAATAGAAAGTGTCTTGTATTATAATCATAGGTAGAAAAATCATTTGCAGATAGGAGAATTAGGGAGATGTCAGAAAAAAATTTTGGTCACGTTTTTCGCAGATTCCGTTTGAGCAGAGGTCTTTCTCTAAAGGATATTGCGGTGGACGGCAGAATTTCTATCGCTCAGCTGTCACGATTTGAAAGAGGAGAGTCTGAAATCACTTTAGAGAAACTTTTGATCATCCTAGAGCGGATTCATCTGACTGTGGAAGAATTTCTTTATGCTGCTAGTGATTTTAAGGGGAATCAATTAGAAGATTGGTTGCAGCGTATTGTGAATGATGCCATAAGGAGAGATCAAGCTAGTCTTGAAAAAGAACTGGCTAGTCAAACAGGTGATGATCGCTTTAGTCAGTTAAATCGGACTTTGCTAAAATCCTTACTCTTTTATTGTTCTCACCACAATCCACCCTCAAAAGAGGAAAGGCATCGACGTTTATTATGGTTGTCCTTCTTTGAATAAATGGATTGATTGTGGCGATAATGATAAAGTATTTCTATTTTTGGAGTTTCTCTCGAAAGGGCAGGATAAAGAAGAAATAGCAGCATATCCTCTTTTTTCCGAGGAAGAGAAAGATGTTTTGATAACCTATTACCTTGGGAAGCCTGTCAGCCGTGCTAGCTTTGATTTTTATACCAATACTTTACAAATGGATACACTGCCAACAAAATGATATAGGGGTATCATGACTACAATGTCTGAATAACGAAAATAAAAGAAGTAAGGAGCAAATAAAAAATAAAACCCCCTTGATTTACGAACGTTTATAGGTTATAATGATAACATCGTTCTAAAAAGGAGATAAAATCGTAAATGGAACAGTTGTTTAAACTGAAAGAAAATGGAACAGATGTTCGTACTGAGGTCATGGCAGGTTTGACCACCTTTTTTGCCATGAGTTATATTTTATTTGTTAACCCGCAGATTCTCAGCCAAACTGGCATGCCAGCCCAAGGGGTCTTTTTGGCTACTATTATAGGAACGGTTGCAGGGACCCTCATGATGGCCTTTTACGCCAACATTCCTTATGCTCAGGCGCCAGGTATGGGACTCAATGCCTTCTTTACCTATACTGTTGTTTTTTCCCTTGGTTATACTTGGCAAGAAGCTTTGGCTATGGTTTTTCTCTGTGGGATTATTTCGATTATCATCACATTGACCAATATTCGTAAGACCATCATCAATGAAATTCCTCAAGCCCTTCAACATGCAATTGGTGGTGGAATCGGGATCTTTCTTGCTTATATCGGTTTGAAAAATGCAGGACTGTTGAAATTTACCATTGACCCAGGTAATTATATCGTTGTTGGTAAAGGTGCTCAAGAAGCCAAGGCGACCATCGTTTCCAATGCTTCAGCGGTGCCTGGTCTGATTGACTTTAATAATGTACCGGCCATCTTGGCTTTGTTGGCTATTATCATCACGGCTTTCTTCTTGATTCGTCAAATCAAGGGGGGGATCATTCTTTCTATGCTAGCGACAACCGTTTTGGCGATTTTGCTTGGTGTGGTCAACCTTTCTCAGATTGATTTTGCAGCCAACAATCCAGTCGCTGCCTTCAAAGATTTGGGTCATATTTTTGGTGTTGCACTTGGTAGCCAAGGTTTAGGTAGCCTCTTTTCTAACCCAGCGCGCTTGCCAGAAGTCTTGATGACTATTTTGGCTTTTGCTTTGACCGATATCTTTGATAATATTGGAACCCTTATTGGAACTGGTCGTAAGGCAGGAATCTTCAATCTTGAAGACGAACAGTCTGCTTCCCAATCATCAGGTCTAAAGACTAAGATGGATAAAGCACTTTTCTCCGATATGGTCGGAACAACGGTCGGTGCCATTGCAGGAACCTCTAATGTGACTACTTACGTAGAAAGTGCTGCGGGTATTGGTGCAGGAGGACGTACAGGTCTTACAGCCCTTGTGGTAGCCATTCTCTTTGCCGTCTCTAGTCTCTTTAGTCCACTACTTGCCATTATCCCAACTCAGGCGACCGCTGCCATCTTGATTATGGTTGGGATCATGATGATTTCAAGCCTTAAGGATGTTAATTGGGGACAAATGGATGAAGCCATCCCAGCCTTCTTTGCTTCTGTCTTTATGGGACTTTCTTACAGCATCACGCACGGGATTGCAGCAGGTTTCTTGTTCTATACCCTAGCTAAACTTTTCAAAGGCCAAGCTAAGGAAGTTCATCCTATTATTTGGATTTTGGATGCTCTCTTTATCCTCAACTTTGCTAGTCTAGCCTTGTTATAAAAAACATCAAAATAAATCAACGGATGTTTGATATACTCCCCTTATAGTGGACAGTGAAAAAACAAAAATTTTCACTAGAAACGATAAAGGGAGTTTTACTATGTCCAAAAGAAGTCCAAAGTCTGTCTCTGAGAAACTAGAAATTGTTCTACTCCACTTGGAAGCTGGGCAATCACTTAGCTGGTTAGCTAAGCACCATGGTGTGTCTAAAGACACCCTATCGAACTGGGTTCGGAAGTACAAAGAAGCTGGTATTGAAGGGCTAGAGGAAAGCCGTCACTGGACGAAGTATAGTAAGGAACTAAAGGAACAAGCTGTTTCCGACTATCTCAGTGGCTTGGGAAGTCTCAAAGATTTGACTGAAAAATATGGAATTTCTTGTCATTATGTTCTCAGCTCATGGATAAAACGTTAGACTAGTGGTAAAGAATTGAAAGCTACTAGTAGAGGAATGAGTCGTATGAAACAAGGACGCAAGACAACATTTGAAGAACGGGTTGAGATTGTCAATTTTACTCTTGCCCACGAGAAAGATTACCAAGGAGCTGTTGAGAAGTATGGTGTTTCCTACCAACAGGTCTATTCTTGGGTGAGAAAGTTCGAGAAGGACGGTTCTAACGGCCTCCTCGACCGACGTGGAAAAGGCCTTGAAAGTAAACCAAACCTTACTCCAGAAGAAGAGTTACGCCTCAAAATCAAGCAACAGGAAGAACGGATTAAGTATCTTGAAATGGAGAACGGCCTGCTAAAAAAGTTAGAAGACATCAAACGACGAAACCGACGGTAAGACTAGGTCGCCACTTAGAATCCTTCAAAGCGATTAAAGAATACAGGAAAGAACAAGAAGAGGCTTCTATCAGCCACTTGTGCCGTATTCTAAAGGTATCTCGCTCGGGCTATTACAAGTGGTTACATCATCAAGAAACTCCTTCGGAACAAGAAAATACAAGATTGATAGACGTCATCAAGGACCTTCATAGTCAACCTAATGACATTCTTGGCTATCGTCGTATGACGCTATTTGTCAATCGCAAGCTTGAAACAAACTACAACAAGAAGCGGATTCGTCGCTTGATGCACATTTTAGGCATTCGTTCCATTATCAGAAGGGCTAAGGGCTACTGTACCAAGACCAGCTTTGTCAATGTAGAAGACAACATTCTCAATCGTGATTTTACAGCTACTGCCCCCAATCAGAAATGGTGTACAGATGTGACGTTCTTGAAGTATGGTCTCGGCTGTAAAGCCTATTTGAGTGCTATTAAGGACCTTTATGACGGCTCTATTGTCGCTTATGTGGTTGGTCAGTTTAATGATAATGAGTTGGTGTTAGAAACGCTTCGTAAAGCACGAACAGCTAATCCGGATGCGACACCATTAATTCACAGCGACCGAGGTTCGCAGTATACTTCGAAAGATTATTACCGTTTAACGCCCCAGTATCAGATGACACGCTCTATGTCTCGTGTTGGCAAATGTATTGACAACGCACCAATTGAAAGTTTCTTTGGGCACTTTAAGACGGAGTGCTATGATTTGAAGAAATATAAGACCTTTGAGGAGCTGGTGTCAGATATTGATGCCTACATCTATTTTTATAATCATCAACGTTTTCAAGAACGCAACAACGGCCTTGCCCCTCTTGAAATGAGGAACAAGGCCGTCGCCTAATCTTTTATTATTTCATTGTCCACTTGACAGGGAGCAGTTCAGTTCCCGTTGATTTATTTTTTTGCTCAAACAAGTCTAAAATAGAAAAAGAAACAGCTCTAACCCCCTTTGGAATAGGGTATTTGAGAATAGTTGATAAAAAAGCTAAAAAAAGTTAAAAAAAGTATTGACAGTCAGGAATAAGTTTGCTAGAATATAATAGTTGTCGCTTGAGAGAGCGATAGAAAGACCTTTGAGAACTAAATAAGAAACAACCAAGTAAGGGTTACACAAGTAACCCGTCAATAAAGAAAAAGCTAGCAATAGCATGAGTAAGATTTAAACGAGAGTTTGATCCTGGCTCAGGATGAACGCTGGCGGCGTGCCTAATACATGCAAGTAGAACGCAGAGGAGAGGAGCTTGCTTCTCTCTAATGAGTTGCGAACGGGTGAGTAACGCGTAGGTAACCTACCTCTTAGCGGGGGATAACTATTGGAAACGATAGCTAATACCGCATAACAGCTTATGCTGCATGGCATAGGTTTGAAAGGCGCAAGAGCGTCACTAAGAGATGGACCTGCGTTGTATTAGCTAGTTGGTAGGGTAAAGGCCTACCAAGGCGACGATACATAGCCGACCTGAGAGGGCGATCGGCCACACTGGGACTGAGACACGGCCCAGACTCCTACGGGAGGCAGCAGTAGGGAATCTTCGGCAATGGGGGCAACCCTGACCGAGCAACGCCGCGTGAGTGAAGAAGGACTTCGGTTCGTAAAGCTCTGTTGTAAGCGAAGAACGGGTGTGAGAGTGGAAAGCTCACACTATGACGGTAACTTACCAGAAAGGGACGGCTAACTACGTGCCAGCAGCCGCGGTAATACGTAGGTCCCGAGCGTTATCCGGATTTATTGGGCGTAAAGCGAGCGCAGGCGGTTTCGTAAGTCTGAAGTAAAAGGCTGTGGCTTAACCATAGTACGCTTTGGAAACTGCGGGACTTGAGTGCAGAAGGGGAGAGTGGAATTCCATGTGTAGCGGTGAAATGCGTAGATATATGGAGGAACACCGGTGGCGAAAGCGGCTCTCTGGTCTGTAACTGACGCTGAGGCTCGAAAGCGTGGGTAGCGAACAGGATTAGATACCCTGGTAGTCCACGCCGTAAACGATGAGTGCTAGGTGTTAGGCCCTATCCGGGGCTTAGTGCCGTAGCTAACGCAATAAGCACTCCGCCTGGGGAGTACGACCGCAAGGTTGAAACTCAAAGGAATTGACGGGGGCCCGCACAAGCGGTGGAGCATGTGGTTTAATTCGAAGCAACGCGAAGAACCTTACCAGGTCTTGACATCCCTCTGACCGGCCTAGAGATAGGCTTTCTCTTCGGAGCAGAGGTGACAGGTGGTGCATGGTTGTCGTCAGCTCGTGTCGTGAGATGTTGGGTTAAGTCCCGCAACGAGCGCAACCCCTATTGTTAGTTGCCATCATTAAGTTGGGCACTCTAGCGAGACTGCCGGTAATAAACCGGAGGAAGGTGGGGATGACGTCAAATCATCATGCCCCTTATGACCTGGGCTACACACGTGCTACAATGGCTGGTACAACGAGTTGCGAGTCGGTGACGGCAAGCTAATCTCTTAAAGCCAGTCTCAGTTCGGATTGTAGGCTGCAACTCGCCTACATGAAGTCGGAATCGCTAGTAATCGCGGATCAGCACGCCGCGGTGAATACGTTCCCGGGCCTTGTACACACCGCCCGTCACACCACGAGAGTTTGTAACACCCGAAGTCGGTGAGGTAACCGTAAGGAGCCAGCCGCCTAAGGTGGGATAGATGATTGGGGTGAAGTCGTAACAAGGTAGCCGTATCGGAAGGTGCGGCTGGATCACCTCCTTTCTAAGGAACAGTAGAGATACTGGAACGGATTTACTTGGTTCTTATTTAGTTTTGAGAGGTCTTGTGGGGCCTTAGCTCAGCTGGGAGAGCGCCTGCTTTGCACGCAGGAGGTCAGCGGTTCGATCCCGCTAGGCTCCATAGGGTACATTTGTTATCCTAAGTTTAGTCCATTGAAAATTGAATATCTATATCAAATAGTAACAAGAAAATAAACCGAAACGCTGTAATACGAGACTTAAGAGTAGAGTCAAAAAATAAGGTTAAGTTAGTAAGGGCGCACGGTGGATGCCTTGGCACTAGGAGCCGATGAAGGACGTGACGAACAACGAAATGCTTTGGGGAGCTGTAAGTAAGCGCTGATCCAGAGATGTCCGAATGGGGGAACCCAACAGGTTATGCCTGTTATCCCTACCTGTTAAGGGTAGAGGAGGGAAGACGCAGTGAACTGAAACATCTAAGTAGCTGCAGGAAGAGAAAGCAAAAGCGATTGCCTGAGTAGCGGCGAGCGAAACGGCAGGAGGGCAAACCGAAGTGTTTACACTTCGGGGTTGTAGGACTGCGATGTGGACTTAAAGAATATAGAAGAATCATCTGGGAAGATGAGCCAAAGAGAGTAAAAGCCTCGTATTCGAAATAGTCTTTATACCTAGCAGAATCCTGAGTACGGCGGGACACGAGGAATCCCGTCGGAATCTGGGAGGACCATCTCCCAACCCTAAATACTCCCTAGTGACCGATAGTGAACCAGTACCGTGAGGGAAAGGTGAAAAGCACCCCGGGAGGGGAGTGAAATAGAACCTGAAACCGTGTGCCTACAAGAAGTTCGAGCCCGTTAATGGGTGAGAGCGTGCCTTTTGTAGAATGAACCGGCGAGTTATGATATGATGCGAGGTTAAGTGGAAGAAGCGGAGCCGTAGGGAAACCGAGTCTGAAAAGGGCGAGTTAGTATCATGTTATAGACCCGAAACCATGTGACCTACCCATGAGCAGGTTGAAGGTGCGGTAAGACGCACTGGAGGACCGAACCAGGGCACGTTGAAAAGTGCTTGGATGACTTGTGGGTAGCGGAGAAATTCCAAACGAACTTGGAGATAGCTGGTTCTCTCCGAAATAGCTTTAGGGCTAGCGTCGACATTAAGATTCTTGGAGGTAGAGCACTGTTTGGGTGAGGGGTCCATCTCGGATTACCAATCTCAGATAAACTCCGAATGCCAAAGAATTATGGTCGGCAGTCAGACTGCGAGTGCTAAGATCCGTAGTCGAAAGGGAAACAGCCCAGACCACCAGCTAAGGTCCCAAAATAATTGTTAAGTGGAAAAGGATGTGGGGTTGCACAGACAACTAGGATGTTAGCTTAGAAGCAGCTATTCATTCAAAGAGTGCGTAATAGCTCACTAGTCGAGTGACCCTGCGCCGAAAATGTACCGGGGCTAAAACAATTTACCGAAGCTGTGGATACCTTTATGGTATGGTAGGAGAGCGTTCTATGTGTGGTGAAGGTGTACCGTGAGGAGCGCTGGAACGCATAGAAGTGAGAATGCCGGTATGAGTAGCGAAAGATGGGTGAGAATCCCATCCACCGTAAGACTAAGGTTTCCAGGGGAAGGCTCGTCCGCCCTGGGTTAGTCGGGACCTAAGGAGAGACCGAAAGGTGTATCCGATGGCCAACAGGTTGATATTCCTGTACTAGAGTATGAAGTGATGGAGTGACGCAGAAGGCTAACTCAAGCGTGCGATTGGAAGAGCACGTCTAAATAGTGAGGGGTGGTATGAGTTAAATGCTTGTACCTATAACCTTGAGCTATGATGGGGAGCGAAGTTTAGTAGCGAAGTGAGTGATGTCACGCTGCCAAGAAAAGCTTCTAGCGTTGTATCATACTCTACCCGTACCGCAAACCGACACAGGTAGTCGAGGCGAGTAGCCTCAGGTGAGCGAGAGAACTCTCGTTAAGGAACTCGGCAAAATGGCCCCGTAACTTCGGGAGAAGGGGCGCTGATTTAGGTCAGCCGCAGTGAATAGGCCCAAGCAACTGTTTATCAAAAACACAGCTCTCTGCGAAATCGTAAGATGAAGTATAGGGGGTGACGCCTGCCCGGTGCTGGAAGGTTAAGAGGAGTGCTTAGCGTAAGCGAAGGTATGAATTGAAGCCCCAGTAAACGGCGGCCGTAACTATAACGGTCCTAAGGTAGCGAAATTCCTTGTCGGGTAAGTTCCGACCCGCACGAAAGGCGTAATGATTTGGGCACTGTCTCAACGAGAGACTCGGTGAAATTTTAGTACCTGTGAAGATGCAGGTTACCCGCGACAGGACGGAAAGACCCCATGGAGCTTTACTGCAGTTTGATATTGAGTATCTGTACCACATGTACAGGATAGGTAGGAGCCGATGAGAGCGGGACGCCAGTTTCGCTGGAGGCGCTGTTGGGATACTACCCTTGTGTTATGGCTACTCTAACCCAGATAGGTGATCCCTATCGGAGACAGTGTCTGACGGGCAGTTTGACTGGGGCGGTCGCCTCCTAAAAGGTAACGGAGGCGCCCAAAGGTTCCCTCAGATTGGTTGGAAATCAATCGCAGAGTGTAAAGGTATAAGGGAGCTTGACTGCGAGAGCAACAACTCGAGCAGGGACGAAAGTCGGGCTTAGTGATCCGGTGGTTCCGTATGGAAGGGCCATCGCTCAACGGATAAAAGCTACCCTGGGGATAACAGGCTTATCTCCCCCAAGAGTTCACATCGACGGGGAGGTTTGGCACCTCGATGTCGGCTCGTCGCATCCTGGGGCTGTAGTCGGTCCCAAGGGTTGGGCTGTTCGCCCATTAAAGCGGCACGCGAGCTGGGTTCAGAACGTCGTGAGACAGTTCGGTCCCTATCCGTCGCGGGCGTAGGAAATTTGAGAGGATCTGCTCCTAGTACGAGAGGACCAGAGTGGACTTACCGCTGGTGTACCAGTTGTCTCGCCAGAGGCACAGCTGGGTAGCTATGTAGGGAAGGGATAAGCGCTGAAAGCATCTAAGTGCGAAGCCCCCCTCAAGATGAGATTTCCCATAACGTTAAGTTAGTAAGAGCCCTGAGAGAAGATCAGGTCGATAGGTTAGGAGTGGAAGTTGTGTGAGCAATGGAGCGGACTAATACTAATAGCTCGAGGACTTATCCAAATGAAGTAATGAGAACGTTAAGAAGAGCGTATGATTTTAGGAAAACGGCAAGAAATCCTGATTTCTTAGACGGTTTATCTAAATCACTAGCTTTTTAGTTCGAATACAATTTAAGAAGTATTGACAGTTGGTTTAGAAGTTGTTATAATGATAAGGTATTCAATTTTGAGTCGATTAAGCGACTTAGAGAGTTAAGTGATGATAGCCTAGGGGATACACCTGTACCCATGCCGAACACAGCAGTTAAGCCCTAGAGCGCCGGAAGTAGTTGGGGGTTGCCCCCTGTGAGATATGGTCGTTGCTTAGCGTTAATCCGCCATAGCTCAGTTGGTAGTAGCGCATGACTGTTAATCATGATGTCGTAGGTTCGAGTCCTACTGGCGGAGTATGAAAACCTTGGTATATCAAGGTTTTTTCGTGTTTTGGTCAACTTTTGGTCAACCATTTTTTGACTTATTTTAAGCTAGTCAATAAAGCTCTGATTTTGTTAGACTCCGCTTCGGACTTTTCATGAATGAGATGTCCGTAGGTTTCTGTAATTTGGGTAATATCCTTATGTCCCATAATTTTTGAGAGTGCCCAAATATCGATACCTTCTGCTAACATTATACTTGCATAAGTGTGTCTGATACCAGTAGCAGTCATGTTAGTGGGGAAGATATCTAATGTTTTGAGAATACTTTGTAGGTGTTTGTTTACCGTACTGTTATAAGGAATCCCATACTCTGGGCTAATAAAAATTATGTTGTCTGGATTCTCAAGTTTTAATTTTTCTTGTTTCGTTCTAAGCAATTTTAGAAATGTAATCAGTTCTGCATTGACAGGAATAGTGCGAACAGATGTGTCTGTTTTAGCTTCTGTCCATGTTCGTCTCATGCTATCATATCGTCTGTAGGTTTTGATAGTTTGATTTTTCCAAGAAATACAATCCCAAGTTAATCCTAAGACTTCACCAAAACGCATCCCTGTATGAATTTGAACATAGAGTAATGCAGAAATAACACATTTAGGATATTGAAAATCTTCTTTTAGATAGTTAATAAAGCGAATATAGTCTGCTTTACTATGGATATACTTTTCTTCTTCCTTTTTCTTAGGAGGAAGACCTGTAATTTGAACACCTAAAGTAAAATCATGAAAATCCAGTTGATTTTGTTTGGCAAAAGTTAAAACTTTTTTGACTTCAGAATTTAATCGCCCAACATTGTCTTTACCATTAGTCTTAGCAAATTCATTGATAAAATGTTGGTAGCGGTTTGCCTTGATATTTGTTAAAGGCATATCTCCAAAAAATTCTTTGATGAGTTGTCCACGCTTATGATGTCTATAAAGAGTGGATTCTTTTTTATTTTGGGGAAGTATTTGAAGTTCAAACCATTCTTTCCAAAGCGCATAGAGACTAACACGTTTATCTATAATATGACCTTGTAGTAATTTTATCTCAATTTGCAAGGCTTCGATTTCTGCCTCTTTTTTGGTTCTGAATCCTGATTTAGATGCTACCACTTTTTTGTTATTATCAAAGACGCGGTAGTCCCATAAATTTTGTTTACCTCTTTTTCTGTATGAAATAGCCATTGATTACCTCTTTCTAAAAAGTGATAACCAAGATTTTGTCTTGGTTATCGTATCATGTTTTTAATCATTTGTAAATAATGAGGCAAAATTTTCCTCAAAAAATTGTTTTGTTTTACTAGCTAAAAAATAATAACGTCCTCCTTGGTTATAGGGATATTTGACAAATCCGTTAGAATTACGGTCAATATCGATTTTATCTCTAATATCTTGACGATAGAGTACATTTTCTATCAGCCAAGGACGAGAAACGGATAAAAGGTCAAGAACCTCTTGTAAGCTCATATAATGCCCTAGAGAGGCTTTTTTTTGCAGTGAATCGTATTCATCTTTGGACACAATAACATGCGTATCGGGTATTTGGACTGTGATATCACCTAAATTAATTTTAAGTTCATTCATCATTGGATTTCTCTCTTTCTTTTTAGAATATAAAATGAGATAATAAGGCTAGGGATAAGCTGTCAAGCCCCAGATAAAATGGACAGTTAAAAAAGTTAGTTTTTTAGAAGGTATGCTTCCCTAAATTCTAAGGGAGTCATACCTTTTAATTTTTCTTGTGGTCTGTGGCAATTATACCAGTCGATGTATTCCCTGATTTGTTGGACGAGGGCTTCCCTATCCTCAGGTGGAAATAGTCTCAAGGATTCACTCTTCAAGTGGGAAAAGAAATTCTCGCATGCCGCATTATCATAACAATTTCCCTTGCCAGAATGAGAAATGGTCACACCGTATTGATCTAATTTTCGGAGATACTGTTGATTGGTATATTGAAAACCTTGGTCAGAATGAAGAACACAGACTTTGGTTGAATCCCAAGAATCGTGAAAGACCTGATCTATATTGTCAAAAACTAACTTGTTATCATTGAAATCTGATAGCGTATAGGCTAAAATGGAATTGTCATAACAATCTTTTATGACACTTAAGAACATCCTCCCTTGTTTGTGGTAAACGTAGCTAACATCTGTCGTCAGTTTTTGGAGAGGGCGTTCTGCTTTAAAGTTTCGGGCAAGCATGTTGTAGTGGACGTGTCTTGCCTTTTCATTTATCTCTCGTTGCGTGCAGGATTGGTACCGCTTCTTCCGAATCGGAGACCGATGACCAAGAATACGCATATAGCGCAAGACAGTTTTAGGGTTAGGATAAAGTTGATAGTGTCTTCTCAGTTGATAAGAGATGAAGCGATAGCCTTTTTGAGTGTCATGGAAGATAGCTGTAATCTTTTGGGCTAAGTTCGCATCAAACTGCTTATAGATTGGTCTCCCCTTGCTCAACCAAAGGTAGTAGGAAGACCTAGGAAAGCCCAAATAGGCACATAAAGAGGAGACTGAGTAACGATCTTTCAACTGCTCCACGACTTGATAGAGGTGGACTCTTCTCACGGATTGAGGAGAGTCCTTAAGGTCTTTAAAATTGCATTCTCCATTCGTAGATAAGCATTCTGTTCCTCTAGGGTCATCTCCTCTATATTCCTTGTCTTGGGACGACCAGTGGACTTCCTACCTCGTAAATCTTGGGAGAGTAAAGTAGGGTCTTCTCGGTATTTTCTTGTCCAAGTCAAAACTTGGTTGTCTGATTTTAACCCATATTTTTTGACAATAGAAGGCATCCCTCCGCTCTTTCCACTGAGGTAGTCTTCCACTACCTGTAATTTGAACTCGGGTGGATATTTGGTGAACTTGCTTCCTTTTTTAGCCATAAAAAAAGAACCTCCTTATATGAACAGTATATAACTTTTTTATACTGTCCATTATAAGCGGTTCTTTTCAAGCTAGCCTTATCTCTTATTTTCTAGTCTTCTTCTGACGCACTCTTGGCGGATTGGTTGTCAGAAGAGGCTGTTTTTGTATAGAATAATTCAATAATGGATTCTAGGTATTCCTCAAAGTTTAGTTTTTGAAGTTCGAGCCTGTTTTTATTTATCCAATACTTGGTATCCTTGTTAGGATTGAAATTATGCTTGTATTCCTTTAAGAGACGAGTTAAAGCATAAACGCTTGTTCCTTCGCCCCAAATGTCATCTATTTTATAAAGTAATGGAAAGAAGCCTGACCCCTTCATGATATAGTGGATAGAATTTTCAAGTCTATTATTGCGACTGCTTAAAGACTCTAAAGGAGATGTAAACTGTGAAGAATAATATAATTCTTTCGAGAAGCTAGTCATATCATTCTTAGTAATATCAATAAAGGTATATTTTTCTAAGATTTTAGAGGCGATATAATCTTGTAACTCTTCCGAACTTGAAATATCCATCAGATGCTCAGTGATTTGCCTAGCGTAATTACCTTTATAGGTTGCTTCAAAACGTATCCATGAATCTATATCATTAAGTAAATGGCTATATCGTCCGTTCTGTTCAGATTGTTCCTCATACTTATCATAGATTTTTAAATACGATTGAGAACCTTTTTTTCTTGAACCAATGGTGATTGTTTTTGCTTGTCTATTACGTTCAATGGCAGAAATTGCAGAGATATTTTTACGTAGCTTAGAATTAACCACGACATAGTCTCTATTTTTCACTTTATGGTAAATATCTTCGACTGAATAATCCGTATTGAAGTAATCTGCAACTAAATCAATCCGAGTGAGATGGAAATCCCAGTAAGGTTCATTAAGCCCTTGAACAATATTCTGGACATTGATTGTTTCATTGAATAGTTCTTTATAGCAGGTTTTGTAATAGTCAAGACTACTAGCTGAGAATTTGATGATAATTCCCATGTTAACCATTTTGTTATGATAAGCAATACGGAAGTAATAGGGGAGATTTTCAAAGCTGTAAGCAACTGTATATCCTTGAGGAGCAGTGTTCTCCTCTATTCTATCTCCAAATAATAGGGGCAAGGAAAGCTTGTCAGCAATGTTGTCTATCATAAGCTCCGCTATGCCTGCCCAAACATCAGAAGATGGGAAGTCGTCTCCGATAGTGTCTTCTGTGGGCTGAACAACAGCTGTAATTTCGTCTACACCTAGATGGAGTGTTCTATGAGGAATAGCTAGTGAAGTTAGTTCATGTGTCATTGGTATATACCTCTTTAAAATTGTAACAAAAAGGGGGAAGTCGGACCTGGGTAATTACCCTACCCCAGACGATAGCCAGCTAAAGCTGGCGAGCCTGTAAGTCTTATCCTTCGCCCCGCCTTAGGCGAGCTACGTCAGACAACAGGCTCACATAATAATGGAAGTCTCTTCTACTGCATACAGTATCCACTCTTTAAGATTTTGCAAGATTTCCTCTCTAGGAGAAGGAACAATGATGCTACGGGTAGGTTTGCCAGCAACCTTCAAATACCCTTCACCTCGTGGATTCGAGAGTGTTATCAACTCTTTGTCTTCACTGAAGAACATTTGAGCTGTCTCTTTGGAAAATGTCCCTAATACAATAACGCTTCCAAAATTATCTCGGATTTTTCCAAAATATTCAGCGTCTCCGCGTTGATTTGATAGAATTATCTGAATATTAAACGACCTGCCGAGCATCATGAGGCGAGAAAGCTTTTGAATAGCTTTACTCTTTTCCTTATTGTCAAGGCTTGAGAGATGAGACCCCCACTCATCTATAAACACGAGTACAGCTCTTTTGGTTTTGTCTGTACCAGCTTGACGAGCTTCCAAAATCTCAATGGCTTTATCCAAAGCTTTAGTAACAGCATCGAAGCGATAAAAGCTTTTTAGCGAGGATAAGAAATCGAAATCAGAATCACCTTTATAATCGGCGACAAGCATCAAAGGTGCTTTATTATCTCGTTGGAATATTTCTTGTATTGCAATACCTAATAACAACGTGGAAAAGTAAGTTTTGCCACTGCCACTAGCGCCCAGGATAAGAGCATGTGGTTTAGAAATATCTAGAGGAATCTCTAGCGGAAATATAGTTCCTCTATTATTATTATAAATCTCCTTACTCATAACAGCTCTAATCATTTAATTCCTCCTTGTAAATAAGCGTAATCTTGAGGATTGTAATAAAATAGTAAATCAATATCAAGATAGTTTAGTCCCTTACGTCTGCTTGTTCTCTCAGTGAAGATAATCTTAATTTTTAAAGATGAAAAATTAGAGTATAACTGATAATTGGCCTTAGCTAATTTATTAAATTCAGTCTGAAATAGTTTTTTAAGATAAGCGAAATCTTCTCCATCAAGTTCCTCTTCTACCAAAATAGGTACACGATAACGAAAAGCAGTCTCTTTATCTGTTGCTTTGAGCAGTTGGACATCTTCTAGGTCAAAAGAAAGAGTTTTGCCCACCTTTTTGCTTACTCTATGACAAGCAGACTCTATATCAGTGGCTATTAAAGACCCATTCAACTCTAGCTTTTGTTTTACTTCTTTCTTTTTTATCTCCTCATAGAGGTAAGACAAGCTACAAATAACAATAATGATAAATGCAATAAATATATTCATAGAATACCTTCTTTCTTTATAAAAATAAGGGGAGGAGAGGCTTTCCCCTCCCTAAAGTGACACGATTAGAGGCTGATTAGACTTTCGATATCCGCCTGTTCCGCTTTAATAGATAAAGCAGCTCGACCATTTCCAACAACATAAGCAGAAATAGAGCAATCAGTTAGCGTAATCTGAACCTTGGTATCTAGGTATTCAGTAAACTGTTTTTGAGATGCTCCAATAATCTTCAGTGATTGTGTGATGAAACGACCAGAATCATTTCGTGCTCCTAAGTCTAAAGACACACCAATTTTGTTTTGTGTGTCATAGTCTAAATAATCCGACACACCAATAAGCATGCCTTCAAGAGTTGACTGTGTAAACATCGTCTTTACCTTTCTATTCCCCCTACCTTTTCAAAGAAGAAGTAAAGTGGGGAGACTTAACTTCCTCTTATTGTCGAACTTTTCTTAGTACATTGGAATCACCTCCTTTCAATTTTGTTAAATCTTTATGATAATAGACTACCACAAGGCTATTGTAAAAAATACTTAAATGAAACCCCTTGATATTATGGGATTTTAGAGAACTTATTTCTTTTTCCCTAAAATTATCTCCTTTTTCAAAGTGGGAAATATGAGATGTTAAAAATCGCTAGTGTTTAACTTTTATAAGACTATGATACAGCAAAGAAACGAGCTAGTATCCCTAAATAAATACTTTTATAAACCTTGATATGATAGGCTTTTAAGATGGTTATTTCTTTTTCCCTAAAAAATTTTTATCCCTTGCAAAATAAAAAATAATAGTCTAAGATATAAGAAAAAATATAAGGAGTTTAGCTTATGGAATTTTTTGAAGAACTTAGTCCGAAAGAACAAAACTTATGGGTAGCTTGCGTTTTATTGAATTTTGTAGATGAATTAGATGAGTATGAAGAGCATTGTAAAGAGCATAGTATCGGAGAAACGAATAAGTATAATTCTAAATTGAGCTATCTCGAGGAATTATTTGAAGGACGTTTAAGCAGAGGAACACTTGAGAAAGTGCTACTTGGAAAATTTACGACAAAGAATACGCCTATTAGTGAGAAAACATTCTCAACAATTATAGAAGATGATATTATTGATGGATTATCCGAAAAACTATCTGAAAAAATACAAGAAAAAGACCCAGAAACGATTTCCAAAATAAATGATATTTTGGCGGTTAGAAAAGAAAATGAACTTTTGGTAGAAATATTAGAAAGAGAAATTAGTAAGCTAAAAAAACACAAAGCAGCTCCTCATAATGGTATGTATCATTTACTAAAGAATAAAGAACTTTCAGATAGACTATTTTCTAACATAGCATTGGCGGAAAAAATGTTTACATCAGACGAAGAAGTTATAAAAAATGTCAAGATATTCCGTTTAGAAAATATCTACCATAACCGTATAAAAAATTTGATAGATAAACTCTATAATTTAGAGTGTAGTGAATATGAAGAACTCTTAGATGTCTGTGATATTCTTTCAATAACAGAAGAATTACTAGACCAAAATTCTGCTCAAGATTATATTTGGGCAATCAGAAAATTAAAAGAAAATAGCTACTATTATGACCTTCTTGAATTAGTTAACGAAGATAATGTGGGTGAACTCATTACTGTGGCGATGAAGCATAAAAGTTATAGGCATAGTCAAGATGAAGCACAACTAGTTATCAATGACTATCTTGAATCAAAAAGAGATGAATCAGAAAACTGATTTTTAGACAACAAAAAAGGCTTCAGAATGGTATATCCTGAAGTCTTTTGCGTTAGTTTATTTCATTGATAAGTCCGACAAAAAGAGAGATGAGCCGTTCTTGTTTGGTATTTGGGAGTTCGTTTAAACGTTCTAAGAGATAGGCAATTTGTGGGTTATTTTCTTTGAGTGTAATATCGAAAAAATCTTCTATATCAACATCTAAAGCAAGTAGTACTTTTTCTAGGGTTTGAATTTTCAGATTAGGTTCTTGCTTTTCCAATTTGTAGATATACTTTTGGGGTAAGTCTGCTAATTCTTCTAGTTGGCTTTGTGTGAGCCCTTTTTGTAGTCGCAAAAGTCTGATGCGCTTGCTGATATAGGTTTGTAAGTTACTTATTGCCATATTTTCTCCCTTTATTACTATTTTACTGTTTCTATATTAAGAAAAAACTCTTTTTAAGGAGGAAAACAGCAATAAGGGGTTGCAAAAGTATATAATATGTGATAGAATATCTCTATAAAGTTATTTTAGAATAAAATAAGTCAAAATAAAACATGAAAGTTCTTTGTGTTATTCTACTTTTATAATTTTAGTAGCTTTTTAAAGATAAAAAATAAAAAAAGGGTTGCAAAGAGTTATAACATGTGATAGAATACCATTAAAGAGTTACTTGAGGTTGAAATACGTGCGAAACAAGAACTCAAATATCAAATCCCACGGAACCATCAAAAAGTCTAAAGCCTACGGCGCAGTAGGGGTACTAGCTCTTACGGCTTTGGGTATGGTGGCTAGTGCTTCGTCTGTATATGCTGATGATGTTACTACATCTCCTGTAGTTACTGAAGGTTCTAAGGTAGTAGAAAAAGCTCCAGTATCAGAAGAGGTTAAAACTCCTGTTACTGAGGCTCCAAAGGTTACTGAAGCTGATGTTACTACGGCTAAGGCTAGTGCTGATAAGGCGGCTACTGATGTTACTGCTCAGGAAGCGGTGGTGTCTGGTACTCGTTCTAAGATTGCTTCTACTGAGAAGGTCGTATCTGATACGGCGATGCAGTTGTCTGAGTATGATAAAATTAGCCAATCTGATGTAGATAAAGCTAAAGAGGTTGCCGATAAGGCGGTGTCTAATGCTGATGAATCTGCTAAACGTGTAGAATTGGCTAATGCAGTTCAAGCTACGGCTGAAAAATCTCTTGAAGATAAAAAGGCTGACGTTGTTACTGCTCAAAAAGCGGTAGATAACGCTCAAACTTTGGTAGATACGCTTTCTGGTGGTAATGGGGTAGCTGACCTTGAGGATAGGGTTAATGATTTGAAAGCTACTGTTGATTCCTCTACTGAAAAGGTAGCTGATGCTGATAAGGCTCTAGATTCTGCTAAACTTGCGGAAACAAATAAAGCTGAAGCGACTGCTAAAGCTCAAGAATTGGTAGCTAAGGCTCAGGGTGACGTAGCTGATGCGGCTAGTGCGGTTACGGTTGCCAATAATGGGGTATCCGAAGCGACTAAGGCTAAGAATGATGCTCAAACTGCCCTAGATACGGCTAAGGCAGGTAAAGAAGTTACTGAGACAGTGACTGAAACGGTTCCTGATGGTAGTGGTCAAACTTCAAAATTGAATATTCCTTTGAAAGACCCTAGTAAACCAAAGAAATATGGAAATCAAATTGATTCTGATCAAGCTCACTTGGTAACTTCTCCTGACTATCTAAAAGCTATTAAGGCTTTGGCGGATGGTACGGGTACGGTTGATGCGGTTAAACAGGCTATTAAAAAGGGTAGTTCAGAGACCCAGTATGACCCAACTTTTTATGGTTTAAATGAAAGGGATTACCCATTAAATAAACGTTATGCTGAGTTGGATAATAGTTGGAAGTCAATGACAGATGTTTACGATATTAGTAAAGGTATTCCAAAGGATGTGTTGAAAGAACTCTCTCTTTACGGGGCTGCTTTGATTAACTCTATCCGTAGTCAGTTGGGTACTCCGCTACTTGATGTTACTCCTGAATCTGTAGATTTCATTTCTAATGCTCAACGTTGGGTAGGTTCTTTTGGAGATGGGGGTAGTCATGAGTATAAGTTGTATAATGTAGACATTACTTCTATTAAACGTCCTTTAAGCTATACTTATTATACCACATTAGCAGATACCTTGCAACATCTTTCTCCAAAAATTTCAGAAAAAGTTTATGTTTCAAGTACTGGGGGTAATTATACAACTTTAGATAATCAGTTAGCAAAAGATTATAATTATAAATTGACTAAGGGTCAACTATTTTCTCAAGTATATAAAGCAGTGGTTGACGCTTTATATGGCACTAATACTGAAGATTTCCAACGTACTCTGTCTGTTTTAGGGTTGAAGGATAGTGGGATAACTGAATTTGCTTTATCTCCGGCTATTCAGTTAGATTCTCATGGTGCGCATATTAAATCTACTGAAATGTTCCTTGTAAAATCTGGTGGTAAGGCTTACGCTAATCCTTATGAAGTTCGTAGTGGTTCTACGGGTACTAAGACGCTGACTCGTGAGGTTAAGCATACGGTTGTCGATGAGGCTGAAGTTGCTAAGGCTCAGGAGGGGTATGATACTGCGGTAGCTAACCTTTCTAAGGCTCAAGATGCTAAGGATACGGCTGAACAAACCTATACTGATGCTCGTATGGCTTTGGAACAAGCTCAACAACACTTGTCTGATGTACAAAGTGGTCATGTTGACGTGTCTGCTTTGGAAACTGCGCTTGCGGATGCTAAGGCTAAGTTGGGTAGTGATAAGGCTGCCTTGGCTGAGGCTGAAAATACCTTGGCGGTAGCTAAGAAAGCTAGTGCTGATAATGCTGCGGCTTTGGCTCAGGCTACAAAGGCTCTTGATGTGGCTAAATCTAAACTTGCTGATGACCAAGAAGCTTTGAAGGTACTTGAAAATGCGCTCTCTGTTGCTAAACAAGCGGTAGCTGAGGCTTCTCAACAGGCTGTATCTGATAAGGATTTAGTAGACAGTTCTCGTAAGGCTTATGACCGTTTGGCTGATTTGTTGGCTAAGAAGGGTACTGAGGTTCCTCGTTTGCAAGAACTTCTTAAGGCTTCTAATGATAAACTCGCTGACTTGCGTACTCGTTTGTCTGATGAGTTAGCTAAACTCGAAAAGCTAAAGGGGGTATCTGCTGAGGCGACTGCCTTGTATAACTCCCTTAAGGCTGAATACGATGCTATCCTTAAGGACGAAGCCCTTACTAAGGCTAAGGATGAAATCATTTCTAAGGGTGGACGAGTAGAAGAGGTACGTAACGATAAGGGTCAACTCGTAGCGGTGCGTGATGTTGATGGGGTGTTGACACCAAAAGCTATCCGCTCACAACACATGGCAGACACTAACAAGCAAACCCCAGTCACAGAAAGCTATGCTAAACGTAGCGAACGCCATCTACCAAATACAGGTGACACAAACTCACTAGCACTCACCGCCCTAGGTCTTATGACCCTAGGTTTAGTCGGACGCAAAAAGAAAAGAGGGTAAATGGTGAAAGAAGTACATAAACTAGCTGAATCTAAAGGATTAAGCCCAGAAACAGTATTAGATATTCATCTCCTTCATGCTCAAGCAAATGGAAATAAAGTGCTATATACAACAGATTTACATTCTGCTGATAAGTATAGTACAGAAAAAAGTGGTAAAGAGACTAAAGATGAGATTATCTTAGTGACGTCAAAATTTGAAAAAGGTTTGAAAGGTATCCCTGTCAATTATAGTAATAAAGATATGAAAAGACCTATTCCTCAAGGCTATATCGTACCATCTATTTGGAATGATGAAAAGATTGATGAGATGTCTTGGTTTGCTCTTGATAATGTTGAGGAATTATCTAAGAGTGATTTAGAAGCTTTGAATATTCCAGAACTTTTAGCTGGTAGACCTAATAGAAAACAGATTTAAAATTAGCTCCTTGATAGTTTTCAAGGAGCTTTTTGTGATACAATAGATAGGTAGAAAAGTAAAGACGGTGGCTCTAATTTCTGAAAGGGTGGTGATGCCTATGAAAGTAGGTGATAAAATCCAATTAGAAAGGAGTAGCCTGTTGACTGTAGCAGAAGCTCTAGGGTTGATGATTGCTTTTGGTAGTTTGCTTGTATCAATTATCACAGCAGTTATTGCTTTAGTCAGCTATATGGAAAACAAAAACAACCGTCGATAACTTTGGCTGAAGTGAGACGATTGTTTTTTTACAATTAAAACTAAGCCACCGTCTTAAACGGGTTCTACATAAGGTAGTTGTTAGCGCAACTGCCTTTTTCTATACCTATTGTATCTTTATTTCTCAAAAAAGTCAATTTTGATTAAAATTTTAGCGAACAATTTTTCTAACTTTTCTATATTCCCGTAGACAGTGCCATCCATATAGAGATTGTAAATCTCATCATTTTGTTCTATTCGTATTTGTGCGGAGTATCCTTTTGATAAGGCTAATGAACGAATCACTTCTCTTTGAGTTCGTCCATTTCCTTCACGAAAAGGGTGAAAATAATTAAGATTATCAAGAATTTTTGCTAAATATTTGATAATGTCGTCTTTTGAGTTGGCAGATTGATAGTAAGAATGAATGAGATGGTTAATGTAAGTTTCTGCTGTGCTAAATGATTGGATTGACATAAAAGGATTACCACTTTTTGAAATATTGACTTTGCGGTATTGTCCTGCCCAAGTATAGACGTCTTGAAATAGATATTTGTGTATAGATAAAATATCTCTGATAGAATGAACTTCAATCGCTGTTAATCGTAAATCTGTAAGTCGTCTTGTTACCAATGAATGTTCCTTACGAAAGGCTTCTTCGGGATTGGTAATATTTAGTTTATTGATTAGGACTTTAGAATGTGGATAGGTATATTGCTGTTCAAGGTCAATATAGGTATAATCATCGTAGCGATTTTTAACCAATAGTCATTTCCTTTCGTTTGCTAATAACATAGCTTTTTAAATCAATGACATCTTGTACGGAAGGTTCATAATTTTCAATCATTGATGAACCAATAGCGTACCAAACAGCATCAAAGTCTAAAAAATTATCAAATGGAACGCCAAGAATAGTTAATTTTTCTTTATTTACATCAAGTGTCATAGTATACCTCCTTATAAGCTAATATTATTATACCACAAAATTTGTTACAGATATGAGAAGAGGAGAAAACTGCTATTAAAACATTGCATTAGTTATTATTTTGAGCATAGATGAAAAAATAATTATTGATAATAGGTCTAAAATATATAAAGATATTTTGAATTTTGTAGAAAATTACTGATACAAAATAGAAAACTTGGTCAACTATTTTTGCTGACCAAGCTATTTTTTATAGTCCCTATACGGCGTTTTTTAGTAGTTGGTCAACTTTTGGTCAACTTTTTAAAATTTCGTATGAGGGAGAAGATAACAAAATCTTGATTTAATCACTTTCTTATTTTTCTATTTAACTCAATTTAACGTACTTTTAACTACTGGCGGAGTAGAGGAAGGCCTTGGTAAGCAAGGCTTTTTTTATTTTCCATGGCTGATCTATGATGAGCAAGGAGGGAGAACCAAATGCGTTCTCTCTTTTTTTGGTTTTCTCTTTTTTGAAGTTGTAGAATCAAAAGGCTCGGAGTTTGACATCTTAGGTGAGTTTGTTTGTGGTTTCGCGTTTAGTGTTGGAAGAAGGAAGTTTGAGGACGTTGGTGATATAAGTTCTAAAGTTATGATAGACTCAATCTAAAATCCCTATCAGATGTTGATAGGGATTATTTTGTTATTGAGAAGTAGGGAGATGGTTTTCTAGTTGATTGACTTGTTGTTTGATTTGTCCTAAAAGCGCTTGTGATTCTTGGTTATAGAGGCGCAAGCGATAAGACAGGTCTTGGTTGATGGTGGTAAGGTTTTGCTTTTGGCTTTGGATGCGGTTAAGGGCATCAGATATTTGATCTAAGGACTCTTGGACTTGACTAGCGTCTTGTTTTAAGGTACGGAAGGTTTTGCTTAATTGTTCACGGTGACGATAAGTCTGGTATAAGCCGAATCCAAGGGCACTGATGAGAAATAGTTTGTTTAATTTCATGAAAGGATCTCCTTTTTGATTGTTTCTGATAGGGTGTTTAAGGCATCGAAATCAGGTTGATTGGTGGTAAATTGGATATCTAAGCCGTCTTTTTCATCAAAGCGCGGAAGCAGGTGGATATGTGCATGAAAGACCGTTTGACCTGCGATTTCTTCGTTGTTATTGATGATGTTAAGGCCATTAGCCTGTGTAGCTTTTAAGAGCGCGCGAGAAATCTCAGGGATATGGCTAAAGAGCTCTTGTGCAGTCTGGCTGTCCATTTCTAGGACATTTCTGACATGTTTTTTTGGGATAACAAGGGTGTGTCCTTTGGTCACTTGGGTAATATCGAGAAAGGCAAGAACGTGCTCATCTTCGTAGATTTTACTAGCGGGGATACTTCCATTTACAATTTGACAAAAGATACAATTTTCCATTTGGAACACCTCATTTTTCTTATTTTATTATATAATTAAAGTATAACAAAATTTTAGAGAGAATCCTATGTTAAAACTTAAAAATGTGACGGGGGGATATGTGAATATCCCTGTTTTAAAAGGGGTGAGCTTTGAGGTTCACGCAGGAGAATTAGTTGGTTTAATCGGGCTTAATGGGGCTGGGAAATCCACAACCATCAATGAGATTATTGGTTTGTTACGCCCTTATGAGGGGGAAATCGAGCTAGATGGGCTGACCTTGTCTATGGATGTGGAGGGCTATCGCAGGAAAATCGGCTTTATTCCAGAGAGTCCGATTTTATATGAGGAATTGACCCTAAGAGAGCACATCGAAGTAGTAGGCATGGCCTATGATATAGACAAAGAAGTCTTATTTCAAAGAGCAGAGCCGTTACTATCCATTTTTCGCTTGTCTGATAAGTTAGACTGGTTTCCGGTGAATTTTTCAAAAGGCATGAAGCAAAAGGTGATGATTATCTGTGCCCTCATCATTGAACCGAGTCTTTTGATTGTGGATGAGCCGTTTTTGGGATTAGACCCCTTAGCTATTCATGATTTGATTGCCTTATTGGATGAAGCGAAAAAGCGTGGGGTGGCGATTTTGATGAGCACCCATGTTCTTGATTCGGCTGAGAAGATGTGCGATCGTTTCGTCATTTTGCATCAAGGTCAAGTTCGATTGGACGGTGATTTGAGTCAGATGCGTCAAGCTTTTGGCGATTCTCAGGCTAGTCTAACCGATATTTATATGGCATTGACAAAAGAAGAGGAGATGGGATGAAAGAGTTATTTGACAAACGCCGTCTAAAATTTCATCAAGAATGCCTCAAGTACTTAAGATATGTCTTTAACGATCATTTTGTTTTGGTTTTAATCTTTTTAGTCGGCTTTTTGATGGTCGAGTATCAGCAGTTATTGACGCATTTTCCTAAGGAAAATGTCTTGATTCATATCTTGGTCTGGTTGGTTTTTATTTTTTCTCTTGGCTTTGGACGCGTAGCGACTTATCTCGAAGAGGCAGATCGTCAGTTCCTATTGCCAAAAGAGGGGGAAGTGATGGCTCAAATCAAGCGCGCCAAGCAGGGCTATTTATGGTTATTTAGTGTTTTGCAGCTCGCTATCTTTTTCTTATTGGTTCCCCTGTTTCTGGCTTTGGGCTATCAGACTTGGAGCTTAGTTGTGGTAGGTCTATTAAGTGTCGGAGCGAGATTTTTTTGGATACGCTATCAGTTGCGGTCTTTTTGGCAGGCTGATGGTTCCTTAAATTGGGATGAAGCGATTCGTTATGAAAAAAAGCGCAAGGAAAGGCTTTTGACCTTTTTCTCTTTATTTACAACGGTTAAGGGGCTATCCTCACAGGTGAAACGACGTGCTTATTTAGACCGTTTACTTGGCTTATTTCCTTATCGTAAGGAAAAGACCTGGACCATGCTTTATGCTAGAGCTTTTCTACGAAGTGGTGATTACTTTGGAATTAGTTTACGTTTGGTCTTTTTGGCGCTGTTAAGTTTATGGTTTGTTGATCAGCCTTTGTTGGCACAAGGATTGGTTGCGCTTTGGAATTATCTCTTGATTTTTCAATTATTAGCGCTGGGGAAGCATTTTGATCACTATGTCTGGGTGCAACTCTACCCATTAAAGTCAGAATGGAAATGGCAAAATTTGCGTGATTTTTTGCGTGTCATTTTATTAGGTCTAACGCTTGTAGAAGGTCTTGTGGCTGTTTTTCATCAGTCGTTTTGGCTTTTATTGGGGATAAATTTGGCTTTGGCTTATCTTTATTTGCCTTATCAATTAAGGCGGATGAAGTGAGGTTGACGGCTGTCTAAAAAACAAGTAAAATAGTATGAAGGAAAAAACAAAGAAGGAGATGCCGTATGGCCGCAACTGATCAAGATTTAGTATTGACGCCTCTTCGTGGCAATAGTGGCAAAGCCTACATGGGGACTTATCCAACAGGTGAGAGGGTTTTTCTCAAGATGAATACCACTCCTATTTTAGCAGCGCTTGCTAAGGAGCAGATTGCCCCCCCTCTTTTGTGGGCAAAGCGTATCGGAAATGGCGATATGATGACGGCTCAAGAATGGTTGGATGGACGAATTTTGACCAAACAAGAGATGACGAGTAAACAGATTCCTCAGACCTTTCAGCGGATGCACCGTTCAAGAGCCTTGGTCAATCAATTATTGCAGTTGAACTACAAAATTGAGAACCCGTATGATCTTTTAATGGACTGGGAAAAGAATGCCCCTGTGCAATTATTGGAAAACAGTTATTTGCAAGGAGTCATTCGTGAATTAAAACGCAGTCTTCCTGACTTCAAGTCAGATCTTGCGACCATTGTTCACGGCGACGTTAGACACAGTAACTGGGTGATTACGACGACAGGGGTGATTTATCTGGTGGACTGGGACACGGTGCGTTTGACCGACCGGATGTATGATGTGGCGCAGATACTAAGCCACTACATTCCAAGAGTCTTTTGGGAAGACTGGTTGAGTTATTATGGATATAAGATTAATGAAAAAGTCATGAGTAAATTGTACTGGTATGGTCAATTTTCTTATTTGGCACAGATTTTGCGCTGTTTTGATAACCGAGATATGGAACATGCCAATCAGGAAATTTATGGCTTGAGAAAATTTAGAGAGATGATGAGAAAGTAAGCATGCGAGTGAGAAAACGAAAAGGGGCGATGGAGCATTTAGAAAATCACCCCGAATATGTGATTTTAGAGCCAGAAAAGGCTAAAGGCTATTGGCAGGATATCTTTGGCAATAGTAATCCTGTCCATATTGAAGTGGGAAGTGGCAAGGGCGCCTTTATCACGGGGATGGCAGCACAAAATCCTGATATTAACTATATCGGAATAGATATACAAGTGTCTGTTTTGTCTTATGCGCTGGATAAGGTGCTAGAAAGTGGGCTTTCTAATATCAAGCTGCTTTTGGTGGATGGGTCTAGTTTGACCAATTATTTTGAGAACGGTGAAGTGGGTCTTATGTATTTGAATTTTAGTGATCCTTGGCCAAAGACCCGTCATGAAAAGCGTCGTTTGACTTATAAGAGCTTTCTTGAGACTTATCAACAGATTTTACCTCCTAGGGGAGAAATTCATTTTAAAACAGATAATCGCGGATTATTCGAATATAGCTTGTCATCTTTCTCTCAATATGGTATGATATTAAAGAAGGTATGGTTAGACCTTCATGCCAGTGATTATGAAGGTAATGTGATGACCGAATACGAGAAAAAATTCTCAAGTAAGGGTCAAGTGATTTACCGAGTTGAAGCGCAATTTAAAGATTAGGAGGTTTTCCTCCTTGTTATGGAGAGGTCGCATAGAGGCCGAGTGCGCACGCTTGGAAAGCGTGTAGTCCTTAACGGGGCTCGGGGGTTCGAATCCCCTCCTCTCCTTTTCTGACCCTGTCACCATGCGGTTTTAGAGGGTTGTATCATGAGAGAGCGGTTGGTTGTTTTTAAACCAAGCGTTTTTTTAATTTGTGTTGGTCTTCTCCTCTAGAATATGATACAATAAGAACATGTTACAAAGTCGAAATGAAAATGAGCTGATTGTTCTTGGTCAGTTGATTGGCCATCATTTAACTAAAGGAGATGTGCTGGTTCTAAGCGGTGACTTGGGGGCGGGAAAGACAACCCTAACGAAAGGGATTGCTTCGGGACTTGGCATTGGTCAGATGATTAAAAGTCCTACTTATACCATTGTGAGAGAGTATGAGGGAAGGCTTCCGCTTTATCATTTAGATGTCTATCGCACTGGAGGAGATGCGGATTCCATTGATTTGGATGATTTTCTCTTTGGTGAGGGTGTTACCGTGATTGAGTGGGGAGAGCTGCTAGCTGAGAGCCTGCCGGATGATTACTTAGAGATTACCATTGAAAAGGTAGAAGAAGGAAGACAGCTCACTTTATCCGCTAAGGGGCCACGTTCCTTGCAATTACAAAGAAAGGTAGAGGAAAATGGCGCAGGTTGATATTTTGATAGGCCCAGCTGAACCATCTGATGCCAAGGGGTTGTTGGAATTATTTCAACACCTTGGAAGCGAAAGTGAATTTTTAACCGTTGATGAGGATGGTCTTTTGATGGCAGAAGCTCAGTTGGCAGACATCTTGGCCAAACAAGCCGACTCGCCCAATCAGATTTGTCTTGTGGCAAAAAGAGGGGAGCAGATTATCGGTGTTCTCAACCTCTCAAGTTCAAAGAGGGACCGAATCAATCATATTGGTGAGATTTGCATCGGTGTTTTGTCGGCTTATCAAGGACATGGCATTGGTCGCATTTTGATGGAGGAAGCCCTTCTTTTTGCGCAAAAAAGTGGTGTGCTCAGACGCTTAGAATTGACGGTGCAAAAACGCAATGAAAGAGCCCTTCGTTTATATGAATCCTTTGGCTTTGAGATTGAAGGGGTCAGAGCGCGTGGTGCAAAAACCAGAGATGGTGAATTTTTAGATGTCTATTATATGGGACTGTTAGTGGATTAGAAACGAGTGAGAACAAAGAAGATGACGATTGGAAAGAAGATTTTTTTCATGATTGTGGCGCTTTTTGTGACCACCATCGCAGCTGGTTTGATTTACCTGTATTCTGTGTCAGGTTTTACCAATAACCAGTTTGCCAAGACCTTTAAGAATTATCAAGGTTCAGGCCAGGTCAGCAAGGCCATTCAGCAGACCAAGCCTTTTTCAATCCTTTTGATGGGAGTGGATACAGGAAGTGCAGACCGAACGGACAAATGGCAAGGAAATAGTGACTCCATGATTTTGGTGACGGTCAATCCCAAAACCAAGAAAACGACCATGACCAGTCTTGAGAGGGATATTCTCATCAAGCTTTCTGGCCCATCGGATAACAGTATGGATGGTGCGGAAGCCAAGCTCAATGCGGCCTATGCTTCAGGTGGCGCCGAGATGGCCATCATGACGGTAGAGGATTTGCTGGACATCAAGATCGACTATTACATGCAGATTAACATGCAGGGCTTGGTTGATTTGGTCAATGCTGTTGGCGGAATTACCGTAACCAATTCCTTTGATTTCCCTATCCAGATCAGCGAGCAAGAGCCAGCCTATACCTCAACGGTAGCGCCTGGAACGCATAAGATTAATGGGGACCAAGCCTTAGTTTATTCGCGCATGCGCTATGATGACCCAGAAGGCGACTATGGTCGCCAGAAACGTCAGCGTGAGGTCATCCAAAAGGTGATGGCTAAGATTTTAGCCTTAGATAGCATTAGTAACTACAAACGCATCCTATCAGCTGTCAGCAACAATATGCAGACTAATGTGGAGATTTCAACCTCAACCATCCCTCAGCTCCTAGGCTATAAGGATGCCCTTGAAAATATCAAGACCTATCAACTGCGTGGGGAGGGTGTGACTTTGGATGACGGTGGCTCTTACCAGATTGTCACAGCGGAGCATTTGCTTGAGGTTCAAAACCGTATTAAAAAAGAACTGGATTTGCCAACTAAGACCGATAGCATTACAACGACTGCTATTTTGTATGAAACCTTATATGGTGGCGATAGTAAGATTAAGATCAATGGTAGCAAGTCAGAGCATAAAGCGACAGGAAGTGCTAGTAGTGAGAGTTATAGCCGTGAGGAATCGGTACCAGTAGAAACGCCAGCTTTTGAAGAGAGTGTCCCAAGTTATAGTCAGCCGGCTCAGTCAAACAGCAGCTCCACAACCGTGACACCTCAGCCTGCGCCAGCTCAACCGACACCGAGTACCACGGAAACACCAGCTCCAAGCGTTACGCCAGCACCTCAAGAAACACCAGCCGCTTCTCAGTAGGAAATAGGAAAAAGCTCTTCGTTTGAAATGAACTGCACCCCAAAAGTTAGACACAAAATCTAACGATTGGGGGGCTTTTCTTATGAAATTAAGTTATGAAGATAAACGAGGTATATACAAGTTGAGAAAGAGAGGTGTATCATGGCCTCAGATCAGTCAGCGATATGAAGTCTGTCCTTCCAATCTCAAGTACATGGTTAAACTCATGGATAAATATGGTGTTGAGATTGTTGAAAAGGGTAAAAATCGGTATTATTCACCCGAATTAAAGCAGGAAATAATGGATAAAGTCTTGATTCATGGTTGCTCTCAACTCTCAGTTTCCCTTGATTATGCCTTGCCAAATCGAGGGATGCTCCCAAATTGGATAGCCAAATACAAGAAAAACGGTTATACTATTCTTGAAAAATCAAGAGGGAGACCACCAAAGATGGGACGTAAACCAAAAAAGACTTTGGACCAAATGACAGAGTTAGAACGACTAAAACATGAAAATGAATACCTTAGAGCGGAGAATGCTGTGCTAAAAAAGCTGAGAGAATACCGCTTGAGGGACGAAGCAAAGCGCAAAGAGCAACAGAAATCATTCAAGCATTAACGAATCAGTTTTCCCTAGAAACGCTACTCGAAATCCTTGATTTGCCACGCTCCACCTATTACTATCAAGTGAGGCGACTGGCTAAGCCAGATAAGGAGAAAACTATCAAGGATGAAATACAATCTATTTATGATGACCATAAAGGTAATTACGGCTATCGTCGGATTCATTTAGAATTACGAAATCGTGGCTTTATCATCAATCACAAAAAGGTGCAGCGCTTGATGAAAGAGTTAGGCTTGACCGCTCGTATTCGTCGTAAGCGCAAGTATTCTTCTTACAAAGGTGAGGTTGGTAAGAAGTCTGATAATCTGATTAAACGTCAATTCGAAGGCTCTAAACCTTACGAGAAGGGCTATACCGATGTGACGGAGTTTGCCTTACCTGAAGGGAAACTTTATCTCTCCCCTGTTCTTGATGGCTATAACAGTGAGATTATTGATTTTACCCTATCTCGCTCACCTGACTTGAAACAGATTAAAACCATGCTTGAGAAGGTTTTTCCAGCAGATTCATATAGCGGAACCATTCTTCACAGCGATCAAGGCTGGCAATACCAGCACCAGTCTTATCATCACTTTTTGAAAACCAAAGGAATTCGTTCCTCTATGTCTCGCAAGGGAAATAGTCCAGATAATGGGATGATGGAGTCCTTCTTTGGCATTCTCAAATCTGAAATGTTTTATGGATTTGAGAAGTCTTATCAATCCCTTGATGACCTTGAGCAAGCTATCACAGATTACATTTTTTACTACAACAACAAACGAATCAAAGCAAAACTAAAAGGACTTAGTCCTGTGGGGTACAGAACTAAATCCTTTAGATAAATAAAATGTCCAACTTTTTGGGGTCAGTACAGAAACGAGAGCTTTTTTTGTATGGTGGTGTAAAAAGAGCTATCTCATCAAAAAAACGTCAGTTAAACTGACGTTTTTAGCTATTAGCGACCTGGTGTCAGGGCATTTTGAACATTGAGTTTGCGACGGAGATAGTAGGTCCCAGCAAAGCTAGCTGCAGAAATGAGAAGGACAAGAAATGGTGGAAGGATAGGGTTAATAGCCGCTGGTAGAAGGGTTGAGAAGGTGTAAGCCAGCATCCAGACGATCATGGTTAAAAAGATAATACCCATGGATTTCCACATGTTGGGACGTTCGCTCCTTGGCTTGTCACGAAAACGATAGAGGTAACGGTAAGTCACATAGAAAGATAGACCGCCAAGCCCAGCTAGGACCAAGAGGGTCAAAAGACCAGATGACGTGGTGGCTTTGGGATTAAAAATGCTCATGGCACTGTTGGCTAGGGTGATGATACCAAGTAAAAAGACGCTGCTGTCTAGCCACATGAGCCAAGGATTGGTGTTTTTTTCTGGTTTTTGGGTGGCTGTTGCGGCTTTATTTTCGATAAAGCTGGCTGCCCAAACGGTTGGAGCGCCGAGGAAACTTCTGGCTGGGATGCCTTTTTTCTGATTTTCCAAAATATCAGGCATCACATTTTTTAACAGTTCTGCGATTTCTTCTTCTGATTTGCCTGCTTTTTTTAAGGTTTGGCTAGCGATGTTGATAAATTCTTGGTTTTTTTTGGTTAAGTGTTGCATAGGTTGGTATTTTCTCCTTTTTGATTAGAACCAGCGTTTTTTAAAGAAATAAATAAAGACAGAAGCACTGCCAATGGCAGCCATGAGAATGACAATCCAAAAGGCGTGTGGCAGGTCATTAAAGGGCATGGTATTGTCCTTGAAGTTCATCCCGTAGGCAGAAAAGATCACGGTCGGAATGTCGAGAGCCATAGTCATGAGAGCTAAGGTCTTCATGATGGTGTTCTGATTGTTTGAAATGATGGAAGCCGATGTTTCCGTCATGACATTAAGGACGTTTTCATAGATACTCGCCATCTCAATGGCCTGTTGGGTCTCAATCAAGGTATCTTCTAAGAGATCGTCATCTTCAGGGTATTTTTTAAGGCTTGATGCGTGACTGGATAGCTTTTTGACGATTCGCTCGTTGATTTTAAGAGAAGCCTTTAGATAGATGATAGACTTCTCCAGCTCCATCATGTCAATGAGCTGGGCATTTCTGGTGGCATCTTCGAGTTGGGCTTCAATCTTGTCACTTTGGCGATCGATAGATCGTAGGGCGGTTAGAAAAAGCTCGGCATTGCGATAGAGCAGCTGAAAAACAAAGCGTGTCTTCATAAAGGTGTAGAAATTGCGAATCCTACGATTGAAGAAATTATCAAAAAGGGCTAGTGGCACCAAGCAAGTCGTGATGACGGCATGTTTGGTCACGATGATGCCAAGCGGAATCGTGACGTAATAGCTCTTGTTGTTGCGTTCTTCTTGGGTGGGGACATCGACGATGATGAGGGTATAGTTATCCTCTGTGGCGATACGAGAACTTTCTTCGGCATCGAGTGGTGCGCGCAAATCGGTGATGTCGATGTTAAATTGCTCCGCTATTTTTAGCGATTCTTCCTGGGAAGGGTTAACGAGGTTAATCCAAGCCCCTGGTTGGAACTGATCAATTTCCTTGAATTCGATTGCATTTGAGAGAAACATTTGTTTCATCGTCAAGTCCTCCTTCATTCCCAAGCATACCTCTCTATTATACACTAAAATGCTGTCTTTTGCTCAAAAAGTTGAAAGAAAAATCAAGCGATAAGCATTTTGTTTTTAGGGTGAGATCGTGATTGGGGTCAATATTTTTGTGTCTTTATCATGAAAAAGTCCCTCCTTATTTATCTATAAGGAGGGGGTATTTTAGGCTGTGATTTTCTTTTTGGCGCGGTAGAGTTCAATCAAGCACCAGATGAGTCCTGCGAGGATGAGCGCTGTGAGACCATAAGAGAGGTTTCTTGCGAGCATTTCTTGTGCTGGACTTGGATGGTCGCCAAAGAAGGCGAGGACTTGGTCAGGCAGTCCTTTTAAGTTGAGGTAAATGAGGACTAGAACAGATAGCCAGCCCAACCCTTTAATCAACCAACTATTTTTAAAGGCTTTTCCCATTTTATCTTCGCTATTGGTAAAGATGAGAAGAGGAAGGATGGAAAAAGGTAGCGCAAAGGCGAGGAAGATTTGCGAGTTGTTCATGAGATTGTTAATAGCCGTATGCTCAACAATCTTGTTGCTATGCTGGGTGGCAAAGATGGACAGAAGAACAGGAATGACGGATAAAAGACGTGTCACCAAGCGTCTGAGCCAACTTGGTAATTTGATATGGATAAAGCCTTCCATGATGATTTGCCCAGTCAGGGTTCCTGTGATGGTGGAGTTTTGCCCAGAAGCAAGAAGCGCAACGGCAAATAAAACGGACAAAAGACCAGTGCTAGCCAGTTGAGCAAGGACGCTATTACTCATTGTAGCAGGATTAGAGAGAGCTTCGTAGAGCCCAAAGAAAGAGGGATCAGAGACGCTACCAGACTTGAAAACGGCTGCTCCCATAATGAGCAAAAGACTGTTGACAAAGAAAGCCACGGTCAGCTGGATATTAGAATCCCAAGTGAAAAAGCGTAGGGTTCGCTTGATGCTCGCTTGGTCCTTGTGGTTGGTCTTTCTGCTTTGTACCAGCGAGGAGTGCAGGTAGAGGTTATGGGGCATGACCGTTGCTCCAATGATGCCAAGTGTGCCAGAAAGGGGCGTCATGCCAGCCACTTCGTGATGTGTTGAAAGGCTCTCGGCATTGGGGATCATCCCTTTTAGCACCGCCCCCCAGTTGGGGTCAGATAGGATAACCTGATAGGCAAAGATTAAGAAAATAACGGCAATCAAGGCCACGACTAGCCCTTCAATCTTGCGAAAGCCTAGCTTGGTCAAAAAAAGCAGTAAAAAGACATCGAAGACGGTAATAAAGACCGCTACAGTCAGTGGGATATGAAAGAGCAGGTAGAGAGCGATAGCTCCTCCGATGACTTCTGCAATGTCTGTTGCCATGATGGCAAGCTCGGTCAAAATCCACAGCATGATGTTGAGCGGTTTACTGGTATTGGCGCGGATGGCCTGTGCTAAGTCCATCTGATAGACAATGCCCAGCTTAGCCGACATGTACTGAAGTAGCATGGCAATCAGGCTGGACATCAAAATCACAGAGATGAGCAAGTATTGAAAATTTTGCCCACCTGTGATAGAGGTGGACCAGTTGCCGGGGTCCATGTAGCCGACAGCCACTAGGGCGCCTGGTCCAGAGTAGGCAAGGAGGGTCTTCCAAAATCCTTTGCCTTCAGGGACCTCGATGGTTTGATGGATTTCTTCTAAAGAGGGGCCATTGGCATAAAATTTGGAGGATTGAGATGAAGTGGTCATAGTAAAATCCTTTCGCAAATCAATTCAGTTTCTTTTAAAATTAAGCATGGTTAAATTATAAAATAAAGCAACTTATTTTGCAAGGCTTTTTCTTGTTTTTTAAAATTTTTCTTAAAAAAGAATGTCCTAAAATGTGATATAATAAAAGGAAACACGATTTTAGAAAGGAAATCCATGCAAGATAAGATTATCGTGCGCGGTGCGCGTGCCAATAATTTAAAAAATATAGACGTGACGATTCCACGAGATAAATTGGTTGTGATGACGGGTCTTTCTGGTTCAGGCAAGTCTAGTCTGGCGTTTGATACCATTTATGCTGAAGGGCAAAGGCGCTATGTTGAGAGCTTGTCTGCTTATGCGAGGCAGTTTTTGGGCAATATGGATAAGCCAGATGTGGATGCCATTGATGGGCTGAGTCCTGCCATTTCTATCGATCAAAAGACCACTAGCCGCAATCCCAGATCAACCGTGGGGACAGTTACGGAAATCAATGACTATCTAAGGTTGCTCTATGCGAGGGTGGGGACGCCTTACTGTATCAATGGGCATGGTGCGATTACCGCTACTTCGGTGGAGCAGATTGTCGATCAGATCTTGGCTCTGCCAGAAAAAACACGGATGCAGATCTTAGCGCCTGTGGTTAGAAAGAAAAAAGGCCAGCACAAGCCTGTTTTTGAGCGCATTCAAAAGGATGGATATGTGCGGGTTAGAGTCGATAGCGAGATTTTTGACATCACAGAGGTGCCAGAGCTGTCCAAAACCAAAAAGCATGACATCGAGGTCGTGGTGGACCGCTTGGTCAATAAAGATGGCATCAGAAGTCGGCTCTTTGACTCCATCGAGGCAGCCCTGCGTCTGGGTGAGGGCTACGTCATCATTGATACCATGGACGGCAAGGAGTTGCTGTTTTCAGAGCATTATTCTTGTCCCATTTGCCATTTTACGGTACCAGAGCTTGAGCCTCGTCTCTTTTCCTTCAATGCGCCGTTTGGGTCTTGTCCGGTGTGTGATGGGCTAGGCAGTAAGCTAGAGGTTGACTTGGATCTGGTGGTGCCCGATAGCAAGAAAACGCTGCGTGAGGGTGCTTTAGCGCCGTGGAATCCTATTTCCTCTAACTACTATCCCATGATGCTAGAGCAAGCCATGGAGCAGTTTGGGGTGGATATGGATACAGCCTTTGAGGACTTGGATGCGGCAGAAAAAGACCTTATTTTGTATGGTTCTGGTGAAAAGACCTTCCATTTTCATTATGAAAATGAATTTGGTGGGGTGAGAGATATTGATATTCCTTTTGAGGGAGTGGTCAATAATATTGAACGCCGTTACCGTGAAACCAGCAGTGACTACACCCGTGAAGCCATGCGGGTCTATATGAATGAGCTACCGTGTTCTAGCTGTCACGGCTACCGCCTCAATGAGCAGGCGCTTTGTGTGCGTCTGGAAAGTGAGCAGGGGCCTCATATCGGTCAGTTGTCAGATCTTTCTGTCGCTGATCATTTGGAAACCTTAGAGGCGCTTGATCTAAAAGACAATCAAGCCGTCATTGCCCAGCCGATTTTAAAGGAAATCAAGGATCGCTTGACCTTCCTCAATAATGTTGGACTCAATTATCTGACCCTCTCACGGACGGCAGGGACCCTTTCTGGGGGAGAGAGCCAGAGGATTCGCCTCGCAACGCAGATCGGTTCTAACTTGAGTGGTGTGCTTTATGTCCTTGACGAGCCCTCCATCGGGCTCCATCAACGTGATAATGACCGTTTGATTGAAAGCCTGAAAAAGATGAGAGATTTAGGTAATACCTTGATCGTGGTGGAACACGATGAGGACACCATGCGAGAGGCGGATTACTTGATTGATGTGGGACCAGGAGCTGGTGAGTTTGGCGGAGAAATCGTCGCAGCAGGCACGCCTAAGCAAGTAGCGAGAAGCCGCAAGTCCATCACTGGGCAATACCTGTCTGGGAAAAAGTTTATCCCAGTGCCTGAAAAAAGGCGAGCAGGCAATGGCAGCTATCTTGAAATTAAGGGAGCAAAAGAGCATAATCTTAAAGATGTGGATGTGATTTTTCCGCTTGGGACCTTTATCGCTGTGACAGGCGTGTCGGGTTCTGGGAAATCAACCTTGGTCAATAGCATTTTGAAAAAGGCGATTGCACAAAAGCTCAATCACAATTCGGATAAGCCGGGTCGCCACGAGGCGCTTCTAGGTGTGGAGCATGTCGAACGCTTGATTGATATTGACCAAAGTCCTATCGGACGAACCCCACGCTCCAACCCAGCCACTTATACGGGAGTCTTTGACGATATTCGCGAACTCTTTGCCCAAACCAATGAAGCGAAAATCAGAGGCTATAAAAAGGGCCGCTTTAGTTTTAATGTCAAGGGAGGACGTTGTGAAGCCTGCTCGGGTGACGGGATTATCAAGATTGAGATGCACTTCTTGCCTGATGTGTATGTGCCATGTGAGGTCTGCCACGGAACGCGCTACAATAGTGAGACCCTAGAGGTTCACTATAAGGAGAAAAATATCGCCCAAATCCTAGCTATGACCGTTGATGATGCGCTCAAGTTTTTCTCTGCCATTCCAAAGATTGCAAGAAAACTCCAGACCATCCAAGATGTGGGACTAGGCTATGTGACCTTGGGACAATCTGCGACCACCCTATCTGGTGGAGAAGCCCAGCGTATGAAGCTAGCCAGTGAGCTGCATAAGCGCTCCACTGGAAAGAGCCTCTATATCCTCGATGAGCCGACCACAGGGCTGCACACCGATGACATCGCAAGACTAATCAAGGTGTTAGAGCGTTTTGTGGAAGAGGGAAATACGGTTTTGGTCATTGAACATAACTTGGATGTGATTAAAACAGCCGACTATTTGGTGGACCTTGGTCCAGAAGGTGGGGTCGGTGGCGGTCAGATTATCGCCACAGGCACACCAGAAGAGGTGGCAGCAGTCAAAGATAGCTATACTGGCCAGTATTTGCGGGAAAAATTAGGCATGACAGATGAGAAAAGGAGTTTGTAGGATGACACGTGTGAAACGATTTTTAGAAAAGTTAGATCAATCAGCTGTTGATGGAATCTTGGTCACTGGGCAAAATAATATTTACTACTTGACGGGCTTTTGGGGAACAGAAAGCACGGTCTTTATCAGTAAAGACCACCGCCTCTTTTTGACCGATGCCAGATATACCCTCATCGCCAAGGAAAAGGTCAAGGGATTTGACATCATTGAGACCCGTGAGCCCTTGGTTGAGATTGAAAAAATTATTTCGTCTGCTGGTTTAGCCAGTCTTGGATTCGACGCAGAAGTGACCTATCATTATTATGAGCAATTAAAGGCCATCTTTTCCAAACAAACCTTGCAGGCCATGACCAATTTTGTAGAGGATTTGCGCATGATTAAGGACGAGCAGGAGATTTTGACCATTCGGGAAGCCTGCCGTATTTCAGACCAAGCCTTTTTAGATGTGCTGGACTATCTCAAGCCCAATGTCCACACTGAAAAAGAGATTGCGGATTTCCTTGATACTCGCATGCGGCAGATGGGGGCCTCAGGAGCTTCGTTTGAGTTTATCGTGGCGAGTGGCTACCGCTCTGCCATGCCCCACGGTGTGGCCAGCAGCAAGGTCATTGCGTCTGGCGAGAGCTTGACCCTTGATTTTGGTTGTTACTATGACCACTATGTCAGCGACATGACCAGAACCATCCATATCGGTCAGGTGAGCGATGAGGAGCGTGCCATTTATGATATCGTCTTGCGAAGCAATCAAGCCTTGATCGCAGCAGCCAAGGCAGGCATGACCTACACAGACTACGATGGTGTGGCAAGACAGGTCATCGAAGACGCTGGCTACGGCAGCTACTTTACCCACGGTATCGGTCACGGGATGGGATTAGATATTCATGAGTTGCCTTTCTTTAGAAAGACGGACGAAACGCTAAAAGCTGGTATGGTGATAACGGATGAACCGGGGATTTATCTGCCTGAGCGTTTTGGGGTGCGCATCGAAGATGATCTCCTCATCACAGAAACCGGCTGTGAGGTCTTGACCCATGCGCCCAAGGACTTGATTGTGATTGGAGGTTAGGATGGATCGTCTGTCTTGGCAGGATTATTTTATGGCCAATGCTGAACTCATCTCCAAGCGTTCTACTTGCGACCGGGCTTATGTGGGAGCAGTTTTGGTGAAAAATAATCGCATCATTGCCACCGGCTACAATGGTGCTGTGTCTGCGACCAAAAACTGTAACGAAGTCGGACATCAGATGGATAAGGGCCACTGCATCAGGACCGTCCATGCGGAGATGAATGCTCTCATCCAGTGTGCCAAAGAAGGCATCTCAACCAACGATACAGAGATTTATGTGACCCATTTTCCTTGTATCAACTGCACCAAGGCTTTGCTGCAAGCGGGGATTAAAAAGATTACTTATAAAACCACCTATCGTCCCCATCCCTTTGCGATTGAGCTCTTGGAGGAAAAAGGCGTACCTTATGTGGAGCATCTGGTTCCCAAGATTCATCTGGGCGAAGATGTCTGAAAATCAGAAAGTTCAAGCAAATGAGGCTTGAACTTTTTGACTTTATCAGAAAAAATGTCTAGATTTGAGGACATTTTCCTATTTTTTTAAATAATTTTGTGCAAAAAATAATCTTTTTTGTTATAATAAAATTGAAGAGAAAGAAAAGTAGTGATAATAAAAAATAGAAGAGAGGAACAATGACAACCTTATTAACTAAAACAAGGAAGATTTCAGCGATTTTGCAACGTTCAATGGAGCGTGCAGAAGGTGATCTTCCCTATAATATTATGGCTGCCCAATTATCTGATATCATTGACTGTAATGTCTGTATCGTAGATGATAAGGGTGCCTTTTTGGGTTATGTGATGAAACACAAGACCCACAATGACCGCACGGAAAAACTCTTTGAAACGCACCAATTTCCAAGTGATTATTTGAGTGGGATTAATCGTATGTTTGAAACGGAAGCGAATCTTCCGATTAGCCATTCGTTGACTATTTTCCCTTATGAGTCGCATGAACTTTATCCTAATGGCTTTACCACGATTGTGCCGATTTATAGCAGCGGTATTCGTCTTGGAACCCTCATCATTTGGAAAAATGAGCAACCCTTTAATGATGACGATCTCATCTTAGCAGAGTTGGCTGCGACCGTTGTAGGTCTGCAACTTCTCAACCATCAAAGTGAAACGCTAGAAGAGTCTATCCGTAAGCAAACGGCTGTTACTATGGCAGTCAATACCTTGTCTTATTCGGAGCTCAAGGCAGTAGCTGCAATTTTAAATGAATTGAATGGCACAGAAGGTCGCTTGACAGCGTCTTTGATTGCAGATAGTATCGGCATTACCCGCTCTGTTATCGTTAATGCCCTAAGAAAACTGGAAAGCGCTGGTGTGATTGAAAGTCGCTCGCTCGGTATGAAGGGGACTTACATCAAGGTGCTCAACGAAGGGCTCTTTGATGAAATCAAGGAACACAGCTAATGACAAGAGCGTTATTGTCCATTGATTATACCTTTGATTTTGTAGCTGATGAGGGAAAGCTGACAGCAGGAACTCCTGCTCAAGCGATTGCGACTGCGATTTTTGAGGCGACAAGAAAAGCCTATCAGGCAGGGAATGTGATTGTCTTTTGTATTGACCGACATGAGGAAAATGACCAGTATCATCCAGAAAGTCGGCTCTTTCCCCCTCACAATATCGCAGGTACCAAGGGGCGTGACCTGTACGGTCAGCTAGGTGACTGGTATGAAGAGGTCAAAGGAGACGAGCAGGTTCTCTGGTTAGATAAACGTCGTTATTCTGCTTTTGCTGGAACAGGGCTTGACCTCTATTTGCGTGAGCGAGGAGTGAAAACGGTCGTGCTCACAGGCGTTTTGACAGATATTTGTGTCTTGCACACGGCGATTGATGCTTATAATCTCGGCTATGAGATTGAAGTGGTGGCAGATGCCGTCGCAAGTCTTGATGAAGCGCGGCACAAATTTGCTCTAGAGCACATGAGAGACGTTCTTGGCGCAAAAATCGTGACAGGATAATAGAAATAGGGAAAAGAGGCTAGACTGGATGTCCAGCTTCTTTTTTTGCCCTAACGGTTGATAAGGGTCTTTGTTGGTGTTTTTCTTTTTTTGTTAGAGAATTTGGAAAATATGGTATAATAAAGCCACCCTAAAAACAGAAAGAAGGACATGACATGACGTTTTTTGACAAATCAAAAAAACTCGAACACGTAGCTTATGACATCAGAGGACCAGTCTTAGAAGAAGCCATGCGGATGAAGGCCAATGGAGAAAAGATTCTGCGCCTTAACACAGGAAATCCAGCTGAGTTT
The DNA here is from genome assembly GCF_055386095.1 of Streptococcus sp. STR1/CE/0325. NCBI lineage: Bacteria > Bacillati > Bacillota > Bacilli > Lactobacillales > Streptococcaceae > Streptococcus > Streptococcus sp. STR1/CE/0325. Next base: position 1,504,992 of record NZ_AP045018.1, on the reverse strand, counting down.
GGTTTTACAGCACCAGATGAGATTATTCGTGATTTGATTGTTAATGCGAGAGATAGTGAGGGTTATTCGGATTCTAAGGGAATTTTTTCAGCTAGAAAAGCGATTATGCAGTATTGCCAGCTCAGAGGTATCCCTGATGTGGATCTGGAGGACATTTATTTGGGCAATGGGGTGAGTGAACTAATCGTGATGGCCATGCAGGGCTTGCTTGATACGGGCGATGAAGTTCTTGTGCCCATGCCGGATTATCCCCTTTGGACAGCTGCCGTTAGTCTAGCTGGTGGGAATGCGGTGCATTATTACTGTGATGAAGCGGCGAGCTGGTATCCAGACCTTGCGGATATGGAGGAAAAGATCACGCCTAGAACCAAGGCTATTGTCCTCATCAATCCCAACAATCCAACAGGGGCGCTCTACCCTAGAGAGGTCTTGGAAGGCATCGTAGCTCTGGCTAGAAAATATGGTCTCATCCTCTTTTCAGATGAGATTTATGACCGTGTGGTCATGGACGGGGAGGAGCATATTCCCATTGCCAGCCTTGCACCAGATGTGTTTTGTGTCACCATGAATGGGCTTTCTAAGTCCCACCGCATCGCAGGTTTTCGTGTGGGCTGGATGGTTCTGTCTGGCGATAAGAAGCAAGCCCAAGGCTACATTGAGGGGCTCAATATGCTAGCGAATATGCGCCTTTGCTCCAATGTTTTGGCCCAACAGGTCGTCCAGACCTCACTAGGTGGTCACCAGTCCGTGGATGAGCTTTTGCTACCGGGGGGCAGAATCTATGAACAGCGCAATTTTATCTATCAGGCGATTGAGAATATCCCAGGGCTTTCTGCAGTTAAACCCAAGGCCGGTCTTTATATTTTCCCTAAAATTGACCGCAACATCTATGCCATTGATGATGACGAAGATTTTGTCCTTAACTTTTTGAAACAAGAGAAGGTTCTCCTTGTTCATGGACGTGGGTTTCATTGGAATGAACCTGATCATTTCCGCATCGTTTACCTGCCAAGGGTGGATGAACTCGCCCAGTTGGAAGAAAAATTGACCCGCTTTTTGAGACAATACCGCCGCTAAAGCAAGAGGGAGCGGATGGTTTTGAGCGGCCTTCTTTCTTGGAAGATGAGGAGGCGTTTTCAAAGTGGCGCTACACCTCCCCAAGTCTTGAAAAATATGGTAGAATAAGAAAGATAAGAAAAAAGGAGAATCTCATGGAAATCACCAAAGAAGAAGTGACCCATGTGGCAAAACTGTCTAAGCTCGCTTTTGATGAAGAGAAGACAGCAGAATTTGCTACGACGTTATCAAAGATCGTTGATATGGTTGAATTGCTCGATGAAGTGGATACAACTGGTGTGCCATTTACCTCAAATGTGGCTGAAAACCTTAACCGCATGCGTGAAGATGAGGCAAAACCAGGCTGGAATCGTGATGAGCTGTTTGAAAATGTCCCAGAAAGAGAAGGCTACTATATCAAAGTGCCAGCCATTTTAGATGAGGGAGGAGATGCCTGATGCGTTTGCATGATAAGACCGTTTTTGAACTACACGACCTCTTGGTTAAAAAGGAAATCTCAGCAGAAGAATTAACTGGGGAAACCTTAAAAGCTATTGAAGCGCGTGAGCCTGAGGTGGAGAGCTTTATCACGATCTCAGGTGATAAGGCACTTGAGCAAGCCAGAAAAATTGATGAAAAAGGCATTGATGAAAGAAACGTCCTAGCAGGGATTCCCCTTGCGGTCAAGGATAACATCTCTACGCGTGGGATTTTGACCACAGCAGCCTCTAAAATGCTCTATAACTACGAGCCGATTTTTGATGCGACAAGTCTTGAAAAAGCTTATAGTAAGGACTTGGTAGTGATTGGAAAGACTAACATGGACGAGTTTGCCATGGGAGGATCGACTGAAAGCTCTGCCTTTAAAGTGACCAAGAACCCTTGGGACGTGACCAAGGTTCCTGGAGGGTCATCAGGTGGCTCTGCAACGGCTGTGGCTTCTGGTCAGGTGAGACTTTCTCTTGGTTCTGATACGGGAGGTTCGATCAGACAGCCAGCTAGCTTTAACGGTGTGGTTGGTATGAAGCCGACTTACGGCCGTGTGTCCCGTTTTGGTCTCATCGCCTTTGGTAGCTCTTTGGATCAGATCGGACCCTTTTCTCAGACCGTGAGGGAAAACGCTGCGCTTCTTGGTGCCGTTTCAGGGCATGATGAGAGGGATGCGACCTCAAGCAAGCGTGAAGTGCCTGATTTTACAGCTAAGATGGGAGAAAGTCTAAAAGGCATGAAGATTGCCCTTCCTCGTGAGTACATGGGCGAAGGCATTGACGAGAAAGTCAAGGAAGTGATCCTTGCTGCGGCTCGTCACCTAGAAAGTTTGGGGGCTGAAATCCATGAGGTTAGTCTTCCTCACAGCAAGTACGGGGTTGCGGTTTACTACATTATCGCGTCTTCAGAAGCCTCTTCAAATCTCCAGCGTTTTGACGGCATTCGCTATGGCTTTAGGGCTGAGGGGATTGAAAATCTAGAAGATGTCTATGTCAAGACCAGAAGTGAGGGCTTTGGAGATGAGGTGAAACGTCGGATTATGCTTGGAACCTTTAGTCTCTCATCTGGTTATTACGATGCTTATTTCAAAAAAGCGGGTCAGGTCAGAACCTTGATTTGCGAGGACTTTAGAAAGGTCTTTGAGGATTATGATGTGATCTTGGGGCCTACGGCACCGACGGTGGCTTACGGTCTAGGCACGCAGCTTGACGATCCGGTGACCATGTATCTAGGTGACCTGTTGACCATTCCGGTCAATATGGCTGGGCTACCTGCTATCTCTATCCCAGCAGGCTTTGCACACGGTCTTCCAGTGGGACTTCAGCTCATCGGTAAAGCCTTTGATGAAGCGACCATTTATCAGGTGGCAGAAGCCTTTGAGGCAACGACGGATCATCACACCAAGAAACCACACATTTTTGAAGGGAGCAAGTAAATGAATTTTGAAACCATTATCGGACTAGAGGTCCATGTGGAGTTAAAGACGGATTCTAAGATCTTTTCACCTGCTCCAGCGCATTTTGGAGAAGATCCAAATGCCAATACCAACATCATTGACTGGGCCTTTCCAGGGGTTCTTCCTGTCATGAATAAGGGTGTGATTGATTTTGGGATCAAGGCGGCTCTAGCGCTCAATATGGATATTCACCAAAAGATGCATTTTGATCGCAAGAACTATTTCTATCCAGACAATCCCAAAGCCTATCAGATTTCTCAGTTTGATGAGCCCATTGGCTACAATGGATGGATTGAAATTGAGCTAGAAGATGGCTCAACCAAGAAAATCCGTATCGAAAGAGCGCACTTAGAAGAAGACGCAGGGAAAAACACCCACGGGACAGACGGCTATTCGTATGTGGATCTCAACCGTCAAGGAGTACCGCTTATCGAAATCGTCTCAGAAGCCGATATGAGAAGCCCAGAAGAGGCCTATGCTTATCTGACTGCCCTCAAGGAGATTATCCAATACACTGGTATTTCAGATGTCAAGATGGAGGAAGGGTCCATGCGGGTGGATGCCAATATCTCTATTCGCCCTTACGGTCAAGAGGAATTTGGAACCAAAACCGAGCTCAAAAACCTCAACTCCTTTAATTTCGTGAGAAAAGGTCTGGCTTTTGAGGAGAAACGTCAGGCAGAAATCTTGCGGTCTGGTGGTCAGATCCGCCAAGAGACTAGACGCTACGATGAAGCGACTGGTGAGACCATTCTCATGCGGGTCAAGGAAGGTTCGGCGGATTACCGCTATTTCCCAGAGCCAGATCTTCCAATCTTTGAGATCGAAGACGAGTGGATTGAGCGTGTGCGTGAGGGACTTCCTGCCTTTCCAAAGGAAAGACGTGCCAAATATGTGGCAGACTATGGGCTAACAGACTATGATGCCAAGCAACTAACCGCAAGCAAATCTGTTTCAGATTTCTTTGAAAAAGCAGTTGTACTGGGTGGCGATGCCAAACAGGTCTCCAACTGGCTACAAGGTGAGGTGGCTCAGTACCTCAACAGCGAGCAAAAGACCTTGGAAAATATCCAGCTCACTCCAGAAAACCTCGTTGAGATGCTTGCTCTTATCGCAGATGGAACCATTTCGTCTAAGATTGCCAAAAAAGTCTTTGTGCATCTGGCAAAAAATGGTGGCTCTGCTAAGGAATACGTAGAAAAAGCAGGACTTGTGCAAATCTCAGATCCAGCCGTCTTGCTTCCGATTATCCATCAAATTTTTGAAGAGCAGGTGGCTGCTGTTACAGATTTCAAATCTGGAAAACGCAATGCCGATAAAGCCTTTACTGGATTTTTGATGAAGGCGACAAAAGGACAAGCCAACCCACAAGTGGCGCAAAAACTCCTTCAAGAAGAATTGGCTAAATTAAAAGAAGACTAAAAAGAGTTGGGAAATCCCAACTCTTTTTGAGGTAGTAGATGAGTCTCTTAATCCATTTCAATCAAGCGCCAAAAGACCTGTGTCATCGGCTCGATCAAGCTATCAGGAAAATCAAACGGTGTGGTGTGGAGTTTAGGATAGTCCACACCGTCTCCCATAAAGATCATAGCTCCCTTGACCTGATGGAGAAAATGCCCAAAATCTTCGGAAGCTCTAAAGGGTTCATCGAGGACTTTGCTGTCTTGCTGAATATCCTTGCAGGCTTGAAAGACCTTATCCACGGCGTCTTTATGGTTGATGGTTGCTGGAAAAACATCTTGTTCTTCCCATTTAAATTGGAGTTGATGAAGCTTGGCCAAGCGTCTAGCCTCATCCAGGATGAGCTTTTCGAGTTGAGCCAGATCTTCTTCAAGAGCAGCCCGAATGGTCAAACGTAACACCCCCTCGCCAGCTGACACTCCAAAGGCTGCTTCACCGACCAAGACGTGAATGATAGTCATTCGCACCAAATCTTGAAATAGATCAGGCGATTGTGAGAGGGTATCGATGTGTTGCACCAGCTCTGCGATGGCAAAGGCAGGATTGATGCCTGCTTCTGGCTGACTGGCATGAGAGGCCTTGCCTTGAAAAGAAAGGATCACCCCCTTTGAGGTCAGGCACATGACGCCTGATTTGATGGCGATGGTTTGAAAAGGCTCGCCGGGGTAGTTGTGATAGGCGTAGAATTCTGAGATGTTTTCCTCCTCAAAAATAGGTAGGCAGCTCTTAGCCCCTTGTCCAGTTTCCTCAGCAGGTTGAAAGAGGAAGATACAGCTGCGCTTGGGAGGTTTTTGATCAGCCATGAGAGCTAGAGCACACAGTGTCGCAGCGTGTCCGTCATGTCCGCATTTGTGCCCCACACCTTGAATTTTTGAGCGATAGGGAGCGTCGATTTCATCTGCAATAGGCAAGGCATCAAAGTCTGCTCGAAAGGCGATGCTTGGCTCTTGCCCTAGCGTCTTGGCGTAGAAATAGTTGCCTTTATCAACGATGATGAGATTTTGGCTACGCTCTTTGAGAAAGTCGATCAAGGTCGCCTTAGTCCAGACTTCCTGACCAGAGAGCTCGGGATGGGCGTGAAGTTGATGTCTGAGCTGGATACATTGGGTGATGATGTCAGTCTTGTCCATCTTGGTTCCTCATTTCTTTAGGGTTTACAAGGGCATTATAGCACAAAAGGTAAACGGTTGCAAAACAAAGAGATTTGCGGTTTTTTAGGGTTTCTACCTGCTTTTTTTAGCGATTTATGATAGAATAAAATGGACTATATCAAGTGGAGTATGTTTTGAGTATCGAAGATTATCGACCAGATTTTGTTGTTGAAGCGGTGTATGATTTAAAACCAGATAGCCTGCGCCGTCATGGCATTGAGGCGGTTTTAGTGGATTTGGATAATACCCTCATTGCTTGGAATAATCCAGATGGCACGCCAGAGTTGCGCCAGTGGTTGGATGACATGACCAAGGCAGATATTCCCGTTGTGGTGGTGTCTAATAACAATCACGCACGGGTCAAACGGGCGGTGGAAAAGTTTGGTGTGGACTTTGTCAGCAGGGCGATGAAACCTTTTACCAGAGGGATCAATAAGGCGATTGAGCGCTATGGTTTTAACCGTGAAGCGACCGTGATGGTGGGGGATCAGCTGATGACAGATATTAGAGCCAGCAAGCGTGCAGGGATTCGCTCTATCTTGGTGAGACCCTTGGTTCAGTCAGATGCTTGGAATACCAAGTTTAACCGAGCTAGAGAAAGGCGCGTTTTGGCGCAAATCGAAGCCAAGTATGGCAAATTAGACTATAAAAAGGATATTTAAGGTGGCAGAAGAATTACATTGTATCGGGTGTGGGGTTCTTATCCAAACAAAGGATAAGGATGGCCTTGGTTATACGCCAAAGGCAGCCTTAGAAAAGGGCTTGGAGACAGGGGATGTTTATTGCCAACGTTGCTTCAGGCTACGTCATTATAATGATATTGCTGATGTGAGCTTGACGGACGAGGATTTTTTGCGACTGCTCCATGAGGTTGGTGAGAGCCAGGCCTTAATCGTTCATGTGGTGGATATCTTTGATTTCAATGGATCGGTCATTCCCAATCTCCCTCGTTTTGTTGCAGGGCAAGATATTCTCCTTGTGGGAAATAAAAAAGACATCCTGCCTAAGTCCGTTAAGGATGCAAAGATTAAGCATTGGCTCTTGGAGAGGGCTAAAGAAGAAGGCTTACATCCTTTGGATGTGGTCTTGACCAGTGCTAAGAATAGGCAATCCATCAAAGAGGTGATCGAGGCGATTGATCACTACCGTAAGGGCCGTGATGTCTATATTGTTGGGGTAACCAATGTGGGCAAATCCACCCTCATCAATGCCATCATCCAAGAGGTCACCGGCACCAAGGATGTCATCACCACCTCACGTTTTCCAGGGACGACGCTGGATAAGATTGAGATTCCGCTTGACGATGGTAGCTACCTCTATGATACACCGGGGATTATCCATCGCCACCAGATGGCCCATTACCTTGAGGCCAAGGACCTTCGCTTGGTAAGTCCACAAAAAGAAATCAAACCCAAGACCTACCAGCTCAACAGTGATCAAACCCTCTTTTTAGCAGGTCTTGCCCGCTTTGATTATATCGAAGGGGAAAAACAAGGGATGACCGGCTATTTTGAAAATGGCCTTCTCATCCATCGGACCAAATTAGAGGGAGCGGATGCCTTTTATGACAAGCATAAAGGTGATTTACTTTCCCCACCAAGAGCGAATCAATTAGCTGATTTTCCCCCTTTGGTGAGGCACGAATTGACCATTACAGCCAAATCGGATGTGGTCTTTTCAGGTCTTGGCTGGATTCGGGTCGCAAAACCAGGAAAGATAGCTGCTTGGGCACCAGCAGGAGTTGGGGTGCTTCTTCGCGAAGCCATTATTTAGAAAGAGGATAGTGATGTTAACCAGTAAACAACGGGCATTTTTAAAGAGTGAAGCCCATAGCTTAAAACCCATCGTTCAGATTGGGAAAAATGGTCTCAATGACCAAATCAAAACCAGTATCAGACAGGCGCTTGATGCTAGAGAACTCATCAAGGTGACTTTGTTGCAAAATACGGATGAGGATATTCATGACGTGTCTGAGATTTTGGAAGACGAAATGGGGATTGATACGGTCTTAAAAATCGGGCGGATCTTGATTCTTTACAAGGAATCCGCTAAAAAAGAAAATCGCAAGCTCTCACCAAAGGTGAAAGCCATTTAAGCGTCTAGGAGGTTATATGGCTATTGAACTCTTAACCCCTTTTACCAAGGTGGAGTTAGAACAAGAACCCAAAGACACCAACCGCCGTCAAGTCGGCATTTTAGGGGGGAATTTTAACCCTGTCCATCAGGCGCATTTGGTCATTGCAGACCAAGTCAGGCAACAGTTAGGTCTCGATGAGGTCTTGCTTTTGCCAGAATACCTCCCACCACATGTGGATAAAAAAGAGACCATCGATGAAAAACATCGGGTCAAGATGCTTTCGCTAGCCATTTCAGACAATCCAGACCTGCATCTTGATAGGACAGAGCTGGACCGAAAAGGGGTCAGCTATACCTACGACACCATGAAAGCATTGACGACTGCCAATCCTGATGTGGATTACTACTTTATCATTGGAGCGGACATGGTGGACTACCTGCCCAAGTGGCACCGGATTGATGAGCTGCTTCAGCTAGTGCAATTTGTTGGGGTACAGCGTCCCAAGTATAAGGTCGGGACCTCTTATCCCATCATTTGGGTGGATGTGCCCTTGATGGATATTTCCTCTAGTATGATTAGACGAGCGATTAAGGAGGGGAAGAAACCCCACTATCTCCTCCCTCAGCCAGTGTTGGACTATATTGAGAAAGAAGGCTTATACCGATGATGACCTATGAATCTTATGTGCCCCAAGGACGTGAGGAACTCTTGCGCCAATTATGGCGCAGGATGAGCGACAAACGCTTCAAGCATTCCCTAGCGGTGGAAAAAGCAGCTATCGAACTAGCGAAACGCTATGATTATGACCCAGAAAAAGCAGGTCTGGCTGCTCTTCTTCATGACTATGCCAAGGAATGTTCAAACGAGGATTTTCAAGCCTATGACTCAGATCAGACCTTGTCAAAATGGGGGAATAATATCTGGCATGGGCTTCTAGGCAGTTACTTGGTTTCTGAGGAACTAGGAATAACAGATACGGACATTTTGCGGGCAATTGCCCTTCATACGGTTGGTTCAGCTGAGATGACAACTCTAGATAAGATTGTCTATGTGGCAGACTATATTGAGGAGACCAGAGATTTCCCAGGTGTGGAAATTGCTAGACATTTGGCAGAGATCTCCTTGGATCAAGCAGTCGCTTTTGAAGCATCTAAGACCCTAGCTTACTTGATCGAGCAGGGCAAACCCATCTATCCCCAAAGTTTAGAAACCTATAATGCCTTTATCGGCTATTTAGATAAACAGGGCCGTTAAATAGGGCCTTGACAGCATAAAACAGAAAATGAGGTAATGTGTGAAGGAAAATCAATTGATTCAAACCATGGTTCAAGCCATGGATGAAAAACGTGCCGAAGACATCTTGGTGATGGATCTTCAAGCCTTGACGACGGTCTGTGATTATTTCATCCTAGCGACTGCGATGAATACCCGTCAGCTAGATGCTATTTCAGATCATATCAGAGAAAGTGTTAAAGAAAAAGATGGGCTAGCTGTTTCTATTGAGGGCGATAGTCAAGCAGGCTGGGTCCTTTTGGATGCTGGAAGTATCGTGGTACATCTCTTCTTAGAAGATGAACGTAGCCACTATAATCTCGAAAAATTATGGCATGAGGCCATAACAGCAGAAGGTAGCGCATTTTTATAGAAGATGAAAGGAGTTGACCAAGCTAGTGCAACTCCTTCTTTGCTTGAAAGATGGCTTTGGGTCTTTTATCTTGTTGTGAGTGACCTTTATCACTGACAAGTGAAATTGAACCCCACCCTACGGCATTTGTATCTTGTTTAAGAGAGAGGAGAAAAAATGAGGAGTTACGAGACTTTTGCTCAGGTTTATGATGCGATTATGGACGATAGTCTTTACGATCAGTGGACAGATTTTAGTTTACGCCATATCCCTAAAGGGAAGAAAGCGCTCTTGGAACTGGCTTGTGGCACAGGGATTCAGTCCCTACGTTTTTCGGAGGCTGGTTTTGAGGTGACGGGTCTAGACTTGAGTGCTGAGATGCTGGCACTCGCCCAAAAACGTGCGCAGGAAGCTAAGGCAGACATCACCTTCGTTGAGGGGAATATGCTTGATTTGTCTGCTCTGGGGCAGTTTGATGCAGTGACCTGCTATTCGGATTCGATTTGCTACATGGCAGATGAGGTAGAGGTGGGCGATGTCTTTGTCCAAGTGGCAGAGCATTTGAATGAGGGGGGCATCTTTATCTTTGATGTCCATTCGACCTACCAGATTGATGAGGTCTTTCCGGGTTATAGTTATCATGAAAATGCTGAGGATTTTGCCTTTGTCTGGGACAGTTACCCAGATGAGCCGCCACATTCCATCGTTCATGAATTGACCTTTTTTGTCAAGGACAAGGACGGTCGTTTTACCCGTTTTGATGAATACCATGAAGAGCGGACCTATGAACTGTTGACCTATGATATCTTACTAGAGCAGGCCGGTTTTAAGCAGGTTGCGGTCTATGCCGACTTTACCGATCAGGCTCCAGATGACACCAGCAAACGTTGGTTTTTTGTGGCGCAAAAATGACAGTAACCGGTATTATTGCAGAATTTAATCCCTTTCATAATGGCCATCAGTACCTCTTAGAGCAGGCAAAGGGGACTAAAATCATTGCCATGAGCGGCAATTTCACACAACGTGGGGAACCGGCTCTGGTGGACAAGTGGACGAGGGCTAAGATGGCGCTGGCTCAAGGAGCAGATGTAGTGGTGGAGTTGCCTTTTTTGGTGAGTTGTCAGTCGGCTGATTATTTTGCTCAAGGAGCGGTGTCGATTTTAGATCGCCTAGAGATTGAGCAGTTGACCTTTGGCACCGAAGAAATGGTGGACTATAACCATTGTCTAGCTATCTACAAGGAAAAAAAAGAGGAGATGACGGCTTTTCTAGCAAGTCTCCCTTCGCATCTCTCCTACCCTCAAAAAACGCAGGCCATGTGGCAGACCTTTACAGGTCTTGCTTTTACAGGCGAGACTCCCAATCATATCTTGGCGTTAGCTTATGTCAAAGCCTGCGTGGATCGCTCCATCTATTTAGCTCCTGTTCAGCGTCTGGGCGCTGGTTTTCATTCGCTGGAAAAGGAGACCGATTTGGCGTCCGCCTCTGCCATTCGTCACCATCTCGATGATAAGGCGTTCTTGAGTCGGGTCATGCCAGATGCAGACCTCTTACTGTCTTCAACTTTGGTGTCTTGGGATAATTATTGGGAACTTCTGCGTTATCAGATTTTAGTGACACCTGATTTGACCGACTTTTTCCAAGTTAATCAAGAAATCGCTAGTCGCATCAAGGAAGCCGTCAAAACAGCGACCAACCTAGAGGACTTAGTAGCCAAGGTCGCAACCAAACGTTACACCAAGGCAAGAATTAGACGCCTACTGGCTTATATTTTGGTCGGTGCCAAAGACAGCCCCCTGCCCAATGCAGTGCGAATCCTTGGCTTTTCTCAAAAAGGCAGAGAACACTTATCTAGCATCAAACATCAGGTGGAACTGGTGACACGGATTGGTCAAAAACCTTGGGATAGCACCAGCCAAAGAGCTGATCAGATCTACCAACTCGGACATGCCAATATCTCCGAACAGAATTTTGGCCGACGGGTCTTGTGGCAGGAAGGATAAAATGAGAGTATAAAGGAAGAAAAATCAAAAAAAATTGACAAAGTCTTATCAAATGGATGGCTTCCGATTATAAGAGGTGCTTCTATTGGTTTAATAGTTGATGTTATTCTTATTGTCGGCAAGTTTTATTCTTGTTATATTCCTCTCATAGGGAGTTTTGTGAAAAATCTATGTGAACAATTATCACAAGGTGAAATTCTAGCAACTATTTTAATTGCTTTTCCAACAGCGATAACTTGGAAGGAAGAAATCAAGAAAAATAGGGAAGAAAAGTTATCGAGAATGAAAGATGAACTGCAAGAACATTTTCAAGATATTTTAAAGTTGATGCAGGATAAGAAAGATACGATGATTGTAATCAGTCAGATTGATTTTTTATTAGCTGGAATAGAAAGTAGAAAAAAAGATTTTGAACATAATTTTCCAGACGCTTCACTACTAATAGATTACTATTATCTATTTTATTCTTTTCAAAGTTATCTCGCGAAATTAGAAGATCCTGAATCTGATTCTGATGTTAAATTTGATATGGAGTTGATTGATTCTGTAACGAAGACGAACGATAAGATTTTAGAGTATCTAGGTTTTGAAGAGAAAAAGAAGAAGGAAGAAGAGGAAGAAAATAAGGAAGAGAAAGAAGAAAGGAAGAAAGCGGAAGAGAAGAAAGCGGAAGAGAAGAAAGAAAAAATCAGAAAACTTACGAGAACTAATAAACATCTAATATTAGGTATTGATTTCACTACATCGAGAGTTAATGACCTATTTAATGATATTAGTAATCAAGATAGCTTTACTCTTAAATATTGTAAATTAAACAAAGTAAAAGATGAAGATAGTATAAGTTACATCTATTGTCAAGATAAAGACGGAAATCCATATCCACCTGAAGAAACACGGAGCGAAGCTACTAAGCCTACAGAGAAACAAACTCAAAGTAGCAAGTCTGCCGAGTTTACAGATACGCAAACTCAAAATAGCGAAGAAGTAACAGAAAATCCAAATGATTCTGGGAAGATTGATAAATTCGATGAGGAAATTAGAGAAACACGAGATAAGAAAATTAATCTTTCAAATCCAAAGTATGACATAAAAGCTTATAAAATTTCTGATATTTCATTGAGAACTAACAAAGCTGTCAAGAATAAGATTATAGAGTTGATAAAGAGTAAGCAAGATTTAGAAGGCAAAGAATGTTGGGTATCATTAAGTGCCAATTATAATGAAGAAAATGACAAAACTTACGAGCAAACAGGAATAAGATCTTGGCATGGTTTATCACCAGAGACTATTGAGAAGAATGATGTGTTTATTTTTGCTATTCGCTTGAGTAAAAAAGAAGAAGATAAACAAGAGTTTCTCAGTATTGTCGTACCAAAAGAGACGTGGAGACAAATGGAAATTGATGGTGAGAAAAAACTTTCCAGAAAATCTTATGATTTATACTTCGCAGTTGATAAAATTAATGCTTAATTTATATCTGATTTTTGACAGAATTTTGTTAGAAAAATTATCTAACCATTTACCATTTTTGGACAACGTGATATAATAAAAAGGACTGATAAAAGAAGAAGGAGACTCTTTATGGGACGCAAATGGGCCAATATTGTGGCGAAAAAAACCGCCAAAGACGGCGCAAATTCTAAAATTTATGCCAAATTTGGTGTGGAAATCTATGTAGCAGCAAAACAAGGGGAGCCAGATCCAGAATCCAACTCAGCCCTCAAATTTGTCTTGGAACGTGCCAAGCAAGCACAAGTGCCAAAACACGTCATTGATAAGGCTATTGACAAGGCAAAAGGCAATACTGATGAGACTTTCGTAGAGGGACGTTATGAAGGCTTTGGACCAAATGGTTCGATGATTATCGTCGATACCCTCACGTCAAACGTCAACCGTACTGCGGCAAATGTACGTGCTGCTTATGGTAAAAATGGCGGTAACATGGGGGCAGCTGGTTCTGTTTCTTACCTTTTCGATAAAAAAGGAGTCATCGTTTTTGCAGGAGAGGATGCAGATAGTATCTTTGAGCAACTGCTTGAAGCGGACGTTGATGTGGAAGATGTAGAAGCAGAAGATGGGACCATCACGGTTTACACTGCCCCAACCGATTTGCATAAGGCTATTGTAGCCCTTCGTGAATCTGGCATTGCAGAGTTCCAAGTGACCGAGTTAGAAATGATTCCTCAATCAGAAGTGACCTTGGAAGGGGATGACCTTGCCACCTTTGAAAAACTCGTTGATGCTCTTGAAAGCGACGATGATGTTCAAAAAGTTTACCACAATGTAGCTGATTTTTAAAATAGATAAAAACCGTTTGGAAAACTCCAAACGGTTTGATTTTTTAGTCACAATCTGAAGAGCTTGAAGCTTTCAGATGTTCTGATTATTGAATCCCTGCCATCAATTTTTTGATGCGTGGGACCATGAGAAAGAGGATGAGACCAAGTCCGATAGCCATACCACCGATGATACCAAAGTACGCCATTTCAGTTTCTTTGGTGTAGAATTTAACGACCTGTGCGTTAAAGGCTTGGGCAGCTGCACTAGTCAAGAACCAAATACTCATCATTTGTGCCTTGAAGGCTTTTGGTGCGAGCTTGGTCGTTACTGATAGACCGATTGGAGAGATGAGCATCTCACCGATAATGATGATAGCCCAGCTACCGACCAACCACCAAGGGCTAACCTTGGCATTGACACCATGAAGGGCAATCGGAAGCATCATCCAGATGAAAGAAAGCCCAGCTGCAACAAGTCCGTAAGAGAACTTGGCAGGTGAAGATGGTTGCTTGTCACCTAATTTAGACCAAAGGCTGGCAAAGATTGGGACATAAAGCATGACAAAAAGTGGGTTCAAACTTTGGAAGAAGCTTGATGGAATGCTGATGTTGTTCCCAAAGATGTTAAAGGCAAGCTGTGTTTGCTCGTCTGCAAAGAGAGCCAAAACGACCGCTCCTTGCTCCTCAATCGCCCAGAAAAGTGCTCCTGCAATGAAAAGCGGGATATAAGAGAGAACGCGTGAACGCTCATCACTGGTGATTTTTGGACTAGAGAGAATCTTGATAAAGTAGTAAACAGGTATAACAAGCGCCACAATGGTGAAGAAGTTAACCACGTTTTCAACATTAAAGGAATTAGTCAACCAAGCAACAAGTACCAAGCCAGCGAGGGCAAGAAGGGCAATGATTGTATTGCGGGTAAAGGTTGCTTTTTCTTCTGGTTTTAGTGGGTCAGTTGGTTTTAGTGTGCTTTCTGGAAGGTATTTGCGTCCGTCAATCACATATTGGACCAAACCAAAGAACATTCCGATGGCAGCGAGTGAGAAACCAAGGTGGAAGTTGACATCTTGACCAAGGTAGCCAACCGCGTAAGGCGCGATAAAGGCACCGAAGTTAATCCCAAAGACGAAGATAGAAAATCCAGCATCACGACGGGTGTCGTTTTCCTTATAAAGGCTTCCGACCATTTCAGAAACGTTTGGCTTCAAAAAACCAGTTCCGATGATGATGAGGGCCATAGAAGCAAAGAGGGCTGAGGCACCAAATGGTAGGGCAAGAGCGATGTGACCAAGCATGATAAGAACCCCACCGTAAAAGACGGTTTTACGGGTACCAAGTAGCCTGTCTGCTACAAAACCACCGATGGTTCCAGAAAGGTAAACCAAAGAACCATAGATGGACATAATAGAAGCAGCAGTCGCCTTGTCAAATCCTAATCCACCCTTAGACACGCTATAATACATGTAAAAGAGGAGGATAGCGCGCATACCGTAGTAACTGAAACGCTCCCACATCTCTGTGAAGAAGAGCGTCGCAAGACCTCTAGGATGTCCTAGAAAAGTCTTTTCGTTATTTTGCATAACAATCTCCTTATAAAAATAATAATACAATCTATTATAGGCTAAAAGGTCGCTCTTGTCAATGATATTTGAGTTTTCAGTTTTTTCAAAGGAAAAAAATACGCTTTTTTAGTATAAAATACGGCTCCATACTTGGCTTTGATAACTTGACCCTATCACTCTGATAAGGAAATGGTATTGGTCAAAGACCATCAAACATGGTAGAATAATGAGAAAGAACAGCAAAGGAGTAAACGTATGTCTTTGAAAAAAATCTTGAGTTTTGGTGCCTTATCCCTTGCAACCGTAGCGCTTCTAGCGGCATGTGGCTCAAATAACAGCAAGTCATCAGATAGTAGCTCAAAAGGAAAAGAAAAAATCACCCTAGCAACTGTTGGAACAACTCGTCCCTTCTCTTATGAAGATGAAAAAGGCAACCTCACTGGCTATGACATTGAGGTAGCAAAAGCGATCTTTAAGGATAGCGACAAGTATGAAGTGACCTATCAAAAGACAGAATGGTCTTCTATCTTTACTGGACTAGATAGCGATAAGTTCCAAATGGGTGCCAACAATATCAGCTACACCAAGGAGCGGGCAAATAAGTACCTCTACTCAAACCCTATCGCTTCTAACCCTAACGTTTTGGTCGTACCAAAAGACAGTAACATCAAGTCTTATGACGATATTGTCGGGCACTCTACTCAGGTTGTTCAAGGAACGACCTCAGCTGCCCAGCTAGAGGCTTTCAATAAAGAGCATGACAGCAACCCTGTCAAACTCAACTACACCAGCGAAAACATCAGTACCATGCTTCGTAATGTCAATGAAGGGCAATACGACTTTAAGATTTTTGATAAGATTGCCGTGAACGCCATCATCAAGAGCCAAGGTCTAGATAACTTGAAGGTGATTGATATGCCAAGCGATCAACAACCTTACGTTTACCTCATCTTTGGTCATGACCAAAAAGACCTCCAAGCCTTTGCGGATAAACGCATCAAGGAACTCTACAAAGATGGCACCCTCGAAAAGCTATCTGAAAAATACCTCGAAGGCAACTACCTGCCAAAAGAAGAGGATGTGAAATAATCATGAGACCAGTCTGGGAGAGTATCTCTCAGACTTTTTTGGTACGGTCAGATTCATAAAAAGATAACCATATAGTTTAAAACTATAATAATGACTAAAAAATAACACTTTGATTTTTATAATCCCCTGTGAGATAATAGGACCATCAAACAAGAAGGGGTGAGACCTTATGAATTGGAAAAAACTATTAGGAATCGCTAGTGTCTCTTTGGCAGTCGGCTTGGTACTCGTGGCTTGCGGGGCAAAGAAGTCTGCAGATGATAAAAATACCATCAAGATTGGGGTCATGACCAAGAGTGAGTCAGACGAAGCCAGATGGAAGAAAATCGAGGAGCTTCTTAAAAAAGAAGATGTGACCTTGAAGTTCACCGAGTTCACGGATTATTCACAGCCCAATAAGGCGCTGGCTAATGACGAGATTGATGTCAATGCCTTTCAGCACTACAATTTCATGAACAACTGGAACAAGGAGCACAAGGGTGATATTGTAGCGGTGGCAGACACCATTATCAGCCCGATTCACCTCTTCTCAGGCATTGATGGTAGTGGTAAAGCCAAGTACAAAGATGTGAAGGATCTTCCAGACGGTGCCACCATTGCCATTCCAAATGATCCGACCAATGAAAGTCGTGTTCTCTATATCTTAGCAGATGCAGGGCTCATCAAGCTCAATGTGTCTGGTGATAAATTTGCGACAATCGCCAATATCACAGACAATCCAAAGAAATTTAAAATCGAGGAGTT
The DNA here is from genome assembly GCF_055386095.1 of Streptococcus sp. STR1/CE/0325. NCBI lineage: Bacteria > Bacillati > Bacillota > Bacilli > Lactobacillales > Streptococcaceae > Streptococcus > Streptococcus sp. STR1/CE/0325. The sequence continues at coordinate 1,488,001 of NZ_AP045018.1, read as the reverse complement.
AGAGGCTAGTCAAACAGCACACGCCCTTAGCTCAGTGGATGCAGCCTTTGTCAACAACAACTATGCTGTAGCCGCTAACCTAGACTATAAGACCTCTATCTTAACGGAAAAAGTTGGGGAGAACTCTAAGCAGTGGATTAACGTGATTTCCGCTCGTAAGGGTTGGGAGAAATCACCAAAAGCTGATGCCATCAAAAAATTGGTCAAGGCTTATCATACTGATGAAGTGAAAAAAGTGATTGACGAAAGTTCAAAAGGCATTGATGTGCCTGTTTGGTAGAAAGAAGGAAAGATATGAACATCAAAAAATGGTTGGGATTAGCAGCAGTAGTAACAGTAGCAGGACTTGGTCTAGCAGCTTGTTCTAGTGGTAATAAAGAATCGGATAATAAGACCGTTAGAGTCGGCATCATGGCTAAAAATGCTTCTGAGGAGGCACGCTGGAATAAGGTCAAAGAATTGGTTGAAAAAGATGGAGTGAAACTTGATTTTAAAGAGTTTACAGACTACTCTCAGCCCAATAAAGCCCTTGCCAACAATGAAGTGGATATCAATGCCTTCCAACACTATAACTACTTGAATAACTGGAATAAGGAAAATAAAAAAGATTTGATTGGCATTGCTGAGACTTATCTCTCACCAATGCGCCTTTATTCAGGTATCAAGGACGGTAAAAATCGCTACACCAGCCTAGACCAATTACCTGATAAGGCTAGTATTGGTATTCCAAATGATGCGGTCAATGAAAGTCGTTCCCTTCGCCTCTTGCAACAAGCAGGACTGTTGACCTTAAAAGATTCCAAAAAAGAATTGGTCACCGTAGCAGACATCAAGGATAATCCAAAACACTTGGAAATCAAAGAACTTGATGCCAGCCAAACGGCTCATTCGCTGTCTTCGCTTGATGCGGCTATTGTCAATAATGACTTTGTGTCAGAAGCTAAGATTGACTACAAAAAAGCCCTCTATGTGGAAAAAGCAGATGGTGACAGCAAACAATGGATTAACTTGATTGCAGCTCAAAAAGATTGGGAAAAATCACCAAAAGCTGATGCCATTAAAAAGGTGATTGAAGCCTACCACACAGATGAAGTGAAAAAGATTATCGAAAAGAGTTCTGATGGCTTAGATCAACCGGTTTTCTAAAGCCGTTGTCATAAAGAACAATGAAGAGGAGTGGACGCTTGGTTTCGCCTCTTCTTTCATGTAGGAGGAGTAAGGATGCTGTTAGAGGACATACGAGCACTTGAGTTGGACCCAGTGGTCAAGGACTATCTCTTGGTTTTAGAGAAGCTCATTGCCAAACGCTCGATTTTTGCACAAGAGGTTGGTTTAAAGGAGGCTGCCCTTTATTTGAAGGAGATTTTTGAGGCGGCAGGTGCTGAGGTGACTTTAGATGATGCTTTTAGCGCCCCTTTTGTCCTAGCGCGTTTTGCTTCGCCTCGTAAGGACGCTAAGACCTTGATTTTTTACCAGCATTACGATACGGTACCAGCCGATTATGCTGAGGAATGGACGACCCCTCCTTTTTCACTACGTTACCGAGAAGGCAAGCTCTACGGACGTGGGGTGGATGATGACAAGGGGCATATCATTGCACGCTTGAGCGCGGTGGTGTCTTACTTGCAGGAAAATGAGGAACTACCTGTTCACATTGTCTTTATGATGGAGGGGGCTGAAGAGTCGGCTTCGGTGGACTTGGAGCGTTATCTCAAGCGCTATAAAGGCCAGCTGGCTGGATCGGATTTGCTGATCTGGGAACAGGGCGGTCGCAATGAAGCAGAACAACTGGAATTTTCAGGTGGAAATAAGGGCATTGTGACTTTTGACTTGCGGGTCAAAAGTAGCGATGTGGATTGCCATTCGAGTTTGGGGAGTGTGATTGAGTCTAGTTCTTGGTATCTGATTCAAGCCTTGTCCAGTTTGAGAGACAAAGAAGGTCGGATTTTAGTGGATGGGCTTTATGAGAAAGTTATTCCGCCAACGCAAAGGGAACGAGATTTAGTTAAGCAGTACGCCAGACATCAGGCAGAGGATTTGCAACAGGTCTATGGTCTTCGTTTACCGCTTTTGGTTGAAGAGCGTGAAGCCTTTTTGGAACGGCTCTTCTTTGAGCCATCTCTCAATATTGAGGGCATCACATCTGGTTATCAAGGACAAGGGGTCAAAACCATTTTACCAGCAAAAGCTAGTGTGAAAGCAGAGGTGCGCTTGGTTCCAGGTCTAAAACCCAAGGAAGTGCTAGACTTGATTCGGGCGCAGTTGGTGAAAAATGGCTTTGATCAGGTTGAGGTGGTCTATACGTTGGGTGAGGAGAGCTACCGCAGTAGCCTGTCTGCACCGTCTGTCTTAGGCTTGGTTGCGCTAGCCCAAAAGGCTTCTGAAAAAGGGGTGAGTTTGCTGCCGACTAGTCTTGGGACAGGTCCCATGCACACGGTCTTTAGCGCCTTAAAGGTACCGATGGTGGCTTTTGGTCTGGGTTATTCAGGCAGTCGCGATCACGGCATAGATGAAAATATCCGCTTGAGTGATTATGTGGAACATGTGGCATTAGTAGAGGAGTTGATTGCAAGTTATGAGTAAAGAAATTATCACGTTAGACCATATTGATGTGGTTTTTGAACAAAAAAAACGTCGGATAGAGGCGGTCAAGGATGTGACCATTCATATTAATCAAGGGGACATTTATGGGATTGTGGGGTATTCAGGAGCTGGGAAATCTACCCTTGTTCGTGTCATCAATCTCTTGCAGGTACCGACCTCAGGTACCATCGTAGTCGATGAGGATGTGCTTTTTGATGAGAAAAAAGTCCAGTTGACGACAACGAGCCTGCGTGAAAAACGTCGGGATATTGGAATGATTTTTCAGCATTTCAACCTGATGAATCAGCTAACTGCAGAAGAAAATGTCGCCTTTGCCCTCAAACATTCCTCCCTTTCTAAAGAAGAGAAAAAAGAAAAGGTCAAACGCCTGTTAGACTTAGTGGGCTTGTCTGAGCGAGCGGAAAATTATCCCTCCCAGCTCTCTGGTGGTCAAAAACAGCGGGTGGCGATTGCGCGTGCCTTGGCCAATGATCCTAAGATCCTCATCTCAGATGAGGCAACCTCAGCCCTTGATCCCAAAACGACCAAGCAGATTTTGGCGCTTCTACAAGAGCTTAATCAAAAACTAGGTTTGACAGTGGTCCTCATCACCCATGAGATGCAGATTGTCAAAGACATTGCCAACCGTGTTGCGGTCATGCAAGACGGAAACTTGATTGAAGAAGGATCAGTGCTTGACATCTTCTCAAATCCCAAAAAAGATTTGACCAAAGACTTTATCAATACCGCAACAGGAATCGAGGAAGCCTTGGTCAAAATCGAGAAACAAGCCTTGGTACAAAATCTACCTGCCAATAGCTTACTCGTGCAGATGAAGTATGCTGGCAACTCTACGGATGAGCCGATTTTAAATCAAATCTACAAACGCTTTGAGGTGACGGCTAATATCCTCTACGGCAATATCGAGATTTTAGATGGAACACCAGTTGGCGAGATGGTCGTGGTTCTCTCAGGGGAGAAAGAGGCTCTAAAAGAAGCCCAAGATGCTATTACTCAAGCTGGTGTCAGCTTACATGTGTTAAAGGAGGGAAAGTAAGATGCTAGACTTGATACAAACTTATATGCCCAATGTGTATCAAATGGGATGGAGCGGCCAAGCTGGCTGGGGAACAGCTATTTATCTGACCCTTTATATGACAGTGGTTTCCTTTTTAATCGGAGGCAGTGTGGGCCTTGGTGTGGGCTTGCTCTTGGTCCTTACGCGTCCAGGTGGGGTGCTGGAAAATAAGGTGGCTTATTGGCTCTTAGACAAGGTGACCTCTATCTTTCGTGCCATTCCTTTCATCATCTTGCTGGCCTTTTTGTCACCATTTGCTTATCTGATTGTTGGGACAGGGATCGGTCCCAATGCGGCCTTGGTTCCCCTATCCTTTGCGACCTTTGCTTTTTTTGCCCGTCAGGTGCAGGTGGTTCTCTCAGAGCTGGACAGTGGGATCATTGAGGCGGCTCAGGCCAGTGGGGCGACTTTTGGCGATATTGTCGGGGTGTATCTCAGAGAGAGTCTGCCTGACTTGATTCGGGTGACGACGGTGACCTTGATTTCCCTCGTGAGTGAAACCGCCATGGCAGGCGCGGTTGGTGCAGGAGGGATTGGAAATGTCGCGATTTCCTACGGTTATAACCGCTTCAATCATGATGTGACCTTGCTTGCGACCTTCATTATCGTGGTTATCATTTTCATCATCCAGTTTATCGGTGATTTTTTGACCAAAAAAATTAGTCATAAATAAAGCAAAACAGCCTAAAGATAGCATCTTTGGGCTGTTTGTTATGCTGTGGGATTAGAGCTGGAGCAGGTCTTGGATGATGTGAATCATTTGATCAGGGTCTTGAGTGGAAACGACGGTAGAAAGTTCTGGTTTGTGACTGGTGGTGTCAAAGGCGAGGATGGGCTTTCCTTGCAGGTGAGCTTGTGCTAGAATATCATCCACTTCGTTCCAATGATTGATGTCCAGATAGACATCTGCTTTTTCGAGGAGAAATGCAATGAGATCCGTTTGGATATTGGGGTAGAGGGTGACATTTTCATGCTCTCCAAAGGCTTCTAGACTGGGTGACATGGAGGTTTTGGCAGCGATATGAAAGGCGACATCTGGTAGAGCGGCAATGAGATGAGCCAGGTGCTCAATCTGATCGGAATTGGTTAGGATAAAGGCGTGGTGCTGGTGTTGACGTCTTTGGCTGATGAGGAGTTGGGTGCCATTTTTTACGATGGTATTAGAGGCGATGTCCTTGTAGATGAGGCAATTCGCCCCGATGATGACATTGTCACCAATCGTGACACCTGCTAAAATGGTGCTATTTGCCCCAATCCAGCAGTTGCGCCCAATGTGGATGGGAGCTGTGGTAAAATCACCTTTAGCCGTATGGTAGTTGGTGTAGCGATGATTGTTGTCAAAAAGACAAACCCCGTCACCAAACATGGTGTCCTTTCCAACGTGAATCTTCTCCAAGCATTTGATGGAGCAACGGTTATTAAAAAAGACCCCATCTTCAAGGATAAGCTCAGCCTCCCCACCTACCCAGACCGAAGAAAAAGGATAGAGAAAGACCTCTTTGCCAATCTCTACCTTGGCGCTAGGGTCAATATAGATATGGTAAAAATCCCCATTAATAATAAAATCGTGGCTCATAGAAAGCTCCTTTCTGCTTAGGCGTGACTGCTTTTTTCTATTGTAGCATAAAATGAGAGAAGCGGAGAAAAAATCCCAGAGTTATCATAACTTTGGGATAGTTTTTGGGAAGTAAAGATTAGTCTTTTTTCTCCCAATAGAAGGTTTTGTCGCTTCTTTTAAATCGTTCAGCAGTAATAGATCGACAAACGACCGTCATAGAAAGAGTTGTCAAGTCAATATCGAATTTGAAGAATTCAGGTTCTTCTTGGTAGATACTGGGACGAATCCATTGAATATCAAATACTGGACAATAGCCAGATTTTTCTTGATTTGTTTTTAAATAATCATCACTCCAATCACCGTCCGTTTCGTAGTTGACCTTATAGCAGTGAAAAAAGCTGATTTTCCAATAGTAATCATACCCTTCGTAGTCATCAAAATAAATGGAGAGTTTATCTAAGTGATAATTTATAGTTACATCGAAAGTATGCATATCGTGTAAATGTATAGAGTTGAGTTTTTCTTGAATGGCTTCGAGAGTAGTCAAGTACTCGTTTTTCATTTTATTTCCCCCTGTATTGTAGGTAAGTTTCTTCTGTCCAAGGGATGTGAGACTCGGGACTGGTACGGTCAACAATATTTCCCTTAATGTCTAAAGGATTTCCATCTTTATCGTAGATGTGGATGTGCTGATAAGGTGTATTAGCATCAGAGCCTGCTGGATCCACTCGGATACGGAAGTACCTAGGATCCTTTTTGTTTTCATAAGATCCTTCAGGCCGTTTGATATGAATTCGTCCATTATTCTCCAAAGCCTCCCATCCTGTCGCATCGGCGATTGCCTTCCATTCTCCAGCAGATAGGGTGAGGAGTTGTTGCTAGTCCTTGATCCAGTACATTTGAAAGGATTTGAGCTGTTTTGGTCTATCCCCGATAAACTCATCTTTGGAGAGCCAGTATCCCAAATCACCTGACCAAAAATGTAGGGTATCTAGGAACAAGAGAGAAAGAAATTGATATTTACTTGGATCCTCTTTCATAAAGTCCTCAAATTGTTTGATGATGAGGACATAGCCTGAGGCATCTATCCATGAGAGGTCACGTAGCCCTTTTTTAAGATCGTCCAGATTTTGACAAGGGGGGAGTTGGTAGGCGTTTTCTAGGATGGCTAGAAGTTCCCTCTCAGACTGGATGGTTGCCCCGTCTAGGATGACCACATGCTGGTCGTCTGGGATGGGGATGTCGTCTAGGTGATGAGCCAGCTGGACTTGGTTGTTGATCCGCTCTTGATTGGGTGAGGGAGCTGGGAGTGAGAGGGGGCTGTTGTTGACCAAGTAAACTTGGAAACTTTTTGTTTCACCTCCAACCATACAATTCAGAATTTCTCCTTCCCACCATGGTAGGACAGAACCAGATAGAATATATAAAAAGAGATTTTTAATATCACTATCCTCACTCATAAAATTATTAAACTGATCAATGGCTAGTACGTACCCCTCAGCGTTTAGCCAATCTAAGTCTCTAATCCAGTCACTTACAGCAGCCCAATTGTGGTAGTCTGGCATGTGATAGAGGTGTCCTAGGGCTGTTAGGATATCTGAATCAGATTTTAGATAGAGTGCTTGATCAAGGACAGCCAAGTGATGATTGTCTGGGATGGGGATCTGGCTTAAGTCCTCAACGATGTGGATGTTGTTTTGCATAGTTGCCTCCTAGGGTAGAAAAATATGGAGCTGTTACGCATAAGAATATAGGAGATTTTACCATTTTTTTCCGTTGCCGTAAGGAATAACTCCGTCAAAATTATTTTCTTGCCAAAAAAAGTGATGTTCTTTTCGTTTGACTCTTTTAACAGACACTTGACGACAAACGACTGTTAAAAATAATTTTCGAGTTGTTAGAGAAATTTTCATAAAATGTGGTTCTTCAACATAGATAGGCTTCCATTCTGTTTGTTCTTCAGGGCTTGGTGACATTATAATATCTGTTCTAGGTTCTTTGTCAAAAATGTTCACCTCAACATTTGCAAAGCCTAAATGTCCTAGCTCTGGTAAGGAGCTATCTGAAACATGCGTTAAGGATCGATAGTGGGCATCTGTTTCATAGTGAACTTCTCCACAGGATAAAAAGGTTATCTGCCACATCTCATCGTTTACTTCTTTTGTGTCTAGATAAATGACAATTTCATCTAAAAAGTAATGTGCCTCAATGTTAAAAATAACAGGATCATAAGCGAAGAGTTGATTAAGTAACTCTTCGACTTTCTCGACTTTTTCTTTAGTGATAACAGGTTGAGAAAACTTTTTAGCTTGAGAATAGACTTGTCTCATATTTTGTACCTTTCTTTTATTAAAGATAGATTAATGATAGTAAGTCAATTTTACCACCATTTTGCCCAAGGAATATGTCCTTTTTCGTCTGATTCTTGAACGATATTTCCATCAATATCCAGTAAATTTCCGTCTATGTCATAGACGTGAATATGATCATATTTTGTTACTTTATCTGGTGGATCAGTCCGAATCTTGAATTTTCCGTTATGTTTGACATGGATAAATTTTCCATGTTCGTCTATAGTCCATCCCTTGTCTGCATTCGCTTTTACAAGTTTTCTCCAATCAGAGACACTCATATCATGAATTTCTTTAACAGTGAGGTCATCTAATGTTTTGTGAAGTAGTAGAAGAGTAGCCGTATCCACTTGAGGCGGATGAACGGTGATATGTCCTTCTTCTTCTGGCAGTGGATCTGCGATCACGCCTCCATTTTCCAGTCCCACAGTTGGTGGGTTAGGTTGTTTGGTGATCGGATTTTCAGGTTCAGGTAGGGGTTCTGTGGTGATATGGGGCTCGGCTTCAGGGAGTGGAAAACCTGTCACAGGAGGGTGTGTGAGAGCAGGGTCTGGGTCTAGGAATTTCTCAATGATCAGGCTTTGCCCAGGGTGGATGAGGTTATTGGCGATATTGTTCCACTTGATGAGATCGCTCATCTTGATGCGAAATCGGTTGGCGATGCCCCAGACGGAGTCTCCAGACTTAACTTTGTAGGTCTTAGCCCCTTTTGGAATGGAGCGGATGTTACGTCCTGTTTTGATGGTTAGGATTTGCCCCGGATGGATGAGATTGCTGGTGAGGCCATTCAAGTTTTTCAACTGCTCAATCGTCACCCCGTACTGATGACCGATGAGCCAGAGAGATTCGCCAGCATTGACCACGTGTTGCACGGGTGGGATAGTGGTTGGTTTAGCGATTGGGGTTTCACTGGCTTTGGTGATGGGCGCACCGATTGTGATCACTTGCCCCGGATGGATGGTGTTGTTGATGATCCCATTCCACTTGATCAGATCTGCCATAGAGATCCCAAACTGATGGGCAATCCCCCAAACGGAGTCCCCCGGTTTAATGGTATAAGTGGGTCTAGCAGGGGTAGTAGTGGTTGGTTTTGCCACCGGTTTAAGGGCAGGAGTTGTGATCCCCATCTTGACAATCACGGGTTGCCCTGGGTGGATGAGGTTGTTGACAATATGGTTCCACTTGATAAAGTCTGCCATGGAGATCCCGTATTTGTGGGAGATGGACCAAACGGACTCTCCGCTGAGGACGGTGTGGAGGAGATTGCCTGCCTCTTCGATCGTTTTTTCACCGACAATGAGTTGATCCCCAGGATAAAGGACATTGTCCACAATACCGTTCCACTGTCTGAGATCGCTCATGGAAATGCCGTATTTGTGAGCAATAGACCAAACAGACTCACCTGAAACCACAGTATGGAAGGTGATGGCAGCTTCAAGCTTAGGAGCGAGAGAACTGGTGTCTGCTGTGAGTTGTGAGAGAATACCAGACTGTCTGAGACCGCCTGCTGTTAGTTTGGCTCTAGCACGTTGCGCCGTCCCTGAGGAAGAAGCAGTTCCTGTAAATTGGGAGATGGCGTTGCTGATCATAGTTCTAGCCAAAATAGGCGTTGTTCTGCGAAATTGCTGGTAGGCATTTCCGTAGAGTTGTTCTTGTTCTCTGGCGGTGATCCGCTGTTGGATGATCTGGCCAGAAGAGATCTTAGCGGCTTGATAAGTTGGTGGATTATAGTGGACGGGCTGGGCCGAATGGAAATGTTGATAAAGGAGATAGCCTCCATATGCAGCGCCCGCAACAACTGCAGCTCCAAGGATAACAGGAGCTGATACAACGGCTTCCACTGCAGCAAACCCCTCGATTGCCGTTTCAACAACAGCACCGAGAACAGCTCTGCCAGCATTGAGAATGGCACCTCCATTACTCATCAGTCCAGAGAAAAGGCCTCCTAAAACACCAGCGTTTCGAAAGGCAGAAGGGTGAGTCGGTGCCTCGTCTTTGATGGTGCCGTCTCGTTTTTGTGCCATGTCAAGGAGAGTATCAGCTAGTTCATCTTGTGTCTTGGCGTGAATGATCTGGTCAAACTCTTCCTTAGAACTGTCCGAGATTAGGTAGCTGACCAGGTCAGTGAGGTCGCTCGTCCGCTTGTAGGCTTAAAAGTATTCCTTAACCAGCTCTTTGTAGCGAGTTGGGTCTGTTTCTTTGTCTAAGGCCTCTAGCTGTTCAGTGGACAGGTAGGGCTTGATGTGGTCTAAAAAGTTAAGGGCTAAATCTTCCTCGGCTTGATTATCAAAGAGGTAGGTGAGAACCTTCTCTTTTTCGTCATCGTTTTTGGCCAAGTGAAAGAGGTGTCGCTCTTGTTGGTTAGCATTTTCGAGGTATTTTTTAGCGGTTTGTTCCAACTCCGCTTGATTCAAGGGCGATGAAGGATTAACCTCCTCCTTAGCAGAGAAAAAGCTTGCTTGTGCTTTAGCTTTTTGATCGGTGTGTTCAGGTGAGTCCAACTGTTGAGGCTGAGGGGCAGGCTCTTGTGGCTGAACCTTCTGTTCAGCCTTTTGGTAGATGTCTGTCTGGTCTTGTTCCCCTTTTTCTTGCTCTTGGTTTAGGGCAGGTGGACTTTCTGAAACTTGTGCTTGGACAGGGAGATCTTGGGAGACATCCTTATTCGCTGTTTCAGGAGTTGTCATCTGTCTCGCTGTCTGGGCTTCTAGGACCACGCTCTGCGCCTTGACTCCTTGTGGTGTTAGGATAAATCCTAGGAAAAGAGCCATCCCCAGTAACCAATGCTTAAAGGAATGTGGTGGTTTTTGCATCTATTTCCTCCTATGTTCTCAAATCTGCTGTTCATCTTGTTGAAGCCAACAAGGTGTTGGAGTGCCCGTCATTGCACCCTCGTCATCGTCCTTAGCCTCCTATGAATGAGTATACCAAAAAACGCTTTCATCTTCAATTTATTTCTTATTTTTCTTAAACCGAACGCTAGGGTTCTTCTGTTTCGAACCTGTGCTGAAAAAGAGGGAGAAAGTTCGGTTTTCTCTCAAAAAGAGGGGAATAGATTATTCAAAAGTAAAATAATTTGTGAATTGGCTCTTCCATTTATCTAAAAATTTGGTATAATGATAAAAAATGAAAAGGAGATTTGTGATGTTAAAAAAAGGATCGCTGACAGGCCTACTTTTATTTGGCATATTTTTTGGAGCGGGAAACTTGATTTTCCCTCCTAGTTTAGGGGCTTTGTCAGGCGGGAATTTCTGGCCGGCTATTGCTGGATTTGTCTTGTCTGGTGTGGGGATAGCCGTCTTGACCTTGGTGATTGGTACACTCAATCCAAAAGGCTATGTGCATGAGATTTCTACCAAGATTTCCCCCCTTTATGCCACGATTTATCTGGTGGCGCTCTATCTTGCCATTGGCCCTTTCTTTGCCATTCCTAGAACAGCCACCACAGCCTATGAGGTGGGGATAGCGCCGCTTTTACCTAGTGGGGTAGCTGGTCTTGGCTTGGTCATTTTTACGGTGATTTACTTTGCCATTGCCTACCTCATCGCTCTTAATCCTTCCAAGATCCTTGATAGTATTGGTCGAATTTTGACCCCAGTTTTTGCTATTTTGATTGTCATTTTGGTGGTGTTAGGGGCTGCCAAGTACGGTAGTCATCCGACCCAAGAGGCTGTTGGAACCTATGCTAATGCTGCTTTTGGAACAGGATTTTTAGAAGGTTATAATACGCTAGATGCTCTTGCTGCGGTTGCCTTTAGTGTGATTGCGGTTCAAACCTTGAAGCAACTCGGCTTTACCTCTAAAAAAGAGTACATCTCAACCATCTGGGTGGTGGGGATCGTTGTGGCACTTGCCTTTAGTGCTCTTTATATCGGTCTTGGCTTTTTGGGCAATCACTTCCCAGTGCCACAAGACATCATGACAGGCGATACCAATAAAGGGGTTTATGTCCTTTCTCAAGCGACCCAAGCTATTTTTGGTAGCAGCGCGCAAATCTTCCTTGCTGTTATGGTTGCCATGACCTGCTTTACCACAACGGTTGGTTTGATTGTGGCAACGGCTGAGTTTTTCCAAAAGACCTTCCCAAGATTTTCTTATAAGGTCTATACCACAGCCTTTACCTTGATTGGTTTTGCGATTGCAAATGTGGGATTAAATGCCATCATTACCTATTCAGTTCCTGTTTTGCTCTTGCTTTATCCGATTACCATTACGATTGTCATGATGGTCATGTTAAATCGCTTAGTTCCTCTTTCAAAACTTGGTATGCAGATCACCATGGGAGTGGTGAGCGTCCTATCCTTCCTTGTGGTTCTGGCTAGCCAGTTCAAGTGGGAAGGGGTGAGCAATATGATTAACCACCTTCCGTTTGCGGACGCTTCTATGCCGTGGTTAGTGCCAGCTTTACTTGGTCTTGCCCTGTCCTTGGTCCTTCCAGGTAAGCAAAAAGCCGAAAGTTTTGAGATAGATCAGCTTTAAAAGATAGTAAAAAGAGAATGAAATCCTTTTCATTCTCTTTTCTTAACTTGAAATTTTCTTTATTTTCTTATATAATAGGAGTTACACTGATTAAAGCGATGAATAAAAGGAGTATCAGATGAAACAAACACTTGCTATGTGGCAGCGACTGAGTTTGATTCAGCGCATTATTGTTGGGGTTTTTGTGGGCTTAATCTTGGGGCTTTTGTTACCCAAGTGGTCCGTTATTGGCCTTTTTGGAACGGTCTTTGTTGGTGCGCTAAAAGGCGTTGCCCCCGTCTTAGTCTTTGTCTTGGTCGCTTATGCGCTTTGTCAAACGCGTGAGGGACAACAAACCAACATGAAAACGGTCATCGTTCTCTACCTTGTCGGAACCTTTTCTGCGGCTTTGGTGGCGGTTGTGGCGAGTTTTCTATTTCCTGTTCGCTTGATTCTATCAGAAGGCGGGGGAGCTAAGGTTGCCAGTCAAGCTCCGCATGGGATTGCGGATGTCTTTCAAACCTTTTTGACCAACATTGTGGATAATCCTATCAATGCGATTGCGACAGCTAACTATATCGGTGTATTGGCCTGGGCAGTTTTGTTTGGTCTAGCCCTACGAAAAGCTAGTGATAGCGTCAAGGACCTTTTGGGCAATCTTTCTGATGCCACGTCACAAGTGGTTCAGTGGGTGATCAACTGTGCGCCTTTTGGGATTATGGGCTTGGTTTACACCACGGTTGCAGATAATGGTCTTGGTGTTTTGGGACACTACGGTCAGCTGCTCTTGTTACTGATTGGTACCATGGCAGTGGTGGCTTTGGTGGTCAATCCTTTGATTGCCTTTGTCATGATGCGAAAGAATCCTTATCCTTTGGTTTTTCGTTGCTTAAAAGAAAGTGGCTTGACTGCCTTCTTTACGCGCTCATCAGCTGCCAATATTCCAGTTAATATGAAACTCTGTGAAGATCTAGGTCTTGATAAGGATACCTACTCCGTGTCTATTCCTCTTGGAGCGACCATCAATATGGCAGGGGCAGCGATTACCATCACGGTCTTGACCTTGGCTGCGACCAATACCTTGGGCATTACGGTTGATTTTCCGACGGCCTTTCTCCTTAGTGTGGTAGCGGCTCTTTCAGCCTGTGGAGCTTCTGGTGTCGCTGGGGGGTCTTTGCTCCTTGTACCACTAGCTTGTAGCTTATTTGGTATTTCAAATGATTTGGCGATTGAAGTGGTGGGGGTTGGATTTATCATCGGAGTTATCCAAGACTCTTGTGAGACAGCCATCAACTCTTCGACAGATGTCCTCTTTACAGCTGTTGCGGAAAAATCAGCTTGGAAGAAAAAGGCTTAAAAGAGGGGGAAGATCCCTCTTTTTTGGTCCAAAATTCCCAAAGCGTGGTAAAATAAAACTATGAAAAGACGGCAAATCAAAGGAGAAGAAGATGTCAAAGAGGGTAACCATCAAAGATATCGCCAAACAAGTCGGGGTCTCTCCAGCTACGATTTCCTATTATATGAATGGAAATTACAAAAAAATGTCAGATGAGACCAAGGCACGCATTGCAGCAGTGATTGCAGAAACAGGCTATCAACCCAGTAAAGTGGCGCAAAGCCTCGTCACCAGAGATACCAAAACCATCGGGGTTGCTCTGGCGGATATTACCAACCCCTTTACCTCAACGATGATGAAGGGTATTTACGATGCCTGCAAAGAAAGAGGCTATGCGGTGACCTTTACCAATTCCGACAATGCTGTCGAAAGTGAGCTAGCTAGTCTGGTGCAATTACGTCAGCAAAATGTTTCAGGGATTATTCTTGACTCGGTTGATCCCAATCATCCGCAATTAGCTGATTTTGACTCTCAGCAACTGGTCATGGTCGATCGGCAAGCCAAAATCTTGCAATTTGACACGGTGGTATCGGATAATCAAGATTCAACCCAAGCATTTCTGGCACTGATGAAAGAAAAAGGCTATGAAACCATCTATTTTGTAACCTTTCCCTTATCTGGCATCTCGACCAGAGAGCTACGCTATCAAGCCTTTCAAGAAGTCATGCGTCAAAATCCTCTAGACCATCTCTTGACCTTGGGGGAAGAAGGGCTAAAAGACAAGGTAGAAAGGATCTTGAACAGCTCAACTGAAAAACCAGCCTTTTTTACCATGAATGGTCCGTCCTTACTGGCTTTTCTCCAACTGGTCAAGGATCTGCCCTTTAGTTACCCAGTGGACTTTGGCTTGGGCACCTATGAGGATTTGGACTGGATGAGTGCTCTAAACCCGGGTGTTTCAGCTATTCGCCAGGATTCTTATGCCATTGGCTGTGAGGCGGCTTTTTGTCTATTGGATAAGCTAGAAGAGGGAGATTTCTCTCGCTCTGCAGAGCTAAAGGTGGTCAAGAACCAGATTATTTTGAGGGATTCTTTTTAAAAAATGAGAATTTTCGATAGAAAGCGCTTGCTTTTTCGAAAGATAAGCGTTATAATAAGAGAGTAAGGTTAAGTTTAACGTTTAACCTATTCTTTTAAGGTTTTGAGTTAAACGTTTCACTAGAAAAGGAGGTTGCCATGCACATTCAAAAAATCCTCAGTCATCCCTTGGAGGCCTGTTATGCGGTCTGTCGTTTGACGGATACTGAGCATGATTTTCTTCTTGTGGCTTCGGAAGTGGATGACGCTTGCTACGCTTTTGATGTCCATCATGACTTTAAACGTATAGTGGTCTGGGAGCGTGTCGGTGGAACCATGAGTTTGATTCCGATTCCAGGGACCATGGATTTTATCGCCACCCAGCGCTTTTATCCGGGCTTTGATGCTAGTCGGTGTCAGCTGGTTTACGCTCGCTTTACAGGGGAGACTTGGGAGGTTGAAAAACTCATGGATTTCCCTTATTTGCACCGCTTTGATGTGATTGAGTCGTCTGCGGGGCTCTTGTTTGTGGGCTGCACCATTGCGAATTCTAAGGCCTTTGTCGAGGATTGGTCGGACAAGGGAGCGATTTTTGTGGGGCGCTTTGATGCGCACAAACGTCAGCTTCTAGACTTGCGCGCCTTGCCTCTTAGGTTGTTGAAAAACCACGGCTACTATGCGGTACATGAAGAGGGCTATTCTCTCATCACCAGTGTTGAAGGGATTTTCAAACTCACCTATCCAGATAAGTCAGATACCAAGGATTGGCGCTTGGATCAGCTCTTTTCAGAGGAAACTAGCGACGTGGTGTCTGTGGATTTGAATGGCGATGGGCAAAAAGAACAGGTCATCATCCAAGGATTTCACGGGGATGGTTTTCGGATTTTGTCTGAGGATTTCTCCCAAGAGCTCTACCGTCATCCGGAAAGAACGCCTTTTGGGCATGCCCTTTGGGCTGGTGAGCTGCTAGGTGAGCAGGTGGCTGTCTTTGGTTACAGGTCAGATCAAGCAGACTTGTATCTCTACCGCTTTGAAGAAGGCAAGCTCGTCTATGATGTGGTGGATGAAGGCAATGCCTCTAGTAACTGTTTGGCCTTTGAAAAAGAAGGACGGGCCTATATCTTCTCTGCCAATAATGGCAGGGGCGAAGTGGCCTTATATGAATTAAGTCATCATTAAAAGGAGGACAAAAGATGTCTAAGAAAAAAGTATTGGTAACGGGTATCGTTCCTAAAGAAGGTTTGGTCGAATTGATGGAAAAATTTGACGTGACCCATACAGAGGGTGAACCTTTCTCTCGTGACTATGTCTTGGAACACTTGGGAGAGTATGATGCTTGGCTTCTTATGGGGCAAAAAGGGGACAAGGAACTCCTTGATGCAGGCAAAAATCTAGAAATGATTTCCCTTAATGCAGTTGGTTTTGACCATGTGGATATCGCTTATGCTAAGGAAAAAGGCATCGTGGTGTCTAATTCTCCACAGGCTGTGCGTATCCCAACAGCTGAGATGACCTTTACCTTATTGCTAGCTGCAACCAAACGCCTCGCCTTTTATGACAAGGTGGTGCGTGAGGGAGGCTGGATTGACCCAAGTGAGCGCCGTTATCAAGGATTGACCCTCAGTGGAGCGACCTTGGGAATCTACGGTATGGGTCGCATCGGTTCAACTGTGGCAGGTTTTGCCAAGGCTTTTGGCATGAAGGTCTTGTACCATGATCCTTTCCGTATGCCAGAAGAAAGGGAAGCAGAACTCGGCGTGGAATACCGTGAGTTTGACGATTTGGTCCAAGAAGCCGATGTCATCACCATCCATGCGCCACTCTTAGAGTCCACCCGTCACAAGTTTAACAAGGATATCTTTAAGAAGATGAAGAACCGCAGTTACTTGGTCAATGCTGCGCGTGGTCCAATCGTTTCTGAAGAAGATCTCATCTGGGCTTTGGAAACTGGTGAAATCGCTGGAGCTGGACTAGACGTGTTTGAATTTGAACCAGAAGTGTCAGAACGCCTTAGAGCTTTGGATAATGTCATCATGGCGCCTCATGCAGGAACAGGAACTATTGAGGGCAGACGTACTCTGGCTAAAGAAGCAGCAGATAATATCATCGCCTTTTATGAGGGTCATCCGCAAAATGTGGTCAACCCTTAAAGCCATCACATGTGGGGAAGACATTGCTTCCCCACATCTTAGAACAGCTGTGTAAGCGCTTAAAAATTAAAATAGAAAAGGAAATCTTATGTTACAAGCACTTCATGACTTTTTCGATGTCTTTGGTGCATCGACTGTTGTTCCTATGATGATCTTCATCGTCAGCCTTTTTCTCAAGGTTCCGCCTAAAAAAGCCTTCTTTAGTGCCCTTCGTGCTGGGGTGGGTTTGACAGGATTTGGCTGGGTCATCTCGTCTTTTGCCCCTCTTGTGACCAAGTACATCCAGCAGATGGTCCAAACCACAGGGCTTAATTTGCCGATTGTGGATATTGGTTGGCAGGCAGGGTCTTTGACCGCCTTCTCTTCTGAGATTGGCCTATCTTTCTTCGTCTTTGGTCTTTTGATTGAGCTGGTCCTCTTTTTGGTGGGGATCACACGGGTCTTTGTTCCGTCCAACCTGTGGAATAACTTTGGTTACATGGTTTGGGGAACCATGATGTATGCCGCAACAGGGAATTTTGTCCTCTCCTTTGCCTTTATGGTTTTCGTCCTTCTTTACTCTCTCATCATGTCAGAAGTGGTGGCAGACCGCTGGGCGGATTACTACGGCGTAAAAAATGCGACCATCAACTCCATTCACAACATTGAAACCTTGATTCCTGCTCTCATTTTAGATCCGATTTGGAACCTTCTTGGGGTCAACAAGGTCAAGCTCAATCCAGAATCCTTGAAAAAGAAATTGGGGATTTTCGGAGAGCCTATGGTTCTAGGTTTTCTGCTTGGTCTTATCATTGGCGTTCTTGGCAGTCTCAAGGATTTAGGGAATATCAAGGCTTGGGGTGGTATCTTGAGTTTTGCGGTCGCTCTTGCGGCTGTGATGACCATCTTCCCGCTCATCACGGGTGTCTTTGCTTCTGCCTTTTCACCCCTTGCTGCGGCAGTTGAGAGCAACAAGAAAAAAGAAAGCGAAGACGAAAGTATCAACAATAAGAAACGTTGGTTTATCGCTGTGGACGATGGGGTTGGCTTTGGTGAACCTGCGACCATCATTGCTGGTTTGATTTTAGTACCGATTATGGTTTTGATTTCCTTGGTCTTGCCGGGAAACAAAGCGCTTCCGGTCGTGGATTTGATTGCCATTCCCTTTATGATTGAAGCTATGATTGCTGTAACCAAGGGTAATATCTTGAAAGCCATCTTAAATGGGATTATCTGGTTCTCTCTAGGGCTTTATGCCGCCTCTAGCCTTGGTCCGATTTACACCGATGCTGTCAAACAATTTGGTGCAGCCCTCCCTGCTGGTGTCACCCTCATTATGAGTTTTAACCTCTTGGCACACCCGCTGACGGCTCTTGTCTTTTTTGCTTGGCTATCTGGCAATCCTCTTTATATCGGTGTGAGCGTTGTTATTTATCTAGTCTTCCTCGTCTTATTGAGAACGAGACGTGACAGCATTTACAGCTACCTCAAGAAAATGGCAGACAAAAACAGTGGCTTTGAAGGAAGTACCGAGAAAATCTTTATCGGCGGAGATGAGTAGGAGAGCCTTCTCCTCCTAAAGTTACTGGGGAAAACTTCATTGCATCGAAAATTTCTGCCCAAGGCAGAATCGCGACTTTGTATCTTATGAAAGGATTATCTTATGAAAAAAATTGATGGACATGCTCATATTGTTGGAGCGATTGCTGGTTTTAATGGGAAGGGTCGTTTGAATGCGATCGGCAATGGTTATGCGATTTGGGATGATGGAGAATTGATTAAGCTCATTCCAGATGGTTATGGGGACAAGGATTTTACAGCGGAGAGCTATCTTCGTTTCATGGATGACAATGGAATTGAAAAAGCGGTCATCCTGCAAGGTCATCTCAATGGCTACCAAAACTATGAAACTTACTTGGCGATGAAGAAATACCCTGAGCGCTTTACGGGAGCTTTCTCTGTGGATCCTTTTGCGGAAAATGCCATGACAATCGTCAAGCGCCATGTGGAAGAATTGGGCTTTAGGGCGATCAAGTTTGAAATCAGTCAAGGTGGCGGCATTCACGGTTATCGTGGTCAGATGACACCGTTTCGTCTAGATAGCGATCCACATGTTAGCCAGATTTTGAGCTATCTCTTGGATTATCCTGGTTTTGTGGTGACAGTAGATTATGGCAACTGGGATCAAATCAGCCATCAACCAGATGCGATTGCTAATCTTGCACGCCTTTACCCAAGTTTTGATTTTGTGGTTTGTCACTTGTCCTTCCCACATGCAGATACGCCAAATCGTTTGCGTGGGGATTTGGTGATGTGGAAAGACTTAGAGAATATCTACACCGACATTTCTGCGATCCAAGATATTGATCGTCCTGATGCCTTTCCATTTCCAAAATCAGAACAAAATGTACGCATTGCAAAGGAAATCTTGGGTGCAAAACGCATCATCTGGGGAACGGATGCACCGTGGTCTGCAACCTTTAACACTTATGAAGAATTATCTACTTGGCTAGAGCATACGGATATCTTTACGCCAGAAGAGCTAGAAGATGTCCTTTACAACAATGCTGATCGGGTTTATTTCAAACCAGCAGCCGTGGCAGCTAATCGTGCTGCGCAAGATGAGATTACCAAAGCCCTCAACCTTTTCTAGAAAAAGCTGAGTTCGGAGAGTAGGACCCATGGTCTTTCTCTCCTTCTTTGGCTAGATGATAAGAGAGATAGAAAGGAAAAAAGGATATGCCTTATTATTTAAGTATTGATTACGGGGGAACCTCCACTAAGGTTATCTTGTTTGACAAAGAGGGAAGGGAAGTGGCTCACCATGCTTTTGAGACCCTCAAGATTGAGGAGATACCAGGTCAACGGGAGATTGATTTGACCCAGCTCTGGCAGCAGGTCCAAACCAGTATCAAGAAGGTAATTGAGACTTCTCGAATCCATCCGCAAGAAGTTGCAGCTGTGACTTGTATTGGACACGGTAAAGGCTTGTATTTACTAGATAAAGGTGGACGAGAGTTAGGACGCGGCATCCTCTCGACTGATGAGAGAGCTAGCCATCTGGTCAGTCAATTTGAATCGCGTATCGGGGAACTCTGGTCCATCACCCATCAGCATGTGGTTGCCAGTCAAGCACCTGTTTTATTGCGTTATCTTAAAGAGAACGCCCCAGAAACCTATGCTAGCATCGGCTTTGTCTTATCAGCCAAGGATTATCTGCGCTATAAGCTGACCGGGCGCATCACCCAAGAAATCGGAGATGCTTCAGGCAACCACTGGATTAATTTGGAACAACAGACCTATGCGGATGAGAGTCTAACCTTTTTTGGCATTGAGGAGATGAGAATGGCGCGCCCTCCCTTGGTGGGGAGTCGCGATCTTGTCGCTGGTCTCTCGCAGGAGGTGGCAAGGGTTACGGGACTTTCTGCTGGGATATCGGTCATAGCTGGTCTCTTTGACATTGATGCCTGTGCCCTTTCATCTGGTGTTTTGGACGATCACTACATCAGCGCCATTGCTGGAACGTGGAATATCAATACTTATGTCAGTCACCTCCCAGCAGTGCAGGAGTCAGGTTTGATGAATTCCTTGTTTGCAGATGGAAAGTATCTAGTTGAGGCGAGTAGCCCCACCTCTGCTGGGAATTTAGATGCCATGCTCAAGATGCTCATGAGTGAGGAGATAGCGCATCTAAGTGATCAAGGGCAGTCTATTTATGAAACCTTGGAGATTTTTCTTGCTGAGACGGATAGCTGTTATAATTCCTTGATTTTTCTTCCGTTTTTGTATGGTAGTCAGGTCGGTGAAAAAGCCAGTAGTTGCTTCTTTGGATTGACACGGACATCTAGTAAATCACAGATGATAAGGGCGGTCTATGAGGGCATTTGCTTTGCTCATCGCTACCATATAGAGCAGCTCCTAGAGAGCATGGCAGAAGTACCTAGAGCTATTCGTCTGTCTGGTGGAGGGACCAATTCGTCTCAATGGATGCAGATGTTTGCCGATAGTCTAGGCTATCCTGTCGAGGTCTTGGAGGCTAAGGAATTGGGCGGTTTAGGAGGTGCTATACTAGCTAGATCTAGCTTAGAGGATCTATCCTTAGCTGCAGTCAGTCAACAGATGACCAGAGTCAAAGAAAGATACGAGCCAAATCCTAAGGCTCAAGACCACTACGACCAAAAATATCAAGTCTATCGGCGTTTACTAGAAGCCCTTAAACCTGTTTGGGTATCCTTAGAAGCCTTAAAGGAGCTATCATGACAAAGGAAGTATTGATTTTAAATAGTATCGTTTTTTTGGACCAACTAGAAAGGGGGGAGCGTCAGCTAGATCTGCTCGATATTTTACCTGATTTGGGTCTATCTTGTTTTGAAGTGCGACGGGAATTTTTAACCCAAGGTGAGAGAACAGAGCTAGCCAAGAAAGCTCATCAAATGGGAATCAGACTCTTTTATAGTGTTAATAGTGATTTTTTCCTTGAAGGGCAGGTCAATCCTCAGCTTTCTGCTATTCTTGCTGAAAGCAAGGATTTAGGTGCGTTTGGGCTCAAGCTCAATACCGGATCCAGCCAAGGGATTGAGGCAGATGAGCTAACACCTTACCAAGACTTGCTAAAAGCAGGACCAAGATTGTTTTTGGAAAACAATCAAACCCCAGAACACGCTAGCATCATGAACTGTAAGCGTAGTATGGACTTAGTGAGACAGGCTAATTTACCTATCGACTTTGTCTTTGATACAGCCAATTGGGCGTTTGTGGGAGAAAATCCCCTCAAGGCCAGAGATGAACTTAAAGAGGTGACCCGCTACCTCCACTTAAAGAATTATCAGTTAGAGGACGGCAAGGCCAGTCTTTCAGGACTCTTTGATGGAGAACTAGATATTTTAGATCTTATCAAGAGTTTTCCTCAGGTGGATTATTTGGCGCTAGAGTATCCTGCTTCACTAGAAACCTTGACAGCAGATATAGATCGTTTGAGTCATCAGTAAAGAAATCGGACAGGGAGTCAGCCTGTCCTTTTTATTATAGTTTTAAACTATACCATCGCTTAAAAAATTCCTCTTAGAAAAGCGAACGAAAATATGGTAAAATAGAATAATCTTTAAGAAAAAGAGGAAAGACATGGCAAATAAATTATTGGTATTGCAATCAGACTTTGGTCTAGTGGACGGGGCAGTGTCTGCTATGACAGGTGTGGCTCTACAAGAAGATCCGACCTTGGGCGTTCACCAATTGACGCATGACATTACACCGTATAACATTTTTGAAGCCAGCTACCGTCTCTTTCAGACCATTGATTACTGGCCAGAAGGGACGACCTTTGTCTCCGTCGTCGATCCTGGCGTAGGGTCTGACCGTAAGAGCGTGGTGGCCCTCACCGAGACCAACCAGTATATCGTGACTCCAGATAATGGGACGCTGTCTTATATCAAAAAGCATATCGGGATCAAGGCCATCAGAGAAATCTCTGAGGTCAAAAACCGCAGGGAAAACACCGAGTATTCCTATACCTTCCACGGTCGGGATGTCTATGCTTACACCGGTGCTAAGCTAGCTAGCCGCCACATCAGCTTTGAAGAGGTGGGGCCAGAGCTTTCGGTGGACCGGATTGTGGAGTTGCCAGCCGTAGAGACTAAGGTCGAAGACGGGCGTGTGCTTGGTGCTATCGACATCTTGGACGTGCGCTTTGGTTCTTTGTGGACCTCGATTACAAGAGAAGAGTTCTATACGCTAGATCCAAAGTTCGGCGATCGTTTTGAAGTGACCATCTATCACAACGATATGCTGGTCTATCAAAATCAAGTCACCTACGGCAAGTCTTTTGCTGATGTGCGTTTGGGGCAACCCATTCTTTATATCAATTCCCTCTATCGTCTAGGTCTTGCCATCAATCAAGGTTCTTTTGCCAAGGCCTATAATGTCGGTGTTGGTCCTAGCTGGATCATTGAAATTAAGAGTATTTAGGAGAAAATGATGAAAAATACACCTATCAAAAAAGTTGTCGCAACCGGTATCGGTGCAGCCCTCTTTATCGTGA
Organism: Streptococcus sp. STR1/CE/0325; assembly: GCF_055386095.1. Taxonomy (NCBI): domain Bacteria; kingdom Bacillati; phylum Bacillota; class Bacilli; order Lactobacillales; family Streptococcaceae; genus Streptococcus; species Streptococcus sp. STR1/CE/0325. The sequence continues at coordinate 1,465,397 of NZ_AP045018.1, read as the reverse complement.
TCGGGATCTTGGTCAATATCCCAACCCCAGTGCCAAATACTAGCATTCAGTTGCAGTATGCGGTTTTAGCCCTCTTTGCTCTTCTTTACGGACCGGGTGTGGGCTTTTTCATCGGTCTCATCGGTCATGCGCTCAAGGATGCCATCCAGTATGGGTCTGTTTGGTGGACTTGGGTCATCGTGAGTGCCTTGATTGGTCTTGGCATCGGTCTTTTAGCCAAACGTATCCGCCTAGACAGTGGACGTGTCACCACTAAAGACTTGGTCCTCTTTAACGTCACGCAAGTCGTCTGCAACTTCCTTGGTTGGGGAGTCATCGCGCCTTTTGGCGATGTAGCGGTCTATAAGGAAATTGCAAGCAAGGTTTATGCCCAAGGCATCTGGTCTGCTAGTGTCAATGCCCTCACTATCGGTATTGGAGGCACTCTTCTCATCGTCCTTTATGCTAGAACGAGAACCCAATCTGGCAGCCTCAAAAAAGGATAAGCTATGGAAAAAGCGATAGAATGGAAAGATTTTTCCTTTCGTTATGACATTCAGCAAGAAGCAACCTTAAAAAATATAACTCTCACCATTTATCAAGGGGAAAAAGTCCTCATCGCAGGACCGTCTGGCTCTGGTAAATCCACACTAGGCCAGCTCATCAATGGCATCATTCCCAACCACTATAAAGGGGAAGCCACAGGCGACTTTTTCATGGAGGGAAAACCCGCCTATGATCTGTCCATCTATGACAAGTCTAGGCTAGTTAGCACGGTCTTGCAGGATACGGACGGACAGTTTATCGGTCTTTCGGTGGCTGAGGATATAGCCTTTGCCCTTGAAAATGACGGTGTGGCACAAGATAGCATGAAAGCCAGTGTTCATGACTGGGCAAAACGACTCGATCTAGACAGCTTACTGCCTCAAAGACCTCAAGATCTCTCAGGTGGGCAAAAGCAGCGGGTCAGCCTAGCGGGTGTCCTAGTAGATGAAAGCCCTATTCTCCTCTTTGATGAGCCGCTTGCTAATCTGGATCCTCATTCCGCAGATGTGATTTTGCGGTTGATTGATGATCTGCACCGCAAGGAGGAGCTGACCACCATCATCATCGAACACCGCTTAGAGGAGGTTCTAGAAGCGCAGGTGGACCGAGTGGTTTTGATGTCTGATGGAAGGATCGTTTTTAACGGTACGCCTAATGATCTGCTAAAGGCTGACATTTTGAGTACCTACGGCATCAGAGAACCACTTTATATCAGCAGTCTGCGTGAGTTGGGCTATGACTTGTCCAGTTTTGATGATTTGCTCGATCTCTCTCATCTGCCTCTAACACCTGCCAACCTCCCCCTACCGATAGAAAAAAACAATGTTTCTCAAGAAACCATCCTTGACATCAAGGATTTGTCTTTGACCTATCCCAATGGTAAAAAGGTCCTTGATGGGCTAAATTTGGCTATTGGTCGTGGGGAGCGCTTGGCTATCATCGGCAAAAATGGTGCTGGCAAGTCCAGTCTGGCCAAGGCGCTTTGCCAGTTTGTGCCAAGTCAGGGAGAGGTTCGCTATCAAGGGCAAGATTGTAGCCGAGATACCATCACAGAAAGGGCTAGCCGAATTGGTTATGTCCTGCAAAATCCCAATCAGATGATTAGCCAGACCTTGGTCAAAGACGAGGTGGCACTAGGTCTTGTCGCCAAAGGACTAGCCCAAGAGGAGATCGAAAGTAAGGTTCAGCGCGTGCTAAAGATCTGCGGTCTTTACGAGATGAGGGATTGGCCCATCTCAGCCCTTTCCTATGGGCAAAAGAAACGGGTCACCATCGCTTCTATTCTCGTTTTAGAACCAGAGGTCATCCTCTTAGATGAGCCGACAGCAGGGCAGGATCTGAAACACTATCAAGAAATGATGGATTTTCTAGATGATTTGCAAGAGGCAGGTCACACCATCGTCATGATTACTCATGACATGCAGCTTATGCTTGAGTATAGCGACCGTGCGGTGGTTTTGGTGGATGGGAGCATCATTTCAGATGGTAAGCCCTTTGACATCTTGAGCGATCCGGATCTTCTAGCGCGTGCTAATCTAAGAAAGACCAGCCTGTTTGACTTGGCTGGCGCTCTGGGAGTGAGTCCACAGAGTCTTACGGCTTACTACATTGATAGACAAGGAGACAGTCATGCTTGATGGAAAATTATTGGGTTATCAAGAGGGACATAGCCTCATTCACCGCTTGTCAGGTTCCAGCAAGCTTCTCTTTTTCGTCCTCACCTCCATCGCCTGCATGATTAGCTATGATACACGGCTCATCGCCTGTATCGCTATCTTTGCCATGGCGCTCTTTCCTATCGCTCGGATTCGGTGGAAGGACGTTTCGTTTGTCATCTATTTGGTCCTGATATTTGCGGTGCTAAATGTCATCATGGTCTATCTCTTTGCCCCTCATTACGGGGAGGAGATCTATGGGCACAGGACCATCATCTTCAAGGGGATTGGGCCGTACTCGCTTAGTCTTGAGGAGCTCTTTTACCTCTTTAACCTCGCGCTCAAATACTTTTGTACGGTGCCTTTGGCTGTCGTCTTTTTGCTCTCAACCCATCCTAGCCAGTTTGCCGCCAGTCTTAACCAGCTAGGTGTGCCTTACAAAACTGCCTATGCGGTCAGCTTGACCCTGCGTTATATCCCAGATTTGCAGGAAGATTACCGTATGATTCGTTTGTCCCAAGAAGCTAGGGGCCTAGACTTGTCTAAAAAAGCCAGCCTCCTTGCTCGCATCAAGGGCAATATCCGCATCATCGCTCCTTTGATTTTTAGCTCGCTAGAGCGCATTGATACGGTGGCTTTAGCCATGGAGCTGCGCCGTTTTGGTAGGGAGAAAAAGCGGACTTGGTATCATACCAAGCCCTATACCCTAGCGGACTGGCTCAGTGTCGCTGTGGCTGTCCTCTTTCTAGTCATAAGCCTTAGCCTCATTTCTCTCAACCACGGTCGTTTCTACAATCCGTGGAAATAAAATAGATTTTCAGAAAAAGCATATCCATTTTCTGACAAAACTTTCAAAAAATGATAAGATAAGGCTATGTCTTACTTTGAACACTTTTTATCTGCCAATCAAGCCTATGTCGCTCTTCACGGGGACTTGCATCTGCCTATTAAGCCCAAAACCAGAGTAGCCATTGTGACCTGTATGGACTCAAGGCTCCATGTCGGTCATGCCTTGGGTTTGGCACTTGGGGATGCCCATATCCTGCGTAATGCTGGCGGTCGGGTGACCGAGGATGTCTTGCGCTCCTTGGTCATTTCCGAGCAGCAACTGGGAACACGCGAAATCGTCGTACTCCATCACACCGACTGCGGTGCTCAGACCTTTACCAATGCAAGCTTTCATCAAGAACTTGAAACCAAACTGGGGGTGGATACCTCTCACATGGATTTCTTGCCTTTTTCAGATGTGGAGGCAAGTGTGCGTGAGGACATGGCTCTTCTCAAGGCGTCGCCTCTTATTCCAGATGATGTTGCTATTTATGGTGGTATCTATGACGTGGACACAGGACGCATCACCAAGGTGGAAGCCTAATACCTAACAAGAAGTCAGAACCAAGGGTTCTTGGCTTTTTTCTTAGCCCTAGAAATAGCGTCTAAGTGCAGCATCCAGATGACGGATGCCCCGCTCTCTCAAGTAAGAAAGAGACGGATCAATGCTCCTGTCAATGACTCCAAATAAGCACCAGTGCTCCCTAAAAATCATCTCATAATCAATCTCATGACCGATGAGAATAATCAGCGCATGAGGTGATGCACTGCGGATGTTTTTTAGAATCGTTTTCATTTTTTTCGGACGAGAAAAAGGCCCTGTTGTGATAAAATAGATAGTGTAAGGCGGATGAAAAGGTTTTCTATAAGTTATCTCATGTGGGATGTGTTGGTGAAAGGAGCAGAAAGATGAGAAAAATGTTAGTGTCTCTAGGAGTTGGGTTAGTTGTCGTGTCCAATGTGGCGATACTCTTTGGCATCGGAGGGAGTCCTAGCAGTAATACGGCGGTTCCTGTTTTACTTGTTTTTCTTGTATTTGTCTCTCAGTTGCGTAAAAAAACCATCAATCCAGCAGGTCTAGAGCTTTCAGCAGTATGGGCATTGGCTGGTCTATCAGTGCTGCGGCTCATCAATCACTTTTTTCCCTTATCAGACGGTGTCAATGCCAGCATGGGTTTGCTTACCTTTGTCATAGGGCTAGCACTTGTGGTATCCTTAGCTTTGAAGGAAAGGAAGAAGGAAAAGTAAAGGCGTTTATTATGATAGAAGAATGGGTAGCATGAAGCGATTCATTTTGCTAGAAAGAAGAGGGCTTAAAGATGGAAAAAATACCAGAGCGTTTGATTAATGGACTCCTAGGTTGTTGTAGTTTGTTCCTGATTTTTGGGATAACTTACAGTATAGATGGGAATGACTCTATACATCAGTTTGCCTTTATCTTGGTGACACTGGGCTTTGTCCTAGCATCGCTTTATCTGGTGAGGAAAATGAATATCGATAGTTTGAACTTGCCCAGTTTAAAATCTCTTTTACTCATGTGGGGACTCTTTCTCATTATGGAGACTTTTTCAAAATTGTATCTGCATTTCTTAGGGGTACATTCCCAAGCAGCAGATTTCAATGGGAGCTCCAAGATGTCTATTGCCCTTGTGATTGGGACTGGTATTTTAGACCCTATCTTAGAAGAAAGCTACTCGCGTGGTTTTCTACAAAAAGGTGCCTTTGCTAATAGGTGGTGGGGGATTGTCCTTGCCTCAATATTTTTTGCTTGGATGCATGGACCGAGTGACATCAGTGGTTTTTTCTTCTACTTTGTTCCAGGCTTGATTTTAGGTTATGCCTATAAAAAAACCGATAGCCTATGGACACCTATCTTCATGCATATTTTGCACAACAGTTTGGGAGTGTTATTAGCGATATTACTATAAGATTAGGTATGATGGAGGTTTTCTCATGAAAAAAATCGTTTTAGCTCTTGTTTTATATGCTGGTTTTGCCTTTAGCCTACACATCTTAAAGGAGCAGTTCGGTCTAGATGGAGGGCTTTATCAAGGTATTCGTCTCTTATTGCTTTTAGGGATATTTATTGTTTTTCGCTTGATTAACCGCTCGGAAAAAGAGTGAGCTGTTTGGCAATGAAAAAAACGACACGCATTAGAGTGTCGTTTTCTGGTTGTTAGAGTGGTTTCTTATTGGGGGTGCCTGCTTTTCTAGGGTATTTGTTGGGGGTTTCCTTGGCCTTTTGGATGATGACCAGATGACGCTCATCTCCGTTTGGTAAGGCATAGTCCATGACCTCTGTCACCTTGGCAAAGAGCAGGCGCAGGGCATTTTGGGCCTCATCTAGCTCAGATTTTGTATTGCTAGCCTTGAGGGCGATGAGTTTGCCCCCCACTTTGAGAAAAGGGATGGTCAGCTCTAAAAGGACCGATAGCCTAGCCACAGCGCGTGCTGTCACAAGGTCAAAACTAGCTCTAAAATCCTTGTCCTTGGCCAAATCTTCTGCCCGACCGTGGTAAAAATGTACCTTAGTCAGCCCCAACTCCTCCGAAAGAAGGTGCAAAAATTGGATGCGCTTGTTGAGGGAGTCGATGATGGTCACCTCAAGCTCTGGAAAGAGAATCTTCATGGGAAGGCTCGGAAAACCAGCCCCAGCCCCAATATCGAGGAGTCTGCTTGGCTTGTTTTCAATTGTGCCTTGTAGGATGGGGGCAATCGAATCATAGAAGTGCTTGAGATAGACCTCTTCTTTTTGGGTGATAGCGGTCAGATTGACCTTTTCATTCCACTCGATGAGGCGAGAAAAGTAGGTTTCAAATTGGTCTTTTTGTTGATCAGAAAGGGGAAATCCCTCTTGTTCTAATTGCTGATAAAAATCTTGCGGTGTCATAGAGGCTCCTTTGCTCGGTAGAAGAAAATCATCTCCATTTTACCACAATTTGTCTCGGAAAAAAAGGAAAGATTGTTTTCGATACTTTTTCACTAAAATGCGACTTTTTGTTCGTTTCTTCCTTCGTTTTTTGGTACAATAGAAAAAATGTAGAAAGGAGACGGAGATGACCATCTGGATTATCTTGGGAATAGTTGTTCTCTTGGTGGTTTGGGGAATCGCTAGCTACAACGGTTTGGTCCAAAGCAGGATGCAGACCAAGGAAGCCTGGAGTCAGATTGATGTGCAGCTAAAACGCCGTAACGATTTGATTCCTAACCTGATTGAGACGGTAAAAGGCTATGCTAGCTATGAGGAAAAGACCTTTGAAAAGATCACCCAACTGAGAACACAGGTTCAAACGGCAAGTAGCCCGCAAGAAGCTATGCAAGCCAGTGACGCTTTGTCCCGGCAAGTATCTGGACTCTTTGCGGTGGCTGAAAACTACCCTGACCTCAAGGCCAATAGTAGTTTTATCAAGCTGCAAGATGAGTTGACCAACACGGAAAATAAAATTTCCTACTCACGTCAGCTTTATAACAGCACCACCAGCAACTACAACACCAAATTACAGACTTTTCCGACCACTGTCATTGCAGGGCTCTTTGGCTTTAAGCCAAGTGAGTTCCTAGAAACGGCAGAAGAGGAAAGAGCTGTTCCAAAAGTATCATTTGATTAGTAATTGTTCGTCAAACAAGTAGTTATTGTATATATCTAAGCGATAAAGGGAGAAACAAGATGAAATCATTATTTTTTAATCCACCACTTCTTAACACACCATGCCCATGGTGCCGCGATTTAGACCAATTACGAGACCTCTACAACTCGGCTCACACAGGAGCTGTGACCACCCGTACCTCTATGATTGATGGTTTCCCAGATGATCCTAAGGTCAACCAGTTTGTCTTTTTCAACCCATTGACACAACAGGCAGCAACGCCAAATGTGTCTGAAGCAGGTGAGGGACAAACCTCTAGTCTAAACACCATTGGTTTTAGCCCTTATACGCTTGGGGAATACCTATCCTTTATCAAGACCATTTCAGATGAGCAAGAAGAAAGAGATCACTATAAGCCTTTCGTTGTGTCTGTCACTGGTGTGCCAGAAGAAATGGCAGAAGCCTACAAGATTATCACCGACTTTGAAGACCAAGTCAAGATGGACTTGATCATGGAGGTCAACCTTTCTTGTCCAAATATCCCAGGAAAAGTCTCTCCAGCCTATGACAAAGATGAGTTGCTCCTTTACCTTGAAGCTCTTAAAGGCTCTATCGATGATCTTAAAGAAGCAGGAACATATAAGGAGATTGCGATTGGGATTAAGACCCCACCATTTACCTACCAAGAGCAGTATGATGTCTTTATCTCAGCCCTACTTGAGATGACCAAACGTCATGGTGGCCTACCGATTACTTTCTTGGTATCGACCAACACTTTGGGATCTTCCCTTCTTCTTGATACAGATAACCTCCCTGATACCGTGCTTGCCTCTATGACAGGAACTGGTATTGGTGGTATGGCGGGTTCTGCTATCCATCCTCTTTCTCTTGGAAATGTCTATACCATCCGTCAGATGTTAAACGACTATCCAGAGCTTAGCGACCTTCAAATCATTGGTGTTGGAGGGGTGAGTGACCTTGGTGGCTTCAAGCGCATGAAGTCTGTTGGTGCAGACTTTGTCGGTATCGCGACCGCTCTAGGAGTCAAGGGTCTCTCAGTCTTTGAAGAAATCAACAGCCAACTCTAGTCCATAGGACCAAGTAGGAAAAGTCTGGGAGTTTTACTTCCAGCTTTTCGTATTCTATACTAAAATAGTAAGGAAGATCAGACCATGTTATATGATCAGATTGCCTCCAATAAGCGCAGGACTCTTGTTTTGCTGGTGGTGTTTTTTGCCCTCTTATCAGCGATTGGAGCAGCTGTGGGCTACCTGATGCTCGGCAACTGGGCAGCTGGGGTGGCGATTGCTGCCATCATCGGGGCTATTTATGCCTTTAGCATGATTTTTCAGTCCACCAGCGTCGTTATGGCCATGAATCAGGCGCGTGAAGTCAGTGAAGCAGAGGCACCAGACCTCTATCATATTGTTGAGGATATGGCTATGGTGGCGAGGATTCCTATGCCCAAGGTCTATATCGTTGATGATCCATCGCTCAATGCCTTTGCGACGGGTTCTAGCCCTGAAAATGCGGCGGTTGCTGTGACCACAGGTCTATTAGCGGTCATGAATCGTGAGGAACTAGAAGGGGTTATCGGACACGAAGTCAGCCACATCCGAAACTATGACATTCGCATCTCCACCATTGCCGTTGCTTTGACCAGTGCTGTTGCCTTGATTTCCAGTATGGCAGGTCGGATGATGTGGTATGGTGGTGGCAATAGAAGACGCAGCAATGACAACAAGGATAATGGAGTGGAGGGCGTTCTTGTCTTGGTTCTCTCTATTGTGACCATTGTCCTAGCGCCTCTAGCGGCAAGCCTCGTGCAGCTCGCTATCTCAAGGCAACGCGAGTATCTGGCGGATGCCAGCTCCGTTGAGCTGACCAGAAATCCCTATGGACTTATCAAGGCGCTTGAAAAACTCAAGACCTCTAGCCCTATGGATCACCCAGTCGATGATGCCAGCAGTGCCCTTTATATCAATGACCCTAAAAAATCAGGCGCTCTTCAGCATCTCTTTTATACCCATCCGCCACTCGATGATCGGATTGAACGCCTCAAACACATGTAAAAAGAAAGGAATCCCCCGTGTTTTACCTCAGTGAGATTAGAAAACAAGCAGATGGCCTCGCCTTTGATGAGACCCTGTCTCTAGGAGAAGCGCTAAAAGAGCGCAATCCTGAAATCCTAGCCATCACTCCCATCCATGCCAAGGGAAAAGTGACCAAAAGTGGTGCGCTCTACCTTCTTGATTATGAGCTTAGCTATACCATCACCCTTGCTTCTAGCCGTTCGCTAGAACCCGTAGAACAAAAAGAAGACTACCCTGTTAATGAAGTCTTCATTGAAAAAGCCGATGTGGCTGAAAACCAAACCTTGGTGGATGAGGACTTGGTTCTCATCTTAGAGGGAGATCGCATTGACCTAGAAGAAAGCGTCATGGATAACATTTTGCTTTCGATTCCCATGCAGGTCCTCACCGAAGAGGAAAAGACCAGTCAAAGCCTCCCATCAGGTGGCAACTGGTCTGTTATAAGCCAAAGCGACTACGAAACCATGAAACAAGCTAAAAAAGAAGAAAATAACCCTTTTGCCAGTCTCACTGGTTTGTTTGATGAAGAGTAAAACTGTTCAGTGAACAGTTTTAGCCCGAACCTAAAAACAAGAGAGTGAGGAAAAATCGCATTTCTTTGAAATGACCGATTTTTGTCTCGCTCCTTTTGTAAGATGGTTAAGGAGTAGCGATGAAACGATGGCTTTTGATTGGTTGTTGCTTTGTCCTCTTTTTCTATGGACTAAAGAAAATGGCGCAAGGCTCTTACATCAGTGGATTATTTAAGATAGGACTTGCTGGACTTATGCTGATAATCTATTGGGATAAGGAAAGTTTCAAATGATGTTATAAGAAAAGCCACTAGAGCCAAGTTGTTCTAGTGGTTTTTGTGTGCGGTCATCATCTGCTTAAAATCATCAGGAGCGAGCCTTTTAGCGAGTTCTTGCTTGGACTGTTCATAGACAGGACCGTTATCATCGATAAAAGAAATAGTGGATAAGATCTGGGTCAGTTGAGCTAGAGCTGTCTTTTTATCCCGATACTGGTAATCAAAAAGGGCGACGAGTTCTTTTATTTTGAGCATTGGCTTGGTCATTTTCATCAAGACAGAGCAGGATGGTGTTATTGAGGAGCATATAGATAGGGGAAAAGCCCCAGTCAATGGTCTGGTAGTAACGCTTGCAGATGTTTAGAGCTAGGGTTGACAGGGCAATCATGTGTTCATGCTGATAAAAAGGCATGGCTTGGCAGTAGAGATAGAGGTCGTGAAGGGTCCAATTGTCTAAGGACATGAGATATTGGTGAATGTGTTCCAATTCAAGAGGAGAAATAGGCTCTGCTTTACTGCGGCCTAGGAGGAGTTTGATGAGAAGAACGGACAGGTCGGGATCTGAAAAATACCTTGGTATCTTTTGGTTTCTAGCATTTGCTCCAAGTTGGAGAGTTGCTGATCGCTAACTTGTGTGTGCAGTTGGCTAATGGAGAGCTGCTCTTTTTCTTGAAAAGACTGATAGACGTACATAAATTCGATGATGTTAACGCCAAGCCTATCTAGCAGCAGCATAAAATTGCGAGTGGAAATATCTGATAAACCGCGTTCCACCTTTGATAGAAAGGCAACGGTCATCAGATTTTGGCAAACCTGCTCAAGGGTCAATGACTGAGATGTTCTGAAATAGCGTAAGGTTTTTCCGATCATGTCCTCTCCTTTTTACCCTATATGACAAAATAATGGATAATTTTAGTATAGTGCTAGAATGAGTAGGAGTCAACTAAAACAATTTTAGGAGGGTCTTATGACGAAGTCTTATCGTTTCTTATTTCAAACACGGGCGATTGGTTGCGAAAGCTAGCGCTTCCCTTTATTGTCTTACAAAAAACGGGTTCTGCCTTTCACATGGCGACCTTGTATGGGATTTCCTTTTTACCTTGGCTCTTTTTTTCCTTATTTGGGGGTATTTTAGCGGATCACTATCGGAAAAATTGAGTCATTGCTTTTGGTCATCTCTTATCCTTGGTCTTTTTGTGGCTACTGATTCAACAGTTGCATCAGCCCTCTCTTCATTTATTCCACATTTATCTTCTTGCCTTTTTGTTAGCTAGCGTTGAACCCTTGGTGCATCCGTCTTTTCATAGTTTACTGCCAGAGTTGGTGACAAAAGATCACATTGCGAGAGCTAATTCTGAGATTCAACTTATTGATAATGGCTTAAACATCATCGGTCCTATGGTTAGTGGTGGTTTGATGACCTTGGTGTCGCCTTATCGTTTGCTCTGGTTTAATCTCATTTTCTTTTTAGTGGCAGGGCTTTTGGTCTTGTTTATCCAAGGGGAAAAACCGATCAAAAGCTCTTCGGAAAATGTGGTTCAGACCTTGGTTTCTGGTTTTACCTATCTTTACAAGGATAGGGTGATTTTATCAGGCTCTCTTTTGTTTTTGATGACCAATTTTGGCATTCATCTCTTTCAAGCCAATCTCATTTACTATCTCACCAAAACTTTGGGCTACAGTGCATTTGACTATGGTCTTATCCTTTCTTTAGCAGGTCTAGGTGCGATTTTGGGTTCGCTCTTAGCCGCTAGACTAGATGGACAGTATCAAGCAGGGAAGATTATTGCGCTAAGTACCATGAGTGCAGGCTTGTTCACCCTTCTCCTTCCTCTTTCAGGGTCTCTTTGGTATCTGGGTGTCATCTTAGCCATGACCAATCTTTGTGGCAGTGTCAATGTTGTGACTTACTTTACCCTTAGGCAAAGCATTGTTCCCAAGGCTATGCTTGGTCGGGTCATCAGTGTGACACGGATGATTTCTTACCTATCCATCCCTCTAGGCGCTTACTTAGGCGGTTATCTGGTTTCTAAGGATATTTCGATTCCAACTCTCATTCTTCTAGCAGGTCTCATCCGTTTTTTGGCAGGGGTCTTTGGCTATCTTAGCCCTTTGAATCAGTCTTTGGAGAAATGATAGTTTCCCTCCCACCCCGCAAGCCTTTGGGCTGATAGAGATAGAAAGGCGCTTAAAAGTATTTTTTAGGTGCTTTTTATGATAAAATGAAGAAAATGAGTATTTAGGAGGAACATATGGTATCAACTAAGACAAATATTGCAGGATTTTCTTTTGAAAATTGCCTGATGAATGCAGCAGGAGTTGCTTGTATGACGATTGAAGAGCTAGAGGAAGTAAAAAACTCGGTAGCTGGGACATTTGTAACCAAGACGGCAACTTTAGAATTTCGTGAGGGAAATCCTGAACCTCGTTATCAGGATGTGCCACTTGGCTCAATCAATTCGATGGGGCTTCCCAATCAAGGTTTGGATTATTATCTGAATTATCTACTGGATTTACAAGAAAAAGAACCAGAACGAACGTTCTTTTTATCTCTAGTTGGTATGTCTCAGGAAGAAACGCACACCATTTTAAAACAGGTTGAAGCAAGCTCTTTTAAGGGATTGACAGAATTAAATTTATCTTGTCCAAACGTACCAGGCAAGCCCCAAATTGCTTATGATTTTGAAACGACTGAACAGATTTTAAAAGATGTTTTTAGCTATTTTACAAAACCATTGGGAATCAAGCTTCCTCCTTATTTTGACATGGTGCACTTTGATCAGGCTGCAGCTATTTTTAATCAATTTCCACTGGCTTTTGTGAATTGTGTGAATTCTATTGGGAACGGCTTATACATTGAGGATGAATCGGTGGTTATTCGTCCTAAGAATGGTTTTGGAGGAATTGGCGGTGAGTATATTAAACCAACAGCGCTTGCTAATGTTCACGCCTTTTACCAACGTTTGAAGCCAGAAATTCAAATCATTGGAACGGGTGGTGTATTGAACGGTCGTGATGCTTTTGAGCATATTCTTTGTGGAGCGAGTATGGTTCAGATTGGAACAACTCTCCACAAAGAAGGAATCGCTGCGTTTGCTCGTATCACAGCAGAATTACAAGCTATCATGGCAGAAAAAGGTTACCAGACTCTCGATGATTTCCGCGGGAAATTGCGCTATGTTATATAGAATAAAGTCATCGATGGCTGGTGAGAAAAAGAAATGTGTCTTTATCTATTTGTTTAATTTATATACGAACTAAGTCCATCATGAATAAATAAGTTATTAAATGACGAGATATAGCCGGTGTGCGTGCAAGCCTTTTGGCTTGCTTTTCTATTGCCATAAAATATGCTATAATGATAAGATAAGGTCAAAAAGAAAAGAGGTGAGTGATTTGCGTTGTCCAAAATGTCACGGGAATAAATCCAGTGTAGTGGATAGTAGGCAAGCAGAAGATGGCTATACCATTAGGCGAAGGCGGGCTTGTGATGATTGTCAGACCCGTTTTACGACCTTTGAGCGAGTGGAGGAGCTGCCGCTTCTTGTGGTCAAAAAAGATGGCACGAGGGAGCAATTTTCAAGGGACAAGATTTTAAATGGGATTATTCAAAGTGCCCAGAAACGTCCAGTGTCCAGCAGTGATATTGAAAAGGTCATCAACCGTATTGAGCGCAAGGTGCGCATGGACTATGATAGTGAGGTGGCAACAGAGGTCATTGGTAATCTCGTTATGGATGAGCTAGCAGAGCTAGATGAGATTACGTATGTGCGTTTTGCCAGTGTTTATAAGAGCTTTAAGGATGTTGATGAGATTGAGGAGCTCTTGCGGCAAATCACCCAGCGAGTGAGGAGTAAGAGCAAGCGACCATGAGATCGAGTGATTCTTTTACCTACATAAAGCACAATCAAGTCAGTCTTGATGCCAACAGTCTCATCAAGTGCTACCTTCCCATCATGGGAAGAGATGCGCTGGCTCTCTACCAGTATCTTGTGGTCTTTTTTGATGATGGGGCGGAGGAGCACCGTTTTATCTACCTCATGGATCACTTGGGGGTGAACTTTACCGCCTTTCAAGAGGCCTTGGCAGTTTTGACTGCCCTTGATTTGGTGTGCTTGTATCAAAAAAATCAGTCTCGTTATGTGATCGAGTTGAAAACGCCCATCAAACCAGAAGAGTTTGTCGCACATCCTGTTTATCTGCGCCTCTTACAGGGAAAATTAACGGAAACTACCATTAAAAGCCTGAGCTATCAAGAACCGCAAGGACTGGAAAATATTTCCAAATCCTTTTCAGAAGTATTTTCAGCAGAAGGTCAAGTGGCGCCTAAACGCCCTCATCCCAAGCATGATTTTCCCCTTGATGCTTTTAAAAATCGCATGAAACAAGATGGCTTAGTCTTTAAGGAGGAGCGCACGGATGTCTTGGCGCTTTATCAGCTCATGGAGCAAGAAGGGCTCAACTGGTTAGAGCTTTACCGCTTGGCCAAGGAAACCGCCTATCAGCAGGTGCTTCAAGTGTCACGGCTAGTGGCGCAGTTGCAGGCGAAGCCTTCTCTAAGTAGTTTGTCTTCTCAAGAAGAGAAGATTTTTCGAGCGGTTAAGGGGGTTAGTCCAAGAGATCTTCTCGCCCAGATCAAGCAAACCAGACACGCTCAAGTTGTGGCGAGTGAGACCAAGGCGGTTGATAGCTTAGTGGCGCAAGGTTTTTTGGATGAAGTGATTAATTTGCTTCTCCTTTATAGTTTTGAGCGGGTGGATTCAGCAAATTTGAATGTGACCTTTTTCAAAAAAGTAGCCAATGATATGGCTTACCAAGGGGTGAAAACCGCTCAAGATGGCTTGGTGTATTTGCGAAAAACCAGAGAAGAAACCAGCCAAAAGAAACCAAGAAAGCCAAGAGCTAGCACCAAGAAAAAGGCCAGCAATGTGCCAGACTGGAGCAATCCAAACTACGTCAACCAGACCACCGAGGCGGAAAAAGAAGCCTTGGAAATGAAAAAACAAGCCAAACTAGCACGCTTAGAGGAGGGTGAGGATGCAAAAGATTGACCAGCATTTAGGAAATACTCAAGTTAGAGCCAGCTTGAGAGTTCTTGAGGAGCAGATTCTCTCACAGCCTGTGATTGCTGCCTTTATCACTGAGCATGAGCTGACGAGCCAAGAAGTGACAAGGAGCCTCCCTAAGTTTAACCAATATTTGGTGGAAAAAAGGCGGTTTGACGAAGGAGCGTCTGATTACAGCGCCAAGGGTTACGAGCCTATTCTTGTGATGAATGAAGGCTATGCGGATGTGTCTTATCGTGAAACCAAGGAACACAGGGATTATGCGCTGAACCAAGAGGTGGAAAACCGCATCCAGCTCATCAATCTGCCCAAGTCTTATCGCCACATCAGCTTTCAGGATATTGACTGGGATGATCGTAATCGCGAGGAAATCTTAGGTCAGTTGATTGACTGGGTGGCAGACTACGAAAAAGACTCTAAGGGGATTTACCTCTACGGTGATATGGGAATCGGTAAGTCTTTTATGTTGGCTGCTTTTGCCCATGAGTTGTCGAAGAGAAAAGGGGTTTCAACGACTTTCTTACATTTTCCTAGTTTTGCGGTGGACATCAAGCATGCCATCACCGATAACAAGGTCAAAGAAGAGATTGATAAGGTTAAGAGTGCAGAAGTTCTGATTTTGGATGATATTGGAGCGGAGCAGTCCAGTTCTTGGTTGCGTGATGAGGTCTTGCAGGTCATCTTGCAGTACCGCATGCTGGAGGAGTTGCCGACCTTTTTCACCTCTAATTATAGTTTAGCAGACTTGGAACAAAAATTAGCCGATGTCAGAGGTAGTGAAGAAAGCTGGCAGGCCAAGCGGGTCATGGAGCGTATTCGCTTTCTCGCCAAGGAATGGCACCTCAAAGGCATCAACCGAAGATAGAAATAAGGAGAACAATATGGCACTACCAACAGTTGCTATTGTAGGGCGGCCCAATGTGGGCAAATCGACCCTGTTTAATCGGATCGCAGGAGAACGAATCTCGATTGTAGAAGATGTAGAAGGTGTGACGCGGGATCGGATCTATGCCACAGCCGAATGGCTCAACCGTTCCTTTAGTTTGATTGATACAGGTGGTATCGATGATGTGGATGCGCCTTTTATGGAGCAAATCAAGCACCAAGCTGACATCGCCATGACAGAAGCGGATGTCATCGTCTTTGTGGTGTCGGCAAAAGAAGGGGTGACCGATGCCGATGAGTATGTGGCAAAAATCCTCTACCGCACCCATAAACCAGTGATTTTGGTGGTCAATAAGGTGGACAACCCTGAGATGAAGTCTGAGATTTACGACTTTTATTCGCTTGGTTTAGGAGATCCCTATCCAGTGTCATCTGTCCACGGGATGGGAACAGGAGATGTACTCGATGCCATTATCAACGACCTACCAAATGAAGGCGAAGAGGAAGATCCAGACTTGATTAAGTTTAGCTTGATTGGTCGTCCCAATGTGGGCAAATCGAGTCTGATCAATGCCATCTTGGGTGAGGAGCGCGTGATTGCAAGTCCCATCGCAGGAACAACCCGTGATGCCATTGACACCACCTTTGTGGATAGCGAGGGGCAAGAATACCTCATGATTGATACCGCTGGAATGAGAAAGTCGGGCAAGGTCTATGAAAATACGGAGAAATACTCCGTCATGCGCTCCATGAGAGCCATTGACCGCTCCGACATCGTGCTTCTCGTCATCAATGCTGAAGAAGGCATCAGAGATTATGACAAGCGGATTGCTGGCTTTGCGCACGAAGCAGGTAAGGGGATGATTATCGTGGTCAATAAGTGGGATGCGATTGAAAAAGACAACCACACCACCAACCAGTGGGAAGCTAATATCCGGGAAGAATTCCAGTTTATCCCTTATGCGCCCATTATCTTTGTCTCAGCGGTGACCAAACAGCGGCTCAACCGCCTACCTGAGATGATTAAGCGCATCAGCGAGAGCCAAAACCGCAGGATTTCCTCAGCTGTGCTCAATGAAGTTATCATGGATGCGGTCGCCATCAACCCAACGCCAACGGATAAGGGAAGACGACTCAAGATTTTCTATGCCACTCAGGTGTCTGTCAAGCCACCGACCTTTGTCATTTTTGTCAATGAAGAAGAGCTTATGCACTTCTCCTACTTACGTTTTTTGGATAACCAAATCCGAAAAGCCTTTGGTTTTGAAGGCACACCAATTCACTTGATTGCAAGGAAAAGAAAATAGAATAGAATGAAAAGCAAGGTCATTTGGCTTTGCTTTTTCCTTTTGCAAAAAACCGATAAGATTTGTAAAATTAAGTTAATAATAGAAAAATAAATGGAAAAATGCTATAATAGAGGGGAAAATAAGGTGGTGACAGTATGGCAAGAATGATTCCAGGTCGTATTCGAAACGAAGGCATCGACCTGTCAGAAAAAGGCTTAGTCGAGTTTTTAGGAGAAAAGGCAGATACCATCAGTGCCTTGGTTGATGGTGTTTTCATTGACTTTTCTTTTGATGACGGTAGGGTCAAGTGTGAGTGTGTTGATTTTTCAAACAAGGGTTACTGCAAGCACTTGGCGGCTGTTGAGCATGCGCTTAAAAATCACTCCAAAGCCAAGCAATTAGCCCATCAGGTTCGGGTGAGAGAAGAAAAAAAGGTCAAGCAGGAAAAACAGAAATCCTTCGGACGCTTGTTTTTAGAAGGCTTGCAGCTGGATTATGACACCAGCACACTTTACCGTTTGTCTGCCTATGGGATTGAGGACACCTACCACAGAGAGATGCGCTGGACGCTAAAGCTTAATCGTCTTCCAGACAAGCGCAGTTATGTCATCCGTGATATCAAGTCTTTTTTGAATACGGTCAAAAAAGGACATGGGTATCAAATGGGGAAAAATTATTTTGAAACGCTTTCGCTGGATCGCTTTGATGAAGAAAGTCAAGCTGTCATTCGTTTTTTATGGCGCTTGGTTCCTGATCAAGACGGCATTGATACCAGTTATTTATTTGAGGGGCAAAATCGGTTTTTGTCTTTACCGAGTGGCTTTTTTGAGGAGGGGATGACCCTTCTCAGTCATCTTTATGAATTTGAGTATGAGCTGGGTCAAAAGACTTATCAAGAGGTCACCTTTGCTCCCTTGAGTCAAGTTGTTGGTCTGTATGAGATTAGAATAGAGGAGCGAAAGCATCAATTTGAGATGCGGATCACAGAAAATGATGCGACCTTTTTCTTTGGTTATGCTTATGCTTGGTATAGGGACACCTTCTACCAGTTAGACCTTAGGCAGCAAAAATTAGCCGCAGCTATTGATACCCTTCCCCTAGAGGATGAGGGGGACCGTTTCTTGTCTTTTCATCTGGAAGATCAAGATAAGCTGGCACTTAGTTTAAAGGACTTTGCCCAGCTAGGTCCGGTACGTGCACCTGAGCACTTGGAAATCAAGGATTTTGTTGCGATTTTTGCATTTGCTCTCTCAGACCCTCACACCATTGAGCTGACCCTTTCCTTTGACTATGGGACTAAAGAGGTGACGAGTGATGAGGAGCTTTCTAAACTTCCTTTTACTAGCCCTCGTGAGCACGAAGAGTCTGTCTTTTCCTTGATAGACAAGGCAGGATTTGAAGGGCGTTTTGTCGCTTACAAATCACAGCGTTGGGATAGGGACTGGTTTACCTTTTTCACCGAAAGTCTTCCCTTGTTTAAGCAAGCAGGACAGGTCATTGTGAGCGATGTCTTATCAAGTTTATTTGTCACCAAGGGACCTATGATTTCTCTTGAAAAGGCAGCGGGTTTACTAGAGGTGGCCTTTGATTTTTCTGGCATTTTAGAAACAGATGTCAAAGAAGCCATGAACGCTCTTCTCAATCAGAAATCCTATTATTTGAGCCGTTCAGGTCGTTTGGTGATTTTTGATGAGGAAACAAAAAAAGTCAGTGAGACCTTGAAGCGCTTGCGAGCAGGCAAGGTGTCAGACAATCGCTTGTCCATCTCTAGTAGTGGTGCCTACCAGATGACTCAGCTCTTTTCTGATATGGATCGGGTCACTTTTTCAAAAGAAGTGGAGCAAATGGCTTATGATCTCATGCACCCCGAACAGTTTGATTTGCCACCATTAGCCATCAAGGGAGAGCTACGCGATTACCAAAAGGTTGGGGTCAAGTGGTTTAACATGCTCAATAGCTATGGCTTTGGTGGAATTTTGGCAGATGATATGGGACTTGGCAAGACCTTTCAGACCATCGCTTTTTTGAGCAGTCAGTTGAGGGCAGATTCTAAGGTCTTGATTCTCTCGCCGTCTAGTTTGATTTATAACTGGCAGGATGAGTTTGAAAAATTCGCCCCGCATTTGGATGCCAAAGTGGCTTATGGTCCCAAGTCGCTTAGAGATGACATCATCTTAGCCAATCATCAGGTGACGATTACTAGCTACCATTCCTTTAGGCAGGATTTTGAACACTACAAGCGCCAAAGCTATGATTATTTGATTTTGGATGAAGCCCAGCATCTTAAAAATATGCGCACCAAGACTGCCCAGCATTTGCGTGCTTTTCCAGTTAAGCGGTGTTTTGCCTTATCTGGAACACCGATTGAAAATAAACTGATGGAAATCTGGTCGATTTTCCAAATGGTTTTACCAGGGCTTTTGCCAGGTCAACGGCAGTTTAGCAAACTCTCTCCAGAAGAGGTTGCCAAGTATATTCGCCCCTTTATCCTAAGACGTAAAAAAGAAGAGGTGCTCACAGAGTTGCCAGAACTGACGGAAGTGACCTATGTCAATGAGCTAGCTGATGAGCAAAAAGCCATCTACCTTGCCCAACTAGAGCAGATGCAGCAGATGATTCGGACGCATAGTGATGCGGAACTCAGTCGTGGTCGCATTGACATCTTGTCTGGTATCATGCGCTTGCGGCAGATTTGTGATACCCCTGCCCTCTTTATGCCCTATGAGGGGGAAAGCGGTAAGCTAGATAGCCTGTTTCAGTTGCTAGAGCAGATCAAGGAAAATGGGCACCGCGCCCTCATCTTTTCTCAGTTTAGGGGCATGCTAGACCTCCTAGAAGAAAAGATGGCTGATCTTGGCTTGAGTCACTTTAAGATAACTGGTTCTACCCCTTCGCATTTGCGCCAAGAGATGACCAAGGCCTTTAACAAGGGCGAGCGAGATAGCTTTCTCATTTCCTTAAAGGCAGGAGGAGTAGGGCTCAATCTCACTGGAGCCGACACGGTCATCCTCATTGACCTCTGGTGGAATCCAGCCGTTGAGATGCAGGCTATCGGTAGAGCCCACCGAATGGGGCAAGAAAATAAGGTTGAAGTCTATCGTCTTATCACAAAAGGCACGATTGAAGAGAAGATCTTAGCTCTTCAAGAAAGTAAAAAGCACCTCATCTCTACTGTCTTAGAAGGCTCAGGAGCCGAAGGCAAGTTGAGCTTAGAAGAAATTAAGATGATTTTAGGCATTGAGGTAGATTAGAGAAGGACTGGAGAGTATTTCCAGCCCTTCTTTATTTGCGACGTCAAATGTGTTATACTAAGAAAAAATAAGAAGAGGAAGAAGTATGTATCCAACCAAGAGTCAAGAAGAGAAAATCAAGCTCTTCTTTCAGATTTTTTTGCCCATATTGGTCTATCAATTCGCCAATTTTTCGGCTTATTTTATTGACACGACCATGACTGGTCAGTACAGCACACTGGATTTAGCTGGGGTGTCGATTGCGACCAATCTTTGGAGTCCCTTTTTTTCTTTTTTGACGGGGCTTTTATCTGCTTTGGTTCCGATTGTTGGTCAGCATTTGGGTCAGCAAAAGCCCCAGCGCATTGCTAGTGATTTTTATCAGTTTTTTTATTTGTCCTTGGGGCTAGCGCTTGTTTTGTTTGCTTTGATTTATATTGGTGCCCCAGCGGTCTTGGGCAGTCTTTCCTTAGATAGAGCAGTTCACCAGATTGCTTGGCGTTATCTGAGTTATCTTTCTATCGGAATTATTCCCCTCATGCTGTTTAGTGTCATCCGTTCTTTATTTGATGCGCTTGGTTTGACGCGGCTTTCCATGTATTTGATGCTTCTCATCTTACCGCTCAATGCTGGTCTTAATTATATGATTATCTACGGCAAAGGGCCTTTTCCAAGGCTCGGTGGGGCAGGAACAGGACTTGGAACGGCGCTTGCGTATTGGATTTTGCTGTTTGTAGCCTTAGCGATTTTGCGCTACCATCGCGTTTTAAAAGGCTACCGTTTATGGCAGGTTCGCCCGCTACGTTTTGAGGGGCTAAAGGCAGGTTTGCTGCTTGGTTTACCGATTGGGGGAACCATTTTTGCGGAGGTTGGGATTTTTTCTGCGGTTGGGATCTTGATGGCTAAGTTTTCGTCTTTGGTGATTGCTAGCCACCAGTCTGCTATGAACTTTTCCACGCTCATGTACGCCTTTCCTTTGAGTATTTCGATGGCGATGGCCATCATGGTTTCTTACGAAGTGGGGGCAAAGCGCTGGGAGGATGTGGCGGCTTATACCAAGATTGGGCGCATCATGGCAGGTTTATTCTTTTTTGTGACCTTTGTCTTTCTCTTTAGTTTTCGCTACCAAGTGGCAGAACTCTACGGGCACGACAAAGACTTTGTGCGCTTGACGGCAGTCTTTTTGACTTATAGCTTATTTTTCCAGATGGCAGATAGCTTTGCAGCTCCCTTGCAAGGGATTTTAAGAGGCTACAAGGATACTGCTGTTCCTTTTGTCATTGGTGTTGTGAGCTACTGGGGCGTTACCATTCCTGTTGCCTTGTTTTTAGATAATGTTTTGCACTTTGGTCCTTATAGCTATTGGATTGGCTTGATTTTGAGTTTGGTGGTGAGTGGGGCCTTGTTCCAATGGCGTCTCAACCGGGTGAAAAAGATTCAAGAAAGGGAGAGTTAGGCATTTTGCCTAGCTTTTTTTGATGGGAAATTGCCCCATTCCCACTTAATTTTGAAAAATAAAGGAATTTACGGTATAATAGGGTCTGTCTAGAGAAAGGAAAGAAATGCATGCCAGAAGCAAAGAGACGCTTCCCTCTTGTGGGTGACAATGAACCTGTCGTCACACCAGAGCGACAGATGAATTTGTATGAAGAAGCAGACTTTATTAGCAATAGCCATCAAAACCAATCGGCTCAACTTCCCCATCCTAGTGAGTGGGTGAGCTATGAGAACTTTGACCTCCCCCAGTTTAGTCAGGAAAAATCCTTGGTCAAGGAAAGTCCAGCACCTCCTTCTCCCCTAGAAGAGGGAGCGTCTTATGCTGAACGTATGAAAGAAGAGGCAAGACGAGATGTGAAGGCGAAAAAAAATGCCCACATTGAGCGCTTGCCTCAAAAAGCCCAGCTCACTTTTCCTATTTCAAAAGAAAAGGCCTTGATGGAATTGGCGCAAAAAAGGGAGTCCCTACACGATTTAACCGCTCCTCTTAGGCAAAAAGACTATATTTTAGTGGAGTTGAAAAAACGTTATAAGGAGCCAGATAACCCTTCCTTAAAGACAAAAAAGACAAGCAATAATTATGACTTTTTAAAGAAAAGCCAAATTTACAACCCGACAAAGAAATCCGAGTCAGATTACAAGCCCATTAAGGAAGTCAATCTGACCCACTACCATTCATAAAGAAGGAAAAACCATGACAAAGCACTATCATTTTATCGGAATTAAAGGATCAGGCATGAGTGCCCTTGCTCTTATGCTACATCAAATGGGGCACAAGGTCCAAGGAAGCGATGTGGACAAGTACTATTTCACCCAATATGGTTTAGAAGAAGCTGGCATTGCCATCTTTCCATTTGATGAAAAGAACCTGACAGAGGACGTTGAGTTGATCGCAGGGAATGCCTTTAGAGAGGACAACAACCAAGAAGTGGCCTATGCGATTAAGGAAAACCGTCCTTTTAGACGCTACCATGAGTTTTTGGGGCATTTTATGGAGCAGTTCACTAGTTTTGGTGTGGCAGGTGCTCACGGAAAGACGTCAACAACTGGGCTACTTGCGCATGTGCTCAAGCATATTGCGGATACGTCTTATTTGATTGGTGATGGGACAGGTAGGGGTTCTGCTAGCAGCGACTATTTTGTCTTTGAAGCCGATGAGTATGAGCGCCATTTTGCGCCATATCATCCCGATTATTCGATTATTACCAATATTGATTTTGACCACCCAGACTATTTCACCAGTCTTGAGGACGTTTTTTCGGCCTTTGACGACTATGCCAAGCAGGTCAAAAAAGCGCTATTTGTTTACGGTGAGGACAAGGAATTGCGCCGTTTGACTAGTCCAGCGGATATTTACTATTATGGTTTTTCAAAAGAGGATGATTTTACGGCAGTGGATTTGGTGCGAACGACCAATGGTTCTGATTTCAAGGTCGAGCATCAAGGGAAGGTCATTGGTTCTTTCCACTTGCCTGCTTTTGGTAAACACAATATTTTAAACGCCACAGCTGTCATTGCCAACCTTTATGTGGCTGGTTTTGATATGGCAGATGTGGCCAAACATCTTGGAACATTTGGTGGGGTGAAGCGTCGCTTTACTGAAAAGTTAGTAGGTGATACTATTATCATTGATGATTTTGCCCATCATCCGACTGAAATCGTGGCAACGCTTGACGCTGCTCGTCAAAAATACCCTTCAAAAGAAATCGTAGCCGTTTTCCAACCCCATACCTTTACACGGACGATTGCACTCTTGGATGAATTTGCCAGTGCTCTTGATGAGGCAGATAGTGTCTATCTGGCTCAGATTTATGGCTCAGCGCGTGAAGTGGATAAGGGTGAGGTCAAGATTGAAGACTTGGCAGAAAAGATTAAAAAGAAGGCAGAAACGATTACCGTTGACAATGTCTCACCGCTCTTAGGACACAAGGACGCTGTTTATGTCTTTATGGGAGCAGGGGACATCCAGACCTATGAGTATGCGTTTGAGCAGCTGATTTCACGGCTCGCTCAAAATAACCGATAAGGAGAACTCATGCAAATCAGAAATGCTAAAAGGAGCGATTTAGACGCGCTCTATGCGATTGAAGAGGAAAATTTTGCAGCAAACGAAGCCCTACCCAAATCGGTTTTAGAAGCCTATTTAGCGACGATTTCAGACACGCTCTTAGTTGCAGAGATAGACGGGCATTTGGCAGGCTATATTGCTAGTCACGCAAGAAAAGACAAGTATCTAGAGGATGAGGTCTTTACAGGGGCTAGACCCAATACCGTTGAAGGAGGCTTTTTGGTCATCAGTTCCCTCGCTGTTTCGAAGAGCTTTCAAGGTCAAGGAGTGGGGACAGCCCTTCTTGCTGCCTTAAAAGATTTGGCAGTCGCTCAGAACCGGCTTGGACTTAGTTTGACCTGCCACGATTACCTCATCAAATATTATGAATGGAATGGCTTCAAAGATGAAGGAGAATCCAGCTCGACGCTAGGTGGTGAAACTTGGTTTAATATGGTGTGGTATCGGTAACATTTTATTACAAGGAGATAACAATTTCCCGATAAAGTAGGGAATAATCTTGCTTTTATGCGACTTTTAGGTTATAATGGCGTTTGATAAAAATGAGGAGGTTGAGCGTTTGAAAGACAACGACACACCTAAGAAACAAGGTGAGCCCTCTTTTAAGGAGCAGATTTTATCTGAGCTAGAAGAGGCCAACCGATTAAGAAAATTAAAAGAAGAAGAACTCCGTCAAAAAGAGCTGGAAGTTCAAGCTGCAGCTGAAAAGACGGAGGAGCTTTTTGAGGCTTATACCGAGCAAAAGCGTCTTGAAGATCGTTCAAAAGGTGATAGGGCTGCTCTTGAAAAGAAAGCTCAAGCTGCTTTAGATGACATCAAGGTGGATGACACCATGGCTCATCTTGATCCCGAGGTGAGATCGACTCTCAATTACATCACCAGAACCTTTACACCAGATAAAAGGGACAAGGATGAGGATTTCTCGGCGAGCTCTCGTCTGAAAGAAGAACCGATTGAGCTGGTTCAGACGCAAAATTTAGCAGACCTCGTTGGTTTATCTGACCATGCAGAAGCAAGCCTTTCTGAGGTGATGGAAACCATGGATTTGTCCAACTTGCGACAAGACACGGCCTTTTTGACCGCCATCAAGGAAGAAGAGGAAAAAGAAGAAGCTAAGAAAACTAAAAAAGAGAAAAAAACTGATTTGCCGCGTAAGGACAAAAGCAAGCAAACAGGAACCTTGGCCAAGCGAATTTCGCGTGTCTTGATTGCCTTGATTTTGATTATTGGTCTTGGGACAGCTTTTTTTGGTTATACTTATGTCACTTCGGCGCTGAATCCCGTGGATAAAAAAGCCACAGACTATGTGCAGGTGGATATTCCAGCTGGTTCTGGCAATAAGTTGATTGGACAGATTTTAGAAAAAGCAGGCGTGATTAAGAGTGGAACGGTCTTTAACTACTACACCAAGTTCCATAATTACACTAATTTCCAGAGTGGTTACTACAATCTACAAAAGAGCATGTCACTGGAGGAAATCGCTAAAGCCCTGCAAGAAGGGGGAACAGCTGAGCCCACGAGACCAGCGGCTGGTAAGATTTTAATTCCTGAAGGCTACACGATTGAGCAAATCGCAACAGCCATCACGGAAAATGCAGCCAACAAGAAAAAGGGCAAAACACCTTATAAGCGGGCGGATTTCTTAAAATTGGTTAAGGACCAAACCTTTATCGAAAAGATGACCAAAAAGTATCCAGAATTACTCGCTAGCTTGCCTAAGGCTTCAGACGTCACCTATCAGTTGGAGGGGTATTTATTCCCAGCAACCTACAATTACTATGATGAAACCACTTTGGAAGATTTGGTAGATCAGATGTTGGCTGCGATGAATACCAACCTCTCCTCTTATTACAGTACGATTGAGTCTTCAGGAAGAACGGTGAATGACATTTTAAGTTTGGCTTCCTTGGTGGAAAAAGAAGGGGCGACAGACGATGATAGAAAGACCATTGCTGGAATTTTCTATAATCGCTTGAATCAAAATATGCCTTTGCAAAGCAATATTGCTATTCTTTATGCAGAAGGTAAGCTCGGTCAAAAGACGACCCTAGCAGAAGATGCTAGCATTGATACCAGCATTGATTCGCCTTATAATATCTATAAGAATACAGGTCTGATGCCTGGTCCAGTGGATAGCCCAGGGCTTTCAGCCATTAAGGCGGTCATCAAGCCAACGGAAACCAACTACCTTTACTTTGTCGCTGATGTGAAAACAGGCAAGGTCTATTATGCTGAAAACTATGATGAACACGAAGCTAACGTGGAAAAATACATCAATAGTCAGCTAAATAGTAGCAGTAGTAACTAGTGAAGTAGAGTTTGGGCTGGTCCCAACTCTCTTCTTTACACGAAAATTATTCAACATTATCATTAGAAAAGAGATTATTATGGCAGAAAAAACCTATCAAATGACCCTTGCAGAAAAAGAGCAACTTGAAAAAGAACTAGAAGAACTCAAGCTCGTTCGTCGTCCAGAAGTGGTCGAGCGTATTAAAATCGCTCGCTCGTATGGAGACTTGTCTGAAAACAGCGAATACGATGCCGCAAAAGATGAACAAGCCTTTGTGGAAGATCAAATTTCAACCCTTGAAACCAAGATTCGCTATGCTGAAATCATTGATAGCGATAGCATTGCTAAAGACGAGGTAGCGATCGGAAGAACCGTCGTTGTCCAAGAAGTCGGTACAAACGATAAAGATACCTATGCTATTGTTGGTGCAGCTAGTGCCGATATTTTCTCTGGCAAGATTTCCAATGAAAGTCCGATTGCCCAAGCCCTTATCGGGAAAAAAGTGGGAGAGACAGCAAGAATTGACTCTCCTGGTGGTAGCTACGAAGTGGAAATTGTTAGCGTTGCAAAAACAGAACAATAATATTCCAAGGGTAGGCAGAAAGCCTGCTCTTTTTTAAACTATTTTTCTCTACATTTTGGCAAGATTTTGCTATAATAAGAGAACCTATTGCGAATAATAAGATGAGGAGGCATTATGGCAGAATTTAAGTTTGAAATTGTAGAGGAACTCTTGGTTCTCTCTACCAGTGAAAATGGTTGGACCAAGGAGTTGAACCGCGTGAGTTTCAATGGGGCAGAGCCCAAGTTTGACATCAGAAGTTGGAGTCCTGATCACACCAAGATGGGAAAGGGTATTACCCTAACCAACGAAGAGTTCAAAACCTTGACGGATGCCTTTAAGGGACATTAAAAAAGAGTTTGGTACAATCCTATGTCCCCCAATGTTTGGGGAGCTAGGACGTGCCAGACTCTTTTTTGTTGGTTAGCTTTATTTCATCGTTGGGAAAAGAAGGACATCACGAATAGTGGTGGTATCGGTGAGTAACATGCAGAGACGGTCAATCCCAATACCAAGTCCACCTGTTGGTGGCATACCGTATTCGAGGGCTTCGATATAATCATAGTCGATGCCAGTTGCTTCATCGTCTCCCAATTCTTTGGCCTTTGCTTGGGCCTTGAAGCGCTCAAGCTGGTCGATTGGATCGTTTAACTCTGTGAAGGCATTGCCATATTCTTTGGTCATGATAAAGAGCTCAAAACGATCGGTAAAGCGTGGGTCTTCTGGGTTCTTCTTGGCAAGAGGAGAAACGGCAACAGGATGGCCATAGATGAAGGTTGGCTGGATAAGGGTATCTTCGACAAATTCTTCAAAGAAAGCATTGATGATTTGTCCGACTTCAGTGTAGTGCTTCTCCACAGGAACGTGTTTTTCCTTAGCCAGAGCAACCGCTTCTTCAAAGGTCATGTCTTGCCAGAAGTCCACACCTGTTTCTTCTTTGATGGCATCGACCATGTGGACGCGTTTGAATGGCAAGTGAATATCAATCTGTGTTCCTTGATACATGATTGGCCCCTCACCCTTAACTGCTTTAGCAGCATGTTGGATGATGCCTTCTGTCAGGTTCATGATGTCATCAAAGTCAGCGTAGGCTTCGTAAACTTCGATGGAAGTAAACTCAGGATTGTGGGTTGCATCCATCCCTTCATTACGGAAAATCCGTCCGATTTCATAGACTTTTTCCATACCACCGACGATTAAGCGTTTCAAATGCAACTCGGTTGCGATACGAAGCACCATATCGATATTTTGTGCATTGTGATGGGTGATGAAAGGACGAGCCGCAGCGCCTCCTGCTTCGTTGTGAAGGACAGGGGTCTCTACTTCCAAGAAGCCAAGTCCGTCAAGATAACGGCGGATTTCAGAGATGATTTGAGAGCGTGTGATAAAGCGTTCAAAACTCTCACGGTTGGAAATCAAGTCCAAGTAGCGCTTGCGGTAGATGGTTTCGACATCAGTCAGGCCGTGGAATTTCTCAGGCAGAGGGCGAAGGGCCTTAGAGAGATGCGTGAGCTTGGTTGCCTTAATAGACAACTCGCCCATATCGGTCCGCATGATTTCGCCTTCTACTCCTAGGAAATCACCAAGGTCTGCTTTTTTGAAAATTTCGTAATTTTCTTCACCCACCATGTCTTTTCTGACATAGATTTGGATTTGACCTTCACGGTCTTGGATATGGGCAAAACCAGCCTTACCCTTGCCACGCTTGGTCATAAGACGACCAGCGATAATAGCTGTTTGGTCGAGTTCGAGTAGGTCTTCTTTGGTTTTATCGGCGTATTTGGCTTTCAACTCACCAGAGTTGCTGGTGCGCTCAAAGCGTTTTCCAAAAGGATCAATCCCTTGTTGGACTAGGTCATTCATTTTTTGACGACGAACCAACTGCTGATCGTTGAGTTCTTCTAAGTGTTCTGTTGTCATGTTATCCTCCTTGTAGTCATCCCTTTCATTTTACCACAAAAGAGGGGGAAAATATACCCTGAAAGCTAAGAAAATCAATGAAAGACCAAGGGGTAATCTGAGATGAGTTGCACAAGAAATAGCGAGATTGTGCTATAATAAGAAATAGGAGGATAAAGCAATGAAGACAGTTGTGGATTATTTACAAGAATTGGTGGCGATTCCCTCACCGACAGGCTATACCAAGCAGGTAGAAGCCTATTTGGTGCAAACTTTGGAGCAGCTAGGCTATCAGCCAGAGCATAGCCCAAAAGGAACGGTCAGTGTCACACTTGAAGGAGAAATCACGGACAAGGAGCGTTATGTGACCGCTCATGTGGACACTTTGGGAGCGATTGTGAGAAGTATCAAGCCAGATGGACGCTTGAAGTTAGACAAGATCGGAGGCTACCCTTGGAACATGATTGAGGGAGAAAATTGCCTTATTCACTCATCCAAGACAGGTCAAAAACATAGTGGAACTATCCTGATTCATCAAACCTCAACCCATGTCTATAGGGACGCAGGAACCTTAGAGCGCACTCAGGATAATATGGAAGTCAGGCTAGATGAAAAGGTTAAAACAGCAGACGAAACTAAAGAACTAGGCATTGGAGTAGGGGATTTTGTCTCTTTTGATCCACGTTTTCAAGTGAGTGAGACGGGTTTTATCAAGTCACGTTTTTTGGATGACAAGGTATCAGCTGCCATTTTGCTCTATCTTTTGGATTGCTACCAAGCCGAAAAGCTGGTCTTACCCGTGACGACCACCTTTGCCTTTAGTGTTTTTGAGGAGGTGGGACACGGAGCTAACTCCAACTTCTCAGACAAGGTAGTCGAGTATGTGGCGGTAGATATGGGCGCTATGGGAGATGACCAAGCAACAGATGAGTACACGGTTTCTATCTGTGTCAAGGATGCGTCTGGTCCTTACCATTATGCTTTTAGGCAGCATTTGGTGGATTTGGCACAAGCCCAAAACATCCCTTATCAGCTTGACATCTATCCGTATTATGGCAGTGATGCGTCCGCTGCGATTTCTGCTGGTCTTGAAGCCAAACATGCTCTTTTTGGAGCGGGCATTGAGTCTAGCCACTCCTATGAGCGAACCCATTTAGATTCGGTGGAGGCAACCAAATATCTTCTCAACGCTTATTTGTTTAGCCCTTTGGTTGAAGATTAGGTGTGAAAATAGTATAATGAAAGCGTCCCATTTTCTTAAAAAAATGAAAGAAAGGCTGAAAAAACGTGATCACTTCCATTGTATTTGACGTCGATGATACCATTTATGACCAAGAAGCCCCTTATAGACTAGCGATTGAGCAGGTCTTTCCTGATTTTGATTATGAGCATAACCAACAGGCTTATATCCGTTTTCGCCATTATTCTGATGTTGGTTTTCCACGTGTTATGGCCAAAGAGTGGACCACGGAGTATTTCCGTTACTGGCGTTTGCGTGAGACCTTGTTAGAATTTGGTTACAGGGAGATTGATGAAGCGAGTGCTAAGACTTTTCAAGAGGTTTACGAATATGAGCTAGATCATATCACCATGCTTGATGAGATGCGCATGACCCTTGATTTTCTCAAGGAAAAAGGGGTCAAGATGGGCATTATTACCAATGGACCGACCGAGCATCAGCTCAAAAAAGTCAAAAAACTAGGCCTTTATGATTACATCGAGCCCAAGTGCGTTATCGTCAGTCAAGCTACCGGTTTTCAAAAGCCAGAAAAAGAGATTTTCAATCTGGCGGCCGAGCAGTTTGACATGAATCCCAGCACCACCCTTTATGTGGGGGACTCTTACGACAATGATGTCAAGGGGGCACAGGCAGCAGGCTGGCATGCGCTGTGGTTTAACCACCGTGGTCGAACCCTAAAGGCTGGTCACAAGCCGGTTTATGATTTGGAGATTGATAACTTCGAGCAGCTTTACGGAGCCGTCAAGGTCTTGTTTGACCTTCCGACCAACAAGTATATTTTTGATGCCAATGACAAAGAAAATCCTGTCTTTCAAATGGGCTTGGAAAATGGTCTGATGATGGCAGCAGAGAGACTTCTTGAGAGCAATATGAGTATTGATAAGGTGGTCATCATGTTGCGCCTGGATAAAAAACAAGAGCGCCTCCTTCGGATTAAATACACGAGGTAATCGCCTTTTTCGTGAAGTGAATAATATAGTCGTTTAGGTTATCTTTTATGACTTTGTTAACTCTTGCCTAACTCCAGTGATGTCTGCGACAACGCCATTTTATCCTAAAAGCAAACAAACTGACTATAAAACAGAGGCTGGGAAAAATGTACCCAACCTCTGTTTATTTCTAACCTAAATATAAAAGAGTGAGGAAAAATCAAAGACGGTAACATTGAGCCGATTTTTCCCACTCTCTTTTATTGTGCCATGAGTTTGGCTGGTTGGTAGTCCTCAGACGTCATGTAGGACAGGTCATTCCAAATGACCACTTTAAAGGTTTGATTATCCGTGGTTTCAAGAATGGTGATGCTGCCGTTATCCAGAAAACCCTTTTGCCTCAAGAGAGCGGTCGGATAACCAAGAAGGTAGCCTAGTCCTGCTGATAGGGTCGGACCGTGTCCCACGATAAGGACATTATCTAGTTCGTCTGGATTCAGCTCTTGGATAAAGTCAGCAATGCGGTGGGTGACCTGATAGACACTCTCTGCGCTAAACAAAGAATGATTGAATTGGGCGAGATTGTGGGCAAAGGCATGCATCTGTTTGGGATAGATGGCATTGATAATGCTGAATTTTTGACCTTCGAGATTGCCCAAATGCCATTCTCTAAGTTGTTTGGTCTTATCCAGTCGTGGTGGATTGATCTGCTGATTTTGGATAATCCTTGCCGTGTCCTTAGCTCGTTTGAGGTCGCTCGTGTAGATGCGGTCAAATGGCACATATTTCAGCGCCTGACCGAGTTCATTGATTTGTGAAATCGCATCGGTGGTCAACTCTGGGTGGTTGGTCGCGCCTTGTAAGCGCCCTTCCAAATTCCACGATGTCTCACCGTGCCTGATAAAATAAAGTTTCATCTCATCTCCTTTTATTAAGATACAAAGGTGCGGTTCTTGCTTTAGCAAGAAATCTTCCAAAGAAAATTAGGGAACTTGACGAAGAAACCTTAGTTTCTAGGAAAGTGAGTCTATTTTCAAAGGAAGATACAAAGTCGCGATTTGCGTTAGCAAAATTTTCAATGGGAAAATAGCGAAGTATTCCCCTCGCCAGAGATAAAGGTCACTTGCGTTCCTCTTTATCCCACGCTTCTTGCTATTAGGCAAGAAGCTAAGCGACTGACTAGCTTTTTCATTCGGTCAACTTGACCTCAGAAAAAGCGTCGCCACCATAAGATACAAAGGGCGTTCAGCCCGAGTTCCACTCGCTAGTGATAAAGGACGCTAACGCATCTCTTTATCCTACGCTTCTTGCTATCTGGCAAGAAGCTAGCCGCAAAGCTCACCTTTACTTTTCGCTTCATCATTCGCTCAGATCAGCAAAGTGCGCTTCTACAAAGTCAGCTAAGGTTTGGCTATGCACGTCAATGGAGCGTCCCACTTCGCCCGAAGAGACAATCATATCTCCAAGCTCAAGCGCGCTGTTATCAATATAAATGGGAAAGTTGTGTCTTTGGCGAATGCCGACAGGATTATTGGCACCATGGATATAGCCAGTGGTTTTTTGTAAGTCCTTTTGCGGAATCATATGGACTTTTTTGTTGCCAGATACCTTGGCTAGTTTTTTCTCAGAGAGATGGCGAGTGATGGGAAGAATACCAATCACAGGCCCTGTTTTATCTCCTATCAGTGCAAGGGTTTTAAAAATCCTGTCCCTCGTGATGCCGTCAGGCAAATCGCCTTCAAGGGCATTGAGAGCTAAGGCAGTATAAGGGATATTGGCCTTGTCTAAGATTTGTTCGACAAGGGTCTTCTTCAAACTTTTTTTCTTACTCACGTTTTTTCCTTTTTTTGTGAAATGATCTCGTCCTAAAAGATAAACGAAAAGACGGTATTAAGATTATTATAGCATGTTTTTATCGTCAGCACTAGGTCAAGAGATTGTAATAGGCTTGAACCAAGTCCACAAAGTCTGCAAATTGGTATGAGACACCAAAAAAGGATTGGGCGCTATTTTCAAAATAAGCGCTTGGGTCGGTGTGATCTGTCCCTCCTAGATAGGTGCTGACTAGCTCATGGCTCCAGACGGTTCCTGTCTTATCTTCCTTAGCCATGGTCACAGGTAGCCCGTTTTGCTTGAGCTGATAGGCGGTGTAGTAGGCGGCGTTTGCGAGCTGTTTGGCGAAATCTTTTGCAGAATGCTGGTGAACCATTTCAAACTGGATATAGTAAGGATTGGCATTGGGGCCAGCCCCTTGGGCAGCTTTTTTCTCATCGGCAATAGACAAGACCTTGTTTTGGTCGATAAAGGCATGGACAAAAACGCCAGTCTTTGGGTAATTTTTAACCATATAGTCCACTTCGCTGTCTAGGCTTGAGCTGTCGTTGCCTGTGCTGTGAACGATGATCCCTCTTGGTTTTTGTAACCAAGTTTGATAGGAAGAGGCTTGAAAGCCTTGGTCCTTTCTCTCTAATTTAGCTTTAGGATAGTGGAGGGTATCTGCGATATAGCTATTGATGGGGTTTTGGTGATTGAGATCAAGCCCCCTTGCTTCTGCAAAGTAGGTCTGGTTTTTAAAAATCACCTTGACAAAGGTCTTGGGCTGTCCAAAAAGATAGGACAGGTGATAGGACTTGATTTTAAGAGCGGTATTGGCTGGAACTTGTCTAGACCACAGGGTGGATCTGGTCGGATAGAGGTTTAAAGCGGTCTTAGTGCGTACCAGTTCTTGGTCCTTGAGCGTATAGCTACTTCTTGGAAGAATGGTTGTGAGTAAGCCCACGATCAAGATGATGAGGGCTAAAAGAAAAAGTCCTAGTTTTTTTCTGTTTCGTCTGATTTTACGATTGGTTTGTCGTTTCTTCTTTTTTCTTGGCATGATTTTATCTTATCATATTTTTTAGAAATTAGAGGTGGATAAACTAAAGAAGAGCCAAACAGTTTTGGCTCTAATTGTTTTCTTTTATGGGACCAAATAATTTTTCGTAAGTGGTCTTTTTATCCTTGTTAACTGAGATTTGATTGAGGTCAAGTGGTCGATCAAATCCGTTGAGATAACCTTGAGAGGTGTATTGGTGGAGGTCATAGTTGAGCGTGGTATTTGGTGCTGCTTCAAAATAACCAGAGTCAGAGCCATAGGTTGGAATCCAGACGGCATCAAAATTTTTGACCGAGATTTCTTGCTCCTGCATAAAGTAGGTCCCAATGTAGATACCGACATTTTTAGCGCCTAAATCCTTTAGTTCTTTTCTAAAAGCCTCGATGCCTTTATTCATATCCTTCATGGTTTCTTCTTCAACGTCAACCCAGTAAAAGGTCGGGTGGTAAGGAGAAGCGTTTTTATAAAATTCTTGCGCTTCTTCTTTCATTTCCTTGACATTTTTACCAAGGGCATAACTATAAACAGCAACAGGGACATTTCTTTTTTGGAGCTCTTTGATATGGGTGCGAAAAGATTTGTCCACCCCTGTGGTATAGGCAGCGTTATTGGTGGCTGTGATTTGTGACCCGCCATAAACGCGCACAATAGCTCCGGAAATTTGGTTTGATAGCATATCGTAGTCAATCTCACTAGGGAGTTGCCAGCCAGAAAGATCGATAATGGGATTTAATACAACATCTGTTTGCGTGCTTGTTGAGCTTGTCTTTTTTTGGCTCGATTTAGAAGTTGAGGTGGGAAGCTGGTTCAATGTGGCTTTAGCTTGGGCGAGGTTTTTCTTTTGGATGTGATCCGAATGCACCTTAGCGACAAGAACCAATAGGCTAAAGAGAGCAAAAAAGATTAGCACGACGATGGGTTTTAGTCTTCTTCTCATCATTACCTCCATTGTAACCGAAAAATGCTTAAAAAGCAAAGTTTGTTTTTAGAATTGGGACGCTTTAGTGATAATGTTATATAATTTTTGATAAAATGTTATATTTGGTAACTAATGTAACAAAGAAATCTTGACAAGAGGGCTTCTTTTGGAGTAAACTGAGGGAAGAAGAGGTGAAAAATGTGTCTGTGAAACAAATCAGTCGTGTGGCGATTTTAGCTGCCCTGTGTGTGGTCTTGCGCTATGCGTTTTCGAGCCTTCCCAACATCCAGCCCTTGACGGCTATTTTTTTGTGGTGGGCGCTATGGGTTAGCTTCGGGGAATCCTTAGCGATTATGACGATCAGTATGGTAGTGAGTGGCTTTTTGTTGCTATTTGGACCTTGGGTCTTATTTCAAATCCTGTCTTTTGCGCTGGTGGTGAGCTTATTTAGGCTCCTAGCTGGGCAATTGGGGAGAAAGTCCTTAATCATTCAGACTTTCCTTGCAACAGGGGCAACCTTTTGCTATGGCTTACTCATTGATAGTATGCTGGCGCTATTTTATGACAGTCCAGTTATGGTTTATGTCCTATCAGGTCTTAGCTTTGATGTTTTACATGCCTTATCGACCTTAGTGTTTTACCCTTTGGTGGGACGTTTATTTGCTCGCTTTTTCCCTCAACTATTTCAAAATAAAATTTAAAGGAGTCTTGCGATGACCAAATGGATTAAAACCCTACTTGTTACCCTAGCTTGTTTCTTGGTGACGGCTTGTGCCAATTCAAATACCCAAAAAACAGAAGAAAAAACCGCCCAAACGACGGTGCACCTGATTGTGACTGCTAATAACAATAAGACGGATGAAACGGTCAAAGCCCAAAAAGATAGCACCGTCATGGATGTCTTAAAAGCCAACTATGATGTTAAAGAAAAAGACGGTTTTATCACAGCTATTGATGGTGTCTCTCAGGACGAGGCAAAAAAACGCTACTGGATGTTTAAGGTCAATGACAAAGTCGCTCCAAAAGCCGCCAATCAAATCAAGGTTAAAGAAGGCGATAAGATTGAATTTTATCAAGAAACCTTTAACAATTAAGAAAAAGTGGGAAGCCCCACTTTTTTTGTGAAACGGTGAACGTTATTGGTATTTTTGGCAAAAACGTGATAGGATAGAAAGAGTAAGAAAGCATGAGTGAGGAAAGTGAGCTGTGAGTATTCAACGATTAGAAAATTTAAGTGATAAAACCAGTGTTGAAAAAGAAGTTGCCATCTTAAAACAATTGCTTGAAGAAGTTACCCAACAAATAGCAGGCAATGAAACGATGGATCTAATTAGGCGACTGAGTGAACAGTCCTTAAAGCAAGATTACCAAGCGCTTGAAGCAACGATTCATAGCATTAGCAATGAGCAAATGGTCGTGATTGCTCGCTATTTTTCGATTTTACCGCTTTTAATCAATATTGCAGAAGACGTTGATTTGTCTTATGCGGTCAATTATCAAAAAAATCAAGATGAAGACTACCAAGGGAAGTTGTCCTTGATTATGGACGAAGTGGTCAAAGAAGCAGATGCCAAACACTTGCTTGAAAAAATGACCGTTGTTCCTGTCTTGACAGCCCATCCAACCCAAGTGCAACGCAGAACCATGTTGGGGCTAACCAGAAGCATTCATCAGCTATTGCGCAAGCACCGAGACTTAAAAGAAGGGCTCTTGGATGAGAAAAAATGGCGGCGTGACCTCCGCAGGCAGATCCAGCTCATCATGTCTTCGGATATGATTCGGGAGAAAAAGCTCAAAGTTAAAAATGAGATTACCAATGTCACGGAGTATTACAACCAGTCTTTGATTGCGGCCATTACGGACTTGACTTTGACCTATAAGCGACTAGCTAGTGAGCGTGGGCTAGACTTAGAAACCCCTCATCCCATTAACATGGGCATGTGGATTGGAGGAGATAGGGACGGGAATCCTTATGTGACAGCTGAAACCCTACGCTTGTCGGCGGTGACACAAAGCGATGTCATCTTGTCCTACTATATCCAGATGGTTGAGGGCTTGTACGATGAGCTATCCATTTCGACCTCTCTTTCACAAGCAACACCAGAAGTGGAAGCCTTAGCGGAGAAATCCACCAACAGTTCTGAGTTTCGTGAGAAAGAGCCTTACAGAAGAGCGCTTGATTATATCAAGATGCGCTTACAAGCGACCAAGGATTACTTGGTCTTGGACCAAGAAAATCCCCTTCGTTATCAAAAAGCGCAGGATTTCAAGGCGGATTTGAAGGCGATTGAAACCTCGCTTGAGACCCATCAAGGGCAAGGTTTGATTGAAGGGCCTTTTGAAGCGCTTCTTATGGCAGTGGATATTTTTGGTTTTTATTTGGCTAGCATTGATTTACGTCAAGATTCGAGTGTTCATGAGGCTTGTGTGGCTGAACTCTTGCGAGAAGCGCAGATCGAAGCGCATTATAGCCAGCTAGACGAGAAGGAAAAATGCCGTGTGCTCCTCCATCAATTAATGGAAGAGCCGAGGACGCTTTCTTCTGTTCCCAGTCAAAAGTCAGAACTCTTACAAAAAGAGTTGGCTATTTTCCAAATGGCGCGTGATCTCAAGGATAAAATCGGTGAAGAGGTCATCAAGCAACACATCATCTCGCATTCAGAAAGTGTATCTGATCTCCTTGAGTTGGCTGTCCTCCTCAAAGAAGTTGGGCTGGTTAATCAAGAAAAAGCAAGAGTTCAGATTGTGCCGCTTTTTGAAACCATCGAGGATTTGACCAGTGCTAGCGCCATCATAGCAGGGTATTTGGAGCTTCCTGTCGTGGATAGCTGGCTAAATCATAACCACCGTTACCAAGAGATTATGCTAGGCTATTCTGACAGTAACAAGGACGGTGGCTACTTAGCTTCTGGCTGGACGCTTTATAAGGCCCAGCGGCAACTAACGGCTATCGGGGACGAGCATGATGTCAGGATTACCTTCTTCCATGGTCGCGGTGGTACAGTCGGTCGTGGTGGGGGGCCATCTTATGATGCCATTACCTCTCAGCCTTTTGGTTCTATTAAGGATCGCATCCGCCTCACTGAGCAAGGAGAAGTCATCGGGAATAAATATGGAAACAAAGACGCTGCCTACTACAATCTCGAAATGCTGGTTTCTGCCACGCTCAATCGCATGGTCATGCGCATGATATCAGATGAGGCAGACATTGTGGAGTATCGAGCGATTATGGATGAGATTGTAGCGGATAGTTATGCGACTTACCGAGACTTGGTTTTTCATAATCCACACTTTTATGATTATTTCTTCACGGCAAGTCCTATCAAGGAAGTGTCTAGCCTCAATATCGGATCACGTCCAGCTGCTAGAAAAACCATCACAGAAATCAGTGGCTTAAGAGCCATTCCTTGGGTCTTTTCTTGGTCACAAAATCGGGTCATGCTTCCTGGTTGGTACGGGGTCGGCTCAAGTTTTAAGGCCTTTATTGATAAAGAGGAGGGAAATCTTGCTATGCTACAAAAAATGTATCAAGAATGGCCTTTCTTTAGAAGTCTCTTGTCTAATGTAGACATGGTCTTGTCCAAGTCCAACATGAACATTGCCTTTCGCTATGCAGAACTCTGTGAAGACGAGGAGACAAGGAGTGTCTTTAACCTGATCTTAGATGAGTGGCAACTGACCAAGGAGCTAATCCTTGCTATTGAAGGGCATGATGACCTTTTGTTTGATAACCCTTATCTCAAAGCCAGCCTTGATTACCGCCTGCCTTACTTCAATGTCCTCAATTATATCCAAATTGAGTTGATTAACCGCTTGCGCTCAGGCGAGCTCTCTCCTAAGCAGGAAAACCTCATTCACATCACTATCAACGGCATTGCAACAGGGCTTCGGAACTCTGGTTAAAGGCAAGAAAACTTTTGGTTACGACCAGAAGTTTTTTTGTTCGTCACGATTGAGATTTTCTTTTTTGAGCCAAAGGTGGTATAATCTTTAAGATATAAGGAAAAATCGGAGAAATCCATGAAGATTGATAAAAAACATTTAGTAAATTATTCCATTGTTATCCCCTATCTGATGCTGTCAGTGATTGGGCTAATTATTGTTTATTCAACCACAAGCACTAGCTTGATCCAATTTGGCTTAAATCCTTTTCGTTCCGTGTTAAACCAAGGTCTCTTTTTAGTGGTCAGTCTCATCGCTATCACCTTTATTTATCGTTTGAAGCTTAACTTTTTGAAAAATGGCAAAGTGCTCAGCGCAGTGATGGTGATTGAAATGATTTTGCTCATGATCACGCGTTTCTTTCGACCTGTTAATGGGGCACACGGTTGGATTGTTTTAGGACCGATTAGCTTTCAGCCAGCCGAGTATCTTAAATTGATTATGATTTGGTTTTTGGCCTACACCTTTTCTCAAAAGCAAGACCAAATCGCACAAGAAGATTATCAAGCCCTAACCCAGAAGCGATGGTTTCCAAGGAACTTGGAGCAGTTAAAAGATTGGCGCGTTTATGCCTTGTTTTTGATTTTATTGGTTGCAGCCCAGCCCGATTTAGGAAATGCCACCATCATTGTTCTCACCAGCATTATCATGTATGCCGTTAGCGGGATTGCTTACCGATGGTTTTCGAGTTTGATGATTGGGATTGTCAGCGCCTCAGCCCTATTTTTAGGAGCGACGGCTCTGATTGGCGTGGACACCATGGCTAAGATTCCTATTTTTGGTTATGTTGCCAAACGTTTTAGTGCCTTTTTCAATCCTTTTGAAGACTTGACCGACTCAGGGCACCAGTTGGCCAACTCCTATTATGCCATGAGTAATGGGGGCTGGTTTGGTCTTGGTCTTGGCAATTCTATCGAAAAAAGAGGCTACCTACCAGAAGCCCAGACTGACTTTGTTTTTGCCATTGTCATGGAAGAGTTGGGCTTGATTGGATCAGTGTTGATTCTAGGATTGGTCTTTTTCTTGATTCTTAGAATTTTATTAGTCGGTATTAAGGCTAAAAATCCTTTTAACAGCATGATTGCCCTCGGTGTCGGTGCCATGATGCTGACTCAGGTTTTTGTCAATATCGGAGGAATCTCAGGCTTAATCCCATCCACTGGGGTGACCTTTCCTTTTCTTTCGCAAGGAGGAAATAGTTTGCTCGTTTTATCTGTGGCCATTGGTTTTGTCCTCAATATCGATGCCAATGAAAAACGAGAAACCATCTACCAAGAAGCACAAGCCAACTACCAAGCCCAAATGGAAAAAGACTATCCTTTTGGTTCAAGCAACCGTTTTTAGCCAAATAGAAGAGAAGAAAAGAGCGAGTGACAGACTTGCTCTTTTGTCATAAGTAGCAGCAGATTTTTAGTAGAGAAGTGAAAAATGAACGAAGAGATTTCTGCCATTTATTCCGTCAGAAGATTGCAACAACGAAACCAAACGATTCTTTTTTTGCTTCTAGTATGCCTTCTCATCTCAAAAATCAGCCTTAGGAGCACTTGGTCAAAGAATAATTGCGAAAAAAGCATTAAAACACTTGCATTTTTAGTGTAATTTGATAGAATAGTAAAGTACAGTTAGACCGTATTTTACCGTCTATCTTATAAAATATATTTTATTGGAGGCTTTTCCTAAAATGGCAAAAGAAAAATACGATCGTAGTAAACCACACGTTAACATTGGTACTATCGGACACGTTGACCACGGTAAAACTACTTTGACAGCAGCTATCACAACTGTATTGGCACGTCGTTTGCCTTCAGCAGTTAACCAACCAAAAGACTATGCGTCTATCGATGCTGCTCCAGAAGAACGTGAACGCGGAATCACCATCAACACTGCGCACGTTGAGTACGAAACTGACAAACGTCACTACGCTCACATCGACGCGCCAGGACACGCGGACTACGTTAAAAACATGATCACTGGTGCTGCCCAAATGGACGGTGCGATCCT
The DNA here is from genome assembly GCF_055386095.1 of Streptococcus sp. STR1/CE/0325. Classification (NCBI taxonomy): domain Bacteria; kingdom Bacillati; phylum Bacillota; class Bacilli; order Lactobacillales; family Streptococcaceae; genus Streptococcus; species Streptococcus sp. STR1/CE/0325. Next base: position 1,425,227 of record NZ_AP045018.1, on the reverse strand, counting down.
TGTAGTTGCGTCAACTGATGGACCAATGCCACAAACTCGTGAGCACATCCTTCTTTCACGTCAGGTTGGTGTTAAACACTTGATCGTCTTCATGAACAAGGTTGACCTTGTTGACGACGAAGAATTGCTTGAACTCGTTGAAATGGAAATCCGTGACCTTCTTTCAGAATACGATTTCCCAGGTGACGATCTTCCAGTTATCCAAGGTTCAGCTCTTAAAGCGCTTGAAGGTGATGCTAAATTTGAAGACATCATCATGGACCTTATGAACACTGTTGATGAGTACATCCCAGAACCAGAACGTGATACTGACAAACCACTTCTTCTCCCAGTCGAAGACGTCTTCTCTATCACTGGACGTGGTACTGTTGCTTCAGGACGTATCGACCGTGGTACTGTTCGTGTCAATGACGAAGTTGAAATCGTTGGTTTGACTGAAGAAACTCGTAAAGCAGTTGTTACCGGAGTTGAAATGTTCCGTAAACAATTGGACGAAGGACTTGCAGGAGACAACGTTGGTGTTCTTCTTCGTGGTGTTCAACGTGACGAAATCGAACGTGGACAAGTTCTTGCGAAACCAGGATCAATCAACCCACACACTAAATTTAAAGGTGAAGTTTATATCCTTACTAAAGAAGAAGGTGGACGTCACACTCCATTCTTCAACAACTACCGTCCACAATTCTACTTCCGTACAACTGACGTAACAGGTTCTATCGAACTTCCTGCAGGTACAGAAATGGTTATGCCTGGTGATAACGTGACAATCGACGTTGAGTTGATCCACCCAATCGCCGTAGAACAAGGTACTACATTCTCTATCCGTGAGGGTGGACGTACTGTTGGTTCAGGTATCGTTTCAGAAATCGAAGCATAATTGCTTTCTTCCCAAAGGAACTAATTACAAGTCAGACAAAAAAGTCCCACTTTATGGGGCTTTTTCTTGTTCTTTCCTTAGAAAGTGTGAAAAATCTTGGTTTTTATTGTGAAATATGATACAATAAGAAGGTAATTAAATTAGAAGAGGTATGTGAACATGTCACGTAAACCATTTATCGCAGGAAACTGGAAAATGAACAAAAGCCCTAAAGAAGCGCAAGCATTTGTCGAAGCGATTGCTGGCAAATTGCCTTCAGATGAGTTGGTAGAAGCAGCGATTGCAGCACCAGCCCTTGATTTGAACGCTCTTCTTTGGTTTGCTAAGGAATCAACACTTAAAGTAGCGGCACAAAACTGCTATTTTGAAGATGAGGGAGCCTTCACTGGTGAAAACAGCCCTAAAGTCTTGGCTGAGATGGGTGTGCCTTATGTGGTGATTGGTCACTCTGAGCGTCGTGATTATTTCCACGAAACAGACGAAGACATCAACAAAAAAGCGCATGCTATTTTCAGAAATGGCATGACACCAATCATCTGTTGTGGTGAAAGTCTTGAAACGTATGAAGCTGGTAAGGCGGTTGAGTTTGTTGGTGCTCAAGTATCAGCAGCTCTTAAAGGCCTTTCTGCTGACCAAGTGGCTTCTCTTGTGATTGCCTATGAGCCAATCTGGGCGATTGGAACAGGAAAATCAGCTACTCAAGAAGATGCACAAAAGATGTGTAAGGCAGTGCGTGATGTCGTTGCTAAAGATTTTGGACAAGAAGTAGCCGACAAGGTACGTGTTCAATACGGTGGTTCAGTAAAACCTGAAAACGTTGCGGAATACATGGCTTGCCCAGACGTAGATGGTGCTTTGGTTGGTGGTGCTTCTCTTGAGCCAGCTAGCTTCCTTGCCCTTCTTGATTTTGTAAAATGAGTCTTATCGAAACGAACTACACGATTAATAAAAAAGGTTGGAATGATTTCCAGCCTTTTTATTTTGAGGTTAGACGCGTTTTAATAGTTTTTTGATAACTTGGATCAAGCGGTATTTCATCGGATAAGGATAGTAATAAAAACTTCCAGGTTTTCGTTCGATATGACCTTTAAAGTTTTGTTTGAAACCTAGGATGCCATCTGTTCCATCAAATTTTCCTTCGATACCAAGCAGATTATAGGAGGGAATATGCCGCCTAATACTTTCTAACATAGCATATTCTTGGATGAGGGCAGGAGCATAGAATTTGTTAAATTCATGATACGAGCCACTGGAGTAGTAGGTGGTTTCTTGATTGGTATACATAAAGAGGCTACCAGCTAGGATGATATCTTTTTCGCCATATGTTTCAAGAAAGGGAGCTGCTTCTTCCATCCTAAGGTCAAAACTGTCTAGTTGACTTCGCAGTTCTCTTAGGCGATTTTGCTTTTTCTCAGACTGGGGGTGTTGGAGGATGTCTTGTTCCAGTTGGTTGATTTTTTGCCTTAAGGCTTGTCTTTGGTGGGACAATTGTTGCTGATAGTCAGCGAAGTTCACTGTAGCTACAATAAATTCAGCATCACTTCCAAAACTATCGTATAGAATCTGATAATAGGAAAAATTTTTCTCCTCAAAACCTTTGCGAACGGATGTTGCATCTAAAATATCTTGGAACAATGGGAGCTCATCACGGGTTAGGCGTTTTAGCTTGATTCCAAAACTTCCTGCTTTTTTGATGAGGGACTTCCCTTTTTTACTAAAGGAAGCGACGAGTGTGTCTTCCCTTAATGATGAAAGTGATTTGACATAGTGCCAGTCACTAGTTCCATAACCCGAAGTTAGTCCACCATAGTGGTAGCCAGCTGCTTGATAGAGGTGAATCAGTTCCTCATTAGCTGGTCCGGTCGGTTCTCCTTTGTCGGTATAAGTTTGATAGGTGTCATAAGGTTTGATTTCTAATTCGATAACCTTTTGTGCCTTAGCAAAAGCCTTTAGCTGCACTAAAAATTCTGGGAGGAAATCTTTCCTTTGATAGATAGGACCGTAGTGGATTTCCATGCGGTTCCCTCCAGCGATAGGAGTGCTAAAGGCAAGTGCCGCTACTTGTATGTGACCGTGGTTGTCTTTAAGAGCGATGAGGTGAGGTGTGTATCCCCGTTTGTTCAGGAGTTTTGCCATGGCACTGGACTGTTCAAAGCTACGATGTGCGACAGTTTTGGCAAAATCGTCAAATGCTTCTTCACTAATGATTTGTAATGGCAAGGACATGTGTTTCTCCTTAGCGCCCCATCAGTTTTTTTAGGAAAGTGATGGCTTTATATTTTAAAGGGGAAGGGTAATAGCGGAAGGTTCCCATCTTTCTGACAATGTAGCCGTTAAAATTTTGTTTAAAACGTAATACCCCATCGGAATGGTCAAATTTCCCTGTAATACCAAGAAAATTGTAAAGAGGAATCTGACGCTCAATGCTTTTTAGCATGACGTGTTCTTGTAAGAGGGCTGGGGCGTAGAAACTATTGAATTCTGTGTAGGAACCGCTAAAGAGGTAAACACTTTCTTGAGGGGTATAGATGAAAAGGCTGGCTGCTAGAACCACATCTTCATCTCCGTATTGACGAATCATTTTCTTTGCTTCATCAATCCTTACAGTAAAGGTGTCAAACTGGTCGGTTATCTCTCGCAGTTGATTCTTCTTTTTATGTGAGTTGGGATGATTTTGTAAATCGTCTTCTAATTTTTGAATCTTTTGTTTGAGTTTTTCTTGGCTTGAGGTTAGCTGATGGAGGTAGTGAGTAAAGTTGAGGGTTGCCACCATAAACTCGCAGTTGTCACCAAAGCTGTCATAAAAATCTTGATAATAATCGAGCGATTTGTCCGCATATTGGTGGCGATCAGCCGTTTTAGTGGTGATGTCTTTAAAGATATGGAGCTCTTCACGTTTCAAAGGGCGGATGGTAATGCCAAAAGTTTTGGTCTTTTTGATGAGGGGACGTCCTTTTTTGCTAAAGGAAGGAATCAATTGTTCAGCGCTCAAGCCACTGAGATCCTTGACATAATGCCAGTCAGGCTCACCGCCTGGATAACCAGTTTTTAGACCATCATGGGCATAGCCTAGGCTGGTTAGTTGCTCGATGAGTTCGGGGTGCTCTGCGGACATGGCTTCGCCATCGGTGGTGAAACTCTGGTAGGTGTCATAGGGCTTGACTAACAGTTCCAAAGCCCCTTGTTCCTTGGCGTAGGTCTTTAAGGCTTGGTAAAAATCGCTTAAAAAACTAGGATCAAAAACAACTGGTCCAGAATTAATTTCCATGTGCAGTCCTCCCGTCATAGGCATGCTATAAAGTAGGGCTGCCACCTTGATTTGATCCTTGTCGCTCAATCCTAGGAAATGGACGCTATATCCTCTCTTTTTGAGGAGGCTTGCCATCTCTAAGGATTGTAGGAAGGACTTTTCAGGCACTGTTTGGATAAAGTCAGAAAACTGTTGTTCAGTTAGTGAAGTGAGGGTTTTCATGAATGTCTCTTTCTCATTTTTTTTCGGATATCATAAGCCCAAGTTGACAGTTTATAAAGGAGAGGGTTGACAGGTAGGGTAAACTCTCCAATGAATTCTTCAATGGTTGGACCATAGTGAGATTTAAAGCGGGTCAGACCATCGTCTAGAGTGCCTTCAACCCCTCCAAGATTGGCCCAGCGTACGCCTCTTTTTTGGGCATCGGTAAATATCTTGGCATCGACTAAATATTGAGGGAAAACGAGCTTGAAGTCTTGGTTCATGCCCGCGTAGAGGAGTTCCATGGTGTCGCCAAATTGGATGCCGAGGGTTCCTGAAATGACGATTTCCTCAGAATATTGGCTCGCTAAAGGAGAGAGCTCTTTGATGGCTTTTTCATAGGAAGCGATTTGTTCATTGAGTTTGTTTAAGCGTCGTTTTTGATGAGCAGGAGTATCTGCGAGGTCTATTTTAGCTGTCTCTAACTTAGAGCGATAGAGGTCTAAGGTTTTTTGAGGATGAAAGAAAGCTAAGTAGAGATAAGCATCGTCTCCATAAGTGGTCATGAGTTTTTTAAAGTAGTCACTGTTTCTGAGGGAAACGCCTTTTCTTTCTTCAGTCAGGGCAATCACTTTGGCAAAGTCATCGACTTGCTCAATACCGACACGCTCCACCCTGACACCATAGTTTTTGGCATATTTGATCAAGCGTTTAGATCGTTTACTATAGTCTTTTTCAAAATCATCAACCAAATAAACATTGGCTTGGAAACGGGGCTGGATGGTCTCTGAGATAAAAAGGGTCTCGCCAGCCCATTTAACCCCAGCTGCTTCAAGATTAGCGATGGCAGCTCTCGTTTCAGAGTTTTCATCGATTTCTTCGTTGATTTTGTGAGCCTTTAGGAGAAGGGCAGGATCAAACTTGATAAAGAGGGCTTTTTTGGTCTTACCAAATGCCTTTAGTGAGGTCATGACAAAAGCCACCAGCTCTTTATCTTGATAGTCCATGACTGGTCCTCTTGGGATGTAGAACATGGTCATGCCAAGAGGAAGTGACTTGATGAGGATACTCGCCACAGCGACTAGCTGATTATCTTTGTAAAAGCCTAGGCGTTCATTCGCCCAGTTGTCCTTGATGTTTGCCCAGTTGGCGCTTTGGAGGAGGTTGGTTTGCTGGCTTTCTTTGACAAAAGCGTCGTGTTCACTCGCAGAGATACCGACTTTATAGCTATACATTAGTTGAGTACCCACTTTCTAATGGCATAGGCGACACCGGATTGGTCGTTGGATTTGGTGATATGTTTGGCGATTTGTTTGACACTTGGATTGCCATTTTCCATGACAACAGGAGTGCCTGCGACTTCTAGCATGGCACGGTCATTTTCTTCGTCACCAATAGCCATAATCTCGTCTGGTGTGATACCTAGTTTTTCAGCCAAGTGGAGGATAGCGGTTCCTTTGTCTGTGGTTTTGGGAAGGATTTCGAGATAAAAGGGCGCAGACTTGACTAAGGTGTAGCGTTCATAGAGGTCAGCAGGGAGCTGCTCGATGACTCTATTTAGTAGAGCAGGTTCATCGATATACATCATCTTTATGATGTTACGATCTTTCATCTCTTCTGGTGTACGGTAAAAAATAGGCAGATCCACTAAACTAGATTCATGCACAGTGTATTTCCCGATATTACGATTTGGGGTAAAGATGCCGCGTTTACTGATGGCATGCATGTGAACACCGAGCTTAAGGCTAAGCTGGTGCACATCAAGATAGTCTTCGTAGCTCATGGTGGTGGCAGCTAGCTCTTTTCCTGTGGCGGTTTCTTGGACGAGACCGCCATTGAAGGTCACGACATAGTCTCCTTCTTGATCGAGCTTTAGGTCTTTTAGGAGCTGCTTCACGCCTGAGATGGGACGCCCTGTGGCGATGACGACCTTAACTCCAGCTTTTTTGGCATCTTGGATTGCCTCAAAGACTTCTGGTGTGATTTCTCTTTTGGAAGTTAATAAGGTGCCGTCGATGTCAACGGCTACTAATTTAATAGACATAGGATTTCCTTTCGGGTAAAAATATCATCTTCTATCTTACTAAAAATATCAGGATTTGTCATAAACCAGTCTAACCTTGATTGGAATTCTGACACAGCTGGATAAAGGCTTCTTTTTCCTCGGTAAAGAGGTCATCTAGTTGAAGCATATCCTTTGGAAAATAAAAGCGCAAATCCCCTTGAAGAGTACCAAGTAGCGAGTGGACGATGGGAGAAGTTTGTGAGAGCTCTTGCAAGCGACCATCCGCTAGGAGGATCTCAATCTGGGTTTTGGGATTATTGGCTGTCGGGCGATAGATGTCATAAGGAAGGTCAAAACTCTGATTGAGCGCTGTATAGTAGGTCGGATCATAGCCGACTTCAAGAACGAGATCTTGCAGCTTTTTGAGAAGTTCTGGATCTTCTTTTAACAAGACCACAGATTTAAAGACATGGCGGTTGATAAAGCGGCTGGATAAATCGCTGAGAATCGGGTCAAAAGCCTCCATCCAGTCCTCGAAATACGCCGTCATCACACTATCGTCTAATTTGAGGTAGTCTTTTAGCTGGTAATTTTTCTGGAAAAAAGGAAGCAAGCGTGGGCTTGTTCTTTCAAAATAAGCGGGATTCCTCTGAAAGAGAACCTTAGCGCGCTTGAGGAGCTGAGTGAGCAAGACCTCCATGGATCGACTCGCAGGGTGAAAATAAACCTGCATATACATCTGATAGCGACTGAGCAGATAGTCCTCCACGGCATGATAACCACCATAGGTAAAGGCAATACCATCCTTAACAGGGCGAATACTGCTCAAAATACGGGTCAGATCAAATTGCCCATACTCCACCCCAGTAAAGTAGGAGTCTCTCAGCAGATAGTCCATGCGGTCGCAGTCAATCTGGCTAGAGATGAGTTGCACCACTTGCTTGTTGGGATAGGTGTGGTTGATGACACTGGCGACTTTTTCTGGAAAGTCAGGTGCTACCCGTGAGAGGATAGCGTGAATCTGGGTACTGTCATCGAGGATAATCTGCCTTGTGATGGCTTCATGATCCGTGTCAAAAAGGTGTTCAAAGGTGTGGGAGTAAGCCCCGTGTCCAATGTCATGCAAAAGAGCAGCTGTCATGGTGAGGAGATTTTCTCCCTCGTCCCAGATGTCAGAAAAAGCCTTGCTAAAGCGTTCAACAATCCGGCGAGAGAGTTCATACACGCCTAGCGAATGAGAAAAGCGGCTGTGTTCCCCACCGTGAAAGGTGAAGCTGGTCGTGCCCAGCTGTTTGATCCGGCGCAGGCGTTGAAATTCAGGTGTATTGATGAGGTCGTAGATGACAGGGTGATCCACTACGACTTGATGATGGACAGGGTCACGGAATAATTTTTCTTTCATAGGATTATTATAGCATAAAGCGGTGGCTTCTTCTTGCAAGTTCTCTTAAAGCCTGCTACAATACAAAATAAAAACGACTTTTGAATGAAGGAGGACAAACAAGTGGGTATTCGTCTAAAAAATCGAATCGACATGGAAGGACAGATTGAGGAAATCGAAGAAAGTTATGAAGGAGAGGTGATTGAAAAAGGCGATCAGCTCTACCTTCAGTTTAAAAATGAAGCCGATGAGCAGATGGTCTTAAAGGTGGAAAAGGCTAAGGTGACCTTGACCCGATTTGGTCAGTCTAAAAGCCAGATGCGCTTTATCTTGGACCAGTTAGGCGAAGCGACTTTTCCAACCCCAGTGGGACTTCAAACCCTCATCACCAAAACCAAACGCCTCGATCTAGGAGAAAAGCAGCTTTCCTTATCCTATGACCTCTTGGCTAAGGAAGATGATGAGAAAAGCTTGGCCCACTATGATTTAGACGTTTTTTGGGATTAGTCTAAGACCCACTTGATTTTTTAAACTATTTTTTGTAAACTAATGAGAAGTCCATTGCTATTTTTTGGACTTATAGTATATATTTAGGAAAAAGGAGTATAAAAATGAAGTGGTTATCTCTTCTTGTGAGTATTGTTTTGATTTGCCTTGGTGGCTGGTTGCTTTTCAATCCACTAGCTAGTCTAGCAGGAATTGGCTGGTTGATGGCGCTTGGTTTGTTGATTTCAGGAGTCACTGAAATCATGAATTATTTCAACTCACGTTACCAACATAGTTTTTGGGAATTGCTTTACGCTATTGTCACTGTCTTGTTTGGTCTTGCGCTTTTGTTTGGCCCAGCCCTTAACTTGGCTCTTTTAGCCCCAACTATTTTAACCTACTGGTTATTAATCGGCGGTGTGGTTCGGTTGATTTCTGGTCTTGAATTGAGAGGACGTGTGCGCATCTTAGGACGTAGCCTTGTTTGGTCTGGTGCTTTATCATTGCTTTTAGGTTTGATCATGTTGGCAAATCCTGGTGCATCAGCTTTATTCCTAGGCTATGTGATTGCTCTTTCTCTCATTTATAAGGGCGTTGAAGCCTTGATTTTCTTCTTTGACTTGGTGGCATTTTCTTAAAAAAATGTCCGATAAGACTTGCGAATTTCCTTATTTTCGTGTACAATATTAGGCAAATAAGGGAGTAGCTAGCGGGTTATACCGTTACAAGGTCGTCAGTCCGAAAGAAATTTCCGGCCTTGTATGAAATAGCGAGACTTGTTGAAAAAACAAGTCTCTTTTTGTTTGTCGCAAAAAGAGATGAAAAAGGAGAGATCATGACAGAAAAACAAAGGCAAGAAGCCTTTTATCGTCAGTCTATCGACCAAGTGTTAAACGAAGTTGATAGCCAATCCAATGGGCTTTCATCCGCTCAAGTGGAAAGTCGTCTTGGTATTTACGGCAAAAACGAACTGCCTGAAGGGGAGAAAAAGTCTGTTTTCGCGCGTTTTCTTGACCAGTTTAAGGACTTGATGATTATCATCTTGTTGATTGCAGCGGTGCTGTCTGTGGTGACATCTGGAGGAGAGGATATTGCAGATGCCATTATTATCCTTGCTGTGGTCATTATCAATGCCGCTTTTGGGGTTTACCAAGAAGGTCGGGCAGAAGAAGCGATTGAAGCCCTTAGAAACATGTCCACTCCTACGGCCAAGGTCCTAAGAGATGGGCAAATCCAAGAGGTGTCCTCAACTGAGCTGGTGCCTGGAGATATCGTGACTCTAGAAGCAGGGGATGTGGTGCCTGCTGATATGCGTCTCATGGAGTCTAATTCCCTCAAAATCGAGGAAGCAGCCCTCACCGGAGAGTCTGTCCCTGTCGATAAGGACGCTGGAGTCGTGCTAGAAGGGGATGTGGCACTGGGGGATCGCATCAACATGGCTTATCAAAGTGCCAATGTGACCTATGGTCGTGCGATTGGTGTGGTCGTCAATACTGGTCTTTACACCGAGGTGGGACGTATCGCAGGTATGCTCCAAGAGACGGACGAAACCGCAACACCGCTTAAAGAAAGCCTTAATAATCTCTCTAAGGTCTTGACCTATGCCATTTTAGCCATTGCAGCGGTGACATTTGTCATCGGAACCTTCCTACAAGGACATCCTTGGGTGGAAGAGTTGACCACCTCTGTGGCTCTAGCGGTTGCGGCTATTCCAGAGGGGCTTCCTGCTATCGTGACCATCGTCCTTGCCATGGGAACGCAAGTTCTAGCTAAACGTAACGCAGTGATCAGAAGACTCCCTGCGGTAGAGACGCTAGGCTCAACCGAGATTATCGCTTCTGATAAGACTGGGACTCTCACGATGAACAAGATGACCGTGGAAAAAGTCTTTTATGATGCGGTCTTGCACGATGCAAAAGACGACATCGAGCTTGGGCTTGACATGCCACTTCTACGCTCTGTGGTTCTTGCCAATGATACGCAAATCGACCCAGACGGGAACCTCCTAGGAGATCCGACAGAAACCGCCTTTATCCAGTACGCCTTGGACAAGGGCTATGACGTCAAAGGTTTCCTTGAGAAATACCCTCGTGTAGCGGAAATCCCATTTGACTCAGATCGTAAGCTCATGTCAACGGTTCATCCCTTGCCAGATGGTCGTTACTTGGTGGCTGTAAAAGGAGCGCCAGATCAACTCCTTAAACGTTGTACCCATAGGGATAAGGCAGGAGACATTGCTCCAGTTGATGAAGTGATTACAGAACTCATCACCACCAATAACTCTGCCATGGCGCATGAGGCCTTACGTGTTTTAGGTGGGGCGTATAAGATTATCGATGAAATCCCAAGTGATTTAACCAGTGAAAACTTAGAAAATGACCTCATCTTTACCGGTCTTATCGGTATGATTGACCCAGAGCGTGCTGAAGCTCGTGATGCGGTCAAGGTGGCAAAAGAAGCGGGCATTCGTCCGATAATGATTACAGGAGACCACCAAGACACAGCAGAAGCTATTGCCAAGCGTTTGGGCATTATTGATGAAAAAGACACCGAAGACCGTGTGTTGACAGGTGCTGAGCTGGATCAGCTTTCTGATGCTGAATTTGACAAGGTAGTGGCTCAATACTCTGTCTATGCGCGTGTGTCACCTGAGCACAAGGTGAGAATCGTAAAAGCCTGGCAACATCAAGGCAAGGTGGTTGCCATGACAGGAGATGGGGTCAATGACGCTCCAGCTCTTAAGACTGCTGACATCGGTATCGGTATGGGAATCACAGGAACAGAAGTTTCTAAAGGTGCGTCTGATATGATTCTAGCAGATGATAACTTTGCGACCATCATCGTTGCAGTTGAGGAGGGACGTAAGGTCTTCTCCAACATCCAAAAGACCATCCAATACCTGCTTTCAGCTAATACCGCAGAAGTCTTGACCATCTTCTTTGCCACCCTCTTTGGTTGGGATGTCTTACAGCCGGTTCATCTCTTGTGGATTAACTTGGTGACCGACACCTTCCCAGCTATTGCTCTTGGGGTTGAGCCAGCCGAGCCTGGTCTCATGCGTCATAAGCCACGTGGTAGAAACTCTAGTTTCTTCTCAGGTGGGGTCATGTCCTCTATCATCTATCAAGGAATTTTACAAGGTCTGCTTGTGCTTGGGGTTTACTGGTACGGTATTACCTTCCCAGTTCATACAGAAACAGCCCTCATTCATGCAGATGCCCTCACCATGTCCTTTGCGACCTTGGGGCTCATCCAGCTGGTGCATGCCTTTAACGTCAAGTCTGTGTACCAGTCTGTCTTTACGGTTGGACCGTTCAAGTCTGCGACCTTCAACTGGTCGATCCTCATTTCCTTGGTGCTTCTCATGTCCACCATCGTTATCAAACCGCTTGAAGGGATCTTCCGTGTAACGGAGCTTGATCTTAGCCAATGGTTGGTGGTCTTTGCAGGAAGCTTTGCCATGTTAGGCATTGTTGAAATCGTGAAATTGGTCCAAAGAAAATTAGGACTTGATAAAAATGCTATTTAATAGCTAAAAAGAAAGGTTGAAACGAGCGTTTCAGCCTTTTTTGCTGTTATCTTTTGTTATAATAAAAATAAGCAAGAGAAAAGTAGCTAAAAGATGGAGCGGTTGAGAAAAGAACTCTGATTTGTAGTTGATGAAATGAACATTTTTGATAAGACAAAAAGGAGTAAACATGATAATAGATATTAACCGATTGAGTGTGAGGTACGGTGAGCATCTGGCTTTGAAAGAGGTGTCGGTCACGATTGATAAGGGTGATTTTATTGGTTTGTTGGGCTCTAACGGCGCAGGCAAATCAACTTTTATCAATGCTTTGGTGGGTTTGCAAAAAACAGCTGGCGGTGAGATTAACTATAATGAGGCAGAACTGCATCAGAAAAAGCAGCCTTTTGCTTCAATTGGCTTTACCTCGCAGACTTCGATGATGGATTATTACACCACGGTGTGGGACAATGTCATTCTAGGCTTGCATCTAGCTGGAAAAAAAGGGCATGAGGCGGCTAGTCTGTGTGAAGCAGCTCTAAGGATCACCAGTCTTTTGGATAAAAAGGATAGCTTGGTCGAGTCCTTATCTGGTGGACAGCTCCAACGGGTCCAAATCGCCAGATCCATTGCCCATCAGCCTGATATTTATCTATTGGATGAGCCGACGGTGGGGTTAGATGCAGAGTCCTCAGATAAACTGCTTTGCTATCTAAAGAAAGAGTCCCAAAGAGGAAAGACCGTCATGATTTCCTCCCATGATATCCACCTGTTAGAGCAGTTTTGTACCAAGATTCTCTTTTTAAAACAAGGGCGTGTGGCCTTCTTTGGGCCGATAGATGCCTTTATCGATCGAGATGTGTCAGTGATTCAGTTTGTCAGTGCTAGTCCTTTGAGCGCCGATCAGTTGGCTTGGTTGGAGGATTACCGCTACCAGACCAAAGTGGAGGGAGAGCGGACTGGTTTGGTCTATGTGTCTAAAAAAGACTCCTTTCAAACCATCCTCAATGAACTGTGGACTGTTTTTGACATTGTTGACATCGCAATCAAAGACAAACAGCTAAGGGAAAGCTATCTGGAGAGAGTAAGGGAGGAATGAGTCTTGAAAGCCAGTGATTTAAGGAAAAAATCGAATTTAGGGGCCTATGGTGGGCTTATCGTTGCAAGAAATGAGCTCACTGCCTTTTTAAGAAGTGAAGGACTGATTGCCTCTCAGTTAGTCCAACCCCTTCTTTATGTTATCTTTATCGTTATCGGTCTCAATGCTTCGATAGGATCGGTCTCCTATGCTGGTATAAGGGTGCCCTACGCGGAATATACCCTTATCGGCATTATCGGCTTACTCATCATTGGTCAGATGACTCAGGTGATTTACCGCGTAACCATTGATAAAAAATATGGCTTGCTGGCTCTGAAGCTCAGCAGTGGGGTAAGACCTATCTATTATCTCTTAGGCATGAGTCTTTTTGCTGTTTTAGGCCTGTTGATTCAAGAGATAGCGATTGGCGGGGTTGCGATATTATTTCATATTCCGCTTCAGCTTGGTAAATATGGGGTGGTCATGTTGCTTTCCTTGGTCGTCTTACTCTTTTGGAATGCCCTTGGTGTTTTGATCACCATGTTTATTAACGATTATCGGACAAGGGATTTGGTCATCCGCTTTTTCTTGTCTCCTTTGGGATTTACCGCCCCTATTTTCTATGTGATGGATGGTGCTCCAGATTTTATTAAAATCATGGGACAATTAAACCCACTGACCTACCAGATTGCCGTCTTTAGACAGGTTTATTTTGAGTCCTATCAGCTCGTTTCCATTGGGGCCTTGGTCTTGGTTTCTGCTTTGGCCATGCTTTTTACGACACTCATTATCCCTAAAATCAATCTGGTTCTTGTCGAGAGATGAAACATCACCCCCATTCTCCTAAGAAGGAGAGTGGGGCTTTTTTTGAAAAAGTAGGAAAAGCAACTTTGACCTTGAAAGTTTGGGAAATTTCTTATAAGATAGACCTATGACACTCAAAGAAGAGATTAAACAACTGGCCTATGAGATTGGAATTTCCAAAATCGGCTTTACCACAGCGGATAACTTTGATTATTTGGAAAAAAGCCTGCGTCTGGCTTATGAAAATGGCACCAATTCTGGTTTTGAGCATAAAAATATCGAGGAACGCTTGGATCCAAAGCTCTCTTTGGCAAGCGCTAAAACCATTATTTCCATTGCCGTAGCTTATCCGCATAAACTCCCCATTCCCCCGCAAAAGACCCCCTATAAACGAGGGAAGTTTACCCCTAATAGTTGGGGCTTAGACTATCACCGTGTCCTCCAAGACAAGTTGCAGCGTTTAGCGAGAGGGATTGAGGAGCTGTGTCAAGATTTTCCTCTGGAACACAAGGCCATGGTGGATACGGGTGCCTTGGTTGATACTGCGGTGGCAAGACGGGCTGGGATTGGTTTTATCGGTAAAAATGGTTTGGTCATTTCAAAAGAATACGGATCTTATATGTATCTGGGGGAGTTGATTACCAACCTTGAGATTGAGCCGGATAGTCCTGTGGATTATGACTGCGGGGATTGTAGGCGGTGCTTAGATGCCTGTCCGACCTCTTGTCTTAATGGGGATGGTACCATGAATGCCAAGCGTTGCCTGAGTTTTCAGACCCAAGACAAGGGCATGATGGATCTGGAGTTTCGTAAAAAAATCAAGACCGTTATCTATGGCTGTGACATCTGTCAGATTTCTTGCCCCTACAATAAGGGCATCAACAATCCACTAGCCAGCGATATTGATCCTGATTTGGCCCACCCTGAGTTGATTCCTTTTTTGGAGTTGAGTAACAAGTCCTTTAAGGAAAAGTTTGGCATGATTGCAGGTTCTTGGCGGGGGAAAAATATCTTGCAGCGCAATGCCATTATTGCCCTAGCCAATGCCCATGATAAGACGGCTATCATCAAGCTCTTAGAAATCATTGAGAAAAAGCAAAATCCCATTCATGTGGCCACTGCCATCTGGGCACTTGGTGAAATTGTGCGTACGCCGAGCGATGATTTAATAACTCTCATTCTTGAGATTGAGACAGATAACACCGATATTTTGACGGAGCGTGAGCGCTTATTAAAAAAATGGCAAGTTTAGCCAAATTGTGTTAGAATAAAACAGATTATAAGAAAGAGGTACATCAAATGGATATGGCCGAAAACAGGCATAAAATCAATACACACAAAGAAAAGCTAGCCAGCTTTGGGAGGTCTCTTTGACTTAGAAGGTCTTGAAGAAGAGATTGCCCAATTAGAACACCAAATGTCAGACCCTGATTTTTGGAATGACAATCAAGCCGCGCAAAAGGTCTCCCAAGACTTGAATGAAAAAAAGCAAGCCTACCAGACCTTTCATGACATGCTAGAGCTTTCTGATGAGATTGAGGTCTTGTTAGAGTTGGTGACAGAGGATGAGAGTTTGGCAGAAGAGCTAGAAAGCAGTTTGGTAAAGCTCGACCAGCTCATGACCAGTTACGAGATGACCTTGCTCCTTTCTGACCCTTATGACAACAACAACGCTATCCTAGAGATTCATCCTGGTTCAGGGGGGACAGAAGCCCAAGATTGGGGAGATATGTTGCTACGAATGTACACTCGTTTTGGTCATCAAAAAGGCTTTAAGGTGGAGGTCTTAGACTATCAAGCAGGTGATGAAGCAGGCATCAAGAGTGTCACCCTTTCCTTTGAAGGGCCTCATGCTTATGGTCTTTTGAAGTCTGAGATGGGAGTGCATCGCTTGGTTAGGATTTCACCGTTTGACTCGGCTAAGCGTAGGCATACGTCGTTTGCCTCAGTGGAGGTCATGCCAGAATTGGATGATACCATTGAGGTCGATATCCGTGATGAGGACATCAAGATGGATACTTTTCGCTCTGGCGGTGCTGGGGGGCAAAATGTCAATAAGGTCTCAACCGGTGTGCGTTTGACCCATATCCCAACAGGGATTGTTGTGGCCTCAACCGTGGATAGGACTCAATACGGCAATAGAGACCGTGCCATGAAGATGCTCCAAGCCAAGCTCTATCAGTTGGAAGAAGAGAAAAAAGCTGCAGAAGTCAGCGCCCTTAAGGGCGATAAAAAAGAAATCACTTGGGGCAGTCAGATTCGTTCTTACGTCTTTACTCCTTATACCATGGTCAAGGATCATAGGACCAGCTATGAGGTCGCTCAGGTGGACAAGGTTATGGACGGAGACTTGGATGGCTTTATCGATGCTTACCTCAAGTGGAAAATGGAATAAAGGAGGACAAGATGGCGGATATTCGATTTGAAAATGTGACGAAAAAATACAAACGCTCAACCCCAGTCTTACGCAATATTGACCTGACCATTGAACAAGGCGAGTTTGTCTATCTGGTTGGTCCCTCTGGTGCGGGGAAATCTAGCTTGATCAAACTCTTGTACCGTGAGGAGCAAGTGACCAAGGGAGATTTGAGTGTGGGACGTTTTGATGTGACCAAGATGAGAAAGAGTCAGATTCCGATTCTTCGCAGGAGTTTGGGTGTGGTCTTTCAAGATTACAAGCTCTTGCCCAATAAAACGGTCTATGAAAATGTTGCTTTTGCGATGGAAGTCATTGGCAAAAAGCGTAAAGAAATCAAGCAGCGTGTCCCTCAAGTTCTAGAAATGGTGGGCATAAGGCATAAGGCCAAGAGTTTTCCAAAGCAACTCTCAGGCGGGGAGCAACAGCGTGTTGCGATTGCGCGTGCCATTGTCAACCATCCTAAGATTTTAATCGCTGATGAACCAACCGGAAACCTCGATCCAGAGATTTCTCTTGAAATCATGCACATCCTTGAGGAGATTCATGACAGTGGGACGACTGTGATTATGGCAACGCATAATAGTCAGTTGGTGCATGCCTTTAGACACCGAGTTGTGGCGCTAGAAAACGGCCGCATTGTCAGAGATGAAGAGGAAGGAGAGTACGGATACGATGATTAGAAGTCTGGGAAATTCCTTTAAAAGTTTAAAGCGAAACGGCTGGATGACCTTTGCTGCCATCACTTCGGTGACGATTGTATTGGCTTTGGTAGGTTTCTTTGTGGCGCTTTTGCTCAATACGGAACGCATCGCCTCTGGCATTGAAAAAAATGTTAAGATCAATGCTTATTTAGCAGTGGATTCGACTGAAAATCAAGAAACCACCAAGGATGGTAGTAACAATAGCAGTTATCATCAAGTCAAAGAGGCTCTTGAAAAACTAGAGCGAGTGGACAAGGTGACCTTTTTGAGTAAGGACCAGCAGCTGGATAACCTGAAAAAGACCTTGGGCGAAGGCTGGGGCAATCTGGACTCTAACCCACTTTCGGATGTTTATGTGGTCGAGGTCAAGTCTCCATCTGACATCAAGGCAGTCGCTAGCGAGATTAAGGAAATCAAGGGCGTTGACGAAGTGGACTACGGTGGAGCCGATACCGACAAACTCTTTGCGGTTGCCAACTTTATCCGAGTGTGGGGATTTGCTGGGGTCGGTGTCTTTGTCCTCATTGCCATCCTCCTCATCTCCAATACCACGCGCTTGACCATCCTCTCTCAGAAAAATGACATTGAGATTATGCGTTTAGTGGGCGCTAAAAATTCTTACATCAGAGGTCCTTTTTTCTTTGAAGGGGCTTGGGTAGGACTTTTGGGTGCTATTCTTCCTGCGGTTGCTCTCTTCTTCATCTATGAGGGTGTTTATCATGCGGTCAATCCGACCCTCTTACAGCAGGAATTGAGCTTGTATCCACCGACCTTCTTTTTACCTCTCTTAATTGGTGGTGTCCTTTTACTAGGGATGTTAATCGGTTCCTTTGGTTCCTTGATTGCCATGAGACGGCATTTGAAAGTATAGTCACTGCCGTTTAGCTTTGATAACTTTGTCTTCAATCTTAAAAACACAGGAAAACCTGTGTTTTTTGCTTAATCTTGAAAATAAGGGTTGGTTTTGATTTCGTGCTCAATGCTGGTTTTAGGTCCGTGACCAGGATAGACGGTGTAGTGGTCTGGCAGGGTGAAGAGTTGGGTTTTGATACCATAAATGAGGTCGTCAAAGTTACTGGTCGGCAGATCCGTTCGTCCGATGCTTCCCCTAAACAGAGCATCACCAGAAAAGACCACCTCATCGTCTTGAAAGACAAAGGAAACTCCGCCATGAGAGTGTCCTGGGGTGGGGACTACGGTAAAGGTGAACTCTCCTATCTCATAAGGAACATGATAGTGAAAAAAGTCATCCGCTGGTTCGATGATGACATCCTCCATATCAGCGTGTCTAGAAAGACCTGAGAGGTTATCAAGAGGAGAGCCTAGCCAGCTAGCCTCTTGTTCTGAGATATAGACGGGTGGCTGGTTGAAATGCTGTCTGACCAAATCCACACTCATGATGTGGTCGTAGTGGGCATGTGAGAGAAGGATGGCAGCCACGGGTTTATCGATCTCTTCTAGGGTTTTAAGGATAGTCTTACCATCACTACCTGGGTCAATGACGAGGCAAGCCTCCTCACCAATGAGGTAATAGGTGTTTTCCTGCGCAGCAGGGTTAATCGTTTTCAAAATCTTCATGTCTTTAGTGTAGCAAAAAAAGACGAATTTGGCGATAAAAAGGTCTCACTGAGCAAGAGTCCATCTAAAATGATATAATAAAGCTATGAAAAATGAGAAACATACTCGGTATGCGGTCGTGGATCTAGAGGCCAATAAGGATGCCTTAGGTTTTTCCATCATTCAGGTCGGCATCGTCCTCATCGAAGATGGGAAAATCATTGATCATTATCAAACCGATGTCAATCCGCACCAGTCTTTGGATTCCCATGTGGTGGAGCTGACTGGAATTACCGATCAGCAATTACAAACAGCGCCCGATTTTGCACAAGTAGCAGGCGAGATTTATCATTATTTAGAAGATACCGTTTTTGTGGCTCATAATGTCCAGTTTGATGCCAATCTTTTGGCAGAAGCTCTCTTTCTTGAGGGCTATGAGTTGCGCGTCCCTTGGGTGGATACGGTAGAACTCTCACGGGTGCTCTATCCCACCATGGAAAAATATGGTTTGGAATCGCTGAGCCAATCCTTGGGCATTAAGCTAGACCAGGCCCATACTGCCTTAGCCGATGCAAGGGCAACGGCAGAGCTATTTTTAAAGATCCAAGACAAACTCAGAAAACTGCCCAAGGTGACTCTCTTAGCCTTGAGCCGCTTGGCGGACAACCTCTTATATGAAAGCCACTTGGTGATTGATGATCTGTTAGCCCAAAAATCAAAGACACAAGAGCAGGACTATGGGGTGATTGGCGAGATTGCTTGCTTGAAACCAAAGCCAAGTCCTAGAGGTCCTCTTTCTTGGTCTTTTGATTTTACCAGCAATCTCAAGCAGCTGGGGCTATCGCCAAGACAAGGGCAAGAGGCGTTTGCAGATGTGGTGAATCAAGAGCTTGAAAATCCCTTTCCTAGCTTTATCGAAGCAAAAACAGGCATGGGAAAAACCTACTCTTACTTGATTCCTTTATTGTCCAAAGCGAAGGCCCCCATTATTGTTGCGCTGTCCACCTTGGCCTTACAAGACCAGTTGATGACACAAGAGGTGGCAAATTTGCAGGCTGTTTTTCCTTTTAAGGCAACCAGTATCAAGGCGCCTCGTCACTACATTAGTCTAGAGGCCTTTTCTAGGGTCTTGCATCAGCCTGACAAAAATCGCCATATCAACTGCCACAAAATGCAGATTTTGGTCTGGCTGTGTGAGACAAGGACGGGAGACCTTGATGAGCTCAAAAACCAGCATCAATTTGAAGCCTTTTTTGATGATTTGAGACATAAAGGTCAGCTCCAGCCTGCCTCTCCCTTTTATTCCCTTGATTTTTGGCGAAAGGTCAATCAAGACCTTAAAGACAGCCAATTAGTTATCACCAATCATGCGTATTTACTGGAAATGGCTAAAGCATCCCCGCAAAAATTAAAGGCTGATGTGGTGGTGATTGATGAAGCCCAGCGTTTCTTCTTTAGTTTAGAGCGTTTGGCACAGAAAAAAATTGATTTAAAGCCAGAGATAAAAGAGGTCAGACGCCTCCTGCAAGCGCCTCAGTCTTTGCTTGAGAGACGGTTATTAGAGAGCCTTCTGTTTGAGCTCTTGCGTTTAGAGAAACTCTCCAAGAAACGGCATGTGCTAACCAAACAGGAAAAACAAAAATTGTCCCAAGACCTCTTGGAGTTAAAAAAAACAGGGCTCTCTCGCTTAGAGCAGTTTTTATCACTTGATTTTCCTTACTTTTTTGTGGAGCAAGATTATCTCGGTAAAGAGGCCAAACCTTATCTCAAGGCGAGCCGTGAGCGGCTCTTGACCTTTGACGAGGTGCTTGGTCCCAAGAAAACCTATTTTGTCTCAGCGACCCTGACCCTTAGCCCAAAGATTCATCTAGCGGATTTATTGGGGATTTCTGCTTACCATTTTCATCAGATTTCGGGTCAATTTGCTAAAGAACAGCGGATTTTTGTTGATACAGATATGCGAGAGGTTCACCGAAATGATGTGGATTACACCGCGCAACTGGCTTGGAAGATTTGGCGTCTAGCTCAACTGAAAAAGCCAATTTTGGTCCTTTTTACCTCTAAAAAAGATTTGTTTGCTGTCTCAGAAGCGCTAGAAGAAATCGATTGCCCCCATCTTTGCCAGTACAAGCACGGAGATGCGACCAACTTGAAACGTCGCTTTGACCGTGAAAAGTCAGCCGTCTTACTTGGGACAGGAAGTTTTTGGGAGGGCATGGACTTTAGCCAGCAAGACCAGCTCATTCAGGTGATTGTTCGTCTGCCCTTTGATCATCCAGGAGATGCCTTTATCCAAAAAGTTTTGGCCAATTTTGAAAAAGAAGGAAAAAACGGCTTTTATCAGTACAGCTTACCTGCCATGATGCTCCGACTCAAGCAAGCGCTTGGTCGTTCGAGCAGAAAGGAAAATCAAACCTCTTGTGTGGTCATTCTAGACGCTAGGATTTTGAGCAAGTCTTATGGAAAATCCGTTAAAACCTTGCTCGCGCAAGAATCTCCTGTTCAGGAAGAAAATTTTGATAAAATCCTGTGGGAAATAGCAGAATTTTTGATATAATGGAAAGTAAGTGTTAGGCTAGTGAAGTGATAGAGAACGTTTTTTCTCGTTATTCTTGCCTAAGTAGTTAAAATGAAAGAGAGGAAAATAGTGATAAAAACAGCATTAACGCCACTAAAGCAATATGGCATAGGCTTGTTGTTGGTCTGTTTTTCTCTTTTGTTTGCGGTCTTTATCATCTTCTATTTAGGTCTGCAACCCCGTCAAAAAGAAACGAGAGAAGCCAGGCAAATAGCGCAGTCTAGTGGAGAGGTCACCAAAATCAACAGCACCAGCGTCTATTACGGTGAGACCACTCTTTATACCGTTTTTGGTCAAAATAAGGAGAACCAAGCGGTCATCCTAGCCATCTCTCCTCAGACTGGAAAAGTGGAGACGTTTGAGCTATCAAAGGGCCTTAGTCAAGAACAGGCGAAAGAAAAAGCCAAAGAAAACGGTGCGAAAAGCTCTAGTCGCGTTTTGTTTGGAGAATATCAATCAAAACCCATTTGGGAGGTCAAATCGGGTCAGTCCTATTATCTGATTGATTTTGAAACGGGAAATCTAGTGAAGAAGGAGGGCTTATGAAGCAGCTAGCACAGCGGATTTTAGACATGAAAGAAAGCGTGACCTTGGCAGCTGATGCAAGAGCCAAGGCGTTAAAAGCCCAAGGAAGAGACATTCTATCTCTGACCTTGGGTCAGCCAGACTTTCCAACACCAGCACATATTGATGAAGCAGCCCTTTTGGCTATAAGAAGTGGTAAGGCTAGCTTTTACACAGTGGCAAGCGGACTACCTGAGCTCAAGTCAGCTATTCAATCCTATATGAAAACCTACTATGGTTATGAGGTGAGCACTCGTCAGATCACGGTGGCAACAGGAGCGAAGTTTTCGCTTTACACCTTCTTTATGAGTGTCCTAGACCCAGGTGATGAGGTGATTATCCCCACACCTTACTGGGTGTCTTATAGCGATCAGGTGGAGCTAGCTGAAGGTAGCCCAGTCTTTGTTTCTGGTCTTGAGGCAAATGACTTTAAGGTGACAGTAGAGGACTTAGAAAAGGCTAGAACCGCTAAAACCAAGGTCTTGGTGCTCAATTCTCCATCAAACCCTACCGGTATGATTTATAGCAAAGAAGAACTACTGGCTATTGGAAACTGGGCGGTGGAGCACGACATTCTCATCTTAGCTGATGATATTTATGGACGTTTGGTCTATAATGGAGCGGAGTTTATCCCGATTTCTAGCTTGTCTAAAGCCATTCGTAAACAAACGATTGTCATCAACGGCTTGTCTAAAGCCTACTCTATGACTGGTTGGCGAGTGGGATTTGCTGTGGGAGATGAGGCGATTATTTCCAGCATGAGTAAGCTAACGGGACAAACCACCTCAAATCTAACCGCAGTCAGTCAGTATGCTGCTATTGAGGCACTCACTGGTCCGCAGGATTCGGTGGAAATGATGCGCCAAGCTTTTGAGGAAAGGCTCAATGCCATTTATCCCTTGCTAGCTGAGGTGCCTGGCTTTACCGTTAAAAAACCGCAGGGAGCCTTTTACCTCTTTCCAAATGTCAAAAAAGCCATGAAAATGAAAGGTTACACCGATGTGACCGCATTTACCACAGCCATTTTGGAAGAAACAGGAGTCGCCTTGGTGACAGGAGCAGGCTTTGGTGCTCCAGAAAATGTCCGCATGAGCTACGCCACAGATCTAGCAACCCTAAAAGAAGCCGTAAAACGGCTCCATGAGTTTATGAAAAAATAGAAAAGAGAGAATATGTCAAACTATATCACCATTACAGATGTCAAAAAACATGTCGGAGAAGAAGTCACTATCGGTGCTTGGGTGGCCAATAAGTCTGGAAAAGGAAAAATCGCCTTTTTACAACTGCGTGACGGAACTGCCTTTTTCCAAGGGGTTGCCTTTAAGCCTAACTTTATCGAGAAATTCGGCGAAGAAGTAGGAACTGAAAAGTTTAATACCATCAAAAAACTCAGCCAAGAAAGCTCGGTCTATGTGACAGGTGTGGTCAAAGAAGATGAGCGTTCTAAGTTTGGCTATGAGCTTGATATTACAGATATCCAAGTCATCGGTTCTTCTGAGGACTATCCTATCACGCCAAAAGAGCACGGCACGGACTTTCTCATGGACAACCGTCACCTCTGGCTACGTTCTCGTAAGCAGATGGCCATGATGCGCATCAGAAATGCCATTATCTATGCCTCTTACGAATTTTTCGACCAAAATGGCTTTGTCAAGTTTGATAGTCCTATCCTTTCAGGAAATGCAGCGGAAAACACGACGGAGCTTTTTGAAACGGATTATTTCGGAAATCCTGCCTTCCTAAGCCAGTCTGGTCAGCTCTACCTAGAAGCTGGGATGATGGCGCTAGGTCGTGTCTATGACTTTGGACCGGTCTTTCGTGCGGAAAAATCCAAGACCAGACGTCATTTGACTGAGTTTTGGATGATGGATGCTGAGTATCCTTTCTTGACTCATGACCAATCTCTTGATTTGCAAGAAGCCTATGTCAAAGCGCTTATTCAAGGCGTTTTGGACCGTGCGCCTGAGGCTTTGGAAATCTTGGACCGTGATACCGACTTACTTAAAAAATACATTGCAGAGCCATTCAAACGTGTCTCTTATGATGATGCCATCGACCTCTTGAAAGAGCATGCTGATGATGAGGATGCAGACTATGAGCCAATCGAGCACGGAGATGACTTTGGTTCACCGCATGAAACCTGGATTTCCAACTATTTTGGTGTACCGACCTTTATCGTCAACTACCCAGCAAGCTTTAAGGCCTTTTATATGAAACCAGTCCCAGGAAATGAAGAGCGTGTGCTCTGTGCGGATCTCCTTGCCCCAGAAGGCTATGGGGAAATCATCGGAGGTTCTGAAAGGGAGACAGACTACGATAAATTATACAACAAGATTGTTGAAAACGGTCTTGATCCAAAAGATTATGACTGGTATCTTGATTTGCGTAAATACGGAACGGTTCCACATGCTGGTTTTGGACTTGGTTTAGAGCGCATGGTGACCTTTGTCGCAGGGACCAAACACATCCGTGAAGCCATCCCATTCCCACGTATGTTGCATCGCATTAAACCGTAAGAGGTGAGCTGTGGTCTGACTTAGTCAGACACAAAGACTTTGAAAAATCTATCTTTTTCTGAAGAAGTTAGCTCCGTATTCAGTGATTAAGCGACCAAGTTTGACCAGTCTTTGTTCGGTCAATGGGTCTTAGAAAAGCGCTATTTAATAGTTTATTGGTGAGGATAAGGCTGTTATTCAGCCTTTTTCACTATTCTTTCGCCTATAGTCATTTCGTTTATCTTTTATGACTGTGTTAACTCGTCTTGCCTAACGGTAAGTTATGTCTGCGACTCGTTGCCTCGTCCTAAAAGCAAACGAAACAACTATATCTTCTGAACGTTTTAAATCATCATATTAAACGCTTTCATTATCTTTTTTGTTGTGTTATACTATCCTTATAGAACAATAACCGCACCGCATTTGGTGTTTGCACCTAAACAGAAAGGATACTCACATGAAAAAATGGACCATTTTAGCGACGGCAACCTTGGCTACACTAACGCTTGCTGCTTGTTCTCATCAAAAAGAGGACACGAGTAGTCCGATTTTACCTAAAACGACCCAGCTGTCGAGCGTTCCTGATGTGACCCTTGAAGCACCCGATGGCAAAAAGGTTCACCTCTCTGATTTTAAGGGGAAAAAGGTCTATATTAACTTTTGGGGGACTTGGTGTGGGCCTTGTCGGGCAGAGATGCCAGACCTTGAGAAGGTCTATCAAAAGTATAAGGACAACAAAGACTATGTGTTTATCTCTGTGGCGTCGCCAAATGACAAGGAGTTGGGCAACACCCAGCCTGTTGATGCCAAGAAGAATAAGAAAGAAGTGCTAGAGGAAGCTAAAAAAATCGGGGTTAGCTATCCTGTTTACTTTGACACCAAAGATAGCCTAGCCAAGGCTTACAAGCTTAGGTCTATTCCGACACAGATCTTTATCCCAAGTGATGGTAAGAGTAGTTCTTATCTCGCTGGAGGTCTGTCTCAAGAAACCTTAGAACAGCTTCTGAAAGAAACCAAATAATTTTTAGAACCTCCTTTCTTGAATGGAGGTTCTAAATCCATCAATAGTAGAAAGGAAATGACATGCAAGAAACCTTACAATTAGTCATCGTGACGGGCCTAAGTGGAGCGGGAAAGACCGTTGCCATTCAGTCTTTTGAAGATTTGGGTTATTTTACCGTGGACAATATGCCACCTGCCCTTGTTCCCAAGTTTTTAGAACTCTTGTCTCACAATCAGCAAGAATCTTATCAAAAAGTCGCTCTTGTCATTGACATGCGTAGCCGTCTCTTTTTTAGAGAGTGGTTAGATGTTTTGAATGATTTGGAAAAAGAAGAAGGGCTTGAGGTTAGGATTCTCTTTTTAGATGCAACGGATACGGAGTTGGTTTCGCGCTATAAGGAAACCAGACGTAGTCATCCCTTAGCACCCGATGGACGGGTCTTAGATGGCATTGTTTTGGAGCGTGAGTTACTGTCGCCTCTCAAAAATCTCAGCCAGCATGTGGTGGATACCACCACCTTAACCCCTAGAAGGTTGCGTGAGACCATCAGTGAACAGTTTGGGAACTCAGGAGAAACAGCTGGCTTTCATATTGAAGTGGTGAGCTTTGGCTTTAAATACGGGATTCCGCTCGATGCTGATCTGATGTTTGATGTCCGTTTTTTGCCTAATCCTTATTATCAAGCAGACTTGCGCCAAAAAACAGGATTGAATCAAGCAGTTTACGATTATGTGATGGAACAAAAGCAATCCGAAGACTTTTACCGTCACCTCTTGGCTCTCTTAGAACCCATTATCCCAGATTATCAAAAAGAAGGAAAGGCGCTTTTAACCATCGCTATTGGCTGTACAGGTGGTCAACACCGGAGTGTGGCTTTTGCCCATCGTTTGGTAGAAGCTCTCAAAAAAGATTGGCCTGTTCATGAAAGTCACAGGGACAAGGATCGACGAAAAGAAACGGTGAACCGCTCATGAGAAAACCAAAGATTACAGTGATTGGAGGAGGAACAGGGATTCCTGTCATTCTCAACAGCCTGCGCCACCAAGATGTGGACATTACTGCTATTGTGACTGTGGCAGATGATGGAGGTTCTTCAGGAGAGCTGCGCTCAAGCCTGCAGTTGACTCCCCCTGGAGATTTACGCAATGTCCTCGTTGCCATGAGTGATATGCCAAAATTTTATGAAAAGATTTTTCAATACCGTTTCAAGGATAACGAGAGTCCTTTTTCCGGTCATCCTTTGGGGAATCTTATCATTGCAGGGATTTCAGAAATGCAGGCTTCGACCTATGATGCCATGCAGATTTTGACCAAATTTTTCCATACCACAGGCAAGATCTACCCAGCCAGTGAGCAGCCTTTGACGCTTCATGCTGTCTTTCAAGATGGGCATGAGGTCATTGGTGAGAGCAAGATTGCAGGCTATGAAGGCATGATTGATTACGTTTTTGTGACCAATACCTATAATGATGAAAAACCTAGCGCCAGTCGCAAGGTAGTTGAAACGATCATGAACAGTGATATGATTGTCCTTGGTCCTGGCTCGCTCTTTACCTCTATCCTTCCCAATCTCGTCATCCCAGAGATTAAGGAGGCGCTAAATACCACCAAGGCTGAGGTGGTCTATGTCTGCAATATCATGACCCAGCACGGTGAGACAGAGCGCTTTACAGACGCGGATCATGTGGCGGTCCTCAGTCGTCATCTGGGTCAAGCTGTTATCGACACCGTTTTGGTCAATGTGGAAGAAGTGCCAAAAAGCTATATGAATAGCAATCAATTTGACGAATATCTGGTGCAGGTGGACCATGATTTTGAAGGCTTGCGCCATTTGGCAAAGCGAGTGATTTCTGCCAATTTTTTGAGATTAGAAAAGGGAGGCGCCTTTCACCACGGCGATTTGGTGGTGGAAGAACTCATGCGCCTCATTAAGGTGAGGTCCTCATGAATTTTACCCATCGTGTGAAAGAAGAACTCTTGAGCCTTCCTATGGCAGATAAGGCGGAACTTTCTGCCCTCATCAAACTCTTGGGCAATGTGGGTCTGAGTCGTTCGGGGCTAACCTTGTCTGTAACTACTGCTCAAGCAAGATTGGCGCGAGTCCTTTATGAATGGTTGCTAAAGACCTATCATGTCCTACCAGAGTTGCGCCATCATCAAAAGACCAATCTCAGGAAAAATCGGGTTTATACCGTTGTGGTTAGCCACCAAGTTGAAGCCATTTTAGATGATCTGCAGCTAGCCGATGCTTTTTTTGGCTTAGAAACAGGGATAGAAAAAAGAGTGCTATCAGATGACGAAGCAGGGCGTGCTTATTTGAGGGGGGCTTTTTTGGCGGTTGGAACCATTCGCGATCCAGAGTCTGGCAAATACCAGCTAGAGTTGCCTTCTGTCTATCTTGAGCATGCGCAGGCGCTGGCTTGTCTTATGCAGAAGTTTCTCCTTGATGCCAAGGTGATTGAGCGAAAAAATGGGGCGGTCACTTATTTGCAAAAGGCAGAAGACATCTTAGATTTTCTCATTGTGGTAGGAGCAAAAGACAGTTTTCAGACCTTGGAAGAAATCAAGATTTTGCGTGAAACGAGAAATGATCTCAACCGAGCCAATAATGCAGAAACAGCCAATATTGCAAGAACTATCGCCGCCAGCATGAAAACCATTCATAATATCGCAAAATTAAAGGAAAGCAAAGGCTTTGAAAATTTGCCCGTCGAGTTGCAACAAGTGGCAGAATTGCGTCTCGCCCACCCAGACTATTCTCTCCAAGAACTCGCTGATAGTCTTCCCTTCCCCATTACTAAAAGCGGAGTCAATCATAGACTAAGAAAACTCAATAAACTAGCAGAAGAGATTTAGAAACTGTCGATTTTATCGAATATTCCGACAGTTTATTTTTTGTTTTATTAGAAAATCTGACATTTTGAAAGTAAAATTTATTTGTTTAAATAAAGGTGAAAGTGTGAAAAATACTTTGACAAATCAATAAAATAAGACTAAAATGTTACTATATAGAATGCCTTTTCATCTATATCATTTATCACTATAAGGAGATTCCCATGGATTTTAAGAAAAAGGAAATATTTTCCATCCGTAAATTTAAAGTTGGTGTATTTTCTGTTTTATTAGGCTCGTTGGCAGTCGGTGTGTCAACTGTATCAGCAGATAGTTTGGAGGGTCAAGCTCAGACCAATCCTGATGCTGCCTTGAGTAATAAAGCAGAAAACGACCTTCAAGAAGATGTAGCACTTGTGACAGCTACTCCAGTTGAAGCGCCAAAAGCCCTTGAAACAGGCCTAGCGCAAGAAAAAACCGAAGCAATCGTTGAAAAACCAGTTGCAGAAGAAGTAAAAGTTGCTAGTGACCTTGTAAAACCAGAAGTTAAGGAAGCAGCTAGTCAGAGCGTTCTTACGCCTAGCTTGCCTGAAAAGGTTGCGGTGGCAGATCCTACCAACTTGACGGATAACGACAAGTCTAAGGTTCTTCGTCGTGTCTTGAAAGCCAATCCTGATTTGCTGGCTGAGAATGTAGCGATTGCAAACGATGGGACCATCACCCTCACCAAAGATGATCAGGTTAAGACCCTTCTTGCCAGTGATGTGGTTTATGAGGCGGCAAGTATTCCAACTGGTGACCAGCCTTTTGCGGAAGTCAGCACCAAAAACCCAGCGATTAAGTCTGTGACGGAAAATGCGCGTGAGATTGTCTTTTGGCAAGGTGTGGGTAGTACCGAGCGTGTGAAATTAGCGACGGTTGACCTCAACTTTGCAGCTGATCTCAAATTCATGTTCACCCAACATGATAGCCCTAACCAATACGATCCAAATGAAACAGACTGGAAACGCAATGGTTCAGATGCCAAGGTAAGTTTGGATGTTGTTCGTCCAACCAACCGTAAGACGGAAGTTTATCTGAAACCAGGGTCTATTTTGGAGAGAGCGGACAAGGGAACCACGATTCAAGATAGTTATACAGCGACCCTCAAGATTTCACAATCAGGTCGTAGAGCGCAATACACACCAGGATCACATCCTTATGTCTTGCACTCCATTGCCGTTCCAAATGTGACCAATCCAATCAATAAACCAGTTGGTCAGATGGTAACCAATGATGAAATTTTAAACGCTGTTAAGGCTGCTTTTGTAGGTCTTCCAGCAGACACAGAAAAACCAATCAATCCAGCTAATAACGCGATTTACCCACGTTGGACAGCTCTGGGATGGAACGATATTAAGGCGGAGGTCTTGACGACTACCCTTCCAGGATCTGGTAAAAATAACAAGGTTGAAGTGAAATTGACACTTCCAGCGGATCGTGGTGGCAACACCGTGACTGTACCAGTTATTGTCAACTATGTGCCTGAAGCGCAAGCACAAACGGTTAATTTGGGTGAAACTCCTGTTGCGACCAACTCTATCAAGGACTTCAGTAAGTTGCCAACTGGAACTACAGCCGCTTATAAGACCAAGATTGATACCTCAAAAGCAGGCGATAAGGCAGGCACTGTTGTCGTGACTTATAAAGATGGCACCAAAGATGAAGTTCCAGTAACGGTCAAGGTTGTGGATAACCGTACGGACGCTGAAAAATACACGCCAACTGAAAAAGCTCAAACAGTTAATCTCAACCAAGCCCCTGTTGCTGCTGATTCGGTAGCTAATCTCAAAGACTTACCAGCAGGGACTAAGACTGCCTTTAAGACGCAAATCGATACCAAGACACCAGGCAATAAACCAGGTACCGTTATCGTGACTTATCCAGATAATTCTAAGGATGAGCTTCCAGTAACCATTAAGGTTGTGGATAACCGTACGGACGCTGAAAAATACACGCCAACTGAAAAAGCTCAAACAGTTAACTTGAACCAAGCGCCAAAAGCGGCGGACTCCGTTGCCAATCTCGGTGACCTCCCAGCAGGTACTAAGACAGCCTTTAAAACTCAAATCGATACCAAGACACCAGGTAATAAACCAGGTACCGTTATCGTGACTTATCCAGATAATTCTAAGGATGAACTTCCAGTGACCATCAAGGTTGTCGATAACCGCACGGACGCTGAAAAATATGACCCAACAGCTAAGACTCAAACGGTTGGTCTTAATGCGACACCAAAATCTGATGCTTCTGTTGGCAACTTGAGTCAGCTACCAAAAGGAACCACCACTGCCTTCAAGAGTCCAGTGGATACTAAGACGGCAGGTGATAAACCAGCGACCGTAGTGGTAACTTACCCAGACAATTCTAAAGACGAAGTTCCAGTAACTGTTAAGGTAACGGATAACCGTACGGATGCGGATAAGTACGAACCAACCGAAAAACCACAAAGTGTTAATCTTAACCAAACACCTAAGTCTGATGATTCCGTGGCTAACCTCAAAGATTTGCCAGCCGGTACTAAGACCGCCTTCAAGACACCAGTGGATACTAAGACGGCAGGTGATAAGCCAGCAGTTGTGGTTGTCAGCTACCCAGATGGTTCAACAGATGAACTTCCAGTAACCATCAAGGTCGTCGATAATCGTACCGACGCTGACAAGTACGATCCAACAGCCAAGAGCCAAACCGTTGGTCTTAATGCGACACCAAAATCTGACGCTTCTATTGGTAACTTGAGCGACCTTCCAAAAGGCACAACCACTGCCTTCAAGAGTCCAGTGGATACTAAGACGGCAGGTGATAAACCAGCGACCGTAGTGGTAACTTACCCAGACAATTCTAAAGACGAAGTTCCAGTAACTGTTAAGGTAACGGATAACCGTACGGATGCGGATAAGTACGAACCAACAGCCAAGAGCCAAACCGTTGGTCTTAATGCGACACCAAAATCTGACGCTTCTATTGGTAACTTGAGCGACCTTCCAAAAGGCACAACCACTGCCTTCAAGACGCCAGTTGACACTAAGACCGCAGGTGACAAACCAGCGACAGTTGTCGTGACTTACCCAGACAATTCTAAAGACGAAGTGCCAGTAACTGTTAAGGTAACGGATAACCGTACGGATGCGGATAAGTACGAGCCAACCGAAAAACCACAAAGTGTGAACTTGAATGACACACCTAAGTCTGATGATTCCGTGGCTAACCTCAAAGATTTGCCAGCCGGTACTAAGACAGCCTTCAAGACACCAGTGGATACTAAGACGGCAGGCGATAAGCCAGCAGTTGTGGTTGTCAGCTACCCAGATGGTTCAACAGATGAACTTCCAGTCACCATCAAAGTTGTCGATAACCGCACGGACGCAGACAAGTACGAACCAACAGCCAAGAGCCAAACCGTTGGTCTTAATGCGACACCAAAATCTGACGCTTCTATTGGTAACTTGAGCGACCTTCCAAAAGGCACAACCACTGCCTTCAAGACGCCAGTTGACACTAAGACCGCAGGTGACAAACCAGCGACCGTAGTGGTAACTTACCCAGACAATTCTAAGGACGAAGTGCCAGTAACTGTTAAGGTAACCGATAACCGTACGGATGCGGACAAATACGAACCAACCGAAAAACCACAAAGTGTGAACTTGAATGACACACCTAAGTCTGATGACTCTGTGGCAAATCTTAAAGATTTGCCAGCCGGTACTAAGACCGCCTTCAAGACACCAGTGGATACTAAGACGGCAGGTGATAAGCCAGCAGTTGTGGTTGTCAGCTACCCAGACGGTTCAACAGATGAACTTCCAGTAACCATCAAAGTTGTCGATAACCGCACTGACGCTGACAAGTACGATCCAATCGCTAAGGATCAAAAAGTGAACATGGGCGATCAACCAAAAGCAGCGGATTCTATCGCTAACCTCAAGGATCTTCCAGAAGGCACGAAAGTTGACTTCAAATCACCAGTTGATACGTCAACTGCTGGCGACAAGGATGCTGTTGTGGTGGTAACCTACCCAGATGGTTCTAAGGACGAAGTTCCAGTGAAGATCACGATTGTTGATCCACGCACTGACGCTGACAAGTACGATCCAATCGCTAAGGATCAAAAAGTGAACATGGGCGATCAACCAAAAGCAGCGGATTCTATCGCTAACCTCAAGGATCTTCCAGAAGGCACGAAAGTTGACTTCAAATCACCAGTTGATACATCAACTGCTGGCGACAAGGACGCTGTTGTGGTAGTGACTTACCCAGATGGTTCTAAGGACGAAGTTCCAGTGAAGATCACGATTGTTGATCCACGCACTGACGCTGACAAGTACGATCCAATCGCTAAGGATCAAAAAGTGAACATGGGCGATCAACCAAAAGCAGCGGATTCTATCGCTAACCTCAAGGATCTTCCAGAAGGCACGAAAGTTGACTTCAAATCACCAGTTGATACATCAACTGCTGGCGACAAGGACGCTGTTGTGGTAGTGACTTACCCAGATGGTTCTAAGGACGAAGTTCCAGTGAAGATCACGATTGTTGATCCACGCACGGACGCAGACAAGTACGAGCCAGTAGCTAAGGATCAAAAAGTGAACATGGGCGATCAACCAAAAGCAGCGGATTCTATCGCTAACCTCAAGGATCTTCCAGAAGGCACGAAAGTTGACTTCAAATCACCAGTTGATACATCAACTGCTGGCGACAAGGACGCTGTTGTGGTAGTAACCTACCCAGATGGTTCTAAGGACGAAGTTCCAGTGAAGATCACGATTGTTGATCCACGCACTGACGCTGACAAGTATGAACCAATCGCTAAGGATCAAAAAGTGAACATGGGCGATCAACCAAAAGCAGCGGATTCTATCGCTAACCTCAAGGATCTTCCAGAAGGCACGAAAGTTGACTTCAAATCACCAGTTGATACGTCAACTGCTGGCGACAAGGATGCTGTTGTGGTGGTAACCTACCCAGATGGTTCTAAGGACGAAGTTCCAGTGAAGATCACGATTGTTGATCCACGCACTGACGCTGACAAGTATGAACCAATCGCTAAGGATCAAAAAGTGAACATGGGCGATCAACCAAAAGCAGCGGATTCTATCGCTAACCTCAAGGATCTTCCAGAAGGCACGAAAGTTGACTTCAAATCACCAGTTGATACATCAACTGCTGGCGACAAGGACGCTGTTGTGGTAGTGACTTACCCAGATGGTTCTAAGGACGAAGTTCCAGTGAAGATCACGATTGTTGATCCACGCACGGACGCAGACAAGTACGAGCCAGTAGCTAAGGATCAAAAGGTCAACATGGGAGACCAACCAAAATCTGATGCTTCTATCGGTAACCTCAAAGACTTGCCAGCAGGTACCAAGACTAGCTTCAAGAGCCCAGTTGATACGAGCACTCCAGGAGTTAAAGACGCAGTAGTTGTCGTGACTTACCCAGATGGCTCAAAAGATGAAGTTCCAGTTCGTATCATCGTGGCAGAACCTCAGAAAGCTATGCCAGTTAGCCGACCAATGGCTAAGAAAGCTGAACAAGCAACCCTACCAAAAACAGGTGATAGCTCCAACTCTCTTCTAGCAGTAGGTGCGATTCTAACTGTCCTTGGTTTGGGAATGACTACTAAAGGTCGCAAGAACGAAGATTAAGCCCAGTTGTCTGCTCTTTCCTAAGAGAGTAAGGGCATCGGTTAATCAAACAAAAAACTAGACACTTAAACAAGAGTGTCTAGTTTTTTTGTGTTTTTAGAAATGATTTTTTCTTTTTAGTTTGATGTATAAAATTAAAAGAGGATAAATAAGCATAAAGATAATTAACAAAAAATTTGTAAAACCGAAAACATAACGTTTGACAACTCTTTCACAACACGGTAGAATGTTCTCAATAGGTGTTACTTCCTATGAAACTATTTTCATTAAAGAAGGAGAATTTATGGATTTTAAACGTAAACAGATTTTTTCTATTCGTAAGTTTACAGTTGGGGTATTCTCGGTCCTTTTAGGATCTATGATTACCGGAACTGCTCTTGCTGAAGCAGATACCATCACTGCATCAACTGAGCAATCAGCTGCACTAGTAGGCACAAGCCCATCAATAGAAGCAACTGCTGAAACAAAAACCACAACAGAGCTTGCTCCTAAAGAAGAGGTTGCAAAAGTGGTTGAGGACTTGAAGCCCTCAGATGCTCAGGGAGAAGTCGCTAAGGTTGAGCAAACTGCCAAGGAAGTAGCACCAGAAAAAGAAGCGAAACCAGTAGCAACTTCTGAGCTAGCACCTAAGGCAACAAGCCCTGTGGCAGAAACGCTAGCACCAACTCAAGCGTCAAATTCGCAAACGCTTGCAAGCGAAACACCAAAAGAGGCACCAGCGCTTGAGTTTAGCCTTTCTGAAAAAGTAGCAGTGGCTGACCCAGCAAACCTCAAAGAGAGTGACAAGAGCAAAATTTTGAGCCGTGTCCTACGTGCAAACCCAGGGCTCACTGCTGAAAATGTCGTCATCGCTAGTGACGGACGTGTCACCATCACCCAAGACGGACGTGTCCATGTCATCGATGCTAAGGATACCGTCTATGAAGCAGAGCGTATCCCTGAAGGGGACCAGACTTTTGCCGTGTCTGATGCTAAAAGATGGTCAGCAACGACAAATAATGAAAAAACTCAAGTCCGTAATCAGTTCTTAAACGTGACGAGCACGAATCAAGGTAACGTTGCCTCAGCGACACCATCTGGAAAACAAGATATCTATTTCTGGAATGGAAAACCTGCTAGCTCTGACATCAAACTCGCTGATGTCACCTATAAGGCGGCTCCAACAGGTACTAATGCAGTGAAGTACTCCCTCCATCAAAACTCAAACGGAGCGGCAGCCCTTCGTGCGAATCAAATCTTTAATGATGGGAAAGTCTCTTCCTCTAGTTCAAAAATTAATTTGAAGGAAGAGACAACGAATTTAACGACAACGGTTTCCATTGCTAAAGGGTCTGTATTAAATGCGCAAACAGCTAATATCGCAGGAGTTCGCTACTCCAGTGTTCTTGCGGTGCAACAACAAACAGCTGCTAATACCAAAAACCCTGAAGCTGGGAATAACCTTACGGTAAAAAATGTTCGTGATAACTATAAGGCGCAAACTTACCAGCTCGTCTATGCCAATGGTAGCCAACCTTACTTCTTCAGAAATGTCCAAGTCCCATCTGTCAGTAAGGCGATTACCAAAGATGAAGGAGAAAAAGTTACCCAAGCCGATGTAGAAGCTGCGGTTAAGGCTGCTTTTGACACTATCGCCAAAAACACCACTTCTGGTATTCCTTCATATAAGACAGGAGATTACACTCGTCCTGCCATCACTTGGAACGAACTAAAAAAGACCTTCCTAGTGGATAAAGATGGAAATTCTATCGAAGAAAGTGCTCTCCCAACGAGTGGAACAGACCAACTCGTTTATCTCAAGCTCGCCTTTAATGAAAATAATGGCGGAAACGAAGTGGTGATTCCTGTCAAGGTGACATGGACAGTCAGCAAGGTTAGTAAGCCAGATGTCACGGCAAATGACAATGGTAGCGTGACAGTCACACCCGTGCAAAAGACCGGTAAGGAAGAACCGACTAAATTGGACGTAACTTACACTCCAGAAGGATTAACAACACCGAAGACCTTGAGTGCAACCAAAACAAATGGGCAGTGGACTCTTCCAGCTGATGCACCAAGTGGTACAACCATTGATGCCAATACTGGAGCTATCACTCTTCCAGAAAATGCCGTAGCAGATGGAACAGAAGTCAAAGCTATCGCCACCAGTGCGAGTGGTGCAACTTCTCCACAAGGTGAGGATGCAGCTAAAACCCTTCCACCAAAAGCACCAAGCATTGATAAAACAGCGAATGCGACAACAATCACACCAAGTACCGAAGGCAAACCTGCAACAGGTTTGACGGTGACTTATACCCCAGCTCCTACAGAGGAAAATGAAAATCCTGAACCAGTTGAGTTAGTGGCGACCAAGGGTGAAGATGGACGTTGGAGTCTTCCAGACGATGCGCCAGAAGGGGTGACAATCGATCCTCAAACTGGAAAGATCACCATTCCTGCAAACCAAATCAAGGAAGGCACAAATGTTGAAGCCAAATCTTCTAATGAAGCAGGAGATTCAACAGCAGAAGAGCCAGCAGATATCACTGCGCCAGAAGCACCAGTAGCTAAGGCAAACGACGATGGTAGTGTGACCGTGACACCTCCGTCAGATGATGACGTCGCTAAGATGAACGTCACTTATACGCCAGAAGGTGGTACTGAAAAGACTGCTCAAATTACTAAGGATGAAAACGGCAAGTGGAAATCAGATGATCCAAATGTTACGGTGAATCCAGATACGGGTGTC
The DNA here is from genome assembly GCF_055386095.1 of Streptococcus sp. STR1/CE/0325. Classification (NCBI taxonomy): domain Bacteria; kingdom Bacillati; phylum Bacillota; class Bacilli; order Lactobacillales; family Streptococcaceae; genus Streptococcus; species Streptococcus sp. STR1/CE/0325. The sequence continues at coordinate 1,389,073 of NZ_AP045018.1, read as the reverse complement.
GTGACTATCCCAGCTGATAAAGTTAAGGACAACACGACCGTTTCAGCAAATGCTGTTGATGCTTCAAACAATGTTTCACCAAAATCAAATGAAGTAACAGCAAAACAAGTACCAACACCAACGGAATCTGCTAAGATTTCTCCAGTAGAAGCTGGGGCAGATAGTGTCACCTTGACTGGTCTTGATGGGCTAGATAAGAAAAAAGTTTATGAATTGGTCATTTCACCAACCAAGGATTCTCAACAAAATGCTTCTCAGTTGGTTGATGGTCTTTTCCAAAAATATCCAAATGCAGGAGATAAAATTAGCCTTTTAAGAGATAGTTTTGATGATACGACAACCTTACCAGAGGGACAATGGTTGACCCTTCGAGATAAGGCTGGTAATATCATTGATCAAATTCAAATTGGTCCAAAAACACCACCAGAAAAGGCTCCAGCACCAGAAGCACCAACCGTCACACCAAACGATAATGGTAGCGTGACGGTGACACCAAGCACCACAGGTGAGCCTGCGACTAAGGTGGACGTGACTTATACGCCAGAAGGTAGCGATACGCCTGTAACGGTAACGGCTACAAAAGGGACAGATGGAACTTGGAGCGTTCCAGCAGGTTCTGATGTGACGGTTGATCCAGCGACGGGTGCGATTTCTATTCCAGCGGACAAGGTCAAAGACGGATCAACTGTTACCGCTAAGGCGAAAAACAAGGATGATGTTGCTTCACCAGATGCAACAGGCCAAGCTGGCAACAACCCAGTTGTCAAGCCAGATAAACCAGTGATTGACACAGACTTGACCAACAAGGCAGGAACAACAGATGCCATTACTGTTTCTGGCAAAGAGGGTGAAACCATTACCCTTTACGGTCCAAATAGTGAAGAAATCGGAACAGGTACGGTTGGTAGCGATGGCAAGGCAGTGATTAAACCAAACAAGGCTATTCCAGCAGGCGACATCACAGCCAAGGCAACCAAAGACGGTCAAACTTCTGATGCGAGTGCGCCTAAGACGGCAACAGTAGCAGCACCTACTAAGCCAGCCATTACAACTGATTTGACTAAGCAAGCGGGTGAAAAACCTGAGATTTCAGTGACGACAACACCAGGTGCTGAGGTAACACTCTACGATGAGAACAATAATCCTATTGGTAGTGCCACAGCAGATGAAAATGGTGTAGCCAAAATCACACCAGAAAATCCATTGCCAGAGGGTGACATCACAGCTAAGGCAAGCAAGGATGGTCAAGACTCTGAGATTAGCGACCCAGCTAAGGCAACCAAGTCTGATGCCAACAAGTACACACCAACACTCAAACCAGACGCACCAAATACGAAGGCGCCAGCTAAAGGTAAAGCTTTGATTAATGGTTCAGATGCACCAGGTGCAAGCCTTGGTGACAGCGATAAAGATGCGATTAAGGACAAGGTTGATGTGTCTAAATTGCCAGCAGGTACAACGCTTGATATTCCAGCTGATGCAACAGTTGGTGGTACAGCGGATAATCCAACCGTAGCTGTTACAGTGAACTATCCAGATGGAACCTCTGAAACAGTTGACGTCCCTGTTAAACAAAAAGACAGTGCCAAGAATGAGCCAGAAATCAACCCAACAGCTGAACCAGGTAAGTCAACAGCTGACAAGGCCTTGATTGACCAAAAACCAGAAGTTGGTAAGGAATTGACTAGCCCAACAGACCAAGCGTCTGTCATTGCTAAGGTCAAATTGCCAGATGGTGCAACAGCAACTATTCCAGATGGCACTAAGATTGGTGGCACAGAGGACAACCCAACAGTTGAAGTTCTCGTTCATTATCCAGATGGTTCTATTGATAAGATCCAAGTTCCTGTGAAACAAAAGGATAGTTCAGCTAATGAACCAACGCTCAAGGAAGATGCACCAAACACACCAGCTCCAGCAGCAGGTAAGGCGCTCATCGATCAAGAGCCAGTCGTTGGTGAGCCAATCACATCTGATGCCGACAAGAAAGCTATCACGGACAAGGTTGATCTTCCAGATGCCTTCAAGGATGCGGACGGCAAACCAGTTGCAGGCACAACCGTTGAAGTTGCAGGCCCAGTCAAGACTAACGCTGATGGCGACAAGGTCGTTCCAGTTGAAGTGACTTATCCAGACGGCACCAAAGATACGGTTGATGTTCCTGTGAAACAAAAGGACAGCGAAAAACCAGCCAATGAGCCAAGCCTCAAACCAGATGCGGCTAAGACACCAGAAACAGCTAAAGGCAAAGCCTTGATTGACGGTTCTGATGCACCGGGTTCAGACTTGAGCGAACCTGACAAGGCTGCTATTGTGGACAAGGTGAAAGTTCCAGCAGGTGCGTCTGCTAAGGTTCCAGATGATGCCAAGGTTGAAGGTACCGTGGACAACCCAACAGTTCCAGTTGAAGTGACCTATCCAGATGGTACTAAGGAAACTATCCAAGTCCCTGTTAAACAAAAAGACAGTGCCAAGAATGAGCCAGAAATCAACCCAACAGCTGAACCAGATAAGTCAACAGCTGACAAGGCCTTGATTGACCAAAAACCAGAAGTTGGTAAGGAATTGACTAGCCCAACAGACCAAGCGTCTGTCATTGCTAAGGTCAAATTGCCAGACGGTGCGACGGCAACTATTCCAGATGGCACTAAGATTGGTGGCACAGAGGACAACCCAACAGTTGAAGTTCTCGTTCATTATCCAGATGGTTCTATTGATAAGATCCAAGTTCCTGTGAAACAAAAGGATAGTTCAGCTAATGAACCAAGCCTCAAACCAGATGGCGCAGATACGCCAGCTCCAGCAGCAGGTAAGGCGCTCATCGATCAAGAACCAGTTGTTGGTGAACCAATCACATCTGATGCCGACAAGAAAGCCATCACGGACAAGGTTGACCTTCCAGACGCCTTCAAGAACCCAGATGGTACACCTAAAGAAGGCACAACTGTTGAAGTTGCAGGCCCAGTCAAGACTAACGCTGATGGCGATAAGGTTGTTCCAGTTGAAGTGACTTATCCAGACGGCACCAAAGATACGGTTGATGTTCCTGTGAAACAAAAGGACAGCGAAAAACCAGCCAATGAGCCAAGCCTCAAACCGGATGCGGCTAAGACACCAGAAACAGCTAAAGGCAAAGCCTTGATTGACGGTTCTGATGCACCGGGTTCAGATTTGAGCGAACCTGACAAGGCTGCTATTGTGGACAAGGTGAAAGTTCCAGCAGGTGCGTCTGCTAAGGTTCCAGATGATGCCAAGGTTGAAGGTACCGTGGACAACCCAACAGTTCCAGTTGAAGTGACCTATCCAGATGGTACTAAGGAAACTATCCAAGTCCCTGTTAAACAAAAAGACAGTGCCAAGAATGAGCCAGAAATCAACCCAACAGCTGAACCAGGTAAGTCAACAGCTGACAAGGCCTTGATTGACCAAAAACCAGAAGTTGGTAAGGAATTGACTAGCCCAACAGACCAAGCGTCTGTCATTGCTAAGGTCAAATTGCCAGATGGTGCAACAGCAACTATTCCAGATGGCACTAAGATTGGTGGCACAGAGGACAACCCAACAGTTGAAGTTCTCGTTCATTATCCAGATGGTTCTATTGATAAGATCCAAGTTCCTGTGAAACAAAAGGATAGCGAAGCGAACGAGCCAAGCCTCAAACCAGATGGCGCAGATACACCAGCTCCAGCAGCAGGTAAGGCGCTCATCGATCAAGAGCCAGTCGTTGGTGAGCCAATCACATCTGATGCCGACAAGAAAGCCATCACGGACAAGGTTGACCTTCCAGACGCCTTCAAGAACCCAGATGGTACACCTAAAGAAGGCACAACTGTTGAAGTTGCAGGCCCAGTCAAGACCAACGCTGATGGCGATAAGGTTGTTCCAGTTGAAGTGACTTATCCAGACGGCACCAAAGATACGGTTGATGTTCCTGTGAAACAAAAGGACAGCGAAAAACCAGCCAATGAGCCAAGCCTCAAACCAGATGCGGCTAAGACACCAGAAACAGCTAAAGGCAAAGCCTTGATTGACGGTTCTGATGCACCGGGTTCAGATTTGAGCAAACCTGACAAGGCTGCTATTGTGGACAAGGTGAAAGTTCCAGCAGGTGCGTCTGCTAAGGTTCCAGATGATGCCAAGGTTGAAGGTACCGTGGACAACCCAACAGTTCCAGTTGAAGTGACCTATCCAGATGGTACTAAGGAAACTATCCAAGTCCCTGTTAAACAAAAAGACAGTGCCAAGAATGAGCCAGAAATCAACCCAACAGCTGAACCAGGTAAGTCAACAGCTGACAAGGCCTTGATTGACCAAAAACCAGAAGTTGGTAAGGAATTGACTAGCTCAACAGACCAAGCGTCTGTCATTGCTAAGGTCAAATTGCCAGATGGTGCAACAGCAACTATTCCAGATGGCACTAAGATTGGTGGCACAGAGGACAACCCAACAGTTGAAGTTCTCGTTCATTATCCAGATGGTTCTATTGATAAGATCCAAGTTCCTGTGAAACAAAAGGATAGCGAAGCGAACGAGCCAAGCCTCAAACCAGATGGCGCAGATACACCAGCTCCAGCAGCCGGTAAGGCGCTCATCGATCAAGATCCAGTTGTTGGTGAACCAATCACATCTGATGCCGACAAGAAAGCCATCACGGACAAGGTTGACCTTCCAGACGCCTTCAAGAACCCAGATGGTACACCTAAAGAAGGCACAACTGTTGAAGTTGCAGGCCCAGTCAAGACTAACGCTGATGGCGACAAGGTCGTTCCAGTTGAAGTGACTTACCCAGATGGCACTAAAGATATCGTTGATGTTCCTGTGAAACAAAAGGACAGCGAAAAACCAGCCAATGAGCCAAGCCTCAAACCGGATGCGGCTAAGACACCAGAAACAGCTAAAGGCAAAGCCTTGATTGACGGTTCTGATGCACCGGGTTCAGATTTGAGCAAACCTGACAAGGCTGCTATTGTGGACAAGGTGAAAGTTCCAGCAGGTGCGTCTGCTAAGGTTCCAGATGATGCCAAGGTTGAAGGTACCGTGGACAACCCAACAGTTCCAGTTGAAGTGACCTATCCAGATGGTACTAAGGAAACTATCCAAGTCCCTGTTAAACAAAAAGACAGTGCCAAGAATGAGCCAGAAATCAACCCAACAGCTGAACCAGGTAAGTCAACAGCTGACAAGGCCTTGATTGACCAAAAACCAGAAGTTGGTAAGGAATTGACTAGCTCAACAGACCAAGCGTCTGTCATTGCTAAGGTCAAATTGCCAGATGGTGCAACAGCAACTATTCCAGATGGCACTAAGATTGGTGGCACAGAGGACAACCCAACAGTTGAAGTTCTCGTTCATTATCCAGATGGTTCTATTGATAAGATCCAAGTTCCTGTGAAACAAAAGGATAGCGAAGCGAACGAGCCAAGCCTCAAACCAGATGGCGCAGATACACCAGCTCCAGCAGCCGGTAAGGCGCTCATCGATCAAGATCCAGTTGTTGGTGAACCAATCACATCTGATGCCGACAAGAAAGCCATCACGGACAAGGTTGACCTTCCAGACGCCTTCAAGAACCCAGATGGTACACCTAAAGAAGGCACAACTGTTGAAGTTGCAGGCCCAGTCAAGACTAACGCTGATGGCGACAAGGTCGTTCCAGTTGAAGTGACTTATCCAGATGGTACCAAAGATACGGTTGACGTTCCTGTGAAACAAAAGGATAGCGAAGCGAACGAGCCAAGCCTCAAACCAGATGCACCAAACACACCAGCTCCAGCAGCAGGTAAGGCGCTCATCGATCAAGAGCTAGTTGTTGGTGAACCAATCACATCTGATGCCGATAAGAAAGCTATCACGGACAAGGTTGACCTTCCAGACGCCTTCAAGGATGCGGACGGCAAACCAGTTGCAGGTACAACTGTTGAAGTTGCAGGCCCAGTTAAGACTAACGCCAACGGCGACAAGGTCGTTCCAGTTGAGGTAACTTACCCAGATGGCACGAAAGACCTCATTGATGTCCCTGTTCAGCAAAAAGAATCTGCAGTGCTTGAACCAGCTTACACTGGTAAGGCTTACCTTGAGATGCCAATTGTTGAAGGAACGCCAGTCACGACTGAAACGGATAAAGCAGCTATCATCGGTAAGGTTGCAACAGATAACCTTCCAGAAGGGACTACGGTCGTGGTACCAGAAGGAGCTAAGATTGAGCAAAATGGTGATCAGCCAGTTGTGGTTGTCGAAGTGATTTACCCAGATGGTACCGTTGATTATCTCAAAGTGCCAGTCGATCATAAGGAAACAGTGATTATTCCAGCAGACAAGACATTCGTAGGAAACGCGAACCACTTAACGCCAGAGGAACAAGCTATTGTCAAAGGTAAAGTGGAAGCGGCTAATCCAGGTGCTAGCGTTACTGTTGATGAAAAAGGAAATGCAACGCTTATCCTACCAAATGGTCAAGAAGTGATGATTTCTGGATTAGACTTAGTCGTTGAAAAGATGATCCCATCTACACCAGAAAAGACACCAGTAGGAGACGTCAACCATCTCACACCAGAAGAACAAGCCATTGTCAAAGGTAAAGTGGAAGCGGCTAACCCAGGTGTTATTGTCAGCGTTGATGAAAAAGGAAACGCAACGCTTATCCTGCCAAATGGACAACGTGTTGTAATCCCTGCATCAGACTTAGTTTACCTTGCTAGCCAAGCGTCAGCTCAAGCAGAGAGCAAGGCAGCAGCAAAACACCTTCCAAACACAGGTGAAGAACAAACGACTCTTCCAATTCTCGGTGCAATTCTAAGCGGATTAGCACTTATGGGATTGAAACGCCGTAAGGAAGAAAAAGACAACTAAAGCTAAGTGAGCTTTAAGGCTGTCAAAGAGAACCTTTCGAGGTTCTCTTTTTTTGTGTCAGCCATCATCATAACAATTTTCTGATAAATAAACTTGATAATTTATCAAAAATGCGGTAGAATAAAAGGATATTGTGTATGTAAAGGAGACATTATGCAAGCTTCAAAAAATGAAGATAAAGAGTCGAAGGCTAATAATAGCTTAGATCGCGCTTTATCAAGTCGTCATGTTCAAATTATTGCGATTGCAGGAACGATCGGAACAGGATTGTTTCTAGGTTCTGGAAGATCCATTTCCCTTACAGGCCCCTCCATCATTCTTGTTTATCTTGTGACCGGATTTTTCATGTATCTGATGATGCGAGCCATGGGAGAGATGCTCTACCAAAGCCCTAATGAACACACTTTCATTAGTTTCATTACCCGTTATTTGGGCAAGGGCTGGGGGCATTTTGCTAGCTGGTCTTACTGGATTTCAGTCGTTTTCATCGGTATGGCAGAAATTACGGCGATTGGCGAATACGTCCAATTTTGGCTACCTGATGTGCCAAGGTGGTTGATTCAAATTGTCTTTTTAGTGCTACTTAGTCTGGTCAATTTGGTAGCGGTTAAGCTCTTTGGTGAGGTTGAGTTTTGGTTTGGAATGATAAAAATCATTGCCATTTTAGCGCTCATCGCAACCGCCATCATCATGGTTTTGACCGATTTTAAAACCCCTGTTGGGCATGCGTCGCTTTCCAATATCACCAATGGCTTTCAACTCTTTCCAAATGGTTGGTGGAAGTTTTTCTTAGGTTTTCAGATGGTTTTCTTTTCTTACCAAGCGATTGAGTTTGTCGGCTTAACGACGTCTGAAACCAAGGACCCAAGAAAGGTTATTCCAAAGGCCATCAACGAAATCCCGACCCGCATTATCATTTTCTATATCGGAGCGCTGCTTGCCATCATGGCGATTTACCCATGGCAAGGCCTGACAGCAGCGGAGTCACCTTTCGTTAAGGTCTTTGAGCTAGCAGGGATCAAGTGGGCAGCAGCTTTGATCAACTTTGTGGTCTTGACGTCAGCTTCTTCAGCGCTCAATTCCACCCTTTACTCAACCGGTCGGCAGCTTTACCAAATGGCAAAAGAACCTTCCAATGCTTTCTTAAAGAAACTCAAGGTCGATCAGATTTCCGAGCAACAGGTCCCTAAAAATGCCATCTTGGTATCTGCGGTCTGTGTTGCAGTGGCAGCTCTTATCAGTGTCTTGCCTGGTGTTTCTGATTCCTTTGCCTTGATTACAGCCTCTTCATCAGGCGTTTATATTGCCATTTACATTTTGGTGATGCTAGCACACCTGCGTTATCGCAAGTCCAAAGATTTCATGGCAGATGGTTTCTTAATGCCACAATACCGCATTTTGAATCCTTTAACCATCCTCTTCTTTGGGGTTGTTTACCTCTCTCTTTTCTTCCAAGAATCCACTTATGTTGGAGCGATTGGGGCAACCATTTGGATTGTCGTTTTAGGGATTTATAGCAATCTTGTCTTTGGTAAAAAAGATGCTTAAAAGGTTTGGGACAAACGTGTCCCAAACCTTTTTTGCTATTTTAAGCGCGCTGAAAAAGCAGTTTTGGAAATAGAAGTCTCCTTATAAATTATGGTATAATAGAGTAACGAATGAAAAAGTAGGAAAATCGAATGTACACAGATGATAGTTTGACCTTACACACCGATCTCTACCAGATCAACATGATGCAGGTTTATTTTGACCAAGGAATTCACAATAAGCGTGCAGTTTTTGAACTGTACTTCAGGCAGTTGCCATTTTCAAATGGCTATGCCGTTTTTGCTGGTCTAGAACGCATGGTTCAGTATTTGGAGCAGTTGGTTTTCTCTGAAACCGACTTGGCTTATTTGCGTGGTTTGGGCTACCCAGAAGACTTCTTGGCTTATCTCAAAGATTTTAAGCTAGATCTTTCTATCAAGTCCGTCAAGGAAGGTAATGTCGTTTTTGCCAATGAACCCTTGGTGCAAGTTGAAGGGCCTCTTGCCCAGTGTCAATTAATTGAAACAGCGCTTCTCAACATCATCAATTTCCAAACCCTAATTGCCACCAAGGCAGCGAGGATTAAGGCGGTCATGGAAGAGGGCGAATTGTTGCTAGAATTTGGAACCAGACGCGCGCAAGAGATGGATGCGGCTATCTGGGGAGCCAGAGCTGCGGTCATTGGAGGGGCTGATGCGACCAGCAACGTCAGGGCAGGCAAGCGTTTTGGCATTGCTGTTTCAGGTACGCATGCGCACGCTCTTGTACAGGCTTATGGCAATGACTACGAAGCTTTTAAGGCTTATGCGTCTAGTCACAGAGACTGCGTCTTTTTGGTAGATACCTATGATACCCTTCGTTTGGGTGTGCCAGCAGCCATTAAGGTAGCTAAGGAATTTGGTGATCGCATTCATTTCAAAGGCGTGCGAATCGACTCAGGTGACATGGCTTATCTCTCTAAGAAAGTGCGTGAACAGCTAGATGAAGCTGGTTTTCCAGATGCCAAGATCTATGCCTCCAATGATTTGGATGAAAACACCATCCTAAACTTAAAGATGCAAAAGGCTAAGATTGACATCTGGGGCGTGGGAACCAAGCTCATCACAGCCTATGACCAGCCAGCTTTGGGAGCGGTCTATAAGTTGGTTTCTATCGAAGATGAAAAGGGTCACATGCGTGATACCATCAAGCTTTCCAACAATGCGGAAAAAGTCTCAACCCCAGGGAAAAAGCAGGTTTGGCGCATTACCAGTAGAGAAAAAGGAAAAACCGAAGGGGATTACATCACCTTTGCCGACTGCGATGTGAGAAAGTTGGATAAAATCCACATGTTCCACCCTGTTTATACTTATATCCACAAGTGGGTGAGTAATTTTGAAGCGACTCCTCTTTTGGTTCCGATTTATGACAAGGGTACATTGGTTTATGACTTGCCAAGTTTAGAGGAGATTAGGGCGTATGCCAAGCATGAACTCAATGCCCTTTGGGAAGAGTACAGACGTGCCCTTAATCCACAAGAATACCCTGTTGATTTGGCGGAAAATGTCTGGAAAAATAAGATGGAACTCATCGATCGCGTGAGAAAAGAGTGTTTGAGTAAAGGAGTTGAGTTGTCATGAGTTTACAAGAAAGTATCATCAAGGAGCTAGGGGTCAAACCCAGTATTGATGCCAAAGAGGAGATTAGACGATCCATTGATTTTCTAAAAAGTTACCTCTATAAGCACAGCTTTTTGAAAACCTACGTTTTAGGCATTTCCGGTGGGCAGGATTCGACCTTGGCAGGGCGCTTGGCGCAACTGACCATGGAGGAGATGCGACAAGAAACAGGGGATAGCAGCTATCAGTTTATCGCTGTACGCCTGCCTTACGGCATTCAAGCAGACGAAGCAGATGCTAAGCGAGCGCTTGACTTTATCAGAGCCGATCAAGTGCTAGTGGTCAATATTAAAGAAGCCGTGGATGGACAAGTCGCAGCCTTGAAGCAGGCAGGCATTGACGTTTCTGACTTTAATAAAGGGAATATCAAGGCAAGACAACGCATGATTAGCCAATATGCCATTGCAGGTGAGAGCAAGGGAGCTGTGATTGGAACGGACCACGCAGCGGAGAATATCACTGGCTTTTTCACCAAGTATGGTGATGGTGGTGCAGATATTCTTCCCCTTTTTCGGTTGAATAAACGCCAAGGCAAGGCTCTGTTAAAAGAATTAGGAGCAGATAAGGCTCTCTATGAAAAGGTACCGACAGCTGACCTAGAGGACAATAAGCCCGGGCTAGCCGACGAGGTGGCACTTGGCGTGACCTATCAAGATATTGATGATTATCTAGAGGGCTTGCCGATACCAGAGGAACGCAAGACCATCATTGAAAATTGGTGGCAAAAAACCAGCCATAAACGGCATTTACCTATTACCGTTTTTGATGATTTTTGGAAATAAAAAAATGAAAAAGCGTTTGAGACAGGAAGTTCTCAGACGCTTTTTGCTTTTCATGAAGAAAGAGCTTGAGATTCTCTCAAGCTCTTTGGGTTTTATGGGGTAGTTGGTGTTCCTGCTTGACCTCTAGTAGGAACGCCGTTGGCACCGTTATCAGTTCGATTAGCTTGACCGGTTGTGGCTTCAGCTGTCTGGTCATTGGTCTCTGTTGTTGTGGTAGAGCCAGTAGTGTCGCTACTATCTGTCAGGCTAGAGGAGCTGCTAGCGCTAGTTGAACTGCTACTTGCTTGCGTTTCTTCTGAAGAAGATGGGATATAATAGTCCCTGCTATTACGCTTGGTGCCATTGCGGTAGAGATAACCACCGCTACGGTAGAGCCCGTCTGGCATTTCCCAGTCCTCACTGTAACCACCCGTGAGATAGAGCATCATCGCTCGATAGACACGCCCTGCGACATTTAAGCCATCTCCGTAAATAGGCGTAAGACGATTTTTATAGCCTGTCCAGACTGCCATAGCATATTTATTGGTGTAGCCAACAAAGTTTTCATCAGGCGCCATGGTTCCAACGCTATAAGTGCTGATTCCTGTCTGATTAGCAATGGTATCAAGCTCGTCATCGGTGTAGTTAGAGGTTCCTGTCTTACCTGCTTGGGCAACGCCAGCAATCGCTGCGTCGGTTCCTGTACCGTAAGTCAGAACGGTTTTCATCATGTCCGTCATCATGTAAGCCGTGGTTTCTTTCATAGCACGCTTACCTTCTGGTTCATAGGTCTGGCTGCTGCCATCATTGAACTCGATTTTATTGACGTACTGGGGTTTGTAATAGGTTCCGCCATTAGCAAAGGCAGAGTAAGCTGCTGCCATTTTTTCGCTACTTGCGCCGTATTTTGGATCGGTACTCGAATTATTACTTGAGATGGCATTTGAATAGTGCATCTCAGGGTAGTCAATCCCCAAACCATTCAAGAATTTAAGGGCATCCCCTAATCCTGTTGCTTCAAGTGCTCGAACGGCTGGCACGTTTCTAGACTGCATGATGGCGGTCTGAATGGTCATCCAACCATAGTACTGCCTATCCCAGTCATAGAGCTGAGTAGAGGTTCCAGGCCAGTAGTAAACGGAGTCGTTGGTTGACTGGGCTGTTGAATTATAAACATCATTGTCAAGGGCAGGCGCATAAGCTGAGATTGGCTTCATGGTAGAACCCCAGTCTCGGTCAGTTAGGACCGCTTGGTTGGTTCCAAACGAAACAGTGGTATCCTGATTACGTCCGCCTAGCTGGGCGATGACTTTACCTGTGGTGACATCCATGATGGTTGAAGCGACTTGAAAATCACTGTCAGGATAAGCCACATAGTCTGGACTGTTGTAAATCTCCCACAGATGTTGTTGGGCTGCAGTATTCACATTGGTGTAAACTTTCAACCCAGAAGTGAAGATATCCTTACCTGTTTTTTCTTTCACTTCTGCGATGACTTGCTTGAGGTAGTTATCGAGGTATTTCTCATAGCTCGAGCGTTGTTGGAGGACTTGAAGTCCGTCGTTAACAGGGGTTGCAAGAGCAGCTTCGTAGTCGGATTTTTTGATGTGTCCGTACTGATACATTTGTGCAAGAACAGTGTCCCTGCGGGTCTTGGCTGCATCTGGGTTGGTATAAGGGTCGTATTGGCTAGGTGCTTGTGGAATTCCTGCTAAGAGAGCTAGCTGAGCAATAGAAAGCTCAGGCAGGTCTTTGCCGTAATAGTTCTTAGCAGCTGTGCGCATGCCGTAGTAGCCATTTCCCATATAAACTTTATTGATATAGAAGGTTAAGATTTGCTCCTTGGTGTATTTTCTCTCCATTTGAAGGGATAGCCAAGCCTCTTGCGCCTTACGCTTGATGGTTTGGTCGCTTTCATTGGTGGAGAAATAAGCCAGTTTAATCAACTGCTGGTCGAGCGTTGAGCCCCCTTGGGTGGTTCTACTCACGAGATTGTGCCAAGCAGATCCCATGATCCGAAAAACGTCAATGCCTCGGTGTTCAAAGAAACGCCTGTCTTCAATAGAGGTAATGGCATTAACCAGATTGACAGGAATACTATCTGGCGTGACACTTTCGCGCTGTTCAGACCCAAGGTCAGCAATCTGATTGCCATCGCTATCATAAACCAAGCTGGAGTTGACTGCGATGAGGTTTTTCTCCTCTAACTTTGGCGCTGTCATAGCGTAATAACCAAAGAGCAATGCACCAGCCACCACACCGATGATAATCAAACTCAGGACTGTACTGATGGTATATTTTAAAATCTTAATGATCGTTTTCTTTTGAATCATAATCACCGCCTAATAATTTTTCGATAATATCTAGGTAAGGAACTTGCGGAAATGCTGCTTGTTTGATAAAATAACCCTGTTTTTTGATATAATCAAGAGGGATGGAACGCTTCGTGCGCGTAGCTGGTTCCACATAAAAGGCAATTAAATCAGCTGCAAGTAAAAGATACGTCTCTTGTAAGCTCGTAAAATGAAGAAGGACAAAGCAGATTCCCCCTTGCTTTAAAACCTGTTCCATGTGTTTGATTTGGTGGTCATGGAAATTTTTCAAAGGCATACCTGTCTTTTGCCTGGTTTCTTTGGCTTCAAAGTCGAGGTAGTGTCCCTTATAGACGCCAGAATAATCGGTGGTTGAGGCCTGTCTAAAGTAGGCTTCAACAATCTTAGCCTGACTGCGCTTTGGGTAATCGACTTTGACGATTTGAATAGGGGTTGGTTTTTTGTGAATGACCGCAAGCCCATGAGTGAGATAGTAGCGATTGGTTGTGTTAATCGCTGCCTCAAAGGACATGCCACGGTTGGCAAAGTTGGTGGTCTTTGTGGTCGTTTCATTCCCTGAAGGTCTTGGTTTCAATCCTTGAGGGTAATTCACCATCCTCTTTTCTCCCTTCATTTTTCTTACAATACACTCCATTATACCATATTTTGAGAAAGGATAGCAAAAAATGACCGTTATTCTCACAACTGGCTATAAGAATAGTGACCTCGGTATCTTTGGTGCCAAGGATCCTAGACTAGCCATCATCAAAAAAGCCATCAAAAAAGATTTGGAAGACCTCTGCGACGAAGGGCTAGAATGGCTGATTTTCACAGGGAATTTGGGCTTTGAGGCCTGGGTCTTGGAGGTGGCGCTTGAGCTAAAGGACGAGTATGGTTTGAAACTAGGAACAATTTTTCCCTTTGAAACCCACGGGCAAAATTGGAACGAAGCCAACCAAGCGCTTCTAGCGCGCTTTAAATCCTTGGATTTTGTCAAATACAGTTTTCCCAAGTATGAGCATCCGAGTCAATTTCAACAATACAATCAATTTCTCATCGATCACACAGATGGGGCTTATCTCTTTTATGATGACGAAAACGAAACTAAATTGTCATATTTTGTCCAAAAAATTAAAAATCTAGACGACTATAATATCAAATGGCTGACGTTTGAGCGTTTAAATGAGTTGGCCGAAGAATGGGAAGAAGAGAACTAAAGAAAGATTGTTAAGTAAAATACTTGTCTTTTTTTTCCTTTTTCGGTATGATAAACATAAGGAGTGGGAAATACCCCTCTTTTTTAAGATTGATAGGTGAGGGAGAAGAGAATGGCCAGTATTATTTTAAGTCCAAAAGACATTTACGAACAAGAGTTTAAGACCGTGATGCGCGGTTATGACAAGCAAGAAGTGGATGAGTTTTTAGATGACGTCATCAAAGATTATGAGACTTACGCTGCGCAGATTGACAGTTTGAAAAAAGAAATTGCAAGCCTAAAGGAGAAATTAGAGTTTGCTCCAACCCCTGTTGCGCCTAGCTTTAACTCGCAAGTGGCAACGCCTCAAGCACCCGCTTATGGTGGCGGAGCAACAGCAAGTCTAGCTTCTCAAGCAGAAAGCAGTGCACGTCCGCAATCAGCGACCAACCTTGATATTTTAAAACGCATTAGTCGTTTGGAAAAGGCTGTTTTTGGGCAACAGATTACCGAATAGAGCTAAAAACGTGCAATTTTTGGATAATCGCATGAGTTTCAAGCGTAGATTCATGAGGAAAGTCCATGCTAGCACTGGCTGAGATGCCAGTAGTGTTTGTGCTAGGCGAATCCATAAGCCTAGGGACGTCTTTTTAGGCGTTACGGCGGATAAAATGGCTAAGTCTTTTGATAGGCCAGAGTCATCCTGAAAGTGCCACAGTGACGCAGTTTTCATGGAAACGTGAAAAATGGAACGCGGTAAACCCCTCAAGCTAGCAACCCAAATTTTGGTCGGGGCATGAGGTAGCTGGAAATCAATGGGAACGGACTACCTTGACTACATTCGTAGTAGACAGATGATTATCGATGGAGATAGGGACCTAGCTATCTCTTGAACAAAACATGGCTTATAGAAAATTGCATATAGGTAGGGGGCAGGCTGTAAGGTCTGCCCCCGTTTTGACGAAAAGAAATGAGAAAGTACAAGACAGAAATGAAAGCAAAAGAACAGATGAACTTGGTTGCAACTGTTGCAGCAGGGCTAGAAGCAGTGACAGCAAAAGAAGTCAGAGCCTTGGGCATTGACTGTCAGGTGGAAAACGGCAAAGTCCTCTTTCAAGGCGACAGCAAAACCATCATGACAACTAATCTATGGCTGCGCTCGGCTGACCGGATTAAAATCATTGTAGGAGAGTTTCAGGCCAAAACTTTTGAAGAGCTCTTTCAAGGGGTCTTTGCCCTAGACTGGGCGTCTTACCTGCCTTTAGGCGCTAAGTTTCCCATCGCTAAGGCAAAATCAGTCAAGTCCAAACTCCACAATGAACCAAGTATTCAAGCCATCAGTAAAAAAGCGGTGGTCAAAAAACTTCAAGCGCACTACCATCGCCCAGAAGGCGTGCCACTGCAAGAGATTGGTGCCGAGTACAAGATTGAAGTCCACCTCTTAAAAGACAAGGTGACCGTTCTTCTCGATACAACTGGTAGCAGTCTTTTTAAGCGTGGGTATCGTGAGGAAAAAGGGCTAGCGCCCATCAAGGAAAATATGGCAGCAGCCATCATGCTTCTGTCTAACTGGTATCCAGATAAACCTTTGATTGACCCGACTTGTGGCTCTGGGACCTTCTGCATTGAGGCTGCCATGATAGCTAAAAATATAGCGCCTGGTCTATCTCGTTCATTTGCCTTTGAGGCTTGGGACTGGATGGATGAGCAGGTGTTTGAACAGCTAAAAGATGAAGCTAGAAAAGCCATCAAAGATCTGCCCCTTGATATTTTAGGAAGCGATATTGATGCTCGGATGGTAGAGCTTGCTAAGCGCAATGCAACAGTAGCAGGCGTTGCTGATGTCATTACCTTTAAGCAGATGCGTCTGCAAGATTTGAAAACGGATAAGATAAATGGGGTGATTGTCTCAAATCCCCCTTACGGTGAGCGATTGTTAGATGACAAATCAATTGATATACTATATAATGAAATGGGACAGACCTTTGCGCCCTTGACCACTTGGAGTAAGTTTATCTTGACCAGTGATGAAGGCTTTGAAGCCAAATACGGAACAAAGGCTGATAAAAAAAGAAAGTTATATAACGGGACCTTAAAAGTTGACTTATACCAGTACTTCGGTGAGCGTGTTAGACGTCACACAATTTGAACACTTATTTCCAAGAAAGGAGAAGGGGATGTCAAAGAAAAAAAAGTCAAAGAAAAAGCGATTAAAACCGGCTGACGATGGGCTTAAACTAGAAGAAGTCAAGGGAGAGACCGTAGAAGCGATTCTCCAAAAAGAAGCTGATAAAAAAGCAGGCATCACAGCAGAAGATAATATCCTAGACCGCTATATCAAGCAAAATCGTGACAAGGTCAATGCCAAGAAATTTGACTATATCGATGCTAAACAGCTAGACACCAAAGTTCTCGATGACTTTATCCAGCAGCAGCGTGAAGAATTGGCAAAGGCCGATCTTTTAGGGAATGATAGCGCCAAAAAAGAAGAGCCTGAGCTAGAAGAGGACGGGGGAAATCAAAGGCAAGCCCTACCAGTAAGTGAACCAGCTGTTAAACCTGTCTTTGAGCGCAGTGAAAGAGAAAACCTAGAAGAAACCAAGGTTGCAGATCCTCTGCCGATTTCCCTAGAAGAAGTATCTCAAGTTGTTGAGGGAGTCGCTCTAGCGCCAGAGCCTCTTGCTGAGGAAGAAACAAACTCAGTATCAGACAGCCCAGAACCTGAAGAAAAGGCAGAAAAAACACAGCCAATTCACCCCTTATCTCGCTCTCGTCAAGATGATTTTGTCCTAGGAAAAGAAACAAAATCCCATAAGCGGGCTTGGATCATCGGCACGCTGACCATCGCTGCGGTGGTGCTTGCAGGCGCGGGTTACTATGCCCTTAATCAAGGCTCTCAATCCGCCAAAACCACTCAAACGAGTTCTTCTTCGACCTCAAGCAGTTCCAGCCAAAAAAGTGATACAGCCAAGGTCAATTCGGAAGCCTTTGATAAATTTTACGCTGATTTCTTTACAGATAGTAGCAAAACCAAGCTCAAAAACAGCCAGTTTGATAAATTAGCGGATTTGGAGAGTGCCTTAAATAAACTAAAGGGCACGTCTTACTACGATAAGGCAAAGAGTAACTTTGACAAACTCAAGCGGGCGATTGAGGCCATCAAGGCAGTCAATGGTCAGTTTCAAGGGGATGCTATTGTTGATGGGGAAAAACAAAGCGTTTCAGCAAAAGCAGATGCCAATTTTGAAAGTTTATCCAGCGAAACGCTAAACACAGGAAACGCCAGCCTTGATACCTTGATTCAAGCCGTGGTATCAGAAGGGAAAAACAATGGTGGCACGTCTAGGGAAGCCGGCGCTAGAGCGAGTGTGGCTGAAAACCCTAGCCCAGCTCCAGCAGTACCCGCCCAATCAGAAGCCACAGCGCCAGTTGTCCCAAGTCAAGAAAGCGCAACATCAGCACCAGCTGCGGGACCAAGTGTTGGCGTAGGTGCGCCAAGTTCTTCTACCATGTTGCCACTCTCACAAGGTTATTTGGCTGTTGATATTTCTAAACTGCAACGCAACCTCAGTCGTGTGCCTTACAATCAAGCGCTCATCCAAGACACCAGCAATCCTGCTTGGGTCTTTACACCAGGCGTGCTCGAAAAGATTGTTAGCGTATCTCAAGCTAGAGGCTACTTTACAGGAAACAACTACTACATTGAACCTGTCAATATCATCAATGGCAACGGTTATTACAACATGTTCAAGTCAGATGGGACTTATCTCTTCTCCATCAACTGTAAGACCGGCTACTTTGTTGGTAATGCTCCGGGCTATGCGGATGCTTTGGATTATTAAAAAAGATTTCGTTTGCTTTGGCAACGAAATCTTTTTTTTACTTTGTCATTTTAGACCAAGTAGCGCTGGTAAGGATCGTCTGAGATGCCTTTTTCAAGGATGAGTTTTGCCCATTCCTTGGCAGAAAAAAGGCTATGGTCCTTGTAGTTTCCGCAGGACTCAATAGTGGTGCCTGGCACCTCTTCCCAAGTGGTGCTTTGGGCGATTTCTTCGAGTGATGATTTGATGACCTTGGCGATGTCTGTGGCGCTAGGTCTGCCCCAAACAATCATGTGAAAACCAGTCCTGCAACCAAAGGGTGAGCAGTCAATCATGCCATCCATGCGCTCACGGATGAGCTTGGCAAGGAGATGCTCAATCGTGTGCAATCCGCTGGTTGGGATGGCATCTTCGTTTGGTTGCACCAAACGGATGTCAAAGTTGGTAATGACATCCCCAACAGGGCCTTTTTCTTCTGCGATGAGGCGGACATAAGGGGCTTTAACGGCGGTGTGATCCAACTCAAAACTTTCCACAACAACGTCTTTTTTCATGAGATTCCTCCAAAATAATAGTCTTTCTTTTATCATACCATAAATTCGAGGAGGAGTTACTATTTTAAATTGTCCAAATGCCAATTTTATGGTAAAATGAAAAGTGGTTTTCAAAACCATAAATGTAAAAATGGAGGCAGACTGATGTTAGCAGTAGTGATTGCCATTGGATCTTCCCTCATTGGTTTGGTCATGGGTTATGTTGCCATTAAGACAGGGATGAAATCATCCCAAGAAGCAGCAGAACTCACTCTTTTAAATGCGGAGCAAGAAGCCGTCAATCTAAGAGGGCAAGCAGAGTATGATGCAAGCCAGATTAGAGAGCGTGCAGAGCGTGAAGGAACAGCTTATAAAAAAGAGCTGCTCCTTGAAGCAAAAGAAGAGGCTAGAAAATATCGTGAAGAAGTCGAAAGAGAGTTTAAACAAGAGCGCCAAGAGCTCAAGCAAATGGATAGCCGTTTGACTGAGCGCGCCAACTCTCTTGATCGTAAAGATGAAAATTTGACAAGTAAGGAACGCCTACTTGATCAAAAAGAACAAAGTCTTTTTGATAAATCTAGACATATTGATGAGCGTGAAGAAGCAGTTGGTAAACTAGAAGCCGAAAAAACGGCAGAGTTAGAACGAGTGGGCAAGATGACCATTGCAGAAGCAAGGGAAATCATCTTGACCGAGACGCAAAACAACTTGACGCATGATATCGCCACACGGATCAAAGCAGCAGATGAAGAGGTGAAAGACCGTGCAGATAAGGCGGCGAAGGAGCTGATGGCGCAAGCCATGCAGCGCTTGGCTGGGGATTATGTCGCAGAGCAGACCATCACAACGGTGCATCTGCCAGATGACAATATGAAAGGGCGGATTATTGGACGAGAAGGGCGCAATATCAGAGCCCTTGAGAGTTTGACAGGGATTGATGTGATCATTGACGATACCCCAGAGACGGTCATGCTGTCTGGTTTTGACCCGATTCGCCGAGAGATTGCCCGCTTGACCTTGGAGGCCTTGATCAAGGACGGACGCATCCATCCAGCTAGGATTGAGGAGTTGGTGGAGAAAAACCGTCTTGAGATTGACCATCGGATTAGAGAATACGGGGAAGCCGCTGCCTATGAGATTGGAGCGCCTAACCTTCATCCTGATTTGATTAAGATCATGGGACGTTTGCATTTTAGGACCAGCTATGGGCAAAATGTCCTTAGGCACTCTATCGAGGTGGCAAAGCTCTCTGGCATCCTAGCTGGTGAGCTGGGGGAAAACGTCGCTCTTGCCAGACGGGCTGGTTTCCTCCATGATATGGGAAAAGCCATTGACCGTGAGGTTGAGGGCAGCCATGTGGAGATTGGGACCGAGTTTGCCCGCAAGTATAAGGAGCACCCTGTGGTCATCAATACCATTGCCAGTCACCACGGTGATGTCGAGCCTGAGAGTGTCATTGCTGTGATTGTCGCTGCAGCCGATGCCCTTAGCTCTGCACGCCCAGGAGCTCGAAATGAGTCGATTGAAAACTATATCAAGCGCTTGCGCGATCTTGAAGACATTGCCACCAGCTTTGATGGGGTCAAATCGAGCTACGCCCTTCAAGCCGGTCGTGAGATTCGCATCATGGTCGAGCCAGAAGAGGTCTCTGATGATGAGATGACCATCCTCGCCCATCAGGTGCGCCAAAAAATCGAAAACGAACTCAACTACCCCGGCAATATCAAGGTCACCGTCATTCGTGAACTACGTGCCGTCGAGTACGCCAAATAAACCACAAGAGTTGGAACAGCTGTTCTAACTCTTTTTTACTTTTTTTACAAAAAAACTTGACAAAACATTGACAAAAATGTAGAGAGAGAGAGTATAATTGAACTAATCAACTAGAAAGGAAATCTTTATGAAAAAAGAAAAGCGAAAAGGCTCTGGTACCATCAAAAAGTCTAAAGCCTTCGGAGCGGTCGGGGTACTTGCTCTTACTATGATGGGCGTGCCTGTTGTCGGGCATGCTGATGATGTGGCTCCAGCGGTGATGGCTGGGGATGGTGCCGTTGCAAACACTGAAACTGGTGACGTTAAGGCTATCAGTGAATCTGAGGTTAGTGGTGCTAAGGCTTCTGCGGACAAGGCTTCTGCTGATGTGACGGCTCAAGAGTCCAAGGTAGAGGGTACTCGTTCTGAGATTGCCTCTACCGAGAAAGGGGTATCTGATGCGGCGGCGAAACTCGTTGCTTATGATACGATTTCTGAGGCGGATGTAGATGCGGCGAAATCTGCGGCGGATACGGCTAAGGCTGCGGCTGAAGCGTCTGCACAACGTGTCGATGCGGCGCGTGGGGTAGAAACCTCTGCACAAACTTCCCTTGATGCTAAGGCTAAGGAAGTCAATGATGACCGCCAAGCCAAAGAAGCGGCTCAAAACTTGGTGGATTCTCTCGCTACTAGCGATGGGGTATCTCATCTTGAGGCTAAGGTATCTGACCTTCAAGACAAGGTAGCTCAATCTAGCCAAGCTAAGGAAGCGGCTCAAACTGCTCTGGACTCTGCAAAAACAGCCCAAACCAATAAGGGTCAGGCTGTTGAAACGGCTCGTCAGGGTGTTGCTTCTGCCCAAACTGCGGTAGATACGGCGGCTGCTGCAGCGAAATCTGCCACGGACGGGGTATCTGCGGCGCAGACGGCTAAGGATATGGCACAAACCGCCCTTGCCACGGCTAAGGCTGGTAAACAGGTTACAGAGACTGTAACCGAGACGGTTCCTGTTGGGGGTAGTCAGACTTCTAAGCTCAATATTGCTTTGAAAGACCCTAGTCGTCCGAAAAAGTATCATAACCAAATTGACCCTTACCAAGCGCATATCGTTACGACAAAAGAGTACTTAGACGCGGTTAAGGCTTTGGCTAACGGTACGGGTACGGTTGAAGCGGTTCGTGATGCGATTGTTAAGGGTTCTGATGAAAGTCACTTTGACCCTACGCACTTCCTTGCTGACCCTAATAATAAAGGTTTGGACAAGCGTTATGCTAAACTTAGCAACGAGTGGAAGGGTATGACAGAAGAGTACGACCTCAGCAAAGGCTTGCCTAAGGATGTCCTCAAGGAACTCTCTCTATGGAGCAGCTTTGATTAACTCTATCCGTAGCCAGTTGGGTACTCCTTTATTGGAAGTCACTCCTGAATCTGTAGATTTTATCTCTAACGCTCAACGTTGGTATAGTTCTTTTAGTCCTGATGGTAGTCATGAGTATAAACTGTATAATGTAGATATTAATTCTATTAAGCCTCCTTTGATTTACACTTATTACAACACACTACCAGATACCTTGCAACAACTTTCTCCAAAAATCTCAGAAAAAGTTTATGTTGCTCATACTGGGGGTGAATATACAGACTTAGATAATTACTTAGCTTTTGATGCAAGGTATAAATTGACTAAGGGTCAGTTGTTCTCTCAAGTTTACCGTGCAGTCGTAGATGCTTTGTATGGGACAACTACTGAGGATTTCCAACGTACCTTGTCTGTGCTTGGTTTGAAGGATAGTGGGGTAACTGAATTTGCTCTAACTCCAACAGCTGAGTTAGCTCCCCACGGTGAAGACCCTAAAGTGTTTGACATGTTCCTCGTAAAATCTGGGGGTACTCCTTACTCCAACCCTTACGAAGTCCGCACCACTACCAATGCTGGGTCTAAGGAAGTGACTAAGCAGGTAACGAAGACGGTGGTTGACGCTGAGGCGGTTAAACAAGCCCAAGCGGGGTATGATGCGGCGGTCGAAGCCCTCTCTACGGCTCAAGCTAACAAGGACGCTAAAGATAATGCCTATACCGAAGCTCGCCAAGCGCTTCACGTCGCTCAACAACACTTGTCTGATGTTCAGTCTGGTACGGTTGACCTTGTTGCCTTGCAACAGGCTTTGGACCGTGCTAGTCAATCTCTAGCCGATAACCAACGTGACTTGAAACTTGCTCAAGCTAACCTAGAGGCGGCTCGTCAAGCTCAAGCTAACCAAACGCAGGCGCTAGCACAAGCTCGTCAAGCCCTCTCTGTGGCTCAAGATAAGCTCGCTAAGGACGAGGAAGCCTTGAAGGTACTAGAGCCTTGTCCGTGGCTAAAAAGGCGGTAGCGGAAGCGACTAACCAAGCCACTTCTGATGCGGACTTGGTAGGAACGTCTCAGGCGGCTTATGGACGCTTGCTTGACCTCTACCGTACTAAGGAGGCTGAGGTACCTAAACTTCGCCAAGCTATGGCTGATGGTAAAGCTCAGTTAGAAACCTTGCGTAACTGTCTGTCTGACGAACTCGCTACCTTAGAAACCCTTAGAGGGGTATCTAGCAAGGCTAGCGCTGACTACGCTAGCCTCAAGGCTGAGTACGATGCGCAGGTTAAGGATAAGGCGCTCTCTGATGCCAAGAAGGACATTGAAGCCAAAGGCGGATGTGTTGAAGAGGTGCGAAATAGCAAAGGACAACTCGTCGCAATCAAGGATGTGGACGGAGTCCTCACACCAAAAGCCCCTAAACCACAAAGCATGAGCCAAACCCAAGGCAAACCAGCCTCAAGCACACCAACCCAAAGCTACGCCAAACGTAGCGAACGCAGCTTACCCCAAACAGGCAGCCAAAACTCCCTAGCACTCACCCTCCTAGGCTTTTTCACCCTAGGACTAGTCGGACACAACAGCAGAAGAAAGAGAGGGTAGGGGGATGAACGAGATATTGTTTTTCAAATTAACCGATAGAGAGATGCAAAATGGCGAAAAAATTTCACCAAAAGGCATTATGGAAGCGCACTACTATCATGCAAAATCTCATCCAAAAAAGGATAAACAAGGCAAAGAAGTAGGAAAAGTGCTCCTAACGGTTAGCAGTTCTGTTGCTAAGAAGATAGATTACGCTATTTTCATGGAGAAAGACATGAAAAAAGGTTTTGTGGCTAGGGTAAATGATTTTGATAAATTCTCAAACAGAGAACCACAAAATAGTGATTACACCGTGCCATCTCAGTGGGAAGGTGAGTTGTACCAAAAAGAAAATGACAAAGACTATACTTGGTTTGAACTAGATATTGATTCAGATGCGACCATTCAAGACTTTTCAAATCTTCCTCATAACAATACTCGGGCAGTTGCTTATGTGACCATGCAAGATTTTCAAGCAAAAATGAACCAACCTCTACGCCCATAAGGATAACAAAAGATCTCCTTGATTAATGTCAAGGAGATTTTTTGTGGTATAATAGATAACGTAGAAAAGTTAAGACGGTGGCTCTCATTTCTGAAAGGGTGGTGATGCCTATGGAAATAGGTGGAAAAATCCAAAAGAAAGGAGTAGCTTGTTGAGTGTAGCAGAAGCGCTAGGCTTGATGATTGCTTTTGGTAGTTTGATTGTATCAATTATCACAACAGTCATTTCTCTAGTCAGCTATATGGAAAACAAAAACAACCGTCGATAACTTTGGCGAGTTTACGGTTGTCTTTATAACTAATAAATGAGCTACCGTCTTAAACGGTTCTACAAGGAGTTGGTTTGCCGACCAACTCCTTTTTATATATTCCATTTTACCGCTATTTTCCCCAAAAGTCAAATATGGTATAATAGATAACGTAGAAAAGTCAAGACGGTGGCTCTCATTTCTGAAAGGACGGTGATGCCTATGGGCGAATCATCAAAATCTGACAGAAAGGAGGAGCAGCTTTTGTCAACGTTTGAAGTATTGACACTCATGCTTGCAGCCGGTAACTTTGTTATCGCTCTAGTGATGTTGATACTTGAACTCGTAAAAACGACAAAAAAATAACCGTCTAGCTTTGGTCAGTTAACGGTTATTTTCTAACTAAAAACGAGCCACCGTCTTAAACGGTTCTACAAAGGGGAGTTGTTGGCGCAACTGCCCTTTTTTCTATATCCATTTTACCGTTATTTTTAAAAAAAGTCAATAATGGCGTGTTTGGGCGCTTGTGAGGTGATTTGTTTTTCGTTGGTTTTTTTACTATTGCATGAGGGTGAAAGGGAAGCTGTTCTCTTTTTTGTCCTCAAGAAATCTCCAAGTTCTCTTGAAAAAATCGTGACTTTTTGGTAAACTAGTACTAATAAAATTCGAGGAGTATGACATGTCTGAACGTGGGCTTTTAATTGTCTTTTCAGGGCCGTCTGGTGTCGGAAAAGGGACGGTGAGAGAGGCAATTTTTTCAACGCCTGACCATAAATTTGAGTATTCGGTATCCATGACCACCCGCCCTAAGCGTGAGGGAGAGGTCGAAGGGAAAGATTATTTCTTTAGAACCAAGGAAGAATTTGAAGATTTGATCCGTCGTGGTGAGATGCTAGAGTATGCTGAGTATGTCGGTAATTACTATGGCACTCCTTTGGCTTATGTCAATGAAACACTGGACAAGGGAATCGATGTTTTTCTTGAGATTGAAGTGCAAGGAGCGCTTCAAGTGAAAAAGAAAGTCCCTGATGGCGTTTTTATCTTTTTAACACCGCCAGATTTGGAGGAATTGCAGGAACGCTTGATTGGTCGTGGAACAGATAGTCGTGAAGTCATTGCAAAGCGCATTGAAAAGGCTAAAGAAGAGATTGCTCTCATGCGTGAGTATGACTATGCAGTGGTCAACGATCAAGTGCCCCTAGCAGCCGAGCGGGTGAAACGTATTATCGAGACCGAGCACTTCCGTGTGGAGCGGGTGATTGGCCGCTATGACCAGATGATTAAAGAAACTGACCAGTAAACTTGTAGAAAAGAGATGAACGCTTATGATGTTAAAACCGTCTATTGATACCTTGCTTGACAAGGTTCCATCCAAATATTCCCTAGTCACCCTTCAAGCCAAGCGTGCCCACGAATTGGCAAGTGGTGCTGAACCAACCAAGGATTTTAAATCTGTGAAGCATACCCTTCAAGCTCTAGAAGAGATTGAAGCAGGTATGGTCACCATCCATCCTGATCCAGAAGGCAAGCGTGAGCAAGTCCGTGCGAGAAAAGAAGCGGAAAAACGCGCTAAGGAAGAAGAAGAAAAACGTATTAAAGAGCAAATCGCTAAAGAAAAAGAGGAAGAAGGAGAAAAAATCTAAGGTGAATCATCTTAGATTTTTTCCTGTTTTACTAGAAAGGAGCTGCCATGTTTGCGGATGTGATTGTCGATTTGCCGACCATGCAGACGGATCAACCCTATTCTTATCACGTGCCAGAGGAGATGAGAGACAGCCTAAAGATTGGCAGTCGGGTGCATGTTCCTTTTGGAAAGAGCAATCGTCTCTTGCAAGGGATCGTTCTTGGTGTGAGAAAAGAAGAGCCAAAACAAGAGAACAAGGCGATTGTCGAGTTACTAGACTTAGAGCCAGTCCTTACCAAAGAGCAGCTTTGGCTAGCTGATGAGATGCGCCACAAGGTGTTTTCCTACAAGATTTCGATTTTAAAGGCTATGCTGCCCAGTCTGTTAAATTCGCACTATGATCGCTTGTTGGAAAAAGGAGAGGGGTTATCTCAAGCAGAAAAAGAGCGTTGGTTTGGGGATAAGCAAAGTCGCTTGGTATCAGAACTCACTCAAGAAGAGCGATTGGAACTCGCCTCTTATCTCAAATCTGGAAAAATCAAACAGACCTATCTTGCCAAGGACAAGCAACAAATCAAAACAGAAAAGTGGTTTGTGGTCAGTCGTCCTGAGCTAGAGCAGTTGGAGGTGGGAGCACGGGCTAAAAAGCGTCAGGCCTTAAAAGAGCTTTTGCTTTCTGGACCTGAAAAGGGACGTTTGAGCGATCTTTATCAAGATTTTTCTAGAGATCAGGTGGCTTACTTTATCCAACAAGGGGCGATTGTCGTGGAGGAAAGAGAGGTTCAGCGCAGTCAATTTTATTTTGACCAAGTGGAAAAGAGTGCTTCGTTGACGTTGAACGCTGAACAAAGCCAAGCAGTTACGACCATTTTAGAGGCGGTCGGACAAAAAGATGGTCGTTCCATCCTGCTTGAGGGGATTACAGGCAGTGGTAAAACCGAAGTCTATCTGCAAGCGATTGAGCGGGTCTTGCATCAAGGGAAAAATGCCATTGTTCTGGTGCCTGAAATTGCCCTAACCCCTCAGATGACCAAGCGGTTTATTTCCCGCTTTGGGGAGCAAGTGGCCATCATGCACTCTGGCTTGTCTGACGGTGAGAAGTTTGATGAATGGCGCAAGATTAAAAATCAAGAAGCCAGAGTAGTGGTGGGAGCGAGATCTGCGATTTTTGCTCCTTTGGACAATATCGGTGTCATCATCATTGATGAAGAGCATGAAGCCAGCTATAAGCAGGAAAATGCGCCTAGGTATCACGCCAGAGATGTGGCGATTTTAAGAGCGAAGTACCATCAAGCTGCCCTTGTCTTAGGGTCAGCGACACCTAGTATTGAAAGCAGGGCGAGAGCGACCAAAGGGGTCTATGATTTTCTCCAGCTCACCCAAAGGGCCAATCCAATGGCGCGTGTTCCCAAGGTTGAGGTGGTGGATTTTAAGGACTATCTGGGAAAACAAGAGACCAATAATTTTACCCCAGTGCTGGTGGACAAGATCAAAGACCGTTTGGAAAAGGGAGAGCAGTCGGTGCTTCTCCTCAATAAGCGAGGGTACTCTAGCTTTATGATGTGTAGGGACTGTGGCTATGTGGATAACTGTCCCAACTGTGATATTTCCCTAACGCTTCACATGGACAAGCATCAGATGGTCTGCCACTATTGTGGTTTTCAAAAAGGTATTCCAAGAAGTTGTCCGAACTGTCAAAGCAGACAGATTCGCTACTATGGAACAGGGACGCAAAAGGCGCAAGAAGAGCTAGAGCAGCTCTTTCCAGAAGCTAGGATTTTACGGATGGATGTCGATACCACTAAGAAAAAAGGGGCGCATGCCGATATGCTAGCTACCTTTGGTCGAGGTGAGGCGGATATTTTGCTGGGCACCCAGATGATTGCCAAGGGCTTGGATTTTCCCAATGTGACGCTGGTTGGGGTCTTAAATGCCGATACGGCGTTGAATCTACCTGATTTTCGCTCGGCTGAGCGGACCTTCCAACTCTTGACCCAAGTCGCCGGCAGGGCTGGTCGGGCTGAAAAAGCAGGGGAGGTCATCATTCAGACCTACAACCCCAAAAACTATGCCATTGCTTTTGCCAAAGAGCAAGACTATGAGGGCTTTTATGCCTATGAGATGGGACTGCGTCGTCAGTTGGCTTATCCGCCTTATTATTACACGGTGAGTTTGACGGTTTCTCATTCGGATGAGGAAAAGGCGATTGCTTTTTCTTATCAGCTCTTAGGGCTGTTAAAAGAGGGCTTGAGTGAGCAAGCACGCTTTTTAGGACCGATTCCAAAGCCGATTGCTAGAACTCACAATCTTTATCATTATCAAATTATCATCAAGTACCGTTTTGAGGAGCATTTGGAGGCGACCTTAAATGCGGTCTTGGATTTGACCCAAGAGGCGGAGAACCGTGCTATGCGAGTGGTGATTGACTACGAGCCACAGCAACTGATGTAAAGGATGCGATTTTTGGGAAAATATGGTAAAATGATATAATAATTCTTGTCTGAAAGGAAAAGAAAGCGAGATGGGACTGCTCTTACTGCTTTTAGGTCTGTGGAAAATTGGACGAAAGGCGCTTTCCTATGAAGAAATCGGTCGTTTTGAACAGGTGATTTTACCAGTTTATGCCCTCATTCTCTTTTGCCTAAGCATGAGCTGGACGGCCTATGACCTCTTGGTTAGTGGAGGCATTTTCCTCTTGGCATGGGGGATTTCTCGCTACCAGCTAAAGGATATGACCTATCAAGAAACGGGTCAGCTAGATGCCTACCAGCGTCCGATTGTCAAGGTGAGAAAAGGCCCTTCCTTTCTGCTTGGCTGGGGCGTGAGCCTTGTGATTGGGCTTTTGTTGCCCCTCTTGTTTGGCCATCATTGGGAGAAAAAAGAGGTTTTTTCGGAAATAGGCAAGGAAATCAGCAAGGAAGTTTTTAGTTTCCTTACCTTTTTCCACCACGGAGAGTGGTATCTCTGGGCCTTGACGGGCAGTGTCGGATTCTTTTACACCCTTGGCTTAATTAAGCGCATACCAAGTGCGAGGGAGAGCTTGAGAAAACGCAATAAACACTGAAATGAGGAAAGCAATGACAAAATTAATCTTTATGGGAACACCAGCTTTTTCAGCAACGGTCTTAAACGGGCTACTAGAAAGTGGTCAGTATGACATTATAGCGGTCGTGACTCAGCCCGATCGCTTGGTGGGGCGTAAAAAAATCTTGACCCCCACTCCGGTTAAAGAAGTGGCCTTGGCACACGATTTACCCCTTTATCAACCAGAAAAATTATCGGGTAGTCAAGAACTCGATGACTTGATGCGTCTTGGGGCAGACGGGATTGTGACGGCTGCTTTTGGGCAGTTTTTACCTGAAAAACTCTTGAACAGTGTGTCTTTTGCTATCAATGTGCACGCCTCGCTCCTTCCCAAATACCGTGGAGGAGCACCGATTCACTATGCTTTGATCAATGGGGACGAAGAAGCTGGAGTGACCATCATGGAGATGGTCAAGCAGATGGATGCAGGCGATATGGTGGCTAAAAAGAGCCTGCCGATCCTTGAGACGGACAATGTCGGTACCCTCTTTGAAAATCTAGCCCTTCTAGGGCGCGATCTTCTGCTAGATACCCTGCCAGCTTATCTGAGTGGAGACATCATCCCAGAAAAGCAGGATGAGCGTTTGGTGAGCTTTGCCCCCAATATTACACCCGAGCAAGAAAGCATTGACTGGACTCGTTCGGCGCGTGAGATTGTCAATCAAATCAGGGGCATGTACCCATGGCCAGTGGCCCATACCCTCCTAGATGGCAAACGGTTTAAGATTCAAGAAGCCAAGGTGGTGGACGCTCAAGGTCAGCCTGGAACTATCCTTGAAAAAACCAAGAAAACGTTAATCATCGCAGCTGGAGAAAGAGCGGTTTCTTTGATAAAGGTTCAGCCTTTTGGTAAGCCTGCCATGATGATTGCAGACTTTTTAAATGGTTTAGGAAGAGACTTGGAGATTGGAGATCAATTTGGTTCAGAAAACAAGCGCTAGAGCCTGTGCCTTATCGGTTTTAGAGGCTGTTCTAGAAGAGGATGCTTATAGCAATATCCTTTTAAATCAGACCTTGAACAAGGCAAGACTAAAGCAAAAGGACAAGGCCTTGGTGACCGAGATTGTCTATGGGACTATAGCGCGAAAATTAACGCTAGAATGGTACTTATCTCACTATATTGAAGACCGTGATCAGCTGGAGGCTTGGGTTTATCCCTTGCTCTTGATGAGTGCTTATCAGCTGCTTTATCTAGATAAGCTCCCCCCTCATGCGGTCATCTATGAGGCAGTGGACTTGGCAAAGGCGCGTGAGGGCAACAAGCGCTATTCTGGTCTGGTCAATGCGGTCTTGAGACGCTTGGTGGATGAACCTTTACCGGATGTATCCACCATCAAACGTAAAAACAAGCGCTATTCTGTCCAGTATGCTCTTCCTGTATGGTTGGTGAGAAAACTGATTGCTCAATTTGGTGAAGAAAGGGCACTGCGCTTATTTGACAGTTTATTGAGTCGTAATAAGGCTAGCGTTCGTGTTAGTAATCCTCAAGATTTAGAAACTTTGTCACAGGAGTTTGGGGCAAAGCCGTCTTTGCTTTCTCCTGTTGGTCTAGTCAAGGAAGCTGGTCACTTTGCAGGTACGACCGCTTTTGAAAGAGGCGCCATCACCATCCAAGACGAGTCCAGCCAGCTGGTGGCACCCACCCTTGAGATAAAAGGAGATGAGGAAATTCTCGATGCTTGTAGCGCACCAGGAGGTAAGACAACGCATCTGGCTCAGTATTTGACGACAGGGCATGTCACTGCGCTGGACCTTTATGATCACAAGTTAGCCTTGGTCGAAGAAAACGCCAAGCGCCTGCATGTCGCAGATAGGATTACGACTAAAAAGATGGATGCTAGCTTGGTTCATGAGCATTTTGCTGCGGATACCTTTGATAAGATTTTAGTGGATGCGCCTTGCTCTGGATTTGGGCTGTTGCGGCGTAAGCCTGATCTCAAATACAAGAAAAAAGAAACAGATTTGTCAGATTTACAGGAAATTCAGCTAAAAATCTTAGATAGTGTTTGTCAAACCCTTAAAAAAGGTGGTATAATAACATATAGTACCTGTACCATTTTTGAAGAAGAAAATCAAGCTGTCTTGCAGAAATTTTTGGCGCAGCATCCAAACTTTGAGCAGGTTCCCTTGACACATGAACGGGAAGATATTGTGAAAGATGGGTGTTTGGTCATTACTCCTGAACAGTATCAGACAGACGGCTTTTTTATCGGACAAGTAAGACGCATGGCGTAAAAAAGAAAGGAACTGACCTTGTCAGAACGAAAACACATGAAATTTTCACTCTTAACCGATATTGGACAGCGACGCTCCAATAATCAAGATTATGTCAATAAATTTGAAAATAATAGTGGGATTCCCCTCATCGTCTTAGCAGATGGTATGGGCGGGCACCGAGCAGGTAATATCGCCAGTGAGATGGCAGTTATGGACTTAGGACGTGCTTGGGTCAATACTGATTTTACCGAATTTAGTCAGATTAGGGATTGGATGCTTGAAACCATTGAAGCCGAAAATCAAAAAATCTACCAACTCGGTCAAGAAGAGGACTACAAGGGCATGGGGACGACCATTGAAGCCTTGGCTGTGATTGATCGCACAGTCCTTTATGCACATATTGGAGATTCACGTGTCGGCTTGATCCGAAATGGGAACTACACCCAGCTCACCAGTGATCACTCTTTGGTCAATGCCTTGGTTAAGGCAGGTCAACTGACGGAAGAAGAAGCCAAGAACCATCCGCAAAAAAATATCATCACGCAGTCAGTCGGACAACCCCGTCCCATCGAGTTAGACCTTGGGATTCAGTCACTAGAAGTTGGAGATTACCTTCTTGCCAATAGTGATGGTTTGACCAATATGATTTCAAAAGAGACCATTGTAGAGGTCTTAAATCAAGATTTGAGTTTGGATGAAAAGGCCAAGACCTTGATTGATTTGGCTAACCAAGCAGGCGGTCTTGACAATATCACTGTTGTTCTTGTTCACCTTGAAAAGGAGGATGAGGCATGATCCAGATTGGCAAGTTATTTGCTGGTCGTTATCGGATTCTCAAGTCTATTGGACGCGGTGGCATGGCGGATGTTTATCTAGCCAATGATTTGATTTTGGACAATGAAGAGGTCGCTATTAAGGTTTTAAGAACCAATTATCAGACCGATCAGGTGGCAGTGGCACGTTTTCAGCGAGAAGCGCGTGCCATGGCAGAGCTCAACCACCCCAATATTGTTTCCATCCGTGACATTGGAGAAGAAGACGGCCAGCAGTTTTTGGTGATGGAATATGTGGACGGTGAGGATTTAAAAAAATATATCCAAGACCATGCGCCACTTTCTAATAAGGAAGTGGTCCGGATTATGGAAGAGGTTCTCTCTGCCATGACCCTTGCGCATGAGCAAGGGATTGTCCACCGTGATTTGAAACCGCAAAATATTCTGTTGACCAAGGACGGTCAGGTCAAGGTGACTGACTTTGGGATTGCTGTTGCCTTTGCAGAGACCAGTCTGACCCAGACTAACTCGATGCTTGGTTCGGTGCACTACCTCTCGCCAGAGCAGGCAAGGGGCTCAAAAGCAACCGTGCAAAGTGATATTTACGCCATGGGAATTATGCTCTTTGAGATGTTAACAGGGCACATTCCTTATGACGGAGATAGTGCGGTAACCATTGCCCTCCAGCATTTCCAAAAGCCACTGCCTTCTATCCTTGAGGAAAATAAGAATGTTCCCCAAGCTCTGGAAAATGTGGTGATCAAAGCAACAGCCAAAAAGCTGAGCGATCGCTACCAATCCACTTATGAGATGAGCAGGGACCTTGATACTTGTCTTTCCCCTCAAAGAAAGCGGGAGAAAAAGTTAGTCTTTAGCGACAAGACAGATACCAAGAGTTTACCCAAAGTGGAGCAAAACACGGCTAAAGTCACTACAGAGCAGCTCTTGAAGCAAGAGTCTAAGACTAAAAAAGACAAGGAAGCCACGCAGAAAAAAAACAAACCAAAGAAGGATAAAGCAAGCACGCACAAGAAAAAGAATCCTTTTTCTGTCATTTTGAAAATCTTCTTTGCCCTTGTGATTGTCCTTGTCGCCTTTATGGCCTTTCTCTTGATGACCAGACCAAAGACCATTTCTGTTCCTGATGTGACAGGCATCAGCCTTTCTGTTGCCAAGGAAAATATCCAAAAAGCAGGTCTGTCTGTCGGCAATGTCCAAGAAGAAGAAAACGATGATGTTGATGAAGGACAAGTCATCAGAACCAATCCAAGTGCTGGCACCTCAAGAAGAGAAGGGGCTAAGATTGATTTGTTCGTCTCAAAAGGTCCTTCAAAAAATGGTTTTGAATTGCCTGATTATGTCGGTCAAAATTATCAAGATGCGGTCAATGATTTGATTGCCAATTATGATGTCTTAGAGTCGCAGATTACCATCAAACGGGTGACCACGGACAAGTATGACCCAGATATGGTCATCAAACAAAGTCCAAAGGCCAAAAATAAATTTAACCCAGATGGCAGCCGTAAGATTGTCCTTGAAGTGGCGACCAGCAGCCTTGTTTCTATGCCAGACTTGTCTGGAGATACCTTTAGTCAAGCAGCTAAGACCCTCACAGACCTTGGTGTGGCTTCTAGTCGTATCAAGGCTTACCACTATGAGACAGGAGTAGAGATTAAGACGCCGCCGTCAACTGCTCCAGTTGTCGCGCAAACGCCTTATTATGGAGGCAATTTGAGTTTGTCATCAGATGATGAGATTATTCTTTATCTCTCCTATCCAGAGACCAGCGCTTCTTCTGAGGAAAGAAATGAGCGAGACAGTAGCACAAGTAGCAATACACGCTCTAGCAACAGTTCATCTAGCCGCTCTCGCACAGAAGAAAGCAGTAGTGAGTCCTCATCTGTTACAGATAGCACTGAGGAATAAAGAAAGAAGAGGTGGGCACAAAGCCCTTCCTCTTTTTTGCTGCTTCGACAGGTCGTAGCTGAAATTTTAAGGAAAATTTGGTACAATGTCAAGTAATGATGAGAGAGGTTTAGCGTGAGAAAGTTTCAATTTTTTTTATTAGTGGAAGCGGTGCTGTTGACCATGGCTTTGCTGACGATTTTTTCGCAGAACATATCCGCTGCCCTTTGCTTGATTTTCTTGTTACTTTTAGCGTTTCGCTATTACAATATCGGTAGTCAAAGCAATTTTTTACTGACCGTAGCCTTTTTGACCTGCTTTTTGGTCTTTATGCTCAATCCTTATGTGGTGATGGCGATTGTCTTTGGGGTGATTTATGTCATGATTAATCATTTTGCCCAAGTCAAAAAGAAAAATCGCTATGCCCTCTTACGATTTAAGGATGAAGAATTGGGGGTCAAGACGGTGAGAAACCAATGGATTGGCACCAGACAATACAGTTCATCAGATGATTATGCCTTTGATGACATTAATATTATCCGTATCACAGGAAGTGATCAGATTGATTTGAGCCGAGTGATTGTGCGAGGAAAAGACAATGTTATCATGATGAGAAAGGTTTACGGACCAACGACCATTATTGTTCCGATTGATGTCAAGGTTCGCATCAGTGTGAGTGCGGTGTATGGCAGTCTGTCTTATTTTCAAGCGCCTGCTTATGATTTGCGCAATGAAACCATCCAACTGGAAGATGAAGGCTATCTGGATGCCATTAAGTCTGTTCGCATCATCGTGAATGTCATTGCAGGGCAAGTGAAGGTGGTCAAGCGATGAGAAAATATTATGTGCTTTTGTTTCCCTTCATCTATGCCTTTATCACGATTTTTTCCATTGTCTTTATCCTGTTGGACAGTCTTGACATTGACATCTTAGACAAGCTAGCAAAGGTTGAGGTTTTAGAGAAATTTGCCTTTTCGGTGATTTTATTGACCTTGTCCTTGATGATTTTGCTCATTCTCTTGTGGATGCTGGTGGATGACAATAGCAAGCGGCATTTGAATTATAATCTGCGTCGCATTATCAACAATCAGCCGATTTCTTATCTGGATGATACGGAGATTAGTAAAAATTTGGTGCGCTTGTCGCAAAAAGTAAATCGCCTCACCAGTAGCCTGCAAAAAACGGAAAATACCCAAATTTTAAATGGGCAAGAGATTGTGAAGCAAGAGCGAAAACGCATTGCAAGAGATTTACATGATACCGTTAGTCAGGAGTTATTTGCCTCTTCTCTCATGATTTCTGGTCTGCATCAGAGTTTGGATCTGGTTAGTCAAGAGCAATTAAAAGAGCAGTTGAGTGGCATTGAGGTGATTTTAAATAAAGCGCAAGATGATTTGCGGATTTTATTGCTCCACCTAAGACCAACTGAGTTAGAAGGTAGGACCTTATCACAGGGTCTTGCCATGATTTTAAAGGAATTAACAGATAAGTCAGCCATCACAATCGTCTATCAAGAAGAGGTCAAGGAATTGCCAAAGATGATCGAGGAAAATCTCTTTCGGATTGCTCAGGAATTTATCAGCAATACCTTAAAACATGCTGATGCCAAGCAGCTGGAAGTTTATCTCTATCAAAAAGATAGCGAAGTCGAGTTGAAGATGATTGATGACGGAAAAGGGTTTGATCTCGATAGTGTTAGAGAATTGAGTTACGGGTTGAAAAATATTGAGGACAGGGTGGCTGACTTAGCTGGGACCATGACCTATTTAAGTAGCCCTGGGAATGGTGTTTCTATGGCCATTCATTTGCCATTAGTGAAAGGAGATGAGGATGCAAGTCATACGCGTTCTACTGATTGACGACCATGAGATGGTTCGTCTTGGACTAAAGAGTTTTTTAAATTTACAGCCTCACATTGATGTGGTGGGAGAAGCCAGCACAGGCAAGCAAGGTGTGGATTTGGCTTTGGAGCTAAAGCCAGATGTTGTTGTGATGGATTTGGTTATGCCTGAGTTAGACGGAGTTGAGGCGACCCTTCTCTTACTAAAAGAGTGGAAGGATGCTAAAATCTTAGTGCTAACTTCTTATTTGGATAATGAAAAGATTTATCCTGTTATTGAAGCAGGGGCAAAAGGTTATATGCTCAAGACCTCCAGTGCAGCAGAAATTTTAAATAGTATTGAAAAGGTGGCAAGGGGTGAGCTTGCCATCGAAACTGAAGTGGATAAAAAAATGAAGTACCACAAGGAGCACCCCGAGCTACACGAGGACTTGACAGCGCGTGAGCGAGATGTGCTCACGCTTCTGACCAAGGGCTATGATAATCAGACCATTGCTGATGAGCTTTTTATCTCGCTTAAAACGGTTAAGACCCATGTGTCTAATATCCTAGCCAAGCTAGAAGTCGAAGATCGCACCCAAGCTGTTGTCTATGCCTTTAGGCATCACTTGGTAGAACGAGAAGATTAAAAAAGGAGAAACGTGTGAATAAAACCTTACAGTACAAAGCAAAAAAAGTGAAAGCTGTCTTTTTTGACATTGACGATACCCTAAGAAGAAAGGCAACGGGTTATATTCCAGAGTCGATTAAAACCGTGTTTGCTGCCTTAAAGGAAAAAGGCATTGCAACAGGGATTGCGACAGGACGGGCATTTTATGGGGTCGTACCAGAAATCCGTGCCCTAGAACCGGATTATTTTGTTACCATCAATGGGGCGAGTGTCTTGGACAAAAAAGGAGATGAGATCTTTGATCAACCCGTGTCACTGGACTTATTAAAGGACTATGTGGCTTGGTGTCAAGAGATTGGCATTGCCTATGGTTTTACTGGAAGAGATGAAGCGGTTGTGTCTGAGTGGACACCGATGATCAAAGAAGCCATGGAGCCTGTTTATGGCGAGTGCTTGGTGGATAAGGATTACCACTTGACCCACCCTGTTTATCAAATGTGGACTTTCTCAGAACATAATGCAGACTTGGTCTTACCAGATACTCTTGCTGAGCATTTTCGCTTGGTGCCTTGGCATCCTTACTCCTCAGACGCAGTTCAAAAAGACCTTTCCAAAGCGACTGGCTTAGAAAAAGTCCTTCAAAAAGAAGGCTGGAAGCCTGCTAATGTCCTTTTCTTTGGTGACGGGCCAAATGATGTGGAGATGCTGGATTATGTTGGTCTTCCTGTTGTCATGGGAGATGGGGTGGAAGAAGCCAAAGAAAGAGCGGCTTATATCACTGGCACCATTGAAGAGGATGGGATTTATCAAGTCTTACTGGACTTGGGTATTTTGGAGAAACCCTTAGAATTTCCACAATTAGACGCCAATCTGTCCGGGAAACGTGCTATTATCCATACCAATTATGGGGACATGGAGGTGGTCTTGTTTGCAGATCAAGCACCTAAAGCGGTGGAAAATTTCATTGGTCATGCTAAGGAAGGCTATTACGATGGGGTGATTTTCCACCGGATTATCCCAGATTTCATGATTCAAGGCGGAGACCCGACTGGAACGGGTATGGGGGGCGAGTCCATTTATGGGGATGCTTTTGAGGATGAGTTTTCAAAAGAACTCTATCATTTAAGAGGCGCTCTTTCGATGGCTAATGCTGGTCCAAACACCAATGGCAGTCAGTTCTTTATCGTGCAAAATGAACACTTGGCTTATAATAAAAAAGAGCTAAAGCGGGCAGGTTGGCCAGAAGTGGTGGCGGATGCCTATGCCACAGGAGGCGGAACACCTCATCTAGACCACCGTCATACTGTTTTTGGTCACTTGGCAAATGCAGCTTCCTATCACGTTTTAGATAAAATTGCTGCTGTTGAAACGGACTTTAGCGATAAGCCCATCGATGATGTGGTGATCACATCCATAGAGGTACTAGGATGAAAATTGGTGATAAGGTAAAAGGAAAAATTGTCAGTATTAAGCCCTATGGTGCTTTTGTCGAGTTAAAGCATCACCAGATTGGTCTCATTCATATTTCTGAAATCAAGAGCGGCTATATTGACAATATCTATCACATCCTTAGTGTTGGGGATGAAGTCTTGGTGCAGGTGATTGATTATGACGAATACAGCAAAAAGGTGAGTTTGTCCTTACGGACGCTAGAAGAAGAAAGAAAAAGTCACGCTAGTCGCCACCGTTTTTCTAATGACCGCTATAAAATTGGTTTTAAACCCTTGAAAGAAGCCCTCC
This sequence comes from Streptococcus sp. STR1/CE/0325, assembly GCF_055386095.1. Lineage (NCBI taxonomy): Bacteria > Bacillati > Bacillota > Bacilli > Lactobacillales > Streptococcaceae > Streptococcus > Streptococcus sp. STR1/CE/0325. Next base: position 1,351,191 of record NZ_AP045018.1, on the reverse strand, counting down.
CCAACTGGATAAAAGAAGGATTAGATGACTTAAAACACCGAGCAGGATAATGAAAAAACAACGAGATTGCTGTTCTCGTTGTTTTGTTATGCTATGGGAACTTCCACGATGGTTGTTCCTATTTCTTGAATTGTAATCTTGCCGTGATAGTAATCAGTCAAGCGCTCAAAGAGAGCTGGAGCGGCTTCTTTTTCCAGATAGAGGTGAACCTCCACCTGATCGGTAAAGATAGCATCAGTCGCCACCAGCCCTTCTTTTTCAAGGAATTGCTCCAAGAGCTGGTACTGGGGGTAAGAAAGCCTTATGGCAAAACCATCTAAGGTCTTGATATGGACCTTGCCGATGGTTTCAATCGCATGAGAGACACTACCAGAGTAGGCACGAATAAGTCCGCCTGTCCCTAGCTTGATGCCACCAAAGTATCTGGTCACGACAGCTAAAACATTGGTCAAGCCTTGTTTTTCAAGCACACTCAGCATAGGAATACCAGCTGTTCCACTGGGTTCGCCGTCATCGCTGGAGCGTTTGATTTGTGCGTCTTCTCCAATAATCATGGCAGAGCAGGAGTGGTTGGCTTTGTGATGCTCCTTTTTGATGCGAGCGATGATGTTTCGTCCTTCTTCTTCACTTGAGATGCGTGCGAGGTGGCAGATGAAGCGGGATTTTTTGATATTTTCTTCGATTTCTGCGGTACGGGCAATGGTTTTGTAATCTTTCATAAGAAAAGTGTATCACATTTTCGAATAAAGAGGTATGAAAAACCTTAAAACCTATTGTGGACGTCTGATGGTCGAGGCTGATCTCTTGGAGGAAGAAAAAAGAGAAGCTAAGCAGCTTCCTGCTATGGTTACAAAAGACAATACCTTAGTCTGCCAACGGTGTCAAACGCTGATAGAGTCGGACTGGCTCTTGCCAGATGGCAGGCATTATTGTCGGGTTTGTCTAGCCTTTGGTAGGTTAGTCGAAGGAGATAGGCTCTATTATTTTCCCAAAGCTCACTTTAAAAAAAAGGAGGTTCTCGTCTGGAAAGGTTCGCTAACACCTTATCAGCAAGCCGTATCAGATGCTCTTCTTGAAGCTATTGCTAAGAAAGAAGAAATCTTGGTCCATGCCGTGACGGGAGCAGGTAAGACAGAGATGATTTACCCTACGCTTTCTTGTTTATTAAAAGAAGGCTTGCAAGTAGCGGTAGTGAGTCCTCGCATTGATGTCTGTATTGAACTTCATAAACGTTTAAAACGTGATTTTTCTTGTTCCCTTGCCCTTTTGCATGGTGGTTCATCGCCTTATCAAGGCGAGCAGCTGGTGGTGGCTACGATTCATCAACTCTATAAATTTTATCAAACGTTTGATGCCATTATTATTGATGAGGTGGATGCCTTCCCCTTAGTGGATAATCCTTTTTTGTATCAGGCTATTAGGCAGGCTTTGACTCCTCAAGGTCTTCGACTCTTTTTGACTGCTACTTCGACTGATCAGCTTGATAGAGAGGTCAAGGCTGGTCGTCTAAAAAGAGTCCATCTAGCCAGACGCTTTCACGGCAATCCCTTGGTGGTGCCGACTTGTCGTTATGTGACTCCGATAAAAGAGCACTTAGCAAAAAGGCGATTGCCCCAATCTCTCTTACATCATATCAAGCGTCAGCGACAGACTTCCTATCCACTCTTGCTCTTTTTTCCCCATATTGCCCTAGGGGAGCAGTTTAGCGCCCTGCTTTCTCGTTATTTTCCAGAGGAAAAGATTGCTTTTGTGTCAAGCCAGTCCAAGGAGCGTCATGCGTCTGTTGAGGCATTTCGGAAACATCAAGTGGATATCTTGGTTTCGACAACGATTTTGGAGCGTGGGGTGACCTTTCCTTGTGTAGATGTCTTTGTGATTTGGGCTAATCATCATCTCTATACTCGCTCCTCTTTAGTCCAGATTTCAGGTCGGGTAGGACGAAGCCTAGAGCGCCCTACTGGGGAACTTATCTTTTTCCATGATGGAAAGACCAAAGCCATGGCTCAAGCCATCAAGGAAATTAAAATGATGAATCGAAAAGGAGGTGTGCAATGATCTGTTTATGGTGTCAAGAAAAATGTCCTGTGGAGACTTCTTTTACGGCTCTTTTTCTCCTTAAAAAGGAAAGCCCAAGACTATGTCCACATTGCGACGCAGGATTTGAGCAAATCAGCGCTTCTGCTTGTTTGACTTGTTGCAAAGACAGTCAAACAGAGGTCTGCACCGATTGCCAGTATTGGCAAGAAAAAGGACAAAGTGTTTCGCATCGTAGTCTTTACCGTTATAACGAGGTGATGAAGGCGTTTATGCAGCAATATAAATTTGGCGGAGATTATTTATTGCGCTTTGCTTTTAGTTCACTTTTAAAAAAAGAATTGGGCAAAGAAAAACACTGGACCTTGGTTCCGATTCCCTTGAGCGATAAGCGTCTAAGAGAGCGTGGTTTTAATCAAGTAACGGGGCTTTTGGAGGGAGCCGGTCTGTCTTATCAAGACTTATTGGTAAAAAAACATACCCAAAAACAATCCAGCAAAGGACGGCTTGAGCGTCTGGAAACCTCACAACCCTTTGCTTTAAAGGAAAAGGCAGAGCTGCCCAATCGTATTATCTTAGTCGATGATATTTATACCACAGGAACGACGCTCATGCTTGCTAAAAGTGTCTTAATGAAAGCAGGTGTGAAAATGATTAAAACTTTTTCTCTCGCCAGATAGGATAAGGCTTGCATAAAGTTTATGAAAGCGGTATAATAAAGATGTAATCAAAGTATTCTTTAGAAAAGAGGTAATCTTATGATTGACTATAACATTCGTGGTGAAAACATCGAAGTGACAGAAGCTCTTAGAAGCTATGTTGAAGATAAACTCGCAAAGATTGAAAAATACCTCAATTCAGAACAAAGCATTCATGCGCGTGTTAATCTCAAGGTTTACCGTGAAAAAAATGCTAAGGTTGAAGTCACCATTCCGTTAGGGAGCTTGACCCTAAGGGCAGAAGATATTTCTCAAGATATGTATGGTTCTATTGATTTGGTGGTCGATAAGATTGAACGTCAAATCCGTAAAAATAAGACAAAAATTGCAAAAAAACACCGTGAGAAGATTGCCACAGGTCAGGTCTTTACCACAGAGTTTGAGCAAGAAGCGATTGAGGACACACCAGCTGTCAAAGTGGTGAGAACCAAGATGATTGATCTTAAACCCATGGACATCGAAGAAGCCCTCCTTCAAATGGAATTGCTCGGTCATGATTTCTTTATCTACACCGACGCAAAAGACGGCACGACTAATGTGCTTTACTACCGTGAGGACGGTAACGTTGGCTTGATTGAAGCCAAATAAGAGAAAAATCAGCAGAAGACATTCTGCTGATTTTTTTGTGGGTAATACTTGGACAAAAAACCTTAACAAAACCTTAAATTTATGATAAAATAAAGAAAATAAAAGATTTATGGAGGAAATGTGATGAACAAAGCAGATTGGTTGGAGTACTTTGAAGCCATCAATGGTCGTCCAGCAACAGCAGATGAAATCAAACAGGCCTTGGCGAATAAGGAATTCGAAGACGAAACAACAGTTGTTTACGAGGCTGGTGAAGAAAGTGTCGTAGAGCCTGTGCAAGCGATGAAAGAAGAACCAGCTCAAGCCAAAGAGCCACCAGTCATGCCACAGACACCACCAACGTCGGGGGCTAGGATTTCTTCTTCTAACTTCAATAAAGAGGATATTAAAGAAAAAGGAAAGGCTTATTTTAATTGGTTTTTAACCCATCTAAAAAATCCAACTGCGGATAAATTTGATGGTCAGTGGTTATATGGAAGTGTAACTCTAATCATTTCTGCCTTTCTTTTGTCAGCTGCTTGGATGAATTATCTCTCTCGCTTTTTAATGTCTATTGCTAATGCTTCTGTAAAAGATATGACGTTACGTACTACTGCACCAGAGAAATATGATTTGTTTGTCAATGCAGTGAAATCGGAGTTGGGGCTTGGCAAAGTTATTCAGGTTGGACTTTTGTTTTTTATTATTTATGTCTTGGCAACCGTTCTTCCAGTTATCATTGATAGACTAGGAAAAAATAGCAATCAATCATTTTTATTGGATTGGGGTAGACGTTTGGTCATTTCTCCGATTTTCTTGGTATTAAATGGCGCTGCTTACCTCCTTTCTTATTTGCAACCGGATAAGTTGATTATATCAAGTTCTTACTTTGAACAACTACTTAATTTTGGTAATGGTTTCTCTTCGTTTGTTACACTTTCCAATTTGATTAAAGAGGTTCCAGCTTTGAAGTCACTTCAGACAGTAGGAACTTATCTAGCAGTATTGGCAATTCTTGGATTTGTTGTTTTGTTGGTTTCTCTCGTTTCTAACATTAAATCTTCTATTTCTGTTCTTAGTCGTTTTTACGTTGCTTGTTGTAGTGTTGTCGTTTTATTTGCGGTAGTTTATTTTGTTGATAAGACAGTTGTGACAACAATCTTTAAAGCATTTACTTCAGTCTATACAGCAGCGTTTTAGTTAGGAGAAACCTTGTGACAAAAGAAGAATGGATTCGTTTATTTGAGGAAAGGTTGGGTCGAAAACCCAGTCCACAAGAGTTTAAGAAGGCAAAAGAAGCAGGATTTCAACCTGATTCACTCCCTCAAATCGAGAAAGAGCCTAGCCAAGCTCTTGAGGAAAGGATTTACGATATTGCAGAAGAGGAGACGCCTAGTCGTCCGAAAGCTAGTGCACCTTCTCTTGTCTATGACATTGCTGAGGAGAGCGAGCCAACTCTCTTAAAAGAGATTGATTCGATTGTTCAAACCACTTCCTCTCCTAAAGAGAGCAGCGCCTTTTCGTCTGCGGCTTCACAAGAGTCCAGTGAGCCTTTGTCTGATCGCGAAAAATGGTTGCAGACTTTTGAACATTATTTGGGCCGCAAACCTAGTCCACAAGAGTTTGCTTTTGGCAAGGCCAATCAGTTTCATCTCACCAGTATCAATCAGCTCTTACCGACTGCTGCCCCCAAGGCGCCAATGAGCAAGAAAAAGAAAATCTTGATATGGACGGGGCTTGTTGCTGTCGTGGTGCTGGTTTCTGGCTATGCTTATGGCAGCCACTATTATGCCAAAGAAAGTGTCGCCCAGCGTTATAGCAAGGTCGTGGGAAAAAATGTTGATCAAGCTCTTTCCTACGAGGCTTGGTCCGATACGAAAAAAACGATTAAGCGCTCAGAGTTGACCTACACCAATACCAAACAGATGAAAACCACCCAAAAAGTTGAGGATCTTTTATCTGGTGAGACCATGCAGGTAGTGGGACGAAAATTTTTGATTTTCCCAGATTGGAAGGTCATGGTGCATCCTGTGGATTTGACTCTTACGTCCAATACGCAAGGGCTTGATATTACCGTGAATGAGCAGTCTTTTTCTAAGACAAAAAATGATCACTATCAAGAAACCCTCAAGCACCTTTATCCTGGTACCTATGATATTGCTGCTAAGGGTAAGGTGGAAAATCAAGAGATTAACTTATCTACGTCACAACTATTGACCAAGTCGCTCACCATTCCTTTGACCGTGAAATATTTGAGCTTTAAGGTGGATAGCAATCTCAGTGATGGGGAGCTTTATGTCGGCAAGCAAAAAATTGGTGCCTTAGCAGATGGTCGATTGGAAGTCAGCAATCTCGCTGCGACAGAGTCTGCGGATGTTTATGTAAAAAAGACCTTTGGTGATCATGCTGTGACATCAAAAAAAGTCAATGTGACCAAACTTCAAGACGGTGAAACCATTACTCTTGATGCTGATGGTATCTTGAGTCGCGATACGGCAAACGATCTCATCAAGCAAGCCTATTACAAGCTCGGTCAGTACGAAGATAGCCACACTACCCCTAAAAATCTCACTGATATTTTTGTCAGCGGTACGACGAATACCATGTACCGAGATGTGGTGGAAATGATTGAGACCAATACCACCAATGCTAAGAATCGCAGTGCCAACAATATTTCCTTTAGCGATGTGGATGTCACCAAGGTAACACAGACTGGTCCTAATACCTATAAGGTTGATTTCACGGTTGTCTATGACTTTTATTATGCTTATAGCTCGCAGCACCGTTCGTCTGGTCATATCAAGCAAAAACTCGCTTGGGCGGTCAATGTGGAACGTAGCGGTAAGGACAATAGCTCTTCGTCTGAGAATTACCGGATTGTCGAAAAGGCAGGGAACTCTGAAAAAATCGCTGATTTAGAAAATAGTGTTAATTAAAAAGCAAATTAGGAGCAAGGCGAAGGCCAGCTCCTCGTTTTGCATGAAATGAGGAAGGTGTAATGAGAAAAAAAGCGGTCGGTATCGACCTTGGAACGACAAATTCTGCCATGGCTATCATCAAAGATGATAAGCCTGAGATTATTCCCATTGGTGCCAATGATGAGGCAGTACTTCGTTCCGCCATTTATTTTTCCACAATCGGTGGAAAACAACGTGTGTTCTTTGGCTCTGATGCCATCAATAGAGGCACAGAAATTGGTAAGATTGAGTATTTCAAACAAGACTTTAAGCGGAATATCGCTGATCAAAGGGTTTCGCATGAAGCAGGTCAGCACCTGCAAGTCAATTCTGTGATTTTGTCTGCCTTGATTTTGCATGAATTTAAAAAGCGAGCTAAGATTGTGGCCAAAGAGCAGGGGCTAGATGATATTAAAGAAGCGGTCATTACTGTGCCAGCTTATTTCACATCAGAACAACGCCAAGCAACTAAAAAAGCAGGACAATTAGCTGGTTTTGATGTGCTACGAATCATCAATGAACCAACGGCAGCAGCTATTGCTTATGTGCATGAAAAGGGCATTAAAGGCAATGTCTTGGTGTACGATTTGGGTGGTGGAACCTTTGATGTGACGGTGATGACGGTTTTGGATCACCAGTACCACATCCTAGCAACAGATGGTAATCACCGTTTGGGCGGGCTTGATTTTGATAAACAATTGGTTAAGCTCCTTTCTAGAAAGCTCGCCAATCAAGGCTTTAATGCTAGCATGCTCAGTAGCAAAGAGCAGATGCAGATGCGCTATCAGGCAGAAAAGCTAAAAATTAGCTTGTCGGTTAATCCGAGTGCTTTTTATGAGATTGTCAGTGATCAAGGTGAGTTTGGTGTTGAGGTGACCCAAGACGAATTTAGACATGAAGTGGCCCATCTCCTAAAAGACACGCAAGACAAGACCCAACAGACCTTAGAGGCTTCAGGGCTTCAGTGGTCAGATGTGGATCATATCCTCTTGGTCGGCGGCTCAACTCGGATGCCCTTGGTGCGTCAGATGATTGAGAAAATTAGTGGCAAGACTCCATCTTATGACCTCAATCCAGATACTATTGTCGCTGAAGGGGCTAGCATTATCGCTGATTTGATGGTCAATGAGCAAGTGAGCTTTAACGAAACGGGAACAGAAGAGACTGCGGATAAAATGGTGGTCAAAGATGTGACCTCTCAAGGTATAGGCCTTTTGTTTAAAAAATCAGCCCAGCAATCCTATCCTTTTGGTGGTGATATGTATAACCGCGTCATTGTCAAAAAAAATACTCCCATCCCTGCCCAATTTACCAAGGAAATTTTTGCGGTGGCAGATGGACAAAATAATTTTCAGTTGCGCATCACTGAAGGAAATTATGAAAATCCAATGAGTGTTAAGTTGGTGTTTCAAGTGGTCGAGCCTTTGAGCCGTGCTTATCAAAAAGGTGAAAAGATTGCAGATGTGCAATTTACCTTTGATACGGAGCAGATTTTGAGAGTAACCACTATTGAAGCATCCACCCAGCAAGTCATCCATACCCACCAAGTCTATGCGAGATTTGATCAAATCAAAGAGCAAGTCGCAGAAGATTTAGCCGATTTACAAGACATGATTCAACCTTTTATTGACCTGTCATGAGATTAGAAGAAACGATTAAAGAAGAACTAGACCATGCCGATTACTATCAAGGCAAGCACATCAAAACAGGTCAGATCCTGCCTTATCTACGCCCAATTCAGGAGCGCATCAACCAGACAGATTCAGCAGAACATATCTATCAAGTCTTAACCCTCCTTCAAGAAGAGTTGGGCAGCAGAGAAGCGCTTGGTTTATTAGACGCTATGTCTGAAAAGACCAGTCTCGCTCTTTCTATGATAAAGCCCCACTTTATCACAGAAAGAGCTAAGGCAAGCTATGATGCCCACTTGCTGGAGCTTAGTCAACCAGAGTTTGTTCAACCACCAGAAACGCTCAAGGTGAGGCAAGAAATCAGCTTGAGCTCGCCTGTACCAATCACAGAAGCGACGAGGGGCTTCAAATCTTGGCTATTTTGGTTGGTAGCCTTTGTGATTATCGTGGTTTTGGCGGCTGTTTTAGTTTGGATGCGGGTCAGTTTAGGGCTGGTTTTTGCTGTGGTGATTGTTTTGTTGGTTGTTGCGTTGTTATTTTTGAATGAGGAAGAAGGATGAAACCTAGTCAGTTGACGTTTGAGCATATTTGTTTTCGGTATTCAGGAAGCGATGTGGACTTGTTCCATCAGTTTGACATCACGGTCAAAACTGGTGAGATGGTCGGTATCTTGGGGAGCTCTGGGAGTGGGAAAACGACCTTAACAGAGATTTTGCTTCAGGGTTTGACACCGACTTGTCAGGAATTTCGGATGTTGGAAAATGGCGTTCCCATTAAAAAAGCTAATTGGAGTTATGTTCCGCAGCAAAATTTCTTGCGAGAGTATTTAAAAGTCAGTGAGATTTTTGAGATTTACGCTGCAGGCAATTTAAAATCATATACCCAAGCCGAGCGAAAAGCGAGGGTTAAAAAAATCATGCAGGATTTAGGATTAGAAGCCTTTGAGCAGAAAAAAATTTCGCAGTTGAGTGGTGGGCAAAAAAGACGGGTCAGCATTGGGATTGAGCTTTTAAGTGAGTCGCCTTACTTTATCTTGGATGAGCCCTCTAGCGGTCTTGATGCGCTGAGTGATCGCAATTTGCTCTTAACCCTGCGTATCTTAGCTAAGACAGCCAATAAGGCGATTATCGTCATCACTCACAACACGGAAAATCTCCAGTTGTTTGATAAAATTATCTTTTTAGCCAAGGGGCTGCCTAAGTTTGTCGGGAGTTTTGAAGAACTCTTAAAAGAGTTTAAGACCACAGATACCTATACCATCCAAAAATATTTGGACCTTAGTATCGCAGATATCTACCAAGACTTGCTCACTTCAGGAAAAGTCTATCGCATTTAGGAGGGGTTATGGTTGGTTTACGATTAAATTGGTATCAATTTAAAAATAAATGGATGGATTTTCTAAAGGTCTTGCTGGGTTTAATCTTGTTTCAAGTCTTGATTTTATATATCCAGCAAAAAGGTTTCTTAAAAGAATTTGAACCGACACGCATGACGCTTTTTTTGCTCTTGTTTTCATCGAGTTTGTTGATTTTGGTGCAAAATAGCATCTACATCAGTAGTGAGCGTGCGATTTTAGAAAGGGATTTTTTCTCGGTTTTAAATCGTCGGTCTTATGCTTTATCGACCTTGATTTTTCACGCTTTCTTAGCCATCATAGAGGCCTTGGTCTTTACCATTTCCTACCATGTTTTGGTGCCCTTGTTTGATGTGGATTTGGCGTCAAAAGGCATTGTATTTTCTTGGTTTGATGCTGAGGTTTTCTTGAGTGTGACGTTGGTCTTTCTTTGCTCGCATTTTTTAGCCTTGGTGATTTCCACTCTAACAGGAAGCAATGATATTAGTTCTGTGATTTTAGCGGTTGTGGTGGGGATTGCTCAATTTTCTTTGTCTGGCACGATTTTACAATTACCAAAAGCCATTGATCCCTTGCAACACTTTATTTTCTTGAGTGATGGGCACAAGCTATTTGGCATGACCAATCATCTGCGTGATTTACCGTCTGCGCTGGCTAAGTTTCACATTCCAATTGCAACGAAAGAACTCAATCAATTCAAGGCAAGCCAATTAGCTATGGAAAAAGGCTGGCTCGCCCTTTTTGGACACGCTTTGTGCTATGCAGCTAGTTTTGTCCTATTACTAAATATGAAAAGGAGGAAGTAAAATGACAAAAGAGGAATGGACCACACAATTTCAGGTCATGAAAGGCCGTGTGCCAACAGCAGAGGAATTTCAAAAAGCCAAGGAAGCAGGCTTTCCAGACATTAGCTTAAACAAGAAGTCGCCTTTGCCGCTAGGCTGGTTTATCAAAGGCGGTAGTTTTGTTCTCGTTGCGATTTTAGGCTATGTCATCGGATACTTATTTTAAAGGAGAAAAGGATGAAAATAAAAATCAAGCACAAGGGGTATATGATTGGGCTGTTGAGTGTTTTTCTGGTTTTTTTGATTATCGGACGCTACACCAGAAGCACAGCCTTGACCAGCTCGGATGTTGTCTATGCGACAGAAGTACGCAATAAAAAGACGGGAGAAACGGTCCGTTATGAAGTCAGACGCTTGAAAAATAAGAAGTTTCAAGTAAAAAACACCAAGACAGGTGACCTCTATGAAGCAGACCCACAAACGGTTGCTGAAAATTATTTGAGAATTTCTCTGCCTGATCATGAAGGGGATTTGGTCATCAGAAAAGGTTTGATTCCAGGTCAAGCCCCAACTGTGGAAATCCAAAACTCAGACAAATACGAACAAATTCCAGATACCTCAACGGTCAGCTCTGTGGATAAAAAAGAAGCAGCTTCTAGCAGCACATCTAGTAGCCAAAAGAGCTCCTCTAGTTCCAAATCTAGCAGCTCCTCTACCAAGGAGAGCTCTACATCCTCATCTAGTGAAACCTCATCAAGCTCTAGCGCTAGCACCTCTAGTCAAGCAGAGATTGTCAAAGGTGTTAGCCTTAGTAAAGAGGATGAAAGCAGTATTATTGAGAAATTTGGAGAGTGGCTCTATCAAAGCGACTACGCTAAGGATGCGGTTGTGGTCAACAGTCCTTTTGATGTGGCAAAGGCCAGCAAAGATGATGAATGGATGCATTTGACAACAGATGATGGCGATGTCTTGGCTAGACTGACAGGTAAAACAAATAAGGTTTTGAGCGACGACCTCAAAAAACAAAGGGATACATACCGATTGACCTTGTTGGGTAATGACCTCACGAGTGACAAGTCTGAGGATTATCGCTCAACAGCCAGCTACCGGATTTATACCCTAAAAGACGGGGGTCACCACTATTTCAACAAGCTTTCGGATGAAGAAAAACTGATTCAGGATAAAATCAAGGATAAAAAGGATGCAGAAGCCTACACTGCTTATTACAAAGACGCAGTGAACGCTGATAAAGCCAGCTATCAGATTGTCCTTGCTAGCAATGGTAAGGTCTATTATGCCATGGATTATCTCACCAAAGAGGACAAGGAGAATAAAGGGCGTTACCTAGAAGCACCAGAAGATATGCAGGCGACCTATACTAAATTGATTGCCGAGTATTCTGGAGAAGCCTCCAGTCAAAGTACCCCTAGCTCCTCTCAAGCAGAAGAAAGCAAGGAGAGTTCTACAGAAGCTAGTAGCATTCCCAAAGAATTGGTCGGCACCTGGGCAAAAGAAGTGGGCTCACAAGGCTATCAAGAATTGACCTATGAAGCAGATGGTGCTAGTAGCCGTCGTGCCAATGGTAAGCTCGAACAAGGTAAGATTGAGCGCTTAGAAAAAATAGCAGATAATCTCTATATTTTTGATGCCTATGATAACTTTGACGCTCTGTTTCCTATCTTTGGTATAGGCGGATCCGGTATGCAAACTAAATCTGGCTTTAAATTAGATGGAGATCATTTGACCTATGTGATGTGGTCGGCACCTTTGGATAAAGAACTCACTCCGACCAAAGATAACTATCAAGAATTAGGTATTTTCCAACGTAAATAAAAAAAGTCTTAGAACCAAGTTAAGGTTCTAAGACTTTTTGTTTATTTGGGTATCTACATCCGCATCAAGTAACGAAGGAGCTCGCCACCGTAAATCCAGAGGTAGCTATATCCAAGGATAGAAAAAGGTTTGGTAATGAGGATAATCGTGGTAAAGCGTCTGAGCGACATGCTGCTAAGACCTGTAATCATGACGACGATGTCAGCAGGCGAGATAGGCGATGCCATGCAAAAGATAAAGAAATACTCGTACCATTTGCTGTCTAACTTTTGCTCATACTTTTGAATTTCCTTGTCCTTGGTAAAAAGACGAATAAAGGGTTTGCCGTAACGCCTCACCAAAAGGAACAAGATAACACTACCTGCGACCAAACCGATGTAGTTGGTCAAAAAGCCAAGAATAGGTCCAAAGACCAAATAGCCAGCCACGGTCGTCACCCCTCCTGGAATGATAGGAATGACAATTTGAACAATCTGAATGATAATAAAAATGAGAGGAGCTACAATCTTGTAGTGACTGACCCAGTCTTTGAGAGCGTTTTGGTCGTTTAGGATGCCCATCTTAAAGAGCCATACGACGAGAACCGCCGATGCAATCAGTGCGAGAACACCGATGATTTGAAATGTTTTTTGCCAAAATTTATACATGCTCTTATTATACAAAAAAAGTCTTTTATTTGCCATTATTTACTCTTTTTGCTATAATAAAATATACTATTTCATTTTGGGGTCGTTACGGATTCGACAGGCATTATGAGGCAGGTCTTGCAACCCGTCGTGCGGACGTTAAGCGCCAGTTAAATATAACTGCAAAAAATAACACTTCTTACGCTTTAGCTGCCTAAAAACCAGCGGGCGTGATCCGATTGAGATGGCTTGTGTTTCATGAGGGTCTTAAAAATAACAAGCTACGCTTTTCTAAGGTCTAGGTAGGAAAGAAGAGATGTTTAGACTCGCGCTTGATGGCTTGAGCTATGTGTCAAAAGAGCGTTAAATCTAAGACATAGCCTATGGTTGTAGAGGGATCTGTTGGCAGGTGTTTGGACGTGGGTTCGACTCCCACCGGCTCCATTTTATCTTTGTGATGGGCACCGAATGTGGTGTTTTTATTTTACAATGAATGCTCAAAAGGCTAGTTTTAGTGGTTTTGAGAGCATTTGTTTTTTTGGATTATTTAATATATAATAAACCTATGACACTACCAAAAGCCTTTATTGAAAAATACCAAGCTCTTCTTGGAGAAGAAGCAAAAGCCTTTATCGCGAGTTTTGAAGAAGAAGCCGTTTCAGGTTTTCGGACCAATCCGCTTAAAGAGGGGCAAAAAGCCTTTCCTGATGCTATTAGTGGCCTTTCCCTCAGCCACTATGGCAAGATTTCGGGAAAGTCTATCGCACATGCGACGGGTCTTGTGTATTCGCAAGAGCCTGCAGCCCAGATGGTGGGGGATATAGCACGTCCAAAACCAGGGATGCGGGTCTTAGATTTGGCAGCAGCTCCAGGGGGAAAGAGCACGCATCTCTTGTCCTTTATGGACAATCAAGGGGTGCTGGTTAGTAATGAGATTTCAAGTAAACGCAGTAAAATCTTGGTTGAAAACATTGAGCGTTTTGGTGCGAGAAATGTGGTCGTGACCAATGAATCTGCCGAGCGCCTCTCAAAAGTTTTTCCAGCTTATTTTGATCTGATTGTCTTTGACGGGCCGTGTTCAGGTGAGGGCATGTTTCGTAAGGATCCAGCTGCCATGACTTACTGGGATGAGGACTACCCTCTAGCTTGCAGTCGCCTGCAAAAGGAAATCCTAGAGGATGCTCTTTTGATGCTGGCTCCTGGTGGGGACTTGATTTACTCTACCTGTACTTGGTCACAGGAAGAAAATGAGGGCGTTGTCCAGTGGCTTTTAGAGACCTATCCAGATCTTGAGCTGGTTGAGGTGCCAAAGAAAAATGGCATGGTACAAGGCATTGATATGCCAGAGGTGGCGCGGATGTACCCTCATCTCTTTAAAGGGGAGGGGCAGTTTGTGGCCCATCTAAAAGACCGACGTGATCCTGTAAGAACAAAGGTCCGTTCTGGCAAGAGCCATCTCAATAAGGAGCAAGAAACCCTCTGGCGTACGTTTGCGCGTGAGCATTTGACGGTTGACTTATCCGGTCTTTTGCAGGTCTTTGGCGATCAGCTGTACCTGCTTCCCCATGATTTGCCAGATTTGTCCAAGCTCAAGATCGCTAGAAATGGCCTTCATCTAGGCACTTTTAAAAAGAAACGGTTTGAACCCTCTTTTGCGCTGGGCTTGGCCTTAAAACCAAGTGAGGTCAAAGCGACCATAGTGCTAGACGAGGACCAGTTTAAGACCTATGTGTCTGGGAGCACCCTAAGTCTTGAGCAGTCCTACCCCAACGGCTGGTATCAGCTGGTGGTTGAGGGCAATGGTCTTGGCTTTGCCAAGGTGGTTGGCAGCACTGTCAAAAATTACTATCCCAAGGGGTTACGATTTCAAGTATAAGTGATAAAGAAAGAGAAAAACATGACACGAAAGCGAATAGCTTTACTAGCCACAGGGCTAGTGCTCACCTCCCTTGCCTTGTCTGGTTGTGCCAGCTTGGTTGATAAGGGAGAATCCACCACCGCCGTGGGGTCCACAGCCCTGCAACCCTTGGTTGAGGCGGTGGCAGATGATTACACCAAGGACCACAAGGTTTATATTAATGTGCAAGGCGGTGGCTCTGGTACAGGCTTATCTCAAGTGCAGTCAGGAGCTGTTCAAATCGGCAATAGTGACTTGTTTGCTGAGGAAAAATCAGGTATTGATGCCAGCCAGTTAGTGGACCACCGAGTCGCTGTAGTGGGCATTGCCCCCATCGTTCATAAGGGAGTTGGGGTCGAAAATGTCACTCAAGAGGAGCTAAAGAAAATTTTTACTGGTCAAGTGACCAACTGGAAAGAACTGGGTGGAAAAGACCTTGAGATTACGCTTATCAACCGTGCGGCTGGTTCTGGAAGTCGGGTATCTTTTGATCAAGCCATCATGCAGGGGCAAAAGCCTAAAAAAGCCCAAGAGCAGGATTCCAATGGCATGGTGAGAAGCATTGTGGCGCAGACCCCAGGCGCCATCTCTTATCTGGCCTTTCCTTATATTGATGAGAGTGTGTTGACCCTAAAGATTGATGGGCATGAAGCCAAGGCTAAGAATGTCATCACCAATAGCTGGCCACTGTGGTCTTATGAACACATGTACACCAAAGGAAAACCCGATCAGGTGACCAAGCGTTTTCTTGATTATGTGATGAGTGAGCAGATTCAAGATAAGATCATTAGTGAGATGGGCTATATTCCTATCAAAGATATGCAGGTAGAAAAGACTGCGACTGGTGAGGTGAAGGAGAAATAATGGACGATAAAACAATGGCAAAACAGCTTTTAGAACCGTCTAAAAACATGCGGTTGGAGCGTTTTGGAAGGTTGTTGACCTTTTCTTGTTTGTGCTTGATTGTCCTTGTGGTGGCCATGATTTTGTGGTTTGTGGCGCAAAAGGGACTATCTACCTTTTTTGTCAATCACATCAATCCTTTTAGCTTTTTATTTGGGACAGACTGGAGTCCATCAGAGCTGGGTCGTGACGGCAAGCCCTTGCTTGGCGCTCTTCCAATGATTTTAGGGTCTTTTCTGGTGACGCTTTTGTCTGCCCTTCTTGCCACTCCCTTTGCTATTGCGGTTGCTCTCTTTATGACAGAGATTTCTCCCAAGCGTGGGGCTAGGATTATGCAGCCAGCCATTGAACTCTTGGTAGGGATCCCTTCTGTGGTTTATGGCTTTATTGGGCTTAGTGTGGTGGTGCCTTTTGTGCGCAGCCTCTTTGGAGGGTCTGGTTTTGGGATTTTATCGGGGATTTTTGTCCTCTTTGTCATGATTTTACCCACAGTGACCTCTATGACGGTGGATACGCTAAAGGCTGTTCCTAGACACTACAAGGAAGCCAGCCTAGCGCTTGGGGCGACCCGTTTTCAAACCATTCGCAGGGTCATTTTGACCGCAGCGACACCAGGGATTTTGACCGCCATTGTCTTTGGGATGGCACGTGCCTTTGGTGAGGCCTTAGCCATTCAGATGGTGGTGGGAAATGCAGCGCTCATGCCAACGAGTCTCATCACACCTGCTTCGACCCTCACGTCGGTCTTGACCATGGGGATTGGTAATACCGTGACGGGAACAGTGCAAAATAATGCCCTTTGGAGCCTTGCGCTCATCCTTCTTTTGATGAGTCTTGGGTTTAATTTGTTGATGAAATGGATGACACGTCCACGAGGTAAGAAAAACTATGCACGCTAAAACCCTTGATAAAATAGCCACAGGAGTCATCTACTTCTTGTCTGGCTTGGTTTTGTTGATTTTATGTGGCCTGATTGGCTATATCTTGGTCACGGGGCTACCGCATGTGTCTTGGTCCTTTTTGACTAGCCCGTCTAGCAGTTTCAAGGCTGGCGGAGGCATTGCCGTTCAGCTTTATAACAGTCTCTTTCTTCTAGTTGTGACTCTTTTGATTTCCCTTCCTTTATCTTTGGGGGCTGGTATTTACTTATCTGAATACGCAAGAAATACTCTTTTGATACGCATCATTCGTCAGGCAATTGAGATTTTGAGTTCGCTACCTTCTGTGGTGGTGGGACTCTTTGGCTTTTTGCTTTTTGTGGTGCAGATGGGCTACGGTTTTTCTATCTTGTCTGGAGCTTTGGCGCTAACCATCTTCAATCTTCCGATGATGACAAGAAATGTCGAGGAGAGTCTAAAGACTGTCCACCATACGCAGCGTGAGGCAGGGCTAGCCCTTGGTTTATCCCGTTGGGAAACCGTTGTTCACGTTGTCGTGCCAGAAGCTCTTCCAGGGATTATCACAGGAGTGGTCCTAACCAGTGGGCGGATTTTTGGTGAAGCGGCAGCTCTCATCTATACAGCCGGCCAGTCAGCCCCTGCTCTTGATTGGTCCAACTGGAATCCCCTTAGCATTTCAAGCCCTATCTCAATTTTTAGGCAGGCAGAGACCTTGGCTGTTCACATCTGGAAGGTCAATGGCGAAGGCTTATTGCCCGATGCTGTTGAGATTTCAGCAGGTAGCAGTGCGGTTCTTCTCCTCTTTATCCTCTTGTTTAACTTTTTAGCCCGCTATCTGGGTAAAAAATTGCACGCCAAACTAACGGCACAATAAAGGAGCATCATGACGACCTATAATTGGAATGACAAACATATTATCACCTTTAAGGATAAGGATTTAGCCCTTGAAACTAAGGATTTGCACGTCTTTTATGGGGCCAAAGAGTCCATCAAGGGGGTGGATATGTCATTTGAAAAAAATAGCATCACAGCTCTCATCGGCCCGTCTGGATCAGGGAAATCCACTTTTTTGCGCAGCCTTAATCGCATGAATGATACCATCGATCTGGCAAGAGTGACCGGTGAAATCTGGTACAAGGGGATTGACATCAACCGTCCAGAGGTCAATGTCTATGAGATGCGAAAACAAATCGGGATGGTCTTTCAACGTCCTAATCCTTTTGCCAAGTCCATTTATGGCAATATCACCTTTGCCCTAGAGCGCAGCGGGATTAAGGACAAGGCTATTTTGGATGAGGTGGTCGAAACCTCTCTCAAACAAGCTGCCCTCTGGAATCAGGTCAAGGACGATTTGCACAAGTCGGCACTGGCCCTATCAGGTGGTCAGCAGCAAAGGCTTTGTATCGCAAGAGCCATTGCGGTCAAGCCAGATATCTTGCTCATGGATGAGCCAGCTTCAGCGCTGGATCCTATCTCGACCATGCAGGTGGAAGAAACCATGCTGGAGCTAAAAAAAGACTATACCATCATCATCGTCACTCATAATATGCAGCAGGCCGCCAGATCGAGTGACTACACTGCCTTTTTCTATAATGGGGACTTGATTGAGTACGATGAGACCAGAAAAGTCTTTCAAAATGCTAGTCTTGCATCTACCAGAGATTACGTGTCTGGTCGCTTTGGATAGGAGGAAGAGATGTCAGAACCGATTTTACGTATCAGTGACTTGTCCCTATACTATGGCAAGAAAAAGTCACTCAACGAGATTTCCATGGATATTTTCCCCAATGAAATCACCGCCTTCATCGGCCCATCCGGCTCAGGAAAATCTACCTTACTACGCTCCATCAACCGCATGCATGACTTGGTTCCCAATGTCACTGTGACAGGCACCATCATTTATCGGGGGCATAATATTTATAGTCCGCGCATTGATACTGTGGAGCTTAGAAAAGAGATCGGCATGGTCTTTCAGCAGCCCAATCCCTTTCCCATGTCCATTTATGAAAATGTGGTCTATGGTTTGCGCTTAAAGGGCGAAAAGGATAAGGAAAAACTAGATGCCATCGTTGAAGAATCCCTCAAGCAAGCCTCCATTTGGGATGAGGTCAAGGACCGTTTGCATGATTCAGCACTCGGTCTGTCAGGAGGTCAGCAGCAGCGGATTTGTATCGCAAGGGTGCTAGCCACTAGCCCTGAGATTATTTTATTAGACGAGCCGACCTCGGCGCTTGATCCGATTTCATCTGGCAAGGTGGAGGAGACCCTTTATCAACTCAAGGACAAATACACTCAGATTATCGTGACCCACAGCATGCAGCAGGCTACCCGAATTTCAGACCGGACGGCCTTTTTCCTCAATGGCAATCTGATTGAGTATGATAGGACAAAGAAAATATTCCTTAACCCCGAAGAGCAAAAAACCGAAGATTATATCACTGGAAAATTTGGATAGGAGATGCTATGTTACGCACACAATTTGAAGAAGAATTAGAAAAACTACACAATCGCTTTTACGTGATGGGAACGGAAGTCCTAGCGCAGATCAATAAAAGCGTGCGCGCCTTTGTCAGCCATGATACTGAGTTAGCTGAGGAGGTCATCATCGGTGATGAGGTGGTCAATGAATATGAGGTGAAACTGGAGAAAAAATCTCTTGAGATTATTGCCCTTCAGCAGCCCATCGCACAAGATTTACGCCAAGTTATCACCGTTTTAAAGGCCTCTAGTGATGTCGAACGCATGGGGGATCACGCGGTTTCTGTGGCACGGGCGACGCTTCGGTTGAAGGGAGATGACGTCCTGTATTTGACCTCAGTCGAAGGACAAATCAAGCAACTAGGACGTTCAGTGAAAAATATGGTCGAAGAAGCCTTAGATGCTTATGTGACCGGTGATGAAGCCAAGGCGCGTGAAGTGGCCAAGATGGATTTAGACATTGATGAGCAATTCAAATCTATTCAAAATCAAGCGGTCGAAGCTATTCGTGAGCAGCCTGATGCGATTGTTGCAGGAAAAGAGTATTTTCAAGTGTTGCTCTATCTTGAGCGCATCGGAGATTACGCGAAAAACCTCTGTGAGTGGGTGGTTTATCTCAGAACTGGTAAAATTATTGAGTTATAGTCTTTTCGTTTTTCAAATTTCAAACAATGGGTCGCAAGTGAAACAGCGGCCTTTTTTGTTTCCAGAGCTTAGCAATGAAAGGGAAAAGAAAGGCAAATAAAAATAAGGGAAAATTAGGATTTTTTTAAGAAATGTGGTATAATGAGAGCAACTTTTATTTAGGTAAGGAGATTAGGATGACAAAAGTAGAACGTTTGATTGAGCGCTTTATTCCAGAACATTATAACCTGTTTTTGGATATCGATCGAAAAGCTAAGACCTTCACAGGAAATGTCGCAATCACAGGGGAGGCTTTGAAGGAAACTGTTTCTTTGCATCAAAAGGATTTGAGCATTCATTCGGTTCTTTTGGACAATACAGCCTTGTCGTTTAGCGTGGATGAGGAGCGTGAAGTTGTCGATATCGACTTGCCTGAACTTGGAAATATGACCTTGGTCATCGAGTTTTCAGGAAATATCACAGACAACATGACTGGCATGTACCCTTCTTACTACACCGTGGATGGGGTGAAAAAAGAGATTATCTCAACCCAGTTTGAGAGTCACTTTGCGCGTGAAGTTTTCCCAAGCATTGATGAACCTGAAGCCAAGGCGACTTTTGATTTGTCCCTCAAGTTTGACCAAAAAGAGGGGGAAATTGCCCTAGCCAATATGCCTGAAGTTCATAGCGAGCGCAGGCAAGAAACAGGGGTTTGGACCTTTGATACCACCCCTCGCATGTCCTCATATCTGCTCGCTTTTGCCTTTGGTGAGTTGCACGGCAAACTCTCCAAGACCAAAAATGGTACAGAAATCGGTGTCTTTGCCACGGTTGCCCATAAGGCATCTTCTCTTGATTTTGCGCTTGATATTGCTGAGCGGGTTATTGAGTTTTACGAGGATTATTTTGGAGTTCCTTATCCGATTCCACAATGTTACCATGTGGCTTTGCCTGACTTTTCATCAGGGGCTATGGAAAACTGGGGCCTGATCACCTATCGTGAAATCTATCTCTTGGTGGATGAAAACTCAACAGCTCTTAGCCGTCAGACCGTTGCCCTCGTGATTGCCCATGAGATTGCCCACCAGTGGTTTGGTAATCTTGTGACCATGAAGTGGTGGGATGACCTTTGGCTCAATGAAAGTTTTGCCAACATGATGGAGTATGTGTCTGTGGATGCTATTGAGCCGTCATGGAAGATTTTTGAGGACTTCCAAACGACTGGTGTGCCTGCGGCTCTTGAGCGCGATGCCATCGATGGGGTGCAGTCTGTCCATGTGGAAGTCAGCCATCCAGATGAGATTAACACCCTCTTTGATGCGGCTATTGTCTATGCCAAGGGAAGCCGTCTTATGCACATGTTGCGCCGTTGGTTGGGAGATCAAGACTTTGCAGCAGGTCTTAACCACTATTTCAAAGAACACCAGTATGGCAACACCATTGGTCTAGATCTTTGGAATGCGCTAGGGCAAGTATCTGGTAAAGACGTGGCAGGATTTATGGATAGCTGGTTGGAACAACCGGGTTACCCTGTTGTTACTGCTAAGGTGGAAGGTGACACCTTGATTTTAACGCAAAAGCAATTTTTCATCGGTGAGCATGAAGACAAGGGACGCTTGTGGCATATTCCACTCAATAGCAACTGGGAAGGTCTACCAGATGTGATGACGCAAGCGGTGCTTGAAATTCCAAATTATAGCCAACTGAAGGATCAAAATACAGGCGCCCTTCGTCTTAACACAGGAAATACGGCCCACTATATCACCAACTATGAGGGTGAACTTTTGGATGCGGTGATTGCTGAATTACCAGACCTAGATGCCACTAGTAAGCTACAAGCTGTGCAAGAGCGCCGTCTTTTAGCCCAAGCACAAATCATTTCTTATGCTAGCCTTCTTCCGATTTTAGAGCCTCTAAAAGATGAGTCGGCTTATATGGTAATGGCTGCCATGCAGTCTGTTATCGCAGACCTTCGTCTCTTTATCGAGGAAAAGAGTGAGGAAGAAGATCACTTTAATCAATTTGTACGCGAGCTCTTCCACGCCCAATATGAGCGCCTTGGATTTGAGAAGAAAGCAGGAGAGAGCGACGAAGATGAAAAGGTTCGTCAACTCGTCCTTTCAAACCTCGTGACGGCGAACGACAAGAACATGATGGCAAAAGCCAGTGAGATTTTTGCCCAGTATGACGGCAATCTTGACAGTATTCCAGCAAGTGTGCGCCTTTCTATCCTGTCTAGCCAGATGAAGATGCACGAAACTCCAGAGCTAGTGGACCTCTATCTCTCCACTTATCCGACCACGCGTGATGCTAATCTGCGTGACGAGCTTGCGATTGCCTTATCATTGACACAATCTGAAGAAACCTTGGAGCGTTTGGTTGCTGCCTTGAAAGACAAAGATGTCATCAAACCGCAAGACCTCTTCTTATGGTATATGCGTCTCCTTCGCAATAGCTTTAGTCAAGAGCAAATATGGACTTGGTCTAGGGAAAATTGGGACTGGATCAAAAAAGCCTTGGGTGGAGACATGAGCTTTGATAGCTTTGTCATCGCACCAGCCCGTGTCTTTAAGACCGCACAGCGCCTAGATGAGTACAAGGCCTTCTTTGAGCCACAACTTGGTGATCTGGCTATTAGCCGTAACATTTCCATGGGTATCAGCCAGATTAAGGCGCGTGTGGATTTGATTGAAAAAGATAAACCAGCTGTTGTAGCAGCACTCTTAGCATTATAGTCAGAAAAAGAGTTTGGAAGTCGTATTTCCGAGCTCTTTTTAGCTGGTTTTTTTAAATTGTGAAAATAGTGCTTAATATAGTAAAAAGTTGACAATTTCAATGAAAATCGTTATAATTTAGGGAGGTAATGCAAGTATAGTCCTCGCATAGAGTCCCCATGCTTGTTGTTATTAAAAAATAGAGAAGGAGTTCTGACCTTTGAAAAAGAACAAACATTCCAAATTTGATTGGTACAAAAGTAACCAACGCTTTTCATTAAGAAAGTATCATTTTGGTGTAGCAAGTGTCTTGCTTGGGACTGTTTTGACGCTAGGACTTGGTGACAAGGCTCAAGCTGATACAACAGAAGCGGGAGCTGACCCTCTTGTGACGGGTGTCGTCCCAGAGGACAAGGAAGCACTGGCTGAACCAGTAGCAGCGAGTAGCCTCGTAGCGCAAGATACCGCAGCTAAGGCGCAAGAAGAAGCGCCAAAAGCAGTTGAAGCGACAGCTGATACCAGTGCTCAAGAGAAGGAAGAAGTCACACCAGCTCTTGAAGCAACGCCAGCCGAAAGCACAGCAGCCCAACCTGCTGCGAAGCCAAAACCAAAAGCTCCTAGCCGTGAAGAGGCCTTTCCAAACGAAGGGCAAGCTATCCCGACTGGAACAGGTTTTCGTAAGGTAAGCCCTGAGACTTATACTCAAGCCGTGACGGACATCAATGCCCTTAGCCACCTCAATGACATTGAAAGAGCCTACTATCTTGGTCAGTTGGCTGAATTAACCAAAGGGGTTATCGATCGTAATTCTAAAGTTGCCGAACTTATTGCTGAGGCAAGAGCTTACGATCAGCGTGTCTCAACCAACCGTGGGACATCTGAAGCCGATGCCATCCAAAGTGCAGAGGTTTCAAAGGATGCTAGAAATACCATTAGTGGTGACGTTCGTCTCAAGTATGCTGATAACGTTAATGCAAATACGAGCGACAACACCAAGGGCTTAGGAGGTGTTACTGTCTATGCTCAATGGTATGAAAAGAATGGTCTCGCCTCTCCTATCTATAAGACAACCACCAAAGACGATGGTAGCTTTGTCATTGATATGGCGCCATTCATCGGAGCAGATGGGAAGAAATGGACCTTTAATGCTTATGCCTCTCTAGGGGCGGGCGATGCCAATGCCGAAAAATGGCGGATTTGGTCTGTCAACCCAGATGAAAGCAAATATAGCTTGCTTTACTCTTACGGTGAAGAGCAAATCGCACCAGAAGGAGATGCGCTGGACACGACTGCGGGTGCCAATAATGACACCGTCAATCAACGTTTGACCGATGTTGAAATCCAGTATGCTCACAAGAACTCTGATTTTTGGAAACAAAATGCAACGCAAACGCCAGCCTCACCAGATAAGAATGAAGGTGGTTTAGTTTCTGGTTCTGTTTACTGGAACAATGATGACCCTCAAGGAAACCTCCTTTGGAATGGTTTGATTAGTCGCGAAAAAGATGATATTGGACTTGAAGGCGTCAATGTCTATGCCTCTTACCTAAGTGACTATGCGGTGCAACAGTTAAACTCAGCTGACGTGCTTCAAAAATTTGTGGTAGCTGGGTCTGAATGGCAACCAAAAATCAATAATGATAAAACCTCTAATATCCGTAGCGGTAAGTGGAATCGTGAAAATGAGGAAAAACTAAGAGAATACCTCGTTCAACAAATCACAGCTGATCGTGCCAAATGGATTGCAGAAACTGTAACAGCCAAAACCGATGCTAAGGGTGATTTCAAAATCCAATTCAATGGAACCATGGGTTCTACATGGAATAACCCTGTTGCACCAGGTCTTATCCCAGGAATTAACAATGCTATCAAGAATAATTCTGAGGTGGCACTGCCTGATGGAACTAGGGTAAAAGGAATGGAATTGGCTGGTAAAGTAGCGCCAAATCCTTCCTTTGGTAGCTTTACGTCAAATGGTAACGGTTCAGCTAGCGACCCTAAAAAAATCGCAAAACACATTAACTTGGACTGGGTGATGGTGACAACGGATGCCCAAGGCATTTCCTTTACCACACCATTTTATGGCGACGTTCCTCGTGCAGCCAATGCTAGCCAATGGGGAGATGAAGGAGCAGTATCTTGGAATGTTTCTAATAATGCTGGTATTCAACCCTTGACACCGGGAAACTATAACATCTCTAACGTACGCTTTGCTGCCTTCCACAATGATGCGAAGTTTGACATTGTTAACTACGACTCATACTCAAACTATGCAGGACCTGGCGATACCGCCATTGCCAAGACTACGGGTCTTTCCCCAGTTGGGAACGAAAACTATAAGATTGTCTGGAAAGATGAAGATGGCAAGGTTCTTAATCCAGATGCGCCTACTGTTCGTCCTCTAGCAGATGGAACGCTTCCAGATTCAACTTTCAAAGTGCCAGATGACTTGAAAAAGACCACCACTTACTTTGCAGAGTTGTATAATGTCAATGAGGATGGTAGTCTGCCGAAATATCCAATTCAAAAGGATTCTTTCACAGCTGTTTACCGCATGTTGCCAAACTATGAGGATACTTATGCCAACCAAGGTGCTAAGAATACTAAGAGTGCAAATCCAACCTTCGATTTAGCCCATACCAAAGATACGGTTGAAAAATTACCTGTTCCAGAAGGGGCGAAATTCTCCTTTGTTTCTCTTGATGGATCAGACGCAGCACCAAGCAACTTCTCTATTGATGAAAATACAGGTGTCATCACATGGAAAGATGCCAAAGAAGATACTTCTGTTGGTGTGATGGTTGCTTATAAAGACGGTACCTTTGCCACGACAACAGCGAAATTCTTCGTTAATAAAGCCGATAATGAGAAGTATGAGCCTGCTTATACCGATACCGAAGTCAAGGCAGGTCAATCAGCAACCTCACAAGTGCCAACCTTTACAGATAAAGAGGGCAAAGCTGCTACTCCAAAAGTTAAATCTTACGCACTTGATACAACTGCACCAGCAGATACGAGTGTTGATAGCGAAGGTAAGGTCACTTATAAAGCACCAGCTGGAACAGCCCCTGGAACCGTTGTTGAAGTACCAGTTGTTGTGACTTATGAAGATGGCACAACAGACACCGTTAAGGCCAAGTTCACCGTTGTCGAATCTGACACAGACAAGTACACGCCAGCCTACGAGGAAGCATCTAACAAGGCTGGACAAAATGCGGTAACCAAAGCGCCAACCTTCACAGACAAAGCAGGTACAGCAGCTACTCCAGAACCAGCGCCAACCTACAAACTTGGAGAGAACGCTCCACAAGGCGCTAGCATCGACGAAAAGACAGGTGTTGTTACCCTTCCAATCCCAGCAGATGCTGAACCAGGCAAAGAATATAAGGTGCCAGTTGTGGTAACTTATAATGATGGTACAACCGATACAGTGGACGCACCGATTAAGGTGACGGATTCTGACAAGGATACCTACGCTCCTACTTATGCCGATACTGAGGTGAAAGCCGGTCAATCAGCAACATCAAAAGTACCAACCTTTACCGATAAAGATGGTGCTACTGCAACGCCAACAGCCACTTATGCTCTTGGTGACAACCCACCACAAGGTGCAACAGTCAATACAGATGGTACAGTAACCTACACTGCGCCAGCTAATACTCCAGTGGGAACTGTTGTTGAAGTTCCAGTTGTGGTGACTTACGAAGATGGTTCAAAAGATACTGTTAAGGCTAAATTCACCGTTGTGGATTCTGATACAGACAAGTACACACCTAAGTACGAGGAAGCTTCTAACAAAGCAGGACAAAATGCGGTAACCAAAGCTCCAACCTTCACGGATAAAGATGGAGCTACTGCGACACCAAGCCCAGCACCAACATACAAACTCGGTGACAATCCACCAACAGGTGCTACTGTTGATGAAAAGACAGGTGTCGTTACCCTTCCAATCCCAGCAGATGCTAAACCAGGTACAGAATACAAAGTTCCAGTTGTGGTAACTTATAATGATGGTACGACAGATAATGTGGATGCTCCGATTAAGGTGACAGATTCTGACACAGACAAGTACACGCCTAAGTATGAGGAAGCTTCTAACAAAGCAGGACAAAATGCGGTAACCAAAGCGCCAACCTTCACGGATAAAGATGGAGCTACTGCAACACCAAGCCCAGCACCAACCTACAAACTCGGTGATAATGCGCCAACAGGTGCTACTGTTGATGAAAAGACAGGTGTTGTTACCCTTCCAATCCCAGAGAACGCAACTCCAGGCACAGAGTACAAAGTTCCGGTTGTGGTGACTTACGGAGATGGTACGACAGATAATGTGGATGCTCCGATTAAGGTAGCCAATTCTGATAAAGACCAATATACTCCGGCTTATGCCGATACTGAGGTTAAAGCAGGTCAATCAGCGACATCAAAAGTACCAACCTTTACGGATGGATCTGGTACAGCTGCGACACCAACAGGCGTTTCTTATACTCTTGGTGACAACCCACCACAAGGTGCAACGGTCAATGCAGATGGTACGGTAACCTACGCTGCGCCAGCTGGAACTGCTTCAGGAACTGTCGTTGAAGTGCCAGTTGTAGTCACTTACGAGGACGGATCAAAAGAAACAGTCAAAGCGAAATTTACTGTTGTGGATTCTGACGCAGATAAATTTGAGCCTAAGTACGAGGAAGCTTCTGCGAAACCAGGTAAGGATGCGGTGTCTAAAGCGCCAACCTTCACGGATAAAGATGGAGCTACTGCAACACCAAGCCCAGCACCAACCTTTAAACTTGGTGACAATGCGCCAGAAGGGGCAAAAGTTGACCCAACGACTGGTGTTGTGACCATGCCAATCCCAGAAGACGCTAAACCAGGTACAGAATACAAGGTGCCAGTTGAAGTGACTTACGGTGACGGCACTAAGGACACGGTTGAAGTTCCAGTTAAGGTGGTTCCAACCGATGCGGATCAATACACGCCAGTTGGTAAGGATCAAACCGTTAACAAGGGTGACCAACCAAAACCAGAAGATTCGATTGACAACCTCAAAGACCTTCCAGAAGGTACTAAGGTAGAGTTCAAGGATCCAGTGGACACCACTACACCAGGTGATAAGGATGCGACAGTTGTCGTGACTTACCCAGATGGTTCTAAGGATGAAGTGCCAGTTAAAGTTAAGGTGACTGATCCAACCACTGACGCTGACAAGTACACACCAGCTTACGAAGAAGCTTCTGCGAAACCAGGTAAGGATGCGGTGTCTAAAGCGCCAACCTTCACGGATAAAGATGGAGCTACTGCAACACCAAGCCCAGCACCAACCTTCAAACTTGGTGACAATGCGCCAGAAGGGGCAAAAGTTGACCCAACGACTGGTGTTGTGACCATGCCAATCCCAGAAGATGCCAAACCAGGTACAGAATACAAGGTGCCAGTTGAAGTGACTTACGGTGACGGCACTAAGGACACGGTTGAAGTTCCAGTTAAGGTTGTTCCAACCGATGCGGATCAATACACGCCAGTTGGTAAGGATCAAACCGTTAACAAGGGTGACCAACCAAAACCAGAAGATTCGATTGACAACCTCAAAGACCTTCCAGAAGGCACTAAGGTAGAATTCAAGGATCCAGTGGATACGACGACACCAGGTGATAAGGATGCGACAGTTGTCGTGACTTACCCAGATGGTTCTAAGGATGAAGTGCCAGTTAAGGTGAAAGTGACTGATCCAACCACTGACGCAGATAAGTACACACCAGCTTACGAGGAAGCTTCTGCGAAACCAGGTAAGGATGCGGTGTCTAAAGCGCCAACCTTCACGGATAAAGATGGAGCTACTGCAACACCAAGCCCAGCACCAACCTTCAAACTTGGTGACAATGCGCCAGAAGGGGCAAAAGTTGACCCAACGACTGGTGTTGTGACCATGCCAATCCCAGAAGACGCTAAACCAGGTACAGAATACAAGGTGCCAGTTGAAGTGACTTACGGTGACGGCACTAAGGACACGGTTGAAGTTCCAGTTAAGGTGGTTCCAACCGATGCGGATCAATACACGCCAGTTGGTAAGGATCAAACCGTTAACAAGGGTGACCAACCAAAACCAGAAGATTCGATTGACAACCTCAAAGACCTTCCAGAAGGTACTAAGGTAGAGTTCAAGGATCCAGTGGACACCACTACACCAGGTGATAAGGATGCGACAGTTGTCGTGACTTACCCAGATGGTTCTAAGGATGAAGTGCCAGTTAAAGTTAAGGTGACTGATCCAACCACTGACGCTGACAAGTACACACCAGCTTACGAGGAAGCTTCTGCGAAACCAGGTAAGGATGCGGTGTCTAAAGCGCCAACCTTCACGGATAAAGATGGAGCTACTGCAACACCAAGCCCAGCACCAACCTTCAAACTTGGTGACAATGCGCCAGAAGGGGCAAAAGTTGACCCAACGACTGGTGTTGTGACCATGCCAATCCCAGAAGATGCCAAACCAGGTACAGAGTATAAGGTGCCAGTTGAAGTGACTTACGGTGATGGCACTAAGGACACGGTTGAAGTTCCAGTTAAGGTGGTTCCAACCGATGCGGATCAATACACGCCAGTTGGTAAAGATCAAACCGTTAACAAGGGTGACCAACCAAAACCAGAAGATTCGATTGACAACCTCAAAGACCTTCCAGAAGGAACTAAGGTAGAATTCAAGGATCCAGTGGATACGACGACACCAGGTGACAAGGATGCGACAGTTGTGGTGACTTACCCAGATGGTTCTAAGGATGAAGTGCCAGTTAAAGTTAAGGTGACTGATCCAACCACTGACGCTGACAAGTACACACCAGCTTACGAGGAAGCTTCTGCGAAACCAGGTAAGGATGCGGTGTCTAAAGCGCCAACCTTCACGGATAAAGATGGAGCTACTGCAACACCAAGCCCAGCACCAACCTTTAAACTTGGTGACAATGCGTCAGAAGGGGCAAAAGTTGACCCAACGACTGGTGTTGTGACCATGCCAATCCCAGAAGATGCCAAACCAGGTACAGAGTATAAGGTGCCAGTTGAAGTGACTTACGGTGATGGCACTAAGGACACGGTTGAAGTTCCAGTTAAGGTGGTTCCAACCGATGCGGATCAATACACGCCAGTTGGTAAAGATCAAACCGTTAACAAGGGTGACCAACCAAAACCAGAAGATTCGATTGACAACCTCAAAGACCTTCCAGAAGGCACTAAGGTAGAATTCAAGGATCCAGTGGACACCACTACACCAGGTGACAAGGATGCGACAGTTGTCGTGACTTACCCAGATGGTTCTAAGGATGAAGTGCCAGTTAAAGTTAAAGTGGTTGACCCACGCACTGACGCAGATAAGTACACACCAATCGGTAAGGACCAAACGGTTAAACCAGGTGACAAGCCAAAAGCTGAGGATTCGATTGAAAACCTCAAAGACCTCCCAGAAGGTACGAAGGTAGAGTTCAAGGATCCAGTGGATACGACTACTCCAGGTGAGAAAGAAGCGACAGTTGTCGTGACTTACCCAGATGGTTCTAAGGACGAAGTACCAGTTAAGGTGAAAGTGGTTGACCCACGCACTGACGCAGACAAGTACGATCCAATCGGTAAGGATCAAACGGTTAAACCGGGTGACAAGCCAAAAGCTGAGGATTCGATTGAAAACCTCAAGGACCTTCCAGAAGGCACTAAGGTAGAATTCAAGGATCCAGTGGACACCACGACACCAGGTGACAAGGAAGCGACAGTTGTGGTGACTTACCCAGACGGTTCTAAGGACGAAGTGCCAGTTAAAGTGAAAGTGGTTGACCCACGCACTGACGCAGATAAGTACACACCAATCGGTAAGGACCAAACGGTTAAACCAGGTGACAAGCCAAAAGCTGAGGATTCGATTGAAAACCTCAAAGACCTACCAGAAGGTACGAAGGTAGAGTTCAAGGATCCAGTGGACACCACGACACCAGGTGACAAGGATGCGACAGTTGTGGTGACTTACCCAGATGGTTCTAAGGATGAAGTGCCAGTTAAAGTTAAGGTGACTGATCCACGCACTGACGCAGATAAGTACACACCAATCGGTAAAGATCAAACGGTTAAACCAGGTGACAAGCCAAAAGCTGAGGATTCCATTGAAAACCTCAAAGAACTACCAGAAGGTACGAAGGTAGAGTTCAAGGATCCAGTGGACACCACGACACCAGGTGACAAGGATGCGACAGTTGTGGTGACTTACCCAGACGGTTCTAAGGACGAAGTGCCAGTTAAAGTGAAAGTGGTTGACCCACGCACTGACGCAGATAAGTACACACCAATCGGTAAGGATCAAACGGTTAAACCAGGTGACAAGCCAAAAGCTGAGGATTCCATTGAAAACCTCAAAGACCTCCCAGAAGGCACCAAGGTAGAGTTCAAGGATCCAGTGGACACCACGACACCAGGTGACAAGGATGCGACAGTTGTGGTGACTTACCCAGATGGTTCTAAGGACGAAGTGCCAGTTAAAGTTAAGGTGACTGATCCACGCACTGACGCAGACAAGTACGATCCAATCGGTAAGGATCAAACGGTTAAACCGGGTGACAAGCCAAAAGCTGAGGATTCGATTGAAAACCTCAAGGACCTTCCAGAAGGCACTAAGGTAGAATTCAAGGATCCAGTGGACACCACGACACCAGGTGACAAGGAAGCGACAGTTGTGGTGACTTACCCAGACGGTTCTAAGGACGAAGTGCCAGTTAAAGTGAAAGTGGTTGACCCACGCACTGACGCAGATAAGTACACACCAATCGGTAAGGACCAAACGGTTAAACCAGGTGACAAGCCAAAAGCTGAGGATTCGATTGAAAACCTCAAAGACCTACCAGAAGGTACGAAGGTAGAGTTCAAGGATCCAGTGGACACCACGACACCAGGTGACAAGGATGCGACAGTTGTGGTGACTTACCCAGATGGTTCTAAGGATGAAGTGCCAGTTAAAGTTAAGGTGACTGATCCACGCACTGACGCAGATAAGTACACACCAATCGGTAAAGATCAAACGGTTAAACCAGGTGACAAGCCAAAAGCTGAGGATTCCATTGAAAACCTCAAAGAACTACCAGAAGGTACGAAGGTAGAGTTCAAGGATCCAGTGGACACCACGACACCAGGTGACAAGGATGCGACAGTTGTGGTGACTTACCCAGACGGTTCTAAGGACGAAGTGCCAGTTAAAGTGAAAGTGGTTGACCCACGCACTGACGCAGATAAGTACACACCAATCGGTAAGGATCAAACGGTTAAACCAGGTGACAAGCCAAAAGCTGAGGATTCCATTGAAAACCTCAAAGACCTCCCAGAAGGCACCAAGGTAGAGTTCAAGGATCCAGTGGACACCACGACACCAGGTGACAAGGATGCGACAGTTGTGGTGACTTACCCAGATGGTTCTAAGGACGAAGTGCCAGTTAAAGTTAAGGTGACTGATCCACGCACTGACGCAGATAAGTACACACCAATCGGTAAGGACCAAACGGTTAAACCAGGTGACAAGCCAAAAGCTGAGGATTCGATTGAAAACCTCAAAGACCTCCCAGAAGGTACGAAGGTAGAGTTCAAGGATCCAGTGGATACGACTACTCCAGGTGAGAAAGAAGCGACAGTTGTCGTGACTTACCCAGATGGTTCTAAGGACGAAGTGCCAGTTAAGGTGAAAGTGGTTGACCCACGCACTGACGCAGACAAGTACGATCCAATCGGTAAGGATCAAACGGTTAAACCGGGTGACAAGCCAAAAGCTGAGGATTCGATTGAAAACCTCAAGGACCTTCCAGAAGGCACTAAGGTAGAATTCAAGGATCCAGTGGACACCACGACACCAGGTGACAAGGAAGCGACAGTTGTGGTGACTTACCCAGACGGTTCTAAGGACGAAGTGCCAGTTAAAGTGAAAGTGGTTGACCCACGCACTGACGCAGATAAGTACACACCAATCGGTAAAGATCAAACGGTTAAACCAGGTGACAAGCCAAAAGCTGAGGATTCGATTGAAAACCTCAAGGACCTTCCAGAAGGTACGAAGGTAGAATTCAAGGATCCAGTGGACACCACGACACCAGGTGACAAGGAAGCGACAGTTGTGGTGACTTACCCAGACGGTTCTAAGGACGAAGTGCCAGTTAAAGTGAAAGTGGTTGACCCACGCACTGACGCAGATAAGTACGATCCAATCGGTAAGGATCAAACGGTTAAACCGGGTGACAAGCCAAAAGCTGAGGATTCGATTGAAAACCTCAAGGACCTTCCAGAAGGTACGAAGGTAGAGTTCAAGGATCCAGTGGATACGACTACTCCAGGAATTAAAGAAGCTATTGTAGTAGTGACCTATCCAGATGGTTCTAAGGACGAAGTCAAGGTGAGAATCATTGTCGAAGATAAGAGCCAGCCTTCAGATCAAACAGATAAGACGAAGGAAACACCTCGTCAAACGACTCAAAATGAGTTACCAAAAACTGGAGAAACTTCTATGTCTCTCCTCCCTGTTGGTGCTGTTTTGATGACCTTAGGTCTAGGAATGATGGCAAAAGGCCGTAAGCGTGAGAATGACTAAGTTAGTTCATTTCTAACCGCACAGGAAAGAGAGAACGTTTAACGTTCTCTCTTTTTTTGATGAAAACAATCTCTTCTCTTGACAAATACCGATTACAGGTGTAAACTATAATCACAAATAACGTTTACAGTTGTAATCAAAAAGAGGGGGGATTCCTAATGAATGATAAAGAGATGAGTCCAGCTGAGTGGGAGGTTATGCGGGTCTTGTGGGCTAGTCCTAGGAGCAGGAGCAGTTATATCATCTCTCAATTAGAAGAAGAGTTTGGCTGGAAAAGTAGTACCATCAAGACCTTGCTCAATCGACTGAAGAACAAGGGCTTGATCGAGATGGTCAAAGAAGATAGGAAATTTTACTATCTCCCTCTTTTGGATGAAAACGAGCATCTGAACAAGGTCTTTAGGCAGCTATTTGATCATATTTGTCAAACCAAGCATGGAGAAGCCATGAGCAATCTATTAAGAGGCGTTGAGCTTAGTCAGTCGGATTTAGATTTGTTAGAGGTGACCATTAAAGAAAAACGGCTTAGTGCTAAGGATGATCTCAGTTGCCAATGTAAACGTGGTCAATGTGCTTGCAGGCATTGCCAAAAGGAGGAAGCATGACAAAACGTGAATATGAAATCAAAGGCATGACATGTGCGGCGTGCGCCTTAACCATTGAAAAAGTGGTGGGAAAGCTAGATGGGGTTGAGACGGCCAAGGTCAATCCCGCCACCAACACCCTAACAGTCGAGGGTCAAGGTCAAAACCTAGATGATAGGGTCCAAGAAAAAGTGGAAAAGGCTGGTTATCAGGCAAAGGTAAAAGTTTTTGCGCCTAAAAAGCAGAATGATGAGGCTCTAGCTGGGCTGAAAAAGCGTTTATGGATAGCCCTTTTAGCGACGCTTCCTTTGTTGTATCTGGCTATGGGGCCTATGATTGGTTTAGGGCTACCTCAGATAGATGCCGGCTTATTAGGAGTGATTGAGCTAGGCTTGATCAGTATCGTCTTGTTCCAAGGGCGTTCTATCTATCAAAGAGGGCTTTTCTCCCTCTTTCACGGGGAGCCCAATATGGATAGCTTGATCTCTCTAGGAACAGGGGCTGCGGTTTTGGCAAGTTTATTTTCGCTCTATTCTCTGGTTATGACGGGCGAGTCGAGGAATCATCTCTATTTTGAGTCGGCTGCGGTTATTTTGACCTTGGTGTTCTTGGGAAAATACTTGGAGGAAAAATCAAAACGCCAGACCTCTCAAGCAGTCGAGGAATTGCTCAATCTCATCCCAGATCAGGTTGAGGTCTTGCGAGATGGCAGTTTTCAGATGCTTCCTTTTGAGGCTGTTCAAAAAGGGGACAGCATTCGGATTAAACCAGGGGGTAAGATTCCTGTTGATGGAGTCGTCCTTGAAGGAAGGAGCTGGGTCGATGAGTCGAGTATGACGGGTGAGCCTTTGCCTGTTGAAAAAGAGAAAGGTGACCAGCTGCTCAGTGGTACCATCAATCAAGAAGGGGTTTTGATTTATCAAGCGACCAAGGTGGGAGAAGAAACCAGTCTGGCTCAGATTGTTCAGCTGGTTGAAGCTGCGCAAAATACCAAGGCAGAATTGGCCAACTTAGCCGACCGTCTGGCTCGTGTTTTTGTTCCAACGGTCTTGGTGCTGGCTCTCTTGTCCTTTGTCTTTTGGCTGGTCATCATGGGGCGCAGTTTTGAGTTTTCGCTTTCTATCTTGATTGCGGTCTTGGTGATTGCTTGCCCTTGTGCCTTGGGCTTAGCCACGCCTGTTGCGATTATGGTTGCGACTGGAACAGGTGCAAAAGAAGGGATCTTAATCAAATCTGCAGCCAGTCTTGAAAAAGGCGATCAGATGACGACCCTTGTGTTGGATAAAACAGGAACCATTACCAAGGGCAAACCAGAAATGAATCGCATTGTCACTAGAGGCCATCTTTCAAAAAACGAAGCCTTGCAATTAGCAGCCAGTTTGGAGCAATATTCGGAGCATCCTATCGCCCACGCCTTTATCACTAAAGCAAGAGAAGATGGAGAAGAGGTGGTCTTTGTAGAAGATGTTCAGATAGAAGCAGGAAAAGGCCTCTTAGGAAGCTATAAGGGACAAGGTCTGCTTTTGGGAAATAAGCGCTTGATGCAGGAAGAGGGCATTTCTTTGGCGGATTTAGCTGCTTTTGAGGGCTTATCCAGTCCCATTTATTTGGCCATTGATGGGGAGGTGCTCGCAGGTTTTGAAGTAGCAGACTTGGTGAAAACAGATAGCAAAAGAGCTATTGCCTCCCTAAAAAAACGAGGGCTTCGAGTGATGATGCTGACAGGAGATGAGGAAGAAACAGCTCGTGCTATTGCTAGGGAAGTCGGCATTGATGACGTTATCTCTGGTGTTTTGCCAAGTCAAAAACATGCCGTTATTGAAACCTTAAAACAAGAAGGAAATAGAGTGGCTATGGTTGGTGATGGCATCAATGATGCGGCAGCTCTTGCAAGCGCGGATTTAGGGATTGCCATTGGTTCTGGCGCAGATATTGCTATTGAGTCAGCCGATGTGATTTTAATGAGAAGTCAGTTGCAAGATTTGGTCGGTTTTTTTGCCCTATCACAGGTCAGTCTTAAAACCATCAAGGAAAATCTCTTCTGGGCCTTCCTTTATAATATCCTAGGTATTCCCTTAGCCATGGGGATTTGGTATCTCTTTGGTGGTCCTCTCCTCAATCCGATGTTCGCCGGTCTTGCGATGAGTTTAAGCTCGCTTTCTGTCATTCTCAATGCCCTACGTTTACCCCTTAGATGGAAGAAAGGAAAAGAAAAATGAAACAAACCCTTTATTTAGAAAATATGTCCTGTGACCACTGCAAAATGCGGGTCACACAAGCCCTAGAAGCGATGGCAGGTGTTAGCCATGTTAAGGTTGACTTACCTAGCCAGCGTGTTACCCTTGAGGTGGAAGTGCCTTACAACCAAGCAGATTATCAAGCGGCCCTTGAAGATACCATTTACGAGGTTAACCGAGTGGAATAGCAGCAAAAAACAGAAGTCTGGTTTCAGGCATCTGTTTTTTTGCTTTTCCTTTAGTTGAAATTAAGGCAAATATGGTATAATGACTTAAAAGGTAGGAAAGAAACATGATAAAAATATTATTAGTAGAAGATGACTTGAGTTTATCAAACTCTGTCTTTGATTTTTTGGATGATTTTGCAGATGTCATGCAGGCTTTTGATGGCGAGGAGGGGCTTTATGAGGCCGAAAGTGGTGTCTATGACTTGATTTTATTGGACCTGATGTTGCCTGAAAAGAACGGCTTTCAAGTCTTAAAAGAGTTGCGCGAAAAAGGAGTGACCACACCTGTCATTATCATGACCGCTAAAGAAAGCATCGATGACAAGGGACATGGCTTTGAGCTAGGAGCGGATGATTATCTGACCAAACCCTTTTACCTTGAAGAGCTCAAGATGCGCATCCAAGCCCTGCTCAAACGCTCCGGCAAGATCACAGACAATACCATTACTTACGGAGATGTTTCTGTCAATCTCTCCACCAATACAACCTTGGTGAATGGCAAAGAAGTGGACCTTTTGGGCAAAGAATTTGACCTTTTGCTCTATTTCTTGCAAAATCAAAATGTCATTTTGCCTAAAACCCAGATTTTTGATCGGATTTGGGGGTTTGACAGCGACACCACGATTTCTGTGGTGGAGGTCTATGTGTCCAAGATTCGTAAAAAGTTAAAGGGAACAGATTTTGCAAAACATCTGCAAACACTTCGGAGTGTGGGGTATATTTTAAAACATGAAGCATAAGGTTGGCGCCTCTTTTAAATCGGATAACTGGGATTCTTTCATTCACTTTTTCATGGTTTTCACTGGCATTTTCATCATTATGACAGTGATTATCCTGCAATTTATGCGTTTTGGGATTTACGCTTCAGTGGATTCCAGCCTAAAAACAGCACAAAAAGATGCCAATTCTTATGTGACCCTCACCATGATTAAGAGTAGTCTGGCTTATCTCAGTGGCAAAACAGATCAAAAAGAGGAAAAGACGGACAACAAAACTAAGGTCACCCCTCCGAGTGAAGTGGTGGCAAACACCAACTTGATTGTCTATGACCAAGAAGGCACGATTTTAAATAGTCTGGATTCCTTTTCTGGTTTAGACAGTCTGCCTTTAGGGAAAAATAAACTCGGCAAGATTTCACAAGTGGAAGTGACCAATATCTCAGGGAAAAAGCAAAAGTATCGCACCTTGACCATTGCGATTAACAATCTGGCTTACCCTGAGGTGGCTTATGCCAAGATTGCCATCAATACCACTCAGTTAGAAGAGGCGAACGATCGCTATTCACGCATGATTGTGATCATCATGGTGGTCTTTTGGATCATCTCGATTGGGGCTAGCGTTTATCTGGCAAATTGGAGTCGTAAGCCGATTTTACTGAGTTATGAAAAGCAAAAGGCTTTTGTCGAAAATGCCAGTCACGAACTAAGAACCCCCTTGGCTGTTTTACAAAATCGCTTAGAAACCCTCTTTAGAAAGCCAGAATCAACTATTTTAGAAAATACCGAGCAGATTGCCTCCAGTTTAGAAGAAGTGCGTAATATGCGGCTCTTGACCACTAATTTGCTGAATCTAGCTAGACGTGATGATGGGATTAAGCCCAATATGGAGGACATCCAGCCCCAATTTTTCACCGATATTTTTAAGAATTATAGCTTGATTGCTGAAGAAACAGGAAAGAGCTTTGAAGGACAGCTAGACATAAATCGTGTGGTAAAATCTGATAAGACCCTACTCAAGCAGCTCATGACCATTCTTTTTGATAATGCGCTGAAATATACAGGCGATGATGGCAAGATTCATTTTGCAGTTGAAACCAGAGATAAGTTTCTCCTGTTGCGAGTGTCGGATAATGGCATTGGCATTTGTGATGAGGATAAAAAACATATCTTTGATCGCTTTTACCGTGTGGATAAGGCAAGAACCAGACAGCAAGGTGGTTTTGGACTGGGCTTGTCCCTTGCCAAGCAAATTGTGGAGTCTATGAAAGGCACTATCACAGTGGAAGACAACTCACCACAAGGGACTGTTTTTGAAGTTAGATTATAAAAAAATGTCTCTTTCTGATTGAGTTGAGCAGATGCCTATCAGTCACACTAGAAATAAAAAAGGAAGCTTGGGATACGGGACCGAGCTTCCTTTTGATTTATTGTCTTATAGAGAAAACCAATTGTCTGAATTTTTGTGACTTCTCCTTTTTAAAGGCACGAAAAAACAGCCTAAAGATAGACTGTTCTTACATTAGTTAGCTAATTTGCTAGCAAGACGTGATTTGTCGCGACTTGCTTTGTTTTTGTGGATCAATCCTTTTGATTCTGCTTTATCAATGATTGAGCTTGCAGCGCGGAACAACTCTTCAGTTGGGTTTGCTTCAAAAGCTTTGATAGCTGTACGCATTGCAGACTTTTGAGAAGAGTTTTTAGCGTTTTGCTTAGCGCTAAGCTCAGCACGTTTAATCGCTGATTTGATGTTTGCCACTCGATTCACCTCCATTTATATTAACTATGCTATTATATCCAAATTTTTGAGATTTGACAAGGGAAAATGCTCTATTTTTCTAAAAATCTTTGAAAAGAAAGTTAGTTCTAGGCTCTAAAGGTCAAAAGCCGACAAAAGTCTAGCGTTTTAAGAGCAGATAGTCAATGATGTGTTCTTTAGACTTATGTAAAATCACATCTGCTCGAGATCGGGTCGGCTGGATATAGGTTTCAAGATTGATGAGATTGATGCTTTCCCAAGTGTGGTGGGCAATAGCTAAGCTATCTGCTCGGTCTAGTTGGGTAAAGCGGTGGTAGTAGTTATCAGGACGGGATTTGGCCATCTCAAGCAAGGTTTGAAATCGCTCTAGATACCAGTCCTCGATGTCTTTTGGATCAGCGTCAATATAGAGCGAAAAATCATAGTAATCGGTCACATAGAGGTGGTGGTTTTCTTGATTTTGAAAAACATTGATGCCCTCAATGATGAGGATGTCAGGGGATTGAATGGTCTGAGTATGATCAGAAAGAATGTCATAGCTCTTATGGGAATAGACTGGAATGGTCATTTCTCTTCCCTCTTTCATGGCATCTAAA
This sequence comes from Streptococcus sp. STR1/CE/0325, assembly GCF_055386095.1. Classification (NCBI taxonomy): domain Bacteria; kingdom Bacillati; phylum Bacillota; class Bacilli; order Lactobacillales; family Streptococcaceae; genus Streptococcus; species Streptococcus sp. STR1/CE/0325. The sequence goes on along the minus strand of NZ_AP045018.1, from coordinate 1,312,448 downwards.
AATTGTAACAGGAGTTCCATATTGTAAGACTCAGGAAAGCCTTTGCGATGGCTGATGTTTTTTTCTTTTAAAATCTGATTGGGGTACAAAAAGCCGTCGGTTGTGACCAACTCCACCTTTTGATCAGCAAAAGCACGTGACAGCAATAGCTGTAAGAGCCGACTGGTCGTTGATTTCCCCACAGCCACACTACCTGCAATACCGATGATAAAAGGGGTTGGCTTTAGTTTTTGGTTTAAAAAGGCTTCTTTTTGCGCTTGTAAGGCTTCTTTATTGGTCTTGTACAATTGGATGAGTTGGAGCAAGGGCAGGTAGATATCCGTCACATCCTCAATCCGAATGCGATCATTGAGGCTTTTGATGGCCTCTAACTCCTCTCCTGTTAATAGGGGAAGAGATATTTGTCCTAGGTCTTGCCAATCCTTTCTCGAGAGATAATTAAAATGACTTAAATCTTGCTGCATAGCATCCTCCTCTTTCAGATTTATTATATCATGTTTTTCAAGATTAGGTAAGACGTAAAAAAGACCGAACAATTGTTTGTGAGGGATAATGCAATGTTAATCTTGAAAACTCTTGCGCCTTGTGTTAAAATAGGTATAATGAGAATAGTATTGGTAAAAACGAAACAATGACAAATATGTATTATAGTAAACAACCAGATAGTGCGCACGATGTCAAAAACTTGAGTGTGACGTTGCTGGGTGAGCGCTTTGATTTTTTGACGGATTCGGGTGTCTTTTCAAAAAATATGATTGATTACGGCAGCAGAGTCTTGCTCTCAAGTCTTGATTTTCAAGAGGGAGAAAGTCTTTTAGATGTTGGTTGTGGCTATGGTCCATTAGGCATTACTCTTGCTAAAACGCAAAAACTTGCCGTAACCATGGTGGATGTCAATGAGCGCGCTCTTGATTTGGCACGAAAAAATTCAGAGAGAAATAGAGTTGAGGCAAGGATTTTGACCTCAGATGTCTATGAAAATGTTGAGGGGTCTTTTGATCATATCATTAGTAACCCTCCTATTAGAGCAGGAAAGTCAGTGGTTCATGCCATCTTAGAAGGAGCCAAGACTCATCTAAAAGATGGGGGTGATTTGACCATTGTGATTCAGAAAAAACAAGGTGCCCCTAGTGCTAAAAAGAAGATGGAAGAGCTATTTGGGAATTGTAGCATCTTAAAAAAAGACAAAGGATATTATATTTTAAGAAGTGTAAACGCATGAGAGCAGTTGATCTAATTCAAAAAAAACGTGATGGGAAAAGCCTAAATACCGAAGAGATGGCTTGGTTGATTGAACAGTATGCGGCAGGTCTTGTCCCAGACTATCAGATGTCAGCCTTTGCCATGGCGGTTTATTTTAAGGGCATGAGTGTGGCTGAAACCATGGCCATGACCCTTAGCATGCTAAAAACAGGTAAAGAATATGACCTTTCTAGCATCTCAGGAATTAAGGTGGATAAGCACTCGACAGGCGGTGTGGGAGATAAGGTAACCTTGATTTTGGTGCCACTTGTTGCGAGTTTTGGTGTTCCAGTTGCCAAGATGAGTGGTCGTGGTCTCGGACATACAGGTGGGACTCTAGACAAGTTAGAAGCCATTAGGGGTTATCAGATCAACTTGACGGAGCAGGATTTCTTGCGACAAGTTAGAGAGATTGGTTTATCTGTCATCGGTCAGTCAGATGACTTGGTTAAGGCAGATAAGTTGCTCTATGCTCTTAGGGATGTGACCGCAACGGTAGATATTATGCCCTTGATTGCAAGCTCGATTATGAGTAAGAAGATTGCAGCTGGAGCGGATAAGATTCTCCTAGATGTTACGGTTGGTGATGGGGCTTTCATGAAGAATGAAGACGAGGCGCAAGAACTGGCTAAAATCATGGTGGCCTTAGGACGCGAGATGGGACGTGAGACCATTGCGGTCTTGACCGACATGAGCCAACCTCTTGGTCTTGCGATTGGGAATCGTTTGGAAGTTTTGGAGGCTCTTTCTGTTATGAAAGGAGAGGGCAGAGATGATCTAACCGACTTTATCTGTCAACTCGCCCAGCTGATGCTGGATTTGGTGGGTAAAAAGGTTTCGCTTGCTGAGATAAGAGAGCATCTTGTTGGTGGACAGGCTCTTGAAAAATTTGAAGCCATGGTTCTTGCCCAAGGAGGGGATTTGGAGGACTTGTATCGCCCGGTTAGGGTCGAGACGATAGAGGAGATTAGAGCTGAAAAAGAAGGCTATATTACCCAACTCCCTGCCCTTTATTTTGGTCAGTTAGCCATGAAACTAGGAGCAGGTCGTGAGGTCAAAACGGACGGACTGGACTATGAAGCAGGTATTGTTTTTGAAAAGAAAGTTGGAGACTGGGTCCGAAAAGGTCAGGTCGTAGCCAAACTCTATACAAATAAAAAAATTGACGAAAAATGGCTTACAGAATGCCAGAAAAATGTTAAAATAGGAGATGAGAAAATAGAGCCAAAAGAGATCATTAAGGTCATCTCTTAGGCCTACAAAAAGGAGATTAAAGTGCCTGAAACACTTCCTATCAACAAATACATCGACCATACCTTACTAAAGCCAGATAGCAGCCAAGCAGCTATTGATACGCTTCTCAAAGAAGCACTGGACTATGATTTTGCCAGTGTCTGTGTCAATCCGACTTGGGTCGCTCATGCCAAGGACGTCTTAGAAGGTAGCGATGTCAAAGTTTGTACGGTTATCGGCTTTCCCTTGGGAGCAACCCTTTCTCAAGTCAAGGCCTTTGAAGCCAAAGAAGCTGTCCTAGCAGGAGCTGATGAGCTTGATATGGTCATCAATATCGGTGCCCTAAAATCTGGGAATTTTGATTTGGTTGAAGAGGATATTCGAGCAGTGGTTGAAGCGAGTCAAGGTCGCTTGGTCAAGGTTATCATTGAAACCTGTCTTTTAACGGATGAGGAGAAGATTAAAGCCTGTCAGTTAGCCGTTTCTGCTGGGGCAGATTATGTCAAGACATCAACTGGTTTTTCAACAGGCGGCGCTACGGTTGAAGATGTGGCCTTGATGAGAAAAACAGTTGGTGAGATAGTTGGCGTTAAGGCGGCAGGTGGCGCTCGCTCTCTAGCAGATGCCCAGGCCTTTATTGAAGCCGGAGCAACCCGCATTGGGACCTCGTCAGGGGTTGCCATCATGAATGGGCAAGAGGTGACGCATGGCTACTGATTTGGTGCGTTTAGCCAAAAAAGCAAGCGAGACGGCCTATGTCCCTTACTCGCACTTCCCAGTCGGAGCAGCCTTGAAGTGCCAAGATGGTTCGGTCTTTTTGGGATGCAACATTGAAAATGCTAGTTTTGGACTGACCAATTGTGCAGAAAGGACAGCGATCTTTAAGGCTATCTCAGAAGGACAGCGGGATTTTTCAGAATTAGCTATTTACGGTGAAACAGATGATCCCATCTCACCTTGCGGTGCCTGTCGTCAGGTGATGGTTGAGTTCTTGTCACCAGATAAAAAAGTTATTTTAGTGGCCAAAAATGGTCGGACGGTCGAGATGACGGTCGGGGAATTACTTCCATATTCGTTTACGGATTTGACTTAACGGGGTTTATCCGAAACTTTTCTTTCGCTTTGCAACAATTGTTGCATTATCATATCTTTTAGGAGGGTTCATTTTCATGAACAAAAAACTTATTGGTGTTGGTCTAGCTTCTGTGGCTGTTCTTGGATTGGCAGCTTGTGCTCATCGTGGCGGGTCTTCTTCAGCAGGAAAAGACGCTAAAACAGATTTGAAAGTGGCGATCGTGACCGATACAGGTGGTGTTGATGATAAATCATTTAACCAATCTGCTTGGGAAGGTCTTCAAGCTTGGGGTAAAGATAACGGTTTGTCTAAAGACAAAGGTTACACTTATTTCCAATCATCTAACGAGTCTGAATACGCAACAAACCTAAGTAGCGCTATCGACAGCGGATACAATCTTGTCTTTGGTGTTGGTTTTGCCCTTCATGATGCGGTTGAAAAAGCGGCTAAGGACAATGGAGATACAAACTTTGTTCTTATCGATGATGTCATCGAAGGTGAAAAGAACGTGGCAAGCGTAACCTTTGCAGATAACGAGGCTGCTTATCTTGCAGGGATTGCTGCTGCAAAAGCAACAAAGACCAAACAAGTTGGTTTCATCGGTGGTATGGAAGGAACAGTTATCTCACGCTTTGAAAAAGGATTTGAAGCTGGGGTAAAATCTGTTGACCCTAACATCAAGGTTTCTGTTGAATACGCTGGTTCATTTGGTGACCCAGCTAAAGGTAAAACCATCGCTGCTGCGCAATACGCAGCAGGTGCTGACGTGATTTATCAAGCAGCAGGTGGTACTGGTACAGGTGTCTTCAGCGAAGCTAAGTCTATCAACGAAACCAAGAACGAAGATGAAAAAGTTTGGGTCATCGGTGTTGACCGTGACCAATCTGCAGAAGGAAACTACACGTCTAAAGACGGTAAGTCTTCTAACTTCGTTCTTGCTTCAACCATCAAAGAAGTGGGTCAATCAGTTAAACTTATCTCTAACCAAACGAAAGATGGTAAATTCCCTGGTGGTAAAACAACCGTTTACGGTTTGAAAGACGGTGGTGTTGACATCAAAACCACTAACCTTAGCGAAGATGCTGTGAAAGCTATCAAAGAAGCTAAGGAAAAAATTATCGCTGGCGACATCAAAGTTCCAGAAAAATAACATCATCAGCAAAAGAACGACCTTCGTCGGTCGTTCTTTTGTAAAATGAGCTGAGATATTGATATCTCAGTAAAGTTTAGCAAATCTTGCTAGACTTTACTGACACATGAATACCCTTGAAAGGAAAACCCTTATGACCGAACATGTCATTGAAATGAAAAAGATCACAAAAAAATTCGGTGATTTTGTAGCCAATGACCAAATTGACTTGCAATTACGCAAAGGGGAAATCCATGCTCTACTTGGTGAAAATGGAGCAGGAAAATCAACCCTAATGAACATGTTGGCTGGTCTTTTAGAGCCAACCAGTGGCGAGATTGTCATCAATGGTACGCCTGTAAACATTGACTCTCCCTCTAAATCCAACAGTCTTGGGATTGGAATGGTGCACCAGCACTTTATGTTGGTGGAGGCCTTTACCGTGGCAGAAAACATCATGCTGGGAAATGAGATGGTGAAAAACGGTAGCCTAGACCTAAAAAGTGCTACCAAAGAGATTGAAGCCTTATCAGCTAAGTATGGTTTGGCAGTTGATCCAAATGCCAAGATCGAAGATATTTCTGTCGGTGCCCAACAACGGGTGGAGATTCTAAAAACCCTCTATCGTGGGGCGGATATTCTCATTTTTGATGAACCAACAGCAGTTTTGACACCGTCTGAGATTCAAGAATTGATGGAGATTATGAAAAATCTTGTCAAAGAAGGCAAGTCCATCATCCTCATCACCCACAAACTCGATGAAATTCGGGCGGTTGCAGACCGTGTGACGGTTATTCGCCGTGGAAAGAGTATTGAAACAGTTGATGTCGCAGGAGCTAGTGCAGAAGATTTAGCTGAAATGATGGTGGGACGCTCTGTTTCCTTTAAGACACAGAAGAAACCGTCTGAGCCTAAAGAGGTGGTTCTTTCGATTCAAAACCTAGTGGTCAATGAAAACCGTGGTGTTCCAGCCGTTAAAAATCTATCCTTAGATGTGAGGGCAGGAGAGATTGTAGGGATTGCAGGGATTGATGGCAATGGTCAGACCGAGCTAATCCAAGCCATTACAGGCTTGCGCAAGGTACAGTCTGGGACGATTACAATCAAAGGTCAAGATGTGACCAAGTCAAGTTCTCGTCAGATTACAGAGTTAAAGGTCGGGCATGTACCAGAGGACCGTCATAGAGATGGCTTGGTTCTTCCCATGACCCTAGCAGAAAATATCGCCCTTCAAACCTATTATAAGGAACCCTTGAGTAAAAATGGGGTACTAGATTACAAAGCAATCAATGACTATGCCAAAAAATTGATGGTTGAATTTGATGTGCGTGGGGCAAATGAATTGGTTCCAGCCAAAGGATTTTCAGGAGGAAATCAGCAAAAAGCCATCATCGCTCGTGAAGTGGACCGAAATCCTGATTTGTTGATTGTCAGTCAGCCAACCCGTGGTTTGGATGTCGGAGCGATTGAGTACATTCATAAACGTTTGATTGAAGAACGTGATAAAGGCAAGGCTGTTTTGGTGGTGAGCTTTGAATTGGACGAGATTTTGAACCTCTCTGATCGCATTGCCGTTATCCATGATGGCGTGATTCAAGGGATTGTCTCTCCTGAAACAACCAATAAACAAGAACTCGGTATTTTGATGGCGGGTGGTTCAATTGAAAAGGAGGATAGTCATGTCTAAGAATGCACAAAATATTGTTGTGCCTCTCATTTCTGTATTGTTAGGGGTGGTCCTTGGTGCCATCGTCATGTTGCTCTTTGGTTACGATCCCTTGTGGGGCTACGAGGGTCTCATTCAGGTGGCATTTGGTAGTGTAAAAAACATCGGTGAAATTTTTAGGGCTATGGGACCTCTTATTCTCATTGCTCTTGGCTTTACGGTGGCGAGTCGTGCTGGTTTCTTCAATGTTGGTCTGCCTGGTCAGGCTTTAGCAGGTTGGGTAGCAGCAGGCTGGTTTGCTCTATCGCACCCAGATATGTCTCGTCCCCTCTTGATTGTCTTGACCGCTCTTATCGGGATGATTGCTGGTGGTCTTGCAGGGGCGATTCCAGGAATCTTACGCGCCTACCTTGGGACCAGTGAGGTCATTGTCACCATCATGATGAACTATGTCATCCTCTATGGTAGCAATGCTATCATTCGAAGTGGATTTGCCAAGTCTATCATGCGAAGTGTGGATTCGAGTATTCAGGTGAGCAAAAATGCTTCTTATCAAACGCCTTGGTTGGATGCTTTGACCAATCACTCACGGATGAATATTGGGATTTTCTTTGCCATTATTGCGATTCTTGTGATCTGGTTCTTGCTCAACAAGACCACACTTGGTTTTGAAATCCGCTCTGTTGGTCTTAACCCTTATGCCAGTGAATATGCTGGAATGTCAGCCAAACGAACTATCATCCTTTCCATGATTATCTCAGGGGCTTTGGCTGGTCTTGGCGGTGTTGTTGAGGGGCTTGGAACCTTTGAAAATGTCTTTGTGCAACCAAGTTCTCTCTCTATCGGTTTTGATGGGATGGCGGTCAGTCTTTTGGCAGCCAACTCTCCAATTGGTATTTTCTTTGCCGCCTTGCTCTTTGCAGTATTGAGTGTTGGTAAGCCAGGGATGACCATTGCGGGGATTCCACCAGAATTGATCAATGTTGTGACAGCTTTGATTATCTTCTTTGTCGCAGCTCACTATTTGATTGAGCGCTATATGAAGCCCAAAAAAGTAGCGAAAGGTGGTAAATAAGATGCCTTCATTAAGTTTAGTTACGGTTTTATCCTTGCTGGTGTCCTCTATGTTGGTCTATTCTGCGCCACTCATTTTCACCAGTATCGGTGGTGTCTTTTCAGAACGTTCTGGGATTGTTAATGTCGGACTAGAGGGAATCATGGTAATGGGTGCCTTTTCAGGTATCGTCTTTAACTTGACCTTTGTAGATACGTTTGGTAAAGCAACACCGTGGTTGGCGCTTTTGGTTGGTGGTTTGGTTGGGGTTCTCTTTTCTCTCCTTCATGCCGTTGCAACCATTCATTTTAGGGCAGATCATATCGTTAGTGGTACGGTCTTGAACCTTCTTGCGCCTTCTCTTGCAGTCTTTTTGACCAAGGCACTTTATGCCAAAGGGCAAACTGATAATATCCAAGAGTCTTTTGGGAAGTTTTCTTTCCCTGGTTTATCTCAGATTCCTGTATTGGGAGATATTTTCTTTAAAAATACCAGTATCTTGGGTTATCTTGCTATCGCCTTTTCTTTCCTCGCTTGGTACATTCTTTATAAGACGCGCTTTGGTTTACGTTTACGTTCGGTTGGAGAACACCCTCAAGCGGCAGATACCCTTGGGATTAACGTTTATCGCATGCGTTATTTTGGCGTGATGATTTCAGGTTTCTTAGGAGGAGTTGGTGGTGCTGTTTATGCCCAGTCTATTTCAGTAAACTTCTCTGCGACAACCATTTTAGGTCCTGGTTTCATTGCTCTTGCCGCTATGATTTTTGGGAAATGGAATCCAATCGGTGCCATGCTAGCCAGTCTTTTCTTTGGTTTATCCCAAAGTTTGGCGGTTATCGGTAGCCAGTTGCCTTTGTTGTCTCATATTCCAACGGTTTACTTGCAAATTGCGCCATATCTCTTTACGATTATTGTCTTGGCTGCTTTCTTTGGTCGCTCCATCGCACCAAAAGCAGTTGGGGTCAACTATATCAAATCAAAATAAAAAGATTGAATCTAGACTGGAGTGTTTCACTTCAGTCTTTTATGCATCAAAAAGATTAGAATTTCTTACAATCAAACAGCTTTAATGGAACTTATTTAGAATGTTTATAATATAGGGAAGGCATTTTAAAGCAAAAAATAAAAGAAAAGATAAGAAATAGAAAAAAATCACAAAAATCCTTGAAAACGCTTTACGAAAATGTTATACTGAATGCGTAATAAAAATAAAACGAAAGTTGGTTTTTTCTATGAGTAAGATTGTTGTTGTTGGTGCGAACCACGCTGGTACAGCATGTATTAAGACCATGTTAGCAAACTATGGCTCAGATAACGAAGTCATTGTCTTTGACCAAAACTCAAACATTTCTTTCCTCGGTTGTGGGATGGCGCTTTGGATCGGAAAACAAATCTCAGGTCCAGAAGGTCTCTTCTATTCTGACAAGGAGCAGTTGGAGAGCATGGGGGCAAAAGTTTATATGAACGCTCCTGTTGAGTCCATCGACTACGATAACAAGGAAGTTCATGCTATTTTAGAAGACGGTTCAAAACACGTTGAGTCTTATGACAAGCTCATCTTTGCGACAGGCTCACAGCCTATCCTTCCTCCAATCAAGGGAGCAGAAATCAAAGAAGGATCACGTGAATTTGAAGCCACTCTTAAAAACTTGCAATTTGTTAAACTCTATCAAAATGCAGCAGACGTGATTGAAAAGTTAAAAGACAAGGACATCAAACGCGTAGCTGTTGTGGGGGCAGGCTATATCGGTGTTGAGCTAGCAGAAGCTTTCCAACGTGAAGGAAAAGAAGTTATTTTGATTGACGTAGTAGATACTTGTCTTGCTGGATATTATGACCGCGACCTCACCGATATGATGAGCAAGAACCTTGAAGACCATGGCATCCAACTTGCCTTTGGTCAAACGGTTCAAGCAGTCGAAGGAGATGGCAAGGTTGAGCGTATCGTGACTGATAAGGAAACCTTTGATGTGGATATGGTTATTTTGGCTGTTGGCTTCCGTCCAAATACCGCTCTTGGTGATGGCAAGATTGAACTCTTCCGCAACGGTGCCTTCCTCGTTAACAAGAAACAAGAAACCAGCCTCAAGGACGTTTATGCCATCGGTGACTGTGCAACGGTTTATGACAATGCGATTGAGGACACCAACTACATCGCTCTTGCCACCAATGCGGTACGTTCTGGTATCGTTGCAGCCCACAATGCTTGCGGTACAGAACTTGAGTCTATCGGCGTTCAAGGTTCAAACGGGATTGCCATCTATGATCTTAAGATGGTTTCTACTGGTTTGACGCTGGAAAAGGCGAAGCGTTTTGGCTACAATGCAGCTGTAACCGAGTTTACTGACAATCAAAAACCTGAATTTATCGAACATGACAATTATCCTGTGACCCTCAAGATTGTCTATGATAAGGACACACGTGTGGTGCTAGGAGCGCAAATGGCTTCTAAAGAAGACATGTCTATGGGAATCCACATGTTCTCCCTAGCCATTCAAGAAAAGGTGACCATTGATCGCCTTGCCCTTCTTGACATCTTCTTCTTGCCACACTTCAACAAGCCTTACAACTACATCACCATGGCAGCACTTGGTGCAGAGTAATAAGAAAAACCCATCAGCTGTGTACTGACCCCCAAAAGTTGGACATTTTATTTATCTAAAGGATTTAGTTCTGTACCCCACAGGACTAAGTCCTTTTAGTTTTGCTTTGATTCGTTTGTTGTTGTAGTAAAAAATGTAATCTGTGATAGCTTGCTCAAGGTCATCAAGGGATTGATAAGACTTCTCAAATCCATAAAACATTTCAGATTTGAGAATGCCAAAGAAGGACTCCATCATCCCATTATCTGGACTATTTCCCTTGCGAGACATAGAGGAACGAATTCCTTTGGTTTTCAAAAAGTGATGATAAGATTGGTGCTGGTATTGCCAGCCTTGATCGCTGTGAAGAATGGTTCCGCTATATGAATCTGCTGGAAAAACCTTCTCAAGCATGGTTTTAATCTGTTTCAAGTCAGGGGAGCGAGATAGGGTAAAATCAATAATCTCACTGTTATAGCCATCAAGAACAGGGGAGAGATAAAGTTTCCCTCCAGGTAAGGCAAACTCCGTCACATCGGTATAGCACTTCTCGTAAGGTTTAGAGCCTTCGAATTGACGTTTAATCAGATTATCAGACTTCTTACCAACCTCACCTTTGTAAGAAGAATACTTGCGCTTACGACGAATACGAGCGGTCAAGCCTAACTCTTTCATCAAGCGCTGCACCTTTTTGTGATTGATGATAAAGCCACGATTTCGTAATTCTAAATGAATCCGACGATAGCCGTAATTACCTTTATGGTCATCATAAATAGATTGTATTTCATCCTTGATAGTTTTCTCCTTATCTGGCTTAGCCAGTCGCTTCACTTGATAGTAATAGGTGGAGCGTGGCAAATCAAGGATTTCGAGTAGCGTTTCTAGGGAAAACTGATTCGTTAATGCTTGAATGATTTCTGTTGCTCTTTGCGCTTTGCTTCGTCCCTCAAGCGGTATTCTCTCAGCTTTTTTAGCACAGCATTCTCCGCTCTAAGGTATTCATTTTCATGTTTTAGTCGTTCTAACTCTGTCATTTGGTCCAAAGTCTTTTTTGGTTTACGTCCCATCTTTGGTGGTCTCCCTCTTGATTTTTCAAGAATAGTATAACCGTTTTTCTTGTATTTGGCTATCCAATTTGGGAGCATCCCTCGATTTGGCAAGGCATAATCAAGGGAAACTGAGAGTTGAGAGCAACCATGAATCAAGACTTTATCCATTATTTCCTGCTTTAATTCGGGTGAATAATACCGATTTTTACCCTTTTCAACAATCTCAACACCATATTTATCCATGAGTTTAACCATGTACTTGAGATTGGAAGGACAGACTTCATATCGCTGACTGATCTGAGGCCATGATACACCTCTCTTTCTCAACTTGTATATACCTCGTTTATCTTCATAACTTAATTTCATAAGAAAAGCACCCCAATCGTTAGATTTTGTGTCTAACTTTTGGGGTGCAGTTCACTGATGGGTTTTTCTTATTCACTATTTTCGTCAGAAGAACTGGAGCTTTCGCTCGTTTCTTCTTTTTCCTCGTGTAAAGCCACATAGCTTGGCGCTTGGAAGAGGTCTTGGGTGGATTTGTTTCCATTTTGACTATAAAGGCTGGTTGATTTGCTGCCTTTTTTCTTCTCAATCGCCTTGAGGGCTGGGAAGGATTTGGTATAAGAAATGGTTGAGGTATCAATCGGTTTTAGACCGCTGTCCTTGTCAAATCGCAGGAGATCCCCTGTTTGGATGCGGTCACTAGTTGACAGTTGAAGCTTGGTGGCTTCCTTAATCTTATCCACTTCAGCTACGGTGCTTTGGTCAGGATTGGTGATTTCCTCTCCTGTTTGAGTGTTGTAAAGTTTGCCGTCATAGCTGGTGTATTTCGGTGTGACGAAGTTTCCAGAAGTTCTAAAGGCAACGGTTTGACTATTTTGTGGGGAGAGCAGGTCTTGACCGAGTTCCACATATTTGCTAGAGTCGATGCCTAGGATATGGAGGAGCGTTGGGAGGTTATCCACCTCACCGCCATAAGTATCACTGATGAAGCCTTGGTCCATGCCTGGGATGTGAATCATGTAAGGCACGCGTTGGAGCATGGCATTGTCGTAGTCAGTCCAAGTTTCAGGGTTTTTCCCTAAAAGGCTAGCTAGACTCGTGTTGCGGGAGTTGGAAATCCCATAATGGTCTCCGTAGAGGACAAAAATCGAGTTGTCATAAAGACCAGCTGCCTTGAGGTAGTTGAAGAAGGCTTCAAGGGCTGAGTCAAGGTAGTTGGCTGTTGCAAAATAACCGTTGATGGTTTCATCGTCGGTCTTTGCGAGAGGAAAGCCTGTTTCATCCCCTGAGAGACTCTGGTAGGGATAGTGGTTAGAAACGGTGATAAACTTGGTATAGAAGGGCTGCTGCATGCGCTCTAAGTACTTGATGGAGTCCTTGAACATGACCTTGTCGTTTAACCCGTATTGGAAGGAATTTTTCTTATTGGGTTTTGACATGTAAGATTGGTCAAAGAAGTAGTTGTAGCCCAGTTGTCTATAGACGTTACTGCGATTCCAGAAGGTTCCGATATTGCCATGAAAGACAGCACTCGTGTAGCCATCGACTTGGGATAGGATATCAGGAGCAGCTTCTTGTGTATTAGCTCCCCCATATTGGACGAAGAAGGAACCTTGGTTGAGCCCAAACAGAGAGGTTTCCATTAGCGTTTCGGCGTCAGAAGTTTTTCCAGCCTTGACTTGGTGGAAGAAGTTTGAAAAGGCAAAGGTTTCCTTAGAATGGTAGAGAGAGTTGATGAAGGGTGTCACCTCGTGTTCGGTTCCGTCCACATTGAGCTTGTAGTCAATGAGGAATTGTTGGAAACTCTCTAGGTGGATGATAAAGACATTGCGCCCTTTTCCGATACCGTAGTAGGCTGGATTGGGTTCAGCGTAGTGCTGTTTGATGTAGTTTTTGACGTCATTGATTTCCTCGGGCTTGGCTTCTGAGCGGACTTTTTGGGTTTGATAGGTTTGGTTCCCATCATAACCAAGAAAGGCAGGAAGACCAAGGGCTCTCACCACATAGGTGTTTGAGAAACCACGAGAAAGCAATTCTGGACGATCGACCTCTGCCATAAAGAGGTTAATCGAAAAGAGCAGGGCTGAAAAGGCACTGACGGCAAAGCTAGCCCGCACGCTGAGTGGTCTAGGGTCTCTTGTGATGATCTTTTTCTTAAAGAGAAAGATAAAGACAAAAACATCAAGGAGATAAACCACATCCCAAGGACGCAAGAGATTGACGGCGGAGCTTCCCAGTCCAGCAGAAACCTTTGAGGTCGCCATGATGGTGTTGATGGTGATAAAGTCTGAAAACTCTCTGAAATAGATGGCGTTAGCGATGAGAAGAATATTTAAAATCGCATAAAGCACCCATGTGAGAGGGTAAAAGACCTTGGCAGGTTTCACATAAAGAGCCAGTCCTAAAAAGAGGAGGCTAATCGGGATAGGGTTAATCAGGGTGAGGAGAAGTTGATAGGGATTCTCAAGCCCTAGATTAAAGTCAACATGATAGGCCCAAGTGCTTTTGAGCCAGTAACAAATCAGGAGAGTGAGGATAAAACCAAGACGGGTACTCACAGCCTGACGAAGGGTTTTGATTAGTTTTTTCACAAGAAAAGTCCTCGTTCAAAAAATTTCCTAAATGTAAAATCTCATTCCCATTATACCATATTTCAAAAAGAAGGGTAAATGAGAACATGAGACTTGCTGAAAATGAGCCCTTAACTGAAAAAAGATGTCAAGAGTGGATATAGACTGATGCAGTAAAATTTGTTATAATAGGAAACATGAAAATGGTAGAAGTGACCTCTCTTTGCGCCCAAAAGATAAGAGAAGGGGTGCAATTATTGTCCCCAAAAGATGTGATTGAGGAAGCGACTGGCTTGGTTCGGTTGCGGTATAAACATCAAAATCTAGGAACAGCTTATCTCGCTTCGCAACAAAAAGGGATTGGCTGGTTTTTGGGACAAGGGATTGAAAACCTGTCTGTGGACTATTTTGAAGGATTATTTAAAGTAGCTAAGAGAAAACGCCTGTCTTATCAAAAGGATACGGAAACGACGGCTTATCGCCTTTTTAACCAAGACGGGGATGATTTTGGTGGTCTGACGATTGACCGTTATGGAGATTTTGCCCTCTTTTCGTGGTACAATCGCTTTGTTTATGAGAACCGAGAGCGGATTGTTGAGGCTTTTAAAAGCGTTTTTCCTGAGCTAAAAGGGGCTTATGAAAAGATTCGTTTTTCTGGTTTAGACTACGAAAGCGCCCACCTTTACGGTGAGAAGGCTCCTGACACCTTTTTAATTAAGGAAAATGGGGTCAGCTATCAAGTCTTTTTGAACGATGGCTTGATGACAGGGATTTTCCTCGATCAGCATGAGGTGAGAAAAGAGCTGGTTTTAGGGCTAGCCAAGGGCAAGCGTGTCTTAAACATGTTTTCTTATACCGCGGCTTTTTCGGTGGCAGCGGCTTACGGCGGAGCAAGAGAAACGGTTTCTGTGGATTTGGCCAAGCGCTCTCGTCCTCTTTCTGAGGCGCATTTTGCAGCCAATGGTCTTGAGACCAGCAGGCATCTTTTTCACGTCATGGATGTTTTTGAGTATTTCAAATATGCGAGGAAAAAGGGCTTGACCTTTGATGTGATTATTCTTGATCCGCCTAGTTTTGCCAGAAATAAGAAAAAGACCTTCTCCGTTGCCAAAGACTATCATAAACTGATCGAGGATAGTCTTCCGCTATTAAGTGGAGGTGGGCTCATCATTGCTTCGACCAATGCCAGCAATGTGTCTTTGGCTCAGTTTACAAAAGAAATCGAAAAAGGTTTTGGAGCAAGGTCTCATCAATATCAGGCGACCTTCCAGTTACCAGCTGATTTTACGGTCAACCCTTTTGACCCGAGCAGTAATTACCTAAAAGTATTGACAATAAAGGTGGATAGATAAATGAAATTAGTTGTCTCTGTCATGCCAAAAAGTAAAGAAGAGGCAGAAAATTTAGAGGCTAGCCTCTATCAGGCGGCAGATATTATCGAGTGGCGAGCAGATTACCTCAAAAAAGAGGAGATTATCTCTGTTGCGCCTGTGATTTTTGAGAAATTTTCTGGGCATGAAATCTGTTTCACCTTGCGAACCAAACAAGAAGGTGGCGAGATGGAGGTCACTAGCCAAGAGTATGTTCAGCTGATCCAGTCAATTCAGTCTTTGTTTGCGCCAGACTACATTGATTTTGAGTTTTTTTCTCATCGGGAGGTCTTTGACCAGCTTTTAGACTTTCCAAATCTCATCTTGTCCTATACCAATATGGACGAAACGCCGGATAATCTGCTTGAGATTTTCTCAAAGCTCACCACCTTTTCTCCCAAAGTGGTTAAGGTGGCTGTTATGCCAAAGAGCCAGCAGGATGTGCTGGATTTGATGAACTACACCAGAGGCATCAAGGCGCTTAATCCCGAACAGACCTATGTCACCATGTCTATGGGAGTGATGGGAAGATTGACGCGTCTTGCTGGGGATCTAATCGGGTCTAGCTGGACGTTTGCGAGCTTGTCAGAAGCTAGTTGCCAAGGGCAGTTACCTATTGCTGATATGGTACATATCTTGGACCTTTTGGACCGAGGAGACTGTAAATAAGTAATAAACTAATAAAAAAGGAGATAACTATGTCAACATCTATTTATGATTTAGCCAACGAATTAGAGCGTGCAATTCGCCAATTGCCAGAATACAAAGAGGTTGAAAAAATCAAACAAGACATCGTGGCAGATAGCGAGGCAAAAGCACTTTGGGATGAGTTTTCAGCTTTGCAACAAGAGGTGCAAGGCATGCTTCAAACGGGGCATATCCCGTCTCAAGAAGATCAAGACAAGATGCAAGCCATGAGCGAGCGCATCAATCAAAATCCGATTTTAAGAGACTATTTTGCAGCACAACAACGCTTGTCTGTTTATATGCTTGATATTGAAAAAATCGTCTTTAAACCTCTACAAGAGTTGGTTTAAGAGAGAAGAAAAGGCTGGCAGTGTCCAGCTTTTTTGATGCCTTGTAGCAGATTTTTGTCAATCACTGGCTTTTATGTTAGAGTTAAGATATGAATGAAAAAGGAGAAACGAAAATGACGAAAGCCTATGATTATATTGTCATTGGAGCAGGAAGTGGCGGCATTGCGTCTGCCAATCGGGCGGCCATGTACGGGGCTAAGGTGCTTTTAATTGAAGCAAAAGACCTAGGGGGAACCTGTGTCAATGTGGGTTGTGTCCCTAAAAAAGTGATGTGGAATGGGGCTGAGGTGGCCTCAACCATCAAACATTATGCAGCTCCCTATGGTTTTGAGCTTGCGGACTGGTCCTTTGATTTTAAGACCTTAAAGGCCAATCGTGAGGCTTATATCGACCGGATTCATGGTTCTTATGAGAGAGGCTTAGCTAGTAACGGGGTTGAGCACATTAAGGCTTATGCGCAGTTTGTGGATGAGCATACGGTGGAAGCTGGTGGAGAGACCTATACGGCACCTCATATTTTGATTGCGACAGGTGGGCACCCTGTTTTGCCTGAGATTCCTGGGGCTGAGTATGGTATCACGTCTGATGGCTTTTTTGCCCTTGACGCATTGCCAGAGCGTGTAGCTGTCGTGGGAGCTGGTTATATTGCTGTTGAGATAGCTGGGGTGCTCAATGCCTTGGGCAGCGAGACCCATCTCTTTATGAGAAAGGATCGACCTCTTCGCACTTTTGACAAGGGGATTGTGGAAACTCTTACCAAGACCATGGCAAAAGAAGGGGTACACTTGCATCCGCATGCGACTCCAAAATCTGTGAAAAAACAAGCAGATGGTAGTTTAGTCTTGACCCTAGAAAATGGCGAGAGCTACGAGGTCGATACGCTCATCTGGGCGATCGGGCGCAAGCCAAATGTCATAGGGTTTGGACTGGATAAAATCGGCATCAAACTCAATCCTCAAGGCTTTATCGAGACGGATGCCTATGAGAATACCAACATCAAGGGCATTTATGCGGTGGGTGATGTCAATGGGAAACTTGCCCTCACTCCCGTAGCGGTCGCAGCGGGTCGTCGTCTTTCAGAACGCCTCTTTAATCATAAGCCAGAGGAAAAGATGGATTATACGGATGTGGCGACGGTTATCTTTAGCCATCCTGCGCTTGGTTCGGTCGGTCTGTCTGAGGAGGCTGCTATCGAGCGCTTTGGGCAAGACGATATCAAGGTCTATGAATCCAAATTTACCTCGATGTACACAGCCATCACCAAGGATCCTGAACCTTGTCACCTCAAGCTCGTCTGTCAGGGCAAGCATGAAAAGATTGTTGGCCTACACGGTATCGGAGCAGGCGTGGATGAGATGATCCAAGGTTTTGCCGTTGCCATCAAGATGGGGGCGACCAAGTCTGATTTTGACCAAACGGTCGCTATTCACCCGACAGGCGCAGAAGAATTTGTGACCATGCGATAAAAAGAGAGTGGGATGCCACTCTCTTTTGGTATGTGAAGAATAATGCTATGGTTTATTGGTTGTATCAGCTGCGGTACCAGTTTCTTGATTAGCTGTGGCAGCAGGGGTGCTGGTATTTGTTTCTGTGTCTGCTTGCGCTTTTTCTGCACTTGCTTGGCTTTCAGATGAGCTAGTGCTGGTTTCGTTTTCATCTTTTGCAGAAGTGTCTGCTGAAGGTGCTGGGGTGTCTGCTGTTTTTTCTTCTTGATTGGCTGCGGCAGGTTCTTTTTGGATAATGGTGGTTTTTGGGGTGTCGTTATTAGACTTGTCTTTATCTTTATTGCTATTTAAGGCATTGTTAATGGTGAGAGAAGCTACCACGATACTGAGGATACTACCAATGAGGGCAACGGTTTTTTGAAGGGCGGTAAAACCTGTCTTGACATGCTCGGTAGCAGAGGGTTGGGGTTTGGTTTTTTCTTTTCTAGAATAATGTTGACTCATAATCTTCTCCTTTTTATGGTACCTTTCTATTATATGATTTTATTCGCGAAAAGACAAAAATTTTTAGTAAAGAAAGACTTGTGGTATAATAGAAACACTGACAAAAGGAAAGGAATGCTATGATTTATCTGGATCACGCTGCAACGACCAAGCCCTATGAGGAGGTTTTAGCCACTTATCGTGAGGTGGCCTTGCAGTTTTTTGGAAATCCTTCAAGCCTGCATGATTTGGGAACCAAGGCGACACGTTTATTGGAAGCTAGTCGCAAGCAAATAGCAGACTTGCTGGGGAAGGAAGCGGATGAGATTTTTTTCACCTCAGGTGGAACGGAAAGTGACAACTGGGCGCTCAAGGGAGTGGCTTTTGAAAAAGCGGCTTATGGCAAGCACATTATCATTTCAGCTGTGGAACACCCTGCCGTGAGGGAGTCTGCCCTTTGGCTGGAGAGCTTGGGATTTGAGGTGAGTGTCGCTCCTGTTGATGCGTCTGGTCGTGTGGATGTAGCAGCTTTTGAAGCGCTCTTGCGCCCAGATACGATTTTGGTATCAGTGATGGCGGTTAATAACGAGATGGGAGCGGTGCAACCTATTCGTGAGTTGGTTAGTCTTTTAGAGGATAGGCCGACTGTCACCTTTCATGTCGATGCGGTCCAGGCTATCGGCAAGCTCCCTTTGGCGGACTTTTTGCCTGAGCGCGTGGATCTGGCTTCTTTTTCTGCCCACAAATTTCATGGGCCTAGAGGGGTCGGCATCTTATACAAAAAACGTGGCAAACGCTTGACCCCGCTTTTAAGCGGTGGTGGGCAAGAAGAGGGCTTGCGTTCTACGACAGAAAATCTTGCAGGGATTGTAGCGACGGCCAAGGCTCTGCGATTGACCTTGGACAAGGCTGAAAAACAGGCTGAAGGCTTGCAGCTCCTCAAAAAGCAGATATTAGACAGCCTTTCCTCTTATTCCGATGTGACCCTGTTTTCTAGTGAAGACGGCTCCCCTCATATCGTGACTTTTGGGGTCAAGGGGGTGCGTGGCGAGGTCATGGTGCATGCCTTTGAGGATAGGGGCATCTATCTCTCGACCACCAGTGCTTGTTCGTCCAAGGCAGGCAAACCAGCTGGTACGCTTATCGCTATGGGCGTTCCTGCCAAACAAGCGCAAACCGCTATTCGCATCAGTCTAGATGAGACCACAAGAGCTGAAGAAGTGGCCAGATTTTTAGACGTTTTTGACGAGATTTACCATCAAACCAAGAAAGTGAGACAGTAATGGATTACGTTGAAATTATGGTTCGCCACGGCGAGCTATCGACCAAAGGAAAAAATCGTATGCGCTTTATCAACCAACTTAGGCGCAATATCGAACATGTCCTTGCCCCCTACCCAGAGGTTAAAGTCAGATCTGACCGTGACAGGACCCATGTTTACCTCAATGGGACAGACTATCAGCCCATCGCAGAAGCCTTGAGGCATATCTTTGGGATTCAAGCCTTTTCGCCTTCTTATAAGGTTGAAAAAGATTTGGAAGCCTTAAAAGAAGCCGTCCAAACCATCATGACAGGCCTCTATCGTGAGGGCATGACCTTTAAAATCACCACCAAGCGTAGCGACCACACCTTTGACTGGGATAGTCAAGAGCTCAATCAGTTGCTTGGAGGCGCTGTTTTTGAGGCTCTGCCAGAGATTAAGGTGCAGATGAAAGTGCCAGATGTCAACCTCAAGGTGGAAATCAGAGATGATGCGGCTTATCTCTCTCATGAGGAAATCAAAGGCGCAGGTGGACTGCCAGTGGGGACATCTGGACGAGGCATGCTCATGTTGTCTGGTGGGATTGACTCACCAGTTGCCGGCTACTTGGCGCTCAAGCGTGGCGTTGAGATTGAGGCGGTGCATTTTGCTAGTCCGCCTTACACCAGTCCAGGATCGCTGCAAAAGGCGCAGGATTTGGCGCGAAAATTGACCAAGTTTGGCGGCAATATCCAGTTTATCGAAGTGCCATTCACAGAAATTCAAGAAGAAATCAAGGAAAAAGCGCCAGAAAGTTACTTGATGACCTTGACCAGACGCTTTATGTTGCGGATTACTGACCGCATCCGTGAGGAGAGAAAGGGCTTGGTCATCGTTAATGGAGAAAGTCTAGGGCAGGTGGCCAGCCAAACGCTTGAAAGCATGCAGGCCATCAACGCTGTGACCACGACACCGATTGTACGTCCCGTGGTGACCATGGACAAACTAGAGATTATCGAGTTGGCTCAGGCCATTGACACCTTTGAGCTGTCTATCCAGCCTTTTGAGGACTGCTGTACTATTTTTGCGCCAGACCGTCCAAAGACCAATCCGAAAATCAAAAATGTTGAGCAATACGAGGCGAGACTGGATGTTGAAGGCTTAATCGAGCGAGCAGTGGCAGGGATTAAGGTGACAGAAATCACGCCAAAAGCCGAGCTGGATGAGGTGGATGAGCTAATCGAAGGGCTGCTCTAGGATTTTGCCATGGACAGATGGATTGCCTTAGCCAAGTCTGCTTTCATGGAGGGAGAACGGGTCTATTTGCGCCCCTTTTGTATGGCGGATTTTCCTGATTTTTTAGAGATGACACAGACCAAGGAAAATGCCCGCTATATCTTTCCAAAAGGGTTGACGAAGGAGCAGGCTGAATATCTCCTAGTGCATGACTGGATCAAAGAGCCGCTAGGCAAATGGGCGATTGTCGAAAAAAGCACTCAAGCCTTTTTAGGGGCCATTCGCCTAGAAGCCTTCAAAGAGAAAAAGGCGAGCGCTGACTTGGCTTATGTGATCAGAAGAAGCGCGTGGAACAAGGGATATGCCAGTGAATGTGTGCGCTTGATGAGTCAGAAAGCCTTTGAGGAGTGGCAGCTAAAGACGCTAAGAATCGTCACCCATAGGGACAATAAAGCTAGTCAGAAAGTGGCACAAAAGGCTGGATTTCACCATCATTCTAGCTTTAAAGGGAGTGACCGTTATACCCATCGAACCGAATGGTATGAGGTCTTTCGATTAGAAAGACCAAGATAAAAAATAGAAAAAAAGAGGAAGAAAATGATTACACTAAAATCACAAAGAGAAATCGAAGCGATGGAAAGAGCAGGAGCTGTTCTTGCCGATATTCATCGCCACTTGAGAGATATGATCAAACCAGGGCTAGACATGTGGGAGATTGAGGAGTATGTCAGAAGACGCTGCAAGGAAGAAAATGTCCTCCCCCTTCAAATCGGGGTGGAAGGCAGCCTCATGGACTACCCTTATGCTACCTGCTGTGGCCTCAATGATGAGGTGGCTCACGCCTTTCCACGTCATTATATCCTAAAAGAAGGAGACCTTTTGAAGGTGGATATGGTGCTTAGTGAGCCGCTGGATAAGTCCGTGGTGGATGTGTCTAAGCTAGATTTTAACAATATCGAGCAGATGAAAGCCTATACCCAAACCTATACCGGTGGCGTGGGAGATTCTTGCTGGGCTTATGCGGTTGGTGAGGTGTCACAAGAAGTGCGTGATTTGATGGAAGTGACCAAAGAATGCCTCTACCGTGGCATCGAGCAAGCCGTTGTCGGTAATCGTTTGGGCGATATTGGCGCTGCCATCCAAGAATATGCCGAAGGAAAAGGATACGGCGTGGTACGTGACTTAGTCGGACACGGAGTTGGACCAACCATGCACGAAGATCCGCTCGTGCCTCACTACGGGGTCAAGGGACGTGGACTTCGCTTGCGTGAAGGCATGGTCTTGACCATCGAACCGATGATTAACACTGGGACTTGGGAAATCGATACCGATCAAAAAACAGGTTGGGCGCATAAGACCCTAGATGGCGGCTTGTCTTGCCAGTACGAACATGTCTTTGTCATTACCAAGGATGGGCCAAAAATTTTGACCAGCCAAGGCGAAGAAAGAACCTACTAGGATGGACCTCTCATCGCTCTTAAAGAAGGGACGAAGGATCTTGGATTCTCGTCTCGTTCGTTCTTTTTGGTCCCATTACCAAGCAGCGGAGATGCAATTGTCTAGTATTGCGGTAGCCTACTACCTCATGTTGACGGCTTTTCCAATTTTAATCATTGCGGCCAATGTCTTTCCTTATCTCAATATTGATTTGTCTGATTTTTTGTCCCTCCTAAGAGATAGTCTGCCAAACCAGCTCTATCAAACGGTGGAATCAGTTATTATCGATATGTTTTCCAAACCAGCAGGGAGTCTTCTAGGAGTGGCAACCTTGACAGCGCTCTGGACCATGACTAAAAGTCTTAGTTCCTTGCAGGTTGCGATTAATAAGGCTTACTGTGTGTCGCATAACCGTAGTTTTTTGCTCAGCCACTTGGTGGGGGCTGTGCTTGGTTTGTTGATTCTATTTTTGCTGACCTTTGCTTTGGTCTTTACCACTTTTTCAGAAGCAGCACTGTCTGCCTTGCATAAGCGCTATGATCTGGGGAATTGGGTGGATATGACCCTATCTTTGACCAAACCTGTGCTGTCTCTTAGTGTGGTCATAGGGTTGATGCTTCTTTACTATATGTTGCCAAATGTCAAAGGAAGAAAGTGGCGCTATACACTTCCAGGTAGTTTATTGACCAGCTTTGTCCTTTTTTTCCTGAGCAATCTCTTTAGCCAATATGTGACTAGACAGTTTGACCGTCTAGGGGATTTGAAGGTTTTTGGATCGATTGTGATTTTTGTTTTGATGATTTGGTTCATTTTTCTAGCCCGTATTTTGATTATCGGTGCCGTACTCAATGCTACAGCCCAAGAACTCAACCAAGGTCTTTTAGAAGCTAGACAAGTCGATGTCAGAAACTGGGTGGATCTAAAAGGCTTTCGACAGTTTATAAAGAAATAACAAAAAATTTGGAGCAAAACTGTTCCAATTTTTTTTTGATGACAAATGTCAGATTATCTTATGACAGAGGTGACTAGTGAAAGGCTGAAAAAGGCGGTAGAATAAGGGTATAGAAAGGACGGTAGTAACGATGCCAACATCCCTCATTTGTGTCAACCAATTACAAAAACAGTTCGGTAGCAAGCAGGTTTTAAAATCGATGAGCTTTGCCATTCAAAAGGGCGATTGTCTCGCTCTGATTGGAGCTAATGGCGCTGGTAAGACCACCTTGTTTTCCTGCCTTTTAGGCGACCTCAACATTTCCCAAGGAGACATCACCGTCATGGGAGAAGCACCAACCTCCCCAAAATTAAGGAACAAAATCGGGGTCCTCTATCAAGAAAATAAAATCGCAGATTATCTGAGTGTTAATGAGTTAATTGCTTATGAACGCTCCATTTACAAGGACAGCCTGTCTTTAGCCGAGATTGATGCTATGCTGCAATTTAGCACTGCACAAAAGAAACAAGTTGCCAGTCAACTGTCTGGAGGTCAAAGACGACTTCTCTCTTTTATCTTGGTCTTGATTGGAAAACCTGACATCATTTACCTTGATGAGCCGACTGCTGCTATGGATACGGGTACGAGACAGCGCTTTTGGGACATCATCCAGACCTTGAAGGAGAGTGGCAAGACCATTATTTATTCATCTCACTATATCGAGGAAGTGGAACACACTGCTGATCGGATCTTGGTTTTGCACCACGGCGAGTTGCTGCGAGATACGACTCCTTATGGTTTGCGTAGTGAGGAGCATGAAAAGGTCTTTACGCTTCCTCTTGATGACCTTGAGGTCTTGAGAGGTCTTCCGGTCTATGACGTAGAAGAAAAATACGATCGCCTCATTTGCAAGACCCATGAGCCACAGTTGGTCTTTGATGCGTTGATCAAGGCCGACTGTCCGATTGAAGCAATCGAGATGACGAACCGTAGTCTTCTCAATAGCTTATTTGAAGAAACTGCCAAAGGAGAATAGCCATGAATACCCTAAAAGCCCTCGTGATAATGGAATACCATATCGCCAAACGCCGTCTAGCCAACTTAGTGATTTCGATAGGTTTGCCAGTCTTGTTTTTCCTTTTTTTCTCTGCGCTCAATCAGGGAGATAAAATTTATAGTCAAACCTACATGCTATCGATGACGGCTTTTTCTAGCTTGAGCTTTGCTTTTTTCACTTTTCCAAACACCCTTCATGATGACCGTACCAGTAACCGACTCAAAGAACTGCGTCACTCGCCTGTTCCCATGTGGCAATACTATGTCAGCAAGATGCTTAGAATCCTCTTTTACTATCTAGTTTCTGTTGTAGTTGTCTTTAGTGTGGGGCACTTTTTTAGAAGGGTGAATATGCCGATGCAGGATTGGTTGGCGCTTGGTAGTCTCTTAATCCTTGGGGGCATTTGTATGATGGGACTTAGCGTCTTACTTTCTACCATCAAGTCTTCTGAATTGCTCTCTATGGTAGGTAATCTCTGCTATGTGGGCTTGGCTCTTCTAGGCGGTCTATGGGTACCGGTTGAAACTTTTCCGAAATTTTTACAAAGCATTTCCAAATTTACGCCGACCTATCACTACGCTCATCTCCTAACCAGCTACTCTAGCCATGACTTTGCCTATTCTTCCTTGCTTATCTTGGTGCTTTATGGCATAATGGGGTTAATCATTGGTGTCTATTTTCAAAAGAAAGTGAGTGTTTCCTAAGGTGAAGCCATCTGTTCAACGTCACAGACCCTTTTATTTGGCCATGATTTTTATGGCTTATCCTATTTTAGGTGCTTTATTTTACGATTATCCCAAGTGGGTCTTGCCGATGACCTTTCTTTTTGCAGCTAGCTACTTGTATATGATTCGTTGTCAAAAGCAAAAGCTCTGGACTCAGATACTGGCTTGGTTCTACGAGATTTTTTACATTAGTTTTATGGTCATGATGTCTCAATCAGTGGGAATCATGTGGTTTTCTTTTTACTTGAGCAATCTCATCGTGTATCGCTATAAGGATTCTTTTAAGTCCTTTCGTTTTATTAGCTTTGTGCTCATGATTGTGATCAATACCGTTTTTGTGGCGGTTTATAGTCATGATCTGACTACGATTGCCACAGCGTTTAGTATGGGAGCCTTTGCCTTAGGGATGATGTTTATCCTCACCCAACAACGCCGCCTCAATGAACAAGAAGAAGCCCTCTACCAGCAACATGCTTATATCAATCTCTTGAGCGCTGAAAATGAGCGTAACCGCATCGCTCAGGATTTGCATGACACGTTGGGGCACGTCTTTGCCATGATGACCATTAAGACCGAACTAGCTCTTAAGCAACTGGAAAAACACCAAGAAAATGCCGTTAAAAAGGAATTGACCGAACTCCATGATATGAGTCGCACTTCTATGCAGGAAGTGAGGCAGCTGGTCAATCATTTTAAAACCAGAACCCTCAAGGAGGAGCTAGAACATTTGGAACAAATGCTAGCCTTATCTGATATCCAGTTTGACTTGGACTTGGCTCTAGAAGCCGATCGCCTCTCTCCAGCCCTCCAGTCTAACAGTGTCATGATGGTGCGTGAGTTGGTCAATAATGTCATCAAACACGCCCATGCCAAGCGCTTGACCCTAAGATTAGCTGAAGAAGGAGAAGCTCTTGTCATTGAAGCCCAAGATGATGGTATCGGTTTTGCGCAAGTCACGGGTGAGGAATTGCACTCTATTAGAGAGCGTCTAGCCCTTATTAGGGGAGAGGTGACAATCGTTTCTGACAAAAATCCAACCTTGGTGCGCTTGTATTTGAAAAAAGAAAGGAACCTTTAGATGAAACTTCTCCTTGCTGAAGACCAGTCCATGTTGCGAGATGCCCTTTGTCAGTTGCTACTCCTAGAGGATGATGTGGAAACCGTTAAAACAGCCAAAAACGGTGAAGAAGCTATTGCACTTCTTGAAGCAGAAGCCTTTGACGTGGCAATCTTAGATGTAGAAATGCCGCAAAAAACAGGTCTAGATGTCCTGGAGTGGGTGAGAAAAGAGGGATTGCCTATCAAGGTGGTTATCGTGACCACCTTTAGACGCTCAGGCTATTTCAAACGTGCCCTCAAAGCCCATGTGGATGCCTATGTCCTAAAGGACCGCTCCACGAGTGAACTCATGACGACCCTCCACAAGGTCTTGGCTGGGCAAAAAGAGTATTCGCCAGAACTCATGGAAGAAGTCGCTTTTTCCAGCAATCCCTTGAGTTCTCGTGAGCTTGAGATTCTCCGCTTGGTGGAACAAGGTAACTCCAACCAAGCCATATCCGCCCAGCTCTTTTTATCCAATGGCACCGTCAGAAACTATCTGACCACTATCTTTACAAAACTTGGTGCCCATAATCGAACTGAAGCTGTCCGAATTGCCAAGGAAAGGGATTGGTTGTAAAAAAGCCTCTTTTGTAAAAAAAGATGGCTTTTTGCTTTGCTAAAGGAAGAGGTATTGAAAAAGGAAACCTTATGTGGAGCTGTGATCGTTGAAAACGATGAGCTTACTAAAGAGGTAGTTTAAGACGATGATGAGGACTTGTGAAAAGAGGCTTTCAATCTTATCCACCCAAAAGAGATCATCTGAGACGAATTGCCCGATGAGATGAGGATAGGTCTCCACCAAGAGAAAAGCCAAGGATAAATCAAGAAGTAAGGTCGCTAGGCGAGCAGTGACAAATTTGCCAAGGCGTTTGACCCAGCCTGTTTGAGGCTGCTTAAAGACCCATTTGTCGTTGGTAAAAAAGGCAAAGAGAATGGCGGTGAGATTGGCTAGGCTGGCTGATAGGGTCGCTTCTTTGGTCAGAGCAAAGAATAGACTGCGCGTGATAAAATAGACGACAGTAGCCAATACACCAAAAAAGAGATAACTGAAAATTTCATTGTTGAGTAGTTTCTTCATATCCTCTACTTTATCATATTTTTAGAAAAGATACCATTCTAATCCAAAAGAACATTGTTTTAAATTTTTAGAAAATAAGAAATTATGGTATGATAAGAAAAAGGAGGAATGAAGATGAAAACATTATTTGCTGGAGCCGGTGCTTTGGGTTCGCGTTTTGCTTATATGCTCTCTCAAAATGGGGCTGATGTGACCTTGATGGATGACTGGCAACCCCATGTAGAAAAGCTTAAAAAAGATGGGCTAAAAGTCATCATTGACGGGGATGACTTAGGGTATCACCATTTCCCTGTCTTTTATCCAGAGGAGTTAGAAGGGGAATTTGATGTGGTTTTTGTTGCGGTCAAGTCCATGCAACTTCCCTCTACCATGGAAAAACTCAAGCCCTTTTTGAAAGAGGACACCAAGGTTCTTTGTATTCTCAATGGTTTAGGGCATGTGGATACCTTGAAAGAGTTTGTCCAACCAGAAAATATCTTAATCGGTGTGACGCTTTGGACCAGTGGGTTGGGAGGTCCGGGTATCTTAGACGCGGTTGGGACTGGAAAGACGGAGATTAAGCAAGTCGCAGGAGAGGACACTAGAAAAACGAGAGAGATTATTGAACGGTATAACCAAGCCGGTCTAAACTTTCACTATTCGGATAATGTGGAGCAATCCATTTGGCATAAGGCTGGTCTAAATGGGGTTCTCAATACTTATTGTACCCTCATTGATTGTAACATCAATCAGTATGGGTCTTATAGTGGGGAGGATGCTCTGACGGATGCTGTTTTAGACGAGTTTGTAGCAGTAGGGCGTGCGCTGGGTGTTGCGGTCAATAAAGCAATCATCAAAGCCAATATCCACTCCTGTTTTGACCCTAAAACAGCGGGTCTCCACTACCCTTCTCTTTATCAAGACATGAAAAATGGTCGCCTTACCGAAATTGACTACCTCAACGGTTATGTAGCAAGGCGCGGAAAAGAACAAGGCATCAAGACCCCTGTTTGTGACCTGATCACTCACCTCATCCATGCTAAAGAAGAAGTCAATGGAAATCATTAAGCTAATAAAAAAGAGTAGGAGAGGCCTACTCTTTTTGACTATCATCGTTTTGGTAGAGTTTGATAAGATTAGCCACTTCTTTTCCAATCTTGACGGTCAAAAAGTAAATGCTAAAAGCAATCATCAAGGTTTGGAAGTATTTGCTATCTTCTTTGGTATCCGAAAAAATCTTGCTGACGTAGAGGTCAAAGTACAAGGAAAAGCAAGTAATGAGAAAGCTAGGCTGGAAAATCTTGACCGTGTAGCGTAGGCTGGGGCGCTTGAGACGCTTGAGGATAAAATAAGCGAAGATGCCACTGGCATGATACATGATTCCAAGCAAGATACCAGACAAAAACATGAGTTGCTCAAAGGTAAAATCACTCTTATGGTCGATAAAGTCTAGTAAAGGAATAAAGCCTAAAAGCACGACAAACTCTAAAAGAGTAAAGATCAGGATTTGGATAATGATTTTCTTTGGTTTGGATAGGGGAAGCATAAGACCTCATTTTTATGTTTTCCTTATATTGTAAAGGATAAGGTGGAAAAAGGCAAGTCATTGGAAAAGACTTGTCATCCTATTTTAGCAAAATCTTGCTTGGTATTGGTCATTAGAATATAAGGCTGATAAATGGACGAACAAGCTATTATAGCATTAAAAATACCTTAGCGACATGACCTATTTATCAGTAGCTTACCTTTCTTTTTCAGAGAAAATATGCTACAATAGAGCTGTTGCAAAGCAACCCTTGGTGCTTAAGATCCTTTCGCCAAGCATATTAGAAACGGTTTAGCCGTCAAAGGAGAAGAAAATGAAACCAATAACCAGTAAAGATATGGTGCAGATTGCCCTTGTTGCCGCGGTTTATGTGGTCTTGACCATCACCCCGCCTTTAAATGCCATCAGCTACGGTGCTTACCAGTTCCGTGTGTCTGAAATGCTGAATTTTTTAGGCTTTTATCATCGCAAGTATATCTTAGGGGTGACCCTTGGTTGTATGATTGCTAATTTTTTCAGTTTTGGAGTGATTGATGTAGTCGTGGGTGGTTTATCGACCTTAGTCTTTGTCTCTTTGGGTGTTTTTTTGTTCAAACGCTATCAAGGAGAGCGTGTACTGGGTGGTTTGTTTGATAAGGCCTTTTTCTACTTTTCTATCTTTTTTGCCTTATCGATGTTTACCGTTGCCTTGGAGTTAACCATCATCGCTGGTTTGCCATTTTTTGCCACTTGGATGACCACTGCAGTGGGCGAATTGGCTTCGCTCTTGGTGGGGAGCCTTGTGATTGAGCGTTTGGCTAGGGCGATTGATTTCAAAAAATAATCTCACATTCCCAAAAGGAGGAGAAGTATGTATCATCACAAGGTCAAAGGACAAGGTTTTTTAGAAGCAAAAGGAATGGGCTATGGCGAATCCATTGACCTCTTTGGAAAAACCAGTCAAGGAGAAACGCCCATGAGTTTGGTCAATATGGCCTTGGCCGGCTGTGTTACCATGTGTGTGCAGGGCTATTTTGCCAAGGTTCATGCTGAGCGTCACATCGAGATTGAGACGCTTTCTGACTACGAGGCAGGTCACTTTAGTTTGAGCCTGCAATTGAAAGAACCTCTTGATGAAAAGGAACAAGCGGCAGTCTTAGCTTATGTGGACGAACGCTGCCGTGTCAAGCAATTATTTAAAGACGATATCAAGGTTACGATTAGCTTTTTATAAAGAAAGAGAGTGGTTCTAGGAACGACTCTCTTTTCAGTTATGGTATAATGAAACTCAAGACGAAAGGAGCAAGGCAAGATGAAACTTCTCTATACAGATATCTGGCAGGATATGACTCCGATACTAGCAAAAGAGGCGAAAGACTATGCCGCAACAGGTAAGCGAGTATTTTATATTGCGCCTAACTCACTGTCCTTTGAAAAAGAAAAACAGGTTTTGGCTTACTTACCTCATCAGGCATCCTTTGCCATTACTATTACACGCTTTACCCAGATGGCGCGCTATTTTGTGTTTGATCAGCCCTTGATGGAAAAAGGGTTAGATGAGACACAGTTGAGTCTGCTTTTGTACCGCATTTTGCTAGGCATCAAAGAGGAGGAATTGCCCTACTATGGTCGGGTCAAATCTTCTTTGGATTTTATCCAGCAATTACTGGTCCTTTATAAAGAGATGCAGACAGCGAGAATGACCCTGTTTGATTTGGAAGGACTGGAAAATAAGGCCAAGGCGG
This sequence comes from Streptococcus sp. STR1/CE/0325, assembly GCF_055386095.1. Taxonomy (NCBI): domain Bacteria; kingdom Bacillati; phylum Bacillota; class Bacilli; order Lactobacillales; family Streptococcaceae; genus Streptococcus; species Streptococcus sp. STR1/CE/0325. The sequence continues at coordinate 1,282,453 of NZ_AP045018.1, read as the reverse complement.
CGGACTTGATTTTGATTTTTAGTCGCCTTCAAGCTACCATGTTGGAGGAAAATTTTGAGACTAGAGGTGTTTTGCAGTCTTTTACTCAAGCTCTTTTCGATCAGCAGTTAGGAGATAGGCTCAAGGATGTGGTTGTGGTGATCGATGGTTTTACTCGCTTTTCTGCGGAGGAAGAGGCTTTTATCCAGCAGTTGAACGCCGCTTGCCATGAGGTGGTGATTGGCACCTATATTAGTCAAAAGGCTTATCGATCGGTTTATAGTGGTGGTAGTAGCTATGAGTCTAGTTTGGATTTTATGAGGGAATTAGCAAGACAGTATGAAACAGCTCCCCTCTACCAATCTAGCCAAGGGTCGACTAGTCCTTTTGCGCCTTTGTCACGCGCTTTTGAGGCAGTTTTTAGCCCTGTTGATAGCCAAGAACCTCCGCTTGAGATGGGAGAGCATCTCCTTTTAAGACGTTACCGCACACAAAAAGAAGAATTAGAAGGTGTCGCTAGAGACATTAGAGAAAAGCTAAAAGCTGGCTACCGTTATCAGGATATCCGTGTCTTACTTGGAGATGTGTCGAGTTATCAACAACTGATTGAAACGGTGTTTGAGCGCTATGATATTCCCTACTATATAGCAGAGAGTCGGCAGATGGCCCACCATCCCTTGATTGTGTTGGTGGAGTCTTTGGAGCGAATTGTGCGTTACCACTATCGCAGTGAAGATGTCTTTAACCTCTTAAAGACCGGTCTTTACATGGATTTGGACCAAGATTTATTGGATCATTTTGAGGCTTATGTTCGCTTTGCAGATATCAAGGGGAAAGTTGCCTTTACTCAGCCTTTTACCTTAAAAAGTCCAAAAGGAGACGACCTAGAGTCGCTCAATCGTTTTAAGGGAGAAGTCCTTGCTCCTTTGATGACTTTTCTTGGTAGCCGCAAACAATCTGGCAAGAGTTTGTTGAGTAAATTGATGAACTTTTTAGAAACGATTGAACTGCCCAAGCAGTTGAGTCGCTTGGTGGAAGGGGCTTCTGAAGATGAGCGCCAACAACACCGAGAGGCTTGGGAGACCTTTTGCCAGTTGCTTGAAAGTTTAGATCGGATTGTCGGACAGACTTCTTTGAGTCTTTTAGACTTTTTATCCATCCTCTCCCATAGTTTGCTTTCTGGGAATTATCGTACGGTGCCTGCTACGGTGGATGTGGTTCAGGTGGCGGACTATGACTTGGTCGAAGCACACAGCAGTCCCTTGGTCTATGCTGTTGGATTGACCCAGTCGCATTTTCCTAGGATAATGCGTCCAAGCAGTCTTTTGTCCGAAGATGAGCGCCTCTACCTTAATGCCAAAGAGGGGGATTACCGTTTGGAAGTGGCTGGGCGTGAAGCCAGTAAGCGCCATCATTTTCTAGCTCTATCTTTGTTAAACAGTGCTAAGGAGCAGCTGATATTGAGCTACCCTCAGTTGCTGTCGGAAACCCAAGAAGAGCCGTCTCCTTATCTCAAAATACTGAACCAGCTGGGCATTCCTTTTGTTGATAAGGGGGCTATTTCACCTTCTTATAAGGAAGTGATCAGGCGTTTGCTGAGTGTCAACCACCTAACCTTAGCAGGTCTTGATCCTGCTAGTCCAGCCTTTTTGAGAGCAGGAGCCAAGCAGATAAGAGAGCGTTTAGAGGAGGGGCGGTTGGCTACTAGTTTAGATAGCAGACTCTTGACGCAAGCGGTATCGCTAGAGGTTCTGAATCAGCGTTTCAAAGAGGGACACTTGCTCTTATCAGCTTCTGCTCTCCAAACCTTTTACAATAACCAGTATCTCTATTTCTTGCGTTATGTCTTGGGACTGCAAAGCGAAGAAAGTATCTATCCTGATGCGAGACAGCACGGGCGTTACTTGCACCGAGTTTTTGAATTGGTCATGGCGGATCAAGGACAAGAGACGTTTGACCAAAAATTAGACAAAGCCTTAAAAACGGCTCGTTCTGAGGATACCTTCGCTCAATTTTACCAACAGGATCAGGCAGGTGTTTACAGCTTGAGTGTTTTGAGTGATATTGCTAAAAGCACCGCAGCTATTTTGGCTAGGGACAGTCATCAGGTTGTGGACGAGGAGCTTTCTTTTCAGCTTGAACTCAACAAAAGTTTGTCTGTGCGTGGCGTGATTGACCAGCTCAAACAAACTCCTCTTAATAGCTACGGTGTCGTGGATTATAAGTCTAGCAGTAAACGCTTTGATTTGCTGAGTTTTTACCACGGTTTAGATGTGCAGTTGGTAACTTATTTGCAAGCTTTGGCGCAACAGGATCTGCCCTTATTTGGAGCCATGTATCTGCACATGATGGAACCAAAGCTGGATTTTGAAGGGGGGGAGGAAGACAGCGCCTTGGTGCAACAAGCCCACAAAGCCTTGTCTTATAAAGGACTCTTTTTAAAACAAGACCAGCCTCTAGCGGATACTTCTCTTTATCAGATGAATCATTCACTCTATGATAAGGAGGAATTGGAGCTTTTGTTTACCTATAATCGGCATCTCTTTGAAGTGGCTAAGGAGGTGATTTTATCTGGACACTTTGCCATCAACCCCTATACTAAGGATGGTCGTACGGTTCTAGGCGACCAACTCAAGGCGATTACGCGTTTTTCAGCTGATCAGCATTTGGGAGAAAGCAGAAAACTTTTGCGTCTTCCTCAAGAGTTAGTGCGAAATGACAAGGAAAGACGCTTGTATCTCTTGGAGAAAATGAAGGAGGAAACGGATCGATGAAAACTCCATTTTTAGATCAAGAGGCGATTGTTGCTCTAAAAGCGCAGGAAAAAGCCTCCCAACTGGAGCAAAAACGCACTCCAGAGCAGATTGATGCCATTTATACGCATGGGGGCAATATCTTGGTCTCAGCATCTGCTGGTTCTGGAAAGACCTTTGTCATGATTGAGCGGATTATGGACATGATCGAGCGTGGTGTGAGCCTTAATCGTCTTTTTATCTCGACCTTTACGGTCAAGGCAGCACAAGAGTTAAAAGAGCGGCTGGAGCGTAAACTTAGGAGTCGTCTTGCTGAGGCTAAGACGGATGAAACAAGAGCTTATTTTTCAGCTCAGTTAGCCCTCTTACCCTTATCTGATATTGGTACCATGGATGCCTTTACCAATCAATTGGTCAAGGATTATGGGCATCTAATTGGAGTGCCGTCTCATTTTCGTATTATGCAGGATCAAAGCGAGATGTCGCTTTTGAAAAAAGAAGTCTTTCAGGATCTCTTTAATGACTACATGACTGGAAAAGACCGTGTTCGTTTCCTATCTATGGTCAAAAATCTCACCCTCGGAGCCAAAGACACCAAGCCTTTTGAAGCTTTGGTTTATGGCATTACGGATTTTTCCCAGTCCACTAGCCATCCAAAGCAGTGGTTACAGGAGGTCTTTTTATCCAGCTATGAGCCGAGTACCTTAGCGACTTTGGGACAAAAGCAAAGAGAGGCTTATTTAGAGGATTTGGCTTATCTCTTAGGTGAGATGAAAGGCTTTTTCCAGTACCATTTAGAACAAGCCAGAACTTATTTTCCAAAGGCCAAGTATCTGGATAATCTGGCAGAGGTTAGCCAGCTTTTAGATGCCCTAGAAGAAGAGAGTAAGGACGGCTTATTGGCATTAGCTAAGGCTATCCTTGATATCAATAAGCAAAGTAATGGCAGGGGGTTGACCAATGCGAGTCGTCCAAGCGACGAGGACTTGATGGCATATAAAACGCGGTACAATGCGGATAAAAATGATTATCTAGAGAACCTAAAAGCTAGCGTCCAAGGTATTTTAGACCAAGAAGAAATCGTCAAGTATCAAGACCAGCTCCTTCCTTTACTAACCATTTTGCGGGATTTTGTGCTGGATTTTTCGGACCAATACCTGCAACTGAAAAAGCAAGAAGGCCAGTTTGAATTTAGCGACTTGGCTCACTTGTCTATCCATTTGCTCGAAACGCAAAAAGAGCTGAGAGAGCAGTTGCAAGACCAATTTGTCGAAATCATGGTAGATGAATATCAAGACAATAATCACCTGCAAGAAACCCTTTTAGATCTCTTATCTCGAGGTGATAATCGCTTTATGGTAGGGGACATTAAGCAGTCCATCTACCGTTTTAGACAGGCTGACCCGCAGATTTTTAACCAAAAGTTTCAGGATTACAATAAGACCGAAACGAGCAACCACTTGATCTTGCTCAAGGAGAATTTTAGAAGCCATCAGAATGTTCTTGACTCCACCAATTTGCTGTTTCGTCATCTCATGGATCAGGCTCTAGGGGAAATCACCTACGACAGCAGTCATGAACTTTTAGCGGGGACTTTGGAGCAGAGGCTTGAGCGACCTGATCATCAGACGACCTTTCTCTTTTATGAGCAAAATGAGACAGAACCCTTAGATGGTGGGGAGATCGAGCTAGTCGCACAGGAGATTTTACGCTTACATAGGGAAAAAGAAATCTCTTTTTCAGACATCGCTCTTTTAGTCCCCTCACGCAGTGCCAATAAAGCCATTACAAGGATCTTTCAAGACTATCAAATTCCCTTGGTAGCTGATGGTGGGGAGACCCACTATCTTGAGTCCGTGGAAGTGATGGTCATGCTTGAGACCCTAAGAACCATCAACAATCCCTTGAATGACTATGCTCTTGTGGCTTTGCTTCGTTCTCCTATGTTTAGTTGGAAAGAAGATGAGCTGGCTCGGGTGGCAGTTTTGGTCGAGGACAAGATGCCGTTTTATGACAAATTGCAGCAGGTGGAAAAGCAAGCTGATCATAATCTTGTGAACAAAGACCTCCTTGAAAAAACTAGAATCTTTCTAGCAACCCTCTCTCATTGGCGAGAGGTCGCTCGTTTGAGCAGCCTTTATGATTTGATTTGGACCATTTATGAAGAGAAATTTTATCTCGATTATGTTGGAGGACAGCCCAATGCCGAGCAGGCTAAGGCCAATCTCTATGCTCTTGCTCATCGGGCCAATCAATTTGAAAGCACGGGATTTAAGGGATTGACGCGTTTTATCGCTTTGATGGATCATTTGATTAAAGAAGAGCATGATTTGGCAGATGTGCCGGTATCAAGCCCTTCTGATGCCGTCCAACTCTTGACCATTCATAAGAGTAAGGGGTTGGAGTTTCCTTATGTTTTTTTGCTCAACTTAGATAAGAAATTTAATTTGAAAGATGTCACCACCAATGTGGTTCTCAGTCGGACGTATGGGATTGGCAGCCTTTATCTGGCAGATAAAAAGGCAGACATCGAGACTTTTCTTTCTAGTCTCAAGGTGAAAATGCCCAGTGTCCCTTATCAGATTATTCAAGAAGACTTGGTGCTTGAGACCTTGTCTGAACGCCTACGCCTGCTCTATGTCGCCATGACTAGGGCAAAAGACCAGCTCTATCTGGTCGGAAAAGGCAAACCTCATCAGATTCAAGAGGAAAAGGAGCAAGAGGGTAGCAGTGTGGTCTTGCCTTTTCAGGTAAGACGGCGTGCCAGAAGTTTCCAAGACTGGATTTTGGCGGTTTATCACCATCTTGAGAAGAAGGACCGCCTCTTTAATCTAGTGACAAAGACAGAAGAAGAGATCCTAGCAGGACGTCGGCAAAAAAGCGAGTTGCAGGAAATCTTAGATGAGAGTGATCCCTACTCACCAGCTGAGATTTTAGAGGCTTTAGAGACCATGGAGCAGGTCTTTGCTCTCAATCACAAGTACGATCGAGCCATTCATCTCCCTCGTGTGACGACACCTAGCCAGATTAAGGCTTTTTATGAACCCATTAGCGAGACAGAAGGGGTGGCGATTTTGGATAAGAACGAGCGTCCTTTGACGTTTACGCTTCCGAATTTGGGTCAGAAAGCGCCTGTCACAGGGGCCATGATTGGAAGTGCCACCCACGAACTCATGCAACGCCTACCTCTTTCAAACGAGGTCACGTTTGAAGACTTGGAAACTGCCCTTAGCCAAGTCCAAGCTGACCCTGCGGTTAAGAAAAAAATAGACCTACATAAGATCTATGCTTTCTTTCAAACACCGCTTGGTCAGCTCCTTCAAAAAGAACATCAAAAAGTCCACCGTGAAGCACCTTTTGCTATGATTGAGCAAGATCCCATCAGCAAGGAAGACTTTGTAATTCGGGGAATTTTAGATGGCTATGTGTTATTAGACGATCGCATTATTTTGTTTGATTACAAGACTGATCGTTATCAGCATCCGCAGCAAGTGTTAGAACGCTACAAAGAGCAGATGGCCCTCTATGCCACGGCTTTATCGCGTTCTTATCAAATGGAGCAGGTGGAGCAGTACCTGATTCTCTTAGGAGGAAGGCACTTGGAGGTTTTAAAAGTCTAAAAGAAAAAGCTAGGTCAAAAAGCCTAGCTCTTTTTCATTAGAGCAAAAAGGGTTCCACAGTGATATCCAGTTGCGGATACTTGGTGGTTAGGGTTTGGCTGGTTTCTTGGTAGAGCCTTCTGATGGTTTCAATGCGTTCTGGAAATTCATGACCAATGTAGTGGGCTTGAGATTCCAGACTCAAAAAGAGACTGTGAAAGAGTTGATTCATCTCTTCGAGTTTCTTTTTTAATGCGTCATCTTTGTCCAAAAAATCAGGGATGACATAAGGCGCAAAGAGCAAGGGATCAGCTGTTTCTTCTTTAATCGGATAGGTGCCGTATTCTAAGGCAAATTCGTAATGCATAGGAGTCCTTTCTAGCTTGTCGCTGGTTTTCATTTTACCACATTTTGAGTGAAAGCGGTCTATATTTGTCTTAAAATCACCAAAAAACCTTTGCTATTTTGGGCTTAAAATAGTAAAATAAAGGTGATTGAGAAAATCAAATCTATTGCAAAGATTGGAGAAAGACCATGTCAGAAAAAATTAGAGTATTGCTTTATTATAAGTATGTTCCGATTGAGAACGCAGAAGAATATGCCAAAAAACACTTGGCTTTTTGTAAGTCCATCGGTCTAAAAGGACGCATCCTCATCGCAGATGAAGGGATTAACGGTACTGTTTCAGGAGACTACGAAACCACTCAAAAATACATGGACTGGGTGCATAGCGATCCTCGTTTTAGTGACCTTTGGTTCAAAATTGACGAAGAAGATCATCAAGCCTTCCGCAAGATGTTTGTACGCTACAAGAAAGAAATCGTTCACCTTGGTTTAGAAGATAATGATTTTGATAATGACGTCAATCCACTTGAGTTGACAGGTGAGTATCTCTCACCAAAACAATTCAAGGAAGCCCTCTTGGATGAAGATACGGTTGTTCTTGATACCCGTAACGACTACGAGTACGACCTCGGTCACTTTAAAGGAGCGATTCGCCCTGACATCCGCAACTTCCGTGAGTTGCCACAATGGGTGCGTGACAACAAAGAAAAATTCATGGACAAGCGCGTGGTCGTTTACTGTACCGGTGGTGTACGCTGTGAAAAATTCTCTGGTTGGATGGTGCGTGAAGGCTACAAGGATGTAGGTCAACTACACGGTGGTATCGCGACTTACGGCAAAGATCCAGAAGTCCGTGGTGAACTTTGGGAAGGAAAAATGTACGTCTTTGATGACCGTATTTCTGTTGACATTAACCATGTCGATCCAAGCGTTATCGGAAAAGACTGGTACGACGGAACTCCGTGTGATCGCTATGTGAATTGTGCCAACCCATTTTGTAACCGTCAATTCTTCACTTCAGAAGAAAATGAAGATAAATACGTCCGTGGTTGCTCAAAAGAGTGCCGTGCCCATGAGCGCAATCGCTACGTCGCAGAACACGGTCTTAGCCGTGAAGAGTGGGCAAAACGTCTAGAAGCTATCGGTGAAGAGCTTCCATTCCATAAAGAAGCTTAATCGAATGAGAGACTGGTTCAGCTGGTCTCTTTTTGTGTGAGAAATCCTAAAAAAGATTGACTTTAACGCCCAATATGGTATAATAGTTTCGAAAAGCCGATTTAGCTCAGTTGGTAGAGCAACGCACTCGTAACGCGTAGGTCACAGGTTCGAGCCCTGCAATCGGCATTTTGACACCAGAGAGCCTGCCTAGGCTTTTTTATTTTCTAATGGTCTGATCAAAGATGAATAGGTATGGAAAGAAGAGAAGATATGACAGACGAAAAAGTATATGATATTACGATTATTGGAGGGGGACCTATCGGGCTTTTTGCAGCTTTTTATGCGGGCTTGAGAAGCTTATCGGTCAAGATCATCGAATCTTTGGATGAGCTGGGCGGACAGCCTGCGATTTTATACCCAGAAAAGCTCATCTATGATATCCCGGGCTTTCCAGCTATTTCAGGAAAGAATTTGACGGAAAATCTCATTGAGCAACTTTCACGTTTTGACGCTACGACCACCATTTGTTTGGGAGAGACTCTCGAAACCTTTGAACGTGAGGGGAAGGTATTTAGATTAAACACTAATCGTGGTCAACATTTTTCAAAAGCTATTGTCCTAGCTTGTGGCAATGGGGCTTTTGCGCCTAGACCGCTCGGGCTAGAAGGGGAAGACAAGCATCATCAAGAGACTATTTTTTATCATGTGCCCCAGTTGGAACGTTTCAGAAATCAAGACGTGGTTATCTGTGGCGGCGGGGATTCAGCAGTGGACTGGGCAAATAGTCTGGTGAATGTGGCAAAGTCTGTGACTTTGGTCCACCGCAGAGAGGCTTTTCGAGCGCATGAGCATAGTGTCGCTCAACTAGAAGCATCTAAGGTTCAGATCTTAACCCCCTATCTGCCTTTGACATTTTTAGAAGAGCAGGATCAACTTAAAGGACTGCGGGTCAAAAAGGTCAAATCAGAGGAGACGCAGGATCTGTTCTTTGATGCCTTGATTGTGAGTTTTGGTTTTTCCACCAACCACAAACACTTGAAACACTGGAACTTAGATACCAAGCGCTCTAGTGTCTTAGTTAATCGCTATCTTGAAACCAGTCAAGCGGGTGTGTATGCGATTGGAGATAGCGCCTTTTATGAGGGCAGGGCTGATTTGATTGCGACTGGTTTTGGCGAAGCTCCTCTTGCGATTAACCGTGCTATGGATTTCATCTATCCAGAACGAGATAACCGTATGGTGCATTCCACATCTTTGTTGAAATAAAAGTTTAGAAGGAAGAGTAAAATGTCTTATCTTTATTTGATTTTAGCTATTATAGGCGAACTATTTGGGACCAATATGATTAAAGTGTCAGATGGCTTTTCTAAGCCTCTACCAACCTTTGGTGCCTTGGTTTCTTTTGGGATTTGTTTTTATTTTCTCTCCTTATCATTAAAGACCATTCCTTTAGGTGTCGCTTATGCGACTTGGTCTGGTTTAGGTCTAGTATTGACCGCAGCTATTGCGGTCTTTATCTTTAAGGAAACGATTAATCTTTACAGCATTATCGGGCTTATCTTGATCATCATTGGTGTTTTATTGATGAATCTTCTTGGTAATACTGGTCACTAAGAACTGTCATCTCCCCTTTAGCCTTTTTCTTTGGGTTATGAAGGGGAGTTTTTTCTTGACAAGGGGTAGTGAAAAGATTATACTAGCTATATAATTGCTTGTGCAAGCAATTTTAAAAAGGAGAGCCTTATGCAAGACATGGTAGATGATTGGCTAGAAAGAAGGCGTAGGGAAAAAGAGCTTATCCAACAGATGGAAAGTGCTCTCAAGCAGGTCTCAAACGGCATCAGCTTGAATGAATTTTACGCCCTTCACGCCCTTAGTAGCCGAGCAGGAAAGCGACTTCGCATTAGTGATTTGAGTGAGGACATTGGTCTTAGTCTGAGTGCGACCTCAAGAATGTTGGTGCGATTTGAGACCAGCTGTGGGGTGATTCGCCGAGTGACATGTCAAGAGGATAAGCGAGAAACTCAGCTAGCCTTAACGAAAGAGGGAGAGAAGATTTTGCAAGAAGCCTATCAAGTGATTATCCCTCTCTTACAAGATAGAACAGTATAAAAAGGAGACCTGATGATGAATCAAAGTAAACGTGTAACAGAAATTTTAGGAACAAAATATCCCCTCATCCAAGGACCGATGAACTGGTTGACCGATGCCAAGATGGTAGCAGCTGTTTCCAATGCAGGAGGTCTTGGGATTTTAGGACCCAATGCAGGTCAGTTTGACCTCTTGTCCGTAGAAGAAAGCTACACCGCTATGCGAGAGGAGATTAAAAAGACCAAGGAATTGACCGATAAAAACTTTGGTATCAATATTTTACTTCCCATTAATCCCTTTAGTGAGGCGCTCTTAGAAGCCGCTTTTGCAGAGGGTGTCCGCTATTTTGCGACAGTTGGTGAGGCGGATGCTGAGGTGTTTGAGCGCATCAAAGCGCAGGATGGCATCATCATTCATCGTCCATTAGATGCTACATCAGACAATATGAAAGAAGCAGAAGCATTGGGTGCAGACCTTTTAGTGGCGACAGGTTATGATGAGGGTGGCATTATTCCAGACCGTCATATCGGGACCTTTACCATTGTGCCAGCCATGGTAGATGCAGTATCGATTCCTGTTCTGGCAGCAGGTGGAATCAATGATCGCCGAGGGGTCAAGGCGTCCTTTGCCCTTGGGGCTAGTGGTGTTTATATTGGCACACGCTTTTTGCTCACACAGGAATCCAGACTAGCACCAGAGGTCAAAGCTGCCCTACTGGAAGCGAAAAATTCAGATGTCCTCTTGGTGGCACGCAACCAGCGTTCTTTGAATAACAGCCTGTCCCAACGTTTGGCAAAAGATTACGAAAAAGGAATGAGTAAGACTGATAGCATGGCTCTTATCAAAGAGCATGGAGGCACTCGCAAGGGCATGCTAGAAGGTGACGTGGAAAATGGTATCATTTCAGTCAATACAGGGATTGAAATCATCAACGATTTGCCTAGGATTGCTGATTTGGTTGAAGATTTGATGACAGAAAACGGAGAAAAGACAGATGACTAAAGGTGTTTTGATGGTGACAGGGGCTTCAAAGGGAATCGGCTTTGATTTGTTGATTGAAGCCCTAAAGGCAGGCTATCAGGTAGCTGCGACCAGCCGAAATCATGAGGCCTTGACTGAAAAAGTCGCCCAGCACTTACCCGATAAGCAAGCTGACTTTTTAGCCCTATCCATGACTTTTGACGAAGCCAGTATTCAAGCTGCGGTGGAAGCGACCTTGGAACGATTTTCTCGCATTGATGTTCTAGTCAATAATGCAGGTTACGCCATTTTAGGTGCCTTGGAGGCCTTCTCCATGGCGGAGGTCAGAGCTAATTTTGATGTCAATGTCTTTGGTCTCTTACAGATGACACAGGCCGTCTTGCCCCAGATGCGAGCCCAAAAGTCGGGGCATATCATCAATTTAGCCTCCATTTCAGGAACCGTGACAGGTCCCACACAAGGCATCTACTCAGCGACCAAGGCTGCCGTTATCATGATGAGTGAGGCGCTGAGTGATGAGGTTGCTCCCTTTGGTATCCAGGTGACAGCCATCTGCCCGGGCGGGGTGAGAACCGACTTTTTAGACCAAAGTTCGATGAAGCGTCCTGAAAAAGAGATTCCAGATTATCAAGTGGTCCAAGCGACTATGGAGAGTTTAGAGCGTCTTAACCACAACCAAAGTGGCGATCCCAAGCTCGTGGCCAAAGCTATTCTTGAAGTGGCTCAAAGGCCACAAGCACCCAAGCGTCTCTATCTTGGTCAAGGTGCCCTTTCTGGCTTAGAACATAAGGTCAATCAAGTCATCCAAGATGCTAATCAATATCTTGATTTAAGCCGGAGTATTGATCGTCCTTGATGAGTACAAAAAAGTATCAGCTTTTAAGCTGATACTTTTTATTTTCCTAGACAGAACTGACTAAAGAGTTGGGTGATGAGTTCATCAGGAGCGGCATCTCCTGTGATTTCCCCTAGAATTTCCCAAGTTCTGGTCAGGTCAATTTGCAAGAGATCCACAGGCATGCCAAGAGCCAGACCGTCATTGACGGCTTGTAGGCTCTCAAGTGCCTGTTCAATCAAGCTGATATGACGCGCGTTGGAGAGGTAGGTGGCATCTTGTTCCAGCTGTTGGGCTTGCTCAAAAAAGAGTTGGTTGATGCGTACTTCCAACTGATCCATGTTTTGATTTGTCAGAGCGGAGATAGGGATAGCATCTTGGGGGATTTGGTCTGTTTCGATGCGCTGAGGCAAGTCGGTCTTGTTGAGAAGGACCAAGCGGGGCGTATCCTTGCTGAGGTCGAGGAGTCTGCGATCTTGTTCGGTCAGTGTTTCGGAGCTATTGAGAACAAGGAGGACCAAATCTGCTTCTTCAAGGGCTTTTTTAGAGCGCTCCACACCGATTTGCTCAACAATATCATCGGTCTCACGGATGCCTGCGGTGTCGATGAGTTTGAGTGGTAGACCATTGATGTTCACATATTCTTCGATGACATCACGCGTGGTGCCTGCAATATCCGTCACGATGGCCTTATCTTCTTGGAGGAGGTTATTTAAAAGACTAGATTTTCCAACATTGGGGCGTCCAATGATGGCAGTCGCTAGACCTTCACGCAGGATTTTGCCTTGTTTAGCAGTCTTGAGGAGTTGGCGTAGGAGCTGTTCGAAACTCTCGGTTTTTTCCCTCAGGAGGGCAGTGGTCATCTCCTCGACATCATCGTATTCGGGATAGTCGATATTGACTTCGACCTGAGCTAGCGTGGCTAGGATTTCATCTCTAATGCTATTGATGAGCTGGGAAAGGGATCCTTCTAGTTGACCGATAGCATTAGCCATCGCCTTGTCGGTCTTCGCGCGAATCAAGTCCATAACGGCTTCTGCTTGCGTCAGGTCGATTCGCCCATTTAAAAAGGCACGTTTGGTAAACTCGCCAGGCTCGGCTAATCTCGCACCAGTCTTTAGGACCAGTTGCAAGATTTCATTGGTCACTGCCAGACCACCGTGGGTGTTGATCTCAACGATATGCTCGCGTGTAAAGGTTTTTGGCTCTTTCATGACAGTCACCATAACCTCATCAACGACTTGTCCCTTATCCATGATATGACCGTAGTGAATGGTATGGGAGGGAACATTGTCAAGATCCTTGCCCTTAAAAATCTGGTTGGCGAGTGTAATCGCCTCACTCCCAGATAGGCGAACAATCCCAATCGCCCCCTCACCAAGAGGGGTCGAAATAGCTGCAATTGTGTCAAATTCTTTTGTAATACTCATATTCCTTGGTTTTCCTTTGTGTTATAGGGTAATGGATGTCTTAATCTGTTCAAATCTACCATCGTCTATTATACCATTTTTAGTGGCAGGGGTCTTTAGAGAAGTGAGGATAGAAATTCAAGCTAATAAAAAACAGAAAATTGCAAATGAAAGGCTTGATTTTTTTTATAAAAGGAATAAACTAGGAGAAAAGGAGGTTTGTTATGGCTTATGTCTTAGTCTTATATACTCTAGTGGTGCTTTTGGCAGCGATTGCTCAATTAAAAAGGGAAAGAGGATTTCAAGTGAGGTCAGGCGCTATTTCCTCACCGAATGCGATAATCTTTGCAGTCGCATTTGTCTTGTTTCTTTTGTCAATTTGTCATCTTTTTGGTAGTTTTTTCTGGATTAAGGTTGCTATGACGGTTTTGCTTGTCTTTTTGTCCCTTATCCTCTATGTGGTACGAAAGCGCAGTCAAGAACCTCTTCATCTCAGCCATCATTTGGTGCGTTTCTTGATTCATTTGGTTTTGATTTGGAGTTTATTTTGGTGAGGGAAATGGGATTTAGCTGATTTTCCTTCCTTTCTTTTTGTCAAAATTTTTGCTATAATAAGCCCATGAAAACCATTGAAACTGTTTATCAACATCATGCTGAAATGCCCTATATTGCAGAGAAATATCAGACAGAATTACTGAGAAAACCTATCCCTAAGTGGGCTATGGAACGCACAGTAGAAGGCTTTCTTCCCGGTCATATCATTATGCTTTGGCGCATCCAGTTTGGCACCTACACGAGTGCATCCCCTCACCACAAGTATTTTGCCACCAGCTATGGGGTTAAGGCAGAAGATATTTTAGAGGAGCTGATAGCAAAAGGTTACGTTCAAAAGGAAAGTGCCTTTGCTTCGCTGTCTCATCTTCCAGCCGGTCAGCTAAAAGACTGGCTCAAGGAAAAAGGAGTGAGTGGTTTATCTAAGATGAAGCGTGCGGATTTGGATCAAGCCATGCTTGTGAATTTTAGCGAAGAAGAGTTGGCACAACGATTTGAACTTAGGGGCTATCAGTTGACCAAAGAAGGGCGTGCGCTTTTAGAGGCGCATCCAGAAATTGTAGAGAGACACCCTAAAAAATTCTAGTTGATTTCTAGCCTTCTTTTTACTAAATGGCAAGAATATGATATACTGAAAAGGACTGTAAGAAACAAGGAGAACATCATGGAATTAGTACGTGAACAAGTCTTTTTAAATCAATACCATTACGATGCTAGGAACCTAGAATGGGAAAAGGAAAATGGCACACCAGAAACCAGTGCAGAAGTGACCTTTCAGTTGATTGAGCAAAACGAAGAACAAAACCAAACCTCAATTGTAGCAGTTTTACAATTTATGGTCGTCAAAGACGAGTTTGTCTTGTCTGGTGTCATCTCTCAGATGAACCATATTAAAAACCGAATCGTCAATCAACCTAGCGAATTTTCTCAAGAAGAAGTGCAAGGTCTTGCTGCGCCCCTCCTTGATATGTTGCAGCGTTTGACCTATGAAGTAACAGAAATCGCCTTGGACCGTCCAGGCGTAACTTTGGAGTTTTAAACCATGAAATTAGCCGTGATTACGGATTCTTCTGCTTATCTCCCTGCCGAGATCAAGCAAGCAGAGCAGCTTTTTGTATTAGATATTCCCATTGTTTTTGGGCAAGAGAGTTTTGTTGAAGGAAAAGACATAACCTTGGATAGCTTTTATGAGCGCATGAAACAAGAAAAAGCGCTACCAAAGACCAGCCAACCTAGTCTAGCTGCCTTGGTAGAACTTTTGGATAAGCTGGTAGCAGAAGGCTATACCCATGTGATTGGTCTCTTTTTGTCCAGTGGGATTTCTGGCTTTTGGCAGAATATCCAGTACCTGCCAGAAGACTATGATCAGATGATCATTGCCTTTCCAGATACCAAAATTACCAGCGCCCCACTCGGTGTCTTGGTGAAGACAGCGCTAGAAGGCGCTAAGGCTGGACTTGATTTTGAGGCCATCTTGGAGAGAATGGCTATTCAGATTGACCAGTTGGATGCTTTTATCATGGTGGATGACCTCAACCACTTGGTCAAGGGAGGACGTTTGTCTAATGGCTCTGCCCTTTTGGGAAATCTTCTTAGTATCAAGCCGATTTTATATTTCAATGATGGTGTCATCGAAGTGTATGACAAGGTCAGAACGGAGAAAAAAGCGGTTAAGCGCTTGATGGAATCCATCGAAGAGAAAGCAGCACAAGGTCAGCAAGTGTTTATCATTGAGGCTAGAGCGAAAGAAAAAGCACAAGCCTTGTACCAGCAACTGCTTGAGCAAGGCTATGATAGCAAACGCTTGGCGATTGTACCGTTTAACAGTGTGATTGCGACCCACTTGGGAGAGGGAGCGATTGCCCTTGCGACCATACCAGTCTTTGAAAACGGAGATGATTGAGTCATGAAATTAAGATTCTTGCCTTCTGAATTTCAGAAGGCTTTGCCTATTTTAGAACGGATTAAAACAGCAGGATTTGATGCCTATTTTGTCGGCGGTAGCGTGCGCGATGCTTTATTAGAGCGCCCCATCCATGATGTGGATATCGCAAGCAGTGCCTATCCTGAGGAGATTAAGGCTATTTTTGAGCGGACCATTGATGTCGGCATTGAGCACGGGACGATCTTGGTCCTATCTCCCTTTGGGGAATACGAGGTCACAACCTTTCGGACAGAAGATGTTTATGTGGATTACAGGCGGCCTAGTCAGGTGTCTTTTGTGCGCTCTTTGGATGAGGATTTGAAACGTCGAGACTTTACGGTCAATGCCCTAGCTTTGGATGAAAAGGGAGAAGTGATTGACCGTTTTCAGGGCTTAGCTGACCTTGAACGCCGGATTTTGCGGGCTGTGGGAGAAGCGAGTGAGCGTTTTAACGAGGATGCTCTTCGGATTTTACGGGGGCTTCGTTTTGCGGCTAGCCTTGATTTTACCATTGAGGAGGCGACTTTTTCGGCTATGCGGACTCATGCTCCCCTTTTGGAAAAAATTTCAGTGGAGCGCTCCTTTATCGAGTGTGATAAGCTCTTGAGCGCCCCCCACTGGAAAAAGGGGCTAAAAGCTCTTTTGGACTGTCAGGCACATCGCTATCTCCCAGGTCTAGCTGGTCAAGAAAAAGCCTTAGATCAGCTATTAACGCAACTGCCAGATGACTTTGTTTTTGACTCTTCACAAGAGGTTTGGGCTTATCTGATTGTCTGCTTAGGCTGTGCGGTCAAGCCCTTTTTGAAGGCTTGGAAGACCTCTAGTCAATTTCAAAAAGAGGTGGCCTGTTTGGTAGAGATTTATCAGTGGCGCTTGCATCATTCGATAACGAAGAGAGATGTGTACGATTATGGCAAAACCGCCCTAGAGGTGGTGGAGCGGCTTAGAAGTGCCCAAAATTTACCGACAGATGTGCCTGCTATTTATCGTTATGAAGCCGAGCTCACCATCAAGGATAAGAAAGATTTGGCTGTCAATGGGGGTGATTTGATGCGGGAGTTGCAGCTTTCAGCTGGTCCTGAACTAGGTCGGATCTTAAACTGGATTGAGGATCAGGTGGTAGAGGGGCATCTCGTCAATGATCGCGAAACTATTTTAAAAGCAGTTGAAGGAGAAAGAGCCAATGGGTGATTTTATCGTAGAAGGCTTAACCAAAACGGTTGGGGATAAGACGGTTTTTCGGGATATTTCCTTTTTGATTCATGACTTAGACCGGATTGGACTCATCGGGGTCAATGGGACAGGAAAAACCACACTTTTAGATGTTTTGTCCGAAAGGACAGGTTTTGACGGGGACCGCTCGCCCTTTATCAAGGCTAAGGATTACCGTATCGCTTATTTGTCCCAAGAACCAGATTTTGATGATGAGAAAAGCGTACTAGACACTGTTTTATCCAGTGATTTAGAAGAGATGAGAGTGATTCGCGATTACGAACACCTCATGAGCCACTATCAAGAAAAAGATCAAGCCAAACTTGAGAAGCTCATGGCGCGTCTGGACGCTTTAGATGCTTGGAGTATTGAAAGTCAGGTCAAGACTGTTTTGTCAAAACTAGGGATCGAGGATCTCTTGCAGCCGGTCGGTAAGCTCTCTGGAGGCTTGCGCAGACGGGTCCAACTGGCTCAGGTCCTCCTATCAGAGGCGGATTTATTGCTCTTAGACGAGCCGACCAACCATTTGGACATTGGCACCATCGCTTGGTTGACCAACTATCTCAAAAGTAGCAAGCAGACCGTTCTTTTCATCACGCATGATCGCTATTTTCTCGATCAAGTCGCAACACGGATGTTTGAGCTGGCTCAGGCACGTTTGACAGAATACCAGGGCAATTACCAAGATTATGTCCGTCTCAAATCCGAGCAGGAAGCACGTGATTTAGCCAGCCTTCATAAGAAACAACAGCTCTATAAGCAAGAGCTAGAATGGATGAGAAGGCAACCTCAAGCACGGGCGACCAAGCAAGAAGCACGAATCAATCGTTTTCATGGTTTGAAGCAGGACCTTTCTCAAACACAGACCAAGGAAGAATTGTCCATTCAGTTTGATAGTCAGCGGATCGGGAAAAAAGTCATTGAGTTTAAGGATGTGAGCTTTGCTTATGGGGAACGTTTGATTTTAAAGGATTTTGATTTTCTCATCCAAAACAAGGATCGTATCGGCATCGTTGGGGATAATGGTGTTGGTAAGTCAACCCTGCTCAACCTCATCAATGGAGACTTGCAGCCCACTAAGGGTGAGGTTTCTATCGGCGAAACGGTCAAGATTGCCTACTTTTCTCAAGCTATCAAGGACATGGGTGAGGATAAGCGGGTCATCAATTACCTGCAAGAAGTGGCAGAAGAAAGTAAAACCAGCCAAGGGACAGTCAGCGTGACCAATCTGTTGGAGCAATTTTTATTTCCAAGATCCACACACGGCACGCTCATTAGCAAGCTCTCAGGAGGAGAGAAAAAACGCCTCTACCTACTCAAGCTCCTTTTGACCCAGCCCAATGTCTTGCTGTTAGACGAGCCAACCAATGACTTGGATATTGCGACCTTGACGGTATTGGAGCAGTTTTTAGAAGAGTTTGCTGGACCTGTTATCACTGTTAGCCATGACCGTTATTTTCTGGATAAGGTGGCAAGGAAGATTCTCGCTTTTGAGAATGGTGGCATTACTATTTTCTTTGGCAATTACACGGATTATTTGGATGAAAAGGCCTTTTTGGAAAAAGCCAGCCTAGAGGTCAAAGAAAATCCTAAATCTAAAGAAACCAAAGTGAAAACTGAAAAGGTTCGCCTGACCTATCAAGAGAAAAAAGAATGGGAAACTATCGAAGAAGAAATCGAAAACCTTGAAAATGAAATCGCAGCGATCGAACAAGAAATGCTCGAAAAATCAGAGGACTACGTGGCCTTGGGAGATTTGCAAAAGCGTCTAGATGTCGCTAATGATAGCCTTCTTGCCAAGTATGACCGTTATGAATACCTGAGTGAAAAGGCTGAATAAGGTTGGCGTTAAAGTTCAATAAAAAGTTTTTTCAAAAAGATTAGCGCGATCCTAAAAATAAGAGAGTAGGGAAGAATCGAAGACTCCAAAATGACCGAGTTCTTTCCCACTCTCTTTTTTTGACAATAGCTTGACAGTCAAATCAACAAATGGTAAAATTGTATCACAAAAACAACACAAGCTGGAGAGCGAGGAGATAGTATGTCAAGAAAACGTAGGAAATTGGAACTGTCCAATAAGAAAAAAATGGCGATTGCTGGTGTTGGAACGGTCGTCATTTTGGGAATTGGTGGCTTGATTTATGCCAGCCAAGGAAAAAGTGAAGCGATTTATAAGGTTGCTAGTGCCAAAGAGGGTTCACTAGCCTCTTCGACCCTCTTATCAGGATCTGTTAGCGCCCTTTCTGAGCAGTATGTTTACTATGATGCGACCAAAGGTAACAGCGCCAATGTCACGGTTTCTATTGGCGATGAGGTTTCAGAAGGAGACCAGCTGGTCCAATACGACATCACCAAGGCACAAGCGGATTATGATGCAGCTGTCCGCAATCTCAACAAGGTTGGGCGTCAGATTAACTACCTGCAAACCTATGGCAAATTGCCGTCAGCTAATTTAGGTTCAGATGACGAAGGTGGACTCTCCACCCCGATTAACACAGGAGGCACTTATAGTGATCAACTCCAAGATCTCAACGATGCCTACGCCGATGCCCAAGGCAATGTGGACAAAGCCCAAGAAGTCTTGAACGAAACCGCCGTTTTGAGTGATGTTTCAGGAACCGTGGTTGAGGTCAATCGTAATATTGATCCATCCTCCAAGACCAGCCAAACCCTTGTTCATGTGACCAGTGAAGGTCAATTACAAATCAAAGGAACCTTGAGTGAGTATGACCTAGCTACCTTAAAGGTCGGTCAAAAGGTCAAGATTAAGTCCAAGGTTTTTCCTAAAAAAGAATGGGATGGTGTCATTTCCTACATCTCTAACTATCCAAAAGAAAGAGATACCGCAGGTCAGGACAATAGCGGCAAAACAGCCAGCTACGAATATCGTGTGGACATCACAGGAGATCCAGGTGCCCTCAAACAAGGCTTTAGTGTGTCTGTTGAAGTCGTCAATGACAGAAAGAGTGTCACAGTTCCTATCTCAGCGGTGGTTAACGAAAAAGGCAAACACTATGTTTGGGTCTTTGATAAAGCAAACAATAAGGTAACCAAGATGGAAGTGGCAACCGCCAATGCTGATGGTAGCCATCAAGAAATCACCTCTGGTCTTCATCAAGGGCAAGAAGTCATCACCAATCCAAGCAAGGATCTAAAAAATGGTGAAAAATTGGATCACACCGTAGCCGACAAATCCTAGAAGGAGATAAGGTATGACGAGTACAGGTAAAGAATTGATGAGCCTAAAAGGGATTGTCAAGTCTTATCACAATGGAGACGAGGAATTGCGCGTCTTAAAAGGCATAGACTTGAGTGTTTATGATGGGGAGTTTCTTGCTATCATGGGGCCTTCTGGTTCAGGAAAATCCACTCTCATGAACATTATTGGCTTACTAGATCGACCAACCGAAGGACACTATATTCTTGATGGCACCTCTGTTTCAGAACTGTCTGAAACAGATCTTGCTCATGTCCGAAATGAAGAGATCGGCTTTGTCTTTCAACAATTTTTCCTCCTTTCAAAGCTCAGTGCTAAGGATAATGTGGAGTTGCCCCTTATCTATGCTGGCATGGGAGCTGGAAAGCGTAAAAAACTAGCAGAGAAATTTCTTGAAAAAGTGGAGCTAAAAGACAGGATGAACCATCTGCCGTCTGAACTCTCAGGAGGACAAAAACAACGCGTAGCGATTGCACGTGCCTTGGTCAACAACCCATCCATCATTTTAGCTGATGAGCCAACAGGGGCGCTTGATACCAAGACAGGAAACCAGATTATGGAGTTTTTGACCCAGCTTAACCGCGAAGGAAAAACCATCATCATGGTGACTCACGAGCCTGAGATTGCCGATTATGCTACGAGAAAAATTGTCATTCGTGACGGGGAAATTACCCTTGATACGACTGATAGCGTTCGGATAGATTAGGAGGGGAAGGATGCAAAACTGGAAATTTGCCATAGGATCTGTCCTTAGTCATAAGATGCGCTCTTTTCTCACGATGCTAGGTGTTATCATGGGGGTCGCTGCCGTAGCGGTTATCATGGCCTTGGGGGCTGGTTTGAGTCGTTATGTGGGCGATCAAGCCTTGGAGTTACAGCATGACTTGCCAGTTTACTATACAACGACTGATAGTCCTTTTACGGTTGATGACAATGCTCCAAAAGCACCAGAGGTCAGAGAGGCTTGGGTGGAGCAGATTGTTCGCTCAACGCCAGGAGCTTCTGGCTATTATGTGACCAACTCTTTGCCAGAGACTTTGGCTTATGAAAATAAAAAAGCAAAGCAGGTCGCCATCACGGGTGCCAACAGCACCTATTTTGAAGTCAAAAAACTAAAAATCTTGGCAGGCCGTTCTATCAATGAGAACGATATGAGTCAGTTTGCTCGGGTTATCATGATTGATAAAACCTTGGCTAAAAATCTCTTTTCCTCTAACGAGGCAGCGGTCAATAAGGTGATTGATGTTGGAGATAAAAAATATCGGGTCATCGGTGTTTATACCGAAGAAGGCGCTGTTAAGACGGCTTCCGATGCTAATGGAGCAGCTCTCATGTCCAATACCCAGCTCTCTGCTGAGTTTGGAGCAGATGAGGTGCAAGGCATTTATGTGCATATTCCAAATGTTGAGGATTCAGCGCGTGTCGGAAAAGAAGTGGCTAAGCAACTGACTGAGTTGACCAAACCTCAAGTCGGAAAATTCACTGCCTTGGAAATTGATGAAATCGTGGCACAAGCCAATACACAAATCGGTGTGGTAACCACTGTTATCGGTATTATCGGAGGGATTTCTCTCTTTGTCGGTGGTATCGGGGTGATGAATATCATGTTGGTGTCTGTGACCGAGCGGACCCGCGAGATTGGGCTTAGAAAGGCGCTTGGCGCAACCAGACGCAATATTCTTTCTCAATTCTTGATTGAGTCCATGGTCTTGACTTTGATTGGTGGACTGATTGGTCTGGTTTTGGCCTTCCTTGTGACTCTCCTCTTAGGAAGCATCCCAGCCTTGGTGGATTATATTGGAAAACCAACCCTTGATTTAAAAACCGTCCTAGTTGCGATTGCTTTTTCAGTAGGGGTGGGAGCTGTCTTTGGAATCTTACCTGCCAACCGAGCTAGCAAGTTAGATCCGATCGAAGCCCTTCGCTACGAATAAAATAAAAGAGTGTCAAGAAAAAAACTTGACACCTTTTTTTCACTGTGATATACTAGAAAACGTAAGAATGAGTGATTGTTCTTAAAATCAATTTATAACAGAAAAGAGATTAGAAAAATGGCAGTAAAAATCCGTTTAACTCGTATGGGTTCTAAAAAGAAACCTTTCTACCGTATCAACGTTGCAGATTCACGTGCACCACGTGATGGACGT
The DNA here is from genome assembly GCF_055386095.1 of Streptococcus sp. STR1/CE/0325. Classification (NCBI taxonomy): domain Bacteria; kingdom Bacillati; phylum Bacillota; class Bacilli; order Lactobacillales; family Streptococcaceae; genus Streptococcus; species Streptococcus sp. STR1/CE/0325. Next base: position 1,260,251 of record NZ_AP045018.1, on the reverse strand, counting down.
TTCATCGAAACCGTTGGAACTTACAACCCACTTGTAGCTGAAAACCAAGTGACCCTTAAAGAAGACCGCGTTCTTGACTGGTTGTCTAAAGGTGCGCAACCATCTGACACTGTTCGCAGCATCCTTTCAAAAGCTGGTGTGATGAAGAAATTCCACGATCAAAAATTCTCAAAATAATAAAAGCCTATGGACACGATTGAAAATCTCATTATCGCTATTGTGAAACCCTTGATTTCACATCCCGATCAGTTGACAATACGAATAGAGGATACTCCTGAGTTTTTGGAGTATCATTTGAACTTGGATCCCGAAGACATTGGGCGTGTGATTGGTAAAAAGGGTCGCACGATTACAGCGATAAGGTCGATTGTCTATTCTGTGCCAACTCAAGGAAAAAAAGTTAGAATTGTAATTGATGAAAAGTAGTGACCTTGGTTGCTACTTTTTTTACCATAGGAAAGGCTAGGAAATCAGATGAATTATTTTAACGTGGGGAAAATCGTTAATACTCAAGGGCTGCAAGGGGAATTGCGTGTTCTCAGTGTGACCGATTTTACCGAGGAGCGTTTCAAAAAAGGAAGTCAGTTAGCTATTTTTAGTCCCAAAGATGAGTTGATCAGACAGGTGGAAATCGCTAGCCACAGAAAGCACAAAAACTTTGATATTGTCAAGTTTAAGGGACTCTCTCATATCAATGAGGTGGAGCAGTACAAGGGCTGTGAACTCAAGGTGGCAGAAGAAGCTCTGGCAGAGCTGCCAGAAGATGAATTTTACTACCATGAGATTATCGGTCTTCCTGTTTATGAAGGGGAGACATATATCGGAGAGGTCAAGGAAATCCTGCAACCGGGTGCCAACGATGTCTGGGTCGTGGCAAGAAAAGGCAAACGAGATTTGCTCTTGCCTTATATCCCATCTGTTATCTTGTCTGTCAATCTAGCGGACTCACGAGTCGAAGTGGAGCTCTTGGAAGGATTGGATGATGAGGATTGATATTTTAACCCTCTTTCCTGAAATGTTTGCGCCACTGGAGCATTCCATTGTTGGAAAGGCTGTTGATAAGGGCTTACTCTCCATCCATTATCACAATTTTAGGGATTATGCGGAAAAAGCGAGGCATGTCGATGATGAGCCCTACGGTGGTGGGCAAGGTATGCTTCTTCGGGCTCAGCCGATTTTTGATGCCTTTGATGCCCTGCCAAAGACCAATCCTCGTGTGATTTTGCTAGACCCAGCTGGTCGGACTTTTGACCAGGCCTATGCTGAAGAATTGGCCAAGGAAGAGCAGTTGATCTTTATTTGTGGTCACTATGAAGGCTATGATGAGCGGATTAAGACGCTGGTCACGGACGAGATTTCCCTAGGTGATTTTGTCTTGACAGGAGGAGAGCTAGCTGCCATGACCATGGTGGATGCGACCGTTCGCTTGATCCCAGAGGTTATTGGTAAGGAAGTTAGCCATCAAGACGATAGTTTTTCTTCTGGTTTACTGGAATATCCACAATACACCAGACCCTATGACTATCGGGGAATGGTGGTGCCAGATGTTCTTATGAGCGGTCATCATGAAAATATCCGTATCTGGCGTTTGAAAGAAGCACTAAAAAAGACTTACCTACGCCGCCCAGACTTGTTAGAACATTACAGCTTGAGTGCCGAGGAAGAAAAATTGTTGCAAGAGATCAAGAATGAAGAGATGATTTAAAAAGCAGTGGAGTTTGAGCTCAACTGCTTTTTTGTATAGCTGTTTCTTAGTAGAGTTTTAAAGGACTTGCTTCAAATGGGAAGGTTGGGTCGTAAGGATTATGTCTGAGTTCTGTATTTTTGACATCCTTAATGGTTTGGGTTCTTGCTAGTTGCATAACCATCTTGAGTTCGTCGTTCAATTTTTCAAAGACTTGGCGAACCCCAACACTACCACCGAGCGCAAGACCATAGATAGCAGGGCGACCAATAGCCACCAAGTCAGCTCCAGAAGCAATCGCCTTAAAGACATGCTGACCACGACGCACACCAGAGTCAAAGACAATCGGTACACGTTTGTCAACGGCTTCTGCCACTTCTTGAAGAGAGTCAAAGGCAGCAGGGCCACCATCTAGTTGACGACCACCGTGGTTGGTTACCCAGATACCAGATGCCCCAGCATCAAGGGCAATTTTGACATCTTCTTTGCATTGAGGACCTTTTACATAGATAGGAAGACCAGAGTAAGAAGCGATAAACTCAACGTCACGAGGAGAGAGTTTTTGCTTGGCAGAACGATAAACAAAGTCCATGGTCTGACCAGCACCGTTAGGCAGATATTCTTCAACGATTGGCATGCCAACTGGAAAGACGTAGCCGTTTCGTGCATCTGTTTCACGGTTTCCCCCAACGGTTGCATCAGCGGTGAGAACAATGGCTTTGATGCCTTGTTCTTTGACGCGGTCCATGATATTGCGATTAATCCCATCATCTTTACTAAAATAGAATTGGAACCATTCTGGTGCCCCATTAAGCGCCTTGGTGACGTCAGGGAGATCCACTGAAGAATAAGAACTAATGGTGTAGATGGTATTAAACTCTCCAACGCCTTTAGCACTTGCAATCTCTCCTTGGACATTGGCTAACTTGTGCGCTGCGACAGGTGCCATGATGATGGGAGAGGCGATTTTATCGCCATAAATCTCGGTTTCTGTATTTGGATTTTCCACATCGCGTAGGCATTGGGGAATGATGAGCTTGTGATTGAAGGATCGGATGTTTTCGTTTAGGGTAAAGGTGTCGCCTGCCCCACTTGCAATATAACCAAAAGCTCCTTTTGGAATAACTTGCTGTGCCATTTTTTACAAATCATAAATATTAAAAAATTGAATAGGCCCTTCAGCAGTACTGGTGTAAAAAGTCATGGTATTTCCTCCTAAAATGTTAACGCTTTCTAACTCTATTCTAGCAACTTTATAAAGAATAGTCAATAAAATTTCAAAAATTATTTTTTTCACAATTCACTTATAAAAAATCGTGTAAAAAGTAAAAATATCGATTGACAATTTGCGTAAAACTTGCTATACTTAAGAAAAATCGGTATAGACCAAAAGGAGAAGAGCAAATGAAAATCATTCAAGTCGCTGATCAAAAAGAAGGAGGAAAGGTTGCCTTTGCTGTCTTAAAAGAGCGTTTGCAAGAAGGTGCTAAGGTTTTAGGATTGGCAACAGGCAGCACGCCTCTAACCTTGTATCAAGAAATCGTTGCGTCTGACTTAGATTTTTCTGAGTTGACAAGCTTGAATTTGGATGAGTATGTTGGTTTGACGGCAGAAGATCCGCAGTCTTATGCTTACTTTATGAAGGAGCATTTGTTCCAGTACAAACCATTTGCCAAGAGCTATCTTCCAAATGGTGTGGCAGAAAACCTTGATGAAGAAGTTGAGCGGTACAACCAGTTATTGGAAGCCCATCCTATTGATGTTCAGGTTTTGGGGATTGGACAAAATGGTCATATCGGTTTTAATGAGCCAGGGACTTCTTTTGAAAGCAGGACACATGTGGTGGACCTAGAAGACAGCACGATCAAGGCCAATGCCCGCTTTTTTGAGGACGCTTCGCAAGTGCCAAAACAAGCGCTTTCTATGGGAATTGCTTCGATTATGGCAGCAAAAAGTATTATTTTAATGGCTTATGGTCAAGAAAAAGCAGAGGCAGTTGCTGGGGCTGTTAACGGTTCAGTGACACCTGATTTACCAGCTAGTATTCTGCAAGAACACGATGATGTGGTTCTCATCGTTGACCAAGCAGCAGGGAGCCTTTTGTAAGCATGCGGTTGGATCATCTTTTAAGAGAAGCAGGTTTTGGCTCTAGAAGAGATGTCAAAGCCTTGTTTAAGGCTAGGCAGATTACGATTGATGGTAGTCTGCCTCTTTCTTTGGCGCAGATGGTGGATACTGGTTTGCAGGACATTCGTGTCAATGGACGACAAGTGACCGGCTACACGGAACGCTATTTTTTACTGCATAAACCAAGTGGGGTGGTGACAGCGAGTCATGATAAAACTCACCAGACGGTGATTGATCTGGTGGCTCAAGGAGAGCGCGAAGGTCTTTATGCGGTTGGAAGGCTAGATAGAAATACTCAAGGTTTGGTTCTTCTCACGACCAATGGTCCCTTAGGTTATCGGATGCTTCACCCCACTTTTCATGTCAAAAAGACTTATTGGGTCAAGGTTAATGGGCCTTTAGCTGATGATGTGGTGCCGTTTTTTAGGCAAGGGGTGGTTTTCCTAGATGGTCAGGTTTGTAAGCCAGCTGATATTGAGATTTTATCGTGTTCTGCTAAGACTAGTACGGCTCTTGTGACCTTATCTGAAGGGCATTTTCATCAGGTGAAAAAGATGTTTTTAGCTTATGGGGTCAAGGTGATGACTTTGAAACGGACGCGTTTTGGTCCTTTTGACTTGGATAATGGGCTACCTCTTGGTGCTTATCGTTCCTTAACGTCGGATGAAAAAAAGGCGCTTCTTTCTTATTTTTTGCCTCTTGATTACGAATAAGGAGGTAAAGACAAGGAGGAAGGCAAGATGTGGATGGCTTATGACGACAAGGGGCACTTGGTCAACGCTTTAGAGGGAGAACTTAGCTTAGAACAGGCTTATTTTTGCCCTTCTTGTCAGAAGCCTTTGCAGCTAAGGCAGGGTTTGGTAAAGCGTCCTCATTTTGCCCATAAGGTGACTTGTCCTTTGACTTGGGAAAATGAAGGAGCAGAACATCTATCTCTCAAAGCCAAACTATATGAAAATTTGAGACACAGTGAAGAAGTTGCGGTGGAAAAGGTGCTGCCAGATTTAGATCAAGTTGCAGACCTTCTGGTCAATCAGCACTTGGCGCTTGAAATTCAGTGTAGCCCCTTATCCGAAAAACGTTTGATCGAGCGGACCAAGGCTTATCACGAAGCAGGCTATCAAGTTAGGTGGCTTCTAGGAAAGAACTTGTGGCTGGGTCAAAAACTCTCGCGCTTACAGAAACAATTCCTGTACTTCTCCCAGAATATGGGCTTTCATCTTTGGGAATTAGATGATGAGAGGAACCAGATTCGCTTGCGCTATTTGATTTATGAGGATTACAAGGGCAGATGCCACTACTTGACCAAGACCTATGATTTGCAGCAACCCTTACTCCAGATTCTACGAGAACCTTTTCAGCCCCAGTTTCTATCGTCTTATGAGGTAGTTAGTCAGACAGATGTCCTTCTTTATATCCAAGAACAATTAGTACGAAAGAATAAATATTGGCTGAAAAAACAAGAAGAAGCTTATCTCAGAGGGGACAACCTCCTCAGTCTATCTGCAAGAGATTTTTATCCGCAGGTGAGACCAATAGAAAGTGACAATGGATTTTGCCAGATTGAGGGAGAATTGACCGACTTTTTCCAACAATTTGAAGCCTATTATCAAAAAATAACAGATAAAACACGTCAAATCCTGTATCCCCCAGCTTTTTATGGTACAATAAAAAACAAAAAGGAGTGAAGGAATGTCAGAGAACAGAAAACATTTAGAAGAGCGTTACATGTGGGATTTGAGTACCATTTTTGCTAGCGATAGCCTATGGGAAGAGGAGTACGAGGCTTTATTGGCTGAGTTACCGAGTCTTTCGGCTTATGTCGGTCATCTTTTGGATTCGGCAGAGAGCTTGCTTGACATTACCAATCGTTATATGGACTTGGCTAGTCGCATCGAGACCCTTTATGTCTATGCTCATATGAAAAACGATGAGGACACCACGGTTGCCTACTATCAAGAGTTAGAATCAAAGGCTATGAGTCTTTCCAATCAATTTGAAGCCGCCTTTTCTTTCTATGAACCAGAGTTTATGGAGCTTAGTTCTGAGCGTTATCAAGCCTTTTTGGAAGAAGTGCCAGCTCTTAGAGAGTACAATCATTATTTTGAGCGCCTTTTCCAACAAAGGGCGCATGTCCTATCTCAAGCTGAAGAGGCTCTCCTTGCAGAAGCAGGAGATATTTTCGCCGCACCGGGAGATATTTTTGGCATTTTGGACAATGCCGATATTCGTTTTCCTTCTATCTTGGACGAAGAGGGTGAGGAAATCGAGCTCACACATGGTAACTTTATTAGCTTGATGGAATCAAAAGACCGTAAGGTCAGAGAAGATGCTTACGAGGCGCTTTACCGCACCTACGAGCAATTCCAACACACCTATGCCAAGACTCTTCAAAGTAATGTCAAAGTGCAAAATTTCAAGGCAAAGGCGCGTCATTACCAGTCTGCGCGTGAGGCTTCTTTAGCGAGCAATTTCATTCCTGAAAGTGTTTATGAAACCTTGCTTGAAGCGGTACGTGAACACCTGCCTTTACTTCACCGTTATGTCGCCCTAAGAAAGAAAATCTTAGGCGTGGATGAGCTCAAGATGTTTGACATGTATGTGCCGCTTTCTAATACGGATTTGGCTTATGACTATGATGCTGCCTTAACTAAGGCAGAAGAAGTTCTTTCTGTCTTGGGTGACGAGTACCTTGATATTATCAAAGAGATGTTTAGAAATCGTTGGATTGATGTGCACGTCAATAAAGGGAAACGCTCAGGCGCCTACTCTGGTGGAGCCTATACGACCAACGCCTTTATCCTTCTCAACTGGCAGGAAACCTTGGATAATCTCTATACCTTGGTTCATGAAGCAGGTCACAGTGTCCATTCTATGTTGACTCGTCGCAATCAACCTTACGTTTACGGGGATTATAGTTTGTTCTTGGCTGAGATTGCCTCAACCACCAATGAAAATATCATGACCGAAACCCTCCTAAAAGAAGTGACGGATGAAAAAGAGCGCTTTGCCATCTTGAATAATTATCTAGACGGCTTTAAGGGCACCATTTTTCGCCAAACTCAGTTTGCGGAATTTGAACATGCCATTTATCAGGCGGATCAAAAAGGCGAAGTCCTAACGAGCGATTACCTCAATCAGCTTTATGCCGATCTCAACGAGCAGTATTACGGACTGCCTAAAGAAGATAATGAACTCATCCAATATGAGTGGGCACGGATTCCTCACTTCTACTACAATTATTATGTTTACCAATATGCGACCGGTTTTGCCGCAGCTAGCTATTTGGCAGATAAAATTGTTCACGGCACAGCAGAGGACAAAGAGCATTATCTCAATTACCTCAAAGCTGGAAATTCAGATTATTCGCTCAATGTCATCGCCAAAGCCGGCGTGGATATGACCAAGAAAGATTATCTCAATCAAGCCTTCAAGGTCTTTGAAGAACGCTTAACAGAGCTTGAAGCCTTGGTAGAAAAGGGAGTACATCAGTCCTAGAAAGTGACAGGCTTTGTCGGAAATTTGATGTGACAAAAGAAGGTTAAGTGAAAACGATTGGGGATTCCTCAGTTGTTTTCAGTCTGCTTTCAAGCTTATGAGGATAAAAAGGAGCGAATATGACCGCATTTATTTGGGATTTGGATGGGACTTTGGTGGATTCTTATGATGCCTTGATGGCGGCAGTTGAGGTGGTATATGACCGTTATGCTTTGCCCTTTGATGAAACAGCTATCCGAACCTTTGTCTTGCGTTATTCTGTCAAGGAGTTGATGGCTCAAATTGCTAGAGAAAACGGCTGGTCTCTTGAGCGAGGAAAGGCCATGTGGCAGCTATTTCGAAAGGAGCAAGAAAAACGAGATGACCATATTCGTCTGATGCCTCACGCTGAAGTAATCTTGAGGGAAAGTCGTGCAAGAGGTGTTCAGCATTTTATTTATACCCATAAGGGTAGCACGACGCAGGTTTTGCTTGAACGCCTGGGGATTTGGGGCTATTTTACAGAAGTCTTGACCTCTGAGAGTGGCTTTGCTAGAAAACCAGACCCAGAAGCGCTTTTTTATCTGATAGACAAATACCAGCTGGATTTAAGAAAAACCTATTACATAGGTGATCGCCCTATGGACATTGAAGCCGCCAGTCGTGCGGGACTACTGAGCCTCAATCTTTCCACCTATTCAGCTACTAATAACACGTCTATCAAGGATTTGAGCGCTTTGCGAAAGTGGTTCTAACTTTGAGATTACTTTGACAAGCCTAGGGGCTTATGGTAAGATAAAAGCATGGTAAAAACGTATAATCAAGGGTCAAACCCCAATATGAGACGTCCCGTGGTCAAAGAAGAGATTGTGACCTTGATGCGGGAGCAGCAAGCACAAAACAAGGGGCATTTAAAAGTTTTGGAAACCTTTGCTAAAGAACATAATATCCCCATTATCCCTCATGAAACGGCTGTTTATTTTAGATGGCTATTAGAGAGCATCCAGCCAAAGAAGATTTTAGAAATCGGAACGGCAATTGGTTTTTCAGCGCTTTTGATGGCAGATAGTGCCAAGGCTAGCCAGATTACAACTATTGAGCGCAATCCAGAGATGATTGCGCTTGCTAAGGAAAATTTTGCTCAATATGATGAGAGAGGGCAGATTACTCTGGTTGAAGGAGATGCGGTGGATCTTTTGACTCGTCTTGATGAAACCTATGATTTGGTCTTTATGGACTCGGCTAAGTCCAAGTACATCGTCTTTTTACCAGAGGTACTTAAACACCTGTCGCTAGGTGGTCTAGTGGTTATTGATGATGTTTTTCAAGGGGGCGATGTAGCTCTGCCGCTTGAGGAGATTAAGCGTGGGCAGCGTGCTATTTACCGTGGTTTGCATCGCTTATTTGATGCGACTTTGGACAATCCTGGCTTGACAGCTAGTCTTTTGCCACTTGGTGATGGCCTTTTACTGCTGAGAAAGACTGCTGATGAGGTGGTCTTGCCTGATTAAGCAGGATTTAAGAAAATATGATATACTAGAGGGGCTAACGAATAAAAGGAGTATGATTCCCATGAAATTAAAGAAAACAGTTGCAGCAGGGCTGGTGACACTTTTGTCAGTGGTAGCTCTTTCTGCTTGTAGCAGTAAGGACGATAAGTCCTTAATCACCATGAAAGGTGATACGATTACCGTTTCAGATTTTTATAACCAAGTCAAGAGCTCATCAGCTGGTCAACAATCTATGCTGACCTTGGTCTTGTCTAGAGTCTTTGAATCCCAATACGGAAAAAAAGTCTCTGAAAAAGAAGTCAATGAGGCCTACAATAAGTCAGCCGAATCTTACGGAGGGTCTTTCTCCCAAGCTCTGGCTCAAGCTGGTATGACACCTGAAACCTATAAACAAACCATTCGCTTGCAAAAACTGATTGAATATGCGGTCAACCAACAAGCTGAAAAAGCCCTTACTGACGCCAACTATAAAAAGGCTTATGAAAATTATAAGCCAGAAGTGACTGTTCAAGCTATCAAATTGACCGACGAAGGTAAGGCTAAGTCTGTGCTTGATCAAGTCAAAGCAGAAGGCGCTGACTTTGCTGCTATTGCCAAGGAAAATATGGGCGATCAAAAAACGGAGTACAGCTTTGATTCTTCAGATAGCACCCTTCCAGCAGATGTCCAAAATAAAGCCTTTGAGTTAGATGTGAACGGTATCTCAGATGTCTTGACTGTTCTTGATAATAGTACCTATACAACCAACTACTACATCATCAAGGTCACCAAGAAAGAAGAGAAAAAAGCCGACTGGAAAGAGTACAAGGCAAAACTTAAGAAGATTATCCTTGCGGAACAAACCGCAGATGGTAGCCTTCAAAAGAAAGTCATCTCTGAAGCGCTTGAAAAGGCTAATGTTAAGATTAAAGACCAAGCCTTCTCCAACATCCTATCTCAATATGCTTTGGATAACAATAGCGCAACATCTAGTTCGTCAAGTGAAAGCAAGTCTAGCTCAAGCGAAATTCCAGCAGCTTCTAGCAGCAGTGAGGCAAGTTCTGGTCAATAATAGCATCATGGCTTGACGTCTGGCAAAAAAATCAGTATAATAAAGTCATTGAGAATGAATAGACTCTAATCTTTTCAGGAAACTGGCGGTTGCTGCGAGCCAGAAGATGGATCTATTTTTGCTACTCATGTCACTATTTTATTTAAGATAACCAAACGAGAATGACAAGTTCATTGAAGAAAGGTGGTACCGCGCTTTTATGCGCCCTTTCAGATCAATGGGCTTGTTTTTTGTTAAAGGAGAAACGCATGAAACAAATGACCAGTGCCCAAGTGCGCCAAATGTTCCTAGATTATTTCAAGTCCAAAGGTCACAGTGTTGAGCCATCGGCTAACCTTGTGCCAGTAAACGATCCCACTCTTCTTTGGATTAACTCTGGGGTGGCGACACTTAAAAAATATTTTGACGGGAGTGTCGCTCCTGAAAATCCACGGATTACCAATGCCCAAAAGGCTATTAGGACAAATGACATCGAAAATGTCGGAAAAACTGCCCGTCACCACACCATGTTTGAGATGCTTGGGAACTTCTCTATCGGAGATTACTTCCGTGATGAGGCTATCGCTTTTGCCTATGAGCTATTGACTAGCCCTGAGTGGTTTGATTTTCCAAAAGACAAGCTCTACATGACTTACTACCCAGATGATAAGGATTCTTACAATCGCTGGGTTGAGCTTGGGGTTGACCCTAGTCACTTGATTCCGCTTGAGGATAACTTCTGGGAAATCGGTGCTGGTCCATCTGGTCCAGATACAGAAATCTTCTTTGATCGTGGAGAAGCCTTTGATCCAGAAGGACTTGGCATTAAATTGTTGGAAGAAGACATCGAAAATGACCGCTATATCGAAATTTGGAACATCGTCTTGTCTCAGTTCAATGCTGATCCAAGTGTGCCACGTAGTGAATACAAGGAATTGCCAAATAAAAATATTGATACGGGAGCAGGTTTGGAGCGTTTGGTAGCCGTTATCCAAGGGGCTAAGACTAACTTTGAAACGGACCTCTTTATGCCAATTATCAAAGAGTTAGAAAGTATGTCAGGTAAGACCTATGATCCAGACGGCGACAATATGAGCTTCAAGGTTATCGCTGACCATATTCGTTCGCTTTCCTTTGCTATCGGTGATGGTGCTCTTCCAGGTAATGAAGGCCGTGGTTACGTGCTACGTCGTTTGTTGCGTCGTGCGGTCATGCACGGTCGTAAGCTTGGCATCAAGGGACCTTTCCTCTACAAGTTGGTGCCAACGGTTGGGGAAATCATGGAGAGTTACTATCCAGAAGTTTCTGAGAAGAAAGACTTTATTGAAAAAATCATCAAACGTGAGGAAGAAACTTTTGCTCGTACCATTGATGCAGGAAGCATTCACCTTGAAGAAGTTTTGGCTGAACTCAAAGAAAAAGATGAGAACCGTTTGTCTGGTGCAGCCATCTTTAAACTCTATGATACCTATGGTTTCCCAGTAGAGTTGACGGAGGAATTGGCTGAAGATGCAGGTTTTAGCATCGATCACGAAGGCTTTAAAGCTGCCATGAAAGAACAACAAGAACGTGCGCGGGCTAGTGCTGTTAAGGGTGGTTCGATGGGCATGCAAAATGAAACCTTGGCAGGCATTGTTGAGCCGTCTGAGTTTAGTTACGACAAGGAAGAATTGGATGGAGTGCTCTCTGTTATCATTGCAGACAATGAGCGTACCGAAATGGTTTCAGAAGGAGAAGCCCTTCTCGTCTTTAGTCATACGCCTTTCTACGCTGAAATGGGGGGACAAGTGGCTGACCACGGTGTCATCAAGAACCAAACTGGAGATGTCGTGGCTGAAATCGTTGATGTGCAAAAGGCACCAAATGGTCAAGCGCTCCACAAGGCAGAGGTTCGTGCTAGCCTAGCGGTTGGTCAGACATATACCTTGGAGATTGACCACGCAAGACGACACAAGGTCATGAAAAATCATACGGCAACCCACCTGCTTCATGCCGCTCTTCATAATATTATCGGTAAGCACGCTACTCAGGCCGGCTCTCTTAACGAAGCGGACTTCTTGCGCTTTGACTTCACCCATTTTGAAGCGCTTAGCAAGGACGAGCTAAAGGCTATCGAAGAGCAAGTCAATGAGCAAATCTGGAAAGCCTTACCTGTTGTTACGGTGGAAACAGATGTGGATACAGCTAAGGAGATGGGGGCTATGGCCCTCTTTGGTGAAAAATATGGCAAGGTCGTGCGCGTGGTTTCAATTGGAGATTACTCCGTGGAACTCTGTGGGGGAACCCATATTGGCAACACGTCTGAAATCGGTCTCTTTAAGATTCTTAAAGAAGAAGGAATCGGCTCTGGTACCCGTCGTATCCTAGCAGTAACGAGCCGTGAAGCCTTTTACGCCTATCGTGAAGAAGAAGAACGTCTAAAAGCGATTGCAACAACACTCAAGTCGCCACAGCTCAAAGACGTTCCAGCCAAGGTTGTGAGCCTACAAGAACAGTTGCGTGAGCTACAAAAAGAAAATGCCAGTCTTAAAGAAAAAGCAGCGGCAGCCCAAGCAGCACAACTCTTTACCGCCGTTAAAGAAGCAGCAAACCTTCGCTATATCGCAGAAGAAGTTACCGTTTCTTCTGCAGGGGATCTAAGAACCCTTGCGGATAATTGGAAACAAGGCGATTACTCTGATGTTTTGGTACTAGTAGCCAATCTTGGTGACAAGGTCAGCCTTCTTGTGGCAAGCAAGACCAAAGAAGTTGCGGCGGGCAACCTCATCAAGAGCTTGGCTCCAATCGTGGATGGTCGAGGTGGTGGTAAGCCTGACCTTGCTATGGCAGGTGGCTCTAAGCCAGCCGCTATCCCAGCGTTGTTAGCTAGTGTTGGAGAAGAGTTGTCTCACTAAATCTGATTTTTGTCACCTATGACCATGAAGAGAGATCCAAGTGGATTCTCTCTTTTATGTGCCTTTATGTCAGGAGCATACGAGATAGGCAGTGACACGTTTTAATCGTACGCTTGATGGTCGGTTTGAAAATAGTGCGGAGCATTCTTTTCAGGCAGCAATAGCTGCCATTGTTCTCAAGGACTATTATCCAGAACCATTAGATATGGAAAAGGTTATGTCTATGTTGTTACTCCATGATTTGGGAGAGATTGGTGCAGGGGATACTTGGGTGTTTGATGAAGAGAATAAGAAACATGCTCATGAGAGAGAAGCTCAATCTATTGATATGATTATGGGGCTCTTGCCCGATGCTGATGGTGTCAAGATGAAAGGCTATTGGCTGGAGTTTGAGAAAGGAAGGAGCCTAGAAGCCAGATATGCCAGATGCATGGATGCTTTAGTTCCCTTGATTAACCACCTAGAGGTGTCAGAGCAAGGCTATAATCCTAATCAACTCAGTGCCAAACAGGTTTTAGAAAAGAAAGTCTTTATCAAGGAAGAATCCGAGGATTTATGGCAGTTAGTCGAAGAGCTAGTTGAGGCAAGTGTCAAAAAAGGGCTCTATCGCTAACCGAATAAAAATAAAGAAGAAAAGAGAGGAAAATAATGGAAAAATCCTTACATGAAATTCGTGTCTTTGAAAATTTTGAAGAGGTCACGTCTAGCAAGGGGCATGTCGTGGTTAGGACCAAAGTAGTAGAGAAGTCCTTAAATTATTACGGTTTTGCCCACGGTGGCTACCTCTTTACCCTGTGCGATCAAATCAGCGGTTTAGTTGCCCTATCAACAGGTGTGGATGCGGTCACTCTGCAGTCCAATATCAACTACCTCAAAGCAGGAAAGCTCGGTGAAACCTTGACCATCGAAGGGAAGTGTGTCCATGATGGTCGCGCGACCAAGGTGGTCGATGTGACAGTGCTGAACCAAAAAGAGCAAGTCATCGTAAAAGCAAGCTTTACCATGTTTGTAACCGGTGAGCGCAAAGATAATTAAAAAGCCAGTTTCTATTGGCTTTTTTTGTATGATCAAAAAAAAGCAGAGAAAATGAAGACAAAACTATTGACAAAAAAAGTCTTTGGATATAAAATATATCCAAGATAAAAAATATCTCAAGAAAAGGAGCTTATCTATGCTGGAATTAAAATCCATTCGTAAGATTTATGCATTAGGTGGAGAAAAACATCTCGCTTTGGACGATGTTTCTGTCACCTTTGGTGATAAAGAGTTTGTTTCGATTTTAGGGGCGAGTGGTAGTGGAAAAACCACGCTCTTAAATGTCATTGGTGGTCTAGATAGCTACGATAGTGGCGATATGATTGTGGATGGTACCTCAACGAGAACCTTTAAGGACAAGGATTGGGATAGTTACCGTAACGGGACTATTGGGTTTGTCTTTCAAAGTTATAATCTCATTAGTCATTTGTCGATTCTTGAAAATGTCAAGCTAGCACTATCTATCTCAGGTGTTTCCAACAAAGAAAGTACTCAGCGTGCCCTTAATGCTTTAAGAGAGGTGGGACTAGAAAACCACGCTCATAAGAAACCCAACCAGCTTTCAGGTGGGCAGATGCAGCGTGTAGCGATTGCTAGAGCTTTGGTGACCAATCCAAAGATTATTTTGGCAGATGAGCCGACAGGTGCTTTGGATAGTCAGACCAGTGTTCAGATTATGGAGCTGATTAAAGAGATTAGCAAAGATAAGCTGGTTATTATGGTGACTCACAATCCAGAACTCGCACAAGAATATAGTGACCGCATTATTCGTGTGTCTGATGGGCGTATTGTTGAAGACACTGCACCAAAACAGGAGTTGTCAAAAACAGGTCAAGAAGGTTATAAGCCTGTCAAAACAGCTATGTCATTTGGTCAAGCTGTCTCATCTAGTTTTAAAAATTTATTAACCAAAAAGACGAGAACCCTATTAACCACTCTCGCCGCAAGTATTGGTATTATCAGTGTTGGTGTCGTTCTAGCTATTTCTCAAGGGATGAAAGGCTATATCAATACCACTCAGCAAGAGACACTCTCTACCATGCCTATTACCATTTCTCAGGTGGATTCAGGGCTAGGGGCAAGAACTCTCTCGGAGCGTTTGTCAGAAAACACGAATGCACAAAAGACGACGGATATTCGCCCTGCTAAGAATAGTCAAAGCCATCAAAATCGTTATACTGAAAAAGCTTTGGGGCAGGAAAATTTCATTGACTATATGAAAACCAATGCCTCGTCTTACTATAAGAGTATGAATCTCAATAGTGGCTACGCTCTGAAGGCTTTGATCAAAGACCAAAACGGCAATATCACAGAGGTAGAGGACAATACCGTTCAGACCTTGATTGCAACGAATACTAATTTTGCAGTTTTACCAACAGATGAAACAACCATCACAGACAAATATCAACTGGTCGCTGCCAAAGGAGATCGTTTCGTTTACCCTACGGATCATCAACTTATCTTATTTCTAGATTCAGACGGGAGTCTAAGTGAGAAGCAACTCAAGATGTTGGGCTATTCAGGTAAGGACAAGGTGGCTGTTCAAGATGTTCTTGGAAAGAAAATCCGTGTCCTTGATAATAACAGCTACTTCCAAGAGATAAATGGACACTTTCTTCCAAATCCAGTGAACGAAGACCTGTATAATAAGGGGACAGAGTTGGAAATCACGGCGGTCATGCAGCTGAAAGATGCAACGACCACCACCTTTAACGGGACGCTAGGCTATGCGCAAACCTTTCTCGATCAGATGTTGAATAAAGAAAAAACATCCGCTGTTGTGAGCGCCCAGCAAAAAACGCCGACCCAAAGTGTTCTAGGTCTAGCCAATGATAGTTTGAGTGAGGAGGCTTATCAACAAACCATGCAAAGACTAGGAGGATCAGACATCCCGACTAGTATTAGTTTTTACGCCAAATCCTTTGATGATCGTGAAAAAATCTTATCGGTTCTCCAAGATTTTAATCAAGCCCTAGCCAAGCGTTATGGTAAGGACAGTGCAGACTATGAGAAATATGTAATCACCTATACCGATGTGTCTAAGACCTTGACATCTGCTTTTACAGACGTGATTAACTCAGTAACCTTTATTTTGACGGCTTTTTCTGGGATTTCTCTTTTGGTATCATCAGTCATGATTGGGATTTTGACTTATGTTTCCGTGATTGAGCGGACCAAAGAAATCGGTATTTTACGTGCGATTGGCTCACGAAAGAAAGATATTTCACGTATTTTCAATGCCGAAGCTAGTTTATTAGGTTTGACGTCTGGTCTCTTGGGTGTAGGAGTAGCGGCACTTTTGACCTTGCCAATCAATCAAATCGTTGCCAATTCTTTGAAGATTACAGGGTTTACGGCTAGTCTATCTCTTGAAACAGCGGGCGCCTTGGTTCTTCTCAGTATCGGTCTAACTTTCTTGGCGGGCTACATTCCATCTCAGCTTGCCTCACGCAAAAATCCTGTCGAAGCTCTACGAACAGAGTAATGTGAGAAAAAGCAAAAAAACTATTGACAAAAAAAGTCTTTGGATATATAATGTATTTAAGATAAAAAATATCTCAAGAAAGGAGTGAGAAATGATTCGGGTACATGTCTTTAAAACGGGGATGGTTGAGGTAGATGAAGCTTTACTCTATCACCAATTATCGACCAATCCTCTAGCTTATACGGGACTCTTTCGTAGTCCCAAGCACAGGGTACTCATTCCTGTCACATCTTATTTGATTGAACACCCTAAGGGCTATCTCTTGTATGACACAGGCTGGCACAAGGCGGTGCGACAAGATCCGAAGAAACATCTCGGCTACCGCTATCTCTTTAGTAAGCCCTATCTGCCAGAAGGTTGGGCGGTAGATGAACGCCTAAGGCACTTTGGTCTAAGTGCTAAGGATCTCGATTATTTAGTGCTCTCTCATTTGGACTTGGATCATGCTGGTGGTTTGGCACATGTCAAGGATGCCAAGCGGATTATGGTTCACGAAAAGGAGTGGCAGGCAGCACAAAAAGATAAGGTTCGTTACCTATCTTCTCTTTGGGAGGGGGTAAACTTTGAGACTTTTATGACAAGGACCAATCAAGTCTTTGGTAAGGCATCCTATGATGTCTTTGGTGATGACTCGGTCCATCTAGTGGCGACACCAGGGCATAGTCTTGGTTTGACCAGTATTGTGGTGAAAAATCCTGAAGATGATTTTATCGTTTTGGGTTCAGATGTCGGCTATGCTGGGGATTCCATAGAGAAGCGAAAGATTCCTGGCGTTCTTGCTGATAAGCCTGCAGCCGTGTCCTCCCTGATGTGGATGAAAGATCTCTCTCAAATGGCAGGCTGCAAGGGAATTTTCTTCAACCATGACATTCGTCAAAAGGAAGAAACCATCGTGTTATAATTCTGTCCTTGTCCTAAGGGAAGGCGGGATAATCGTTAGTTAGAATTGAAATAACAGAAAAGAGGAAAAAAAGATGACAACAGTTGTATTATTAGGTGGAAATGGCTATATCGGACGCAATGTGACAGAGACTTGGCTCAAAAAAGATCCGAGCGCAGAGTTTTATGTGGTCTCTCGTTCTGGTCAAAACAGCCTTGTCAATAAACGCATTCACAACATCGCAGCTGACGTGACAGATGCTGCAGCGGTAAAGGCTAAGCTACCAGAACAGGTGGATTACATTGTGGATTTTGTAGGTCGTCCGGAGAGTGATCCTGCAGCATTTAAAAAAGTCAATGATGATCCCGCAGAAGTGATGCTCCAAATCGCTAAGGAAAAGAAGGTCAAAGCCATGGGCTTTATCGGCGGTCTCTTAGGACCTAAATCCTTCCTTGAAGGCAAAAAACGTATCGCAGATAAGTTACGTGCGAGCGGGATTCGAACGGAAGTGGTCGAACCCACTGTGGTTTACGGCAATGGACGTAGTGATGTTTTGGCTAAAATGATTCCCCTTTTTAAATTCTTAGGGATGTTTGTCAAAAATATGAAACCTGTTCTAGTGTCTGATGTAGCAGATGAAATGGTTTCAAAAATGGTGAACTAAGATGGTTGTTGAACGTGTCGTTATTGAAAAAACGATCAAAGCTCCTATTTCTGAAGTCTTTGAGTGGTTTTATCATTCGGAAAACTTCATTAAATCTCCCATTGTTTTTAAGGCGGATTGGCGAAAAGGTAGCAGGTGGACAAAAGGTTCCCAACGTGATATTATCATGATAGCGGGCTGGTATTTTGAAGAGATTACCAATGTGGAGCAAAATCGTCTTATCCACTACCGTGTCAATCGCTCTTTCCCTGTGGTTAGGCAGGATTTTACTGAGATTGCCTTTGAAGAACGCAGAAGAGCTGAAACCTTGGTTCGGTGGACCATCGAGCTAGAGGTAAAAAGTCCTATCTTTGCCAAACAAGCCAGTCAACTGGGAGGTAAGATGGCTAAAATCCTCTACTCAACCATCATGACAGCAGGAAAAAAAGTGTTGGAGGGACAGCAATGAAGTTAAATAAAAGTTTTGAACAGGCCACTTATGTGATTACCATGTTGGCTTTGCAAGAGGAGCACAAACCTGTCAAAAGTCACGTCTTAAGTCAGGTCTTGCAGGTGTCTGACTCTTATCTCAAAAAGATTTTGATGAAACTCGCCAAGGCAGGTTTGATTCGCTCTAGTGCCAGTAAGTTAGGCGGCTACCAATTGGCTAAGTCGGTTGATGAAATCAGCCTAAAAGACATCTTTTTTGCCCTAGAGCTCCACTCAGATATTATTGAATTTAAACACATCGCCCATCATATCTACTCTGATACTAGGCATGTTCGTGATGGTGAAGAAAAGGTAAAAATGACCCTATCAAAAGGATTAAGCGCCTTTTTTGATCAATTAGATACCTTGAAAATCTCCGAGTTACTCCACCCAGAAGCCTATCAAGGCGGTGCCATTGATTGGAATAAGGAGGCTGAAAGACTGAGTGAGGTGAAAAAATGAGCCGTTCTTTCAGAGCAATCTTGCTAGAGAGGCTCTTACGGTTTCAGAGTAAAAAACAGAGCGCTAGTGAGCTAGAAGAGGCTTTCAAAGAAATGCAAAAAGGAGCAATTCCCCGCTATGAATTTCCAAGAGGGCTAGCGTTTAGTGTTCCTTTCAAGCGCTTGAATCAGTATCAGCGACCTGTTTTTCAGTTGAATGGTGAAGCCAAAGAGCGAGTGATCATTTATTTTCATGGAGGTGGTCACACTCAGAACTTTATGCCGTATCATTGGCGCTTTCTCAATCGTCTAGCTGAGGAAACGGATAGTCAAGTCCTTGCTTTGGACTATGGCTTGGTGCCTTTTTTCCAGCATCAAGATGCCTTGGATTTGGTCTTTGAGGTATATCAAGACCAGCAACCGCAACTAAGGAGCAAAACAGTTATTTTTATGGGAGATAGCTCCGGTGGCGGTCTTGCCTTGACAGCAGCCTCTTACCTAGCAAGTCAGGGATTGCCCTTGCCAGATCAGTTCATACTGATTTCCCCTTGGTTGGATTTGAGTCTCTCAAATCCTAGGATAAAGGACTATCAGGATATGGACCCGATTTTATCTAAAGAGCGCTTGAGTGTTGCAGCCAAATTTTGGGCAGGAGAGCGTCGTTTACAAGATCCCCTGATCAGTCCAATCTTTGGGGAGAGCTTGCCCATAAAGACAAGCCTTTATATCGGTACTAGAGACATTTTTTACCCAGATGTCTTGGCTTATGCCGAAAAACTAGAGCAAGCAGGTGTAACGGTTCATCTAAGTGTCCAAGACGGTATGAACCATATCTACCCTCTCTTGCCCTTGATTCCAGAAGGGAAATGCGCTCAAGCAGCCATAATAAAGGAAATATTGGAGTAGAAAAAATCCTTTGAAACAATCGTTTCAAAGGATTTTAGTTTATTGGAAAAAAATGGCTATCACTAATATCAAATAAATCATACTAGAGAGCAAGAAACTACTGCGCCAAAAGACCTTGAAAAATCGTCGGTAAGAAAAGCGTGTCGGAGTTCGCCTAAGGAGTAAAAAGCGAAGAACAATAGCCAAGAGCGCTAGGAGCATGCTATAATAGGACAGGCAAGTGTGGGCGAAAAAATGTCCAGATAATAACAGCATTTCCACCATGTAAAAGGGGAGGGTCAAGTCAGGAAACTTGAGTCCAAAACGTTCGAGGTTAAAAAGGCGCGTGATAAAGATGCAAATCAAAGGGGTTATTATAAAGAGGGCGAGTGCCAATAATTTATCGAGTATCATGTTTTTATTGTACCGTGAAACGCTTAAAAAGTAAACTGTTTGAAGGAGAAGGAAGATGAGAAAAAGTAGCTGTGTGAAAGAATGCTTTGAAACACCTTTTGGTCCCATGCTAGGAGTGGCAAATCAAGAAGAACTTTATCTCTTGGTTTTTGAGGATTCAAAGAAAGGTCAACTCCTGTTTTCTCGTTTGGAAAAAGAGCTAGGTGAGGAGATACCAAGAGGGAGTAACCTTATTTTAAAAGAAGTCCAACAGCAACTAGAGGCTTATAGTCAAGGCTTTATCGAGAAATTTGCTCTTCCCTTGGCGAAGCGAGGCACTCTATTTCAACGTCAAGTATGGAAGCAACTAAAGCAAATCCCTTATGGTAAGACCAACTCCTACCAAGCTTTGGCTAGACAATTAGGGGATGAAAACAAGACGAGGGCTCTGGGACAAGCTGTTGCCAACAATCCTTTTATTATCCTAGTGCCTTGCCACCGTGTGTTGGCTAAATCAGGACATTTATCGGGCTATGCTGGAGGAAAAGAGAGAAAGAAGAGCTTATTGGCTTTGGAGCGCTTGACAGCAGGATCCTCTTTTGATAGACTAGCTAAGGTCTCAGAGTGAGGCTATATTTTGGATAATTTGGAGGAAAAATGAATAGTTTAACACGAACAGCACAAAAGCCACCTAGACATTGGTGGACACCTCTTTTAGTTGCGACTTTTGGCTTTGTTGTTGTGAATACGTTGACAGCAATCCTTTTGACCCCTGTTTTTGGTCTGTTGCTTAAAGAAGGTCTGTCAGTCAAAGAAGGGAGTTTAGCAGAGAACTTGGCTCATCTGTTTGGATTTTCAGGCGCACTTATTTTCATGTTGGTCTATAACAAAGGTGTCAATAAACGTGATAGCCGCTCGCTAGGGTTTCGTGCGAGTGATTTGCCCCTTGAGTATCTTAAAGGGATTGGCTTGGCACTTGGAATGATGGCCTTGGTGGTTGCTTCTGTTACCCTTCTTGGTGGTTTTCAGTTCGCTTTTGTTAATCAGCCAAATCTTCTTGCTATTCTTGTCTTGTTCATCGGTTTTGTCATTCAAGGTTTGACCGAAGAGGTGTTAGCGAGAGGCTATGTGCAAAATAGTGTCGCCAGTCTAAAAGGCAAGGTCTGGGGTGTCTTGGTCAGTGCGATTTTCTTTGCCGCTCTTCACGGGGCAAATCCAGGCATGACTCTCATCACCTTACTTAATCTTTTTATCTTTGGTTTGGTCTTCTCCCTTCTTTTTCTCTTGACAGATAGCATGTGGCTGATTGGAGCAGCCCACACCACTTGGAATTTTGTTCAAGGACCGATTTTAGGCATTGAAGTGAGTGGCAATCGCTTTGCTGCGACGCTTTTTGAAGCAAAGTCAACAACTGAACTATCTTGGTTAAATGGAGGTTCTTTTGGTGTTGAGGGTAGCCTTTTTACCACTTTGTTTGGTCTTTTGGCTTGTCTTTGGATGCTGAAAGTTTTGAGAGCAAAAAATTCCTAAAATGCGAGGGAAAATCCTTGCATTTTATTTTTATTTCAGTATAATAGTTAGAGTATGCTAAGCATACCTGTGGGAGGTAAAAAAAATATCTTTACCGCCAAAACCACAACAGGAGGATTTTAGAAAATGGCTAAAAAAGTCGAAAAACTCGTTAAACTTCAAATCCCTGCTGGTAAAGCAACACCAGCTCCACCAGTCGGACCAGCACTTGGTCAAGCCGGTATCAACATCATGGGATTCACAAAAGAATTTAACGCTCGTACAGCAGACCAAGCTGGTATGATTATCCCAGTTGTTATCTCTGTTTATGAGGACAAATCATTTACATTCATCACCAAAACACCACCAGCTGCCGTTCTTTTGAAAAAAGCAGCAGGTGTTGAAAAAGGTTCTGGTACACCAAACACGGCTAAAGTAGCAACTGTTACACGTGCACAGGTGCAAGAAATCGCTGAAACTAAAATGCCAGATTTGAACGCTGCATCTCTTGAAGCTGCTATGCGTATGATTGAAGGTACTGCTCGTTCTATGGGATTCACTGTTGTTGACTAATAGTACCCCATTACCCGCAAGACTTCATCCGTTCTAGATGAGTGACGTGGGAGATGAAAATCGTTAAAACCACATTACAAGGAGAAAGAAAAAATGGCTAAAAAAAGCAAACAAATGCGTGCTGCTCTTGAAAAATTTGACAGCACAAAAGCTTACAGCGTAGAAGAAGCTGTGGCACTCGCAAAAGAAACAAACTTTGCAAAATTTGACGCAACTGTAGAAGTTGCTTACAACCTTAATATCGACGTGCGTAAAGCAGATCAACAAATCCGTGGTGCTATGGTCCTTCCAAACGGGACTGGTAAAACTGCTCGCGTTCTTGTTTTTGCACGTGGTGCAAAAGCTGAAGAAGCAAAAGCAGCTGGTGCTGACTTCGTTGGTGAAGAAGATCTTGTTTCAAAAATCAACGATGGTTGGTTGGATTTTGATGTCGTGATTGCAACCCCTGATATGATGGCACTTGTTGGACGTCTTGGACGTGTCCTTGGTCCACGTAACCTCATGCCAAACCCTAAGACTGGTACAGTTACAATGGATGTAGCTAAAGCAGTTGAAGAGTCTAAAGGTGGTAAAATCACTTACCGTGCTGATAAAGCAGGTATCGTTCAAGCTGTTATCGGTAAAGTATCTTTCGATGCAGACAAATTGGTTGAAAACTTTAAGGCTTTCAACGATGTCATCGTTAAAGCAAAACCATCAACAGCTAAGGGAACTTACATGACTAACGTTGCGATTACAACAACACAAGGTCCTGGTATCAAGGTTGATCCAAATTCATTGTAATCACTGTTGAAAAGAAGCTCAATATCAACCGTAGTGGGTGATTTATAAAGAGCAACGAGAGAGAACCAGATGTGTTCTCTCTTTTTGTATGTTCAAAGCGATGAGAATCTTGATTTTAAAGTTTTTGAAGTTATAGAAAACAAAGACTTGGCACTTGATGTCTTTGATGATTTTATTGGTGGCTTCGAGTTTGGCATTGGAATAAGGGAGTTTAAGAGCGTTGGTGATGTAGGTTCTGTAGGATTTAAAGGTGCAAAAAACGGTTTTAAAGAGAGCTTTCTGCTATTCTTCTGTAGTAGCTTCCAGTGGATTGGATTAGTTTAGCCCGAGCTTGAAAATGAGAAAGGCGAGGTCGTTTAATGATAGAAATATAGCGTTAGACATATCACAGGTGAAAGTTTTAACCGTCTCCTGAACCTTTCTCAGGTATCTGTAGAAGTAGTTCTTGATAGTGGTCTGGCGGTTGTTCTCAAGAAGCGCCATGACTTTCTTGGTCTCAAAATCTTGAGCGATGAAGGTGAATTCGTCTTTGTTTCGATTTTGGGCTGAGCCAGACTATCTCCGGATTGGTTCACTCCCCAGATAACATTCGAGGCAATATGAGAAATCGTAAACTGATTGAGTTGTCTTTGAATCGCAGAGATGGAGATATGGAAATGTCTTGCAATAGCAGTATTGTTGAGTTTTTCGGTGTGAGGTTGAATGGTTTTGTGCCAGATAGACTGGGAGATTTGATGCGCTTTCCCCCACACAGCGGACAGTTTAGCGCAGGGGAAACGAGCTTAACCGTAATTTCGAGATGGTCATCTCCTTTATGAGTGGATAAAATCCTGATATTTGGGTCTTTTAGTCCGATTAAATTTGAGGTATGATTTTCGCTTTTCTATTTTTCAGCTCAAGAATCAACAGTCACTTCTCTGATTTGTACTCAAAAAGCTCCATAACCTCCGTGAGGTATTTTACCCATTACAGATATTATAGAGTCTAAAAACCTAGGATGTCCTAGGTTTTTTTGCTATTTTCATCAAAAAATCGTCAAAAAGTAGAGCAAAAACTTGACAAATCGAAACGTTGATATACTACATATATCAAAGGGTTGACCTTCGGCCAACCCTTTTCTAACAGTAAACATCATTAAAAATGGTCATCTCTTTTGAGATGTTTCATCGCTATTTAGAAAACCGTTTTCAAAAAAAAAGGAACTGTTCTTATGTCTTGTTACAACGAACTCTCTCGTGTCCAACTGCCAGCTGTTTTGCACCTAGAGCGTCTAGGTTATCGCTACCTGAGTAAGAACGATGACCTCTACCAAAAGAGGGACAAGACCACCAATATTCTCCTAGATGTCCTCAAGGAGCAGTTTTTTAAGCTCAATCCAGCTGCGAGTGAGCAGGATTTTAAACGAGAGCACCAAAATATCCAGTTAGAGCTTGGCGCAAATGATTTGGGACGGCGTTTTTTCTTGCGTTTGCAAGGCAAAAGTGCTGACTCCTCTTTTTGCTGGATCAACTGGGAGGATTTTCGTAAAAATGACCTGAGAGTGGCGATCGAAGTGACCTACAAAGATGGTGAGGAGCGCTTTCGTCCTGACTTGGTCATCTTTGTCAATGGTCTGCCTTTGTCTTATATCGAGCTCAAGCGTCCCAACCATGTGGCAGGAGGTGAGACAGGGATTTCTATCGAAAAAGAGCGTTTGTCTAGACGCATGCAGACCAAGGCTTTTAGGCGCTTTAACAACATCACCCAGCTCATCGCCTTATCGGATAACCAGCCCTATATCGAGGATTTGGGAGATTTTCAAGGGTCTTACTATACCTCCATCAGTAGGGGGGTCATCAAGCTCAATGCCTTTAAGGAGGAAAGGCAAAGCGACTATATCGATCATCTCCTTCCCTTAGAGGAGCATCAGGTGGTTGAGCTCTTGACGGATACGAATAAGCAGGTGCTCCGGCACTCGAAAGAGTTTCTCACCAATTGTGAGGAAAATACTCCCTTGAATAGCTTTCTCTCCTCCCTTTATTTCCCAGAGCGGTTGGGATTTTTCCTGCGCTATGGCTTGGTCTATGTGGAGGAGACGACCAAGGCAGGAGACAAGGATCTGCAAAAACACGTCCTGCGCTATCCCCAGTATTTTGCGACCAGAAGCATTGAAAAAGCCCTTGATGAGGGGGTCAAAAAAGGCATTATCTGGCACACGCAAGGCTCAGGTAAGACGGCGCTGGCTTATTTTAATGTGCGCTATTTGACAGATTATTTTGCCAAAAAAGGTAAAGTACCTCGTTTTTACTTCATCGTGGACCGACTAGATCTAGCAGAGCAGAGTGCTAAGGAGTTTAGAAAGCGTGGTCTCTCGGTCAAGATGATGGAAAATAAAGACCAGCTCAACCAGCCTTTTTCTGAGGATATTGCTGTCTTTAATATCCAAAAAACCACCGAGGAGACCGATCTGACGGATCACTCTGGCTATGACCTCAATGTACAAAATGTCTATTTTATAGATGAGGCACACCGTTCATACAACGAGCGCGGATCCTACCTGCCTAATCTTTATCAGGCAGATCCTAATGCCATCAAGATTGCCCTGACAGGAACCCCCTTAATCCACATGGATCAGACCAAGGAAAAGGTGGACCGTGCAACGACCAGAGAGATTTTTGGGGACTATATCCACAAATACTACTATCACCAGTCCATCGCTGATGGCTATACCCTACGTCTCATGAGAGAGCGCATTGCCACCGCTTATGAGGAGCATTTGCAAGAGCAAAATCAAACTTGGCAGGACCAAGAGGTGACAGAGAAGGCCTTTAAGGCGCATAGAGACTATGTAAAACCGCTGCTCGAGTATATCTTGCAGGACTTTTCGGACTTTAGGACCAGATATGGTGATGAGACGACAGGGGGCATGATCGTTGCCCATACGTCGGAGCAGGCTAGGGAGCTGGCGCGTCTTTTTGAGGAAAAGAAAGAAAAGGCAGAAACGCCCTTTACCTTTGCTCTCATCCTTTCTAGCCTAGAGGACAAGGAAGAGATGAAGCGTGAGCGTGACCGCTTTAAAAAAGGGGAAATTGACTTTCTCATCGTCCACAGCATGCTGCTAACAGGATTTGATGCTCCAAGGCTCAAAAAACTCTATCTGGCAAGAAAAATTAAGGCGCACACGCTCCTTCAAACCCTGACACGGGTCAACCGCCCTTACAAGGATTTTCGCTTTGGCTATGTGGTGGATTTTGCCAATATCTCAGAAGAATTTGAAAAGACCAATCAAGCCTATCTCACAGAGCTCAAGGAGGAGTACGAGGAAGAGGAGGCTTATCAAGCTATCTTTATGAAGGAAGAGGAGCTAAAAGCCGAGCTAGAAGAAGCCCAAAAAGAACTGAGTCGCTATCCGATAGATAATCTCGAGCACTTCTCAAGAGAGCTCTCCACTATCATGGATAAAACAGCGCTCAAAGAGGTCAAAAAAGCGCTCGACACCCTAAGGTCTGGCTACAACCAAGCCAGATATCTAGGCTATGAGGACCTGCTCAAGACTCTTGATAAGGAAAAAATCGCAAACCTCTACCACCTGTTAGACGATCGGATCAAAACCCTGAATATCCTCTACCGTGAGGACGGGGAGGAATCCAGTGACTTTTTAGATCTAGCCCTAAAGGGGACAGCCATCTCCTTTGAAAAACTAGGTGAAGAAGAACTGGAACTAGCCAAGGTCAAGGAGGCTACCACAGACAGCAGACGGCGGACCGCAGAAGTCCTGATGGAAAATGAGGACACCGAAGACCCCGACTACCAAAGAGCCTACAAGGACTTTAAAGACGCAGTCAGAGAGAGTGAAAATATCAAAGACAGCCAGACCTACAAGGACTACTACGAGAAGTTTAAGGCTATCCTCACAAAGTCTGAGGCCATCAAAAAAGCCGAAGTCGAAAGCTACAAGGCAGTGGGTGAGCGTTATAAAGTTATCCACGATGCCGTGGAGAAAATCAATGCAGAAAACAAGCGCCTAGCCGCTCACTTTAGCGGAGATAGGAAATACGCCAGAGCCTACCGCAAAACCACTCAGTCAAGAGATAGCAAGACCAACCCAGAGTTATTGGCAGTCGCCCAAGATGCCAAAAGTGAGCTAGACCAAGCCGTCATGAACAACCGAGCTATCCTCACAAACCAAGGCTACTTTGAAAAGGAAAGCGCCAAAGCCATCAGCAAACACAAACGAAAACGAGGCTTTACCCTCTTGCAACTCCCAATTATCAAGCAGTTTGCCAAGATTTTGAGTAAGGAATATATGGAGGAATAACAAGATACAAAGGGACGATTTGCCTAAGGCAAAATTTTCGACAGGAAAATTAGGAAAACTGACGAAGAAGCTTTGGCTTCTAGGAAGTTTTATCTATTTTATCGAGAAAATAGTCCCGTGTTCAGTTAAGATGCACAGCCCGTAGCCCGTGTTCCACGCACCAAGTCTAAAGGAGACTAAAGCCTCTCTTTAGACTACGCTTTTTGCTATCAGGCAAAAAGCTAGGTGCCTGACTTGTTTTTCCGAGTTTTGTCATCGAAACCCCGGAAAAACATCGCAATTGTAAGATACAAAGCCACGGTTTGCGTAGCAAAATTACGATACAAAGCCCGTTAAAAAAGTGAAAAGAAGGAGGAAGAGATGGAAAATCTGTTTATTATTGGAAATGGGTTTGACTTGGCACATGGACTCAAGACCAGTTATGGGGCATTTAAAGAATATATCCACCATAAAGGAAAAATAACGAAAACAGATCAAGAACTACGACAAGAAGATTTAGTTGACATCAATCATCCTTTTTTGGGAATTTGTGCTGATGAAAAGGGTCGGATTACGGATGAGAAGTTGGCAAGATTTTACTATCATTTGATGCTGAAGATTAGCGATCTGAGAGAAGACGAGATGTGGCATGAGTTTGAGGAAAATCTCGGTTATCTCCACATGCTCCCAGAGTGGGAAGATTTTTCTGAGGATATGGAAAAAATTGCTTATCTGTTGGAACAAGTCTATGCGCCAGCGACACGAGAGCTTTTTCTCCAATGGATAGAAGAGGAGGTGTCAAAAGATGTAGAAAAATTGAGCGTTGTGAATCGAAAGCAGCTCATCTGGGATCTCAAAGACAGTTATTTTCTCACCTTTAACTTTACCAGAGTGTTAGAGGAGTTTTATGAGATACCTGAACATCTGGTGTGTCACATTCATCTTGCTAGGGATGAGAAAAGAGAAAGAGTCGCTATTGTGGGGCATGGTAGAGAGATGCTGGATTTACGAAAAATGGAAAATTCGCCATCTGGCTATTTCTTAGAGAGTGCAACTTATTCCACTCACAAAGATACCCTTGCTCAGTACACTGCTTACGCTGATTTTTTTCAGCGGTTGACCACTGTACGTCGGGTTTACTGCATTGGTCATAGTTTGTCAAAGATTGATGAGTTGTATTTTAGGGTCTTATTTGATGAACATGAGGGTGAAATTGAGCTTTATTTTGATAGCTATTTTCATGATGAAGGAAAAGATAATAACTATCAAGACATGCTACGTCGCCTTCAAATCTATGGCGCTCGAATCAAAAAAGCTACGGTGATTAACCTAGAAACCAGAGAGGAATTTGAACTCCCAGTGGATAGAGGCCGTGAGGAAGAATTGGTTAGACAAAATCAAGATTATATTTACATAAATTATATGGGGGGAGAGGAATCTTGGTGAAGAGGGAGGAAGAGATGGAGGAGATGAGATTAAAGGATTTACTAGTAATAAAAAACGGAAAAAAATATGATGCTTTGGGAGAAGGAGAAATTCCAGTATTTGGTTCAGGCGGTATTATAACATATGTCGATGACTTTCTTTATGATGGGGACACAATCTTGTTACCTAGGAAAGGAACATTGAATAATATCATGTTCCATACTGGAAAAGTTTGGACTATAGATACAATGTATTATACAGATATTAATAATAAAAAAGTTATTTCTGAATTTCTATATTTTTATTTAAAATCATTAGATATTAATAATCTTCACACAGGTTCTACAGTACCAAGTATGACAGCTTCTGCATATTATGGAATACATATCCCCCTCCCCCCTCTCCCCACCCAAAAAGCCATCGCTGGTGTGCTGTCCGTCCTTGATGACAAGATAACCCTCAACAACCAGATTAACGAGGAGTTGGAGAAGCTAGCGACGCTGATCTATGAGCGGTGGTTTGTGCAGTTTGACTTTCCTGATAGTAAGGGTCGCCCCTACAAAAGCTCAGGCGGTGAGATGGTCTATGATGACAAGCTCAAACGAGAAATCCCTAAAGGGTGGGAAGTCAAGAAGTTGGGGGAATTGGCAGAACTCTATCAGCCACAAATTATATCTTCTAAAGATTTAGTGGATGATGGTAAATATGAGGTATATGGTGCAAATGGAGTTATCGGAAGATATAGTGACTATAATCATGAACAAAGTCAAGTTATCATAGGTTGCCGTGGAGTTTGTGGAAATGTTTTAATAACGGAACCTTATTCCTGGATTACAGGAAATTCTATGGTGATAGACTTTAATGATAAAGAAAATATTTCTTTAGATTATGTTGAAAAGTTACTCCTTAATTCACATATTGAAAGAGTTATAACTGGTTCTGTACAAAAACAAATTACTAGAACCAATTTATCAAGTTTGAAAGTTGTTCAACCTTCAAAAGAAATATTATTAGAGTATAGTAATCTTTTGAGGAGCAATCTAGAAAAACGATTTAAATTGAAACAAGAAAACCGCCATCTCGCAGAACTGCGTGACTGGTTACTGCCTATGCTGATGAATGGGCAAGTGAGGGTGAGTGAATGACAAATGTCAACAAGGAATTTAAAGAAAGAACAATTGAGGATGAAATCAGTTTAAAAGCAGATACCTTGTCAATTGTCCGAACCGCACGTATAAAAGCGAGTGAGCGATTGTATAGCTACGCTCAAAAATGGGAATTTATTTTTCTATTGATGAGTATTTTGTCAATGGGAATGTTAATCTTTTCGCTTAAAAATTTAGAAAAAGATAATCGTATTATCATTTCTGCCTTGTTCTCGGTTTATAGCCTTCTCGTGCAAAATTTTGTTTCTAAGTTAAATTACAATGAACGTGCCTTGAAATTTCACTATCATCAGTTGAACATAGAAAATCTATTATTAGAGCTAAAAGGATTATTGCGCAATAAAGAGATGACTCAGGAAGAAAAAGAGAGACAATATAAGGAAACCATGCGTGTCTATCAAACAAGCTTAGAAGGCTATGAAAATCATTCGGATTTGGATCATAAAAAAGCGAGAAAACGCAAAACAAAACATTATGATGAGGTTAACCAAAGAAACTGTTGTTCACTATCGCCAATAAAAGAATGGCTTTCTTACAAAGATTTTAGCTGGGACTCACTTTTTCTTTATGTTCAGTTTCCCATTGTTAGCCTATTTCTTTCTTTTTACCTCACTTCAAAATAATTATAGACAAGGAGTAAAGACCCCATGAACCCAACACACACCCAACAGATTAAACAGTTGGTCGATGATTTAAAAGCCGTTTTGACTCATGCAGGGCTAAGCGGTGAGGCGGGCGAGTATGCCCTTGTGACTCAGTCATTTCTCTACAAGTTTTTGAACGACAAGTTCCTCTATGAGGCGAGGAAATTAGATAGCCACTATGACTATCAGGGCCTGATGGCGCTGAGTGAGGATGCCTATGAGGAGGTGCTTATCGATGTGGGCAATGAAGCTGCAGAGCTCAAGAAAGAGCATCTCCTAGAGTCTCTTCACCCCTTGCAAAACCATCCTGATTTTGCCAAGACCTTTGATGAGACCTTAAACGACATCGCCGTGATCAATGATGCTATCTTCTCAGTTCACACGTCGGGTGATAGCGAGATTCGCCTCTTTGATAGTAACCTCATCGAAAGCAACATCAATGATTCCCAAAAGCGCAACGAAGTGGCGAAAAAAATCATCAATCTCTTAGCCAGTGTGCGCTTTGAGGATGGTATCTTTTCTGAAGGCTTTGACTTTTTCCTCACTATCTTTGAGTACATGATTAAAGACTACAACAAAGACGGTGGGGGCAAGTATGCCGAATACTACACGCCTCACTCAGTCGCTAAGATTATCGCTCGGATCTTGGTAGGACATGACGAGCCAAGCAGTGTCAAGATCTATGACCCCGCAGCAGGTTCAGGCAGTCTCCTCATGAACCTAGCAGGCCAGATTGGACGCGATCGCCTTTCGGTTTATGCTCAGGACATCTCGCAAAAATCTTCTAAGCTACTGCGTCTCAACCTCATCCTCAACGGTCTAAGCCACTCCATCCAAAATATTGTGCAGGGTAATACCATTATCGATAACCGCCATGAGGACAAGATGGACTATATCGTATCCAACCCGCCTTTTAAGCTAGATTTTTCTGACTGGCAAAGTGAAGTCACTGACCAAAAAGACGCGGATACACGTTTCTTTGCAGGCGTGCCCAATGTCCCAACCAAGAAAAAAGACAGCATGGCCATCTACCTGCTCTTTGTTCAGCACGTCATTTACAGCCTCAAGGAGACTGGAAAGGCAGCCATCGTGGTGCCGACAGGCTTTATCACCGAAAGTAAAGGCATTGCTAAGGAAATCAGACGTTATCTAGTGAAAAACCGCATGTTAGCAGGCGTTGTCTCCATGCCGTCTAATATCTTTGCTACCACAGGGACCAACGTCTCCATCCTTTTTCTAGACAAGACCAACAAGGACACCGTCACTCTCATCGATGCCTCAAAGCTTGGAAGTAAGATCAAAGATGGCAGTAATCAAAAAACAATCCTCTCATCGGACGACGAGGAGCATATCATCAACACTTTTATCAACAAAGAAGCCCTAGAGGATTTCTCTGTGGTGGTTAGTTACGAGGATATTGCTGAGAAAAATGATTCCTTTAGCGCAGGGCAGTATTTTGATATCAAGATTGACTATGTGGAGCTAACGACTGAGGAGTTTGAAGAAAAACTCAGCCACTCAAAAGCTCGGCTTTCTGATTTATTTGCCCAGTCTAAGGACTTGGAAGAGAGTATTTTAGCCAATCTTGAATCGTTGGTATTTGATGAGGAGACAAAATAAGAGTTTGGAAATAGCCAAACTCTTATTTTTTACTTCACAAACATGGCATCTCCAAAGCTAAAGAAGCGGTAGTGGTTTTCAATGGCGTGTTGGTAGCTCTCAAGGGTGAACTCGCGTCCAGCAAAAGCGGAGACTAGCATGACCAAGGTGGATTTTGGCAGGTGGAAATTGGTGGAAAAAGCGTCCACCACCTTAAACTGGTAGCCCGGTTTGATAAAGATATTGGTCCAACCAGAAGCTGCCCTTAGCTTGCCGTCATATTGGGAGCCGATAGTTTCAAGGGTACGAATGGAGGTGGTGCCGACTGCGACCACGCGCTTGCCATTTGCCTTGACCTGATTGAGAGTGTCGGCTGCTTCTTGAGAGAGCTGGTAAAACTCGGAGTGCATCTCGTGCTCCTCAATCTTATCCGCCGAAACAGGACGAAAGGTCCCAAGCCCCACGTGAAGGGTCAGATAGACCAGATGAACGCCCTTGGCTTCAATCTCAGCCAGCAAATCCTCGGTGAAGTGCAGTCCTGCTGTCGGAGCAGCGGCAGAGCCATTTTCCTTGGCATAGACGGTCTGGTAGCGTTCCTTGTCCTCTAGTTTTTCATGGATATAAGGAGGCAGTGGCATCTCACCGAGGCTTTCTAGCACCTCTAGGAAGATGCCCTCATAGTGGAACTGGACGATGCGCCCGCCGTGCTCTAGCTCCTCGGTGATGGTGGCACTCAAGCGTCCGTCACCAAAGGCGACCTTGGTGCCGACTTTGAGACGTTTGGCAGGTTTGGCGAGAACTTCCCAATGGTCATCCTCTAGCTGTTTTAAAAGCAAGAACTCTACATGTCCATGGGTGTCTGGCTTTTCCCCATAAAGTCTTGCAGGAAGTACCCGAGTGTTGTTCATGACAAGGGCATCCCCAGGCTCTAACTCATCAAGGATATGGTAAAACTGGGTGTCAACCATGGTCTTTTTTTCACGGTCAATGACCAACAGTTTGGACTGATCACGTTGCTCAAGCGGTGTCTGCGCAATCAGCTCCTCAGGTAAATCAAAATCAAAATCACTGGTTTGTAACATCATATTCCTCTTTTTAAATCAGTATCTCTTCTATTTTATTTTAAAATGCAGGAAAAAGCAAACAATTTTAAGAAGTTGTTGCAAGAAATGCAACGAAAGTCAGCAAAAATCGGAAAGAAGTGATAAAATAGAAAAGAAGAAAGCGTTTTTAAGAAAGGAGATGGGATGAAGGAATTTCGTTTTTCCATTAGAAAATTAAAGATTGGTCTAGTGTCCTTAGCTATCGGCTGTTTTAGTGTGGGAAGTGTCTCTGGTTTAGAGGCTAAAGCCCAGCAAGAGGGCTTGTCTGTGCAGTACCACTATCAAACGGCAGACGAGGTGACGCAGGAGGAAAAAGAACTCATGCACACGGGGCTACCGCAGAATACGAACCAAGAGAATCAGGTGTACTATGTGGTCTATCAACCAGCGGGCTCTGCCTTACCAAAGACAGGGAGTTTGTCCCCTTCGCTGTTGACCTTGTCAGGTGGCGCTTTGTTGGTTGTGATTGGTTTTGGAATGAGGAAAAAGAAAGGGGCTTCTGTGGTTTCCTCTCTCTTTTTGGTGGGCGCTGCTGGTGTGATTGCCGTTTCTAGCGTTTCTGCCTTGGAGCGGGGGCTACTTTCGCCTTACGATCAGTCTTTCACCATTCAAGTGGGCGATAAGCTCCCTGATATTCAGCACATCCCTGGTTATCGCTACTTGGGCTATGTGGATGAGGCTGATTTGGCTAAGAAGGCATTGGCGCAACCAAGCAGTGATAAGGATATTGCGCAAGAAAAGACGCCAACACAAGAAGGGGCGGCTCTTTCTCGTCAGTTTCCTTCCATCTCGCAAGACAAGGTCGCACAGGAAAGCGAGCCATCCGAAAAGTTGGCATTCGATTCCAATGTGATAGCCTCTCAACCAACACCATCCATTGAAGCCCCGCAAGTTGAGTTGACCCACGAAATTGATCCAAATCCTCCAGTTGTTGAAAAACCCGAGCTTGAATTGCACCACGAGGTTGATCCAAATCCTCCAGTGGTTGAGAAACCAGAGTTTGATTTGCAGCACGAGGTTGATCCAAATCCTCCAGTAGTTGAAAAACCTGAGCTTGAATTGAAACACGAGGTTGATCCAAATCCTCCAGTTGTTGAAAAACCCGAGCTTGAGTTGCACCATGAGGTTGATCCAAATCCTCCAGTGGTTGAGAAGCCCGAGTTTGAATTGCACCACGAGGTTGATCCAAATCCTCCAGTGGTTGAAAAACCCGAGTTTGAATTGAAACACGAAGTTGATCCAAATCCTCCAGTGGTTGAGAAACCAGAGTTTGAATTGAAACACGAAGTTGATCCAAATCCTCCAGTGGTTGAGAAGCCCGAGTTTGAATTGAAACACGAAGTTGATCCAAATCCTCCAGTGGTTGAGAAACCAGAGTTTGATTTGCAGCACGAGGTTGATCCAAATCCTCCAGTAGTTGAAAAACCCGAGCTGGAATTGCACCACGAGGTTGATCCAAATCCTCCAGTGGTTGAAAAACCCGAGCTTGAGTTGCACCATGAGGTTGATCCAAATCCTCCAGTAGTTGAAAAACCTGAGCTTGAATTGAAACACGAGGTTGATCCAAATCCTCCAGTGGTTGAAAAACCCGAGCTGGAATTGAAACACGAGGTTGATCCAAATCCTCCAGTTGTTGAAAAGCCTGAGTTTGAATTGCAACACGAAGTAGATCCCAATCCCCCTGTTGTTGACAAGCCAAGTCTAGATTTATCCAAAGAACATGTTTCAGTAGTTGACCCCAATCCACCGGTGGTTGAGAAATCTGAATTAGACCCGAGCGCACTGGTTTCCCAAACGCCTCCGCCAGTCGAGGACCCTTCTGTTGACTTGACTCACGAAGTCGATCCAAATCCTCCAGTGGTTGAAAAGCCAGAATTTGATTTGCGTCACGAGGTTGATCAAGACCCTCCAGTTGTTGAAAAACCCGAGCTTGAATTGCACCACGAGGTCGATCCAAATCCTCTAGTGGTTGAAAAACCTATTTTTGAGTTGAGGAAAGAAGTGGACGCAGAGCCAGAAGTCATCAGTAAGCCTGTGTTTGTTTTGACCAAAGAGAGGGTCAGTTTGGTTGATGTCGATACCTTGGTTGTCGAAAAAGGTTTGGCACCCTTGCAGTTGGCTAGTCTGGTCAAAGATGTTGAGGACCTCTTGCATCAGCCAGTGGATGTCGAGCGTAAGACCCCTGCTAGCTTGAGCCACTATGAAACTGCCAAAACCCAGGCGCTAGAAGCCCTGTCTCAAGTCCACGCCTTTTTATTGACTTTCCCGACTGTCAAGCACCCAGATTTAGCTTCCCATGAGGCTGCCTTGAGAACGGCAAAAGATAGCTATGAAAGGGCTAAAAATAGCTTAGAAGAGATTGAGAAGATCAAACCAAGCCTTGAGTTGACCCAACTTGAGCAGGTTGGAGATAGACCAGAATTTGTGCTAGCCTATCACTTGCAAGATCCAGATGAGAGTTTTGTTGGCCTAGAGTTATTGCTCAAGGACAAGGCGACACAAGAGGTCAAGCAAAGGCTGTCGCTGTCTAAATCTCAACTTTCAAACATTCCTTTACCTCATTTGGATGAAGAAAAGGACTATCAACTTGAGGCCAAGCTCCTCTATCAAACCAAGCAGGGCCAAGCAGCAGAAAGTCTGCCAGTGCAAGAAGTGGCTCTTGCTCGTAAGCAGGTTGCTATTCGAGGCATCCAGTCCGCCCAACTCTTGCAGCTAGAAGATGGTCAGCTGAGCTCAGTTTCTCACATGACTAGCGCTAGTCAACCGGAACGCTATTATTTGCGCTTATTGCGAGATGATAAGCGCACGCTCTTGTTGCCGGTCAGTCAGCTAGTGCCAAATGAAAAGGGTTATACTATTCGGGCTTCTTATCCTGACTGGGCAAAAGGGAAAGACAGTGTGAATCCGGACATCACAGTCAATCTATCCCAAGACGGACAGATTCATCTTGCTTCATCGCCTGCTAACGAACAGAGAAACGAGCAAGCATCTAGGCAAACAGCTTATGCCAACCTAGAAAAACTCCTTCCTTTCTATAACAGGGATTATATCGTGCGTTTGGGAAATCAACTGGATGAGAGCTCACCTTTGTTTAGCAAGAAAGTGGCTAGCCTAGCGACCATGCAGGATCAGGCCATTAAGGCGGATTGGTATGCGGACAAGGGAAGCATCAACCATCTGTTAGTCCGTTTTGACGATGGTACAAAGACTGTGCTAGACTTGACACCAAAGGGATTCTTTAAGGATACCGGCATCTATGAATATGCCATAGCAGGCACGCCTCTCCTTTATACGCCAGAGCAATTTGTACAGTTGCCAGACCACCTTTTGGATGATGTGATAGCCCGTCTGGAACAGGTAGCCTATACGTCAGATGAGCTATGGAAACTCATCTACCCAACCTCTGATTTTCGCTTAGAGGACGAGGGTAAGGAGGAGCTTTTGCAAAAGCTCTATCTAGAAAATTCCTTCAAGCAAGTGAAAGATCATCTGCTCTCCCTCATATCAGCGACCTTAGCACAAAGTGAGGTGGCAGATTTATCTGACTCTCGGATTGCTCAAGCCATCAAGGCTCGCTTGGAGAAAGAGGGTCTTGCTCTCTTGCTGGGTCTGACCTATATGAATCGGTATTATGGGGTTCACTTTGACGAGGTGAATATCAAGGATTTGGCGACTTTCTATCCAGCCTTTTTGGGCAAGGGGGAAAGTGATGTCTTAGCTTTCCTTGCTGGTCTAGGACGTTCAGGCTATGATCACCTTCATGCCAAGGGCAATCCTGAAACCTATGCGAAATATCTCGCTCCTCTTTCTGGTAAAGCTGGTCTAAGGGATTATCTAAGTGCTTATCGTCAGCTCTTTACCCAAAAAGATGAGGACGCTTGGTTTAAGTCAGCGACTAAGGCTTATATCGTGGAAGAACCATCGCATGCTAAACCAGATCAAGCCTATCAGGTCTATGATTTGCTTAATTCGCCACTCCACCAATACATGATTTTACCGCTGCTTAATCTTTCTCAAGAAGGTATCTTTATCATGAGCAACATGGTGACCCTAACCTTTGGTCTCTTTGGACGTTACATGGATATGGATTTAAAAGAGACCGACCCAGCACGGTATCAGCTAGAGCTAGAGAAGTGGAAGAAACAGGTCGATTATTTCGCAGGGGTACAAAGGGATCACATGGACTTCTGGTATCGCATGATTAAGCCAAATGTCAAAGACAAACTCTATCATCAAGACGATTTGCTTCCTCTGACGGTTTGGGATGGCTATAAGGTCATCTCAAACAAGGAAGGTAGTCGGTGGTTACCGCCTTATGGTGATGAGGCGACCTCCAATATGTTAGAGTTCTTTGGTCCAATCGGCAAATACTATAAGTGGCACAATGCTGGTGCTTATGCTGGAGGCAAGGTGCATTATGAACGGACACAGGCGATAAGCTTATATGGCTCTTCTGTCTATACGCATGAAATGACCCACAATTTAGATTGGACGGTGTATCTAGGTGGTCATCATAGACGACCTTATATGGGACCTGAAGCCTTTGCTCAAGGTCTTCTCCAGTCTGCTCAAAGCGCAAATGTTGGCAACTTTGCTCTCAATACGCATATCAATTATGACAACTATGACAGTGGTCGTTATAAGACCGCTAGACTGTATAATCTCTCCCCAGATCGCTTCCAGACCGAGGCGGATCTCAAGACCTACACACATGGCATGATGGATGTCATCTACACGCTTGAGGCTTTAGAAGGACAAGCTATCCTTGAGTCCAACCCAGTCGATGAGATGCCCCTCCTTCATACTATTAGTGTCCTTCCAAAACCAGTCGGCTATATCTCGAAAATCAATCCAATAACCAAAGAAGAGGCAGAAAGCCTTCATACACTGGATGATTTGGTGGATAAGGGCATTGTCCTAGCGACCAGTGCTGAACATAATACCAAGTTTATCGGTCAAGATGGCTATAATCAAGTCCCTCTCTTTAGCGCTAATTACAGTGGTCTAACCTTTGATAAGGGCAATGGTGCCATCGATACCCTTAGCTTCAAGCGCCTAGCTTATGAAGTGTTAGCAGCTTATGGCTATGATGGTTTCTTGGGTTATGTTTCTGATCAATATAAGGCACAAGCCATAGCAGAAGGTGTTCCTCTCAATGACACTTATATCCTGTCTAAGATTAGTGGAGGCAAGTACCATACCTTCCAAGACTTTAAAAAAGCGCAGTACAAGGAGCGTTTGGATAAGGTCAATCGCTTGAAACCTATCACCTTTACCTACTTAGGCGAGACACACCATGTTTCCCAAGCAGATATCATCAAACTTATGAAAGAGGCCATCCAGCGTGACCTCAAGATCAAGAAGAATAGCCCATCCGCTGCACCAAATAGTGTCAAAGCGCTTAAAGAAGCCATTTACCGCGCTTATCTCCTTGATACCGATGACTTTAGACAGTCTATCTATCAAGGTGAGTGACAAATATAGAGAGAATCCAGAGAAAGGATTCTCTCTTTTTATTTCACCCTAATCAATGAACGAAAAATAAGAAAATAAAATCACGATAAAACCTGCCAGAAATCAGACAAACATGATATAATAACAGTATCAAAACCATAGGAGTAAAAAGATGAAGCCATATATGAAGGAAAAGCGGACACGGTTTTCGTTGAGAAAATTATCGCTAGGTCTTGTGTCACTGGCCGTCGGTGCCTTTTGGATGGTATCCCAGCCAGAAACAGCGGTCTTGGCGCAGGAAACCACTGACCAAGGGCAAAATCAAGACCTCTCTACCACTTATCACTATGTCTTAGAAAGTGAGTTGACCAAGGAGGAGAAGGCCCTCATCAAAGAGGGGCTTCCGCAAAATATCAACCAAGACGATCAGACCTACTGGTTGGTTTACCGTCCAGATGAAAGCGTCTTGCCAAAGACGGGGAGCCAGTGGTCAAGCCTAGCGCTAGCAGGTGAGGTCTTGTTTGTTGTCTTGGGTGTCAGTCTTTTGGCGACCCGAAAAGGAAAAAAAGAAAGACTGATTTCCTCTATTATCCTCGTGACAGCTGCAGGCGCTTTGTCTGTACCAGCAGGTGAAGCCCTACAATTAGGGGGGCATTTATCTAGCCACGATCAAGCCTTCACAGTCAAGGTCGGCGAGAAGCTGCCTGAAGGTAAGGAAATCGCTGGTTACCACTATGTGGGCTACATCGTTGAAGCTAGCACCAAAGACCAGCCAGCGCCTCTCAAGGACGAGAAAAAAGAAACCACCCCTCAAGGTCAACAAGGAGACTCTACCCTGCCTCTCTACGGCTTTAAGGTCACCCAAAACGATCAAGGTCTCAAGGCAGTCGATAGCCAACCACCAGTGGTTGAAAAGCCAAGTTTCGATTTGGATAAGGAACAGGTCTCCACAGTAGATCAAGAACCGCCAGTTGTCGAAAAACCAAGTTTCGATTTGGACAAAGAAAAAGTTTCAACAGTCGATAGCGAACCACCAGTTGTCGAAAAACCAAGTTTCGATTTGGACAAAGAAAAAGTTTCAACAGTCGATAGCGAACCACCAGTGGTCGAGAAACCAAGTTTCGATTTAGATAAAGAACAGGTTTCGACAGTCGATAGCGAACCGCCAGTGGTCGAGAAACCAAGTTTCGATTTAGATAAAGAACAGGTTTCGACAGTCGATAGCGAACCGCCAGTGGTTGAGAAACCAAGTTTCGATTTGGACAAAGAAAAAGTTTCAACAGTCGATAGCGAACCACCAGTGGTCGAGAAACCAAGTTTCGATTTAGATAAAGAACAGGTTTCGACAGTGGATCAAGCCCCTCCAGTAGTTGAAAAACCAACCTTTGATTTGGATAAAGAAAAGGTCTCCACAGTAGACCAAGCCCCACCAGTCATTGAAAAACCAATAGCAGAGTTGCCACAGGTAGATAAGACGGCTTTGGAACAGGAAGTGGCTGGGGATGAGCAGCGTCAAGCGACCATTCTTTACCAGCATGCCACAGAAGCGCCGAAAACCGCTTACCATCAAGCCTTGACCTCAAGCAAGCAGGTCCTTGCTAGCCCTTTGGTGACGCAGGCAGAGGTGGATGCTGCCTTGGCAGGACTTCGTAAGGCAATCGCTGATTTAGACGGCAGAGAATGGGAAAAACCACAGCTCCTAGCAAGCGCTCCCGACACACAAAAAGGCAGCACCACAGCTGACATTAGCTATGAGCTAGTGGACAAGGATGGCAGCTATCAATCTGCCACTGTCGCCCTTTATGACGGGGAGCGTTTGGTGAAAGAGCTCCCCCTTGATAGCACGCACCGTATCAGCTTGACTGACTTAACTCCAGGTGTGACCTACACACTCAAAACCAGCATGGTCTATGACCTTGGACACGGCAAAGAAACGGAAAATCTTGCGGATCAGACCTTCCAAATCCCGCTCAAGGAGACACCAAACCTTGCCATCACCAAGGTCGCCCCAGATGACTTGAAAAAGGAAGTGGCGGTGACGCTTGGTCTTACCGATCCAGACCAAGCTCATGTGTCTGCTCAGTTGGGCGTTTATGATGGTGATACCTTGGTGAAAAGCCTTGATGTGACGGACTTTAGCCGTCCTATCACGGTGACAGGTCTGTCCTACGATACCCCTTACACGCTGAAGGCGGATTTGGTCTATGACCTTGGCAATGGCAACAAGAGCCAATCTGTCACCCATCCCGAGCCTGTTCTTTTGACCCTCAAAAAAGTGGTCTTTAGAGATTTGACCTCAGCACAGCTCTACCGCAATGACAAGGGCACGCTCACTGAGGTGACTAGCCTTCCATCTGAGTCTGACTTGTCCAACTACGTGGTTAAGGTAAGCTCCAAGGATTTCAAGGACGCTTACCTGCCAGTAACTGCCATCAAGGATGGTCAGATTCATGTGACCTCTCCTGAGCTGGTGCATGAAGGAGCAGATGGCTATGCTTCTGACTTTGTCTTTAGCCTAAATCAATTACCAAGAGAGACGGAGTACAGCGCTTTAGCCAACTACGACGCTAGCCGTGCTACTGCCTATGAAAATGTAGCCAAGCTCATGCCTTTCTACAATAAGGAAGAGGTCATCAAGTATGGTAACAAGGTTGACCCAACCAGCAAACTCGCTACTACGCCAATCACGTCCTTAGTGCCAATGGCGGGAAATCGATTTGTGACCAATTACTATACCGACCACGCTCAAGTGGACAAGCTCTTTATCCATTATGCGGATAATACCAAGGAAGAGTTGAGTCTTTCCAATGGTCGTTTCTTTAGAGATAGTGGGGTCAAAGAGTACGACCTAGCAGACGGACTCCTCTACACTCCAGACCAATTTATCACCAGCCAAGATGCGCTCTTAGATGAGTTGGTCGCTGAGTTGCAAAAGGTAGACTACTGGCAAGCGCTGCAAACGATTAATCCGAATTTCACTTATCCAGAGAAAATTCGTGATTACCGCCTCTTCTCCTATACTAAAAATGGTGGAGATGCCAAAGAAGCTCAGCGAGAATTAAGCGAAGGTAAGATGGATCCGATTTTCCTTTCCAAGTCCTTTGATCAAGTCAAGGCAGGACTCAAGACCTACCTAGCCTCCCTCCTTTCTCAAGAAAATGTCCATCTAGGACAGGCATCGTCCTACCTCAAGGATCGCATCTTAAACGATAAGGAAAAACTCCTCATCGGTCTAAGCTACATGGATCGTTGGTACAATGTCAATTACGATGAGAAAAACATCAAAGATTTGGCTCTATTCCGCCAAGATTTCTTTGGCAAACCAGTGGATAGCCTTCAAATCCTGACGGCTATCGGAGCTGAAAAACCAGAAGCTTTAGTAGCAAGCACTCCAAAAATCTATGCTGATCATCTAGGAACGCTCAACGGCAAGTCCAGTTTGGCGGACTATCTCTCTAGCTATCGCCAGCTCTTCCTTCCGGAACAAAGCGATAATCAGTGGTTTAAAAACAATACCAAGGCCTACATTATCGAAGAGCCGTCCAGAACCAGACCAGACATTGAGGTCAGTGCTTGGAATCACATGAGCCGCTATCGTTATGACGCTTTCCAAAGAGCCTTGCTTCCTTTGTTGACCCTTCCAGATAAGCATAGTGTCTGGGTGATGGCAACCATGTCTTCCTTGGCCTTTGGTCTTTACTCCAATGATATTAATATGGAGCTAGAAAAGACCGATCCTGAAAAGTGGGCTCAAGACATTAAGAATTATGAGGAAAATACCTTGGTGAGATCGGCTCATCAGCTGAGAGATCACTTTGATATGTGGTATCGCATCGCCAAGCCAGAATTGAAAGACCGCATGCTAGCTCCTTATTATAAGGGGGATGTCGATATGAATATTCCAGTTGGCATTTGGGGTGGTTATCGGACTTGGAACCGCTTTGCTGGTGGGGTGAACTGGCAAGGTAGTGAAGAGCCAGGAATCGAAAACTTCTTTGCTCCGCTTGCCAAATGGTATCCAAGAAACGATACAGAAGCCTATGCCATCAATGGTAGGGTGCCGAACATTCATTTTGTGGAACTTAGTATCCCGACAGGAGCCTCTATCTTTACGCATGAGTTTACCCATTTGATGGATAGTTCCGTGCATTTGGGAGGCTACGGTAGAAGGAAAGGTGTGGGACCAGAAGCCTATGCTAGAACCATGTTCCAAGCCCCTGTCTGGGATCCAACCAGCCCAGGCTTGTGGACGGCTCTAGGATTTAACTCCATCAATGACTTTAGCACAGAAGAGGGCAAAAAATACGAGCGCAACCGCTACACCAACCTCTCACCAGAGCGTTTCCAAAGCATGAAGGATTTGGAACAATACTTCAAGGGCATGTATGATGTGCTTTATACCTTGCAGGCTTTTGAAGGCGATCTTCTTACCAAGATGCCAACCAAGGATTTGAAAAATCTCATCAGTTACCTCAAACCTGTGATTAAAGAAAAAGGCGAGCTTTATTCCGCTTATCGCATGAAGTTCACCGACGAAGAGTTGGAGAAACTCTCCCTCACTTCCCTCAAAGATTTAATCGATAATAAAATCATCGTTAGCTACGTGGAACACTTGAATCCATTTCAATGGACCAGAAAATCCATCGCTAATATGAAGGAAGAAAATGGTCTTGATGGTTTTGACCACGGAGAGAGTGAGTATGTCGAGCTGCCTCTTGCGTCTAGCTTGTATAGCGCTCACACTTATACCAATGACACACCAGATTCACTGACCTTCCGCGAGTTGGCTTTTGAGCTTCTCGCTATGAAGGGCTATGATGCCATGGTTGGTTATATCTCTAGCCAATACCAAGAACCAGCCGCCCAAGAAGGCAGGGACTATAATGATGCTTACATTGTTGAGAAAATCTTTGGCGGGGAATACCCAGATTTTGCAGCCTTTAAGAAAGCTATGTTAGAGGAGCATTTGGCAAAAGCTGACCAGATGAAACCAGTATCCTTTGTATATAAACGTAAACGTTATCAAGCGACACCTGAAACCATCAAAATGCTCATGCAAACGGCTCTTGACAATATCAAGGCGCAGACCACCAAAGCGGGAATCAAGTCCGCTAGCCAAGATATGATTAACCTCAAACTAGCGATTTATCAGGCTTATCTCCTTGATACCGATGACTTTAGACAGTCCGTCTATCAAAATTAGACAGCCCTGTGTTTTGTAACGCTAACCCCTTGGTTTGTTCAATCAAGCCGAGGGGTTTTTAAGAGTTGACGGTTTCGCTGAAAAAGTATACAATAGGAAGGAAATCCTCATGTGAGGGACTATGAAGCAAAAAAGAAATGAGACAAACAAATGAAAAAAAATGATATGGTGCGTGTGGAAGTGGTGGACTTGAGCCACGAAGGACTAGGCATTGCCAAGGTAGATGGCTTGGTCTTTTTTGTGGAAAATGCTCTGCCTGGTGAAATCATCCAGATG
Organism: Streptococcus sp. STR1/CE/0325; assembly: GCF_055386095.1. Lineage (NCBI taxonomy): Bacteria > Bacillati > Bacillota > Bacilli > Lactobacillales > Streptococcaceae > Streptococcus > Streptococcus sp. STR1/CE/0325. The sequence goes on along the minus strand of NZ_AP045018.1, from coordinate 1,216,267 downwards.
CGGGTGTTAAAGGTGCAAAAGCGTGTCGGTTTTGGTAAGGTAGAGGAGTGGATTAGCCAGTCTCCCTACCGAGTGACGGATTTGGATCAAGCCTACCTCAGAACTGGAATTGCAGATCTCGGTCATCTGACCTATGAGGAGCAGTTGCGCTTTAAACGCCAACAAGTAGAGCAATCCTTGAAAAAAATTGCTGGATTAGATCAGGTAACAGTGGGCGACACCATGGGGATGGACCAGCCTTTGGGCTACCGCAATAAGGCGCAAGTCCCTGTCAGACGGGTAGCCGGTCAACTCGAAACAGGATTTTTTCGAAAAAATTCCCATAATCTTGTGCCTGTCGAGGATTTTTATATCCAAGACAAGACCATCGATAGGGTGCTAGTGACCTTGCGGGACCTCTTGAGACGCTATGACCTCAAGCCCTATGATGAGGCGACGCAAAGTGGTCTCATCCGTCATCTGGTGGTCAGACGAGGCCACTATACCGGTGAAATTATGGTGATTTTAGTAACCACCAGACCCAAGATTTTCCGTGTGGATCAGCTCCTAGAAAAGCTGAAAGAAGCCTTTCCAGAGATTGTCTCCGTCTGGCAAAACATCAATGATCAAGATACCAATGTCATTTTTGGAAAGCAGTGGAAATTGCTCTACGGTAAAGCTACGATAGAAGATCAGATGCTGGGCAAGACCTATGCCATCTCAGCTCCCTCCTTTTATCAGGTCAATACCCAAATGGCTGAAAAACTCTATCAAGTGGCCATTGATTTTGCCGAGGTTAGCAAAGACGATGTCCTCATCGATGCCTACTCAGGAATCGGTACCATCGGTCTATCCTTTGCTGACAAGGTTAAGGCAGTTTATGGCGTTGAGGTCATCCCCGAAGCAGTCGAAAATGCAAGGGAAAATGCCAAGCGCAATGGCATCACCAATGCTCACTACGTTTGCGCTAGCGCAGAAAAAGCCATGCACCAGTGGCAAAAAGAGGGGATAGAGCCGACTATTATCGTCGTTGACCCACCTAGAAAAGGGCTAAACGAGAGCTTTATCCAAGTGAGCAGCCAGATGAAGCCAGAAAAAATCGTCTATATCTCCTGCAACCCAGCCACCATGGCGCGTGACATCAAACGCTACCAAGAACTCGGCTATCACCTAAAACAAGTCCAGCCCGTGGATTTATTCCCACAGACGCATCACGTCGAGTGTGTTGCTCTGCTGGTAAAAGCCTAGAAACCTTTGAACGAAAGGGATAATGAAAAGCCTTGATTGCAAGGCTTTTTGCTTTATAGTGGGAAAGTATTAGAATGAGTAATTTTTGGAATGAGTAGAAGTGATAGCAAGAAATTTCCTCATTCTATTTCCATTTACCCTATGGGTATGTGTTTATTTCCATTGACTAGGTGTTTTTGGAAATAGAAACGTACCCACCTTTCAAAGTCGTCTAAATAGTTGCAATGGAAATAGTGGTAACAATTGAATATAAACTGTTAGAGATGTTATAATTTTTTTAGAATTGAGGTAAATATGAACGATCAAGAACGATTACTAACGGTTTTTCTACGTTTGCAATCAGGTGCTCATCTTTCTAAGTTACAGTTAGCAGATGAGTTTGGAGTTAGTGAAAAAACAATACAGAGAGATTTTTCTCTATTAGGTCATTTCTTGGAATCTCAGCCTATAGTTGCAGCGGAGCTTACTTATGATGCGAAATACCATACCCGTTATCTAAAAGGGAAATCATTTTTTAATAAAAAGGATATTTTGGTAATATCAAAGATTTTATTAGAAAACCGTTCTTTGAACAAAGAGGAAAATAAGTCTCTAATCGATAATTTGTTAGCTTTAATTTCTAAAGAGGAACAAAAAGAGGTTTCTCAAATTATTGCGAGCGAACTACTAAATTATGCGCCATTGTCAGATTCTCAAAATCGAATTGATAAAATCTGGGAATGGTCAGAAATGATACGAAAAGAGCAAGTTCTAGATATTCGATATCAATCGCCTTATAATACTGAAAAACAACATACGATTCTTCCTGTATCCCTATACTATGATGTACATTATTTTTATGTTGTGGCATTTAACTTGACGTTTGAGTCGTATATGACCCTAAAATTGGATAGAATTATAGATTGGAAAGTATCAAATGAAAAGAAACCTCAGATTTCTTACGGGAAGAAATTTCGTGATGGAGAAGTACGGAACAAACGTGTTGACCCATTTATGGGACGTGAGTTGACGATTAGAGTTCAATTTGCTTATGACCCGACTATTGTAACAGATCAATTTCCAACTGCTAGGATTATTGAACGTACACCCGAAGGAGTTATCATTGAATTTATCAGTCAAGACACACCAGGATTGAAACGATGGTTACTGAGTCAAGCAGATGCTTTGACAGTGCTTTCTCCTGCAACGTTAGTAGATGATATGAAGAATTTTCTGATAAGAATGTAGCAAAATTATGACAAGTAGACTAGGTGGACAAATATTGTCTATGAAATCTTTTATAATAGACTTATCAGAAAGATGAGGTATAAAAGATGAAACAAGTCAATAAAAATCAAACATTTGAGAATTTTTCGGTCAATGATGGAAATGCTTGGGCTTTAGCTGCATTAAAGACAGTTACTAAGGATAAGAATTACTATAATCCGGTTTATATATACGGTGAAAAAGGAGTTGGGAAGTCGCACTTGCTAAATGCCACCATTAACGCAATTGTTGAACGAAATAAGGTAGCCTTTCTATCAGCAAAAGAACTGTCAGATGAAATTATGGAAAATGTTATGTTGTCAGATGATGATTATGTTCTCATCGATGACTTGCACTTACTTCCAAAAGATAAAGCTCTGGAAGAAAAAATCGTAATGCTGATTGAAGCAAACAAAAAACAGTTGATTATTTCTTCAACTGTTGCGCCAAATAGCATGGAAGTTTCTAGTAAATTACAGGAACGACTTCAATGGGGACTAACAACAAATATGACCTCCTAAAATCAATGATTAGTAAACTTAAATAGGAGGGAGAAATCTAACATGCAAGAATGGATTGTTGTCGATCAGTTCAGGAATGTGATTGCACAAGGTTTTTATGATAAACAATCAGCAGAATTTTATGCAAAAAATATTCCAAACGCTAGTGTAGTGAAGAAGTAGGTAAAAAATGATTCAAGAAGTACAAATAAAAAAACATTTTATATTAGAGTCCTATGTAGTATTTGACATAGCGACGTCCGGTCTCTCTCCAGAGGACTCATCTTTGCTAGGAATTTTCGCTATTAGAATTGAAAAAGGAGAGATAGCAGAACGTTTTAATAAGATAGTCAGAAATCAAGAAGAATTATCAGAATTTATGACTGATGTGACGAAAATAACCAACGAAATGATGAGGAGAGGTGAATCAGCAGAGCAAGTGTTAAATGATTTTCAAGTATTTTGTGGTAATTTGACTCTTGTTGCCCATAATGCAGAGTTTGAAATGAACTTTTTGAATTATTATTTTCAAAAGTATGCTTTTCAAGCCTTGAATCACCCAGTGATTGATTCACTAGAATTAGTACGGAAGACTTACCCAGAATTAAAACGATATTCTTTGACACGATTAGCGCAATTTTTTGACTTTGATACAAATAATCAAAATCCAGAATTTGGAGTTGAAACTACTCAAATGCTTATTGAAAAACTCAGAGTGTTTTGTTAAAGGTAAGATGAGTTCTAATTTTTGATTGAATATAAGTTGAAAGGATTGGGCAATGAAAAAAATCGATTCAGAAAATCAAATAATTAAGGCTTATTTTGAAAGCAATGAATAAATGTTAATTGTCAGACAGATATTTAGAAAGGTAAAATATGGTTAAAATTATTAGGATAAATTTAAAAACACATGCAGAGAATAGGAAAGATTTGATTGATTATTGTTTAAATAACCACAAACAGTTTCTCGCCATCGGTTGGGCAGGTGAGTTTGAGACATTTGAAGCATATTTTAATACTGTCAGAAGTGGTATGAAAAGAATTAACCCAGTTTTAAATATTTTTAGAAATGTTGCAATCGATGATTTGTTCTGGACGAGGGATCTGGAGGGTAATTATTGGATTTGTCGCTCAAAAGGGAAAGCAGAAGCTTTTTTTAGTAAAGAGTTAGATATCGGTGCAGTGATTCCAGTTGAAGCTTATAAAGTAGGTTTGCAAGTTCCAGGGCAGATTAAAGCGTCTTTCAATAGGGCAAATGCAGGTACGGCTAATGAAATTCGAGATGCAATCATTGAGGAATACTCTAAAGCCACTTATAATAATTTATCTCAAACTGAGCATTATCAAGTTAATCAGTTGCGAGGGAATTTATTAGATAATCTACCCGATTTTGATTTAGAGGAGTTGGTTATCTCTTATATTCAAATTAAATATGATTATTATGTTCTTTCAAATTCTATTGCTAGTAAGTCGACAACTATAAAAATTGAATGTGAATTTTTGTCCCGTAATCCAGCAAATGTATCGAAGGCAGTTGTACAGGTCAAAGGTAAAAAAGCTGCTACTTTGGATGCGATGCAATTTTCAAGTTTTGTAGAAGCAGGTTATAAGGTATTTCTATTTGCGCCAAATGTAGAAAATGCAGAAAAGCTGAAAAATATTATTGTTATCACGCCAAGTGAATTACTTGATTTCTATAACACTTATAAAATAATTTTGCCAAAATCCATTACTCAATGGGAAAAATTATATTAATCCAAATAAGATTGTTAACTAAATTGATTATTTGAAAGGGGCAATTGATTTGCTCCTTTATTTTATACTCGTCACCGTTTTTTGATAGCTATATTTCCAAATTAGATTATTTTCCTTCACACTCTCTACCTTGAAGATGAAGTAATGATCGCGATTATCTCTAGCCTTTTCCTTATTTAGGACAAAGTAATTCTTACGAGAAGTTGCCATTGTTTTGAGGATATCATCGGTCAAGAAGGTCAATGGAATATACATATTGGAGTAGCGGTAGAAGTCACGTTCAAAATCTTGGTAGCTCTCACTGTAATAGTCCATTTGCAAGTGATTACGCTGAAATTCAAGCTGATTCATAGAGGACCTCCTCTTCAAGTTCAATACTAATAATATCGTTCAATTTCAAATTGATGTGACCAGTTGGGGTTTTTATCAAAATGAAATCTTTTGTCAGACTTGGTATTGTTCCAGTGTAGGAAACTCGCCTGTTTTTTTCAACGACATGAATGCGTGTGTGCAATTGCCCAGCGTACACTTGACTGAGGAGTAATAATTTCTTCTCTAGCGATAAATCAGACATGTTGATGTTACTTTGTTTGCATCATCAGAAAGAGCAGATGTATGGTCAGATAGGAAAAATCCCATCCATTTTTGCATCTTTGTATCCTGCTACTCTCTTGCTGACTGAAATGGTAAGTATGAACGGTCAATCATTTTAATCCCTCCAATCCACCAGCGGAATGACCGCCGATAAGTTTACTACGTACAATATTTCTGGAACCTTCAGTTAGGACGGTTCCTTTTTGTATGGCCAAAAAGCCGAACTGTTCTCTGACAACATCAATTGCTGTCTGAAGTCTATTTTCTTTTTCAATTTGTTCTACATCATCAAAGAGTGATAGTAGAGTATAGTTTTCATCTACGAAGCCACTATAAGATACACCAATTTGTCTCACAGCACCAGAGGTGTATTTCTTTCGGAATAATTCTAGTACATGACCAACCATTGTTTTTGGAAGATTTGCTGGGTCGATTTTTTTCTGAGCATTTATAGATTTTTTCATCTCAGTCCTAGAATAGCCGATATGAATAGAAACAACAGTAGCTTTCTTATGTGCCGAGCGAAGACGGTTAGCAACCTGGTCAGCCATTTCAGCTAATACAATTTCAATTTCTCTTTGGGTTCTGTAATCTCTAGGAAGTACTTGAGAATTACCCAATCCTCGTGATTTTGGTTTATAGGGTTCATGGACATTGCTCTCGTCAACTCCATTTGCGTGAAACCAAAGCTGAACTCCGACTTTACCGAATTCTTTTTTGAGAATATCAGGATTGAAATTGGCCAGTTCTTTGATTGAATGAATTCCAAGTTTTTGTAAATGAATCTCTGTTTTACTGCCAATCCCCCAAAAGTCCGTTAATTTCGGAATAGCCCATACCTTAGTTTCAACATCTTGGTATGACCAGTTAGCTCTCATTGTAGCAGTTTTCTTGGCTTCATTATCCAGAGCTAATTTAGCTAGAAGGGGGTTGGAATTACTCATTCCCACAGTTGAGATAATACCTGTTTTACGGTAAATATCTCTCTGAATCATAGCCGAAACATTATCCAACATATCTTTCCTAGACATTGACTTATCAGGAATAAAGTAAGAAAGTGAGCTAGTAAGGTCAATAAAGCCTTCATCGATTGAATAGGGGAGAATATCATCTGGAGCAGCATAGTTTTGAAAGATATGTTGAATCTCTAAATTCTTCTTGATATATCTGTCCATGCGAGGAGGAACAATGAGTGTACGCTTTGCCCAGTGTTCGATGAAAGATTTATACTTCGGTGTTACCTCAATGCCCTGCTTCCATGCATTCTGATAGCTGAATTTACGAGTGTTTATGTCAAATGGTAAGTCGTAGGAACGCCCTACGTTTGCTTTTCCGAATACTTTCTTAAACATGGGTGAGGAAGCGAGTATTAATCCTGCTGAGTTATCTGCTCGGCTCATGACGCATAATGATGTGTAGAGCGGATGCAAACCTCTATCCACACATTCTACCGAAGCGTAGAAGGACTTCATATCGAGGAAGGCTATGTCACTTTGAGGTTCAATAGAATAGTCGATATAGCCCATAAGGTTATCTCCGTTTGAGTTTCTCTAGCTCTTCGATAAGTTCACCGATATAATCTGTGATGTCGTATTCGAACTTGTCGGGAGTAAAGATAATACGTTCGTCCTTTATGTAAATCATTTCTTTAACGTTCATTGGTATTTTCATCCTCCTCGGTCATAGCAATCAAAATAGAATCTTCTATCAAAAAAGCGTAAGGATAGATTTTTGCATCATCATTTTGAGGAATAAGGATTTCATCGAATCCTTCGTTTTCTAGTCGCTCTTCAAAGTTGTCCATTTTGAAAATTTCAACTTTACAATCAGGGTTGAAACCATATGTTCCAAGTTCTAAAATATCTTTTAATTTCATGACTATACTCCCTCGATAGGCATAAAGTGTCCCACAACTAGACCAACAATTCTTGGTTCATCCTCATAAGGGATGAACTTCTCAGAATAGTCCTTATTCAGGGAGACCATTCTGAACCCATCTTCTTCACGGTAGAGTTTTTTGATATAAACTGAGTCATTCCATGATAATGCATAAACAGCCCCGTCATAGTCGAATCCGTTTGAACGAATTAGTGCGACTTCACCACTCTTATAGATAGGTTCCATAGAGTCTCCCTCAATCCAAGCAGCAATGTCGTAACCGTATTGTTCCTCTTCAGAGTAGACTGTCTCAGTTTCAAACTCGTCAAAGAATCCTTCCCCAAGACCAGCAGATAGCTGAATATCTGATAGTACTTGGACAGAGAAGAGAGGAGTGACGTTTGAAGTTTGTTGGGAAAAAAGTAGTTCCTCGACATAGCCCTCTGCCTTTGCCTGATTTTTCGGAGATAACTGAAGATAGTTATTGACGATATTGTACTCAGATTCAAAATAGGTAACAGGGACGTCTAGGATTTTAGATAATAAGGTAAGATGCTTTTGGTTCGGTTTAGCTCGACCTGACTCCCAGCTATTATAGGATGAACGGTTGATATTGAGTAAGTTTGCAATTTCTGTTTGAGAAAAACCTTTAGAAATTCGCTTTTCTTTGAGATTTTTTTCCGAAAACATGGTATAATACTCCTATGTTGTTTTATAGAACAACATAAGTGTAACATTTCATTCGAGATATGTCTATAGGTGAGTGGATTATATTGATAATATATGGTAAGCTAAGTAATGTGTAGTTAAATATTTTTAGGAGATTCTATTTGGAACAAGTGAAAAAATATATAAAATTTCAAAATGAAGAACACATAAAGCGGTTTGGACAGTATTTTACTAATGAGAATATTGCCAAGTTTATGACCGATTGGGTAATTCAAGATTCTACTGAATCAATTTTAGATCCGGCAGTTGGAAACGGTGTGTTTTTTGATTCTTTACCTGACGAATTAAAAAAGACAATTGCCACTAAGGGTTACGAAGTTGATAAATCTATTTTAACTTTCTTTTCAATTCCTGAGTCCTACAAAATAGAAAATCTTGATTTTTTAAAAAGTAGTTGGGAAAAAAAGTATGATGCAATAGTGTGCAATCCGCCGTATAAAAAATTTCAAACAATTGAAAACCGAAAAGAGTTAGTCAATATTTTTAAATATTATACGGGAATACAGTTAAGCGGATATACAAATTTGTATTTATTCTTTTTGGTAAAAAGTATTTTTCAACTTTCTGATAGAGGAAGGTTAGCGTTTATTATACCTTCCGAATTCATGAATTCTAAATCAGGGATCGCAGTAAAATCTTTATTATTAGATAAAAAGTTGTTACATGCAGTCATTAATTTTAAAAATGATAAGGATATTTTTATCAATGCGAATACGACATCTTGCATTTTATTAATAGATAAAGAAGTAAAAGAAGATATTCATTTTTATGATTTATCAACATTATCCGATATTACAACATTAAATTTAGATACCTGTAGTAAAGTGCTCAAGGTGGCATATCAGGATATTTTGGCAGAAGAGAAGTGGGCAAGATATTTACATAATAAAATAGATGATACAACGAAACATGTTAATTTAGAATCAGTGTCAAAATTTTGTCGAATTAAAAGAGGAATAGCGACAGGCGCTAATGATTATTTTCTTTTAAATAAGACTCGGCTACTTGACTATAACATTAGTGAGAATCATACTTTAAAATGCATACCAAAATCTTCACTGGTTTCCGAGCTAATTTTTGATGAAAGGCAGTTAACCAAACTTTCTGAAACAGATAAACAGATATATCTGTTAAATTTACCATTAGAGGACAATGCTATATCAGCTTTTGAGATGAACTACATTGGTTACGGTGTAGAACTTGAAATTCATAAAAAGTATTTACCGTCAAAGAGAAAAAGATGGTATTTGATGGAAACACAGGAGACTGCCCCAATATGGATTTCGACAGCTTTTAGAAATAACCAATTAAAAGTTATAAGGAATTTAACTGAATCAAAAAATTTGACTACATTTCATTCGGTCTATATTAATGAAGAGTATAAAAAATTTTTAAATGTAATTTATTGTTACCTTGTCACACCAACAGCTCAAAAAATACTTATAGAGAATTGTAAAGTAATGGGGAACGGATTGATAAAGTTTCAACCGAACGATATTAACGAAGCTAACATGCTTAACTTAAATTTAATCTCTGATGCTGATTTAAAAGCTATTGAGTTTATCTATGATAGTTTTGTTAGGAAAGATATAGATAATGACAAATTTATTAACTCTCTTGAGAGCATTTTCAATAAGTATCTACTGTGAGACCTGATTCGATTATAAAAAAAGCATCCGAAAAAAATCTAATTGAGATTTTTTTCAGATGCCTATTCGTTATCAAAACTGGCTTAATTTTAGTTCATTTAGGAATTCTTTTTAGCAATAGCTTCAATGTTTGCCTTGATAAGTAGTTCAAGGAACTTTACAGGAGTTCGTTTAGTTGCACTAGATAGATCTTTGCACTTTGAAGATTGAAGGTTTCCGTTGTTACTAGGATTTACATATATATCAGGAATCCAAGCAGTTGGAAAAACGATACATTTCTCCAAACCAATTTTCATGTCATCTTTGAAACTTATTATAAAAGTTGCCACATAAAGATCAGGATTTTCATTTTCGGTATAAAAAGATATCAATTTTTCTGCTTTTGAAATATCATCTTTATTTTTTCGACCTCCTAAAACAGATGACTTAATATTGACATACGAGTCACTATTACCGTTAAGTGAGAATTGAAAGTCATAGACACCTACTTCTGATTCAGCCGGAGTAACTTTGTCAAAACCCAAATCTACAGCATATTTTTCTAAATTTTGACTAATAATCTCTTCAACAATCCTCCATACTGTCCTTCCCTTGGCAGCTTTTCTCCAGCCAAAAGGCATCATTTCGTTGTTGGCTATGGGGATATCGCCTATTTTAGAAATCAATTTATTTAGTATATCTTCGAGCTGCAGACGTTCAGCCTCTACCTTTTCAATTTGTAATTTATCTGACATAAGTAACTCCTTTTATTTTTATAATATTCTATCACATCTATCTTTTATTTACAACCTGAAACCACCTACTCTTATTACAGTGCTTAGTACTTATTGCTCCAAATAAGTTAATTTCAATAAATCATATCATTTTTTTTAGAGTTTACAAAAAAGATACAATGTTAATTCAACAATATAATGAGGTTCAGTGATGTTCGATAAATATATTTTTGATACTTACCAGGATTTAATCATAAAAACTGTTAGAGGATTCATATTCAATAATAAGGATAATACTGATTTATCTACATACATGGTACCTGAACCAAACGGATATATTGAGTTTGATGATTTCGAACTATATAAGATTTATTATGAAGTTGTTGATAATTCTAAACTGAAACTTGAAATTATTGTGATTGCGGATGTTATTGTTCGTCAGTACATCAAAGGTGAAATGGAACTAGATACGAAATCGAAGTACGTTTCAGTCTATGTAGATATGGAGCTTGATTCAGGTATTAAAGTTTTTAATATTTATAATGCAGAGTTCAAATCTGACCAATATAAAAAAACTAAAAATCTGATGCTTAGTAGGGATTGGGTTCCGTACATTCCTAAGAAAGAATTTGATAACATTGCAGAATCTTTTCTTAAAAAATATTTTCCTGTAGCACTTCGGCAGCCAACTCCTATACCGGTAGAGTTAATTGTAGCTGAGATGGGACTTTCGATACATCGAGAGAAGTTAACATTAGATGATTCAATTTTTGGTAAAATGGTTTTTAAAGATACTAAAGTAGAGGTGATTGAAAATGACCGACTTGTCTCGAAGCCTTTTAGCAAAGGAAGTATCTTGGTAGATAAAGATGTTGTCTATAAGAGAAATGTTGGTTCTTTCAATAACACTGTAATTCATGAGTGTGTGCACTGGGAATTACATAAAGTATTTCACGAAGTAAGAATGATACTTGATAATAAGTATTCAGTAGCTAGTAGTTGGACTGAGGATAACCTAGCTGATTCAAGCTTGTGGTCCCCTCTTGATTGGATGGAATGGCATGCTAATGGAATTGCTCCCCGGATCCTTATGCCAAAAGTTCAAACTAAAATTAAGATTAGAGAGTTATTTCAAACTTTAACCCTAGTGAATCCTGATATTAGTCGTTCTGAACTTGTACGTGAAGTGGTTGATGAACTTGCTGAATTCTTTAATGTATCCAAGCAGGCAGCAAAAATTAGAATGATTGACTTGGGCTTCAAAGAAGCAAATGGAGTTTACAATTACTTAGATGATAGGTATATGCACAATTTCGCTTTTGAGCTTGAAGCTTTTGATAATGGAAGTAGCTATACAATCACATCGAATGATTTATGCTTTGAATATTGTTTTAATGAGTCATTCAGACAAATCATTGATGGAAATAAGTTTCTTTACATTGATAACCACCTTTGTTTAAAAGATAAAAAATATATTTTCATGACAAAAGATGGACCAGTGATGACTGATTATGCTTATGAACATATGGATGAATGTTGTCTCCTGTTCAAGGTAAAGTCGAAGAAATATACTTCCATCTCTGATGAAGACTATTATGATTATGTGTTGAATCGTGGGGTAACAAGAGAGAGCGAAATAAAAGCTGACTTTGTGGAGATTTTACAGAATCCGAGTTTAATGGATCAGTTACCACCTTTAGAAATGGTGAAACTTTCAAAAAATATTTCTGATTTATTAAAGGAATTACCTTTTGAATTCTCTGGGACATTACGCAGTCACAGAAAGAGGAAAAAATGCTCTCAACCATTATTAGCGAATATTGTTGGCATTACGGAAAAAACTCTCAGAAGTTATGAAACCAAAGAAGATAATCTACCTAAGCTTGAGTTAGCATTGGCATTTTGTTTTGCTTTAAAACTTATGCTACCTATAAGCGAAGATATGCTTGAAAAAGCGGGACACAAATTAACTAAAATTCACCAGCATCAAGTTTATAAACTGTTACTAACGACAAGTTATTTCAAACCATTAGCTGAAATAAATACAATATTACAAGCAGCACAAATGAAGACACTATAGACTATCAAATTTTTGATGGTCTTTTTTTAAAAACCAAAAAGCGGAAATTCAATTTCCGCTTTTTGCGCATTAATTGATTAATTCAAGGCTTTATCTTATCAAGAACATTATAGGCAATAGGGTTTAGCTACGGAAGTCTAGACTACCTGTTTTTTGGGGGTGCAAAGTTCTATACTTATGTTGTAAAGATTAATCCTACATTTTATTGACTTCTTAAAGATACTTTGTAATGGGGAAATTATCCTACGTTATCGGCTTTAACTGTGTCTTTAAGAAATAGCAGTTCAGCTATAAAGCCAGCTGACCATGATTTAGCAAAGGAACTGCTGATGTGGTCAGAAACAAAATTGAATATTGGATTGTCATACTCTTTTTCTTTGCTTGCCAAAGAAAAGGAGTCAAGATATGACAACAATTGATAAAAATACTAATTCAAAATACACCCCAGATCGCTATAAAAGTGAAAAGTCATTTAATGGTGTTGAACCTACTGATACACAGGTATTAGCTCCATTCGTAATTAGAGATAAAACGATGCTAGTTAACAAGGATGTTAATCAAGATAATCTCAAAACGTTTAACATCTATGGCAAGCGAATTCTTGTTGGATTTGTACCAGTTGAACGAGATGGGTTTGTGAATGCCCTTCGTGTCTTTAACATGGATACCAATGAATACTTGAGCCGTCATTCTAAAGGAAAGCATGATGATTTATCTTTAGATGAGATGTTCGAGAAAATGGATAATGATGAGAAATTTGGCTACGACCCAACTGGAACCCCTTCACATGAGGAGAAACTGATGCTTATTGAAACACTAGAAGAATTGATTGATGTTGTTTATCAACGTAATGAAAAGTACGGTAAAATCCTAAAGCTAATCTACCAAGATGTCACAATTAGTAAACAAGAAATTATTGAAAAACTTGGTCTGAAAAAGACCCAAGGGTATGATGCAATCAAGAAAGCACATGCACTCGCAAAAGAGGTATATAAAGAACTAAATCAATAATTGAAAATCGCCACCTCAGAAAGTGAGATGGCGATTTTTTTAGTCTAGTCTTTTTGATAAAAGGAACACTCGTATCCATCTGCACGCAGATTGATGTCAGGCATCCATTCTGGTGCAATTCCCATCAACGATGCAATTTCATCAAGTTTTTGTTCCATAGGACATTCGATTATTACTTCATCGTGGACATGGCCTACAATTTTAAACTCTTTCAGTTGTTTTAATGAGTATGCAAGAATGTCACGGCTGATAGCTTGTACAATGTTTTCTACAAATTTTGGACCATAACTTTCTAACCTCTCCCAACGTTTGGCAGTTCCAGTTCCTTCGTATGTGACAGACTCTCCACCGAACTGATTCTCTCCAATTCTTGGTTTGATATATGATAATTTACGACCAGATGGGAGTGTAATGAATAGAATGCCGCTTCTTACTTCAAATTGAATACCGTGAGTAGATATTGGAATTAGTTCCTTTACAGCAGTCTTTACAGCATTATCAACATCCCACCAGAATAGAACGATATTGGGATTTGCCTGACGCCAAGAGTTTACTAATGGTTGGAGTTCTTCTTCTGATAGTCCCATATCAAGTGCTCCCATGGCTTTGAGTGCCCCTACTGAACCACCATAGCCGCAAGCTAGCTCCGCAATTTTTCCTTTTTGCCTCAGTTCAGAATTTTGTCCATGCTTCTCAACAGGCACACCAAACATTTGTGAGGCAGACATACAGTAGATGTCTTTCCCTTGTTCAAATACCTTACTACGCCATCTCTCACCAGCTAAGTGGGACAGTACACGAGCTTCGATAGCTGAAAAGTCGCAAACAATGAATTTCTTTCCTTCACTTGGAACGAAAGCAGTACGTATTAGTTGCGATAAGGTATCTTGAGTGTCATAGAGTAGCTCAGTAGCTTCTAAGTCACCAGTTCTAAAAAGTTTTCTAGCTTCCCCAATGTCAGGAAGATAGTTCTGTGGTAAATTCTGAAGTTGCACCAAGCGCCCAGCCCAACGCCCTGTTCGATTGGCTCCATAGAATTGAAACATCCCTCTAGCACGTCCATCCTTACAAACACAGTTCATCATGGCATGGTATTTGGAAACACTTGATTTGGCAGTTTGCTGACGAAGTTTGAGAACTTGAGCTGTTTTTTCATCAACCGTTTTGAGAAGTTCTTTAACAGCTTTTTTGTCGAGTGAATCAGTTGTTACTCCGTGATCTCGTAACCAGCCAATCATCTGCAGGACAGAGTTTGGATTTTCAAGACCTGTTAAAGCTTTCAGTTCATCTTGGATTTTGGTCTTGCTTTCGGTATCAATTTTGATAGCAGCTTTGACAAAATCAACATCTATGCCAATACCACAGTCGTTGATAATCTGATCCTGTTGATATTCTTCCCAAACAAAGTCAGGTACGGATAAGTTTTTCAGTCGTTCCTTGATGGCCAATTCGACTTCCACATCTCGCTTGTTGTAGTCGATAAATGCGGACCACTTGTCAGGCGCGTGATGAGGAAAGTTGCGAACTCGCCCTCCATTGACCTTAGTAGGCTTACAAGGTACGCAGAAGTAGCGAATGAGGTCAGCACCCTCTCTCATCTTTTGGTCTTTGAGTTTGAGAACTGTTCCAACCCCTTCCAAGGAAAGTGGAAGTCCTAAATAGGCTGACCAAATCATGCTACATCTCCATGAAACTGGAGATAAAAATCCAAATGATAACAATTCGGGATGATATTTCTTGAGCCAGTTGGAAAGACAAATTCTCTCAAATGTAGCGTTGAATGCCCATTTAATGACTCTATCGTCTACTAAAGCTTCAAGAATGTCCTGTGGTAATTTCTCCTTAGTTAAGTCGTAAACAGTCATTGGTCCATTATCGACAGATATCGCAAATAGAAGGAGTTCAAAGCTGTCATCTTCCGCATAGCGATAGACTCCCGATTTTCGTAAGTCAATTTCACAATAGGTTTCGATGTCAATGCTGAGTTCTTTAATTGGCATAGTACGTCCTTTCTGAAAAAGGTGACAGAAGTACTGCCACCTAAAGTTCTATTTGTTTTTTCGACTGAGTGGTGTTTGGCTAAGTTTTTCTTTATTTTGCTTAGCTTTTCGTTCCATTTCATTTCGAATGTCATCTCTAATGGTCATATATCCAAAATATAGTCCGATTAGCACCCAGAGTCCCATAATAGTACAAGTAAAAATAGTATACATCATCAATCTGATTCTCCATTTCTAGTTCAAAAAGTCATCATCTTCTTCTGTCGCAAAATCATCCTCAGCACGAGTGCGTCCTCCGAGTGGCTCACCATCACGCAATTTTTGCAAGTTATTCAAACCGCAAGCAATACCTTTATTACCATTGGAATTGAAAGCATAGAAGGTAATAGAAGCACGACCGTAAATACCTGAGTACAATTCTGAAGTATCAATGATTTCTTGACGATTGCCATCAACCACTCCAGGTTTGTGTGGAGAGTTGGCATTTACGAAGTAAGCATTTTTGTATGCTTCATCATCAGGGCGTTCAAGGTCACCATCACGAAGTGGAGTTTTCAGAGTAGATAATGCAGGTACAGATTTGCCGTTGCCTTTGAGTTTTGACTCACCTTCTTTGTATGCTTGTTCAATGGCTGCTTTAATCTTGTTAATGGTGACTGTATCCTCTTTCGGAATGATGAGAGAAACACTGTATTTGGGAGTACTGCCATTGATAGATTTTGGTTCGTTGGCATTTAAGTAGCTGAAGCGAGTGTTTGGTCCTGTAATTACTTTAGTTGTCATATAGTTATTCCTCTTTAAATTCATTTTTTGCTAGGTTCATCTCTTGACGGCTATCGTCAATTGGAACGAGTGTTGGTTTACCACTTGGTTTTATTATGAGACCACCAAGGAGGTCATTAAAAGTTTTCTTGCCAAGTAACTTAGTCATGGCAGTGATAGTGAGCAGTTTCTTCTCATAAGGATCATAGCCTGCTTCCATCACAGCTTGGCTAACGGCTGACTCATCTGAGAATTTACGAACAGAGCGACCTTCAACCAGTTTGTATCCTGGAATAGGATGTCCATCTGTGGCTTGATTTAATGCATAAGCTTTGATGTCGTTTGCCCATGAAATCAATAGATCTAGTTTAGGCAAAATCTCTGCAATATCCTCGTTATCAAGGGTATCTGGATTTGCAAACTCCATCTTGGCAAGAGCCAAATTATCCTCCGCACGTTTGCGACAGACATTCTTGAGTTTACAGAATTGGCAGTGTTTACCAGACTCCATTTCCCCCTCACCTTTGAATGCAAGTTCAGCTTTTGGAGCGAGTTCGTTTTCTGCCCATTCAAGCAACTCAGTCTTTTCAATCTCAAAGGTAGAAATGTTATGTTTTCGTGGTTGAAATATGGTAAGAGTTACCTTTTCAAAATCATAAAGCCCATCAAACATCTCAAGAGCGCCTAGGGCATAACACATCATTTGTGGGTTATAGTCTGCGTCAACTAGAACACCAAGTCCGTGCTTATAATCAATAACCTGAAGAAGTCCGTCTGCCACAATAAGGCAATCTCCAGTTCCAAATCCTTCAGGTACCCATTTGGAAAAGTCCAGTCGTTGTTCGACAAGGACTGTAGGGTCACGGGAGTAGCCTCTGGCTTTCTCTACTTGTTCCATGACATAGTTGCGGTATTCTTCTGCACAATTCTGCATTTCATCGTTGTAAAATGCTAAATCCTCAGTCGGATCACGCGCATTCCTACCCAAAGCTTTCTCGACTAGATAAGCACACAATTCGTGAGCATCCGTACCTTCAAGAGCAAAATCAGATGTTGTGTCTGGTAGTTCCTCTGTAAGTCGAACAGATGGTGGGCAGTTCAACCATCGATGCGATGCAGACGCAGATAGAATGGCGTGGTTAGTCATTACCAATCCCTCCAGCTTCTTCAAGGACTTCCGCAAAGTGTTTAGGGTCAAGCGCTGATAGAGAAGAAGCACCGTAAGCATTTAGAAGAGCACGAACCTCGTTCTTATATCCGTCTTTAGCTTTGGTCGCAAGGACTGCACGGACATCTTCCAATTGAATTTCCTTTTGTGATTCAGTTTTAGGTGGATTCGGTTTCGGTACGGTTTCTTCCTCAGAAGTGAGGAGTTTCTTGAACTCATCCACCAATCGAAGGTAGTACTTTGCGGTTTCTTCCATATCATGAATTAGTCTATTCAGTTCTTTCATTTTGCTCATTGTTTTCTTCCTCCTTTATTTTACGAGCGAGTTGCTTTGAGATGACACTGATGGCGGTGAGTGTATCGACCAGTTCATCATTGTGATTCACAGTTATTTCTTGAGTCATTTTGTGACCTCCTATCTTATTAGGTAGAGATGTGAACAGAAATTCCGATTTTTAATAAAAATTTTTTGAATAGATGTTTTTCATCCCTTACACCTATATAGGTAATACTGGTATGAAATTTTCCGCCTTTTTATAAAATTTTTTTTATTTTGTAATGCAATAAAATAATCTTCCTCTGGCTATATAAAGGAAGATTATTTTTTTTGAAAAAATTTTTATTAAGAGGCGGAAAAATGAGTCTTAGTTCTACCTAATAAGGTAGGAGGGAAAATCTCCTCATATCATTAATTACATTTGGAGGGTGCATAATGCAATTTACCTTATCTCATTCTGGACAGACTGGGGTTCAGACAACTACGGTTTATCCCAATCAAGTAACGGTTACAGATGAAGTTTCGTTAAAAACAGTTTCTGAGTATGACCATGTGGCAGGGCTGTTTTTAAACAATACACGCTCAAATACCAATTTCGTCAAGTCGGATGTCTTGGTCATGGATATTGATAATGACCATTCTGAGAATCCAGATGAGTGGATAACTGTAGAGAGATTAAAAGAAATTTTTGCGGATTATAACTTTGCCTTGGCAACTAGTCGAAGTCATATGCAGGCAAAGGCAGGAAAAGCCCCAAGACCAAAATATCATATTTACTTCCAAATCAATGAGGTGAACGATAAAGACATCTATGTGGCCATGAAAGAGGAACTCTGTAATCAATATAATTTCTTTGATGATCATGCCAAGGATGCGGCACGTTTTTTCTTTGGGAATCCAAATGCACAGGTTATATGGCATAATTCATGGCTAACTATAGATGAAGATTTGTTTCAAGCTGTGTCTATTGATGACGAGGAAGATTTCGATGCAGACTTCTATACTCCTCCAAGTGGACCAATCCAGCAAGGGAGTCGTAATTCAACAATGTCTGTATTTGCAGCAAAGATTCTCAAACGGTTAGGCGTGACCCAAGAAGCTAGGGATGGCTTTGATGAGCAGGCACAGAAATGTGTACCACCACTTGATAAAGCAGAGTTAGATTCCATCTGGGGAAGTGCAGTCCGATTCTACAACAGAACCATAAAAACATCTAAAGGCTACGTGGCTCCAGATGCTTTTAATCGAGACTCCTTGAAACCAGATGATTATTCTGACATTGGAGAAGCAGGAGTACTGGCTCGTGAGTTTGGGGATAAATTGGCTTATACAAATGCGACAGACTATCTCACATTTAATGGGAAGTATTGGAAGGAAGACAAGCAGTTAGCAATTGGAACTATCCTTGAATTCATGGACATACAACTTAAAGAAGCAAGTGAACAGTATGAAAGTGCCATTAAACAACTCGTCCAGACCGGTATTCCAGAAAGTATTGTTCGTGAGGGTGGGAAAGGCTTAGTGAAACTAATTGATTCACCAAATCAACAGATACTGCTCGCCAAGTATCTTTCGGCAAAAGCATATTATCAATTCGTCATGAAACGTAGGGACTACCGTTACATTATGGCGACCCACAATACCGCCAAGCCTATGCTTGCAATTGACATTTCTGAACTGGATAAAAACGATATGTTACTAAACACTCCCGATGCAACCTATGACCTTAAGTGTGGCTTATCTGGTAGTCATGCACATTCTGCGACGGATTATCTGACAAAAATTGCCACTGCAAGTCCAGGTAATCAAGGGATGGGGCTTTGGCAAGAGACTTTAGCGACCTTTTTCTGCGGAGACCAAGAACTGATTGGCTATGTTCAGATGGTAGTCGGAATGGCAGCCATTGGAAAAGTCTATCAGGAACATATGATTATCGCTTATGGAGGTGGTGCAAATGGAAAATCAACCTTTTGGAATACCATAGCTCGTGTACTAGGTAGCTATTCTGGAAAATTATCCGCTGATGCCTTGACCATGTCGAACAAACGGAATGTTAAGCCCGAGATGGCTGAACTAAAAGGAAAACGACTCATTATTGCATCTGAAATGGATGAAGGGATGCGTTTGAATACAGGGCTGGTTAAGCAACTTTGTTCGACTGATGAAATTTACGCTGAGAAGAAGTACAAAGATCCCTTCCATTTTGTTCCATCCCATACGCTGGTTCTTTACACCAACCATCTGCCAAAAGTCGGAGCGAACGATGATGGTATTTGGCGACGATTAATTGTGATCCCATTCAATGCCAAGATTACGGGCAAGTCAGATGTGAAGAACTTTGCGGACCATCTTTATGACAATGCGGCACCAGCCATCATATCTTGGATCATCGAAGGAGCTGAGAAGGCAATCAAGGCAAACTTTAAAACGAAATTACCAAAGGTTGTTCAAGAATCTGTCAGAGCATATCGAGAAGCCAATGATTGGTTGGGACATTTCATTGAGGAAAACTGTGAGATTGAGAAAGGTTATCTCCAAAAATCAGGCGATTTATATTCTGCCTATCGTGCCTACACTCTACAGAATGGAGAATATATCAGAAGTACTACTGACTTTTACACGGCACTTGAATCGGCAGGCTACCATCGTCAGAGGACTAGTAAGTTTAATGCCATTGTTGGTTTGAAACTATTGGATGACTTTTTGGACTAATGGAAGTCATGCTAGCCTTTGAAAAAAAGTCTGACAAATTTTTGAGTATGAAGATTGGAAGTTGGAGGTCATGGAACATAATATGGCTTACTTGGCTGAGTGTCAGCTTTAAGATATGAGTTCCACAACCAGCACTATTATTAGTTATGGAAGTAGTGATACTCTTTTCTATAACTTTTATAATGGGTTAATTATTACTATAAAAGCCCTATATAAAAAGTTACTGATTCGAGTTTACTAGACCTCCATTCTTTTTCTGACGAAAGGATTGTTTATGAGAGAAAGATTTGTAGAGCGGAAATTAGTAAGTGAAGTGAAAAAGCGTGGAGGCATTTGTCCTAAATGGATATCACCATCTTTTTCTGGTGTACCAGACAGGCTAGTGTTTTTACCCAAGGGCAAGTTTGGCTTGGTGGAAGTAAAGGCTCCTGACCAAAAGCCAAGGAAGTTACAAGTGTCAAGGCATAAACTGTTTGAGCGGTTAGGTTTTAAGGTTTATGTTCTTGACCACATTGAGATGATTGGAGATGTGCTAGATGAAATTGACATTACATAACTATCAAGTAGTCGCCAAGGACTTTATCATTGGTCACCCTTATGCAGCGGTCATCTTAGACATGGGGATGGGAAAGACGGCTACAACCTTGTCTGCAGTGAATGAGCTGA
The DNA here is from genome assembly GCF_055386095.1 of Streptococcus sp. STR1/CE/0325. Taxonomy (NCBI): domain Bacteria; kingdom Bacillati; phylum Bacillota; class Bacilli; order Lactobacillales; family Streptococcaceae; genus Streptococcus; species Streptococcus sp. STR1/CE/0325. Next base: position 1,195,301 of record NZ_AP045018.1, on the reverse strand, counting down.
TGTTTGATCGATTTGAAGTCACCAAGGTTTTGGTTATTGCCCCACTTCGAGTCGCAAATACGGTATGGAGCGATGAGATTGAGCAATGGGCGGAGTTGTGTCACTTACGGTATTCGAAAATTGTGGGGACATCCAAGCAACGAAAAGTAGCTCTTCAGAAAGATGCGGATATTTATATCGTCAATCGTGAAAACCTCCCTTGGTTGGTGGAACAATGCAGTCCCTATTTCAAGTGGGATATGGTGGTGATTGATGAATTGAGCTCTTTCAAGTCTTGGCAGTCTAAACGTTTCAAAGCTTTCATGGCAATGCGTCCTTACATGAAACGTATCGTAGGGTTGACTGGAACACCTAGTTCAAACGGACTGATGGACTTGTTCGCAGAGTTTAAAGTCATTGACGGAGGGGAACGCCTTGGTCGATTCATTGGTGAGTTTCGTAGTCGCTACTTTGAAGAAGGTCGTCGCAATGGAAACATTGTTTATGAATATATCCCCATGGACTATGCGGAGTGTCAAATTCAAGACAAGATTAGTGATATTACCATTTCCATGAAGGCTCTAGATTATCTGGATATGCCTGAATTGATTTCAACCAAGAAACTGGTGCGTATGACGAAAAAGGAAAAAGAAAAATATAGTCAGTTTAAGAAAGAGTATGTATTGTCAGAGTTGGATGGACTAGAAGTAACTGCTGCAAATGCTGCAAGCCTTACGAACAAGTTAGTTCAGTTGTCCAATGGAGCCGTATATTCTGATGATCATACGGTTGTGGCATTACATGAACAGAAACTAGATGCCCTTGAAGATATCCTTTAATCCGCAAATGGAGAGCCTGTCTTAGTTGCCTATTGGTTCAAACATGACTTAGCTCGGATTATTGGTCGTTTAGAAAAACTCAAGGTAAAGAGTCGGGTGTTGAAAACAGAAGAAGATATTCGTGAGTGGAACAAGGGAAATGTTCCAGTTGGCTTACTTCATCCAGCGGGAGCTGGTCATGGGTTGAACCTCCAAAAAGGCGGTCACCACTTGGTCTGGTTTGGATTAACGTGGTCATTGGAATTATACCAACAAACGAATGCACGACTTTGGCGTCAAGGCCAGGAGGCTGAAACAGTTGTTATCCAACACATTGTGACTGAGGGAACAATTGATGAGGAAATCCTCAAGGCACTAGAAAACAAAGATGCACAACAAGAACGGCTGATTGAAGCTGTAAAAGCACAAGTAGGAGGGACAGATGGATAAGGTGGATTATATTGCTAAAAACTATCGTGACATGAAAATGAAGTTACAGTTAGTTCAAGAGAAATTGCTCAACTATCGACCGATCTCAGAGAATAGTGTGATTCAGTCACTGGTATTTGAGAAGTCAGAGCATGAAAAGGTCAAGAAAAGTAGAAACCATGGTCGTAGTGAGCTGATTTCCCTTAGTTTTAGAGAAAAACAAGAACAAGAAAATCAAGAGTACCTCAGTAGTTTGCTCAATACCTACTACTGCTTAAAAATGGATCTATACTACTTTGAGTTCGTTATGGAGCTAATACCTGATGATTTGAAGCCATTAGCTAAGGATTTAATTTACTTAGGCAAGAGTTGGACTGAACTAGAGGAGGTTTACGAAATCAGTCATTCAACACTTGCTTATCGTAGGCGTAAGATTCTAAAACAATTACGCAAGTGTTATCGTTGGACTTCAAAAAGTCTTGAACTTAAGGTGGAAGATTATCACATCCCTATCTAGTGATGGCCGATTGCACTAAATTGGTACTAAATTAGCACTAAATTTGTACTGTTTTAGTACTGATTTTCAACCTAGACCTGTGATATACTTAAGCTGTCAAAAAAAGATAAAAATCTCCCTCAAATGACTGGATATTCTTAGGCTGATAGGGTAATATACATCTAGAAAAACCAAAGGAGAATAACCATGTGGACTGAAGGACTGATTGATTATCAAGGACAAAAAGTGGATTACATTGCAAAGGTTAGTCCCCAACCTTCAGAGGTTGGAATTGACCTTGGATGTGTTTTCAAATTAGATATTGAAGTAGCTGAAGAAACTATCGTTTCTTACGACAGAGGATGGGAAATCTATCCTGCAACAGAAGAAGGTGAAGCCATTCTTGAGGCGGTTTTGATGGTTTTAACTGTTTAAAATATCTTTAAAATAATGCAGAAATGACTGGATATATCTCCTTTTTAGAGTTAATATGTACACAACAAAAGAAGAGGAGAACGATACAATGACAAAACGCCAACAAGAAAAACTCAATGCCCTTTTAACAGAGATTGCTAAAGAAGAACTACTAGTTGAAACTTTGGAAAAACGCTGGAGCGACAACCTCGATTTCTACGATGTTTCGGTTTGGGGAATCAAAAGAGCATTGGAGAGAGCCTACGAAGCAGGCCGACAATCAGTAAAATAAACCAAAGCCTAACCTCATAAAGGTTGGGCTTTTTGCGTGGAGGAATTATGATTATTACTAGTGAACAAGTGTCAGTTGGACACCCAGATAAAATCTGTGATCAGATTTCAGATGCTATTGTGACAGAGTGTCTTAAGTTTGACAAATCAAGTCGAGTGGCAGTTGAGACCTTAATCAAGGATAACCAAGTTGTGGTAGCTGGTGAAATTTCAAGCAAACATTTCTTTAATCTCGAGAACATTGTTCGACAGGTTATCGAGCCACTTGGTATGAAGAATGTTCGGGTAACTAACCTACTTGGACTCCAAAGCTCCGATATTGCCCAAGGTATTGATAATGGTGGAGCTGGTGACCAGGGGATGATGTTCGGTTATGCGACAGATGAAACACCTGAGTACCTGCCCCTTCCTTATGTTCTAGCCACTCGAGTCCTTGAGAAACTGATATCACTTGGTCACCCCTTACTTGGAAAGGACGCTAAAGCACAGGTATCCTACGATTATGAGAAGAAACGGATTGACACCTTCTTAGTTTCCATCCAACATACCGAAACGGCTGACCTTGCCAAAGTGAAACGAATTGTGACTGAAGCTATGATGGCAGTAGCTCTTCGTTACCGTCAGAATCTAGATTTTAAAGTTCTAGTCAATCCAACTGGTCGTTTTGTTCTTGGTGGCTCATTTGCGGATGCAGGAGTTACTGGTAGAAAGATTGTGGCTGATACCTACGGTGGTTTCGCACATCATGGTGGAGGTGCCTTCTCTGGAAAAGACCCAAGCAAGGTTGACCGCTCTGCTGCATACATGGCACGAAAGATTGCTAAGGATATTGTTCGAGAAGGGTATGCGAAACGATGTGAAGTAGAATTAGCCTATGCCATTGGAGTTGCAGAACCTGTGTCAGTGTATGTAGAAACCTTTGGAACCAGTCGCTACACCACAAAACAACTGGAAGGGATGATTCTTGAGCGGTATGATTTAACACCAAGAGGTATCACTAAGGAACTTCATCTCTTGAATGTAGACTACACCAAAACATCTTGCTTCGGACATTTCACGAAAGACTATCTACCTTGGGAGAAGTAAAATGCCAAGAAGACCAAGCACACCTTGTAAACAAAATGGTTGTCCTAACCTAGTACCTTATGGTCACAGGTATTGTGCGAATCATAAAGCAAACCACCAGCTCGAAGCCAAGTCAACCAAAGCCAAAGGCTACAACGCACAGTGGAACAAAGCACGACTTCGTTACTTAAAAGTTCATCCACTCTGTGTTCAATGCAAAGCCAAAGGTCGACTGACCAAGGCAACTGTTGTTGACCACATCACTCCCCACCGAGGTGACCAAGAACTCTTTTGGAATCAATCAAACTGGCAAGCACTTTGTAAGTCTTGTCATGATAGAAAGACCAAGACGACTGACCGATATGTAGAATATTCCTATCGATTTTAATCGTGGAGTTTCGTTACAAAAGTATCTCATTTTTCACCCATTGGGGGAGGGGGGATAAAATCTCGAACCCCTTGGGAGACTAAGACCGACGCCCCCTCAAACGTGCAATTTCGCAAAATTCGCAAGCGGGTACATTAAAATCGTGTCATTTTGATGTCCCTTCCCACCGTTATCACGTTTCTAGTGTGGGGATGTAGCGTTCCCTAGTATGTAATTTTGGTAATAAAATAGTGAAAAAGGCTAGAAACAATGTAGAAAATAGTTGTTTTTAGTCCTTTTTTGCTGGAAAGGAAAACAAATGGACGAAAGCCAACGCAAACAAATCTGGAAAATGCGAGCAGAAGGTCTTGGCTATGGATTAATCGGCAAGGCTACAGGTCTATCGAGAGATTCAGTTAAGAAATACTGTAAACGAAATCCAGCATTGCTTGGACATGGTGCTGCGACAAAGCAGATGGCAAAAGCCGACCAGAATGATGGACTTCGTTGCCCTCAGTGTTATCAAGTACTTAAAACTCACAAAATAGGTAGACCAAAGAAGTTCTGTTCGGATAAGTGTCGTAAGGTTTGGTGGACAACTCATTCTGACGAACACGATAAATCAAAAACCGCATATGAAGATTTGACTTGCCAACAATGTGGTAGGTCATTTTTATCTTATGCCAATCCATATAGAAAATATTGTAGCCATTCGTGTTACATTAAATCACGCTTTTATAAAGGAGAAACCAATGACAAGTCAACCAACAATGGAAATTAGAGAGATTCGATTGTCTGAATTACACCCAGCTTCTTACAATCCTAGGAAAAAACTCAAAAAGGGTGACAAGGAATATGAAAAGATTAAACAAAGCCTACTCAAGTTTGGCTACGTTGACCCCATCATTGTCAATAAAGATTTGACGGTTATTGGTGGTCACCAACGATTAACTGTATTGAAGGACTTAGACTATGAAACTGCCAAATGTGTCATTGTCGATTTATCCAAGGAAGATGAAAAGGCTTTAAATATTGCCCTTAATAAAATTACCGGTCAATGGGATGACCATCTTTTGGCGGACTTGCTTTTGGATTTACAGGAGTCGGATTTCAATCTCGACTTGACTGGTTTTGAACCACCAGAAATCGACGATATCCTATCAAATGTTCATGATAAAGACCTATCGGATGATGACTTTGATGTAGAAGAGGAATTGAAGAAACCCACCTTTTCAAAACGAGGGGACATTTGGCAACTTGGTAAGCATCGAGTGATTTGTGGAGACTCTACGAAAGCTGAAACTTATGACCAACTTTTAGGTGATAAAAAGGCAAATTTGGTTGTGACTGACCCTCCCTATAATGTTGATGTAGAAGAAACAGCTGGAAAGATTCTCAATGACAATATGCCAGATAGTGACTTTTACCAATTTCTCTTTGAAATGTTCTCTCAGGTAGAAAAACATATGGAAGCCGATGCCTCCATCTATGTTTTCCATGCTGATACGGAAGGATTGAACTTCCGTAAGGCATTTAAAGATGCAGGCTTCTATCTCAGTGGGTGTTGCATTTGGAAGAAGAACTCATTAGTACTTGGACGTAGTCCTTACCAATGGCGACATGAACCAGTTTTATACGGGTGGCGTCAAAAAGGCAAACACCAATGGTTCAGTGACCGTAAACAGACAACAATCTGGGAATATGATCGTCCAAAATCTAGTAAAGACCACCCAACGATGAAACCAATTTCGCTCATGGCTTATCCTATTCAAAATTCATCCATGCGAGGAACGCTTGTCCTAGATCCATTCCTTGGTTCAGGTTCAACTCTCATGGCTGCTGACCAAACAGGTCGTATTTGTTATGGCATTGAGTTGGATGAGAAGTTTGTGGATGTCATTGTCAAACGTTATATAGAGTCAACAGGAAATCATAACGTGACGGTGTTGCGCAATGGACAGACATTGACCTTTGATGAAGCCTATTCAATGATGGAGGAGACGGTATGACCTTAACTTTTCTTGATTTCTTTGCAGGAGTGGGTGGTTTTCGTCGTGGTTTGGAATTAGCTGGTTTCAAATGTATCGGTTACTGTGAAAAGGATAAGTTTGCACGAAAATCTTATGAAGCAATGTATGACACGAAAGGAGAATGGTTTCATGACGACATCACAAGCATTGACCCAACACAACTTCCAAAAGCAGATTTATGGACTGCGGGAAGCCCTTGTCAAAATGTGTCTATCGCAGGGAAGCGAGCCGGTCTATACGGTGAACGAAGTGGACTCTTTTTTACATTTGTTGACCTCCTCCAAAGCCAAGAGGAAGAAGATAAACCCGAGTGGATACTCCTTGAAAATGTTAAGGGACTTTTATCAAGTGGCGGGGGACGAGATTATCTCGACTATCTCTCTATCTTGGATGAAGCAGGGTACGACCTTGAGTGGCAAGTGTTCAATTCAAAAGACTACGGAGTTCCCCAAAATCGAGAACGCATCTACACTCTCGGACATCTTAGAAGCAGAGGTCGACGAAAAGTACTACCTATCAGCGGAGAAAGCGGTAGCCATCTTAAGCAACTTGTAGGTGGTATGCAAAGCTATCGTGTCTACGACCCTAGTGGAATTGCCACAACTCTTGTTGGTGAGGGGGGAGGACTGGGTGCTAAGACAGGTCTTTATCTAATTGACCAATCTTTGACAGAACCAAAGTTGACAGATGAGGCACGTTGTATCACTGCACGATATACTGCTGGAGCTACAAAACGGACTGCGATGAACTCTGGAGTACTCGAAATTCAACCCATTCTGACACCCAATCGAATCAATAAGCGTCAAAATGGACGTAGGCTCAAGGAACAGGATGAGCCAATGTTCACATTGACCTCTCAAGACCGCCATGGTGTTCTTGAAGGCATCAAGGTCAGAAATGGTACGAAGCAAGGTTATCAAGTTGCAGAGGTTGGAGATTCAGTGGATTTATCCTATCCAAACTCTCCAACTAGACGAGCAAGAGTTGGGAAGGGAATTGCCCATAACCTCTCCTGTGGTGGGCAAATGGGTGCTGTGGTTTGGAATGATCGAGTTGTAAAAATCAGACGCTTAACCCCTCGAGAATGTTTTCGCCTACAAGGTTTTTCGGATGCTTTGTTCGAGAAAGCCCAAGCAGTAAACTCCGATGCCCAACTGTATAAACAAGCTGGAAATGGTGTGACGGTAACAGTGGTTTATGCCATTGGATGTGCCATTCTAGCAAGCGAAGAATTATCGAAAATATCTTTAAAATAATCGAGAAATGACTGGATATAAGTTTCCTTTAGAGTTAATATGTACACAACAAAGGAAGAGGAGAACAAATCCATGACAACAACACTTGAAAAACTTTATGAAATCTATCCAGCAACCGCAAGCATCATTCCTTACAAAGATTGGGTCATCGTTGCATCGAATGGACATAAAGGAACAGAAGTTGAGATTTACGAAACTGCTGATAGCCTTGAAGAGTTTGAAAACTTCGAACGCAGATTTGACCGCATTTACCAAGAAGCAGGAACATTCGAAGACTTTGGACATGCAGTTAAGTGGGCATTTGAAAAGATTGGAGAATAACATGGACTCAAAAATTTTCAACTACCTAAAGACAATCTATCCTGTTGGGACTAAAGTTAGATTAGTAAAAATGGATGACCCACATCCAGTTCCTAAAGGAACACTTGGAACTGTGATTGGAGTGGATGATATTGGTTCACTCTTAGTTAAGTGGGAAAATGGCAGTTGCCTAAATGTTTTGTATGGAATTGATATCGTAGAAAAGGTAATTTGAGATGTGGGAAATTATGACTCGAACGGTTGGAGACAGACATTATGTTTGTGAATTTCTCCGTGAAGACACAACAGACCCAAGGAATATAGACGGTGCTTGGATTAGAATACTGATGATCAATCGAGATGGTAAAAATATCTACCAGTATCGATATGGAAATGAAATAGATAACATGGACGATATTGATAGAAATGTCTGTCAGGCTATACTTGATAACTTTAATGAACTTTAAGAAAGAACTCGAATTGAGTTCTTTTTTCTTACTTTAAAGGAGGTGAGATTGTGGCAATCAGGGGGCGAAAACCAAAGCCTACGAATATGAAAATACTTGAGGGAAATCCTGGTAAGCGACCACTCCCTACGAATGAAGTCAAACCAAAACAAAAAGCCCCACGTTGCCCACAGTGGCTTGAAGATGATGCAAAGAAGGAGTGGAAACGGATGGGAAAAATTCTCGAACAGATGGGAATTTTAACCGAAATGGACATGACTGCATTTGCAGGTTATTGTCAAGCTTATGCTCGCTGGAAAGAGGCAGAAGAGTTCCTTTCCAAGCATGGCTCCATTATCAAAACTCCGAATGGCTATCTCCAACAAGTCCCTCAAGTTTCTATCAGCCAGACTAACCTCAAAATCATGCTTAAATTCTGTGAACAATTTGGTTTGACACCTTCGGCACGAAACCGATTAGCGATAATGGATTCAGAAGTCGGAATTGGGGATGAAATGGAAGATTTGTTAGGAGGAATTTTATGAGCTATCATTATGAACCAAGTCCATTCATGCTTCCAACCTCACACTACGATAAGGTAAAGGCTGATAGGGCAGTAACATTTATCAATAATCTCTCCCACACTAAAGGCAAGTGGGCAGGAAAGCGATTTGATTTGTTGCCGTGGCAGGAACAGATTGTCCGTGACCTATTTGGAATTGTCAAGGAAGATGGCAATCGCCAATTTCTAACAGCCTACATAGAAATTCCAAAGAAGAATGGCAAGTCTGAGCTAGCGGCAGCAATCGCTCTTTATCTACTTTATGCAGATAATGAAGCAAGTAGCGAAGTTTATGGAGCGGCTTGTGACCGAAATCAAGCGTCAATCGTGTTTGATGTAGCCAAGCAGATGGTGCAGATGAGTCGCCCTTTGGAAAAGCGGTCTAAGATAATGGGAGCTACCAAGCGTATTGTAAATTATTCTAATGCAGGGTTTTACCAAGTTCTTTCTGCAGAGACTGGGACAAAACATGGACTAAACGTATCTGGCTTGGTCTTTGATGAAATCCACGCTCAGCCAAATCGTCATTTGTATGATGTATTAACTAAGGGGTCAGGAGACGCAAGGGAACAACCCCTCTTTTTTATTATCACGACAGCTGGAACGGATAGAAACTCTATCTGTTATGAGTTACATACCAAAGCATTGGATATTCTGAATGGTAGAAAGAAGGACACGTCATTCTATCCAGTGGTTTATGGTTTATCTGATGAAGATGATTGGAATGATGAAGCCAACTGGCTAAAGGCCAATCCTTCATTAGGGCATACAATTGGGATTGACCGAGTAAGAGAAGCCTACCAACAGGCACTTGACAATCCTGCTGAAGAAAATGTCTTTAAGCAGCTCCGTCTAAATATGTGGACAAGTTCAAGTGTTGCTTGGATTCCAGAACATGTTTATGCCAAAGGAAATGATCCTATCCAATATGATAGTCTCAAGGGGCGTAGTTGTTATGCAGGTTTAGACCTATCTAGTACGTCAGATATCACTGCCTTTGTCTTGGTATTCCCTCCTAGATTTGAAGAAGAGAATTATATCGTTCTGCCATTTTTCTGGCTACCTGAGGATACACTGGAACTGAGATGTCGACGTGACCATGTTTTATATGATGTTTGGGAGCGTCAGGGCTACATCAAAACTACAGAGGGTAATGTTGTTCACTATGGTTTTATCGAAAAGTTTATTGAAGACTTATCGGAAATCTATCATATCAAGGAAATAGCCTATGACCGTTGGAATGCGACACAAATGGTTCAGAATCTAGAAGGAATGGGCTTGACCATGGTGCCTTTCGGTCAGGGATACAAGGATATGAGTCCACCGTCTAAGGAACTCTATAAACTTATGATGGAAGGCAAGATTCAACATGGTGGGCATCCAGTTCTGAAATGGATGGGACAAAATGTAGTCATGAGACAAGACCCTGCAGGTAATATCAAGCCTGATAAGGAAAAGTCAGTCGAGAAGATTGACGGTATTGTAGCACTCATTATGGGACTGGATCGTTGTATTCGTCATCAAATCGATGAAGGAAGTGTTTATGATGAACGTGGAATATTGAGTTTTTAGGATAAAAACAGCCTAAATAGGTTGAATATATCCTAAAAAGTGGTAGAATAGAAAAAAGGAGGATATTACTATGCAAATCAATATTGAAAACTTAGTCTCTATTTCTGAAGCAAATCAAAACTTTTCTAAGGTAGCTCGTATGGTCGATACGAATGGTACTGCAGTAATTTTGAAAAATAACACACCAAAGTATGTATTAGTGGACTATCAGAGTCTAATTAAAGAGGAACAGGCAACACCTACGGTTGTTGAACAATCAACTTTGGATGAAGTTGCGACTTCGGTTTTATCACGCCATCTTGATGCATTTAAGGAATTGGCAAAATGAAAATATTAACTGTTGAACAGGTTATTGAATTACATACTAGGTTAATTCAAGCTACTGGCGGTTTAGATGGTGTTAGGGATGTTGGTTTAATAGAATCTTCACTATCTTCAGCTTTTAGTACTTATTTTGGTGTTGAGAAATATCCAAGTATTGAAGAAAAGGCTGCTAGACTTTGTTATTCGCTAGTTAATAATCATGCCTTCCTTGATGGGAACAAACGAATTGGAGTTTTTGTCATGATTATTTTCCTAGAATTAAATGGCATTGTGTTAAATCAGACTGATGATGAAGTAGTGAAGTTAGGACTTGGAGTAGCTTCTTTAGAATTAGATTATTATGCAATTTTAGAATATATTCGGGATCATTAAAACTTTTCTTATTGAGGAGATAACTTCAAGAAAGTGATAGAATATGGTATATTCTTGAAGAAGGGGAGATGAAAAACATCTAAGATTAAACGAGAAGCACTTTAATCGAAGTGCTTTTTTCGTACTCAAAAGGAGGAACTATGGGATTACTAGATTTACTAGGACGTAAGCGTGCTAGAGATAAACCACGAAATAGTTATGAAGGTCAGGACTTCTCTTATCTGTTTGGACGAACGACCAGTGGGGAGAATGTGGATGAGTTTAAAGCTATGCAGACGACAGCTGTCTATGCATGTGTCCGCATCTTAGCTGAAGCAGTAGCTTCACTACCCATTCATGTTTATGAGAGGACGGCAACTGGAAAGGAGAAAAAGGTGGAACATCCCCTTTATTTTCTCTTGCATGATGAACCTAACCCTGAGATGTCATCCTTTGTCTTCAGAGAAACCTTGATGAGCCATCTACTGATATGGGGAAATGCTTATGTCCAGATTATCCGAGATAGGAGTGGACAGGTTATCAGTCTTTACCCACTTTTACCAGATAAGATGTCAGTTCATCGAGATGAGAGTGGTAAGCTCTATTACAAATACAAGCGTCAGTCAGAGGAAAATCCAAACTTTAAGGAAAAAGGAGATGCTATTTTAAAAGCAGAAGATGTTCTCCATGTTCCTGGTCTGGGTTTTGATGGCTTAATAGGTTATTCTCCAATTGCCCTTGCAAAAAATGCTATCGGTATGACATTGGCTACTGAGAACTATGGAGCCTCATTCTTTAAAAATGGTGCAAATCCAGGTGGCGTTTTGGAACATCCAGGGATTCTCAAAGATCCCAAACGAGTGAGAGATTCATGGAATGCAGTCTATAATGGGGTTACCAATGCCCATAAAGTGGCAGTTCTTGAGGAAGGGATGAAATACACTCAAGTAGGCATTCCGCCAGAAGAAGCCCAGTTTCTTCAGACAAGAAAATTCCAAATCAATGAAATTGCAAGACTCTACCGCATTCCGCCTCATATGGTTGGCGACTTGGAGAAATCCTCATTTTCAAACATTGAGCAACAATCTCTAGAATTTGTTAAATATACCTTAGACCCTTGGGTAGTTCGTCTCGAACAGGCTTTCAAGAGGTCTCTTTTTTTACCTGAAGAAAAGAAAACCTATTTTGTGAAGTTTAATGTGGATGGTCTACTTCGTGGGGACTATCAGAGTCGAATGAATGGCTATGCGATTGGGAGACAAAATGGCTGGCTATCGACCAATGATATTCGTGAACTTGAGGACTTGAACCTCCTTTCAGATGAGGAAGGAGGTAATCTCTACTTGATAAATGGAAACATGACAAAACTGAAGGATGCGGGTGGCTTTATGAAACAAGCATCAGTAGAACAAGAAACTCAATCTGAGGAGGATATGGATGCATAAGTTTTGGAATTTTACAGAAGATGATAGTGGTCGAACTCTTCGAATAGAGGGGCAGATTGCTGATGAGACGTGGTTTGGCGATGAAGTCACGCCCAAAGTATTTAAAAATGATTTATATGCAGGAAACGGAGACATCACCCTCTGGATTAATAGTCCAGGGGGTGATGTATTTGCGGCTGCTCAAATCTATAACATGTTGATGGATTACAAAGGTGATGTCCATGTAGTGATTGATGGATTAGCCGCAAGTGCTGCGAGTGTCATTGCCATGGCAGGTACAACGGTTTCTATGAGTCCAGTTGCCATGATGATGATTCACAACCCTTGGACTGTGGCACAAGGTGAAGCCAAGGACATGCAGAAGGTCATTGAAATGTTGGGAGAGATTAAGGAATCCATCATCAATGCCTATGAACTAAGAACAGGACTTTCAAGAACCAAACTCTCGCACCTTATGGACTCAGAGTCTTGGTTCAATGCCAAAAAGGCTGTTGAACTGGGCTTTGCGGACAAGATTCTCTTTGACAAACAAGAGGAACATGGAATGGAGACTGAGAGTTATTCTTTCAGTCGAAATGCTGCCCAACAAGATTTACTTGTAAAAATGCAGGCGAAACTTGAAGTCCAACAACCAAAGAAAACAATCCCTATCAATCAGTTGGAAAAACGATTGAATTTGCTCAAATAACGAAAGGAATATGAACTGATGTCTAAATTACTTGAATTGAAAGAAAAACGTAACCAATCTTGGCAACAAGCAAAAACCTTCCTTGACTCTGTTCGCTCAGAAGACGGACTGGTATCAGAGGAAGATTCCAAACGTTATGATGATATGGAAGCAAAAATCAACCTCTACAATCAAGAGATTGCTCGATTGGAGCGACAAGAAAAGATTGACCTTGAACTTTCTCAACCAGCATCACAGGCTCTAATTGGGCAGCCCACTACAGTTTTGAATGACAAGACTTCTGAAGAGGAAAAGAAAGGTGTGGCTTCTGATAGCTATGCCAAGACATTTTGGACAAGTGTCCGTAAGCGTCACTTCTTTGATGTCAAAGACGTCCTTCGTGTAGGGGAAGATACCGAAGGTGGTCATCTTGTTCCTGATGAGTATGAGAAGAAACTGGTTCAAGGATTACAAGAAGAGAATTTCTTCCGTAGCCTTGCGACTGTTATCAAAACATCTAGTGGTGAGCGTAAGATTCCTGTTGTGACAGGACATGGTTCAGCATCATGGATGGATGAAAATGGCCTTTATCCTGAAACAGAAGAAACATTTGGTCAGGTGACACTAGACTCTCATAAGATTGGTACTGCCATTCGCATTTCAGAAGAGTTGCTTAACGATTCAGTCTTCGACCTTGAGTCCTATATGACAGCTGAATTTGCTCGTCGAATTGGAACGGAAGAAGAAAAGGCATTCTTAATTGGTGATGGTTCAAAGAAACCGACAGGTATCTTTACTCATGCAGAAGTTACAGGTCCAACGACTGCTACAAAGGATATTACCTTTGACGACATGATTGAATTGTATCATTCTCTACCTGCGCCATATCGTAAGAACGCAGTTTGGATTTTACATGATACGACTGTCAAAGCTATCCGTAAACTCAAGGACAACAACGGCAATTACATTTGGCAACCATCCACTCAAGCTGGACAACCAGATTTGATTCTAAATCGTCCATACTATACCTCAACCTTTGCCCCGCTACCTGAAGCAGGAAACAAGGCCATTGCATTTGGTGATTTCTCTTATTATTGGATTGCTGATCGTCAGGGTCGTACCTTCAAACGTCTGAATGAACTCTATGCCAATAATGGACAGATTGGTTTTCTTGCTTCACAACGTGTGGATGGTAAGTTAGTCCTACCTGAAGCCGTTAAGACTTTAACTGTGAAGGCTAAGTAATCATGGTTAGTTTAGCAGAAGCAAAACAGTATCTCAAAGTGGAACACGATGATGAGGATGGACTGATTGAGCAATTACTAGAAACCAGTCAACAACTCTGTGAAAATATTTTGCGTCAATCAATTTATTCAGAAGTTCTAAAGACGGCAATCCTATACGGGGTTGCCTATCTTTATGAACATAGAGAAGATGCAAATCATAAGAAGTTGAAAGAAACGCTTTATCATTTGTTGTTGGCTGAACGAAAGGAAGTGTTCTGATGAAGATTGCACCTTTGAGGGAACGATTGTCATTTTATGTTCGACAGATTGTTCAAGATGATATTGGCAATGAAAGTTCGATATGGATACCTTTATTTGAACGGTGGTGCTCTTGTCGTCCTCTCACCTTGACCGAAAGGGATGGGAGTGTTACGAAACAGGAACAAGAGAAAATCCAGTTCACCCTCAGGTATGAAAAGGCGATTCTTGGACTTCATTCCTTAACGACTCACATTCAATTTCGAGGTCAAACCTATGAGATTGAGTCGATTGATGGAGATACAGTGCCAAGGCAATTGATTTATATCGTCGCCATTAAGGAGGAGAAATATGACTAAAATTGGACTGGATGCACTAGAAACTGCCATCGCAAATGAGCTGGCGGAGTTTGTAGAGGATACCACAGAGGTGATGCGTGAAGTTGTAGAGGAAGTTACTGAGGAATCCATCGAAACCTTGAAAGCAACGTCACCTAGAAAGAGTGGTTCTTATGCCAAAGGGTGGAAGAGTAAAGCAACGATTGATACCAGTACAGGTTTAACCAAAACCATTCATAATCGAACGCCAGGACTGACGCATCTATTAGAAAATGGTCATGCCAAAAGCTCTGGTGGGCGAGTTAAGGGAATTAAGCATATCGTACCTGTTGAGAAACAAGCGATACAATCCTTAGAAGAAAAGCTGAGAAAGCGAGTGTGATAAGACATGTTACTGAGCGAAATGTACTCCATTCTCAAAGGACTACAGCTCCCCCTCGCTTACCATCATTTTGAAGAAGGGAGTCGTCCAAGACCACCATATCTGGTTTATTTGGTGACTGATTCAGAAAATCATGGTGCAGACAATTGGACCTATCATAAGCAAAATAATCTGCAAGTGGAACTCTATACCACTAAGAAAGATTTAGCAACTGAACAAAAGGTGGAGTCATTATTTGACAGCCACCTTATTTATTTTGAAAAAGTAGAGACCTATATCTCATCTGAGAAACTCTATCAAATAACCTATTACATCAGATTACATGGAGGATAATATGACTGAAAAGAATAAGGTCACCTTTGGACTACAAGATATCCATTGGGCAGAAGTTACAAGCGAAGGTTCTGATGGTACGTTGACATATGGCAATGTGGAACAACTTCGTGGTGCTGCAGAATTAACCCTTGAACCAACAGGAGACAAGGGTTCTTATAAGGCAGACAATATCAATTTTTATACAACGGAGTCAAACGATGGTTATGAAGGAACGCTAAAAGTTGCTCTTCTAACGCAGGAATTTTTGACTCGAGTCCTTGGAGAACAGTTGGATGTGACGACAAATACCATCTCAGAAATCGCAAATAGCGAGAAGAAAAATTTTGCGTTGATGTTCCGTTTTGAAGGGGATAAAAAAGAAACACTACACGTTTTGTATTATTGTTACGCATCTCGTCCGACTGTTGGTTCAAAAACCAAGTCAGGTTCGGATATCAATGAGGTAGAGTTGACCTTTACTGCCAGTCCTCGCCCACTTGATAAGGTTGTGCGTCGACGAACAACAGAGGAAACGAGTGATGAGATTCGTCAAAATTGGTTCAAGGCAGTTTTTGAACCTCGTAAGTAAAGGAGAAGTCCATGAGAGAAAGTATTACCATAGCAGGCACGACCTACGAGTTAGCGACAAATGCCTACACACCAATTGCTTATAAAGAGCAGTTTGGCAAGGACTATTTCCAAGATTTATTCTCTATGGTCAATAGCCAAGCAATCTTGGCAAAACTTGACCAGTTGGAAGAAGGAGAAGATTTACAGGCATACCATATTGATGTTTCTATTTTGTCTGATTTCGACATGACCTTTTTCCATCGGATTTTTTGGGTCTTTGCGAAGTCAGCCAATCCACGAGTGAAACCATTTGTGGATTTTTATATGGAGATGGAAGAATTTCCAGTGCAGGATATTGCCCCTGTCTTGATGAATATGTTGAACCAAGGGATGTCAACTAGAAAAAAGCAGATGAAACAGAAACAGCAAGTGAGGAAATCTTCACAGTAGAGAGCTATTTCTCCTGTTGTAAGGAGACCGGTTTGACCATTGACGATTTAAAACATATCTCTATTGGGATGGCACTTGACTACCAAACGGATTATGTGGAGATGCGTACTCGAGAAACTTCTCAAACACGCAGGGCAACTCAAGCTGATTTTGATAATTTCTGATGGTAGAAAGGAGGGACTATGGCTGGAAACATAAAGGGAATTACGATTGAAATTGGTGGCGATACCCAACCCTTACAAGATGCCCTAAAAGGTGTAAACAAACAAGCATCTGAAGCTACCAAAGAACTAAGACAGATTGATAAGGCTCTCAAGTTTGATACAGGCAATGTCACCCTCCTTACTCAAAAGCAGGAAGTATTAGCTAAACAAGTTGAAACAACTCGAGAAAAGCTTGCGACATTAAGGCAAGCACAAGCTCAAGTTGAGGCTCAGTTTAAGGCAGGTACCATTGGAGCAGACCAGTATCGAGCCTTTCAACGGGAGCTTGAAACCACCAAAAATGTTCTGACTAGTTATGAAGATAAACTAGCAAGTGTCACACGTACCATTTCTGAAAACGGCAGTCAGGTTGATAGTAATAAGGCTAAACTACAAGCACTTCAGTCAGAACAGGCTCAATTAGTATCAGAGAGTGAGAAGTTAACAAGTTCTATTAAACTTCAAGAATCAGCTCTTAGCTCAAACGCAAGTGAGTCCGATAAGTTGGCACTTGCCCATCAAAAGGTGACAGGGCATTCAGAGATACTGGAAAGACAGATTCAAAATTTAGAGAAACAACTGGAACTAACAAAGAGTGAATTTGGTGATCAGTCAATCGAAGCCAATAAGCTTGAGAAAACACTCAATGAAACCAAGGTTGCCTACAACCATCTTCAAAATGAGATGGAGGAAATGGCATCTAGTTCTGATGTTGCAAAGTCTAGTCTCTCTGAAACCAATCAGCTTCTTAAAGCTGACCTCCTAATGGAGTTTGGTGACCAAATTAGTGAATTATCTCAGAAACTAGTTGATTTTGGGAAACAATCCTTGGATGCCTTTCTTGAGATAGATGAAGGGATGGACGTGATTGTCACAAAGACAGGGGCAACTGGAACTGCCCTTGACGAGATGACTGATATGGCTAAGCAGCTTGCGACGGAGATACCGACCGATTTCAATACAGCAGGAACTGCAGTTGGGTTATTGAATACGCAATTTGATTTGACAGGCGATGCCCTAAAATCAGCATCCACTCAACTGATTCAGTTCTCGGAAATCAATGGTAGTGATGTTTCAAGCTCTGCAATTTCTGCAAAACAAGCCATTGAAGCATATGGCTTGCAGGCTAGTGATTTGGCAAGGGTTCTCGATACAGTCACTTACACTAGTCAAGAAACTGGAGTCGGTGTTCAGGAATTGATGGATAAGGCAGTTGCTGGAGCACCTCAGATAAAATCACTTGGTTTATCATTTGATGATGGTGTGACGCTTATGGGGAGGTTTGAGAAAGCTGGGGTGGATTCATCTGCAGCTCTCTCTTCATTATCAAAAGCAGCAGTAGCTTATGCCAAAGATGGCTTGACTCTGAAAGATGGTTTGGCTGGTACAGTTGAACAAATCAAACAATCCACCAGTGAAACAGAAGCACTGTCTTTGGCATCAGAGGTATTTGGCAGTAAAGCGGCTCCACGAATGGTTGATGCCATTAAACGAGGAGCCTTAACATTTGAAGACCTAGCAGGAACAGCAGAAAAGGCTGCAGGTATCGTCACTCAAACCTACGAGGGTACGCTTGATCCAATTGACCAGTTCACAACAGCACAAAATAGTGCCAAGCTGGCAATGGGAGAAATAGGTGATGCAATTGCCTCAACACTTGCCCCAGTACTACAAGTCTTGGCGGAGTTATTGCAGCAGGTTGCGACATGGTTTTCTGGTCTTTCAGAACCGATAAAACAGTTCTTGGTAATTGTCGGACTTCTAGTTGCTGGTTTTGGCTTATTACTCCCAGTTTTTCTTGCCCTTCAAGCTGCCGCTATGGCTATGGGAACTACCATTGTCAGTTTACTAACGGCAGCAGCTCCCATAGTTGGTATGATTTTAGGAATAATTGCCGTTATCGCCCTCTTAGTTGTTGGGATTCAACAGCTCTGGCAACATAACGAAGGATTTCGGACGGCTGTTCTGGAAATATGGACGGCTATCTACAGCTTTATATCGACCATCATTCAAGAAGTTTCAAGTTTTATCATGTCCATTTGGGGGACACTCACTACTTGGTGGAGCGAAAACCAACAACTGATTCTTGATGCTGCAAACACAGTATGGAATGCCATTTCAACGGTCATCACAACAGTAATGACAATTCTTGGACCATTGATTCAAGCTAGTTGGGAAAATATCAAACTCATTATCACAACCGCATGGGACATGATAAAGATAGTAGTTGGAACAGCTATCAATGTGGTTCTTGGAATCATTAAAGCTGTGATGCAAGTCATAACTGGTGATTGGGCGGGTGCTTGGGAAACGATTAAGCAGGTACTTTCAACGGTATGGGAGGGAATTACATCTCTTATATCCATTGCATTAAACTTCATTGCCCAATTTATTTCAACTGCTTGGACGGGTATCAAGAATACCATCTCAAATTTACTATCTGCCATTAGTTCTGTTATTTCAAGTATATGGTCAGCAATTCAATCGACAATATCGAGTGTCCTGTCTGCGATTGGTTCAACTGTTTCAACTATTTGGAATGGTATCCGTAACACGGTGTCTAATGTCTTGACCGGTATCTCAAATACGGTTTCGTCTGTTTGGAATGGTGTGAAAAATACCATTTCAAGTGCAATCAATGGTGCAAGAGATGCTGTGAGTAATGCCATCAATGCCATTAAAAATCTCTTTAATTTCCAAATCAGATGGCCACATATTCCCCTTCCTCATTTTCGAGTATCAGGTTCAGCCAATCCACTTGATTGGTTAAAGGGCGGTATTCCAAGAATCTCCATTGATTGGTATGCCAAAGGAGGAATTTTAACCAAACCAACCGCATTTGGGGTAAACGGCAATAGCCTAATGGTAGGAGGTGAGGCTGGAAAAGAAGCAGTCTTGCCTTTGAATGAACAAACATTGGGTGCAATTGGTCGAGGAATCGCAAAGACCATGACAAGCAATCTACCAACCATTCACATTACCATTACTGGAAATACGGTAAGAGAAGAGCCAGACCTTCACCAACTAGCGGAGATGGTTGGAGAGAAACTCGTTTATGAATTAGAACGTCAACAAGGATTGAGAGGAGTGAAACCATGATTAGACATAATGCATTAACCATTGGTGGTGTGTCCACGGCAAGTTTTCCTTTTAAGGTAATCGTGGAAGATAGCCCTTCTATCGCAGTAAGTGAGAGTAAGACGCAATTGATAGAACACCAAGGTCTGTCAGGTGCGGTTCTTCAAACCAATCCTCGCAGAAGTGTCATGGAACTGAGCTACACCCTCTATCTTGTAAAACCTAGTGAAGAACAGCTATTTACCTTTTTGAAGCTATTTTTGAAAGAAGGATTTTGGCTTGAGAACGCAAATTTCAAGACCGTACGCTTTTGGTGTTACAAGGTTCACCACACTCCAGTTCAAAAGGATAAGCTGGGGGTGTTTGAGCTTAAGGTTATCTTTTCTTGTCACCCAACCAAGTGGTTCAAAACGACAACCTCGCAGGTGTTTAGAACCAGTGGAGTTTTGCGATGTCAAGGTTCAGCAATCGCTTTTCCAAAGATTACCATAAGTGGCAACTCGACTAGTGAAACTAGCTTTACGATTGGGGATGATGTCATCCGCTTGGAGAGATTACAAGAAACACTCATTATGGATAATAATCCTAGTCAGCCAAGTTTTAAGACACAAAGAGGTCAGCCTGTAAAATGGTCTGGCGATTTTATTTCCATTGATGCAGGCAGAAATGACTTGGTTGGAGTTGTTCTTGGTACTGGCATCACATCATTAACAATAGAAATGAATTGGGGGTGGGCTTAGTGTTATCATTATTAGACAAAACTGTTCGAACGGCAAAATGGCATGGGAAACCACTCCCAGAAACCATCAAGGCAAGCGTTAAAGAAAACTTGAATGGGGATTTTGTACTGAACTTTACCTATCCAATCACAGACAGCGGACTATTTCGAGAGTTAAAAGAGGACTACCTCGTTCGTAGTCCAGTTCCAGTATTGGGATACCAGTTGTTTCGGATAAAGAAAGTTATCGAAGGAGACACCAGTCTTGAAGTTATGGCCTATCACATATCAGATGACATCATGACTAGGTTGGTATCGCCATTTAGGTGTGAACAGGTAACCTGTGCAACAGCCCTATCAAGCATGGTCATGGGAAGCAAGTCTCCACTGGGAGATTTTTCTTTTACCAGTGACATTGTCAAGAACAGAACCTATACAACGGACAAGGAACAGACGCTTTACTCCACACTACTGGATGGTAAACATTCTATTCTTGGAACTTGGGAGGGAGAATTGGTTCGAGATAACCTTGCCCTAACAATAAAGGGTGAGCGGGGACAAGACCGTGGAGTTGTTATCTCTACTCACTACAATTTGAAAAAGTATCAGAGAACCAAAGAAAGTACACAGATTATCACACGAATCCATGCGACTTCAAGCTTTAAACAAGAGGGGCAGGATAGGGAAACAGTACTTCAAGTAACTGTAGACAGTCCACTGATAAACACCTATCCTTTCATCAATGAAGTAACCTATACCAATAATCTTCTCAGAACTCGTCAGGAGTTAATAGAGTGGGCTAGTAGCAAGTTTCGCTTAGAGGGAATTGATAAGCCAAAAGATGCCATCATCATTGAGGCATTTGAGTTAGATGGTCAAACGGTTCATCTAGGGGATACAGTGACTTTAAAAAGCAAGCTACACGGCATTGATGTGAGGAAGAAAGCCATCGCTTATGATTATGATCCTTTAGCTAAGAATTACCGCTCTATCACTTTTGATGATAAGGCAAGTATCGGTACAGGTAAGACTGGTGGTAGCCTAACTACACTAGCAAATAATCTCCTTGATGGGAATAAGCGGAGTGAGGATGTTGCCATTGAAATTGCCCTTGAGAATGCCAATAGAGCCTTTGAAGCAGAATTTGAGAAACGTCAAGTAGCCATCGATAACGCTATCGAACAGGCTCAAAGTTATGGGGAGGTCTATGCGGATCGATTAAAGGCTAGCATTGATAATGAACTTACTTCTATTCACCAACAGATGCGGCAACAGGAAGAGGAGCAGCAACGCACAACTCGTGATTTAATGGCAAAGGCTGGGGTAAATACCAACCTAGCCACAGAAGCCAAACAAAAGGCAGAACAGGCTCAAACTGCGGCCACTGAAGCCCTCAGAAGGTCAGAACAAGCCAAGCTTGATGCCATTCAAGAAGCTAACCGATTGACCTCAACGGAGCGTAGTCAAACTGAGACAAAGATTGCGACAGCAAAATCACAAGCTATCACTGAAGCTAGTCGATTAGTTGATGTAGCAAAATCACTGTTAGGTGGGCAGTTGGCAACTGTAAGTACCAATCTCTCACAAACCAAGGAGGATATAAAACTTCTTGCGAGTAAGCAACTGGTGGATAGTCTGACTGGTCGAGTGACTAGTGCAGAATCCATGATTCAAGTACAGGCAGACCAAATTTCTCAGCGAGTAAAGACTAGCGATTTTAACCAAGCAAAACAGAGAATCGAAACTGCCGAGTCATCTATTACGCAATTGGGGAATCGCATAACAACTGAAATCAGTCAGGTGGATGCGAAAATTCCAACTAGCCTAGATGGACTAAATTTAATGACTGGTACTCGTGATTGGTCGAATAAAGGAAATGCTTGGCATTTCGGAAACAATTGGTCAACTGAAACAGAGAATTTCAGAGGACTGGTTGTTCGCTCTACCCAAGCGGGATTTAACGGAAGTCATCAGAATATTGTTGTTAAAGCAGGAGATGTCATTACCTTTAGCTTTTATGCCAAAGCTAATCAACCACTCGCCTCAATTAAGGTTTCATCTGTTTGGACTGGTTCAAGTGTCTATCGTGCTCCCGTCGCAAGAGTGAGAGAATCGGACGATATCATATCTGTCACAAGTGACTGGAGACGCTACTGGAAAACAGTTCATGTCTTATCTGATGGTTCACTCCAATTTCGGACAGAGTACAATGGCAGCACTATCCCAAATAGCAATAAATTCTATGTGGCAGGATTGAAAGTCGCAAAGACCTCACTAGACACAGGCTATTCAGAAAATCCAGCAGATATAGCTGGGGAATTGACCACCCAACGGACACTCATCACTCAAACGGCTTCTGGTGTAGAGCAGGTTTCTACAAGATTAACTGAAGCAAATGGAAAGATTTCTAGTAGTGAGACACAGATTCGACAATTAGTTTCGGATGTATCCTCAAAGGTTAGTCAAACGGATTTCAATAACTTGAAACGAACTGTTGAAGGACATACTACATCCATCCAACAGACGCAACAATCTATTTTGCTTAAGGCTGATAAGACAGTTCTTGAAGGGGTCAAAACAACCGCTGACAATGCCTTGGCTAAGACCAATACAAACGCAAGTCAGATTACTCAAACAAAGGCAGATTTAAGGATTGCCAATGACGCCATCTCACAGAAAGTCGCAAAGACTGATTTTAATAGCTTGACTGGTCGAGTAGCTAGTGCAGAAACTACTATCCGGACACAAGCTGGGCAAATTGAACAACGACTAACAAGTACGCAAGTTGAATCTGCCATTAATTCAAAAGGCTACCAAACTAAGTCACAGGTTGATTCCAATATTACAGGTCGTGGCTATCTTACGAGTAGTTCGTTACAACCCTATGCGACGACAACCAGTGTGCAGAATTTGGTCAAAACAACCTCTGATAGCTTTACTCAGCGGATTAGTCAGACGGAAAGCAGAATCCCAACTTCAGTTTCACATCGCAACTTGATAGCTGGTACTTCGGATAGATGGGGTGCTTATCAGACGATAAATGCCAATAGTAACTGGATTGCATCTTTAGGAAGGGTGCAATTTGGGGATAATAGTGGCATTTATGTTGGCTCAAAAGTTCATTTATATGTTCATATCTCAGCGGATGAGATTACCTTTGACCCTGCTATAACGACTCGTTCCATGAAACTCCAAGGTCCAATCTTGGATAATCAAAATACTTGGACGTGGACCAACTGGAATTTGTATCACCCTTTCTACAATAAGTGGAGCAGTAATCTGACAACTGGTAACAATTATCGGTTAATCAAACTGACCTCTACCATCACTCAAGAGATGTACCAACACTCTAAAGGATTTGAACTTCAAGTCAGAATTGATGGGGTTAAGACAGGTAAGTTTCATGTGAGAGCCTTAATGGTATCAACTGGTGATATCTTTCCAGACTATTGGACACCGTCAATAGACGACTTTACGACAGTAACCGCCTTTCATGAAGTGCGAGATACCGTAAGTAGTCACACTCGAACAATTGGAGATCACAGTAATCAAATCAGTCAGGTTGTCCAAACGGCTAATGGGATTGTGACACGAGTTGGCAATCTAGAAACAAGCCGAGCGACAACTGCTACAGTAACTGCCATTCAAACGCAGGTTTCAACACTTGCAGGGGCGTGGTCGGTTCGAAATCTGACCAGTGCAGGAACAGTCCTCAGTCAGCTCAATCTCAATAAGGATGGCACAGTTAAGATTGATGGAAAACTCGTTCAAATAACAGGCACGACCTTTATCCAAGATGGTGTGATTGCGAGCGGTAAGATTGCCAGTCTTGATGCAGGCAAGATTACGTCAGGCATCATCTCAGCAGCTCGAATTGGAGCAGAAGCCATTACTGCGGATAAGTTAAAGGTTGACCAGGCTTTCTTCACCAAGTTTATGGCAACGGAAGCTTACCTCAAGCAGTTATTTGCCAAATCTGCCTTTATAACCCAAGTGCAGTCAGTAACCCTATCTGCCAACAAAATTTCAGGCGGTATTTTGTCAGCAATCAACGGAGCTATGAAAATCAATCTATCACTTGGAAACATTAAGTTCTATACCAACTCTCCATCCATTTCTCGTGAGGTTAGTGGATATCCTCACCAATGGGTTTCCTTTGAGACAGGAACGTCCAATGGTAAGCCATGTGGTGTAACCATTATCGGTTCGAATCGATGGAACAACTGGAATGCCAATGACGGTGGCTTTGTAGGGATTCGAGCATGGAACGGTACTGATACTGACCAAATCGATGTGGTAGGCGATAAGGTACGTTTAGCTAGTGCTCCATATACCAATCCAGATGGCTGGGAGATTGTAACGTTGCCTAACCGACTGAGTATCGACGCTTTCAAAGCATCTGACCGACCAAGTTCTATTTTGAATATCGGAGATATCCGCATCTATCGAAATGGGACAACCTATGTCAGCTTGAAAGATGTTCTTCATCAATTCAATCACAACTTTAAACACTTAGTAAACATCACAGGTCGAGGTGATGTCATCTTGACATGGGATACGATTAAATAAAGGAGTTCACAGATGAATCTAGAACAAATCAACCAATCATTAAAACTAACTATCCAGGAGCTTGTCACCAAGCTATCTGATGAAATCACCGCTAAGAACCTCATTGCCATTCAATTGGTGGAAAGGGATGAGGAACTTAGCCTATTGCATAAAGAAAAACAGGAATTGACTGAGCTATTAGAAGTTCAGACAAAACCTGAAGAAGGGAAAGGAGAATAGTTATCATGGCACTTCTCAATATTGACAAAGTAACAGAACCATTTGATTTGGAGACGGCTCTCGCTTACATGCGTAAGAATGGAGAGTTCATTCGTTGTAAGACAGCAGAGCAGGATTTTTATATGTATCTTGAAGAAGTAAGGCGACCTGCCATTAAAAATGGAAAGCGGCAGCTGGTTACAACAGAAACAGTTTGGGCGTTTAATCAGTGGGGCAGTACCACATTAACTCTGAATCTTTCTGATTTATTCCATGATTGTTTTTATCTGATGCGATTTGATGAGAACGGGCAACCGGATTGGTCAGACCCTACCATTGTGCAGGAAGGTTCAGTAGAAAGTGAGGTGACCGATGAAGGAACTGTTAACTCTTAATAAGATTTTATTTTCCATGATTGGAGGCTTGATTGGTAGTCTATTTGGGGAGTTGGATGGTATCCTATATGCCCTACTTGTCTTCATTATTATTGACTATCTAACAGGAATTTTTGCGGCAATTGTAGAGAAACAATTGTCAAGTAGTATCGGTTTTCGTGGCATCTTTAAAAAGATAGCCATTTTATTTTTAGTTTCACTAGGTCATCTGATTGATACTGTAATCATCAAGCAAGGTGGAACAATACGAACCATGGTCATTTTCTTTTATCTCAGTAATGAGGGGTTAAGTATTCTAGAAAATACCGTTCGAATTGGTTTACCAATACCTGAGAAACTACAAGCAATCTTAAAACAAATCAATGAGAGGTGAGAAGATATGGGAAAACATCTAGTTATTTGTGGTCATGGACAAGGGCGAACAGGCTATGATCCTGGATCAGTGAATACCAAACTAGGCATCACAGAAGCAGGAAAGGTTCGAGAATTAGCCAAGTTAATGTCTAAGTATAGCGGACAACAGATTGATTTTATAACCGAACAAAATGTTTATGATTATCGGAGTATTACTAGTATTGGTAAGGGATACGACTCGATTACTGAATTGCACTTCAATGCCTTTAATGGTAGTGCCAAAGGGACAGAAGTCTTGATTCAATCTTCCTTAGAAGCAGATAAGGAAGATATGGCTATCCTATCTCTCCTTTCACGTTATTTCCAAAATCGTGGTATTAAGAAGGTAGATTGGCTCTATAATGCCAACCAAGCAGCAAGTCGTGGATACACTTATCGTTTGGTGGAGATTGCCTTCATTGATAATGAACAAGATATGGCGATTTTTGAGAACAAGAAAGAGGACATTGCGAGAGGTCTGGTATCAGCTATTACTGGAGTAGAAGTCAAGACCATAGTTCCCTCGACACCCAGTTCAGCAGGTGGGAGTTCAGGAGCTCCTACAAAACCAGTCTATCTTGTTGGTGATAGTCTTAGGGTGTTGCCTCATGCGACTCATTATCAGACTGGTCAAAAAATCGCCAACTGGGTCAAGGGGGGGACCTACAAAATCCTCCAAGTGAAGAATGTTCACCAGTCCAACAGTAAGAGAGCTTATCTACTTGATGGAATCAAGTCATGGGTGCTTGAGCAGGATGTAGAAGGAACAACTAAAGGCCATAGTGAGCAGACCTATCAAGCACAGAAAGGTGATACCTATTATGGAATCGCTCGGAAGTTTGGTTTAACAGTTGATGCCCTTCTTGCGGTTAATGGTTTGAAGAAGACGGATATTTTAAGAGTTGGACAAACTCTAAAGGTCAACGCAGCTTCACGGACAACAACCGCTATTCCAACCAGTGTTGCCAGTCGTGTGGTTGCGTCCGCTTTATCCAAGGTCGGTCAAAAGGTGACCGTTCCATCTAACCCATATGGTGGACAATGTGTTGCCTTGGTGGATAAGATTGTTCAAGAACTTACGGATAAGAATATGTCCTATACGAATGCCATTGATTGTTTGAAGAAAGCAAAATCAAATGGTTTCCAAGTAATCTACGATGCTTGGGGTGTGAATCCTAAAGCAGGTGATTTTTATGTCATTCAGACGGATGGTTTGGTATATGGTCACATTGGTGTCTGTGTGACGGATTCTGATGGAAAAAGTATAGATGGTGTGGAACAGAATATTGATGGGTATTCTGACCATAATAAGAACGGTATCAATGACCAATTGGAAATTGGTGGCGGTGGAATTAGTCGTCGTGTGAAACGTCAATGGATGGCGGATGGCTCACTCTACGATTCAACTGGAACAGTTAAACTGGGTAAAGTTGTAGGTTGGTTTAGAATTTCATAATTAAGATATAAGCCTGGTGGAAACATCAGGCTTTATTTTTTGTCTTTTTTTCAATAAGTGCGGAAAAATTACTCCCAAACCTACCTAGTAAGGTAGGAGGAATAAATTGTATTCCATGAACTATGGCATAAATCAATCAGGTCAAAATAGTTGGTCTGATAACTTGACTAATATTCCCTTTTGAGTGATATATAGTGTGCCATTACATAGGAAGGAGAGTAAATGTCCGTAAAGAAGATTAGAGTTAATAAACAAAAACATAAGAAGAGGGTCTGTGCCTACATTCGAGTTTCCACGACTAATGGAAGTCAGTTAGAATCGTTAGAAAATCAGAAACAGTATTTTGAAAACCTGTATTCTAATAGAGATGATACAGATTTCAAGGGTGTATATTTCGACAAAGGCATATCAGGCTCTAAAGATAAGCGTCCAGATTTTCAAGCAATGATTGAAGATTGTCGTAAAGGTATGATTGATGTTATTCATACCAAGTCAATTGCCCGCTTTGCCAGAAACACGGTTACAGTTCTTGAAATTAGTCGTGAACTGAAGGCGATTGGAGTAGACATATTCTTCGAGGAACAAAACATTCATACCCTTTCAAGTGAGGGGGAAGTGATGCTTTCGGTATTGGCGAGTATCGCAGAGGACGAATTGAGGAGTATGAGTGGCAATCAACGATGGGCGTTTCAAAAGAAATTCCAGCGAGGAGAGCCGGTCATTAACACCAAGCGATTCTTAGGATACGATGTAGACGAAAATGGTGAGTTGATCATTAATCCAGAAGAAGCCTCAATAGTTAAAGAGATATTCTCATTATACCTTGCAGGAAATGGTACACATCGTATTGCCAAACAGTTAAATGAAAAGGGAGTTTCGACTGTTACAGGTGCTAAATGGCATGATACCACAATCCGTCAAATGTTAAGCAATGAAAAATACAAAGGTTCAGTCTTACTGCAGAAGTATTATCATGATGGTGTGAATGGTCCTAAAAAATTGAACCAAGGAGAACTTGAACAATACTTGATAGAAGATAACCATGAAGCTATTATTTCAAAAGGAGACTGGCAAGCAGTTCAGGAAAAATTAAATAGTAGAAGATGGCAACAAGGTAGAAACAAAATCTATAAATTTACAGGTTTGTTAAAGTGTCAGCATTGTGGCTCGACTTTAAAGAGACAGGTTTCATATAAGAAAAAAATTGTTTGGTGCTGTTCCAAATACATTAAAGAGGGAAAAGTAGCTTGTCAGGGGATGCGAGTGCCAGAAGCAGATATTTCAAATTGGGAGATAACCTCACCAGTTACAGTAATAGAAAGGGATGGAAATGGGGAAAAGTATTACAGTTATTCCGGCCAAGAAAGTGCAGACCAGCGTTCTTCATCAGGTCAGGAAGAAAATCAAGGTAGCCGCATATTGTCGAGTGTCCACCGACCAAGAAGAACAGCTATCAAGTTATGAAAATCAAGTCAATTATTACCGAGAGTATATCTCCAAACACGAGGACTATGACTTAGTTGACATCTATGCGGATGAGGGCATCTCAGCAACCAATACCAAAAAACGTGATGCCTTTAACCGCTTGATACAAGATTGTAGGGCTGGTAAGGTGGATAGGATTTTGGTCAAGTCAATCAGTCGATTTGCCAGAAATACCCTTGATTGCATCAAGTACGTCCGAGAGCTGAAAGAACTGGGTGTTGGTGTGACTTTTGAGAAGGAGAATATTGACAGCCTAGATTCCAAAGGTGAAGTTCTCCTGACCATCCTTTCTTCCTTGGCACAGGATGAGTCACGTTCCATTTCGGAGAATGCGACGTGGGGAATTCGTAAGAAGTTTGAACGTGGTGAGGTGCGCGTGAATACCACTAAGTTCATGGGTTATGACAAGGATGAGAATGGTAGGCTTATCATTAACCCTCAGCAAGCTGAAACGGTTAAATTCATATACGAAAAATTCTTGGAGGGGTATAGTCCAGAGTCAATAGCTAAGTATTTGAATGACAATGAAATACCTGGTTGGACTGGAAAGGCAAATTGGTATCCAAGTGCTATAC
This sequence comes from Streptococcus sp. STR1/CE/0325, assembly GCF_055386095.1. Classification (NCBI taxonomy): domain Bacteria; kingdom Bacillati; phylum Bacillota; class Bacilli; order Lactobacillales; family Streptococcaceae; genus Streptococcus; species Streptococcus sp. STR1/CE/0325. The sequence continues at coordinate 1,165,880 of NZ_AP045018.1, read as the reverse complement.
AGAAAATGCTTCAAAATGAAAAGTACAAGGGTGATGCCTTATTGCAAAAGACTTTTACCGTTGATTTTCTGACTAAGAAACGAGTTCAAAATGACGGTCAAGTTAACCAATACTATGTAGAAAATAGCCATGAAGCTATTATCGACAAAAACACTTGGGAATTGGTACAGATGGAATTGGAAAGGAGGAAAGCCTACCGAGAGGAGCACCAGCACAAGTCCTATATCATGCAAAATGATGATAACCCTTTTACAACTAAGGTGTTCTGTGCAGAATGTGGTTCGGCCTTTGGTCGAAAGAACTGGACGACCAGTCGAGGTAAACGTAAAGTTTGGCAGTGTAACAATCGTTATAGGGTCAAAGGACAGATTGGCTGTCAGAATAACCATATTGATGAAGAAACGCTAGAGAAAGCCGTAGTAATGGCTGTAGAACTATTGAGTGAGAACGTGGATCTATTGCATGGGAAGTGGAATAAGATTCTAGAAGAAAATCGTCCGCTAGAAAAGCATTATTGTACGAAGTTGGCTGAAATGATAAACAAGCCTTACTGGGAATTCGATTCGTATGAGATGTGTCAGGTGGTGGACAGCATAACAATTGCGGAGGATGGGCAGATAACTGTCAGATATTTAGAGGGGACTGAGGTAGATTTGTAAGTGACTGTGACCGAAAGGTTGCGGTTTTTTGCGTTGTTTCATGGTATAATAAGAACTAAATAGACACCATTAGGTGATTGAAAAATAAGAGGATGTAATGTTATGGAGAATAAAGTATATTATGGAGAGTACTCTTTGGACTATTGGATTGAATTGATTCTTTCTAAAAATATTATTCTACCCGAATATCAAAGAAATTTTTCGTGGGACGAGGCTAAAAGAAAGAAATTAATTGCTTCACTTAAAAATAAGGAATTTGTTCCACCTGTAACTATTGGTTCATTTACTAAAAATGGTGTGAAAGAAAATCTTCTAATTGATGGACAACAAAGACTAACAAGCATTTTATTGTCAGTGTTAGGATTTTTTCCAGATCGTGAAACCTATAAAATGCATTCAAAAAATAAAGTCAGAAAATACATTGATGAAAATGACGATTTTGCAGATGACACTGATTCCTTCACAGATGTAATTAACTGGTCGTTTAATGACTTACTTAAAGAAGATAATTTAACGATCTCAAAGATAAAATCAAATCTAGAAAAGGATAAATCTTTCAAAGCGTTGAATAATGATGATGAAATTGACCCTCATTTTTTGAAGAATACTTTTTTAGGATTCTCGTATCTAGTACCTAATAATAGTCAAAGAGGGGATCAGCAAAGATACTATTCTTCCGTTTTTAGAAATATTAATAGACAGGGGATGGTTTTGACTGGTCAAGAAAGTAGAGAGGCACTCTACTATTTAGATGATAGTAAAACTGATTTCTTTAAGCCTGAATTTATCAAACTAATTGAAGGTGACCTATCTATTGACTTTATAAGATATTTATCAATTTTATCAGAATATAAAAAAAATAATAGTGCCCAAAATTTATGTAGTGGTTTTGGTGGAAAAAAAGAAAAACTAGAGGAGTACTATGAAAATTATATAAATTTTATAATTGGTGATAAAAATGATAACACAATTGAAATTTATATTAGTTATGAGGAGTTGTTTGAAAGTAATGAACAGCTACCCTCTGGTGAACTACCTCATTCAAGATACTATCAAAATTTGTGGGAAATAATTAGTAATTCACCATTAAGCAAAACAACATTTGAGTCTATTATTGATTGTGATATGTATTACTTTGGTTTAATTTATTTAATAATATTTGAAAAAAAGGTTATTGGTTCACAAAACTGGTCGAGTATTATAAAGAAAATAAATGAACAAATTTCTGAATATAAAGCTCCATATCTTGATAAATATGGTATTCCAACATATGAATTTTCAAAAGCAGAATATAACAGCTATCACCAAAAGAACCCATCTGCATTGAAATATTTACGTGAGAGAGTTGAGAAATCAATTGAAATTTATAGGGAGTATGGGCTATGACCAAACATGAAGATTTTATTAACAGTCCTATTGAATCTGTAATGATGGAAGCACTTTCTGCAATTAGTTCTATAAATACAGGAATCGAAACTTATCCTTTAAATGAGTACTTGCTAAAGACAATTTTTTTACAAATGACAGGTTTTCAAGAACAAAAATTTAAATGTATTGTTTGGGAAATGGCTACTGAGGATTTTGAGTTCAGAAGAGATTTTTTAAGAGATTATGCCACACAAGGTTTTTCGACATATGACTCTAAGAAATCCATATATCAGAAATTAATGATTCTACTGGATAGGGATGAATTTTCTGAATCTGACAGAAAGGTAATAGTCGAGGAAGCTAAAGATATTGTATGTAAAATTTTCGATGAAAGTAATATCCAATATTGGAATGGTAATGCTTTTATAGAATTCAAGGGTAATATAAAGAATAAAATTGGATATAAGTGCATTGCTAGAAAGGGAACAGGTTACAATTTATTGGAGAGTGAAGGGCAGAAAGCATACGATAAGTTATACCGACATAGAAATCGATTGGCTCATAATACACTATCATATCAACGTAATTTGCCTAAGTTACAAGAATTAGAAAATAAAGAATTTGGGGATTCTAACTATTTTATTTGGTTCTACATATTGATAGTTATAGATAAAATTATGATAAAGCTATTTAATGAATTTAATAAAGCTACCAAAAGGCTCCTGGATATTTGAATTATCACAGCTATTAGACAGTTTTGTAATAAATTTCGTTCCATAATTTAATCCTAGCCTTAAACCTCTCCGTTTCGTTCCATAATATAGGTAAATCCTATCACCACACGTGGAGTGCGCGGTTCTGTTGACTAAAGCACAGAATTGAAAGTGTAGAAATGGCTTGAAATAAAGGGTTTTTCCGAGGGTTTGGACGTAAATCTAGGTCCTCGGATTTTCTGCGTTATAGGGGTTGCAATGAGGCTGATTTTTATTGTTGGATAGAATGAAAAAAACGCTTGCAATCCGCTTAGAAAAGGTGTATGATAATCTTAAAACAAGGAGGAAACGTCTATGATTGAGTTTAAAGGTGTGAGCAAGGTCTATGAGGAAAAAGTTGCCTTGAAAGATTTGAATTTGACTATTGAAGATGGGGAGATTGTTGGTTTAATCGGTCATAATGGTGCAGGAAAATCAACGACCATCAAGTCTTTGGTCAGCATTATCAATCCGACTGCAGGACAGATCGCAGTAGATGGTTTGGATTTGGAAAAGAACCGTTTGGCGATCAAGTGTAAGACCGGCTATGTGGCAGACTCACCTGACTTATTCTTACGTTTGAGTGCCGAGGAGTTCTGGGAGTTGGTGGCGATTTCCTATGATATGAAGCAGACTCAGTATGAGGCACGCCTCAAGGAGTTGCTAGAGATTTTTGATTTTAGTGAGCATCGCTATGAGGTGATTGAGTCCTTTTCTCATGGGATGCGACAAAAAGTGTTTGTCATCGGAGCCCTTTTATCTGATCCAGACATCTGGGTCTTGGACGAACCCTTGACAGGACTAGATCCACAGGCTGCTTTTGACTTGAAACAAATGATGAAAAAACATGCTGAGAAAGGCAAAACCGTTCTCTTTTCAACCCATGTATTGGAAGTAGCAGAGCAGTTGTGTGATCGTTTGGCCATTTTGAAAAAAGGCGAACTCATCTTTTACGGCACGATTGCGGAGTTAAAAGATAAACACCCAGAAAAGAGCCTAGAGAGCATCTATCTGGACATGGCTGGTCGAAAGGAGGAGCTTGAACATGAGATGGAAGGTGATTAAAAAATTAGTTGACATCAACCTCTTGCAAACGCAGACCCCTGATCAGATAAATCGCTTTCGCAAACGCCAAAAGCAAAATCCCAATAAACCATCAGGCGTGTCTAAAAAAATCTTAAGAACCTATTTATCGGTTGGGGTACTCTATATTATCCTATTTGGAATGCAGGGAGTTTTCATCCCGATTGAGCGGATGCCGGGTTATTTTACCAATACTGTTTTGGTCTTTCTTGTCTATATGTTTTCCCAAGGTTTCATGGCCCTCTTTAACGTTTTTTATGAGAGTAAGGATCTTGAAAGTTACCGCCCTTATGCCTTTAAGGAATCAGAGATTATGCTAGCTAAAGGCTTTTCAGTGGCGCTGACCTTGAGTATCGGGCTTTTTCCGGTCATGACCTACTTTATCATTTTGGGCTTGCGTAGTCCCAATACGCCGGTTCTTGGTATTTTGGCTGCTATTTTGTCCTTGCTCTTGCTCCTTGGTGTCTTTGCGCTTTCCCTTTTGATTGGGGTTCACTTGGTGACCAAGACCAGTGTCTTTCGCAAATACAAGACCTTCTTTTCTAATTTTTTGTTAGGCTTTGCCATGCTTTTAGGGATTGGGGCTATTCTTTGGATCAATGTGCAAAATAGTAACGCTATAAAACAGCTAGACGGTCCGATAAAAGATCAGCCTTTGTACTTTAAACCACTGGAGTGGCTATATGATCTGACCTTGAACCCCTTGTCACTCAATGGTCTGATTGGACTGGTTGTTTGGGGATTGGTTTTTGTTTTGTTGCTTGTTTTTGTCAAAAAGCAAGTGGTGCCACAGTTTTATCAAGCAGCGGTGTCAACTGGCTCTGCCGTGCAACAAAAACGAACTAAATCACGCTTTAGCTTGGATAAGGGAGCTTCCTTTAAACGTTTTGTCTATCAATATCAGATTGGTTTGATTTCTCAAGGAACTTCCCTCGTTCAGACCCTTCTGGTGGGGAGTTTGCTGCCTTACTTTTTCCTCTTTCCTTTCTTTATGGGAATTCACTCAGCAGGCGGTCATTTTCACGGGCAAGACTTTTTAAATTTGAGGTATGGTTTTCCTTTCGCTTTAATTGCTTATGCGATTGGTCTTTTCTCTTTTAGCTTAACCTACATTGGAATTTCACTGGAGCGAGAAAATTATGAATACCTTAAGACCCTACCGTTTGATATGAACCACTATCTCAAGCTCAAGTTTTGGTATCTCTTCCTCATTCAGTCCATCATTCCCTATGCTATCTTTGCCATTCTTTTTGGACTTGTCCTACGTATCGGTCTTCCCCTCTTCTTATTGACCAGCTTCGTTTGGTTTCTGTCCGCTTATGCTTGGAGCGTGATAGCTTATGATTATGATAGGAAGAACTTGATGCTTCATTGGACCAATATCAATGATTTGTTTAACCGTGGCGGAACGTCAATGGTCTTGCGTCAACTAGCCTTGGTTCTCTTTATCTTTGTTATTATCGGTATTATTGTAGCGAGCTTTATCTTGGTTTCAGCTCTTCCTGTTTACTGGGGTTATGGTCTTACGATTTTTATGCTATTGCTAGTTCTTTTGAGCACTTATCTCATGCATCGGTATTATTGGAAACATTTTGAACGTTTGAAAAATTAAAGACAAAAACAGACACGAGCTTTAGTTCGTGTCTGTTTTGTTTTTAGTCGATGGCTTGATAAGGCACTTCAAGGGCCCGTTTGACAGCAGGGCGTTTTGCGATGCGCTTGGTCCAGTCTTGGAGATGAGAGTAGCTCTTGACATCTAAAAAGATACCAGCCTTGTCCCAAATCTTGTCCTCAGCCAGTCTGCCATACCAAGACCAAATCGCTATATCTGCAATGGTATAGTCCTCACCAGCTATGTACGGCTTGGTCTCAAGCTCCTTATCTAAGAGATCGAGTTGGCGCTTGGTTTCCATAGCAAAACGGTCAATCGCATAATCAATACGTTCTGGTGCATAGTGAAAGAAATGCCCAAATCCACCACCAAGAAGAGGCGCAGCACCTGTCTGCCAGAAGAGCCAGTTGAGGGTTTCCGTACGCGTTCTCACGTCTTTTGGTAAAAAGTGATCAAATTTTTCTGCCAAGTAGAGCAAGATTGATGCTGACTCAAACACACGGATGGGCTCATCCTCGCTTGATTGATCCAGAAGTGCCGGAATTTTTGAGTTGGGATTGATGGCGACAAAGTCAGAACCAAATTGGTCACCAGCTCCAATGTCGATTCTAAAAAGATCGTAGTCTGCTTGGGTGATGCCCAGTTCTTTTAATTCTTCAAGTAGGATGAGTGGTTTGATGCCATTTGGTGTTCCTAGCGAATAAAGCTGCAAAGGCTTGTTTCCTCGTGGGAGGATTTTCTCAAAACGAGCGCCAGCAGTGGGTTGATTGATGCTCCCCCAAGTACCGCCTAGTTGTTCTGGTGCTTGCCAGATATCTGGTAAACCTTGTAACATAATGATGTCTCCTTATCTTTTGATAATGTTATCCTATCAAAAAGTCACCAGAATAGCAAAAAATGAAGCGGGATTCCGCTTCATTGATTAAGCATTTAAGACCTTGTCTAAGAAGTCCTTGAGACGTGGGTGTTTAGGATGATCGAAAATCTCCTCTGGTGTGCCGTCCTCAAGGAACTCACCACCATCGGTAAAGATGACGCGGTTGGCCACACGTCTGGCAAATCCCATCTCGTGGGTCACGATCAACATGGTCATGCCTTGTTCTGCCAAGTCTCGCATAACGTTCAACACATCACCGACCATCTCAGGGTCAAGGGCAGATGTTGGCTCGTCAAAGAGCATGATGTCTGGGTTCATGGCAAGACTCCTTGCGATGGCAACCCGTTGTTTTTGCCCACCAGAGAGACTATCAGGAAGGGCATCACGTTTGTCAGCTAGACCGACTTTTTCAAGAAGTTCCATAGCGTGTTTTTCTGCTTCCTCTTGACTAGCACGATCTAGCTGTGTTGGAGCAAAGGTGATGTTTTCAAGTACCGTCATGTGAGGGAAGAGGTTGAAATGTTGGAACACCATGCCGATATTTTCCCTAGCCTTATCGATATTGGTCTTTGGATCAGACAGATCAAAGCCATCAATCGTCACTTTACCACTCGTGATACTTTCAAGGAGATTGAGGGTACGTAGGAAAGTTGATTTTCCAGAACCAGATGGGCCGATGATACAAACCACATCTCCTTCGTAGAACTTGGCATCAATGCCTTTTAAGACTTCATTTTTACCATAGGATTTGTGCAAATCTTGGACATCAATTTTTAATTCAGCCATTAGTTAATCCTCTTTTCTAAGCGTTTTGCTAGACGGGTGAGTAGGGTGATAATCACCAAGTACATCACAGCAAGAATAGCGTACATTCTAAAGGATTGATAGTTTCTTGCGATGATGATTTTACCAGTTTGGAAGAGTTCCACCAGACCAATCGCAGAGACGATTGTCGTGTCCTTAAGGGAGATGACAAACTGGTTGACAAAGCTTGGCAGCATGAGTTTGACCGCTTGTGGTAGGATAACCTTGCGCATGGTTGTGCCATACGAGAGACCTAGACTACGGCTGGCTTCCATTTGTCCAGCTGGCACAGCTTCAATCCCTCCACGCACGATTTCAGCGATATAAGCACCACCGTTGAGGGAAAGCGCAATGGTTGCTGCGACAAAGTCGTTGATTGGACTTTGTTTTCCTGTTAGTGATTCGATAAGGTTTGGAATACCCCAGAAAATGAAAGCAGCCACAATCATGAGAGGAATACCACGGATGACATCGACAAAGATGGCAGCGATGGTTCTAAGCGCTTTGTTTGGCGCAACACTCATCATTCCAAAGATGACCCCGATAACCATAGCGATGGCAAAGGAGAGGAGCGTTAGACCAAGGGTTGTGCCAAGTCCTGCGAGCAGTTGCTTGTAGTTGTTTGAAATCAAGCCAACGATAGTGGTTTCATCCACTTCCTTGCTGTTTGAGCTTGTCGCTGTATTATCAGATGTTGCGAGGTATTTGTTGATGATCTCATCATATTTACCAGAAGCCTTGAGGGCTGCGAGTCCATTGTTGAACATTTGGATCAACTCAGGATTGCTGCCTTTTTTCACGGCAAAGCCAAGGTCACCTGATTTTTCTCCTTTGAGTGGTGTTTCAAATTGACGGCCTTGTTGGATGGCGTATTTTAGCACCGCTTCATCATCCATGATGGCATCTACTGAACCAGAGTTTAAGCTATCATACATGGTCGAACCATCGTCAAAGGCTTTTAATTTGTAGCCATACTTATCTTGATTGTCCTTTAAGAAGGTATAAGATGAGGTTCCATTTTTAGCGCCGACTGTTTTGCCTTTAAGGTCAGAGTAATCTTTGATTTTGCTGCCTTTTTTAGTGGCAAGGATAATGTTTGACGTGTAGTAGGCATCAGAGAAATCAAAGATTTTCTTACGAGCATCGGTGATGGTCATTCCTGCGATGACGCCGTCTGCTTGGCTAGATTGCACAGCGTTAAGCGCAGCGTCAAAGCCAGGATTGGTAATAGTGAGGTTGAAACCTTGTTGATCAGCGATAGCCTTGATCAGCTCCATGTCAATTCCAGTATAAGTGCCAGAACCGTCTTGGAATTCAAAAGGTGCAAAGGATGAGTCAGAAACAATAGTGTAGTTGTCTTTGACTGGGGTTGCTTTTGCAGACGCATCACCAGTGAGTTTGAGGTCAAAGTTAGATGAGCTAGAAGTCGTGCCAAGCCACTTATCCATGATTTGTTGATAAGTACCGTCTGCTTTCATCTCAGCAAAAGCCTTGTTGAACTCAGGAATCAAAGACTCATAAGCTCCTCCTTTTTTAACGGCAAAGGCGAAACTGCCGACTTTTTCTCCATCCATGTTGATGGCATAGTCTTTGCCTTGACTGATAGCATATTTGACCACGGGCTCATCGTCCATAGCGGCATCCACAGAACCAGAGTCAAGACTGTTGTTCATCAGATCTCCTGTATCAAAGGTTTTGATCTTGTAGCCATATTCTTTTTGGTGTTTTTGTAAAAAGGCTTGAGCGGCTGTTCCGTTTTTAACCCCAACGGTTTTGCCTTTTAGATCTTTGTAGCTGGTGATTTTTTTATCTTTACGGGTGTAAAGCACAACCGCCGTGTCATAATAAGTGTCAGAGAAAGTGAAGACTTTTTTACGGGCTTCGGTCACAGTTGTTACAGCCATAAGGGCATCGGCCTGTCCAGCTTGAACGGCATTGACTGCGGCATCAAAGCCAGGGAAGGTCATATTGACATCCCAGCCAGCACGTTTTGCGACTTCGTTGATGATGTCAACGTCAATTCCTTTATAAACTTGATCTGAATCTTTAAATTCAAATGGGGCGTAAGCCGTGTCCGATACGATATTGATGGTATCAGCACTTGCTTTTGTGCCGAAGATTAAGAAACATGATAGAACGCTCAGAAGAAGAGCTGTGATTTTTTTCTTCATGTTACCCTCCTTTTTCTAAAATTACTATCATTATATCAGAAATCCTTTCATAGGGCAAATGATAATTGCTTTCCGTGTTAGGTTATCTAACATATATAGCAAAAGAAAATTATGGTTGATTATGATATAATAAGAAAAAAGAGGAGAAGTGCCATGATTAACCGTGTGACGGACAACAAGTTTAAATTAGTATCCAAATATCAACCTTCTGGAGATCAGCCAGAAGCCATCAAGACCTTGGTGGAAAATATCGAAGGTGGAGAAAAAGCTCAAATCCTGCTCGGAGCGACTGGAACAGGAAAGACCTATACCATGAGTCAGGTCATCGCTGCCGTCAACAAACCCACTCTTGTCATCGCCCATAACAAAACACTTGCAGGGCAGCTTTATGGGGAATTTAAAGAATTTTTCCCAGACAATGCGGTGGAATATTTTGTTTCCTACTATGATTTTTACCAACCAGAAGCTTATGTACCATCTACTGATACCTATATCGAAAAAGACAGTTCGGTCAATGAGGAAATCGACCGCCTCAGACATTCGGCAACTGCCGCCCTTCTTGAGCGAAACGATGTCATTGTAGTGGCATCTGTTTCTGCCATCTACGGTTTGGGGGACCCCAACAACTATGGCGACAACGTGCTTAGTCTGCGCCCTGGTCTTGAGATGTCACGTGACGACTTGCTCAATAATCTAGTCAGCATTCAGTTTGATCGCAACGACATTGATTTTAAACGTGGAACTTTTCGTGTGCGGGGCGATGTGGTGGAAATCTTTCCAGCCAGCCGTGATGAAAATGCCTTTCGGATTGAATTTTTCGGTGATGAGATTGAGCGTATTCGTGAGATTAACGCTCTAACAGGTCAGGTCTTGGGTGAGGTGACCCACTTGCCCATTTTCCCTGTGACCCACTTTGTGACGCAGGAAAATACCTTGGGGCAGGCGATTGATGAGATTAAGGCAGACTTGGACAAACAGCTCAAACTCTTTGAATCAGAAGGGAAGCTCCTAGAAGCCCAACGTCTCAAACAACGCACTGACTACGACATTGAGATGTTGCAGGAGATGGGCTACACCAATGGGGTGGAGAACTACTCGCGTTATATGGACGGACGTATCGAAGGTGAGCCGCCTTATACCTTGTTAGATTTCTTCCCAGAGGATTTTCTCATCATGGTGGACGAAAGCCACATGACCATGGGGCAAATCAAGGGCATGTATAATGGCGATAAAGCGAGAAAACAGATGTTGGTGGATTATGGTTTTCGCTTGCCATCGGCTCTGGATAACCGCCCGTTGCGTCGGGAAGAATTTGAAGGGCATGTGGACCAAATTGTGTACGTTTCAGCCACTCCGGGTGACTATGAGCTGGAGCAGACCGACACTATTGTCGAGCAGATTATTCGTCCAACAGGCTTGCTCGATCCAGAAGTTGAGGTCAGACCAACCATGGGGCAAATGGATGACCTCTTGGGTGAAATCAATGCCCGTGTTGAAAAAGGCGAACGTGTCTTTGTGACCACGCTGACCAAGCGTATGGCAGAAGATTTGACCGACTATCTCAAGGAAATGGGGGTCAAGGTCAAGTACATGCACAGTGACATCAAGACCCTAGAACGGACGGAGATTATCCGTGACCTTCGCCTCGGTGTCTTTGATGTCCTTATCGGAATCAACCTGCTTCGGGAGGGGATTGATGTGCCAGAGGTGAGCCTCGTAGCCATCCTTGATGCGGATAAGGAAGGTTTTCTTAGAAATGAGCGTGGGCTCATTCAGACCATTGGTCGTGCCGCAAGAAATAGCAACGGTCATGTTATCATGTATGCCGACACCATGACCCAGTCCATGCAAAAGGCGATAGATGAAACGGCTCGTCGTCGTGCTATCCAGATGGCTTATAACGAGGAGCACGGCATCACTCCCCAAACCATCAAAAAAGAAATCCGTGACCTCATCGCCGTCACCACTCTAGAAGAAGCTGAGAAACAAGACACTATCAATCCAGCTAGCCTTAATAAACAAGAACGAAAAGACCTCATCAAGAAACTCCAAAAACAAATGCAAGAGGCTTCTGATCTCCTTGACTTTGAACAAGCCGCTGAGATTAGGGATATTATTTTAGAGTTAAAGAGTATAGATTAACAGAAGATGTGAGCAAGAAACTCAATTCCATAAGATATGAAAGCACTCATAAACTAACCCAAAGGAGACAACCATGTCACGTTCAGAATCTGTTATTTTAACCAACCTATGCCGAGTGACAAGTGAAGAGGGGCGAGTCTTAGTCATTGAACGACGCGATCCGTCTTGGCCTGGGGTGACTTTCCCAGGCGGGCACGTTGAAAAGGGAGAAAGCCTGTATGATGCAGTTATTCGTGAGATGAAAGAAGAAACAGGTCTTGTGATTGCAAACCCTAGGTTAGTCGGTATCAAGCAGTTTGAAACACGAGACACCCAAGAACGCTATTTGGTTTTTTTCTACACGGCAAATCAGTTTACAGGAGAGGTGCGCTCTTCTAGTGAGGGACGTGTTTTTTGGGTCTCTCCAGATGAGCTTTATAACCTGACCTTGGTGCCTAATTTTTGGGATGACTGGAAGCTCTTTGAAGATCCTTCCATCTTTGAGTTAGTCTATCGTAGAAGGGAAGATGGGGAATTCGATAAACGGCATCTCTAACAAAATGACCACTGGATTTCAAATCCAGTGGTCATTTTATGTTTGGTTAGCTTGCTTGCCTCTTTATCCTAGTCACTGATGCGTTTGGTGCTTTCCTTGTCAAAGAAATGGGCTTTGGCGAGGTTAAAGGTGAGTGGGAGTTTTTCACCCGGTTGGTGGAAGTCTCTTGCGTCCACTCTGGCGGCAAATTCGGTGCCAGCTGCGGTGACATAAAGCATGGTTTCGCTACCGAGTAACTCAGACACCACCACTGTTGCAGTGAGGGTAGCATTGGGGTAGGTATCTTGGGCGATGAGCTGGCTAGAGATGTCCTCTGGTCTAATGCCTAGTACCACGGTTTTATTGAGATAACCTGCTTGCTCTAAGCGTTTGCTTTGTCCTTCAGGGAGGGCGAGCTTGGTGCCGTCTGATAGGGTCAGCTGGTCTTTTTCCACGTGTACGTTAAAGAAATTCATGGCTGGGCTACCGATAAAGCCAGCGACAAATTGGTTGACCGGTTGGTTATAGAGTTCTTGTGGGGTGCCGATTTGTTCGATGCGTCCGATAGAGCCGGTTCCTTCTGGATTTTTGGTGGCACTCATGATGACGATGCGATCAGCCAGAGTCATAGCTTCTGTCTGGTCGTGGGTGACGTAGATAGTCGTTGATCCCAGACGTTGGTGAATTTTAGCAATCTCTGCCCGCATAGACACCCGAAGTTTGGCATCAAGGTTAGAGAGGGGCTCGTCCATGAGAAAGACCTTGGCATCACGCACGATAGCACGCCCCATGGCGACCCTTTGGCGTTGTCCGCCTGAGAGGTCGGCTGGTTTTCGGTCTAGAAATTCAGTCAATCCTAGCGTTTCTGCGGCTTCACGCACCCGCTTGTCAATCTCGTCCTTGCTGTATTTGCGTAGTTTTAGCCCAAAAGCCATGTTGTCATAGACACTCATGTGGGGATAGAGGGCATAGTTTTGAAAGACCATAGCAATGTCACGGTCTTTAGGTGCGACATCGTTCATGAGCGTCTCGTCGATGTAAAACTCCCCTTCGGTGATGTCCTCTAAGCCTGCAATCATCCGCAGTGTTGTGGATTTACCACAACCTGATGGACCAACAAAGACGATAAATTCCTTATCCTTGATGTCAAGGTTAAAATCTTCCACAGCATAGTGGGTGGTATTAGGGTATTTTTTATGAATATGGTTGAGAGTTAAGGTCGTCATAGTCCTTCCTTTCTATTTAACAGAGCCGCCTGTGATACCTTCGACGTAGTATTTCTGCATGAAGATAAAGAGTAGCGTAATCGGGATTGCAATGAGAACTGCTCCAGCTGCAAAGGTGGTAAACCAAGTATTGATTTTATCTTGGACCAACATGGCAAAGAGTCCAATAGCCACCGTGTATTTGGACGTAGCATCTCCCAAGATGACTTGGGCAAAGATAAAGTCAACCCAAGGTCCGATAAAGGCGGTTAGGGCAGTATAGACGATAATCGGACGAGATAAAGGCAGGGTGATGTGCCAGAAAATATCCATGCGGCTCGCCCCATCAATCATAGCAGACTCATCTAGCGAGTAAGGCACCGTATCAAAGAAACCTTTGGCGATGTAAAAGCCAAGGGCAGCCCCAGCTGAGTACACAAAGATGAGAGCAGTTAGGGTCTGAGTGAGGTTAAAGGCCTTTAAGATATAGTAGATGGCAATCATGCTCATAAAGCCTGGAAACATATTGAGGACAAGAGCGAGTTTTAAAAAGCGATTGCGAAACTTAAACTTAATCCGACTGAGGGAGTAAGCCATAGCTACCGTAATCAAGGTCGAAAGGACACAGGTCGCACTTGCCACCCAAAGGGTGTTTAAAAACCATTTTCCAAAAGGAAAAGACGGGTTAGTAAAGAGTCGAATATAGTTGTCAAGCGTCCATGTTTTGGGGATAAAGTAAGGCACAAAAGCCGTTCCTTCTCCGCGAAAACTGGTCAGTACCACCCAGACGACAGGAAGTAGCCAAAGGATGGATAGCAAGGTCAGCAGGAGATAAGTGAGGCTGAGGGTTTGTTTCTTTTGGTGTTGCATTAGCGAGTGCCTCCTTCCTTATAAGCATTGGTTCTGGTATAAGCCAGTAAGCTAAAGATTGCAGAAAGAACAAAGATGATAATCCCAATAACAGAAGCCAAGTTATAGTCAGCTGCTGAAACGGTGAGTTTGTAAAGCCAAGTCACCAAGAGGTCTGTGCTACCAGCCTGATAGAAGTTAGAGTTAACAGGACCGCCACCTGTTAGGAGGTAAATGACGTTGAAGTTATTGATATTACCGATGAATTGCTGAATCAGATAAGGGGTCATAACCATCAAAATTTGTGGGAAGGTGATGGAGCGGAAAATCTGGAATTTATTGGCCCCATCGATTTCAGCCGCCTCGATTTGCTCGCTAGGGAGATTGAGGATGATACCGGTGGCAATCAGCATGGTAAAGGGGATCCCTACCCACATATTGACGAGGATAACAGAAACCTTTGCCCAAATCGGATCAGACAAGAAAGGGATGGGCTGGCTGATGAGGTGGAGTTGCTCTAAGATGGTATTGAGCGGTCCTGCATCATTGAGAAGGTTTCTCATAATGAGTAGAGAGATAAACTGAGGCACGGCAATCGTGATGACAAAGACCGTCCGCCAGAATTTTTTAAAACGTAGCCCCTTGGTATTGATGATGAGGGCGAGGATAATGCCAAAGAAGAAGTTAGTCGCTGTCGCAAAGACTGCCCAAATCAAGGTCCAAGAAAGGACGGGAAAGAAGGTGGTGGCTAGTCTGCCGTTAAAGAGGCTACCAAAGTTGGCAAAGCCGACCCAGTGAAAGAGGGATTTGGGTGGCAGATGACTGTGATCAAAGCTGGTAAAAGCGATACAAATCATGTAAATGAGCGGCAAGACCGTAAAGAGGACGATGCCAAGCAAGGGAATGCCCATCAAAGTCATGTGAAAACGCTCATTGGTCAAGGTTCTCAAGTCGTCCTTGAAGCTTGGGAGGGCTTGATTTCTTTGTTTTAGCTGATAAATATGGCTAGCACTCTTGAGGTTGCACCAATAAAGATAGGCAAAAAAGGCACAAAAGATAAGAGAAGCAAGCCCAAAGATGAGCAGCAACATAGAATTATCTCCCTCGACAGCCACCTGAATTTTTACCCCATCAATGACCTGTGTGGACATGCCCTGTGTCTTGGTTCCAAGGGTGACAAGACCAGAAAGAGCGGGGATAATCTGGGTGACAAAGGCGATGAGAAAGAGAATCTCACTGATTAAAAAGAGACTACCTTTGATGATTTGTTTGTGGCAAAAATTTGCCCAACCCATGATAAGAAGAGATGGGGTGATGGTTGGCCCTCCTTTTTTGAGGGCTTCTAGGACGGGAGACGTCTCGTGGTGTTTCATGATAAAAATCTCCTTATTTTAAGGGAAAGAGGCTGGAAATAGTGGAATCCGAGCCTCTTTTTAGCGGTATCGTCTGGGACAAAGGTGTTTTTGAGAAACACTGGCTCAACCCACTCATCGAGTCGATTGGTCAAACCTAGTATTTGTCCCGCTTCTATTTAGCGTTGGCGATGTCCTTGTCAAATTGTTGCAACTTAGCCAAGTAGTCACTTTCTTTAATCTTGCCGTTGTAGGTATCGCTCATGATGGCTTTGGATTCATTCCAGAAAGTTCCCATTTGGCTGAGTTTTGGCATAACGACGGTGTATTCTGTTGAAGAACCCATCTTGATTACGGCTTTTGCTAGCTCGTCTGCTTGGACATTATCAGCAGCTTGGGCAGTCTTGTTGGATGGTACGACAAAGTTGGTCTTGAATTGGTTTTCTTGACTTTCTTGGTTGGTGAGGTAAGAAGCGAGTTTGTAGCTAGCTGCGATGCGTTTGGTGTCGCCCTTAGCTGGAGCTTGGTTGACCGCGTAGAGTTTGACCCCAAGAAAGGCTTTTTGTTGTACAGTATTGCCACCGATGGTAATCGTTGGGTAAACAGCTACACCGAGATTTTCAGCACCGATGGCTTTTTGAGCATTTTTGTAATCCCAAGGTCCTGTTTCGATAGCAGCGACAGTGCCATCTGCGAATTTAGACATGACATTATTTGGATCTAAGTTGACAAAGCCTTTGTTGTTCTTTTGATCAGCAATCCATTTGAGAACAGACACACCTGCTTCATTGCCCCAGTTGGTGCCTTTTGGATCTTCACCATTTGGTCCAAAGAGGGTATCTCCCACAGACAAGAAGAGAGGACCTTCACTGTAAGAGTTGATGTCTTTAAACGGCGCACCAAAGGTTGCTTTAGTGGTGATGGTTTCGTAGTTGGTCACATCCTCAGGGGTGAGTTTGTTTTTATTATAGAGGAGGACTTGCGACTCAACGCCATAAGGAAAGGCGTAGGTCTTGCCCTTGTACTGGGCACCGACAATAGCTTGGTCAGTTTGGGTATCAGCGATTTCCTTGGTGTAGTTTTCAGGAATTTCTTGGATGACACCAGATTCCACGAGCTGTCCTAATTGGTCATGTGGAAGAGAAAAGACATCAGCTGCGGCACTTGGATCTTTTTTAACCTTTTCTTGGGCATCAGCGTTGACGGACTCGATGATTTCTACCTTATAGCCACTTTCTTTTTCAAATTTTTTGATGATGTCTTGATAAGATGTTTTGGTGTCGGTTGGCACCCAGACCTTGATGGTCTTGCTATCAGAAGCCGTATCAGCTGACTTGCTGTCCTTACCAGAGCTGCAAGCTGCTAAGACACTACCAGCAAGCGTAAGGCTAGCAGCCGTGATCATCATTTTTTTCCATGTTTTCATGTGAGTTCCTCCTTTTGAAAACGTTTTATTTTTGTTAATACTATTATGCAACCGTTTGCGAAGTTTGTCAAGTTTTTTTCGTTAATTTTTTTAGAAAAATGGAGGAAACTGTGTTAAACTAAGGAAAATTAAATTTTTTAAAAAAAGCGCTTGCATTACGCAAACGATTGCGCTATAATAAAATCATCTTAGATTTGAACAATCGAAAGAGAAAGGAAGATACTATGATGAAACGAGCAAGCGGTGTGCTCATGCACATCAGTTCCCTCCCTGGTCCTTTTGGGATTGGAACCTTTGGCAAGAGTGCCTATGACTTTGTTGATTGGTTGAGAAAGACTGGGCAAACTTACTGGCAGATTCTCCCTCTAACGACGACGAGCTATGGGGATTCGCCTTATCAGTCCTTTTCTGCCGTTGCAGGCAATACTCACTTTATTGATTTTGACCTTTTGAGAAAAGAAGGCTTACTCGAAAAAGCAGACTACCAAGGGGTGAACTTTGGCGAGGATGAGAGTCGCGTCGATTATGCGCGGATCTTTGAAGCAAGGCGTCCTATTTTAGAAAAGGCAGTGACACGCTTTTTAGCCGATGAGGCTTGCCGAAAAGATTTAGCTGCTTTTGAAAAAGAGCAAAAAAGCTGGATCCTTGATTATGCGGAATTTATGGCTTTTAAGGAATACTTTGGTAACAAGGCCTTGCAAGAATGGGATGATGCAGCATTGGTAGCGCGTGAGGAAACTGCCCTTGCTAACTATCGTCAAAAGCTGGCAGATGTGATTGCTTATCACAAGGTCACCCAGTATTTCTTCTTTAAACAGTGGCAGGAGTTGAAAGCCTATGCCAACCAAAAAGGCATCGCCATCATCGGAGACATGCCCATCTATATCTCAGCCGACAGTGTTGAGGTCTGGACCATGCCACATCTCTTTAAAGTTGATGACAAGCGCCGTCCCCTCTATGTGGCAGGTGTTCCAGCCGATGACTTTAGCGCTGATGGTCAGCTTTGGGGCAATCCTATCTATGATTGGGAGGCTCACAAAAAAAGTCACTACGACTGGTGGGTGTACCGGATTAGAGAGAGTTTCAAGCTCTATAATTACCTTCGTATCGACCATTTCAAAGGCTTTTCAGATTATTGGCAAATCCCAGCCGATGCCAAAACAGCCGTGACAGGCGAGTGGCAACCAGGCCCTGGCTATGACTTGTTTAAGGTGGTCAAGGAAGAGTTGGGTGAGCTACCGATTATTGCAGAAGACTTGGGCTATATCGATGAACGTGCCAAACAACTTTTGGCGGACTGTGGTTTTCCTGGGATGAAGATTTTAGAGTTTGGTTTTTACGATGTGACAGGAAACAGCATTGATATTCCTCACCGTGCGGTTCCAAACAGTATTTCTTATCTAGGGACGCATGACAATGAGGTGGTCAATGGTTGGTATGAGGGGCTTGATAGCAAGCAACGTGCCTTTTTAGATGATTATACCAACCGTAGAAGTGACCAACCGCTCTATCAAATCATGCTCAAAACCCTTTTTGCAACAGCTAGCCATACAGCTATTGCTAGCATGCAGGACATTTTGGATCTTCCAAAGGACACGCGCATGAATATCCCATCCACCATCGGCGGAAACTGGCAGTGGCGCTTGCTGCCTGAACAAGTGAGCGAGGAAAAAACAGCCTTTTTAACCCATATCACAAGCTTATATCAACGAGGAAACAAGAACATGACATTTCAAACTTTTGTAGAAAAACGTGGAGATACTTTAGCCGACTTGAGTAATGAAGCCATCTATCTTGCCCTTCTTGACTATGTCAAAGATTTGGCCAAAGACAAGCCTAAAAATCAAGGCAAACGCAAGGTTTATTACATCTCTGCTGAATTTTTGATTGGAAAACTCCTCTCAAACAATCTCATCAACCTTGGTCTTTATGATGAAATCAAAGAAGAGTTGGCAGCAGCAGGCAAATCACTCAGTGAGATTGAGGATTTAGAACCAGAGCCATCTCTTGGTAATGGTGGTCTTGGACGTTTGGCTTCTTGCTTTATTGATTCGATGTCAACACTTGGCATCAATGGTGAGGGGGTAGGACTCAACTATCATTATGGTCTCTTTAAGCAGGTCTTTAAGGCTAATCAACAAACAGCTGAGCCAAACGACTGGATTACCGATGATAGCTGGTTGCTTCCAACAGATGTTCACTATGACGTACCATTTAAAGACTTTACTTTGCGCTCACGCTTGGATCGTTTGGATATCCTAGGGTTTGGACAAGACACCAAAAACTACCTCAATCTCTTTGACATTGATGGGCTTAATCGTGATTTGATTGAGGAGGGCATCACCTTTGACAAGACGAAAATCAAAGAAAACCTCACGCTCTTCCTTTATCCAGATGATTCGGACAAGGCTGGAGAGTTGCTTCGGATTTACCAACAATACTTCATGGTATCAAATGCCGCTCAACTCTTGATTGATGAGGCTTTGGAGCGTGGCTCTAATCTCCATGATCTGCATGAGTATGCTTATGTCCAAATCAATGACACCCACCCGTCTATGGTCATTCCAGAATTGATTCGCCTTTTGACGGAAAAACATGAGTTTACCTTTGATGAAGCAGTCGCTGTGGTGAGCCAAATGGTAGGCTACACCAATCACACGATCCTAGCTGAAGCTCTTGAAAAATGGCCGCTCGCTTACCTTGAAGAAGTGGTGCCACACCTAGTGGTCATCATCAAGAAACTAGATGCCATCATTCGTGAGCGCTATAGCGATTCTCGTGTGCAAATCATTGATGAAGATGATCGTGTTCACATGGCGCACATGGATATTCATTTCTCTACCTCTGTCAATGGGGTGGCTGCCCTTCATACGGAAATCTTGAAAGCGTCTGAGTTAGCACCTTTCTACAAACTTTATCCTGAACGTTTTAACAACAAGACCAACGGAATTACCTTCCGTCGGTGGTTGGAGTTTGCCAATCCAGAGCTAGCCAGCTACATTAAGGAACTCATCGGAGATGGTTATCTATCTGATGCGACAGAACTTGAAAAACTCCTCGCCTTTAGCCAAGACAAGGACGTTCACAAGCGTCTTGGTGACATCAAACAAGGCAACAAAGTGCGCCTTAAGACTTTCTTGAAAGCGCATCAAGGCATTGATTTGGACGAGCATTCCATCATTGATACGCAAATCAAGCGTTTCCATGAGTACAAACGTCAACAGATGAATGCCCTTTACGTCATTTACAAGTATCTGGAGATTAAAAAAGGCAACCTGCCTGAGCGCAAGATTACCATTCTCTTTGGTGGTAAGGCTGCCCCAGCCTACACCATCGCCCAAGACATCATTCACTTGATTTTGACCCTGTCTGAACTCATCAACAATGACCCTGAGGTCAGCCCTTATCTCAATGTCTTTTTGGTAGAAAATTATAACGTGACCGTAGCTGAAAAACTCATCCCAGCAACCGATGTGTCCGAGCAAATCTCTCTTGCCTCTAAGGAAGCATCAGGTACTGGAAATATGAAATTCATGCTAAATGGTGCCCTCACTCTTGGGACCATGGACGGTGCTAATGTCGAGATTGCAGAGCTAGCCGGCAAGGATAATATCTATACCTTTGGTAAAGACAGCGACACCATCATTAGCCTCTATGACACAGCTGGTTATGTGGCGCGTGACTATTATGAAGATGCGCTGATTGGAGAGTGTGTGGACTTTATCGTGAGTGAAGAACTTCTGGCATTGGGCAACCAAGAACGCCTCGAGCGCCTCTATCAAGAACTCATCAATAAGGATTGGTTCATGACGCTGATCGATTTGAAAGAATATATCGCTGTTAAAGAGCAAGTCTTTAAGGACTACGAGGACCAAGACATCTGGCAAGCCAAAGCCCTGCAAAATATTGCCATGGCAGGCTTCTTCTCATCAGACCGTACTATTGCAGACTACAATCGTGACATCTGGCATAGCCAAGTCTAAGAATGAGCAGAAATCAATAGACAAAGCCGTTGGACGAATCAGTCCAACGGCTTTTTTGTTTAGTGGTTTTGCTTTTTGCAAAATAGGAAAAACATCACAAGATGGTGTGAAAAAAGCCAGCTTTTGATTGCATCGAAAGCGTTTTTATGATAAACTACTGATAAGTA
This sequence comes from Streptococcus sp. STR1/CE/0325, assembly GCF_055386095.1. Taxonomy (NCBI): domain Bacteria; kingdom Bacillati; phylum Bacillota; class Bacilli; order Lactobacillales; family Streptococcaceae; genus Streptococcus; species Streptococcus sp. STR1/CE/0325. The sequence goes on along the minus strand of NZ_AP045018.1, from coordinate 1,144,916 downwards.
CAACGGAGTACGATAAATAAAAAAGCAATGAGGCTATAAGAACGAACGATGAACGAAAGGGCATGGTTGGTTTCTTATAGCTTTTTTCATTGTTAAAACCAAGTCCAGCAGAAAGGAGAAGAAATGGATAAAATTTTTTACAAGACTGAGTTATGCATCGGCAGTGGCTCACTAGAAGAACTCAGGCGGTTTCACAAGGAGAGTGTCTTTGTGGTGGCAGATCCTTTTTTAAAAACGTCTGGGCAACTCGATAGCATCTTAGCTTATTTGGATGAGAGCAATGACCGAGTTGTCTTTACGGATATTGTACCAGATCCACCCATTGAAACGGTGGTGGCAGGTATTCAAGCAACCCAAGGAAGGGAGATCAGTCTGGTCTTGTCCATTGGTGGTGGATCTGCCATTGATGCGGCTAAAGCCATGTATTATTTTGCCAAAAAACAAGGGCTTTTTAAGGATGCTATCATGGTGGCTATTCCAACGACCAGTGGTACAGGCTCAGAGGTGACGGACTTTTCGGTCATCACAGATGCGCAAAAAGGAACCAAGTATCCTTTGGTGACCAGAGAGATATTACCTGATTTGGCCATCTTGGATGCCGATCTCGTGCTTTCTTTGCCGCCTAATATCACAGCAGATACCGGAATGGATGTTTTAACGCATGCGATTGAGGCTTATGTGTCCACTAAAGCGAGTGATTTTTCCGACGCTTTGGCTGAAAAAGCCATCAAGCTAGTCTTTGAATACCTCCCAAGAGCCTACCAAAATGGTCAAGATATTGAAGCTAGAGAAAAAATGCACGCAGCCTCTACCTTGGCAGGAATGGCCTTTAACACAGCTTCTTTGGGTTTAAATCATGGCGTAGCACATGCTGCGGGGGCGAAATTTCATGTGCCCCACGGGCGTTTGAACAGCATTTTGATGCCTCACATTATCCAGTACAATGCTAATCTAAATCCAAGAGATCGTCGTCAGATGAATAAGGATGTGGCAAAGCGTTACCAAGACATCGCCCGCCTCATCGGCTATCAAGCCTCTAGCCCAGCCTTAGGGGTACGGCAGTTGATTGAGGCGGTTAAGCGATTGCAAAAGCAATTAGATATGCCTGCTTCTTTAAGTGCCTACGGAATTTCCAGAATGGATTTTGATACTGATAAGGAGCAAATTGCACATGCTGCTCTCCTTGATGGCTGTACCGTGACCAATCCTAGAGTGCCGACTGTTTCTGATATTTTAGGAATCCTTGAGAGTGCATTTTAATATTGAACATTTTGTATGTTTATCATATAATAAAGTCATGGAAACGTGAGGCAAACTTCTAAGAAAACAAAGAAGGAGTCTAAAGTGGAAGAAAAACAAAGGATGATTCAGGAATATGTTCCTGGCAAACAAGTGACCTTAGCTCACCTAATTGCGAACCCAGATGATGTCATTTATGAAAAACTGGGGCTGATTGTTGAGAAAAAAGGAGCTATTGGCATTCTCACCATCACACCGAGTGAAGCGGCCATTATTGCGGTAGATATTGCGACAAAAGCAGCGGATGTTGAAGTTGGTTTTGTGGATCGTTTTAGTGGTTCTGTGGTCTTAACAGGTGATGTGGCGTCGGTTGAGGCGGCATTGGTGGCGGTTCTTCAAGGCTTGGAAGACATTTTAGGTTTTTCTAGTACCCTTGTCACACGCACATAAAAATCAGATTGTTGAGGAAACGTATGAAAGGTAGAATACTAATTGTTGATGATGATCCAATCGTGAGATTAGATATTCGAGAAGCCTTGGAAAAGGCAGATTATGAAGTGGTTGCTGAAGCCACAGATGGTTTTGAAGCGATTGAGCTTTGTCAAAAATATCGCTCGGACTTGGTCATCATGGATATTAAGATGCCTTTGCTGGATGGTCTTACCGCTAGCAAAAAAATTCTTGATGATAATCTGGCTTACAGTGTGATTTTGCTATCCGCTTATGATGATGAGCATTTTATGGAGAGGGCAAAACTTTATGGAGTTAGCGGTTATTTGATCAAACCACTGGATATGAAATCTCTAATTCCTATGGTGGAGGTTTCGATTGAAAAAGGACGCCAGCTGCAACAGTTATCCAATGAAATGATGCGCTTGTCCAAAAAGCTAGACGATAGGATCATTATCGAAAAAGCAAAGGGGCTTTTGATGATGCGTGATCACTTGTCTGAAACAGAAGCATTTAAGCAGATTCGAACAATTAGTATGCAAAAACGAGTCCCTATGGTTGAGATTGCAAAATTATTGGTTTTACATGATGATGTATAAGCAAAAAATATTTGACCTTTGCAAAGAACATACAGATTTGGATGATCATGATATTGCTTATCTTGTGACCAAGGCAAAGCAGTTGATGAAGAGCTCGCACTATGATGATGAGGAAGTCTTTATCGATGTCAAGAGTGCTTATTCGGAAAATGCGGTGGTGATTTTCCACAAGAAAATTAAGACCAAGGAGGCTTTCTACCAAAAAGAAGTGGTCGGTTTGATGGCTGATTTGGAAAACGAACCAGGGGTCATTAGAACCCTGCACACTGGTCTTTCCACCGTTGGCTTATCTGGTATTTCTCAAGAAGGAGTTTCCATTCGCCAGAGCGTTTTTCCCATTTGGCGTGAAGGTCGTGTGATTGGGACGCTTATCCTAGAAAGGGCAGAACCGCTCATTTATTCGGAGTCTGAGTTTGGTAATGAGGGGATCAAAGCCCTACTAGCATCTGAAACTGAGCAATTCATCTTATCAGATGTGTTGGATGATGCGGTGTTGGTCTTTGACCAATTTGGTCATTTGATTTATCATAATCAAGCCGCCAAGACCATGTATCAAGAAAAACTCGGCTACAAGGATGATATTTCGGCTCTACACTATGATAATTTGTCCTTGGATTATGTCTGTTTTAAGAAATTACTTCGCAAAATACGCTTGAACCGCTTGTCAAAAGAACCTACCATGGTCCAGTATGGGCGCTATCATTTTAGTGTGACACGTTCTTGGTTGGACGCTCAAAAACGCTTGGTCATGGTCTTTCGCGACCAAACAGATATGGTACAAAAAGAACGCCAACTCTCTGCTTTAGATGCGACCCTTCATGAGATGAATCATCGCATCAAAAATCAGCTCCAAACCTTGAGTTCGCTCTTGGCTTTAGAAGAGCGCAGGGTAGAAGACGACAAGAGTAAAAAGATCTTGACAAAGAGTATGAGTCGGATTGCTGCGATGGCAAAGACACAAGAGCTCCTATCGTTTAAGGGAGATAAGGGCAATCAGATTGATCTGAGCCAACTGTTAAAAGCAGTCCTTGAACATATCGCTCACATCTGCTCAAGAGAGAGTGATATTGAGCTAAGCGCTCAGATTCAAGAGGGGCTACATCTTGATAGCACACGGGCTGTTTCGTTGGCTTTGGTTTTAAATGAGCTCATTCAAAACAGTTATGACCATGCTTTTTGTCAAAAGAAGGCAGAAAAATCAAAAATTCGTTTGCATGTTCGCTCAGAAGGTGGTATAATAAAAGCAAGAGTAACCGATAATGGAAACGGTTACGACACCACCCGACCTGCTAGAGGGCACTTGGGACTAACGATTGTCAATAGTTTGGTGACAGGAAAGCTGTCTGGACAGCTATTAGTTTCCTCGAGCTTATCCGGCACGAGGGTGACGATTACATTTAAAGAATAAAAGAATCAATATCTAACGAAGAAGTTAGTTTGAAGAGCAATGACGCTTAAAGAAGATGAGTAAACGCTTGTTTACTGGTCGATCTTTGAGCGTCTTTTTTTGGGAGGTTTTCCACATGTCAGATAAGATTTTGAGTGTTGGTCTAGACCTTGGCACTGCCACGACCCAGTTGGTGTTATCCGAGCTGACCATCGAGAATATCTCCTCTGTCTTTACCATTCCACGGATTTACATCACGGATAAAAAGGTCTTATACAAGAGTGATATTATCTTTACTCCGATCTCAGAGCAGTTGTTGATTGAGGTGGATAAGATCAAAGACTTTGTGATGACCGAGTATCAAAAGGCAGGGATTGAGAAAAAAGATATTCAGATGGGGGCGGTGATCATTACTGGAGAGACGGCCCGTAAGGAAAATGCCAGCCAGGTCTTGCAGGCGCTTAGTGGCTATGCTGGAGATTTTGTCGTTGCGACTGCTGGTCCAGACCTTGAGAGCATCATCGCAGGCAAAGGAGCTTGTAGCCATATCTATTCCGAGGAACACCATACTTCGGTAGTCAATATTGATATTGGTGGTGGCACGTCAAATCTAGCGGTCTTTCGAGAAGGTGATTTGATTGATACAGCTTGCTTTGATATTGGTGGGCGTTTGATTCGCTTGGATCCTAAGACCCATCGGATTACTTATATCGCTCCTAAGCTTGAGAAAATCATTGCAGATAAGGGCCTGCAGCTAGCAGTTGGATCTGTTGCCAAGCGTTCGGACTTGGATCAGCTGATTGATGAGCTGGTGTGTGTCTTAGAGCAGGCGGTTGGTATTTCAAATGATAGCCCTTATTACACCTTTCTTGAAACCAATCATGGTCTCAAGCTCAGTTACGAGATTCGCTGCGTATCTTTTTCTGGAGGGGTAGCAGATGCGATTTTAGATACATCATCTTTGCTGGATGAATTTCAATATGGCGATATCGGTATTTTACTTGGTCGTGCGCTTAGAAAATCCAAGATTTTCACCGAGAAAAAGGTCATAAAATCAGCAGAAACCATTCGAGCAACGGTAGTTGGGGCAGGAAGTCACACCACTGATGTGAGTGGTAGTACCATCACTTATATCTCTCAGGTGCTTCCGATTAAAAATGTTCCGGTTTTGAAACTCGCTAAGAGCGATGAAAAAGAAGATGAAGCGACCCTGACTGCCATCATTAAAGACAAGGTGAATTGGTTTACTTTGGAAAATGAAGTCCAGCAAATCGCTCTTGCCCTAACTGGAGTGAAAAGCCCTAGTTTTATCCGAGTCCAAGAGTACGCTAGAAGCGTTGTTTCTGGGATGAAGGAAAGCATCGAAAAAGGTATTCCTTTGGTCGTTGTCGTCGAAGAAGATATGGCAAAGGTTCTTGGTCAGTGCCTTTATGCGCTACTGCCTAGAGATTATCCCTTTGTTTGCATTGATTCGGTGGATGTGCAAAATGGGGATTATATCGATATTGGAAATCCTGTCGTTGAAGGATCGGTCTTACCTGTTGTGGTAAAAACATTAGTCTTTAACTAAGTAGATAAAAGGAGGATAGCTTTAATGATTTTAAAAACAAAATTATTCGGTAGAGTATATGATTTTAAATCTGTCAAAGAAGTATTGGCTAAGGCCAATGAGTACAAGTCAGGTGACCAGCTAGCAGGGGTTGCAGCAACTTCTGCTGAAGAGCGTGTCGCAGCCAAAGTCGTGCTAGCCCAGTTGACGCTAGAAGATTTGTTCAACCATCCGGTGGTTCCTTATGAAGAGGATGAGGTGACACGCATCATCATCGATGATGTCAATCTCAGAACCTTTAACAAGATTAAACACTGGACGGTACAGGATTTGCGTGAGTGGATTCTAGACAACAATACAACCGATATTGATATCAAATGGATTTCTCGTGGTTTGACTTCTGAAATGGTGGCTGCGGTTGCTAAACTTATGACCAACTTGGACTTAATCGTAGGAGCGCAAAAAATCACCATCACAAAGACGGCTAACACGACCATTGGGATGCCAGGAACGTTTTCATCTCGGTTGCAACCCAACCATACCACGGATGACCCAGATGGGATTATGGCCTCTACGATGGAAGGATTTGCCTATGGTTGTGGGGATGCGCTGTTAGGGCTTAACCCCGTAGATGATTCGGTCGAAAGCACCAAGCGTATCCTTCATAAATTCAATGACTTTATTGAAGAATATCAAATCCCGACCCAACATTGTGTGTTGGCTCACGTGACCACTCAGATTGAAGCCATGAATCAAGGCGCACCAACTGGACTGGTCTTCCAATCCATTGCTGGATCTGAAAAAGGAAATGAAGCCTTTGGTTTTAATGCAGCCACGATCCAAGAAGCCAGAGATACTGCTTTAAAAGTGGGTTCAGCTGCTGGTCCAAATGTCATGTATTTTGAAACAGGTCAAGGTTCTGAATTGTCCTCTGATGCGCACAATGGTGCCGACCAAGTGACTATGGAGGCACGTTGCTACGGCTTTGCTAAACGTTTTGATCCTTTCCTTGTCAATACCGTGGTAGGGTTCATCGGACCAGAATACCTCTACGACTCCAAACAAGTTATCCGTGCGGGTCTAGAAGATCACTTTATGGGCAAACTCACTGGTATTTCTATGGGTTGTGACATTTGCTACACCAACCACATGAAGGCGGACCAAAATGATGCGGAAAATCTTCTTGTTCTTCTTGGTGCGGCTAATGTCAACTACATCATGGCGATTCCACACGGGGATGACATCATGCTCAACTATCAAACCACTGGTTATCATGAAACAGCGACCATGCGTGATTTGTTTAACAAACGTCCAATCAAGGAATTTGAAGAATGGATGGAAAAAATGGGCTTGATGAAAGATGGTCATCTCACTGAAATCGGTGGAGACGGTTCTATCTTTATGAAAACCAACTAATGAGGAGGAAGTCACAGTGGATGAATTACAATTAAAAGAAATGATTCGCTCATTGCTTAGTGAAATGAGTGGTGAAACGGCAACTGGAGAAACTCCAGAAATCGCTGTGGTCAAAGAAGAACCTCAAAACGAGGTAGAAGTCGATAGCTTGAGCGCAGCTAAAACAAAGCAATATGAGCTTCCATCTGAGAGTGATGCGGATATTGAAGATGGCATCATTCCAGATATTACCGAAGTGGATATCCAAGAACAGTTCTTAGTGCCTCATGCGATCAATGAAGAGGCTTATCGCAAAATTAAGAAATTCACGCCAGCTCGTCTTGGTCTTTGGCGAGCAGGGAATCGCTATAAGACACAGTCTGTGTTACGCTTTAGAGCCGACCATGCGGCAGCTCAGGATGCAGTTTTCTCTTATGTTTCGGATGATTTTGTTAAGGACATGGGCTTTATTCCCGTTCAAACGCTCGCTGCGACTAAGGATGAGTATTTGACTCGCCCAGACTTGGGACGGATTTTCTCAGAAGAGCAACAACAATTTATCAAAGAACACTGCACGCCAAACGCTAAGGTGCAGATTGTCGTTGGAGATGGTCTTAGCTCATCTGCTATTGAAGCCAATGTCAGAGATTTTCTGCCAGCCCTAAAACAAGGTCTCAAGATGTTTGGGCTTGACTTTAACGAAGTGCTCTTTATCAAGCATGCGCGTGTGGCTGCCATGGACCAAATCGCAGAATTGACTGGTGCAGAAGTCATCTGTATGCTGGTTGGAGAGCGTCCTGGTCTTGTGACCGCAGAGTCCATGAGTGCTTACTTAGCTTATCGCCCAACAGTTGGTATGCCTGAAGCCAAACGGACGGTGCTTTCCAATATCCATAAAGGTGGAACACCAGCCGTTGAAGCAGGTGCTTATGTGGCTGAAATCATCAAAAAGATTCTTGAACACAAGAAATCTGGTGTGGATTTGAAATAAAAAGGAGGACCTTATTGTGATAAATGAACGTCTCGGTGCTACTGTTTTAAGTGCCCTACTTATTCCAAATGTCGATGCAGGTCTTGCGGCTTCCTTGGAGCTACAACCGCATCATAGAAGCCTTGGGATCATTACCGCAGATAGCGATGATGTGACCTATGTGGCGCTAGATGAAGCGACCAAGGCTGCGGATGTTGAGGTTGTCTATGCTAGAAGTATGTATGCGGGTGCTGGCAATGCCTCAACCAAACTAGCTGGTGAGGTCATCGGTATCCTAGCTGGTCCTAATCCAGAAGAAGTGAGAAGTGGTCTTGATGTGGCTGTCTATGAAATTGAAAATGGTGCTTGTTTTTACAGTGCCAATGACGACAATAGCATCCCTTATTTTGCTCACTGCATCTCAAGAGCAGGGTCTTACCTATCAGCTGGTGCTAATGCTGAGGAAGGTACGGCTATTGCTTACTTGATTGCCCCTCCAGCTGAGGCTATGGTCGGTCTTGATGCGGCTCTAAAAGCGGCGGATGTGCAGGTCGGTGCCTTTTATGGTCCACCAAGTGAAACCAACTTTGCTGGTGGCTTGTTGGTGGGGTCACAGTCTGCTTGTCGGGCGGCTTGTGATGCCTTTGCAAAAACGATTGTGGCAGTAGCCAATGATCCAAAGAGCTACTAAAATAGAGGACATGTAGATGACAAAACGAGCACTCGGTTTAATTGAAGTCAGAGGTTATCTAGGAGCTGTGGTTGCAGCTGATGCCGCACTAAAGGCAGCCGATGTGTCATTGCTTAATATTGAAACGGTCAAGTCAGGTCTTAATACCGTTCAGCTGATAGGAGATGTCAGTGCCGTTCGCTCGGCTGTGGATGCGGCGGTTGATGTGATTGTGAGTGAGCCTTATTACATTGCTAGTCATGTGATTTCACGACTAGACGATCAAACGCAGCTTCTTTTTGGCAAAAAAGAAGACAGTCACCCAACAGCTCTAGAGGCAACTCCTGATTTAGATAACCAAGAAGAAATCATCTTCCAAGACGTTGCAGAAGTCGTGGTCTCTGAAAAAGAGCCGCTCTTGGTTCCCAAATACCAAAAAGAAGAGCTTGAAAAACTAAAGGTGACAAAACTTCGTAGCATTGCTTATACAGAAAGCGATATTGCCCTTTCAAAGAAAGAGATTAAATTTGGCAATAAACGGACCTTGGTGGATGCCTTGTCTAAATTGTTAGAAAGGAAGGAATAGATGTTTTTAGAAGATAAAGACTTGGTTTCGATTCAAGAGGTGAGAAACCTTGTGCGTGCAGCCAAACGTGCACAAGAACAGCTCGCACAAATGAGTCAAGAACAAATTGATACCATTGTCAAAGTGGTCGCTAAAGCTTGTTATGATGAGCGCGAACGCTTGGCTAAAATGGCGGTAGAAGAGACTGGTTTTGGTCGCTGGCAAGATAAAGTCTTAAAAAACGCTCTTGCTTCTAAAGGGATTTTAGAAGAAATCAAGGACATGAGAACAGTCGGAATTCTACGGGAGGACAAGGAAAACCGTATCACAGAAGTTGCTGTTCCTGTTGGGGTGATTGCAGGACTAATTCCCTCCACTAATCCCACCTCAACCGTGATTTATAAGGCTTTGATTGCCCTTAAAGCGGGAAATAGTATCGTCTTTTCACCTCACCCTCATGCGCTAAAAAGCATTGAGGCAACGGTGGACATCATTAAAAAAGCAGCGAAAAGTGCTGGTTGTCCAGACGGTGCTATCGGAGTTATTACCCGTGTATCCCTCCAAGCGACCAAGGAATTGATGACCAATAAGGATACCAATCTTATCTTAGCCACTGGTGGCACACCTATGGTTAAGGCGGCCTACTCTTCTGGAACGCCTGCGATTGGCGTTGGTCCAGGAAATGGTCCATCCTTTATCGAAAAGACTGCGGATATTCAAAAGGCTGTTCGTCAAATTATTGAGTCTAAGACCTTTGATAATGGCGTGATTTGTGCGTCTGAGCAATCCATCATCGTAGAAGAAGAAAGCAAAGACGCTGTTGTGGCAGAGTTTAAAAAGCAAGGCGCTTACTTTGTACCAAAAGAAGATGCCAAGAAACTGGGAAGATTTATCATCCTACCAACAGGTGCCATGAATCCTAAAATGGTTGGAAAATCTGTTCAAGTTATCGGTGAGTTAGCAGGCATTTATGTTCCAGAAGATGCTAAACTCTTGATTGCAGATGGTGAGGGCGTCGGCAAGCAATATCCGTATTCTATGGAAAAATTAGCGCCAGTGCTTGGTTTTTACACCGTCAAGGACTGGAAAGAAGCCTGTGAGCTCAGCATGAAGATTTTGCACCACGAAGGCATCGGACACACCATGTCCATCCACACGCGTGACGATCATATCGTCAAAGAGTTTGCCCTTAAAAAACCAGTATCACGGCTTTTGGTTAACACCCCAGCTGCTCTTGGTGGTGTTGGGGCAACGACACGGCTCTTCCCAGCCTTTACTCTAGGTTGTGGGGCTGTGGGCGGTAGTGCAACGTCTGACAATGTCAGTCCAGTACATCTCTTTAATATCCGCCGGATTGCCTATGGCACAACTGAACTCTCTGACTTGCGTCAGGCAGAAGGGCAAGTCCATCAAGCGCCAGCTATTGAGGTCGAAACTGTCTTACCTGATGTGACTAATGAAGATCAGCTGGTTGATTTGCTAGTCAAGCGTGTTCTTGCAACACTAAATAAATAATTTTTTGGAGGAAATAGATTATGGCACATTCAAATGCACTTGGAATGGTAGAAACAAGAGGATTGGTCGGCGCGATTGAAGCCGCTGATGCAATGGTTAAGGCAGCCAACGTAACCCTTGTTGGCAAAGAACAAGTCGGCGCAGGACTTGTTACTGTCATGGTTCGTGGAGATGTGGGTGCGGTTAAAGCAGCCACAGACGCAGGCGCAGCTGCAGCAGAAAATGTTGGCGACTTGGTATCAGTTCATGTCATCCCACGTCCACACGCAGAAGTAGAAGTGATTTTACCCTAAGGATTAAGCCTTAAGAAAGATAAACGAAAGGAAAATAAATTATGGCACACGCAAATGCATTAGGAATGGTAGAAACAAGAGGATTGGTCGGCGCGATTGAGGCAGCTGATGCAATGGTTAAGGCAGCTAACGTGACCTTGATTGGAAAAGAACAAGTCGGCGCAGGACTTGTCACTGTCATGGTTCGTGGAGATGTGGGCGCTGTTAAAGCAGCCACAGACGCAGGCGCAGCTGCAGCAGAAAATGTTGGCGACTTGGTATCTGTTCACGTCATCCCACGTCCACACGCAGAAGTAGAAGTGATTCTACCTCAATCAGAATAAGGAAAATGAGAGGGACCTTCCTACCTTGTCACTCAAGGATAAGGTAGGTGAATCCCATCATAGAAGGATGTGAAGCTATGCCAGTTCTTACAGAAGCAAAGATTAGAAAAATGATGAAAGAATCTGGTCTCCTAGGTCGAGGAGTCTTGGAGTTAGGCGCAGATGAAAAATTGACGCCTGCTGCCAGAGGATTCTTAAACGATCGTCATATTAGCATTGTCACGTCTCATCGCACACAAGAAAAAGCAAGCCTGTCAGATAAAAGAGATCATAAACCGATTAGCACCCTAGAAGAGTCTGCTGTTTACCCTTGCTTATTTCAGTTGACCAAGCTCTATCCTTATTTTTTGAATGCTCAAAGGGCTTTACATCAAGCCTTTCTGAAGGAAAAGTGTGATCAGGTGGGACGATTACTTCATGTCCTTGAAAATCTGGTTGGTGAGCGCATTTTAGAAGATTTAAGAGACTATGATGACACCTTTTTGTCCCATACGGAATTGCAGGCTATACGGCTGAACAAACAACTAGACCAGCAAGGGGTAGCCATGACTTATGACGTGGAGGAGTGGCGTTTGGTGTGTTATAGCGCATACATTGAAACAAGGCTAATCCGTCAAAGCATGGAAAAAATCGCTGACTTAGAGCGTGATGGCTTTGCAACACAGGTGATTCAAACCTTGAAGTCGCTTGAGGTCTTGTTGTGGCTCATCGCCAGTGAATAGGAGGAGAAGGTGAGATGTCTATTGAACAATTAGTGAATAAGGTTGTTGAAAAATTAGAAAAAGAATTGGCGCTAGACACCAGTTTTGAAGTCGAAGCGAGCGGTCGGCATGTGCATTTGAGTCAAAAGGATTTGGATGCCTTGTTTGGACCAGGCTATCAACTGACCAAGGCAAAGGATCTGTCGCAACCTGGTCAGTATGCAGCCGAAGAGCGCATCACCATTCTAGGACCAAAAGGTGCGCTTCATAATGTCGTTATCTTAGGACCTGTGCGTAAGGAATCCCAAGTCGAAATTTCTGCAACGGATGGTTTGACCTTGGGCACCAAGGCGCCGATTCGTGAAAGTGGGGATATTGAAGGGACTCCCGGTATCATTCTTGCCAAAGGTACTAATAGTGTTTCCCTAGACAAGGGCTTGATTGTGGCGAAACGTCATGTGCATATGACACCAGAAGATGCTAAAAAAGCAGGTGTGGAAAATCATGAAATCGTTCAGGTCAAAGTAGAAAGCGACGGGCGTTCTCTGATTTTTGATGACGTGGTAATCCGTGTCAGTCCACAGTTTGCCACTTACATGCATATTGACTACGATGAAGCCAATGCTTGTGGTTTTAAAAAAGGCATGAGAGGCCAAATCATTAAAAAATAAGGGGCAAAAGAGAGGTTGATACCAGATGGAAAATTTAGATCAATTAGTTCAGATGATTACAGACCGCTTGCTGCAACAACTCAAACAAGCCCCTAAAAAAGAGTTGCTCTATGTGGTTGGCTCTCCTATTCTAAAAACCTCCCTCGAAAGACAAGGGTATGACTTGACCCTAGATATCAAAGAAGCCGACCGAGTGATTTTAGATGAGGTGAGCTTAGGGATGCTCCTAAGACTAGCAGGGCTTTGTCCAGTTGGTCAAGAAGAAGAAGCTATCCTTGAGAGCTTGCTTAAAGGAAAGAGCATCCTTGCCTCAAACGAGAAGGTCAAGGTGCGGTCTTATCAGGCTTCTTCCAAGGCTATTCTTTACAGAGATGTGACCAAACAGTTGAAACAGCTAGAAGACTATGGTCTGGTCTTTTATGAGGAGGGGGACGTTCTTTCTCTCTTATCTGCCGAGAAAAAAGAAGTCGTCTTAACCCAAGCACCTGATCGTGTGCCTAAGCGACCAAAACTCGTGACAGAAGCCAAGTTAAAAGCGCTAGACTTGAGTGAGGGAGATGTCTTTACCGTTGAAAAAGGCATGATTGTCACAGCGTTAGCTAAAGACTATCTCAAACGTCACCGGATCCAAATCATCACAGAATAAAAAGGAGTTAGATTATGTTTGTTGGGAAAATCGTTGGGAGTTTATGGGCAACCAGAAAGGATGAAAAATTAAATGGTTTGAAGTTTTTGGTGGTTGAGCCAACCCTAAGCGACCCCAAAACAACAGCTTCTCTGGTCATTGCAGCCGATTGTATCGGTGCAGGTGAGGGGGATTTGGTCATGGTGACAACAGGAAGCTCCGCTCGTGTGAGCTTAAACAAACCCGATATTCCAGTGGATATGGTGGTCACCGCCATTATTGACAAGGTGGATTATCAAACTGATTAAAATCAAATCAGGAGAAAAAGAAATATATGAGTATTAATGAGATTATTATCTACATCATGGTCCTTTTCATGCTCATCGGTGCCGTGGATAAGTGTATCGGTGGCAAATTAGGACTGAGTGAAAAATTTGAAGAAGGTATTATGGCCATGGGGGCTCTTGCCCTTTCCATGGCAGGGATCATGGTAGTGGCACCGTTATTGGCGAGTGTGTTAAAACCTGTTATTGTGCCGCTTTATGGCTTGGTGGGAGCTGACCCTTCCATCTTTGCCACGACCTTTATCGCCAATGATATGGGAGGTGCGCCTTTGGCGCTTAGTCTAGCTCAGGATCAAGCGGTCGGTAACTTTGCCGCTTATGTCCTTGGCTCTATGATGGGACCGACCATTGTCTTTACCATTCCAGTAGCGCTTGGGATTATTGAAAAAGAAGATCGTCCTTTATTGGCACGCGGTATCCTTTATGGTTTGGTAACGGTTCCTATTGGCTGCTTGATTGGTGGTCTTTTGGTACCAGGGCTTAGCTTTGTCACCCTTTTGGTCAATTTGATTCCGATTGTCATCGTGTCTGCCCTTATCTTTATCGGGCTTTTGGTGGCACCAGATGGCATGATTAAAGGCTTTGAAGTTTTTGGACAAATCATTGTGGTCATTGCGACACTTGGCCTTGCCTTTGGTGCCGCTCAGCTCCTAACAGGCAATCAATGGCTCATCAACCTCTATCCATCAGGCGCAGATACGCTCAAGGAAGCTTTTGAAGTGGTTGGCTCTATTGCTGTGACCTTGGCAGGTGCTTTTGGGCTGGTTGCAGTCTTTACCAAAGCCTTTAACAAACCGCTCTCAGCAGTTGGGAAATCTCTTGGGATGAACGAAGTCGGCGCAGCAGGTTTGGTCGCTTCTCTTGCTAACAATATTGCGATGTTCCAAATGCTCAAAGATATGGATAAACGTGGCAAGATTATTAACGTGGCCTTTGCTGTTTCTGCCTCTTTTGTCATTGGTGACCACCTTGGCTTTACAGCTGGTCAAAAACCAGAGATGATTGTTCCGATGATGGTGGGTAAATTTGTCGGCGGTGTGACAGCTGTTTTACTGGCCTTTATGCTCACTAAAAAAGAAGCAGCAGAATAAGAAGAAGGGAAAAAGACTATGGCAGACATCAATCGTGCAGAATTAGAACAAATGGTGCGTGCGATCATTTTAGAAGAGTTGGGGAAGTCCAGTCATAAAACCACCAGCAAAGACGGTGTGACAGCTATCTCCCTTCCTAAACTCGATGTGCGCAAAGAAGATCGTCTTGATACAGGAAAAGAAAGTGACAAGGTCTATACCAGAGATTTATTGACCTTGGAAGAAAGCCCACGTCTAGGTCTTGGGCTCATGACCATGGAAGAAACCACCTTCCCATGGCACTTGGACTATGATGAAATCGACTATGTCATCGAAGGCAGACTCGATATCATCGTTGGTGATGAAGTCATCTCAGCTGGTCCAGGTGAGGTCATCTTCATTCCAAAAGGAAGCGACATCCAGTTTTCTGTCAAAGAAAAAGCCCGCTTCATCTACATTACTTATCCAGCCGATTGGCAAAATCAATAACAAGAAACGAGCAAGTTTTAAGAAAGGCTTGCTCGTTTTTTTATTTCAAAACTTAAACTTTTCTTAAAAAGGGTGAAAAACTTAACACTCTTTGGTCAGCTGGGAGGGTATAATGTAATCGGATACAAATCAAAGGAAGATCTTTGATAATTTTTGATTCGGACTTAAAGGAGGTCATCAACATGGAATCAAAATACGTTAAAACACTCTTGGCAGCGGCTTTATTTTCTACTGTGATGCTAGCGTCTAAGCCGGCAGAAGCCTGCTCTGCTTTTATTATTGGTAAGAACTTGACAGAAGACGGTTCCTACATGTTTGGTCGGACCGAGGATTATCCTTTCCAAGACGGGACAGCTGATCACAACAAGAACTTCATCGTTCATGAGGCGACTGACTATCAACCAGGTGAGGTCCAACATGACGGCGACACAGGTTTTACCTATGAGCATGCGGCGCACGAGTACAAATACACCTCCACTCCAGATGCTGAACGTGGGGATAATCTAGAAACAACCGCTCAAAAAGCGCAACAAAGTGCTGATCAAGGGTTTGCAGAAAGCAACCTCAACGGAACCTACGGTGCACACGGTTTTAACGAGCACGGTGTGTCCATGTCTGCTACTGTAACGGCTAGCCCTGTTCCAGGCTATGAAACAGGAAACTTCCAAAAGATTGAAAAGGTCGATCCTTTCACCAAGATTCAAGAAGACACCTTGAAAAAAGAAGCCAAGGAAGCTGCTATCGCTAAGGCTCTAGCAGATGGAAAGAGTCAAGAAGAAGCAGACAAGGCAGGAGAAACTGCAGAACAAGCCATCAAACCACTAGGTGGTCTTGGCGAGTCTAGCATGATTGATTTGGTGCTCCCTCGGGTCAAGACAGCGCGCGAAGGTGTCGAGCTAGTGGCAAAAGTCCTCGATGAAAAAGGGGCTTATGATGGAAATGTCATCATGATTGGAGACAAAAAGGAACTCTGGTATATGGAAATTCTTTCTGGTCACCAATATGTTGCCATCAAATATCCAGATGACAAATACTCTGTTTTTCCCAATACTTGGTCTTTAGGTAGCGTTGATTTTAATGATAAGGAAAATGTCATCGCTTCAAAAGAAGTTGAAGCGATTGCGAAAAAAGCAGGATCTGCTACCTATGATGATAAAGGTAATTTCTTGATTGCCCGCTCTTATGGTCCAGACAAAGATTCCCCAGGCAACCGCTCAAGAGCCTATGCAGGGATTAAGCTCTTAGATCCAGCCTCTCCTATCAAGTTTGATGATCCATTTTATGATTTACTTCGCTCACCAAGCGACCCAAGTAAGAAATTTTCACTTCGGGATGTCTTTGCCTTGCAAAGAAACCGCTTTGAGCATATGACGCAGTTTATCCCAGATGATCAAGCACCAGCAGAACTCCACTACAACCGCAGGATTGGGAATGACCTTTATAAATACCCACTCGGCAATAAAAACGTCATCAATGCTCACGTCTATCAAATTCGCCCAGATCTACCAACGGAATTTGGCGGGGTGGCTTGGCTAGGCTTTGGTCAAACTAGAAATACCCTTTATTTGCCATACTACGGCAATATCATGGAAACACCAAAAGAGTTTCACCCACAAACAACGGAGTATGACACCAATTCTTGGTACTGGACAGCTCAAAACATTGATAAACTCACCTCTGAGCACTATGATTTGTTTGACCACACCATCCAAAACCGTTGGAAAGCCATTGAAGAAAAAGAAATAGCTCGTCAAGAAAAGATGAATCAATTCTATGCCAAAGCAGGGCTCTCTAAGGATAAGGAAAAAGAATGGGTAACTGCAGATTTCCTTGATCTCGCCAAGACCATGTTTAAAGAAATGAAGACGGTGGAAAAGAAAATCCAAGAAGCGATCGCAGGCGACAAGGATGCGCTCAAATGGTTGCAAAGTCAAGATAATCTTCCTAGCCTACCAGAGCCACGCTTCTTGTCCTTGATGATGCAGCCGACCTACCATGCACCGGTCAATCCAGTTGCTCCTGTGGTTAAAAATAGCCCTGTCGTGAAAGGCATGACGCATCTCCTTCAACCACAAGCACAAGCCGATGAAAAAACACCAAATGCCAAAGAAACAGCACAACCACTTACTCAAGAAGAAAAGACCAAATCAACGATGTCTAATAACCTAAATCAAGAAATACTACCAAGCACAGGCAGCAAGGAACAATCTCTTCTTCCAGTAGCAGGAATCTTGAGCTTACTCTTGGCTGGTCTTGGCTTAAAGAAAAAAGAAAACTAGTTTTTTCCTTTACGTCCGATGAAATGAGGTTGGCTAATGAAAAACAAACGCTTAAAAACGCTTTTTCTAGGAAAAAGATCCCTTCCCCTTTATTCTACCGCTTTACTCATCGCAGCAAGTGGCTATGTGTCCTTAGTTAAAGCCGATGAAGTGGATACAAGTCTAAACCAAGAGCCACAGGCTGCACTTGCGACTCATCAAGAAACAACACCCTCGACCGAGCGAGCTGCAACCACTCAAGAGACAGACGTTGCGCTTGAGAATGCCAAGCTCTTGATGCCATTTGCGGGTGATGATCAAATCAAGGATTTTGCCAAGTCTCTTCCAGCAGATGACAAGTTGGTTAATGAAGCACTATTATCTGCGACCCCTCTTCAAGGTCATGCGATTGTGACCGATTTGGAAGAAAAGGGAGCTTTGGTGGACCAAGTCCTACTCCATTATAAGGATAAGGCAACAGAATCTCGCCCGATTCTTTACCAAGCGACTGATCAAGACAGGCATCTGCATTATGATTTGGGAAATGGTCTCTCTTATACGCCCCAAGCGAGCGTTAGGGATGTGAGTGCGATTTTGGACCGGATTGTTCCTGAACTTCAAAAGGTGGCGTATCGCTCGGAGCAAACCTATGCGGCGCTTGGTTTAACAGCTGACCAAGACAATCAGATGACCCAGTTGTATCTGGAACCTGCTTTTGATGCAACCAAGGAAAGCATCCGAGAAAGCATGAAAAAAGTGCTAGAAAGCGATCAAACCTTGGACTTTAGTAGTCCTTCTGCGGTAGATGCTTGGGTGCAAAAGCTGATTGACCATAAGGAAGCGATTCTATTTGGTCTTTCTTACCTCAATCGGTGGTACGATGTGGCTTATGGTGAGATCAATACCAAGGATTTGACGATTTATCACCAAGATTTCTTTGGCAAGAAAAATCGTCCTTTGGACCTCTTGCTGGCGCTAGGTGAGAAGGGTTATCAAGCCTATGCTCCGCAAAATAACTATGAGACCTATCAAGAGGTGGTGGCTAACTTTACTGGGCAAGCGACTTTGCCTGATCTCTTGGAATATTATAGAGAGGCGTTTTTACCAGAAGTGAGCACGGCTGATTGGTTTAAGCAGACTTCAAAAGCCTATATCGTGGATGAGCCGTCTCATGAGTTGACAGGTGTTTCGATGACCTTATATGACCGTCTCAAAGACCTCACAAGAACAGATGAGTACACCACAGATAAGAATAAAAAACGCTTTAGAAACATGCTATTGCCGCTTTTGACCATTCCAGAGCACAATGTCTATATCATCAACGATTTGGCCAATATTGTCTTTGGAACTTATGAACGCTATGTGGATCCAAAACTTGAGGCAGAAAATCCGTCTCTTTATCAAGAAAAGGTAGCTGCTTTTGAAAAAGAAGTGGCAGAAGCAGCAGAAAAATTTAGGCGGCATTTTGACACATGGTACCGGATTTTACCAGAAGAGTACAAGCATCAGATGGCTTATTATGTGCCGGTTTGGGATACCCAAGGCATCTATGAGCGTAGTCCAAAGACGGGCTTGTTTGAAGGCTTTTGGTTTACCGATAGTGGGGAGAACACGAGACCATCCATTCAAAATTTCTTTGGTCCAACAGGGTCTCATCAGCCTCGTGATGACCGTTATGTGGGAGCTTACGCTGATGCGTTGGAAAAGGAAGTCGCCTTTATCATCACCAGTCTCATCAGTGAGCGTGGTATTGGTACACTGACCCATGAGATGGTGCATATGTTTGACTATTACACTTATCTCTTGCAAAATGGTCGGCGGCAATTCATGTGGCCAGAAGCCTTTCCAGAAGGTTTCCTCCAAGCACCAGACAACAGTGACGTGCCAATTATCGGGATTAACTCTGTCCTAGACCATACGGATAATACGGAGCGTCAGCGTTTCCACAATTTAAAACCAGAACGCTTTCAAACTGCAGATGATCTTAAAGACTATATGCACGGTGTTTTTGATGTGGTGTATCTGATGGAGTACGCAGAAGGTATGGCGGTTCTTGAGAAAGATCAAGATATTCAAAAGAAATGGTTTAACAAGTTAGAAACCATCAATGTGGTTGATGACAACGGCTACAATGAGGGCAGAAATGTTAAGCGACCATTTACTGATGAAGAGTGGAAGGAAATGAAGCTCAAGACCATTGATGACTTAGTGGACAACAACGTCATGGTCAACCGTGGCTACAATCCTAAATATGATAAGACCATTGAGTTTGACGCTGAGCATCCGAATCAACTACTCCAAAATGGTTATGATATGATCACGCCTTTTGGTCCGATTTATGCTTCAGCAGAAAGCCCATCTTCACCAGGAGATCTCTCCTTTAGACGCACAGGTTTTGAGCTTTTGGCTGAAAAAGGATTCAAAGATGGTTTGGTGCCGTATGCTTCCAATCAATATCAAAATGAAGCCTGGTCTTTGGAAACGCCAGACTGGTCGGTTAGCGATCCCCTTGTTTTGGGGCATATCTTGCCAGAATATCAAGGTTCTTTTGCTAACTTTAAAAAGGCCATGTACCATCAGCGTATCGATCAGCTGGAACAATTAAAACCAGTGACCATTCATCTCGGAGATGAAGTGGTAGAGGTCAGCTCTTTTGATGTCTTGATGGATTTGATGAGAAAAGCCGTGGATGAGGATATCAAGAACGATGCTATTGACAATAGTCAAGCTTCTCAAGTCACCCAGTTGGAAAAAGCCCTTTTAGATGCTTACCTCAAGTCAACGGATGACTTTAGAACCTCAATCTTTGCTGAAAAAATGGCAGAACCCCAACCAGAACTCCCACAAGACCAGCCAAAATCAGAGACCAAGGGTGAGGAAATGCCCCCAGCCTTTGAGAAAAAGGATGACAATAAAGTGGGGCAACAAGTCCAGCCGAAGCAAGATAAGGAAATCCAAAGCCACTCCCAAGAAACGACTCCAAAACACGAGCATACCGTCTTGGGTGATGAAGGTTACGGTCAAACCAATGCGACCACTCTCTTGCAGTCTTTAGAGAGGATCAAATCACGGCATTTAGCTGTAAAACAAAGGGCAGAACACTCTCGCATGACGCTGTCTAAAGAGCAGGACAAGGATAGCCGTGAGATGACATCGTCTCAAGATAACCTGCCAGATACAGGTGACGTTCGATCAGCTGCACCTCTTGCTATGGGGCTTTTGCTCCTTGGTGTTGCTAGCTTTGGCGCTCGCATCTCAACTAAAAAAGAATAGAGAGAAAGCAAACGAAGGAAAGGAGGCTGGGTTATTCCAGTCTCTTTTTTACTCTGTTAGGAGGTAAAAAGACACGATGAAAGGATTTTACAAAGAAAGACCAAAATGGTCGCTTAGAAAATACTCAGTCGGCTTACTATCTGTTTTGATGGGAATCGGCTGGCTGTCCCCCGTAGCAGCTGAGACATTGTCAGAAGGAGGGCTGCCCCTTGACTACCATTATGTGTCTGAGGACGAGCTGACTAAGGAAGAAAAACAATGGATTCACCCAGATCTTCCTAAGGCTTTTGAAAAGGAGACGTCCTACTATCTGGTTTACCGACCAGAAAAAGCCCACGCCCTTCCTGTGACGGGAATGACTGGTCTGAGTGATCTTATGGCAGGAGCGGGATTGCTTTTTCTAGTGGCTGGGGTGATTTGGTCTAAAAAACGTCAAACATTTCAGATGGTGTCGCTTTTTGTTGTCACAACATCAGGACTTGTATGGCATTTGGATCCCAGTCAGGCGCTAGAAAGCCATCTGCTTAAAGCCTATGATCAAACCTTTTTCTTAAAAGCAGGAGATGATCTTCCAAATCCTCTTTCTATTCAAGGATTTCACTATGTTGGCTACCTTATGCCGTCAGAGTGGCAGGCATTGGAAGAAGAAAAAACGGCTAATTTAGAAAAGGCATCAGACAAACATCTGACGGCAGACCAAAGAGAAAAAAGGGAAAATGACCAGACGTCAGAAAGGATAGCACCAGTCATTCCTACTCTCAATCCATCACGCACGTCAGAGTCAAGCGTAGGTTCTATTTTAGAGTCCTCTCATTCCACCGCTTCGTCTGTCTTGTCAGAAGGTCTTGTGGAGAGTTCAGAGGTGGCAACCCCAGATACCTCATCTGCTGTATTGGCAACTCCGCCTTCTCTTGCTGATTCAGTCGTAGGTTCTATTTTAGAGTCCTCTCATTCCACCGCCTCGTCCGTCATGTCAGAAGGTCTTGTGGAGAGTTCAGAGGTGGCGGTAGCGGATACCTCGTCTGTTTTAGTGGAGACTCCGCCTTCTCTTGCTGATTCAGTCGCAGGTTCAGTTTTAGAGTCCTCTCATTCCACCGCCTCGTCCGTCATGTCAGAAGGTCTTGTGGAGAGTTCAGAGGTGGCGGTAGCGGATACCTCGTCTGTTTTAGTGGAGACTCCGCCTTCTCTTGCTGATTCAGTCGCAGATTCAGTTTTAGAGTTATCTCATTCCACCGCTTCGTCTGTCATGTCAGAAGGTCTTGTGGAGAGTTCAGAGGTGGCGGTAGCGGATACCTCGTCTGTTTTAGTGGAGACTCCGCCTTCTCTTGCTGATTCAGTCGCAGATTCAGTTTTAGAGTTATCTCATTCCACCGCTTCGTCTATCTTGTCAGAAGGTCTTGTGGAGAGTTCAGAGGTAGTAACCCCGGATACCTCATCTGCTGTATTGGCAACTCCGTCTTCTCTTGCAGCTTCAGTCGCAGATTCTATTTTAGAGCCCTCCCATTCCACCGCTTCGTCCACATTGTCAGAAGGTCTTGCCTTGGGTTCTGAGGTGGTGCTGCCAGCTACCTCGTCTGTTTCTAGCCTTTCGGAAAGGAGTGTCAATTCTTCTCTTGCTATGACTTCTGAACAAGGGAAACATCAAGAAATGGATCAAGCCACTAGCCTTAGCGCCTCGTCTGCTATGAGTGTGACCACGTCTGTGGTGGCAACGGGCTCTTTGACCCCAGACAAGCCAATCGTCAATCATCCTCTAGGTCCACCGCCTGTGATGCCCTTAGACGCCTTTACTTTTAGCGCACAAAATGTGGTCGCAAAACTAGATGAAGGCTACTTGGTCGGACACGGATTTCCAGGCACCTTGGGCTATCACACGCATTTCTTTTATTTCAAGGACTTGACGCCAGAACAAATCCAAGCGGCAGATGCTGTCTTAGCCATGAAAGCCAGCGATCCTAGTCCCCAAAAAGCACAGCCTACGACCATTCCGATTGAAAGCATCTTTCCAATCGAGAGTTTTTCAAGAGATGCCACAGATAAGGAAAAGATGACCTATATCGCTGATACCTATCATATTCCTCTTGAGGCCATAAAAATCTCCAAGGACTATTTCGTCTTTAACAATCCCGATCAAGCCTACGACCCGACCCATATTCACCCTTATGCTGTCTTAAAGGACCATGTCCGCATTCCTTTAGAAACAGATGTGCCTGAATTAAATTTCCTCAACGAATGGCTCACTACCTCTTACCGTGCTGGGCTTTCGCCTTATCGCCTAAAGGTTCAAGGCAATACCTTTGTCATTCCACATGTGGATCATAACCATTATATCCTGATTCAAACGCCAGATGCCAAGGCATTTGTGCAGCGTTTTTTGCCGGATGTGACGCTCACCTATCAGGCTGGTGCCTTCCAAAAAGAACCTGTCGTGCAAGAAGTGGCCAAACTCATTGCTGAAAGTAAAAATCGTTATAGCAAAAATCCGATTTATCTCGATAAACTGCTCCTTAGTCTGGGACGCTTTTTGGATGATTTAGAGCAATTACCAAGCAATTCCACAGCGGGCTATCTGGCAGATTTGAAGTCATTTAAAGAGCAGTATATCGCGCAAGAATTTTCCTTTGAGACAAAAGGAGAAAACAACCTACTGACAAAGCGTTACACGGAGTTGGTTCACCAGCTTTCTCTTAGTACACTTAATAAAGACGAGGAAAAAGAGGTCTTAGCGCACTTGCAAAAGGCTGTTCAAGACAAGGATGAAAAGACCTTGGCTCATGTTGCCGGCTTGCTTTCAAGTCTGGATGATTTCAAGAAACGTCCAGGGATTACAGCGGTTGAGTATTTGAAATTCTTTTTTGAAACCTTACATGACGCGAGAGTACCAGCTGATGTGCGCCAAAAAATGGCTGAAGCCAGCATTTTGATTTATCAAGATCAAGCTGAGCGTCTCCCTGTTTCTTTGCCTTTGCATTATAGAGCGTTTTACGAGCTCAAAGAGCAGGCAAAAGCCTACCTCGCAAAAGGTGAAAAACAAGACTTGAGTGCAGAAAGTCTGCTTGAGCAAACAGGTACCACGGACACCTATGCCCACTTGATCGCCGATTTTATCGGTGTGATTGATAAAGACAGCTCCGTGCCTCAATTTGACAGCCAACCGCAAACGAAAAAAGAAGGCACGCAGGAACAAAAAGAACAGCAAGAATTACTGGATGTCTTGGTCAAGGTCACAGAACTCGCCAATTATCTAGAAGAGGCAACTGTAAGACAAGCGCAGTTGGACAACATTCATCACTTCTACCAAGAAATTAAAGCGTCCCAAAAAAACCATCAGCAACTCCTAGAAGAACTCAACCAATTCATCCAAACCCTAGAAACCTTATTAAGAGAAGAAGAGGAACAAGACCAAGCTAAGGACAAGGATAATAGCCGAGATGCTTCTTTACAAGAGGACACTCCTTCTTTTGAAAAGGCATCAGCTGACGACGAGGACGAAGCGCCTGATCCAAAGGGAGATGAAAACGAGGACGAAGAAGAGTTTGAAGATGACGAAGAAGCCCTATCTTCTTTTGATGAGGAGACGAGTTCGCTTTGGTTTCATGCGCCAAATTTTTTCCTCAAAAGGTGAAGGATTTAACACTTTTGTCAGAAGAAAAGGAGTATAATGTAAGCGAATACAAGGTTAGGAAAACCATCTTGTTTGATTTTCATTGACAAAGGAGGAGATAACAGATGAAATCAAAACATATTAAAACCATTTTTGCCGCAGCACTCTTTTCAACCATGGTTTTGGCAGCAAAACCAGCAGAAGCATGTACTGGTTTTATCATTGGTAAGGATTTGACAGAGGACGGCACCTTCATGTTTGGTCGTACCGAAGACTATCCGTTCCAAGACGGCAATGCAGCCCACAATAAAAACTTCATCGTGCATGAAGCAACGACCTACCAAGATGGTGACGTGCTTCATGAAGGCGACACTGGCTTTAACTATCCTCACGAAGCCACAGAAATGAAATACACCACTGTATCAGATGGTAGTCGTGATGACGGTGAAAACCTCAACGGTGACTATGGTGAGCATGGCTTTAACGAAGCTGGAGTATCTATGACCGCTACTGTAACGGCTAGTCCTCTTGCTTACCAAAAAGGTAATCATAAAGAAATCGAAAAAGTTGACCCATTTGCCCAAGTCCTAGAAGAGCAAGAAAAAGCGAAAATCAAAGAAAAGGCCTTGGCTGAAGGAAAAACAGAAGAAGAAGCAGATGCTCTTGCAGAATCTACCTATCACAGACTAGGGGCTCTTGGTGAGTCTGGTATGACTGACCTTATCTTACCACGGGTGAAAACAGCGCGTGAAGGGGTTGAGCTCATGGCTAAGGTCTTGGATGATAGAGGTGCTTATGATGGTAATATCGTCTTAATCGCTGATCCAAATGAACTTTGGTACATGGAAATCCTTTCTCGTCATCAATATGTAGCCATTAAGTATCCAGCGGATAAATTCTCTGTCTTTCCAAATACTTGGTTCCTAGGTAGCGTTGACTTTAACGATAAAGAAAATGTCATTGCTTCAAAAGATGTCATTGCAGTTGCTAAAAAAGCAGGGACAGCGACCTATGACAAGGACGGCAACTTCCTTATCGCACGTTCTTATGGCCCAAATAAATACTCTCCTGGTGACCAATCTCGTGCCTTTGCAGGCATCAAATGGCTAGATCCAGACGCAGATGTGCACTATGAAGACCAATTCTATGATTTGCTTCGCACACCAACGCACAAGGATCACAAATACACTGTTCAAGATGCCTTTGCCCTTCAACGTAACCGCTTTGAACACTTGCCACAATTTAAACCAGACGATGAAGTCCCAGCTGGTTATCACAAGAAATGGGATGACCCTGTTTACAAATATGCCCTTGGTAACAGAAACGTTATCGATCCACATGTTTACCAAACAGGACTAAAACTTCCAGTTGGATTTGGTGGTGTTGCTTGGATGGGACTTGGTCAATCTAGAAATACTCCGTACATTTCTTACTACGGTAATATCACTAAAACACCAGATTACTTCCATCCACAATCTCAAAGCTATGATACCAACTCATGGTACTGGACAGCGCAACACATTGACGAGTTAGCATCTAGCAATGCCTCCCTCTTTGGCAAGACCATTCAAAATCGTTGGAAAGCCTTAGAGCGTGCAGAAATCAAACGTCAAAAGATGCAAAATGATTTCTACGAAACAGCTGGTCTAACTGCTGAGCAAGCAAGTGGCGCAGTCACTCAAGACTTCTTTGCCTTGACGGATGTCGTCTTTAAAGAAATGAAACTGGTCGAAAGCAAGATGGAAGCAGCCATTAAAGGCGACCGTGCCGCTCTTGCTTACTTGGAAGATGTTTCTACCCTCCCAGAATTACCAGCCCTTCATTTGAAAAAGGCTGATAGCGCACCAACAAGCTTTGAACAAAAGAAATTTGATTTGAAAGACTTGGATAAGATTGTCCAAAATGAAAATGGCAAATCTATTCATCACATGGTCACACCAATTGTCACTCCAGAAAAAGACATGAAGGCTATGGTGAAACAAGTTGCTCATCAAGATAAAGCAGCTACTTACTCTCTTATGACAACGGAGAAGAAGGCTATGGATAAAACAGATAATGCCCTTCCAGAAACAGGTGCAAAATCAAGTCTCCTTGCAAGCAGCCTAGGTCTTGTGAGCCTTGCTTTGGCAGGAGCTTTGATGAAGAAAAAGAAAGAGACTGTTTAAGTAAAAACAGCTAGAAAGACGTAGCTAGTTGCTACGCCTTTCTTTTTAAGTAAAAATGAAAGAGAGTGTAACTGTTATGAAAAAATCATCCCTTTGGCGTTGGTCTTTGGCATCTAGTGCTGTGTTAGCATCTATTGCTTTTCAACAGGCGCTAGCGGATCAAGAATCAAGCACCACCTCAGAAACGACGTCTTCTCTTGTTCAAGCAGAACCAGCTGTTACGACCACAAATGACACCCCTGAAACACCTCTTCCAGTGCAAGACCAAGCCCAAAAACCAGACACGCCCCAAGAAAGCACCAGCCCAAAGGCTGCGACGGGCTTACTTGAGGAGCATCCCGATTTCCAAGCTGGACAGACCAAAGAAGAAGTGGCGAGTCAACTATTGCGCTGGGCAGCTACGGATCCTCATCAATTAGGAAAACAAGAAAAAGACATTCATTATTTTGCAGAAAGTCTAGGGTTACTCAATTCAGATGATAGCCAAAATCTAGTTGATGAAAAGACCTATCAAGATATGGATAAGGTCGCTCAAACCTTACACGCAGCCTACCGCAGTGAGAAAAAAGCCCCCCTCTTTATCAATGGCAAAGCTCAACCTATTTTTCCTTTCACCCCAGGGGACAAAAAGCATTACAATCCTAAAACGAGCCAGATTGTGCGTCAAGTGGTCTATGTGGAAACCGATTATGACACCGATGGTGACGGCAAGCGTGATTTGGTAAAGGCCCTCATCCAAGTGCCAAGAGCAGCCGTAGAGGGAGATTACAAGGCATCAACCATTTTTGAAGCCCTCCCTTATATCACAGGAACAACTGGTGCAAGTCGCTTGTCTGATTTAGGACTGACTGAAAAAGAAAACCCAACCAAGTGGGATTTGCATCAAACAGCGGATCCTCGGATTTCACAGGGAGAAATCTCAACCAAAGAAGCCTCAGAAGCGCTAGATCGTTCCACTTGGCATTACCAAAATCCTTATGAAGATAATAAATGGGATTTTGAGGACTTGAACTGGTATAATTATTTCTTGGTAAGAGGCTATGCAGTAGTTTCTAGTGCAGGTCTTGGTTCCTACGATTCAGAAGGTTTTAACACGACAGGTTCAGATGTCGAAGTAGCAGCCTTTAAGTCCATTATCGAGTGGCTAGAGGGCAAGCGCAAGGCTTATACTGATAAAGAGCACAATATCGAAATCAAAGCCAGTGATTGGTCTAATGGTAAGGTCGGTATGACCGGTCTATCGTGGGGCGGCACCACCCAATTTGCCCTAGCAGGAACAGGGGTTGATGGTTTAAAAACCATTGTACCTCAGGCAGGAATTGCCAGCTGGTATGAGTATTTTAATAGCCAAGGTAGCCCTTATCAAGTCTCCCCAAGCAGTGATATTTCTTGGTTATCGACTTATGTGTCTGGTCGGATTTTGGATCAAAAAGATTGGGACAGTATCAAAGAGAAATATACCAACTATATCAGTGAACTGAACAAAGATCAGCACGCTCATGATTTTTATTATAATCCGTTGTGGGAAAACCGAGACTATACCTTAAATGCGGATAAGATTAAGATTCCAGCCTTGATTGTGCAAGGAACCAATGATCCTGTTGTGAGACCAAAGAACTTTGAGTTGATGTATGACACCTTTAAACGTGCAGGTCAGCCTGTCAAAGTCTATCTCCATCAAGGAAATCATATCGAGCCGACCGATCTTTTGTCGCCTTCTGAAAAGGCTGGTCATCCTCAAGTTTTCTTTGATTTGCTGAACCGTTGGTTTAGTCACTATTTGGATGGGGTTGATAATAGTGTTGAAGACTTGCCAAATGTCGTGGCGCAAAACAACTACGACCCCAATGAGTGGTCCACCTTTGATCGGTGGGAAAGCGATCACCACCTGACCCTAAAAACCGCTGATCCAAAAGACCAAGTCACCACCATTACCAGCAGCTATGTGGATAAGGCAGGAATTGATTGGCGCTATCGTGAAGACGCTATGAGTAAGGCTAGTAGCGTTGCTAATTTGTCCTATCAGATTGATGTTCCAGAAGATTTGACCATTAAAGGCTCTACCCCAGTGCATTTCAAAGCCGCCCTCAAGAGCGGTGAGGGTAAGAACCTTCCACTCAATGCTGTCCTCTTAGATGTGGCAGACGAGCCTTTTGATGTAGCAGGGGAAAATGTGGACTACGAAAGCTACGGTTACCGCTATGTTTGGCAGGATAAAGTGGTCAAGGATAAGGGTGGTTTTTACCAAGGTAGTAACTTAGCAGATAAGGACATCAGGCAGTACGGCACTGTCAAGACGACCAGCAAGGTGATCGCAAACGGCTGGATGAACTTAACCACACCAGAGGCAGCTTATGCGTCAAGTACCGCCATTAATCCTATCACACCTAAGGCAGGTGACTTCCACGATTATACACTCTATCTTCAACCAACTGTCTATCATGTGAAAAAAGGTCATCGCTTGGTACTTGCACTATCGACTTATGATACCAATAATATCTATATTCCAGACGAATACCAAGTGCAATTCAAGACAGGTAGTATTGAAGCCAATATCCCTATCGTTGAAGACAGTCGCACTCTAGAAGGTCAGCTTCTTCCTGTTACTGGAGCGAACCTTGAGACATACAGCTTACTAGGTGAGGATAGCGATGCGCCTGTTGTTGAAAAACCAAGTTTTGACTTAGGAAGCCTTCACAAAGAAGTTGACAAAGATCCATTGGTGGTTGAAAAACCAACTTTTGATTTGATTAAAGAAGTGGATACTAACCCACCAGTCATTGAAAAACCAAGTTTTGATTTAGAAAGCCTTCACAAAGAAGTTGACAAAGATCCATTAATGGTTGAAAAACCAAGTTTTGATCTTGAAAGCCTAAGGATGCCAACAACGCACTATCAAGACTTAGAACAACAAAAAGTAGTCGCTAAAACAAGTGAACAAGAGCAAGTCAACCAGCAAAAACCAGAACTTATGGTGGTGCGTGAAGAACAACAAAAGAGCCTTCCTGAAACCTCCTCACAAGAAGGTAATAAACTAGCTCTTATCGGTCTTGCATTGACAGGTAGCCTTTTCTTGACCTCAGTCAAAAAGAAAAGCGATGCTCTAAGCGACTAAAAGAGACTAACGCTAGCAAAACCAGTTGAAAAATGATAGAATAAGGGTCAGAAAAGGAGATACCATGACCAAAGAAGAAGCATTTTTGAACGAACTAGAAAGCTGGCTAGAAAGCCAAGTCATGATTAACCAGATGGCTATGCAAGAAAGCCAAAAAATCGCAGATGAAGGTGATGAAAGAGCAAAAGATGCCTTTATTCGCTATGAGAGCAAGCTTGATGCTTATCAATTTTTACTGGGAAAATTTGCCAACCTGCATGCTGGAAAAGATTTTCATGACTTTCCAGAAGACCTATTTGGCAAACGCACTTATTGAGTATCAGACGCTATCTTTGTTTTTTAAAGAAAAGACACCAAGAAGTTTTAACTTTGACTTGCTATTTACTCAAAAATCTGTTAGAATATAGTCAATTTAGAGGAGTTTTGAAAACACCATCTCACAGAAAGTGGCGGCGCTGAGAAATCCACAGATGGCACAAAACGGGTTGCTAAAGGGTATAATTGGATAAAAAAGAGCGGGCTCTGCCCGAATCTGGGTGGTACCGCGGAAGCATTTTCGTCCCTAGCTGATTGGCTAGGGGCTTTTTTGTTCAAGGAGGATGGGATGAAAGGACTGAGCGCATTACCGACAATAGAAACTGACCGCTTAATCTTACGCAACCGGCAGATGAGTGATGCCAGAGATATTTTTGCCTATGCCAGTCTGCCTGAGGTGGCTAATCCCGCTGGTTTTCCTGCGGTTCTTAGCTTGGAAGCTGAGCGAATTTATATGGAGAGAATTTACCCTGAAAATCTCCGTAAGCAAGATTTGCCAGATGGCTATGTCTTGGTTTTGAAAGAAACAGGTCGGGTTATCGGATCGTTGGATTTTAATCATCGTCATGGCGATGGGGTTTTAGAAATGGGCTATCTGCTCCACTCAGACTATTGGGGACAGGGCTTAGTTCCAGAAGCAGCGCGAGCCATGCTAAAAGTGGGATTTGAGAGTCTAGGTTTAGATAAAATTCTTCTCATTTGTTTTGATAGCAATAAACAAAGCAGACGTGTGGCGGAAAAACTAGGCTTTCGCTTAGAAAAAACTCAGCCAACCACAGATATTCATGACAAGCCTTGTCAGAATTTGGTTTATGGATTGACAAAGGAGGATAAGCGATGATGAGCATTGTTTTGATTGGCGCACAAGCATCGGGTAAAATGACTGTTGGACAAGAACTTGAAAAATTGACCGATTTGCCCCTTTTTCATAACCATGAAACCATTGACTTCGTTGGAAAATTTCTCCCCATGTCAGTGGAAAGTAGGGAGTTGATTGACAAGATTCGGATGGCATTTTTCAAGACCTTTGCAAAAACAAAGACACCCATGATTTTTACTGTGGTCATTGACTTTTCAGATGCCAATGAATTGGCTTATTTGCAGGATATCCAATTCATTTTTGAAAATGAGGGCCAACAGGTTCTTTTTGTGGAGTTAGGCTGTGATTTGAAAGAGCGTTTGCGCCGTAATCGCACTGAAAACCGCCTCAAGCACAAGCCCATCAAACGGAATCTGGATTGGTCTGATAAGGACTTGCTAACCAGTCACGACACTATGTGTTTGACTAGCCAAA
The DNA here is from genome assembly GCF_055386095.1 of Streptococcus sp. STR1/CE/0325. Taxonomy (NCBI): domain Bacteria; kingdom Bacillati; phylum Bacillota; class Bacilli; order Lactobacillales; family Streptococcaceae; genus Streptococcus; species Streptococcus sp. STR1/CE/0325. The sequence goes on along the minus strand of NZ_AP045018.1, from coordinate 1,114,037 downwards.
GACAACCGGATGAACTCCACCACTATTTCAAAATTGACAATACGCATCTTTCTGCTCAAGAAGCGGCAGAAAGGATTTTGGAGGAGGTAGAAAGAATAGATAAATCTTATCACAGCCTGTTGAGCGAATAATAGCATGTTATGAGAACATTGCTTTAGAGATTAGCCTATGAAGGAGGAATAGATAAATGAAAAAGATTTACAAAGACTATTTGAGAAAAATTTGGAGGTCTTGACAGGCTTTGTCTTTGTCAGATCCGAATTTTCTATTGAAAATCAACGTTTTGACACTCTGGCTTTTGACCCTGAAAATCAGTCCTTTGTGGTGATTGAGTACAAGCGGTCTCGCCATCACAGTGTTTTTGATCAAGGGGTTTCTTATCTCAATACGCTTTTAAACCATAAGGCGGATTTTGTCTTGGAATATAATGAGCGTTTTAATGTTCATCTCAAGCGAAATCAGGTGGATTGGTCTCAAAGTAAGGTTATCTTTGTCTCGCCGTCCTGCAAAAACAAGCCATAGATTTTAAGGATTTGAATATTGAATTATGGCAAGTGAAGCGTTATGAAAATGACTTGGTGATGGTTGATAAGTTTGAAAAATCAGCCGGTGCGCCAAGTATGAAACAAAAAGAACTGAGTCAGTCAAGGTCTTCGTTAAAAGAAATCGTCCGAGAAATTAGATCGTACACCGAAGAAGAGCATTTACAAGACAAATCCGAAACCATTCGTGAACTTTATGATGACGTTAAACAAGCCATTTTAAATCTTTCTTATGATATTGAGATGATTCCCAAGAAACACTACTTGGCTTTTAAAAAAGAGGGTAAAAACCTTGTGGATATTGAAATCCAAAAGAAACAACTGAAACTTTGGTTGAATGCTAAGTGGAGTGACTTGACTGATAGCCTAGGTCTGGCTCGGAATGTTGTTAACATTGGTCATTTAGGCAATGGGGATTATGAAATTATAGCTGCGGATAGTCAGCATTTGGAGTATGTGATGAGCCTAGTTAAACAGCTCCTTACTTAGAAAGGATAAAGATAAAAATGAAGAAAAAAATAGGATTTTTGCTGCTTACAGCAGCCTTGTTAGGAGCTTGCCAGCAAGGAAAAACCAATCAAGCAGCTAAGAATACAGACCAAACGAGCACAAAAACGGCGACTTCTACGACGACTTCCCCATCGAGTGCTGCATCTTCTAGTGAGACTTCTACTTCGTCCAGCAAGGTGGAAAAATCGGATGTTGAGCGCTATGCCAGTGTCTTTGAGGAGTACCGCACCCTCCTTCAAGCGGTCAATACAGGCGATCGCTCAATCTTGCAAACTGCTCCTAGTCAAGGGGGAGATGCCCTCCATCAAGCCCTTGATCCAACCATCAAGGAAATGCTCTTTAGACCCAACACTGAGATCTTTTATAGCTTTACCGACCTAAATGGAGATGGGAAGAACGAGCTCCTCCTTGCGACTAAAAATCAAGATAGGACAAACACCTATCCCTTTGCCCTTTATTATCTGGACGGAGAAACTCCAGCCCTCCTAGCCCAATCTCTTGTTGCCCCAGTTGGTGGGGGACGAGCGAGCTTTAGTTGCTACCAAGGTGGGCAAGTGCTTGCGAGCGACTGGTCATCTGGTACTGGAGAGGGAACGAGCCGTCTACTTCAAATCACCTCAGATGGGGCCCAGAAGCTCTCTGAACAAGCCGTGCAGATTCCAGGAACAGACCTTGATGCAACCTTTGGTCTTGACAAGGATAAAATGATTGATCCAAATAGCCTTACTTGGCAGAGCTTGCAGGATTACTTAAACCAATAGAAGGAGAAACTACATGACAAACCAACTTTCACCAAAATACAATCCCGCTCAAGTAGAAAGCGGACGTTACAACAAATGGCTAGCAGCTGACGCTTTTAAACCGTCAGGTGATGCAGAAGCTAAGCCTTACTCTATCGTGATTCCACCGCCAAATGTGACCGGAAAACTCCACCTAGGTCACGCTTGGGATACCACGCTACAAGACATTATCATTCGCCAAAAGCGCATGCAAGGTTATGATGTCCTTTGGCTACCTGGGATGGACCATGCAGGGATCGCAACCCAGGCCAAGGTTGAGGAGCGCTTGCGTGGTGAAGGAATCACGAGGTATGACCTTGGTCGTGAGAAATTCCTTGAAAAGGTCTGGGAGTGGAAAGACGAATACGCAGCAACCATCAAAGAGCAGTGGGGCAAGCTAGGTCTTTCTCTTGACTATGCGCGTGAGCGTTTCACGCTAGATGAGGGACTTTCAAAAGCCGTGCGCAAGGTCTTTGTGGATCTTTACAAAAAAGGTTGGATTTACCGCGGGGAGTTTATCATCAACTGGGATCCAGCAGCTCGTACGGCTCTTTCTGATATTGAGGTCATCCACAAGGATGTAGAAGGGGCTTTCTATCACATGAATTATGCCCTTGAAGATGGTTCTGGTGTCCTACAAGTGGCAACGACTCGTCCAGAAACCATGTTTGGGGATGTGGCGGTTGCGGTCAATCCAGAAGATCCACGCTACAAGGATTTGATTGGTAAAAATGTAATCTTGCCAATTCTAAACAAACCGATTCCAATCGTGGCAGATGAGCATGCTGACCCAGAATTTGGAACAGGTGTGGTGAAAATCACGCCTGCCCATGACCCAAATGACTTCTTGGTAGGTCAACGCCACAATCTGCCACAAGTTAATGTCATGAACGATGACGGAACCATGAACGAACTCGCAGGTGAATTTGTCGGCATGGATCGCTTTGAAGCCCGCAAGGCTGTTGTGACCAAATTGGAAGAAATCGGTGCCCTTGTTGAGATTGAAAAACGGGTGCATTCTGTTGGTCACTCCGAGCGTAGCGGTGCGGTGGTTGAGCCAAGACTCTCTACGCAGTGGTTTGTCAAGATGGATGAGCTAGCCAAACACGCTATTCAAAACCAAGAAACCGATGATAAGGTGGACTTTTACCCAGCTCGCTTTAACGACACCTTCCTTTCTTGGATGGAAAATGTCCATGACTGGGTGATTTCTCGTCAGCTCTGGTGGGGACATCAGATCCCTGCTTGGTACAATGAAGCAGGTGAAATCTATGTGGGCATGGAAGCGCCAGAAGGGGACGGTTGGGTACAAGATGAGGACGTACTTGACACTTGGTTTAGCTCAGCCCTTTGGCCGTTTTCAACCATGGGCTGGCCTGATGTAGAAGATCCTGACTTTAAGCGCTACTTCCCAACGACCACGCTTGTCACAGGATACGACATCATCTTTTTCTGGGTGTCTCGCATGATTTTCCAATCTCTAGAGTTCACAGATAGAAGACCATTTAAAAACGTCCTCATTCATGGACTCATCCGTGACGAACAAGGTCGCAAGATGTCTAAGTCTCTCGGAAACGGAATTGACCCAATGGATGTGATTGACCAGTACGGAGCAGATAGCCTCAGATGGTTCCTCTCAAATGGTTCAGCACCAGGTCAGGACGTGCGTTTCTCTTATGAAAAGATGGATGCCAGCTGGAACTTTATCAATAAAATCTGGAACATCTCTCGCTATATCCTCATGAACCGTGAGGGCATAACCTTAGAAGAAGCCAAAAAACATGTGGATGATGTAGCAAGTGGCGGAAACATCACAGACCGCTGGATTTTGCATGAACTCAACGAAACCATCAGAAAAGTCACGGAAAACTTTGAGAAGTTTGAGTTTGGTGTGGCAGGGCATATCCTTTATAACTTCATCTGGGACGAGTTTGCAGACTGGTATGTGGAGCTGACCAAGGAAGTCCTTTATAGCGACAATGAGACTGAAAAAGTTGCAACCAGAAGTGTCCTTCTTTATACACTGGATCAAATCTTGCGCCTCTTGCATCCTATCATGCCATTTGTGACAGAGGAGATCTTTGGACAATTGTCTGATACTTCAATTGTCAATGCTAGCTATCCAGTTGTGCGGGCTGATTTTGAAGACGAAAAGGCAAAAGCTGGTGTAGAAAGTCTCAAAGAAGTTATCCGTGCGGTTAGAAATGCAAGAAGTGAAGTCAATGTCGCACCAAGTAAGCCAATTACCCTTCTCATTAAGACAAAATCGGCTGATTTGACGGACTTTTTCAAAGCGCATGAAAACTATATCAGACGCTTTGCTAATCCAGAAGTGCTTGAAATCGCTGAAAATCTCACCGCACCAGAGCTTGCCATGACCAGCGTCATCACAGGAGCGGAGCTTTATCTGCCACTTGCGGATCTTTTGAATATTAATGAAGAAATCTCAAGGCTTGAAAAAGAGCTAGACAAGTGGGCCAAAGAAGTCGAAATGGTGGAGAAAAAACTCTCCAACGAGCGCTTTGTAGCTAATGCCAAACCAGAAATCGTCCAAAAAGAACGTGACAAAGAAGCTGACTATAAGGCTAAGTATGAGGCGACAAAAGCCAGACTCAAGGAAATGAGAAAACTCGTGAAATAAGATGAAAACACGGCAAACTGCCGTGTTTTTCTATTATATCTGGAATATGGTATAATGGAAGTAGCTTAAAATTGGAGAGTACTCATGAAAAAGACAAGATCATATAGTTTGGTGTTGCATAATAAAGAGAAGATTGAAGATTGTTTAAAATCAGACTTTTTAAAACAAACATATTTTGAGGTTGACATACAGAAACATAAAGTAGATGAAGGAAGGATATATATTTCTCCAACAACAGCATCATCTGTAGAATGGATTGAAGAATTGAATACTTATACTCAAACATATATAAATGATAAAGATTATCAAAAGGGTTCTAATAAAGCAGTGATGATAATTAAATATAAAAGTAAAATATTTAGTTTATTGTATGGCTATGGTAGAAGTATGTTAGATGATAGTTCTATTGTTAAAAATTTTGGATTAAAAACAGCTATCAATTTAATTTCAGAAGACAGTATTAAGACTATGAATCCTTTGAATATTTCTTCAGATTATATCGACATCCAAAAACAAGCATTGTATTTTACGGAACAAAATCAATTTCAATTAAATACAGGTGCAGAGATATTAAAAGCCATTTCAGGAAAAGCAAGTGAAGATACTCACTTTACTTCTATATCTGGAACAGACTCTTTGAGAATTTCTGCTTCATCTGATTTAATGATAACGGGATTATTGGATGAAATTATAAGTGCCTTTGAAGATAATAGCTATAAAAATAAAGGTTTTGAATGGATAGTTCATGTACAAATTGTTAAAGATAGAACAACAATTGATACTTTGAATAATCAGTTAGTAGAAGCTATAAAAAATGATGAAGATTCGTTACAGATTGCTCCAAATAAAATTTTAGATGTGTCCATTATTCAAGGTTATTTTATAAATGGAATGAATAAAGCAAAGGAAAAAATCAACTTTGCAGATTATATTCCGTATGAAGAATTTTTTGAATTTTCGAGAACTAATCAGCATAATGTACTAAGTAAGTTGAAAAGTTCCTCTCTTTATTATTGGAATGCTGAACAAGATAAGGCAGAAAGAATATCAAATATTTATGATTGTATCTTATTTGAAACTAGTTTGGAAGGTAGCAAATCTTTTATAAATAATGGAGATTGGTTTAAAATAGAAGATAACTATTATAAGTATATTGTACAAAAAGTAAATTCTATCCCTGTAAATGATAAAATTCATCCAATTCCATGTGAAGGAAATTGGGATGAAGGAACGTATAATGAAAAATTTGCCAATTCAAATTCAGATTACTATCTTTTTGACAAATCTAATTTCCATCTAGCTGAATATGGAAGAAGCAAGATAGAAGCTGCAGATGTGATAACAAAATCTAAACAATTTATTCATATTAAAAAAGGAGGTTCGTCTTCTACACTAAGTCATTTATTTTATCAAGGATTAGTTTCAGCTCAATTATTTAAAAAAGAGGAACAATTTTGTAAATTCATTAAAGAGAATCATTCTGACATAGATATATCGTTCGAAGATACTATTGAAGTTATCTATGGGATTATTGATAAAAGATTTCAGAAACAAAGTAATTTGCTACCGTTTTTTTCCATGATTAGTTTATCTCAAGCTTACGATGATATTTCAATTATTGGTTATCGTTGTTCCCTCTTATTTATTGAACACAAATTTCCTCCACTTCTTCCTAGTATAGAAGAGCAGGTATATAATATTTGTGAGAAGTGTATAAAAGAACCGTTAAGCACAAAAGCTCTTTTAGAGAAAATCAAAGATCAAGATAATTTTAGAGACGTATCTGATAATAAATTGAAATCGATTTTTACAAAGTTAGTTAAACAAGGCAAGTTATGTGTTGAGAAGAAAAGAATGAATATGTATTCTTTATGCAAATCGAAATAGAATTGAATAAGGAGAAATCAATTAAAGATGAATTATAATCTCTCCCCCTTCACCAAATGGACAGGGGGCAAGCGGCAACTACTTCCTCAGTTGAGGAGTTATATGCCAGACACATTTAACCAGTATTTTGAGCCTTTTGTTGGTGGGGGTGCCTTATTTTTTGACTTGGCGCCGAAACAGGCGGTGATAAATGATTTTAATGCGGAGTTGATTAATTGTTACTGTCAGATAAAGGAAAACCCTAAAACCTTGATTGAACTTCTGTCTTTTCATAAGGTACATAATTCAAAAGACTATTATTTGGATATCCGCTCAAGCGATCGAGATGGGCGCATTGAGAAGATGTCAGATGTAGAACGTGCAGCACGCATTTTGTACATGTTGCGTGTGAATTTTAATGGCTTGTATCGTGTTAATGCGAAAAATCAATTTAATGTGCCTTATGGACGCTATAAAAATCCCAAGATTGTGGATGAAGAGTTGATTTTAAAAATTAGCCAGTATTTGAATGAAAATGATATTAAGATTTTACAAGGTGATTTTGAAGTTGCGGTAGCAGACGCCAAAGAAGGCGATTTTGTGTATTTTGATCCACCGTATATCCCCTTATCTGAGACAAGTTCTTTTACGTCCTACACGCATGAGGGATTTTCTTATGAGGATCAGGTGCGTTTACGCGATACGTTTCAATCTTTGACGGATAGAGGCGTCAAAGCAATGTTATCTAATTCCTCTAGTCCTTTGGTGGAAGAGCTTTATCAAGATTTTAATCTTCACTATGTGGAGGCAACGAGAACTAATGGTGCGAAGCGTTCTAGTCGTGGAAAAATTTCGGAGATTATTGTGACCAATTATGACGATTAACGAATATCAGTATGGGGGTGTATTGATGACAAAACCGTACTATCATAAGGATAAGTCTATTTTAGTTCATGCGGATACTTTTGAGTTTCTTAAGAAAATGAAAGCAGAAAGCATGGATATGATTTTTGCAGATCCACCATATTTTCTGAGTAATGGAGGAATTTCTAATTCAGGTGGTCAGGTGGTTTCTGTAGACAAAGGCGACTGGGATAAAGTGAATAGTCTAGAAGAAAAACATGACTTCAATCGAAGATGGATTCGTTTGGTCAAGCCGATTTTAAAACCCAATGGAACGATTTGGATTTCAGGAAGTTTACACAATATATACTCTGTTGGTATGGCTTTGGAACAGGAAGGTTTCAAGATTTTGAATAACATCACTTGGCAAAAGACTAATCCAGCACCTAATCTTTCCTGCCGTTATTTTACGCATTCGACCGAGACCATTTTATGGGCGAGAAAGGATGACAAAAAAGCACGGCACTATTATAATTACGAACTGATGAAGGAAATCAATGGTGGAAAGCAGATGAAAGATGTTTGGACAGGTGCTCTGACGAAAAAAGCAGAAAAATGGGCAGGGAAGCATCCGACACAAAAACCCGAGTATTTATTAGAGCGTATTATTTTAGCGAGTACCAGAGAGGGTGACTGTATTTTAGATCCCTTTGTGGGTAGCGGTACGACAGGTGTTGTTGCTAAGCGTTTGGGTCGGCGATTTATTGGCGTTGACGCTGAAAAAGATTACCTAAATATTGCAATAAGGAGGTTGGAAAGTCTATAAAAAAGGAGAAGCCAATATGAAAACAGGATTGGTCTTTGAATTAGAGATGGATTAACCAACCTTTATTGATCAGAAAAAAAGGGTAAGAAGTCGTCGAGAATGATTTTGATAAAAAGTATTAAAATCTAAAAAATTCGTCTAAAAAAATGCCCCAAGCAGTTTCGCTGGAAAGTTAAATTTCATGGGAAAGAAGTGGTAGAAATTTTTCAAAAAAACGGAATTTACCGTTATTTTACTGAAATTGGCTTAGCTTATCCCTCTCTGATTTCTAAAAAGTTACTACCAGCTGACTCTATTTTTGTTTTATCAGAAAATACGAGTGGGAGTGTAGATAAAAATGATGTTCGCGTCTGAATAAGGAAGTGAAATACTATTATTTATTAGATATATAGTTTACAAAACCAGAATATAAAGATGTACTGGATTAGATCATTAGCGTAGGATGTGATTATCGTTTCAATTATATTCTGTTAAAGGAATTTGGGCTACTAGTGCCAAAGGAGAAAAAATGAGAGATTTCGAAGAATGGCTGTCAACCATGACAGATACCGTAGCAGACTGGACTTATTATACAGATTTTCCAAAGGTGTATCAGAATGTGGAAGAGATAAAAATTCCTCTAAATATTTTAAATAGCTTAGTTGGAAGTCAAAATATTAGACAGGATTTTTTATCCCTCTTATCCCAATATCCTGAAGTGTTAAAAGTGATTCCTATTTTGATAGCCAAACGCTTGAAAGATACCATCATTGTTAAGGATGCTTTAAAAGATTTTTACTTTAATTTCAAAAACCCTAACTATACGGATAAAGAGTATGCTTTATTTATGGAAAAATCTGGTCTATTTGATTTGTTACAACACCATGTGGTTGCTAATTTGGTTGATTATGTAACAGGTGTAGAAGTTGGCATGGATACCAATGGAAGAAAAAATCGGACAGGTCATGCGATGGAGAATCTGGTGCAAAGTTATTTGGAAAAAGAAGGCTATCTTTTAGGTCGAACCCTTTATAAAGAAATGTACCAAGATCAGGTAGAAAAAACATTTGGTGTAGATCTTGCTGCAATTACCAATCAAGGTAATACTGCGAAAAGATTTGACTTTGTTTTTGAAAAGAACCATGTGGTCTATTTAGTGGAAACAAATTTTTACTCGAGTGGAGGTTCTAAACTTAATGAAACAGCTAGGTCTTATAAATTGATCGCAGAGCAGACAAGAAATATTCCTCAGGTTGAGTTTATTTGGATCACAGACGGTCAAGGATGGTTTAAGGCTAAAAAGAACCTCAGAGAAACCTTTGATGTTTTACCTTATTTGTTTAATATTCAAGATTTAGAAGATGGGGTATTAAAGAACTTCTAAAATCGAAGTACTCTAGGTACCATGAAGGTGAATTAGTTTTGTTTTAGAGCATCATCGTTTAAAGAAATGATCAAAAACAGTTGACAAACTATTTTAAATAAGGTATCCTATAAAGGAACGTGAAAATGTTACATTGAAATTGAAGGGAGTGAAAAATATGTCAAAAACAGTCGTACGCAAGAATGAATCCCTTGACGATGCACTTCGTCGTTTCAAACGTTCTGTAACGAAAGCGGGTACACTTCAAGAAGCGCGTAAACGTGAGTTTTATGAAAAACCATCTGTAAAACGTAAACGCAAATCTGAAGCAGCGCGCAAGCGTAAGAAATTCTAATGACAGTAAAAAAGCATAAGTTTAAGACTTATGCTTTTTGTTTTTACAAGGTAAAAGACTAGAAAAAAACACTCCAATGACTAGGAGTGTTAAAGAGAATTGGATTACTTTTTAGCGAGAAGATCACGGATTTCAGTGAGCAATTCTTCTTGGGTTGGGCCAGCTGGAGCTTCTGGTTCTTCCTCTTTTTTTCCTGCAGCCATCACGCGGTTAGCTGCTTGGACGATAAAGAACAAAATCGTTCCAACGATAAGGAAGTTGACAACAGCATTGATAAAGTTACCAACCATGATAGAGCCAATCTTAATCCCTGAAAAATCGGGTGTTCCGATAATCATTCCGATAATAGGAGTGATGATGTCCTTTACAAGAGAAGTCACGATGGCGCTAAAAGCGGCTCCAACGATGACAGCGACAGCTAAATCAAGGACGTTACCCTTGAAGAGAAATGCTTTTAATTCTTTAAGCATGGTATCCACCTTTTCTTTTTGATTACAGCCGTTATTATAGCGAAAAATGTAAAGGCATGCAAGCCAAATGACTTACTTTATTTTATTTTACAATTAACCTAGCTTGTGGTATAATAGAACGCAAAACTAATTTGCTAGTTTTGGAGGTGATGACTGAGTTTTGGATAAAAGTCAGATTGCTGATATTAAGCAGCGCACCAACATTGTTGAGGTGATTGGTGAGGTTGTTGACTTGTCGCGTTCAGGTCGCCAATACTTGGGGAGATGCCCTTTTCACAAGGAAAAAACACCTTCCTTTAATGTCGTCGAGGATAAGCAGTTTTACCGTTGCTTTGGCTGTGGCAAATCAGGAGATGTGTTTCGCTTTTTGGAGGACTATCACCAGATTAGCTTTATGGAGAGTGTGCGTCTGTTGGCTGATCGCCTAGGGATTTCCCTGCCGGAGAGTCAAGTACGTCCTTCTTCTAAACAAAATGCCAATCAGCCGCTTTACGATATTCACGAAGATGCGGCGAATTTTTATCATGCGGTTTTGATGACCACCACCATAGGGGAAAAGGCGAGGCAGTACCTCTACGGACGCGGTTTGACAGATGATGACTTGGCTTATTTTCGCTTGGGGCTTGCGCCTGAAGGGTCAGATTATTTTTATCGGTTTTTATCTGAAAAACACCCAGACAAATATAGCGAAGAGACCTTGTTTCAATCGGGATTGTTTGGGGTTTCGCAGCAAGGACAGCTTTACGATAATTTTCAAAATCGCATCATGTTTCCCTTGACAACCGATCAAGGACAGGTCATGGCTTTTTCTGGTCGTATTTGGGAAAATAAAGACGGACAAGTCCAAGAAGCCAAATACAAAAATAGTCGCTCAACACCGATTTTTAACAAATCCTATGAGTTGTACCATTTGGACCGAGCCAAAAGAGCTATGAGCCAGTCCAGAGAGTGCTATCTCATGGAAGGCTTTTTGGACGTGATTGCTGCGCATCAAGCTGGTATTGATAATGCTGTTGCTTCTATGGGAACAGCCCTTACTCAAGAGCAAGTCAAGCATTTGAGTCGCTTTGCTAATAAAGTTATTTTGGCTTACGATGGTGACGCAGCTGGTCAGGCTGCCATCGCAAAAGCTCTTCCTCTCTTAGAGGGGAAGGCTGTTGAGGTGGTCCAGTTTCCAGAGCAGCAAGATCCAGATGAGTTTTTAAGGCGGCACTCCAAAGAGAGCTTTGTTCACTTGATGCAAAGGGAAAGAAAAAGCTTGTTTGAGTTTTGGCTTTACCATTTGTTGCCGGCAGACTTTAATCACATGGCAGATGAGATTTCCTATGTGGAGCAAATGGCGCAGTTGATTGCAAAAGAACCTTCCATTACTGCTCAAGCCATTTATATTTCTAAAATGACGGCGCTTGTGCCTAATCTCAGCCAAGATCAGATTGAGGCGATTGTCAATGAAGAACGTCTTAAATTGCGCCAGCGCTCAAGTGAAAATCCTCTGCCAAGAGGAGAGGTGATCGAGCAGGTCCAAGCCAAGCGCAGCTCACAGACCTTTGCTGAGATGCAGCTGTTTTATCGCCTTTTGCACCAAGACTTATATCTCAATCGTTTTCGGCAGGATGAGGATTTTCATTTTGTGACGCGTGAAATTGAAAGTCTTTATCAAGTGCTAAAGCAAACAGGAGAAATCACTCGTCTTGATTTAGAAGAGTTAGACCAAGCATCGCAGCAAATCTATTACGAAATATTAGATAGTCGCCTACCAGAAGAGTGCACCGAAGAGGAAATCCATCAGTTAATGAACCGCCTAGAAAAAGAGCGGATTCATCAGGATTTTAAGCAACAAAAGCAGCTATTGAACCGCTCTAAGAGCCAAACAGTAGCAAACGAAGAGCAGGAATTGGCTTTGTTTGAAGCGCTTTTGAACAGTAAACGCAGTATGGAACAGATGGAGTAGAGGAATTATGACAGAAAAAAAAGAAATCACAACTTTTAATGTACAAGTCGCAGAATTTATCCGTCAACACAAACAACAAGGAACAGCGGTTGATGACGAAGTGACCGAAAAGCTGGTCATTCCTTTTGCTCTAGATGCAGAACAAATTGATAATTTGTTGGAACGTTTGACAGATGGTGGCATCTCCATTACAGATAAAGAGGGAAATCCTTCCACTCAATATGCTGTTGAGGAGATTAAGCCGGAAGAATTGACGGACGAGGAACTTCTTGGTAGCAATTCTGCCAAGGTTAACGACCCCGTGCGCATGTACCTCAAGGAAATTGGGATTGTCCCTTTGTTGACCAACGAGGAGGAAAAAGAGTTAGCAGTTGCCGTGGCAGCAGGGGATGTCCTTGCAAAACAGCGTTTAGCCGAAGCTAACCTACGTTTGGTAGTCTCCATTGCTAAGCGCTATGTGGGACGGGGAATGCAGTTTTTGGATTTAATCCAAGAAGGAAATATGGGCTTGATGAAAGCAGTTGATAAGTTTGATTATTCCAAAGGGTTCAAATTTTCGACCTATGCGACTTGGTGGATTCGTCAAGCCATCACAAGAGCTATCGCTGACCAAGCAAGAACCATTCGTATCCCTGTTCACATGGTAGAAACCATCAATAAGTTAGTCAGAGAACAACGCAACCTCTTGCAAGAATTAGGGCAAGATCCGACACCAGAACAAATCGCAGAGCGCATGGATATGACGCCAGATAAGGTGCGTGAAATCCTCAAAATCGCACAGGAACCTGTGTCTCTTGAAACCCCAATCGGGGAAGAAGATGATAGTCACCTGGGAGATTTTATCGAAGATGAAGTCATTGAAAATCCAGTTGATTATACCACACGGGTGGTTCTTCGTGAGCAGCTAGACGAGGTGCTAGATACCTTGACAGACCGTGAGGAAAACGTCCTTCGTTTGCGCTTTGGACTCGATGACGGCAAGATGCGTACTCTAGAGGATGTCGGCAAGGTCTTTAACGTAACGCGTGAGCGGATTCGTCAGATTGAGGCTAAAGCGCTACGCAAGCTCCGCCATCCGAGCCGTAGCAAACAGTTGCGTGATTTCATGGAAGACTAATCAATCAAGAAAGTCAGATGGGTGGGGCAGTCCGACCATCTGCTTTTCTTTATACAAAAAAGGAAGAAAGAAAATGGAAACAGCAAATCTAAAAGAGCAAATCATGGAGCGCTTAGAAAATATCATTGACCCTGAGCTTGGTATTGATATTGTCAATCTCGGCTTGATTTATGATGTGCGTTTAGAAAAAAGTGGTTGGGTGGAGATTGATTTGACCCTAACCACCATGGGATGCCCCTTAGCAGATTTGATTACAGACCAGATTTACGAGGAATTAAAGGGCCTTTCTGAGGTGAAAAAGGTTGATGTTAAGCTAGTTTGGAGTCCAGCTTGGACCACAGAACGACTCAGCCGTTATGCGAGGATTGCCCTAGGGATTCGCTAGAAAGGAAGAAAATGAAGACGCTATCTTTGGTTATTCCTTGTTACAACGAAGAAAAGACGATTACTCCTTTTTTAGCAGCTGTTCAGGCTATTGAGGTAGCCATGTCTGAGGAAGTAGTGTTTGAGTACTGGTTTATCAATGATGGTTCAAAGGATGAGACCTTGTCTATTTTAAGAGACTTAGCACAGACGACCTCTAATATTCACTACCTCTCCTTTTCTAGAAATTTTGGCAAGGAAGCGGCTCTTTTAGCTGGGTTAGAAGAGGCAAGGGGTGATCTGGTGGCGGTCATGGATGTGGATTTGCAAGATCCGCCAGACCTCCTGCCTGAAATGTATGCCAAGATTCAAGAAGGTTATGATGTGGTCGGAACTAGACGTGCGGACCGCAAGGGAGAACCAGCCCTTCGTTCCTTGTTTGCCAAAGGCTTTTACCGTATCATCAATCGCATCTCGGACACAGAGATGGTGGATGGCGCAAGAGATTTTCGACTGATGACCAGACAGGTCGTGGATAGTATTTTGGAGCTGGGTGAGGTCAATCGCTTTTCTAAGGGGATTTTTTCATGGGTGGGTTACCAAGTGACCTATATCAGTTATGATAATCGTGAGCGTATCGCAGGGGAGACGTCTTGGAATTTTTGGCAATTATGGCGCTATTCTTTGGATGGTTTTATCAACTTTTCCGAGGTTCCGCTTAATCTCTCCATGTGGGCAGGTGCTCTTTCTTTTGTGGCTTCGATTCTTGGGATTTTATTTGTCGTGATTCGTAAACTGACGGTAGGCGGTAGTGTGACGGGTTGGGCCAGTCTGGTGTCGCTTATCCTCTTTATTGGAGGCCTTCAACTCTTGAGTCTTGGGATTATTGGCAAATATATTGCAAAGATTTTCCTAGAAACCAAAAAACGCCCTGTTTATATCATCAAGGAAAAGGGTTAGGTTTATGCCTTTCAATGGAAAAAATGCTGGCTTTAGTGTAGAATGAAAGAAAGAAGAACAAAAGGAGATCAAGCATGATTTTAATCACAGGTAGTAAGGGGCAGCTAGGGACAGAGTTGCGTTATCTTTTGGATGAGCGAAACGAAGAGTATGTAGCGCTTGACGTAGCTGAGATGGACATCACCAACAAGGAGCAGGTGGATAGCGTCTTTGCGCAGGTCAAACCTAGCCTTGTTTATCACTGCGCAGCCTACACAGCCGTGGACGCTGCTGAGGATGAAGGAAAAGAGCTAGACTACGCCATCAATGTGGTGGGAACAAGACATATCGCTGAAGCCTGTCAAAAGTGGCAGGCGACCATGGTTTATATCTCAACCGACTATGTTTTTGATGGGGAAAAGCCTGTCGGAGAGGAGTGGGAAGTGGATGATGTTCCAAATCCACAAACAGAGTATGGTAGAACCAAGCACCTGGGCGAAGAAGCGGTTAAGGAGCTGTTGAGCGACTATTACATTATCCGGACGGCTTGGGTCTTTGGGAACTACGGCAAGAACTTTGTCTTTACCATGCAACAGTTGGCAAAAACACACGACACCCTCACCGTGGTCAATGACCAACATGGTCGTCCGACTTGGACCAGAACCTTGGCGGAGTTCATGACCTATTTAGCTGAAAATCGTAAGCCCTTTGGCATCTATCATTTGTCCAACGATGCTGCAGAAGATACGACCTGGTATGATTTTGCTGTCGAAATCCTAAAAGACACCGCTGTTACGGTTAAA
The DNA here is from genome assembly GCF_055386095.1 of Streptococcus sp. STR1/CE/0325. NCBI lineage: Bacteria > Bacillati > Bacillota > Bacilli > Lactobacillales > Streptococcaceae > Streptococcus > Streptococcus sp. STR1/CE/0325. The sequence goes on along the minus strand of NZ_AP045018.1, from coordinate 1,098,690 downwards.
CCTGTGGATTCTAGCCAATTCCCAGCCAAGGCTAAACGCCCATTTAACTCCACCATGAGTTTGAAAAAGGCAAAAGAAACAGGCTTTGTCATTCCGACTTGGCAAGACGCTTTACAAGAATTTTATAAACAAGAGAAAAAATCATAAGATAAAAACGAGCAGGCTTAGGCTTGCTCCTTTTTACTTTACGGGTAAGACTAGCCCCAGCAAGGGATTTTATGGTATAATAGATCTAATTGTATGGAGAATGAAATCAAGATGACACAAGATATTTTCATCATCGGAAGTCGTGGATTGCCAGCCAAGTATGGCGGTTTTGAAACCTTTGTGGAGGCTTTGGTCACCCATAGAGTGTCCGACGAGATCCGCTACCATGTGGCCTGTCTTAGCGAGGATAAAGCAAAAGTCCCTTTTTCCTATCAGGGGGTGGCTTGTTATCCGATTTATGTGCCGACCTTTCTCGGTCCAGCGCGTGTAATTGCTTATGATCTCAAGGCGATTGCTCTTGCTCTTGATTGGATAAAGGAACGTCAAGTCGAGCATCCCATTTTTTATATTTTAGGCAACACCATTGGGGCTTTTATCGCACCTGTGGCCCATCAGATTCATCAAATAGGCGGAAAACTCTATGTCAATCCAGATGGTCTAGAGTGGCAGCGTTCCAAGTGGTCTAAGCCCGTCCAAGCTTATCTCAAATACTCAGAAAAAAAGATGAGCCAAGTAGCTGATCTCCTCATTTGTGACAATAAAGGCATTGAGACCTATATAGCGCAGCAATACCCTTGGGCAAAGACGACCTGTATTGCTTATGGGACGGACTTGACAGCGTCGTCACTTGATGCAGCTGATACAGTCGTCCGACAATTTTTTGAGAAATGGCAGACCAAGGAAAAGGGATACTATCTGATTGTTGGGCGTTTTGTACCAGAGAATAACTACGAAACCATGATTCGAGAGTTTATGGCTTCGTCTACAAGGAAGGAACTGCTGATTATCGCCAACCATGAGGGCAATCCTTATGTGGATGTCTTGAAAGAGCGGACCCATTTTGACCAAGATAAGAGAATCAAGTTTGTGGGAACGGTCTATGAAAAGGACCTGTTAAAGTATATCAGAGAGGCTGCTTATGCTTATCTTCATGGTCATGAGGTTGGAGGGACCAATCCGGGACTTTTAGAAGCCTTAGCGCAGACGGATCTCAACTTGGTTTTAGGGGTTGATTTTAACCAAGAGGTCGCTAGAGAGACTGCCCACTACTGGAACAAGGATGAAGGGAGCTTAAGTCAATTGATTGACCAAGTAGATGAGGGTGGCTCTTTTGAGAGCTTGGGACAACAAGCCAAACAACATATAGCTCACAACTATACTTGGGAAAAAATTGTAGCAGAGTATGAGGAATTATTTTTAAATGAAGATTAATATTCTCTTGTCCACCTATAATGGCGAGAGCTTTCTAAGAGAGCAAATCGAAAGCATCAGACAGCAGACGGTGAGTGACTGGCAGCTCCTCATTCGTGATGACGGCTCTAGTGATGGCACACTTTCCATTATTCAAGAATTTGTGGATAAGGATAATCGCATCCGTTGGATCAATCCAGATGATTCGACCAATGTTGGGGTGATTAAGAGTTTTTATAGCTTATTGAAACATGAAGCAGCAGACCTCTATTTTTTCAGTGACCAAGATGATATTTGGTTAAAGGATAAACTAAGCAAAACCCTACAGACAGCTGAGACTTACCCCGTGGATGTGCCGCTTTTGGTTTATACCGATTTGCGCGTGGTTGATCAAAGTTTAGCGACACTCTCAGAAAGTATGATTAAAAGCCAGTCCGGTCATGCCAATACCAGCCTTAGACAAGAGTTGACGGAAAATACTGTGACCGGAGGGACTATGATGATTAATCATGCCTTGGCGCAGAAATGGACAGTAACAGAAGGACTCCTCATGCACGACTGGTATCTGGGTCTTTTAGCTGCGGCTTTAGGCAACTTGGTTTACCTCGATGAAGTAACAGAACTATATCGTCAGCATCAAAGCAATGTCTTGGGGGCGAGAACCCTTAGAAAACGCATGAAAAATTGGATCAAGCCCCACCGCTTGATTGAGAAATATTGGTGGCTCATCAACGCCAGTCAAAGGCAAGCGAGATATTTGTTGGAGTTTGAGCTCACCTTAGAAAATAAAAAACTGGTCGAAGCCTTTGTCACCATTTTAGATCAGCCCTTAGCCACTAGATGGCGCTATCTAAAGGACTATAAACTCGCTAAAAACCGATGGTTTCATACAGTGGTTTTTAGGACGCTTGTACTAACCAAATTTGGGTATAAAAAGGAGAAAGAATGAACTTATTAAGTAAACGCAATCTCATCCTACTGAAAGAAATGGTCAAAACGGACTTTAAATTGAGGTATCAAGGAAGCTTGATTGGACATCTTTGGTCGATTTTAAAGCCCCTCCTGCTCTTTACCATCATGTATTTGGTCTTTGTTCGTTTTTTACGTTTTGATGATGGCACACCTCATTATGCTGTGAGTTTATTGCTTGGTATGGTAACTTGGAACTTTTTTACTGAAGCAACCAGTATGGGGATGTTATCCATTGTTTCAAGAGGAGATTTGCTAAGGAAAATTAGTTTTCCTAAGCAAATTATTGTTTTTTCATCAATTATTAATGCGGCCATTAACTATTCAATTAACTTAATAGTTGTTTTTCTCTTTGGCTTAATCAACGGTGTACCATTTACGGCTAATATTTTTATTATTATTCCCTTATTTATAGAGTTGTTATTCTTTTCAACGGGAATTGCTTTTATTTTAGCGACTTTATTTGTAAAATATAGAGATATGGGCCCTATTTGGGAAGTCATTCTTCAAGCAGGCATGTATGCAACACCGATTATCTACTCTATTACTTACATTATTCAACGAGGACATATGGGAGTTGCCAAAATAATGATGATGAATCCTATAGCACAGATTATTCAGGATTTACGTCACTTTATTGTTTATTCTGGAGCGACGATTTCTTGGGATATGTTTCAAAATAAATGGTTCACTATCATTCCTTATCTCATTTCTCTTGTTATGTTTGGTATTGGATACCTTGTCTTTAAGAGAAATGCCAAGAAGTTTGCGGAGATTTTATAATGTCAAAAAAAGAAATTGCTTTAAAAGTAGAACATGTGAGTAAATCCTTTAAACTTCCTACGGAGAGTACTCAAAGTCTTAGAACCAGTTTAGTCAACTATTTTAAAGGCATCAAAGGATATAAAGAGCAGCATGTTTTAGATGATATTTCCTTTGAAGTTGAAAAAGGAGACTTTTTTGGAATTATAGGAAGAAATGGTTCTGGAAAGTCAACCTTGCTCAAAATTATTTCTCAAATCTATGTTCCAGAAAAAGGAAAAGTAACAGTCAACGGTAAACTAGTACCGTTTATTGAATTGGGAGTAGGTTTCAACCCTGAGTTGACTGGGCGAGAAAATATTTATATGAATGGTGCTCTTCTAGGATTTTCTCATGAAGATGTAGACAGCATGTATGATGATATTGTTGACTTTGCAGAACTGCATGACTTTATGGATCAAAAATTGAAAAACTATTCCAGTGGTATGCAGGTGCGCCTTGCTTTTTCAATTGCCATTAAAGCGCAAGGTGATATTTTGATTTTAGATGAAGTCTTAGCCGTTGGAGATGAAGCTTTTCAGAGAAAGTGTTTTGATTATTTTGCAAAACTCAAGCGAGAGAAAAAGACCGTTATTTTGGTGACCCACTCTATGGAGCAAGTTCAACGATTTTGTAACAAAGCCATGTTGATTGATAAGGGGCATAGAACTGAAATTGGAACTCCACTTGAAATTGCAACAATTTATAAGGAATTAAATGGTATCACTGTTCAAAAAGAGAAAGAGAACGAAGTCGATAATCAGTTAATTTCTGTTGAGGCAGATTTTAAAAATCATGATGATGAAAAACTGACATTTGACTTTATCACCTACTTTAAGGAAGTGATAGATGATCCTGTTTTGACTTTCACCATTCACCGTGACCAAGGGGAGCTACTTTATAGATGGACTTCTGATGAAGAGGTGGAAGGTGAGGTAACGATCATTCAAAATCGAGTGCATTTGTCTTTTGAAATTCAGAACATTTTTCCGAATGGGAAATTTACTACGGAATTTGGGGTCAAATCACGAGATAGATCTAAGGAATATGCTTTATTTAGTGGCATTGTTGATTTTGAATTAATTAATCGTGGAAAATCAGGAAATAATATTTATTGGAAACCAAAAGCGAAAGCTGAATTAAGTTAAAAATGACAAGATTAAACTTACAGAAGAAAAAAATACTCCTTACCCATATTTGGATGAGAGGCTTTGGGGGAGCTGAAATCAATATATTAGAATTGGCTACTTTTTTGAAGGATAGAGGGGCAGATGTGACTATTTTTACCTATCTATTGAAAGAACCAATGAAAACGGTAATACAAGAAAGAAAGATAGATGTTACGACGAACTTAAATGATGTGAAACTGTCATCATATCATTATGTTTTTGTGTCACAAGATATTGTACCGACTTCTTTGGTTAAATCTTTATCCAATGAAAACGAGTCTCTCCCTCAGTTTATTTTTTTACATATGGCAGCTTTAAAAGAGTATGTTTTGGAACAACCTTATATCTACCAGTTGGAGGAAAAGATTTCCTCGGCAACATTGGCTATATCCCAAGAAATTATTGATAAAAATCTGTTCAGGTTTTTTAGAGAAATCCCACAACTGATTTTTTATCCTAATCCAGTTCCTCCAGAGTATTTTCAGGAAACCAATCAGAGAAATATAGCTGAATTGAAAAAAATAGCAGTCATTTCAAACCATCCTCCCCAAGAAGTTAAAGAATTAAAAAACTATCTTGAAGCTCAGGGAATAAGTGTTGATTATTACGGTGTATGGTCAAATACTTATGAACTGATTTCACCAGAATTATTGAGTAGTTATGATTGTGTTGTAGGGATAGGAAAAAATATTCAATATTGCCTTGCTATGGGAGTTCCTATTTATGTTTATGATCATTTTGCAGGTCCAGGATATTTAAATGAGGAGAATTATGAATTGGCTTCTTATCATAATTTTTCAGGAAGAGGTTTTGAAAAAGAGAAGAGAACTTCCAAAGAGCTTGCAGACAATATTATTTCTGGTTTTCAAAGTGCCTTGATATTCCAAACATCTCGTCAAGAAGAATTTAGGGAACGATTTTCATTGGAGAAAGTATTAGAATCTTTATTTGAAATTTTGGAAAAAGAAGTTCCTAAGCATATTTTTCTGAGCAAAGAATATGTTAACTATGTTGAAGCTATGAATATTTTGATAGAGAAATCACTGGTACGTTTAGAAAATGATGTTTCTAATTTATGGAAAGCGGTTAATGAATGTAGAGAAGCCGTCTCTGATTATGAAAGAGATAATAAAAGTTTAGCAATAGAACTAAATGAAATAAAGACTTCTCGCTTTTATCAATATTTTCAAAAATGGCAAAAAATACTAGAAAAATTTAGAAAGAGTGAGAAAAGTGTTTAATAAAATTGTGCGAGTGTACAAAACGGAAGGCGGACGAGCGCTAGTTCGAAAACTCAGAAATCGTCTAGTCCATAATTCTAAAGAAGTTCAATCTAGGATTGACATGAATCATATCCCTCTTATGCCTCAGTTTGACGATGTGATTCAGGCAGATTATATCAATCATCCGTATCAAAAACCAGCTAAACTGAAAAAAGAAAAACTTAACATTGCTTGGGTAACGCCTCCTGTTGGTCCTGGTGGTGGTGGGCACACGACTATTTCTAGGTTTGTGAAGCATCTAAAGGCTCAAGGGCACCAACTGACTTTTTACCTTTATCGAAACAACACTATTAATCAATCTGCTAAGGAAGCTCAAGATATTTTTGAAAAATCTTACGGCTTAGATGTTCCTGTTAAGGAAATGGCAGAGTTCGAGGGGGAAGATGTTGTTTTTGCGACAAGCTGGGAAACAGCTTATGGAGTTTTCAACCTAAAGGGAGATAATCTACATAAGTTTTATTTTGTACAGGATTTTGAGCCCATTTTTTATGGGGTCGGGTCACGCTATAAGTTAGCAGAAGCGACCTATAAATTTGGTTTTTATGGTATTACAGCTGGGAAATGGTTGCCAGAGCGCATCAAAGAGTATGGAATGGAAGCGGATTATTTTGATTTTGGAGCAGATATTGATATTTATCGTGCTAAAAAACCGCATTATAAAAGGAAGCAAATCTGTTTTTATGCTAGAGCCCATACCGATAGACGTGGTTTTGAAATTGGTGTGATGGCGTTAAAGCTATTTAAAGAGAAACATCCTGATTATGAGATTGTCTTTTTTGGTCAATCTATGGCTGCTTATGCGATTCCATTTGAGTTTATCGATAGAGGGATTTTAACCAAACAAGAGTTAGCTGAACTTTATCATGAAAGCATTGCTTGTTTGGTACTTTCTTTGACAAACGTCTCACTTCTTCCTTTGGAATTGCTGGTTGCTGGTTGCGTCCCTGTGATGAATACAGGGGAGAATAACACGCTTGTTTTGGGAGATTGTCCTGATATTGTTTACGCTGAAGCTTATCCATCAGATTTGGCGGAAAAACTAGGTCAAGTTGTCGAAAGAAAAGATCTCAATTCTTTAGCAGATAAAATGGGAGATCGCTATCATACTGCTTCATGGGAAGAAAGCTATCAAAAAGTCGAAGCAATTATTTGTCGTGAGGTGTTAGATGTCTAATTCTATCAAAGCTACGGTTTTTATTCCTGTTTATAATGGAGAAAATGACCATTTAGAAGAAACATTGACGGCGCTCTATCAGCAAAAAACGGATTTTTTATGGAACGTTTTGATTACGGATTCAGGTTCCCAAGATCGTTCTGTTGAGATTATCCAACAGTTTTCTAAGCAATATAATAATCTCACTTTGCTTGAAATTCCTAAGAGTGAGTACTCTCACGGAGGTACTCGGCAAATGGCAGCAGAACGAGCATCAGGGGAAATCATGGTTTATCTGAGTCAAGATGCAGTTCCTTATCGAAAAGATTGGTTGCAAGAAATGGTGGCGCCCTTTGCTCTAAGTCCAAGTATTGTGGGAGTTGTTGGCAAGCAAAAACCCAGAATATCTTGCTTTCCAGCCATGAAGTATGATATTGAAGCTGTCTTTAACGAGCAAGGGGTCGCAGATGCTATCACACTTTGGACGAGAGAAAACGAGGAGTTTAAAGGAAAATATACCAAAGAATCTTTTTATAGTGATGTATGTTCAGCAGCGCCACGAGAATTTTTGGTGAATGAAATAGGCTATCGTCCAGTTGCCTACTCAGAAGACTATGAGTATGGCAAGGATATTTTAGATGCTGGCTATATCAAGGCCTATACATCAAAGGCAGTTGTTGAACATTCGAATGATGTGTATCTTCGTGATTATAAAAAAAGAATTTTCGATGAAACCTATAACGTGCGTCTAAATAGTGGGGTAACAACGCCAATTTCTTCGATGACGGTTTGGAAACAAACGATAAAAGGTGGCTTGAAAGATACTCCTAAAATTTTAAGAGACAAGGATTATTCTTGGAAACGAAAACTTTATTGGTTGGTTATGAATCCTCTTTTTCATTTAGAAAAATGGAGAGGGATCAGATTAGCGAATCGTGTATCTTTAGAGATAGATACATCAGAATATTCTTTGGAAAAAGCGAAAAGTAAGGATTAGATATGACATTAAACCACACGTTTATCATCTCAGCTTACGGGGAAAGCCCGTATTTAGAGAATTGTATTCGTTCATTAAAAGAGCAGACCAAACAGTCAGAAATCTTACTTTATATTTCAAAGCCCAATGATTATGTGAGGAATTTGTGTCGAAAGTATGAGATTGTAATGAAAACTGGAGGCGGTGGTGGGATTGGCCCAGACTGGAATCGAGCGTTTTCCTTTGTGACAACAACTTACGCTACGATAGCTCATCAGGATGATCTTTATGAAAAGTCTTATGCTGAAAAAGTGATGCAAGCATTTAACCGATAGCACGTAATTCCCCCACCTCTTAGGTGGCGGGATGTAAGTGCTTCGGTCTAGTGCATGGCTGTATGCCCTGCGCGTGACCGACAAAGAAGAAACATTAGACCAAGCTTGACTTGTCTTTTTCGTTGTGTTATTCTATAATCAGTTACTAAACTGAAAGAATAATCATATCAATGAAACTAGATACAAATGCACATTCAGTCTTTCTTCTTCACTACCACCTTATTCTAGTAGTGAAATATCGTAGACAAGTGTTCACTGATGAAATTTCTGAACGTGCTAAAGAAATATTCGAGTATATCGCCCCTCGTTATAAAATCGAATTAGTTGAGTGGAACCACGATAAAGACCATGTTCATATTCTCTTCAAGGGGCAGCCTAAGACAGAAATGAGTAAATTCATCAATGCCTACAAATCTGCGAGTAGTCGACTACTCAAAAAAGAGTTTTCAGTTATTCGTCAACGGTTGTGGAAAGAAATGTTCTGGTCACAATCATTCTGCCTCCTATCAAGTGGCGGTGCTCCAATTGATGTCATTAAGCAGTATATTGAAAATCAAGGACAGAAAAAATGACCATTAGACAGAAATCTTATAAATTTCGCCTATATCCCAACCTTGATCAGCGCATTATGTTTGCGAAAACATTCGGTTCATCTCGTGCTATCTGGAACATGATGCTTGCAGATAAAATCAAGTATTATGAGGAGACAGGGAAAACGCTCAGAAACACACCGGCTCAGTATAAGAAAGAGTTCCCTTGGTTGAAAGAAGTTGACAGTTTGGCACTTGCCAATGTTCAACTCAACTTGCAAAAAGCTTATAAATCATTCTTCAATTCTGGATTTGGCTTTCCTAAATTCAAGTCAAAACGTCACCGTCAGTCTTATCGCACAAATAACCAAAACGGGACAATAGCTGTTTCTGAAGGGAAAGTCAAGCTCCCTAAAATTGGTTGGGTGAAATTAGAACAGCATCGTCAAATGAGTGGTACGATTAAGAGTGCGACGATTTCTATGTCAGAGACTGGGAAATATTATATTTCTATTCTTTGTGAAAGCGAGGTTTGTCCTCTTTCAAAAACGGGTTTGTCTGTTGGGGTTGATTTGGGTATTGAACATTTTGCTATTTTGTCAACAGGTGAAAAGGTTGGTAATGAGCGGTTTTTGAAAACCTTATCTAAGAAATTAGCTAGGGAACAGAAAATCTTATCTCGTCGTGCTTTGGTGGCTAAGAAGGCGGGTAGGAAACTGTCTGAGAGTGCTAATTATCAAAAGCAGCGCATAAAGGTTGCAAAAATACATGAGAAAATTTCCAATAAGCGCAAGGACTTTCTGAATAAGCTCAGTACAGAACTGGTCAAGAAATATGATATTATTTGTGTTGAGGACTTATCGAGTAAAAACCTGATGGCTAACCATAGGTTATCTAAGGCTATAGGTGATGTCTCATGGTCTGAATTTGTGAGAATGTTGGAATACAAGGCGGAGTGGTACGAGAAACAAGTATCAAAAATCAGCCGTTGGTATCCATCATCTCAACTGTGTTCAGAGTGTGGGTATCATTCGGGTAAGAAACCCCTCAATGTTAGAAACTGGGTATGCGAGAATTGCGGTTCTTGCCATGATAGGGACATCAATGCGAGTATCAATATCCTAAACGAAGGATTGAGGCTAGCCTAATCATAAATAAATGAACCGTAGGAACTACGGGGATAGCTTGGTAAACTAGTGTAACCTCTGTTGGTTAGTCAGCTAATCAATAAGTCTGCACTCTACCCAAGAAGCCCCTACCTCTTAGCGTATGCGTAGGTAGGGGTGGTTCACCAGATGAACTCAATAGAAATCAACTCTCAGAAAAAGAAAAAAACAAGTTGAGCAAGATTTAAAATTGGTTCAATATGATATTACAATTGGGCAATATTATCTCAAAAAAGACAAATACTTTTTTATTCTAAAGTGAGTTTAGTGATTGTATTAATAAGAAAGGAAAAAAATGAAAGAAAAAATTGCTGTTCTACTTCCAGCCTACAATGAAGAATTGACGATTCAAAAAGTGGTACAGGATTTTAAACAAGTCTTACCCGATGCAGATATTTACGTCTATGATAATAATTCAAAAGATAAGACTTCAATTTTAGCTCAAGAAGAGGGAGCTATTGTCCGATTTGAATCTCGTCAAGGAAAAGGGAATGTTGTTCGGTCAATGTTTCGTGAAATTGATGCTGATTATTATATCATGGTGGATGCGGATGATACATATCCAGCAACAGAAGTGGAAAAGTTACTTGCTCCTTTACGACAAGGAAAGGCAGATATGACCATTGGTGATCGTTTGTCAAATGGGACTTATGCCAAGGAAAACAAGAGAGGCTTTCACCAATTTGGAAACAATCTCGTTAAGTCGCTCATTAACCGTTTATATAAGGGAAATTATAACGATATTATGACTGGTTATCGAGGGTTTAACCGTCTTTTCGTCAAAACGTTTCCTGTTTTATCTCCAGGATTTGAAATTGAAACGGAGCTGTCTATTCATGCTTTGGATAAACGTTTTCGTTTGGTTGAGGTGCCGATTACTTATCAAGATCGTCCAGAAGGAAGTGAGTCGAAACTTAATACCTTTTCAGATGGCTTTAAAGTTCTAAAAACAATCTTCAATCTTTTTAAAGATTATAAGCCATTCTTATTTTTCAGTTGTTTAAGCTTGGCTTTCTTTATCCTTGGTCTAGGGGTGGGAATTCCAGTTATTAGCGAATTTACTAAGACAGGGTTGATTGATAAATTTCCGTCAGCCGTTTTAGCGACAGGCCTTATGATTTTAGCTGCTTTATTCTTTACAGCGGGTTTGATTTTAGATACTATCGTGAGACAGCATAGAATGCAGTATGAGTTAAAGGTTTATGATTATTATGAGAAATAAAGATAGACAGCTAAAACCAGAATATTTTTTCTTAACCCTTGTTTTCACTATTGGCACGTTGTTTTTATTTCTTTTTCCTCCTATGACAGCACCAGATGAGCATGGGCATTTCTCAAAATCTTATGCATTTGCTGAAGGAAAAATTATTCCCTATTACAAAGATATTGGTCAACATCAAACTTGGGAAGAGTATGGATTTGACTTACCAGAAGGAATAAAAAAGTTGAATGAAAATGCACTAGATGTGGATTTTAATGAAACTCATCCTTTTCAATACAAGAGTTTGAAGACAGGGACTTTTACGACTAAAACAAGAGTTTTTAATGGCTTAGGAGGACAATTAAATTACTCTTTTGTCCAATATATTCCACAAATTGTGGGTGTTTATCTGAGCAAGCATTTTACGACGAATCTTTTAACGATCTATTTTGTGGCTAGGTGTGTTAACTTTTTAGTGTATGCTTTGCTTGTCTTTTATGCAATTCGACTGACTCCTTATGGAAAATGGGGGATGGCCTTTTTAGGGCTAAATCCTATGTCCCTTGAATTAGCTACTTCTACAAGTGGTGATGGGTTTACGAATGCGGCGAGTTTTTTCTTTATCGCTCTGATATTAAATTTAAGTGCGAAGGAAACTTTAACGTTTAAAAAATTACTTCCGTCATTCTTTTTATTCATTCTTCTTGTTCAAATGAAGCCAACCTTAATTATATTCTCGCTCTTGTATTTTCTCATACCTAATAAATCTTTTCCTTTTTTGAAGAAAATTGGATATGGAGTAGTGGTGTTGGGAACGGCATTAGCATGGTATGTGTTGTGGGGAAAACTATTTCCAAATCAAGATATAATGTATAAAGATTTTGCCTATCCTAGTCAGCAAGTCTTGTGGATAAGGCATCATTTGATTGATTTTATTGCTGTTTTCAAACAAACTGTGATGACCAAAACTGAATTTTTATTACATTCTTATAGTGGAAAATTTGGATTATTGAATCGTAATATTCCTTACTGGTGGAGTTTAGGTTACTATTTTATTGTTATCGCTAGTGTACTCATTGAGTCCAATAAATTAAAGATTTCTTTATTTGGGCGTTTCATTTCGTTGGTTACTTTGAGTGGTTATGTCATTTTGAATTTTATAGCTCTTTATCAAATTTGGAATCCTGTGGGAGCACCTGTAATTAATGGCTTACAAGGACGATACTTTATTGCTTCAAGCATACTTGCGTTGATTATTTTAGGGAATAATCATGACCTTTTAAAACAATCGGGATTTATAAAAGGATTGAAGTATGGTTTGATAATATTATTCCTTATGTTTTTAGGAGCAACCAGTTTGTTTTTAGTAAAATCTTATGGCTTTTTGGCCCTTTGTCCACTATACAAGTAGAATTTGACAAGGTGTAGGAACAGTTATTCTAGAATCATAGAAAATGCTTTCTTTATTGGCCTTTATCAGCTTTAGTGAATCGGTTTTAGCTAAAGACGCGCCTAATCTTCTCCTCGCTAATGGTCATGAGTTGCGTTTTGTGAGTCAGGTAGATGCCTTTTTTGGCTTATCAAGTAGCGGATGAGGATTGGAGTAGCGAGATTGTCGGCAAGGCTTCATCAGGCCAGTTGTTCAACTTGAATGTTTATCCGATCTTGCTTCAATCAAGCTTGGTGAGGGTGAAACAAGTTCCAAGTGAAGACCTGATTTTTGAAAAGCCGTCACTCTCATTGTCTGACCTTCTTCCAGAACATCAAATGGGTTCGGATGCGAATCTTATCGATCAGACCATCTTGACTCCAGAAGAAGCTAAAGCACTGATGACAAACAAGGCTGACGAGATGGAAAAACAACCAAACCCAGAATTTACTGGTGAAGTTGATCCAGTGAGCGGTAAGTTGGTTGTTCAAGGTGGTAACGGTGTTTATGCTGTTCTTTCAAATGAAGAAGCAGCTCTTGCTACTCTTCTTGGTATCTCTAAAGATAAAAAAGAAGCGAATAAACCAGCTGCTGAAAAGAAAGAATTACCAAAAACGGGTGAAGCTTCAACTAGTCTTGCAACAGTGATTGGTGTGATGTCAGTTGCTGCAGGTGCTTACGGACTTCGTCGTAAAGCAAACTAATCTTTTGGATTTATGGTAGGGTAATAAAACTGACTCACTGCCAATTGTAGTGGGTGGCTTATCAAAAAGGAGAAGACCAGCTTGGCCTTCTCCTTTTTGAGGTTTAAAACGATGAGCATTTTAGTTTTGAAGTTTCTACATTCAAAAATCTGCCGTTTGCTCTCTTTGATGAGTTTGTTTGTGGCTTCAAGTTTGGAGTTGGAATAGGGTCATTCAAGATCATGTGTAATATAGGTTTGATAGGATTTAAAGGTCCGTAAATAAAAGATGTTTTGTGACAATTACGGCTGTCCTTTTCTCCGCACATTATTATAATCTACCTACTACAGTTGACACTGTGCCTTTTTCATCATGAACCTTTTAAGAACGAAACAAGGACCCTGACCCTCTTGAAATGAGGAACAAGGCCCTTGCTGAATCTTTTGTTATTTCAGTGTCCTGACAGAAAGCAGATTAGAATGCATCAACGTGTCTATCCCTCAAAATCTGCCTTGCTCTTAACATCTCCGACTTCCTCTGCGGTTTCTTCCGCGAGGATGTCTTGATAAAGTGGGAGCTTGATATCTTGTCCGTATTTATTTTTGAGGGCGGTGGTGACTAAGCGGTAGGCGAGGTTAGGATTGCGTGAGAGCAGGGGACCATGGAAATAGCTACCGTAAACATTCTTGTAATGCACGCCTTCGGTGCCGTCTTCCTTGTTATTGCCACAGCCATAGACGACGCGTCCCAAGGGTTTTTCGTCCTCAGATAGGAAGGTTCTGCCTTGGTGATTCTCAAAGCCGTAGTAGGTTTCGTCAAATTCTTCGTTGTAGATTTTGATGTCACCGATGAAGCGGTTGTGGTCTTGATTGAGGGTATAATGTCCCATGACACCGATGCCTTCGATGCGCTCTCCATTTGACTGGATATAGTATTGTCCTAGGAGCTGAAAGCCACCGCATATTCCTAGGATGACCTTATCGTTTTGGATAAAGGTATTAATAGCCTCACGCTTGGAGGGAAGATCCTTGGCGACGATGGATTGCTCGAAATCCTGCCCCCCTCCAAAGAAAACCATATCATAATCATCTGGGTTGAAATCATCTCCAATCGATACGATGTCAAAGGTCATGTGAGCGCCTAATTTTTCACCAACGTGTTTGATCATCAAGACATTACCATTATCCCCATAGGTATTGAGGAGATCGCCGTAGAGATGGGCGACGCGCAAGCTATAAGGAAGGGATTCTTGAACAGTGGATTGCAGGGAAATATAAGTCATCTTAGACCTCCTTTTGGATCACATGTTGCTTAGCTAGGATTTCGCGCAACTCTAGCATGGCGGTGTAAGTCGCTAAGATATAAGCGTGGCTACTATCTTGATGCTTAATCTTTTCGATCAAATCAAGCAGACTCGTGGCGACTGCAATCTTGTCTTTGTCGTAGCCGGTGACCCGTAAGCGTCTTGCAATTTCAGCACTTCTGACCCCTCCGGCAAAGATTTGTGTGATAGGCATATCGGTAATGCTTTCAAAATGCGCGTCCCAAATCCAGCTAGTATCGATACCGTCAGCGTAGTTGGCGTTGAGGAGGACCGATAAACTGAAATCATAAGGAGCAAGTCTAATCATCTCAAGCGCTTGAGTCGCACCGACAGGATTTTTAATCAAAACAAGGGTACAGTCTTTGTCCCCTATTTTAAAGGTTTCTTGTCGTCCAAAGACCGCCTTACTTTTTTCAAACCCTTTTTTGATGATGGCAGGATCGACCCCTAAAAATTCAGCGATAGCGACACTAGCTAGGGCATTGTAGATGTTGTAAAGCCCACCGATATTGATCTTGTAATCCTCACCATCAATGCGAAACGTTGACGACGTATTGGTCACATCAAGCAAGTCCGTCAAGCGATAGTCTAGTGTCGGACGGCTAAAACCACAGTTTTCACAGATATAATCTCCCAAGTTAGCATAGGTATTGACACGATATTTGAGAATATGGTGGCAGTTGGGGCAAAGGATGCCTTCGGTATTGTAGTGGGCAGGCTTAGGCGCTTCTTTTTCAAGATCAAAACCGTAATATTTGACGGGGTTTTGGATGCTTGATGGGTGAAAGAGTGGACTATCGCCATTGGCAAGAATGGTCGCTTGTGGCGCACTTTTTGCCCCGTCTAAGAGAAACTGGTAAGTGGTATAAATCTCTCCGTAGCGATCCATCTGATCTCTAAAGATATTGGTAAAGACAAAAAGGCTAGGCGTGAGATAGCGGGTAATCTTAGGCAAGCTTGCCTCATCGATCTCAAGGACAGCAATCTTTTTACCAGATTTTCCGGACTTTGCGGTCAAAAAGGTGGATGTGATCCCCGTGATCATGTTTGCCCCACTCGGATTGGTCACGACCTCTCCAAAGGCTTCTTTTAAGATACCGACGGTTAGAGCTGTGGTGAGGGTCTTGCCGTTTGTCCCTGTGATGACCACGATTTCATAATCTTTGGAGAGACTTTTTAAGAGATCAGGGTCAATTTTAAGGGCAATCTTACCAGGCAGGGTCGAACCACGCCCCAGTTGTTTTAAAAGCAGGTGGCTGGTGCGTCCTGCTAATTTTGCTAAGGTAGTTTTCATAGTCATAGTGCTATTTTATCATAAAATTTAAGTTATGATACAGAAAAACTATCGAGAAAATGGTATAATGAAGAGTATGAGTAGTTTGTAAGAAGTAGAGGTTTGGTCTATGACCTATTGGATGACAGTGGATCCCAAGTTCTGGTCGAGCTTGGTGGCAAATCCATGGACAACATTTATCAATATCGTTGATATTACACTGGTAGCTTATCTGATTTATCGATTTATCAGAGCCTTGGCTGGCACCAAGATTATGTCTTTGGTGCAAGGGGTTATCTTGTTTGTTTTGGTGCGTTTTGTGGCGGAATTTTTAGGCCTCACCACCATTACTTGGTTGATGAATCAGGTCATCACTTACGGGGTGATTGCAGGGGTCATCATCTTTGCTCCTGAGATTCGGACTGGACTAGAGCGTTTTGGGCGTACGCCCAATGTTTTTATGCCGACTCAGTCCATGACAGATGAGGAGCGCATGATTGATGCCTTTGTCAAGTCAGTGGCGTATATGAGCCCTCGAAAAATCGGGGCGCTGATCGCTGTTGAGCGCGCCCAGACCTTGCAGGAATATATGGCAACAGGGATTCCGCTTCATGCGGATATTTCCAACCAGCTTTTGATTAACATCTTTATCCCCAATACCCCTCTTCATGACGGGGCGGTCATCGTCAAAGGGAGTGAGATTGCGGTTGCCAGTGCTTATCTGCCCCTATCGGAGTCGAGTCATATCTCTAAGGAGTTTGGGACCAGACACCGGGCAGCGATTGGTCTGTCCGAGCAATCGGATGCCTTTACCATCATTGTATCAGAAGAGACTGGCGGCATCTCGGTGGCTTATCAAGGGGAATTTTACCATGATTTAACCTTGGAAAATTTTGAGGCTTTGCTTCGGATGACCTTTATCTCTGAGCAAAAGGAGAAGAAATCTTTCCTTTCACGATTCAAGGGAGGTTCGCATGACTAAGATTAGGCGTTTATTTTTAACCAAACTCAGTCTAGCTTTGGTGTCTTTAGGTCTCGCCATCTTGCTCTTTTTGACTGCGACATCAGCCAATTATAGCAATAAAACCAACCAAGTGGATAAAACGACAGTCGAGACTTACTCCCACACGCTAGAGCATGTGCCGATTGACATCAAGTATGATACGGATAAGTATTTTATCAGCGGCTATTCTTACGATGCGGAAGTTTATTTGACCTCAACCAATCGGGTTAAGCTGGATTCTGAAATCAATCCTGATACCAGAAAGTTTAAGCTCGTTGCAGATTTAACACGGGTTTCAGAAGGCACCACACGGGTTAATCTGGAAATCAGGGATTTGCCATCTGATTTGACGGCCACCATCTCGCCCACCAGCATTTCAGTGACCGTTGGGCAAAAAAAGAGCAAGACCTTTAAGCTAGAATCTGACCAAGCTAAGGTTAAGCTGGCAACAGGTTATGAGCTGACCTCGCTTTCCCTATCGGAAAAAGAGGTCAAGGTCACGAGTGACGAAGCGACCATTGATCAAATCGACCATGTGGAAGCGAGGCTCCCAGAGGACAAGACCCTTTCTGCTGATTACGACGGACAAGCAACCTTGCAGGCTGTTTCAGCAGATGGTAAGGTCTTACCAAGTATCATCGAACCTGCCAAGGTCAAACTCTCAGCCAAGGTCAGACCCATCACCAAGACCGTTCCCTTGAAGGTCGAATTGGTCGGAAAACTCGATGAGAATCTCTCCAACATCCTGTATAAACTGGATCAAGAGCAGGTAAAATTGCAAGGCAGTAGAGAGTTACTTTCTGACATCAATGAAGTAACGGTTAAGCTCGATACCACAGGCATTACCAAAGACGGCACGAGACTGGTCGATGTTTCTAGTCAGTTGCCAGAAGGGGTGAGCGTTGACCCTGAGCAAGTCGGAGTCAAACTCACGGTTATCAAAAAATAATACAAAATAGAATAAGGAAACTAAAGGAGGAAGTGCAAGCAAGCACATCAAAACATTATGGGAAAATATTTTGGAACAGATGGTGTTCGTGGGGAAGCTAATGTTGAGTTGACCCCAGAGTTGGCCTTTAAGCTAGGCCGTTTTGGAGGCTATGTTCTTAGCCAACACGAAACAGGAAGACCGCGTGTCTTTGTCGCGCGTGATACCCGTATCTCAGGGGAGATGCTAGAAGCAGCTCTCGTAGCAGGACTCTTGTCCGTGGGGATTGAGGTCTATCAGCTGGGCGTTTTAGCCACGCCTGGGGTGGCTTACTTGGTGAGGACCGAGCAGGCGAGTGCTGGAGTCATGATCTCAGCCAGCCATAATCCTGCTAAGGACAATGGTATCAAGTTCTTTGGAAATGATGGCTTTAAGCTCAATGACGATGTCGAGCTTGAAATCGAGGCGCTTCTGGATGCTGATGAGGACCACCTGCCTCGCCCGAGCGCAGAAGGACTTGGTGTCTTGGTGCCTTATCCAGAAGGCATCCGCAAGTATGAGAAATTCTTGGTCTCAACAGGTATTGAGCTAGAAGGCATGAAAGTGGCCTTGGATACGGCCAATGGAGCAGCGGCGGCTTCTGCGAGAGATATTTTCCTTGATTTAGGAGCAGAGATTAGCTTGATTGGTGATGTGCCAAATGGCCTCAACATCAATGACAAGGTCGGATCCACTCACCCAGAAGCCCTCCAAGAATTGGTGAAAACAGAAGGTGCAGCCCTTGGTCTTGCCTTTGACGGGGATAGTGACCGCTTGATCGCAGTTGACGAGCGCGGTGAGATTGTTGATGGCGATAAGATCATGTTCATCATCGGAAAATACTTGGCACAAAAAGGTCAGCTAGAAAAAAATACCATCGTCACAACTGTTATGTCCAATCTAGGATTTCACAAGGCCTTGGATGCTGAGGGCATCAAAAAGGCTGTCACCGCAGTTGGGGATCGCTATGTGGTAGAGGAAATGAGAAAGTCTGGCTATAACCTGGGTGGCGAGCAGTCAGGGCATGTCATCATCATGGACTACAACACCACAGGAGATGGTCAGCTTACTGCCATTCAACTGACAAAAATCATGAAAGAAACAGGCAAAGCTCTTTCTGAATTGGCGGATGAAGTGACCATCTACCCACAAAAATTGGTCAATATTCCTGTGGAAAATAGCATGAAAGACAAGGCCATGAGCGTTCCTGCTATCGCAGCTGTTATCGCACGAATGGAAGAAGAAATGGCAGGCAATGGGCGTATCTTGGTCCGTCCAAGTGGTACCGAGCCTCTCCTTCGTGTCATGGCAGAAGCCCCAAGCCATGAGGAAGTCGATTATTATGTGGACACTATCGCAGATGTGGTCAGGGCTGAAATTGGTCTTGACTAAGGGACAAATGATGAAGAGGCTGGGGCAAAAGTACCCAGCTTCTATTTATTTCTAACTGCTGTTTTAAAGGCGCTAGTCATCTAGTGAGGCTAATGCGCTTGATTTTTCAAGCTTTTATCCCCTACTAGACCTTATGGAGGTGGGACGACAAAATCGAATTTCTTTGAAATTACCGATTTTTGTCCCACTCTCTCTTCAGTCTTATGGTAAAATAAGAACATGAAACAAAAACCAACCTCGGCTTATGTGCATATTCCTTTTTGCACCCAGATTTGTTACTATTGTGATTTTGCGAAGGTTTTTATTAAAAATCAGCCTGTGGATGATTATCTTGATGCACTATTGAGCGAATTTCGAGCTTATGATATCCATGAACTCAAGACCCTCTATATCGGAGGGGGGACACCGACCGCCATTACAGCAAAGCAGCTGGCTTATCTCCTTAGCGAGCTGACCAAAGAATTGGATTTATCCCATATGAAGGAGTTTACCATTGAGGCAAACCCTGGAGATTTGACACCAGATAAGGTAGCAGTTTTGAAAGATTCTGCGGTCAATCGGGTTTCTCTTGGCGTGCAGACCTTTAATGATCGTCATCTCAAGCAGATCGGCCGTAGCCACAATGAAGCCCAGATTTATAGCACCATTGATAGCCTCAAGGGCGCAGGCTTTGATAATATCTCTATTGACCTCATCTATGCTCTGCCTGGACAAACTATGGCGGATGTGGAGGAAAATGTGAGCAAAGCTTTAGCTCTTGATATTCCCCACTTGAGTTTATATAGTCTTATCCTTGAGCATCACACGGTGTTTATGAATCGGATGCGAAGGGGCAAACTCAATCTACCGACCGAGGATTTGGAGGCGGAGATGTTTGAGTATATCATTACCCAGATGAAGGCGAATGGTTTTGACCACTATGAGATTTCCAATTTTAGTAAGCCTGGATTTGAAAGTAGGCACAATCTCATGTACTGGGATAATGCCGAGTATTTTGGCTGCGGGGCTGGGGCTTCTGGCTATATTCACGGCATGCGTTACCGCAATCGTGGGCCCATCCAGCACTATTTGAAAGCCATCAAGGAAGACCGCCACGCTCGCTTGTCTGAGGAATATTTGACCAAAGAGGAGCAGATGGAGGAAGAATTTTTCCTTGGTTTGCGCAAGAAATCAGGCGTATCCATTCAGCGATTTGAAGAAAAATTCGGGGTTTCCTTTGAAGAGCGCTATGGTCAAGTGGTCAAAGAGCTAAGAGAAGATGGTCTTTTGTCCAAGGACAAAGACTTCATTCGGATGACCCAAAAGGGCCTCTTTTTAGGGGACACCGTTGCAGAAAAATTTATTTTGGAGTAAATCTATGGCAAGTGTATTTGAAATGCCTTATCAGGTGCCTTTTTTTCAGGCAGATAATAAACATCAGATGACCCTACCCAGTATGTTGTCTTTGGCCTTGCAGGTATCGAGTCTGCACTCGAAAAGTTTGGGGCGTAGCGATCAGTTTGTCTTTGAGACCTATGGCTTGGTTTGGGTGGTGACAGCCTATGATGTCACTATCCACCGTTTTCCGGTCTATGATGAAGCCATCACCATCAAGACGGTAGCCTATGCCTATAACAAATACCTCTGTTACCGGACCATTGAGCTCTTGGATGAAAAAGGCGAGGTCTTGGTCTTTATGGAGGCGACTTTTGCGTTGATTAACTTTGAAACCAGAAAGATTAGCCCAGTTCCAGAGGCGTTAATCGCTCCTTATCAGTCCGAGGCGATCAAGCGTATGAAACGCGGAGAAAGGTTGCCGACACTGGAGGGAGCAACAGCCTATCCGCTAGTCATTGATTATTTTGATTTGGATCTGAACAACCATGTGACCAATCACAAGTATGTGGATTTTTTCTATCGGCATTTGGACATGGCCTTTTTGGAGCGCCATAGTCCCAAGCGTTTGCTCCTCTATTACCATAAGGAGTTAAGAGCTAAGGACAAGGCCGAACACTTGGTCAAACAAGAAGGTCTGACCACCTTCCATGAAATCCGCTCAAGCAAGGGATTACACACACAAGCAAAAATAGAATGGAGAGAAGATGAGTTACAAGGGTTATTTGATTGATTTGGACGGTACGATTTATAAGGGCAATCATGTGATTGAAGCAGGGCGAGATTTTGTCTATGGCTTGCAAGAACGTGGCATCCCTTATCTCTTTGTGACCAATAATACTACTAGAACCCCTCAGATGGTGCAGGACATGCTGGCGCAGAAATTTGCCATTGAAACGCCTCTTGACACCATCTATACGGCAACCCTTGCCACGATTGATTATATGAATGACCTCGGATTAGATAAGACCGCCTATGTCATTGGTGATGTGGGGCTAGAGAGTGCGGTGCGTGAGGCAGGTTATATCCTAGATGAGGAGAATCCTGCTTATGTCGTGGTGGGCTTGGACTGGCAGGTGACCTATGACAAATTCGCCCTAGCGACGCTAGCCATTCAAAAGGGGGCTGTCTTTATTGGTACCAATCCTGACCTCAATATTCCAACGGAGCGCGGCTTGCTTCCTGGTGCGGGTTCCTTGATTGCCCTCCTAGAATCTGCGACACGTGTGATACCAACTATTATTGGCAAACCGCAAGCTATTATCATGGAAAAAGCCTTGGCGCATCTTGGCACAAAAAAAGAAGAAACCCTAATGGTTGGGGACAACTATCTGACGGATATCAAGGCGGGTCTTGATAATGGTCTTGCATCATTACTGGTGACGACTGGTTTTACCAGTCCAGAAGAAGTCCCTCATTTGCCTGTTGCTCCGACCCATGTGGTGGCGAGTCTTGCGGAGTGGTCTTTGGATGAAAATTAAGGGACAACTCTTGTTTTTATCGCTCTGGTGGCTGGCAATCTCGGTGGTTCTGACCCTTATTTTAGCTACTATCATTTACCCATTTGAGGTAAAAAACTTTGATTTGGTCCGTCAAACAGGGCTTTCTACAGCAACTTTACAGGCGAATTTTAGGCAGTTGATGGCGTATTTGACCAATCCTTTTGTGGCGCATTTGCAGATGGCAGATTTCCCTTCTTCGGTAAATGGACTCAAGCATTTTGAGGATGTCAAGCATCTCTTTTTACTGGCAGAAGGTCTTACTATCTTGGGGGCTTTTCCCGCGGTTAAGATTTGGCAAAAACGAAAAGAAGCGCCTCTCTTTTATGCTCATTGGTTTTCGAGGCTAGCGGTTCTGCCTTTTGTGTTCTTGGGCTTGTCAGCTCTTGTGGGCTTTGATACCTTCTTTATTTGGTTTCATCAGGTCTTTTTTGCGGGGGATACGACTTGGCTCTTCGATCCAGCGCTTGATCCTGTCATCACAGCGCTGCCTGAGGGGTATTTTCTCCATTGTTTTGTCCTCTTTTTTGTCATATTTGAGGGTGGTCTAGTCTTTTTGTTATGGTGGCAAAAGAGAAAATTGGTTAAGAAATGAGAAAAACGACCTTCTTCTATCGGTGTTTGACCGATGAGAGGAAAGTCGTTTTATTTTTTCTTTAACTCTAAATAGCGCTTGTACCAAATCTTGACATAAGCATCTGAAAAAGGGCCACGCTCTTTGTTGATCCAGTCCACGAGGATTTTGACATTTTCTTTTAAGATGTAGTCAATATCTGGGGAGTAGTGCATGTGTTTGCGGTGGAGTTCGTACTCATCGGTGTCAAGGAGACGTTTTTCCCCATTGGGAAAGACCTTGACATCCAAGTCATAATCAATGTATTTTAAGGCTTCAGCATCCAAAACATAAGGGCTTGCAAGGTTGCAGTAGTAGGACACCCCTTCATCGCGGATCATGGCGATGATGTTGAACCAGTATTTTTTATGAAAATAAACGATAGCAGGTTCTCTCGTGACCCAGCGTCTGCCGTCATTTTCAGTGACCAAGGTGTGGTCATTGACCCCAATCAGAGCGTTTTCGGTTGTTTTTAGAACCATGGTGTCTCGCCAAGCACGGTGCAAGGTTCCGTCATGTTTGTAACTTTGGATGGTAATATAGTCGCCTTCTTTAGGTAATTTCATCATATTTCACTTTCTAAAGACGTTCTCCTGCCTATTTTACCATATTTTTACAAAAAAGTCTGAAGTTGACCGTTTAAAAATAATCCTTTAGCTGTCGGTTGATGTCAGAAGAGGCAAATCCTTTGCGCATGAGGGCTTGAAAGAGGCGGTTTTTGAGCTCATAGCCATCGTAGCGCCTAGCGTATTTTCGGTATTGCTTATCGATTTCGCTTTCTAGGAGCTCTTGTTCAAAATCATCGTCCTTCTCGATTTCGAGATCTTCATAGGCAAAGCTGGCTTCTTGAAAAGCATAGCCGCGATTCATAAGGGACTGGATGATTTTTTGTTTGAGGGCCTTTTGGGGAAGGCGATTTTCATAGCGTTTGAGCAGTTGTTTGGCAGATTTTTCAAGCCCTTCGCTGAAATCTGCTTGGTCCAAAAGGTCTTGAACCACAGCCTTGTCTATACCTTTTTGACCTAGCTTTTGGAGTAGCCAATAAGGTCCCTTGCCCTTTCTAGCGTAGATGTCAATGGCTCTTTTGGCGTAGGCTTCATCATCAACAAAGCCTTGTTCCTTGAGATGGTCAATGATGCGAGGGAGATAGTCGTTTTCAATCTCATGTTTTTTGAGGTAGAGGGCGATTTCTTTTTGTGTGCGCAACTGAAAAGACAGGTAGTAGAGGGCCAGTTGCTTGCCATAAGCAATCTGGTCAAAATCCTTGATTTCAAGTAGCAAGTTCTCTTCTATATCTCGACCAGTTACCAAGCGAAACTTGACCAAGGTATCTTCGCAGAGGTAGAGTTTTTCATCGGTATCAAAGCGGACCAGATAGCGGCGTTTTTTCTTTTCGATTTGAGTAATTTTCATAGGACTATTATAACAAAAATGGTACAATGAGAGTAGTATCGTCTAAAAAGTATAAGACAAAGACGACAAAATCATGAGGGAGGCCGTATGGCACTAGCAGTTAAGCAAAAAATTCCATTAAAAATCAAGCGCATGGGCATTAACGGGGAGGGAATTGGTTTTTATCAAAAGACCCTTGTTTTTGTACCAGGGGCGCTAAAAGGCGAGGATGTTTTGTGTCAGGTAACTGCCATTAAGCGCAATTTCGCAGAAGCTAGGTTACTAGACATCAAAAAACGCTCCAAATTTCGGGTGACACCTGCCTGTCCCATTTATAGCGAATGTGGAGGCTGTCAGATTATGCACTTGCGCTATGACAAGCAGTTGGATTTTAAGGATGATGTCATCCGCCAAGCGCTGAAAAAATTTAAGCCCAAAGGTTATGAGGACTATGAGGTCAGACCGACCCTAGGCATGGACGATCCCTTTCATTATCGGGCTAAGTTGCAGTTTCAGGTCAGACAGTTCGGCAAGAAAATCATAGCAGGGCTCTATGCGGAAAATTCTCATCGTTTGATTAACATCAAGGACTGTTTGGTGCAAGATGAGGTGACACAAAAAGTGGTCAACCGCATCGTAGCGCTACTCAGCCAGTATCAAGTCCCTATCTATCAAGAACGCAAGCGAGATGGCATCAGGACCCTCATGGTCAGACGGGCCCGTGAAACGGGTGAGGTGCAGCTGATTTTTATCAGTAGCCGTGAGTTGGTGTTGACCAAGGTCATTCAGGATTTGGTCAAGGACTTTCCAGAGGTTAAGACCGTGGCTCTAAATATTAACCGGAGCCGTTCTAGCGAGATTTACGGGCAAGTGACGGAAATCCTCTGGGGACAAGAGCGTATCAAAGAGGGGGTGCTGGATTATAGTTTCGCCCTTTCCCCCCGTGCTTTTTACCAGCTCAATCCAGAACAAACTGAAAAACTCTACCGCGAAGCGGTTAAGTCCCTAGATGTCAAACCTAGTGACCATCTGATTGATGCCTACTGTGGGGTGGGGACTATCGGCTTTGCCTTTGCGGACAAGGTCGCCTCTGTCAGAGGGATGGACATTATCCCTGAAGCCATCTCAGATGCTAAGGCTAATGCCCGTGCCATGGGCTTTGATAACACCTATTATGAAGCAGGCAAGGCTGAAGACATCATCCCCAAATGGTACCAAGAGGGCTACCGTGCAGATGCTCTCATCGTCGATCCACCGCGTACAGGGCTGGATGACAAACTCCTCAAAACCATATTGACCTACGCCCCAGAAAAAATGGTCTATGTGTCCTGCAACGTCTCCACCCTAGCCAGAGATTTGGTGGAGCTGTCCAAGGTCTATCAAGTCCGCTATATCCAGTCGGTGGATATGTTCCCCCACACAGCAAGGACCGAGGCGGTGGTTTCCTTGATTCGTAAGGAAAAATGAATAGTATTCAAATGTTAATTTTGTGTGACATTATCTTTAGTTAGACTAGAGAGATACGATACAAAAACCATTGCTCCTAAAAGGAACAATGGTTTTTGTATCTATTGTTGCTCTTTTCCAAAAGAATATTTGAGCAGGAAAGGAGCGATAAAGGTGGATAGGATAACCACGAGTACCAGTTCAGAATAGGTGGTGGTACTGATGATATTTTGAGCGAGTCCGATTTGGACGATAATCAGTGCCATCTCCCCACGGCTGACCATACCGCTACCGATAGTGAGCGAATCCATTTGACCAAATTGGTAACCACGTCCGACCAAGTACCCTGGGATGAGTTTGGTTAAGACAGCAACTGCGGTAAATAAAAGGATGGTCGGTGTTTGTTCTAACATGCCGTCAAACTTGAGCGGTAAAGCGATAGAGGTGAAGAAAATTGGGATGAAAAAGGCGTAACTCAGTGTCGCAATCCGTGTTTCGACCTTTTCACCGTAAGGCGTCTGCCCGATAGCAAGCCCTGCAAAGAAGGAGCCGATGATGGCGCTTAGTCCCACCGCATCCGCTAATAGGGAGAGGGACAAGCAAATGAGCAAGGCTAACAAGGTTTCTTTTTCTAAGAAGTCTATTTTTTCTGACCATCTGAGAAAGGCAGGAATGATGTATTTCATACAGACCGCTAAAAAGATAAAGAAAATGGCTTGTAGGCCGATTTGGTGAAAGAGGTTGACCGACGCGCCAGTTGTCCCAAGAAAGAGACTAAGGAGTAGGACAGCTAAGATATCATCCACAACCGCAGCTCCGATGATGATGGCACCTGTTTTACTTTTGATGCGCTTGTACTCAGACAAGACTTCTACAGTGATGGAAATGCTGGTCGCAGCAAAGACGAGTCCGTAGAAAATAGCCGCATTGACCTCATAGCCAAAGAGGCGAGAGAGGACAAAAAAGCTGGCTAGAGGAACCACAACACCAGTGATGGCAACCAGTAAACTGGGTTTGAGGTATTTTTTGAGCATGTCAAAATGAGCCTCTAACCCTGCCATAAACATCAGCAGGATAACCCCGACTTCGGATAGAAAATGTAGCACCTCCCCTTCTTTAACCAAGTGAAGGAGCGATGGGCCTAAAATAATGCCGACGAAGAGTTGACCAACAACGGCAGGAATCCCCGCTTTTTTAGAGACCACCGTCGCAATAACGCTGGCCAGTAAAATCAGGGAGATTTCAAATAACGTGTGCATATAACCTCCTAATGCAAAATAGAGTATCACTATTATAGTAGCATTGATTGGAGAAAAAAGGAAGCAAAAGGGCTGAACAATTTAATTTCTTGACACCTTTTTTTAAAAGGCTTACAATGAAGGAGCAGTGATTTTAAGAGAGGGGGACTGTGATGAGCATAGCAGACATGATGTTAAGACTGGGTTTAGCCCTCTTGTTTTCGGGTGTGATTGGTTATGATCGGCAACGAAAAAGCCGTCCAGCAGGACTTCGCACCCACCTTTTGGTCTGTGTTGGAGCAACGACCATTGCTCTCATTCAGAGTGCTGTTTTTTATGAAAAAATTCAGCTCCATCCGCAAATTGAGGTCGATCAGGTCAGGTTACTGGCGCCCATTGTTAGCGGGATTGGTTTTTTAGGTGCAGGAACCATTGTCATCACCAAGCAGCGGGTGGCAGGGCTCACGACGGCAGCCTCGCTTTGGACGGTGGCAGGCATTGGGATTGCTTTGGGCATGGGCTATTATGCGATTGCGGTTTTGAGTTTTTTAGCTGTCCTCTTTTCTTTGGCGGTGATTACTCGCATCGTCAAACCACCTGTGGTCAAGCGTTTGGAAATTCATTTTGTACACAGAGTAGAGACCAAGGAATTTCTCACCCAGTTTTTTGAGCACTATCACATTGAGCTCGATAACGTGGTTTTTGATGTGGAAAATGTCAAGGGGAGAAAGATTTATCGCAATATCTTCACCCTGCATTTGCCAGAGGATGTGTCAATGGTCGATGTCATTGAAAAATTGTCCACTAGACCCAATATTTTGAAAATCCGCTTGGTTTCTGTGGTAGAGTAGCCATCACTTGTTTGAGAGGACAAGTGATTTTTTTGTTTTAACGGCTCAACTAAAAACGAAAAAAGAACCTAGCGCTGTTGCTAAGCTCTTTATCTTATAAACAAGTAAAAGAAAGTCTTATACGTCTTTGTATATCAGGCTATGCGTCGTTGGATAGCAGTTACTTTCCTCATTATCGGCCCTGCTCCGTTGCAGAAAGATGAAAACTCATCTTTAGAAAAATAGGTGTACTATAACGTAGAGCCAATAATGGAAAGAACTGCATCACTGAACTGTCTTCCAAACTGACATCACGACCTTACATCGAGGCCTGAAATCTACTAAAATTTAAGAATAAAGACCTGACTTAAAACGCAGAAGCATTTATCACAGTGGCGGGACCGCGTTGGATTTGCACCAAACTTCCATATCCTTAAAAGTACTAAAACTATTTCCTAGCATCTCCATTATAGTACACCTCTTATCAAAATGCAAGGAAAAAGTCGTCGGATTAGGCCTCTATCTTTGTGTTTTATTTTTTTGATTGGTGATGACCATGAAGGTCAAAAGAATGGATAAAATCAGAAAAACTATCCACGTTAATGGGAGGCTGATGATGGCAAGAGCGCTAAAAACGGCAGTTCCAAGAGGAATGCTAAAGGCAAAGAGCAGGCTTATAAAGGAGTTGGCACGCGCTAGGATATGTGAGGGAAGTTTAGTCAAAATCATGCTGTTGACTTTGGGGTTGATCTTTCCTGCCAAGTAAGCACCAAACAAAAAGGCGAGGAGAGGCAAGACCTCTGACAGATGAAGGAGGTGAGCTAGGGCAAAGAGAATCATAGCACTTCCCACCCAAATCATAATCTGGTTGAGCGACAGCCGACCGAAGTAGTCATGGGGAAAGAGGCTACCAAGCACCATGCCCACGATAAAGACCACATCAATTAAGAAGATGCCCTGGCTAAAGGAGAGACCAAATAAGCTGTGATGGAGCAGATAGATGTTGTAGATGGAAGAGATGGAGGATGCGATAAAGTTGACCAAAATGATGGAAAGGAGAAGAGGTAAAAACCGCTTGGTTTCAGGGTCTTCAAAAGACTTTTCCATGAGTTGGTAGAGTTCTTTCATTTCCTTAAAGAAAGGCTGTTTGTCGTTTTCGTCTTGTGTGATAGGCTCATAGGTCAAGTTTTTGCGTTTGAGGTAGAGAACGCTAGATGAGAGAAAGAAAAACAGGGCGTTGAGGAAGGCGACCAACATGAAGTTTTGATGGCTGATGGCAAGCAGATAAATCCCCAAGGCTTGTCCAGCTAAGTTGCCTAATAATTGGATAACTTGCCAGAAGGAATAGGCTTCGTTGAGATCCTTTTCTGGAATATTCTTTTTGACGATAGGCATGAGCAGACCACCGCGGTAATCACTGAGCATATCTGAGAAGATATTTAGCAAACAAATAAAAGAAAAAGCCAGATAAGTGCTGGATTTGGTCAGAAAAGCGACTGTGACAAACATCACAGTTTGAAGGTAGCCGGCTTGAATCACCCACTGGGCTTTGCTATTAGTCTGATCGGCTCTTTTTCCGACAAAGAGGGTAAAAAGAATCGGTACCATCAGGATAAAGTTGGCGATACCAACAGCGAATTTAGGGTTTGGCATGCTGGATGCAAAGACGATAAAGACCAAATTGTAGATGGCTGCCCCCCAAGGTATTGAACAAGCGTGAGAGGGTTAAAATGGCGTAAAAACGGCTTTGGGTTAATAATTTCATAAAACCTCCTAAGCAAGCTCTTGTCAGCAGTTATGCTCTTTTTGATTGATCTTCTTGAACCTTATTATACACTTTTTGAGGTAAAAATCAAATATTTTCAGAAAGAAATGTCTTTTCTAAAAAATAATTAAAAGACTAAAAAAGCGCTGGAAGTGGTCTTCCAAACGCTTTAAAATTTGAGTGTTTTTCATCTTTAGTTTTCATACCTGACTAAGTTTCCAACACCGACTTATGTTTTATTTTTCTGCTTCTTTTAAAATCTCAATAGAGGTGATGGTGATGGGGTCTTTGGGCTTGTCGGAAGAATCGGTTGGGGTGTTTGCGATGGCATCAATGACATCCATGCCTTCGATGACCTGTCCAAAGACGGTGTAGTTACCGTCTCCTTGAGGGTAGCCGCCTTTTTGGTAGGCTTCAAAGAGTTTTTTGGGGTAAAGGCTAGGATCTAACTGGCTGGTCATATTTTGATGGTTTTGAACAATGTAAAATTGGCTGCCGTTGGTATTGGGGCCTCGGTTCGCCATAGCAACCGCTCCTCTGATGTTGTAGAGGTAGTCAGACACTTCGTTTTGAAAGCCATCGCCAGCGTCTTTGTTTTTATCTTTGCCCTTCCAGATGGACTCACCTCCTGTGCCGTCGCCTTTTGGATCACCCGATTGGACCATGAAATCCTTGATGACGCGATGAAAGCTCACTCCATTGTAGTAGCCGTCTTTGGCGTGGGTGAGGAAATTTTCCACCGCTAGTGGCGCATATTTTGGAAAGAGTTTGATGGTCACACTGCCTTTGGTGGTATTGAGTTTGACCTCAGCCTCGTCTTTGGCGACAGTTGAGGATAGTTGGGGGAAGTCCGCCTTGTTTAGGGTGTTGAGTCTATCTTGTGCTGCTTTTTGATTTTCTTGACTCGCAACATAATCGTCTCCCTTGATGGTACGATCCATCTGTTGGCAACCCGTGAGAAGCAAAAGTGAAAGTGGCAATAGGAATAATAAGGATTTTTTTGTCATAAGCATACCTTTCGTTTTTTTCTATTGTACCACAAATGCAGCGAGATGGGAAAATGGGGTAAAAAATGGTTGTCCCGTTCTTGATTGATAAGGAGTTGACTTTCTTTTTTGCTTCGTTTTTGTTAAAATGACAGTAGAAGAGACTAAAAAAGGAGCAATGAGATGGTATATACGTTAGAAGAAATTAAAAAACGAGTTGCCCCTGTTGCCAAATCCTATCAGATTTCTGCGATCTATCTTTTTGGCTCTTATGCAAGAGGAGAAGCGGATAAAAATAGTGACCTCGATTTGGCAGTTGTTGTGGAAGGTTCAAAAGCAGATGGGTTAAGGTTTTTCAATCTATCGGATGAATTAGAATCTATTTTCCATATTTCGGTAGATGTTTTATCTGTTGAAGAGATAGAAGAAGCAGCTACTTATATTGGCAAGCAATTAAAAGAGAGATTTTATCAAGAAAGGATCATGATTTATGAGGCTGAGCCAAGAAGAGAGCGATTATTTGTATCTTAATCAAATGCTAGACTATGCTAGAGAAGTTGGAAAAACGTTAGAGAAATGTTTGATTTATCATATCCCAGAGAATGATGAGATGGTGACGAGTTCTTTGGCGATGCATATTGGTCAAATTGGAGAGCAACTGGATTCTAGAAAAATTTCTCAGGACTTGCAAGATCGTTATAAGGAAAAGATAAATTGGTCTGCTATCAAACGGTTTAGAGATAAAGCTTATCATCATTATGGAAAAATTAATACGAGATTAATTTTAACCATTGCCCATCATGACATTCCTAAATTGGTTGGTGACTTAGAAGACATTATCAAAGAATTAGATAAAGAAAGAGAACAAACAAGTCAGTGATTGACTTGTTTTTGTTTATCAAGAGTTCATTAGTGTGATATAATGAAAGCTATGGCAGAAACAAAACGACAAGCAAAAACAAAGGGGCGAAAGAAACGCCCCACCAAGGAAGAATTAAGACGACAGGCAGCTCTGAAGCGATTGGTCAGGCGACTGCTCTTGGCTTTTGTGCTTTTTTTTGCCTGCCTTCGGATGGGGCGCTTTGGGATTACAGCTTACAATCTGGTGCGTCTTTTGGTCGGTAGTCTGGCCTATCCTGTGATGATAGCAACCATAGTCTATCTCTTTGCCTTTAAATGGGCTAAGAAACTGGAAAACGTCGTGATTGGTGCTAGTGTGATGCTGGTCGGTCTTTTGCTAGAGTGGCACACCTATCTCTTTTTGACACCGGACATGCGCGGGCAAACGGTCTTTCGAGGGACTTTTCAGCTCTTGATGGATGATTTGCTGTCGGTTCAGGTTAGGCATTTTACTGGTGGGGGGATGCTGGGAGCCTTACTCTATCGTCCTATTTCTTTCCTATTTTCAGGAGTGGGGGCTGGCTTGATTGGTGTGCTTGTGATTGTCCTTGGGGCCTTTCTCATGAGCCCTTGGGATATCTTGGATGTGAGCCACTTTATCAAGCGCAAGTATCAAGAGACCTTTGACCTTTATGAGGAAAAACGCCGAGAGAAAAAAGCAAGTCAGCAAGAAAAAGCAGCTCAAGCTCAAGTGGAGCCTTTGGTTGATTTGGAAACAGGCGAGATTTTTGATGATCTGCCACTTGAGAAGGCGGAACCTGTTATCATCGCTCATGAAGACGCAGAAGAACCAGACGATTGGCAGGAGCTAAAGGAGGAAAGCAGGGCGTTTGAGAGTAAGAGCTTGGCAGAACCACTTTCGATGCAAGACTATGTTCTTCCTAGTATTGATCTCTTTGCACCCGATAAGCCTAAAAACCAGCAAAAAGAGAAAAAGTTGGTGCGTGAAAATATCAAGATTTTAGAGCGAACCTTTGCGAGCTTTGGCATTCAAGTGGTGGTGGAGCGTGCGGAGATTGGGCCATCGGTGACCAAGTATGAGGTTAAGCCAGCTGTTGGTGTTAGGGTCAATCGGATTGCCAACCTGGCTGATGACTTGGCGCTTGCTCTAGCAGCCAAGGACGTGCGGATTGAAGCGCCTATTCCAGGAAAATCCTTGGTCGGCATCGAAGTGCCCAATGCCGAAGTGGCGACGGTGTCCTTTCGTGAGTTGTGGGAGCAGTCCAAGACCGATCCTAAGAAACTCCTTGAGATTCCTCTAGGTAAGGCGGTCAATGGGACGGCACGCAGTTTTGACTTGAGTCGGATGCCCCACCTTTTGGTCGCAGGCTCGACCGGTTCTGGGAAATCGGTTGCTGTTAATGGTATGATTTCTAGCATCTTGATGAAGGCGCGCCCTGATCAGGTCAAGTTTTTGATGATTGACCCCAAGATGGTGGAGCTGTCGGTCTATAATGATATTCCCCACCTGCTCATCCCTGTGGTGACCAATCCAAGAAAAGCCAGCAAGGCCCTTCAAAAAGTGGTGGATGAGATGGAACAGCGCTATGAAAAATTTAGCCGTTTAGGGGTGAGAAATCTCGAAGGCTATAATGCGAAAATCCTCGCTGAACAAGAAAAGGGAGATGTCCGTGATTATCCTCTGCCTCTCTTAGTGGTTATTGTGGATGAGTTGGCCGATTTGATGATGGTGGCTAGTAAAGAGGTGGAAGATGCCATTATTCGTCTGGGGCAAAAGGCGCGTGCGGCTGGGATTCACATGATTCTTGCGACACAACGCCCTTCGGTTGATGTCATCAGTGGTCTTATTAAGGCTAATGTGCCGAGTCGGGTTGCCTTTGCGGTGTCAAGCGGGACAGATAGCCGGACCATTCTTGATGAAAATGGAGCAGAAAAACTCTTGGGACGTGGGGATATGCTCTTTAAACCCATTGACGAAAACCACCCTGTCCGTCTGCAAGGTTCCTTTATCTCAGATGCGGACGTGGAAGGTATCGTGAGCTTTATCAAAAACCAAGCCGAAGCCAACTATGACGATAGCTTTGACCCAGGTGAGGTGAGTGAAACAGAAACAGGCGGAGGCGCTGACCTTGGAGGAGACCCGCTCTTTCAAGAAGCCAAGGCTTTGGTGATTGAGACTCAAAAAGCCAGCGCTTCTATGCTGCAACGCCGCTTGTCGGTGGGCTTTAACCGTGCAACAAGGCTAATGGAGGAACTGGAGGCAGCAGGGGTCATCGGTCCAGCTGAAGGCACCAAGCCAAGAAAAGTTTTGGAGAATCAGTGAAGAAAGATAATAGTAGAGGCACTTGCCTCTCCTTGCTGTTTTAGCAACAGGGAGAGAGTGCCTTTTTCTTGTGTATTCGTTTTCAAAAAATTGGCGAATTCCTTTTAAAAATGTTATAATGTTAAGATAGGAAGGAAGTTCGCAAATGAAAAATGGATTTAATAAATGTTATACCTTTTCTATCCGAAAATTAACTATCGGAGCGGTATCTTTAGCTATTGGTGCTTTTTGGCTGGTAGGGGCGTCAGCTGGAGATACTGTAAGCGCTCTCGATGTCGGACAAACGCAGCAACAGCAAGCGATACAGGTGTCTTACCAGTACGTTGCTGAAGAGGATTTGAGTCCTACGGAAAAAAACTTGCTCAAGCAGGGCTTACCAGATAATACCAACGAGGAACAGCAGACCTATTATTTGGTTTATCGCTCTAATCAAAAGGGTGTTCTTCCTCAGACTGGTATGACGACAGAAGCAGGCCTTCTCCTTGGAGGGAGCAGTTTAGTTGTGATTGGGCTTTCGGCTCTAGGCTTGAAGAAAAAGAAGCGGATTATCTCTTCCATGATCCTTATCACAGGTCTTGGTAGTGCCTTTTCTTTGAGTTCAATCGCAGCGTTAGATAGTGGGCGCTTGTCCAATTACAATCAAACCCTAACGCTAAAGGTTGGGGATAGCTTGCCAAAAGGGCAAGACTTGCCGGATCGGATTTATGTGGGGTATTTGACTGAAAAAGATGTGTCAGGTAGCACCTCAGACAATCAAGCTAAAACAGAGGAGTCAACACCAACAACAGAGAAAACGGCTGAGCAAAAGCCTGATGTGGAGCAAACACCAGCACCAACAGCGGCAACGCCAATCCCTGCTGTTCCAGAAACCCCAAGTGTTCCGTCAGACAGCGTGGTTGAAAATGCAGGCACAACTGAAACTCCAAGTCCCGTTGTCCCCGAAACCCCAAGTGTTTCAGAAGGACCAGTGACACCAAATGTTCCGTCAGACAGCGTGGTTGAAAATGCAGGCACAACTGAAACTCCAACTCCCGTTGTCCCCGAAACCCCAAGTGTTTCAGAAGGACCAGTGACACCAAATGTTCCGTCAGACAACACGGTTGATACTGCGGTTACCCCAGTAACGCCAAGTCCCGTTGTCCCCGAAACTCCAAGTGTTTCAGACAATACAGAGACGCCAAGTGTTCCGTCAGACAGCACGGATGAAAATGCAAGCACAACAGAAACCCCAACCCCCGTTGTCCCCGAAACCCCAAGTGTTTCAGAAGTAACAGTGACACCGAGTGTTCCATCAGACAGCACGGATGAAAATGCAAGCACAACAGAAACCCCAACCCCCGTTGTCCCCGAAACCCCAAGTGTTTCAGAAGTAACAGTGACACCGAGTGTTCCATCAGACAGCACGGATGAAAATGCAAGCACAACAGAAACCCCAACTCCCGTTGTTCCCGAAACCCCAAATGTTTCATCCAATGCAGAGACGCCAAATGTTCCATCAGACAATGCGCAAGAGACGGGTTCTTTGGATAATCCAGCGACACCAGAAAAAAATGACGCAAATCCAGATTATTCGCTCTTGAATGTGGAAGGTGTCAAGCAACACATGGTCGATGAGCCTTTGGTCGTTGTTCAGCCAAGTTTTGACTTGAGCGGTTACGAGCATGCGGTGGGTACACCAGAAGAAGTCGTCAAACCAGAACTGGATTTAAGTACACTCCAGCATGAAGTCGGTGAACCAGAAACTACACCAGTTAAGCCTATTTTAGACCCAAATAGTTTGAAGGAGCATGCCCTTGGTGAAGTAGAAATCACTCCAATAAAACCGGAGTTTGATCTGTCAAGTCTTAACGAGCATCAAGTGGGCGATCCAGAAATCGTACCAGCAAAACCTGTCTTTGATTTGAGTGGTTACGAGCATGCGGTTGATACACCAGAAGAAGTCGTTAAACCAGAACTGGATCTAAGTACACTCAAGCA
The DNA here is from genome assembly GCF_055386095.1 of Streptococcus sp. STR1/CE/0325. NCBI lineage: Bacteria > Bacillati > Bacillota > Bacilli > Lactobacillales > Streptococcaceae > Streptococcus > Streptococcus sp. STR1/CE/0325. The sequence continues at coordinate 1,063,334 of NZ_AP045018.1, read as the reverse complement.
TGAATTAGGTGAACCCGAAACCACACCAGTTAAGCCAGTTTTAGATCCAGATAGTTTGAAGGAGCATGCCCTTGGTGAAGCAGAAATCACTCCAGTAAAACCAGAGTTTGATCTGTCAAGTCTTAACGAGCACCAAGTGGGTGAGCCAGAAATCGTACCAGAAAAACCTGTCTTTGACTTGAGTGGCTATGCACATGCGGTTGACACACCAGAAGAGGTCACCAAGCCAGAACTAGATCCAAGCACGCTCAAACATGAGGTAGATGAGCCAGAAACTACTCCAGTCAAACCTATTCTAGATCCAGAAAGTTTGAAAGAGCACGTTGTCGGTGAACCAGAGGTCAGTCCAGAAAAACCGACCTTTGATCTCAATAGTTTGAGAGAGCACCAGCTGGGAGAGCCAGAAACGACTCCAGAAAAACCAGTCTTTGATTTGACGGGCTATGAGCATGCGGTAGGCACCCCTGAGGAAGTTGTCAAACCAGAACTAGATCCAAGCACGCTCAAGCATGAGGTGGATGAGCCAGAAACCACTCCAGTCAAACCCGCCTTTGACCTAGATAGCATAAAACCTAAAGAAGAGCCAACGGTAGTACCGCCAGTCATCTCTAACCAGCCGACAGAGGCAGGATCTGATGTGGAGAAAGAAAAAGATGTCTTTTCTCCGCATTATACAGGAGATTTCGCTCTTTATAGGAAAGGAAATCAAGATGGAACGCTCCAAAGGGTGACCTATTTAAGTGCTATTCCAAGCGATCTCTCTCCTTATTTTGTCCAACTTGAGACTAAGAACAGCGCTCCGATCGTGGCTAATCTCACTCAGATTACAAGTGTCCAAAAAGATGGTAAAGATTATTATTTGGTAACAGCAGAAAATCCTAATAAAGATAGTACCAAACCTTATCATATGTTGCTGGCTAAGCCAAGTGCGGGTATCACTTCCTTTAGCGATTTGCTCGCGCAAATGAAGGCTAATCCTGCTGGCCACTACACCCTAGCAACCAATCTGACAGCAGATGATGTGACACCAGACGAAGGAAGCACCAGCTATCTTGCTGGCGACTTCACAGGTCATCTCGACGGGGCTGGCTTTACCATCTATGATACCAAGCTACCGCTCTTTGACCATCTCAGTCACGCACAAATCAGCCATCTTAATTTGAAGAACGTCGCTATTAACCAACCGAACGGCGATAAGGTAGCCGCCCTAGCTAAGACAGCAGACGGCGCTAATATCACAGATGTGGCTGTCCAAGGAAACGTTTATGGCATGCAAAGGGTAGCTGGTTTGGTCGCCCAAGCCCGTAATAATACGCGCCTTGAGAATGTCACTTTTGAGGGTGAAGTCTATCCGACACATCCTTATGATGGTTATGAAAACGGTGCCTTGGTAGGTAGTCTAGAAAATAGTCAAATCAATCACGCCGTCGTTAAGGCTGTCCTAAGCCCTCATTCTGATTACAAGACAAGCGCTAACGGTCTAGTTGTCGGTAAGGTTGATAGTGGCTCTCAAGTTAACAATGTCTATGCGACGGGATGGATAGATGAGCTTAAACCAATCGGCAATCATCTCTCAGGTGGTCTCTTTGGTATTTTTGAAGGGCAAGGGTCAAACCTCATCAGTAGCGTTATTGCCCCAAGTACAGATGAGATTGTTGGAACAAATAATGGCGCGCTAGCTAGTGTCTACCGCATCACAGGTCAGACAAGTGGGAATCGTAACCTTGCAACTGTTCAAGACCTTGATCCATCAGCGCTTGCTTCTAAACTAGCAGAGTTCGGTCTAGCTGACCTTGCTAAGAAAGTTGATCCAAAAGACTCCTATCAAGAGATTGATCAGGCTAAGGCGGATCATGAGTTGATTTATCGTAACTTGGCTAAGCTCATGCCATTTGCAAGCAAGGAAGATATCGTCCAAGCAGGAAATAGCTTGTCTTCAAGTGATCCTCTTGCTCAAAAAGAACTGATAAGTGTCACTCCGATGGATGGTCGAACGATTTTGACTGGTCTAGATAGTGCTAATCAAGTTAAGACTATTCTTTTGTACTACAAAGACGGAAGCAGTGAGCAGCGCTCTGTGACTTACCAAAATCAAACGGGACAAGTTGCAAACTACAAGATTGCTGATGGTCTTTCCTATACACCGAAGTTTATCTTGACAGATGAACGTCTTGCTGATGAGATAACAAATGAGTTGCAAAAAGTTGATGTCAACAATCTCTACGACTCACTAAAAATACCATACAGCGTCTTTAAGACTTTGTATCTCCAAGATGCTATCCCTAGTCTAAAACGAAATCTCAAAACAGAAGTGAAGAAACTGCTTGCGACCAACCTGATTGACCCAGCTAATCAAGCAGCTAGAGATGCTTTGAAAGCTAAAATTCTAGCCAACAAAGAAGCCATCGTTTTAGGTCTTGCTTATATGAACCGTTGGTACAATGTCACGGTTGATGAAACCAATGTCAAGGATCTCATGGTCTATCAAAATGATTTCCTCACTGGTCAGCCATCATCCAATCTTGACTATCTCATCGCTTTAGGTAGTACCACAGATAACCTAAGACCGGTCAATAGTCCAAGCACTTACCAAAGTGTGATCGGCAAGTACCGTCAGGAACAACTGGATCTGGTTAGCTTGTTGAAACAGTACAGACAGATTTTTGCACCGCATTTAACCGATGATGCGTGGCTCAAGAAAAACTCTAAAGCCTATATGGTTGAAATGCCATCCTTGGAACAACCAGATGCACCGGTTAACATCTTTGATCGTTTGGCGGCTAAGAAATCGTGGAATAAATTCCTCTTGCCACTCTTGACCCTACCAGAGGAAAATATGTATATCACCTCTACCATGACAGGAATTGAGCTTGGTATGTATGATACCTACATTGACATGAACCTCAAGTATAGAGATCCAGCAACCTTTGCAAAAGAGCTAGAAAAAATGCATAAACTGGTGGAAGAAGGAGCCGTCCATCTTAGAAATCATCTCGATTTCTTCTCACGGATTTTAGGACCAGAGCAGTCTAAGGAACTTAGGAAGAATCTTCAAATCAAGGATACCTTCATGGGCTTAGATGGCAACTGGAAGAACTCATCTGGTCAAAATTCAACCAAAGCTATTGAAAACTTCTTTGGACCAGCAGGTCTTTGGGATACTTTGACCCATCCGAATGCAGGAGCTGTTACCAATGTCTTTGACATCTACTTCTCAAAGACCAAACTCCTATCCGATCTCGGAGCAACCTCACTCAGTCATGAATTGACCCATGCTATGGATGGGGACGTTTACTTCTATGGTCACAATAGAAGAGATGGTTATGGTGCAGAGGACTTTGCCTTAGGTCTTTACGAGTCCGTTCGTTTCCCATTCCAAGAAGACTTAGGCTGGAACGACATGCTTGAGTTTAAACCTGAAAATAGCTACTATGCGACTTCGCCAAGCCGTTATAAGACTCCAGAAGACTTACAAATCTTTATGAAACGTCTCTTTGATTTGATTTATACCATGGATTATCTTGAAGGTGAAGCTATTCTCAAACAACCAAATGAGGTCAAAGCGCAGATGCTCAGCAAGTTAAATGTAAGACCAATTGTTCCGGGTTCACGAAACCCTGAAGGGTCAGTTATTGTGAAAGAATTAGATCAGTACGCTATTGCTGATATGAACTTGCACAGCATTGATGATTTGGTTAAAAATAGCCTTGTTTCTAGACGGAGCTACCATGGTGAGTATGGCAGAAATGGTTACCACTATATTAAACTCTTTAGCCCATTCTACGCTGCACCAAACAGTACGATAGGGCAAGGTGACCCCCTCAGCTTTAGACGCAATGCCTTTGAATTTTTAGGGGAAAAAGGTTACAAGGATGGTATGGTGCCTTACCTTTCTAACCAATACAAAGAAGAAGCTCAAGCAGCAGGGCACAAGTATCTAACCGAAGACTTTGTCATGCACAAACTCTTTGGACGCACCCCAGAAGAGCAACGGATTCATGCTATTCACGAACGCATGGATAAGGCAGATCAAATTAAGCCAGTCACGGTGATGTATAATGGTAAGCGACAAATCAATAATCTTGAAGACTTGAAGAAACTCTTCCAACAAGCCGTGAGTGTTGATGCTAATTACTATTACAACAATCGTAATGAATTTAATTACACTGGTATTACAGAGCAAAATTCTGAAGTGTATAAACTCAGAAAAGCCATTCATAAGGCTTACTTCGACCTCACGAATGAGTTGAGAAGTTCTATCTATAAGGATTAATAGGAGAAAAGGGAACACTTTGTCAAGCCCCAGATAAAATGGACAGTTAAAAAAGTTAGTTTTTTAGAAGGTATGCTTCCCTAAATTCTAAGGGAGTCATACCTTTTAATTTTTCTTGTGGTCTGTGGCAATTATACCAGTCGATGTATTCCCTGATTTGTTGGACGAGGGCTTCCCTATCCTCAGGTGGAAATAGTCTCAAGGATTCACTCTTCAAGTGGGAAAAGAAATTCTCGCATGCCGCATTATCATAACAATTTCCCTTGCCAGAATGAGAAATGGTCACACCGTATTGATCTAATTTTCGGAGATACTGTTGATTGGTATATTGAAAACCTTGGTCAGAATGAAGAACACAGACTTTGGTTGAATCCCAAGAATCGTGAAAGACCTGATCTATATTGTCAAAAACTAACTTGTTATCATTGAAATCTGATAGCGTATAGGCTAAAATGGAATTGTCATAACAATCTTTTATGACACTTAAGAACATCCTCCCTTGTTTGTGGTAAACGTAGCTAACATCTGTCGTCAGTTTTTGGAGAGGGCGTTCTGCTTTAAAGTTTCGGGCAAGCATGTTGTAGTGGACGTGTCTTGCCTTTTCATTTATCTCTCGTTGCGTGCAGGATTGGTACCGCTTCTTCCGAATCGGAGACCGATGACCAAGAATACGCATATAGCGCAAGACAGTTTTAGGGTTAGGATAAAGTTGATAGTGTCTTCTCAGTTGATAAGAGATGAAGCGATAGCCTTTTTGAGTGTCATGGAAGATAGCTGTAATCTTTTGGGCTAAGTTCGCATCAAACTGCTTATAGATTGGTCTCCCCTTGCTCAACCAAAGGTAGTAGGAAGACCTAGGAAAGCCCAAATAGGCACATAAAGAGGAGACTGAGTAACGATCTTTCAACTGCTCCACGACTTGATAGAGGTGGACTCTTCTCACGGATTGAGGAGAGTCCTTAAGGTCTTTAAAATTGCATTCTCCATTCGTAGATAAGCATTCTGTTCCTCTAGGGTCATCTCCTCTATATTCCTTGTCTTGGGACGACCAGTGGACTTCCTACCTCGTAAATCTTGGGAGAGTAAAGTAGGGTCTTCTCGGTATTTTCTTGTCCAAGTCAAAACTTGGTTGTCTGATTTTAACCCATATTTTTTGACAATAGAAGGCATCCCTCCGCTCTTTCCACTGAGGTAGTCTTCCACTACCTGTAATTTGAACTCGGGTGGATATTTGGTGAACTTGCTTCCTTTTTTAGCCATAAAAAAAGAACCTCCTTATATGAACAGTATATAACTTTTTTATACTGTCCATTATAAGCGGTTCTTTTCACTTTTGGGTGTTCTCTTTTTTCGTTAACAATGAGAAGCGTCCTCCTTTCTTGTCTGTCATCAGTAAGGTGTGGTATAATAAGGGAATGAATATCATTGAAACGAGTATCATGGTGACGAGCCATGTCATCTTCACGGCGATTTCTTATCGCCTCTTGATTGAGTTGGTGGATTGGTCAAAATGGATGAAACTAAATCCCGATAAGCTATCAAGCCTTCGATTATTTGTCTTGTTTTTAAGCATGGCTTTGGGGTATTTGGTCAGTCATTTTGTGCTAGACATTGTTCAGCTCAGTCAGGAAATGTTGATACGTTTGAGTTAAGAGGAAATAAAAAATGGATAAGATGATTATTGATGGCGGCAACACCCGCCTAGTAGGTGAGGTGACGATTGAAGGGGCTAAAAATGCAGTTTTGCCCCTACTTGCCGCAACGATTTTAGCCAGTGAAGGCAAAACGGTTTTGACCAATGTCCCGATATTATCAGATGTTTTTATCATGAATCAGGTGGTACGTGGTCTCAATGTTGAGGTAACTTTTGATGAGGACCGCCATGCGATTACAGTGGATGCCACCAAGCCCATGCTGGATACGGCTCCTTATGAGTATGTGAGTCAGATGCGGGCTTCTATTGTGGTTTTGGGTCCGATTTTGGCGCGAAATGGCCACGCTAAGGTCTCTATGCCTGGGGGCTGTACCATCGGAAGTCGTCCTATTGATTTGCATTTAAAGGGTCTTGCTCAAATGGGGGCAAAGATTCACCAAGAAGGTGGCGACATTACAGCAACGGCACAGCGCTTGCACGGGGCATCCATTTACTTGGATTTTCCAAGCGTTGGTGCGACGCAAAACCTCATGATGGCAGCGACTTTAGCCGATGGGGTGACGGTTCTTGATAATGCGGCGCGTGAGCCTGAGATTGTCGATTTGGCTATTTTACTTAATAAAATGGGAGCGAATATCAAGGGGGCAGGCACCAGCACCATTACCATTGTTGGTGTTGAGCGTCTACACGGAGCTAACCATGATGTGGTGCAAGACCGTATTGAGGCGGGAACCTTTATGGTGGCAGCGGCTATGACTTCTGGAGATGTGCTCATCAAGGATGCTATTTTTGAGCATAATCGTCCTCTCCTTACCAAACTCATTGAAATGGGAGTTGAGGTGACAGAAGAAAGCGGTGGCATCCGCATTAAGGCAGATACGCCCAGCCTTTTGCCTACGAACGTCAAAACCCAGCCCCACCCTGGTTTTCCAACCGATATGCAGGCGCAATTTACAGCGCTCATGGCAGTGGTGAATGGCGAGTCCACCATGATTGAGACCGTTTTTGAGAATCGTTTCCAACACCTAGAGGAAATGCGTCGCATGGGGCTTTCTGTTGCCATGTCTCATGATACGGCTAGGATTTACGGAGGAAAGCTTCAAGGCGCTCCCGTCATGTCAACGGATTTAAGGGCTAGTGCGGCGCTCATTCTAGCAGGTCTAGTGGCCAAAGGGCGCACCGTGGTGACCCAGCTCAGTCATTTGGATAGGGGATACTATCAATTCCATGAAAAATTGCAAGGTTTGGGGGCTAACATCAAGCGAGTAAGAGAAGAGGAAGAGGCATGAAAACGGTGAGAAATCGATTGTTAAAAGCTGTGGGTGTTCTTGTTTTGTGTGCCTTTGGTCTGGTCTTAGGGTTAGTTTTGGGTTACGCTTTTCTTGGCGGAGAAACTGATCCTTGGGCCATCCTCTCTCCTCACAAGTGGCAGGAGATTATCGCCAAATTCACGGGAAAATAGGAGGAGCAGATGGCAAAGAAAAGACGGAAAAAACAAGCCCCTCTCTGGCTGAGTGCCTTAGTCTTGGTGGGAGGGCTGGCTCTAAAGCAAGTTTACCCCAACCTCACCTCTAGTCACGAGGCTCCTAAAACAGTCGTCCGGTCCAAGGCAAGTGACACAGCCCCTAGTCAAGCGCTAGCCGAAAGTGTTCTCAGCGAGGAGATTAAGGGACAAATCGGCGCACCCCTCAAGTGGAATGGGGCGGGGGCTTTCATCGTCAATGACAACAAAACAGATTTGGATGCCAAGGTCTCAAGCGCTCCCTATGCTACCAATGAAACCAAAATCGTTGATGGCAAGGAACTGCCAACACTTGGAAATGCACTGCTCAGCAAGGCAACTAGACAGTATCAAAGCAGGGAGCAGACGGGAAATGGAACCACCTCTTGGACACCAGTTGCTTGGCACCAACTTAAAAACTTGTCTGGTGAGTATGACCACGCTGTGGATCGGGGGCATCTCTTAGCCTACGCTCTGGTGGGTGGTCTCAAGCGCTTTGATGCCTCAACCAGTAATCCCAAAAACGTTGCCACCCAGACAGCTTGGTCCAACCAAGCGGCCAGCCCAGACTCCACTGGACAAAACTATTATGAAAGCTTGGTCCGAAAGGCGCTCGACCAAAACAAACGTGTCCGCTACCGTGTCAAGCTCTTCTATGAAGGAGATAACCTCTTGGCATCTGGTCGCCAGCTTGAGGCCAAATCAGCAGATGGCAGCCTAGAATTCAATGTTTTTGTGCCTAATGTGCAAAATGGCTTGCAGTTTGACTACAAAACAGGAGCTGTTCACCAAGTTTCTGCTCAGTAGGACTTGCGAGATGCTCAAAATTTTGATAAAATAAACCGTAAAAATAGAATAAGGTTCTTGCAAGACTAGTAACTAGGACAAGCCCTTGCCAGGGAATGTAGGTCGTGACTGGAAGCCTACAAAAGGGACACCTAGCCAATTCACTTGCTTTTTGAACCAAGCAATCAAGGTTGCTCAATCGCTAGAAGCTAGACGATTTGGGCGATAAAAAACGGATGGTACCGCGTGTCAACGCTCCGTAGTGGAGTTTTGGCACGCTTTTTTGTTAGGAGGAAAGAAATGTCAACCATTGAAGAGAAATTAACCAAGCTCAGAGAAGACACCCTAAAGCAGCTCAAAGACCTGCGTCTTGAAAATCAAAAAGAATTACAAGACCTAAAAGTCTCCGTCTTGGGAAAAAAAGGGAGTCTGACTGAGATTTTAAAGGGGATGAAGGATGTCTCACAAGAGATGCGCCCTATTATCGGTAAGCACGTCAATGAAGCGCGTGATATTTTGAATGCTGCTTTTGAAGAGAGCGCGGCTTATCTGGAAGAAGAAGCCATCAAGGCACAGCTCGCTAGCGAAAGCATCGATGTGACCCTACCTGGTCGCCCAGTAGCTATTGGAAACCGTCATCTTTTAACTCAGATTAGCCAAGAAATCGAAGATATCTTTCTTGGTATGGGCTTTCAGATTGTGGATGGTTTTGAGGTGGAGCGTGACTACTACAACTTTGAGCGCATGAATCTGCCAAAAGATCACCCTGCACGTGATATGCAAGATACCTTTTACATCACTGAGGAGATTTTGCTGAGGACCCACACCAGTCCTGTTCAGGCCAGAACCTTGGACGAGCATGATTTTAGCAAAGGTCCTCTCAAGATGATCTCCCCTGGACGGGTCTTTAGACGTGATACAGATGATGCTACCCACAGCCACCAATTCCACCAAATCGAAGGCTTGGTCGTGGGTGAGGGCATCTCCATGGCCGATCTCAAAGGAACGCTTGAGATGATTATCCACAAGATGTTTGGTGAGGACAGAAAGATTCGTCTGCGTCCCTCTTATTTCCCTTTCACAGAGCCATCTGTTGAGGTGGATGTGTCTTGCTTTAAATGTGGCGGAGAGGGCTGTTCGGTTTGCAAAAAGACAGGTTGGATTGAGATTTTAGGAGCTGGTATGGTACACCCTCGTGTCCTTGAGATGAGTGGGGTAGATAGTGAGCGTTATTCTGGTTTTGCCTTTGGTCTTGGTCAGGAGCGCATTGCCATGCTGCGTTATGGCATTATGGATATTCGTGGTTTCTACCAAGGTGATAGTCGTTTCAACGCACAGTTCAAGGGATAAGAAAGGATTGGCATGTTAGTTAGTTATAAATGGTTAAAAGAATTAGTTGATGTGGAGGCAAGCCCCCTAGAGTTGGCAGAAAAAATGTCTACCACAGGCATTGAAGTGGAAGGTGTTTCAAAACCAGGAGAAGGGCTGTCTAAGATTGTCGTGGGTGAGGTCCTCTCGTGTGAGGATGTGCCAGATACGCATCTACATCTCTGTCAAGTCGATACAGGGGATGACGAACCTCGCCAGATTGTCTGTGGTGCGCCCAATATCGCAGCGGGACAAAAGGTCATGGTGGCTCTACCGGGTGCGCGCATTGCGGACAATTATAAGATTAAAAAGGGCAAGATCCGTGGCATGGAGTCGCTTGGGATGATCTGCTCGCTGTCTGAGCTTGGTATATCTGATTCTGTCGTGCCAAAAGAAACAGCAGATGGCATCTATGTCTTGCCAGAAACAGCTGTTCCAGGTCGTGATGCACTGGCTTATCTCGATTTACATGATGACATCATCGAGTTATCTTTGACCCCTAATCGTGCGGATGCGATGTCTATGCGTGGGGTGGCACATGAGGTGGCAGCTATTTATGATCAGTCTGTTCATTTTGAAATGAGAAACTTGGTCGAAGAGGAGAAAAAGGTGAGTGAGCGCCTTAGCCTTGAGGTCGAAACAGATTTAGCTCCATTTTACGCTTTTCGAGTTATCGAGGATGTGACGATTCAGCCTAGTCCTCAGTGGCTTCAAAATCTCCTCATGAATCAGGGAGTTCGCCCCATCAACAACATTGTCGATGTGACCAACTATTGCTTACTTTACTTTGGTCAACCCATGCATGCTTTTGATTTGGACAAGTTTGAAGGGGACAAGGTTGTTGTCAGACAGGCTAGAGTTGGAGAAAGCCTCGTGACCCTTGATGGAGAAACGAGAAACTTGGTGCCAGAGGACTTGGTTATCACGGTGGCAGACCAGCCAGTAGCGCTTGCTGGGGTCATGGGGGGTGAAAATACCGAGATTGATGATAACTCAAAAACAGTAGCTCTTGAGGTGGCTATCTTTGATGGGAAAGCGATTCGCAAAACCAGTAGCCGCCTTGGTTTACGCTCAGAGAGTTCAGCCCGCTTTGAAAAAGGGATCAATCAAGCTGATACTTTAGAAGCTCTTGATTATGCAGCGAGCCTCATGGCAGAACTGTCAGGAGGGCGAGTGCTTTCTGGTGTCCTCTCAAAAGGTCAAGTGGATATAGAACCGGTCTTGGTTTCCACCACACTTTCTTATGTCAATCAGCGTCTAGGAACAGTGCTTAGTCTAGCTGATGTTGAGGGGATCTTCCACCAGCTTGGCTTTGGCTTTGAGGGAGAAGGCGAGCACTTCACAGTATCTGTGCCAAAACGCCGTTGGGACATCACTATTCCAGCTGATTTGGTCGAAGAAATCGCCCGTATCTACGGCTATGACAAACTTCCAACCACCCTACCTGAGACGGCAGGGAGTGCTGGGGAGTTGACCAAGACACAGGCACTTCGTCGTAGAGTGCGGACCTTGGCAGAAGCAGCAGGGCTTTCAGAAGTCTTGACCTACTCCTTGACCACTGGTCCTAAGGCGACAGCCTTTAACTTCGAGCCAAGCGCTTTGACAGAGTTGATGTGGCCTATGTCGATTGACCGCTCTGTTTTGCGTCAGAATCTTGTATCGGGTCTTTTGGATGTCGTGGCTTATAATGTTGCTCGTAAAAATCGTCACCAAGCTATCTACGAGATTGGCAAGGTCTTTGAAAGTGCGGAGCAAAAGACAGATTTGCCAAAGGAAAAGGAGCATTTTGCCTTTGCCTTGAGCGGTCTTGTCACAGAAAAAGACTTCCAAACACAGGCTGTTCCGGTTGATTTTTACCAAGCCAAGGGTATTGTTGAAGCCTTGGCGGATAAATTGGGGCTAACCTTCCACTTTACCCCAAGTCAACAACTCTCTAGTCTGCATCCGGGTCGAACAGCCCTTGTTCTCTTGGATGAGGCGGTCATTGGTTTTGTCGGACAGGTCCATCCACAGCTGGCAAAAGAGCTAGATTTACCAGAAACCTATGTGGCAGAGTTGGATCTTGGTGTCATTGAAGCCCATCTATCAGAAAACTACACCTACCAAGAAATCAGCAAGTTCCCAAGCGTGTCACGTGACATTGCCCTCTTGGTTGATCGTTCTGTTAGCCATGCTGATATTGTCGCAGCTATCTCAGCTGCCAAGGTGAAACGCCTAACAGACATCAAACTCTTTGATGTTTATAGCGGCATTGGTATCGCTGATCATCAAAAATCTATGGCTTATAGCCTCACCTTCCAAAATAGAGAAGCCAGCCTCACCGACGAAGAAGTGGCAGGCTACATGGAAAAAATCACCAAGTCTCTCGTGGATGCTATCGGTGCAGAGATTCGTTAGAAAAATCTGTTTTCTTGTATATTCAAGGAACAGGATGACCAAATATAACTGAGGTTGGGATGTGTTTCTCAACTTCAGTTATTTTATTTGTTAATATTGCGACAGATATAAGGAGACACTATGGTTAATTGGACAAAAAGTCAAGTCAAAGCGATTATTGAACAGCACGAAGCCTACAAAAACGAAACAACTTATACTTTTTATATCGATGGAAAAGAATATACACAAGAGGACTTGGATCTTTGGCAGAAAAAAGAATATCTCAAGGTTAGTCGTTTTTTGAAAAGACTTTTAAAGAAGAATCTAGAGGTGGATCAAAAGAGTTCCTTGTCTGAACTAGAAACAGTCATCCTTCAAGAAAAACTGACTCTAAGTCAAGATCAATTACGCCAAAGACTAAAGACACAGATTGCTCTTGGAAATCTAACTTCCAAACTCTTGAGCACCTTTTCATTTGGAAGGCGGCGCATTTCTAGGGCAGACATATACGTAAAAAATCCTGTCTATCAGGCAGAAGAAGTCATGAAAAGATTCGAAGAGATGATGACGGTTAATCAAATAGAAAACCAGATGTTTAATTTTAAGGCTAATCCCAATCATTTTTATTCTAAAGGGGATGGAAAAAACAAACCGTTGTTGAAATCACTGGGGGCTCACCTCTAGCAACTGAGTTTACCCTTGTTTATGGTGATGATTCTGGCTTAGTTTCTAAAACCGATTCTAACTTTGATGTTGAGACTTTTGGGGCAGCTTATTTGTCAGGTGGTATGGTGATTGGAGGTGTGAGGCATAAGATGATTGATGAGAAAGACGGTGATTTGCATGTTCAATTACAAGTTGAGTTTCCAATCTTGACACCTAAAAGCATGATCCACCAACATGCGATCCATTTACTGGTTGAGTTTTCAAATTGGCTAAGAGATATTGAAATGAACGAGGTGAAATAAGGCTAGCGACAACCGTTTTCATGCTGAGAGAGTTCTTTCTTTTTTCTCTGTTTTAAGAAATGCTAGATTTTTCCATTCAATCCCTATATCACAGCTAAAAGTCGCATTTTTTTGCTATTTATATTACAATAGGTAGGCATAGTAATGTGATATAGTCTTTTAGTTTATCTTTTATGATTTTGTTAACTCGTCCTAAAAGCAAACGAAATGACTATAAAGTCTTTGTCTGGTTATCTTTTGCGTTTGTGTGACAGTTTCCTAAAATCAAGAGGCAAAGATTGAGAAATAAAAAGAGAAATGAGAACCATGAAAGAAAGTGGACAAGGTCTTGCCCACAGCAAGATTATCTTGATGGGCGAGCATGCGGTGGTTTACCATTATCCTGCGATTGCAGCCCCTTTACTGGATATTCAAGTGACCTGTCGGGTGACAGAAAAAGAAGAAATAAACCCTATTCCCTACGATAAGCAAGATACCTTAGATCGGGCGATTTGGCTGGCTTTAGACCATCTAGGACAGTTAGGCACTCCCTTAGCTTATGAGGTGGATTCTGATATTCCAGAAAAGCGGGGGATGGGCTCATCGGCTGCCGTCAGTCTAGCGGCCATTCGAGCGGTCTTTGACTATTTTGAAGCGCCCTTGTCTGATGAGGTGTTAGAAAGTCTAGCCCATCAAGCCGAACGGGTTGCCCATCACAATCCCAGTGGGTTGGATGTCAAGACCTGTATGAGCGATGAAGCAATTATCTTTGTGAAAGATCGAGGGTTTTCGACCATTTCCTTAGATTTGGACGCTTATTTGGTCATTGCAGATACAGGTATTTATGGACACACCAGAGAGGCGGTGCAAAAGATTGAAGAGGCAGGAGAAAAAGCGACCAGTCGTCTTGCTGTCTTGGGACGCTTGACAAAGGAAGCGGAGAGTGCTATTTCACAAAAACACCTGCAAAAACTAGGGAAAGCCATGACGGAGGCGCACCTTGTTCTGGATGAGCTTGACGTGTCCTGCCTTTTAGCCAATCAGCTCGTTGAGGCGGCTCTAGCCTTTGGGGCTTTTGGTGCCAAGATGAGTGGCGGTGGCCTTGGTGGCTGCATCATTGCCTTAGTGTCAAAAAAAGAAGAAGCCATAGATTTAGGGCAAGTTTTACAAGAGAAAGGGGCGGTCAAGACATGGATCGAAAAACTATAACGGTCACTTCTTATGCCAATATCGCCATTATCAAATATTGGGGAAAAAAAGATAGTGCAAGGATGATACCAGCGACCAGCAGTATCTCTTTGACCTTGGAAAATATGGTCACTAAAACCAGCCTGTCCGCCTTGGATGAGCGAGCAACGAGAGACCTCTTTTATTTGGATGGACAGCTCCAAGATGAAGCCGAACATCAAAAAGTCAGCCGAATTGTGGACCAATTTCGTCCAGAAGGTGGGCCTTTTGTGCGCATTGAGACTTTTAATCACATGCCGACCGCAGCTGGACTGTCCTCTAGCTCTAGCGGTCTATCTGCCTTGGTCAAGGCTTGTGATGCCTTTTTTGAGACCCATCTTTCCCAAGAAGATTTGGCGCAAAAAGCCAAGTTTGCGTCAGGCTCGTCTGCGAGAAGTTTCTTTGGTCCTGTGACAGCTTGGGACAAGGACACGGGTGAGATTTACCCTGTTAAGACTGATTTGAAGCTGGCTATGATCATGATTGTCCTCAACGATCAAAAAAAAGCCATCTCCAGCCGAGAAGGGATGAAACGGTGCGTGGAAACCTCAACGGTCTTTGAGGAATGGGTCAAGCAGTCTGAAAAAGATTATACAGCTATGCTTGACTATCTAGCGCAAAATGATTTTGAAAAAGTGGGCGAGCTGACGGAAGCAAACGCCCTTGCCATGCACCGCACAACTGAGTTTGCAAAACCTGCCTTTTCTTATTTGACTCCTGCGAGTTATGCGGCTATGGATAAGGTCAGAGCCTTGAGACAAGAGGGCTTTGCTTGCTATTTCACCATGGATGCAGGGCCAAATGTCAAGGTTCTCTGCCTTGAAAAAGATCTTGAAGCCTTATCCGAACGCTTGAGTCAGGATTATGAACTGATTATTTCAAAGACAAAGGACCCGGCAGATGACTGATACACATGTAAAAACCTGTGGCAAGCTCTATCTAGCAGGGGAGTATGCCGTGCTAACTCCAGGAAGAACGGCCCTCATCTATCCCGTTCCCATCTATATGTCTGCTGGAATTAAGCCAGCGGAGAGCTATCAGTTGACTTCAGATTTGTTTGACTATGGGGTTGATCTCATGCCAGATGAGGGATATGCCCTCATCCAAGAGAGCGTCCTACTCATGGAGAGCTACCTCCAAGCCATCGGCAAACCTATTTCTCCCATCCAGTTAGATATCTGGGGGAAGATGGAAAAAGACGGGAAAAAGCTAGGCATTGGCTCAAGCGGTAGTGTGGTGGTCTTGACCCTCAAGGCTATGGCAGCGCAGGCCCAGCTCACTTTAACACCAGATTTGCTCTTTAAGTTGGCAGCAGTCGTGCTCTTAAAGCGAGGAGACAATGGCTCCATGGGAGATATAGCCTGCATCAGTTATGAGAGATTGATTGCCTACACCAGTTTTGACCGTGAAAAGGTGAGAAGGTGGTTGGAAAAAGAGGATTTAATACGTGTTTTGGAGAAAGACTGGGGTTATACGATTGAGGTCATTTCTCCCTCCTTACCGGTTCTGCTTTTAGTGGGCTGGACCAAGGAGCCAGCCATTTCTAGCCATTTGATTAGAGAAGTCAAGGCTCACATCACGCCACAATTTTTAGAACAGATGGAAGTAGCTGTCAAGACTATGAAAGAGGGCTTGCTTCTTTCGGACAAGGTGGCATTTTTAAGTGGGGTTAGACAGGCTGCGACTCTTCTTGAAGGTTTACACCCAGCCATTTATTCGGAGTCCCTCAAGCGCTTGAGTGCTGGAGTAGAAGGATTTGATGCGGCTGCAAAGAGTAGTGGCGCAGGTGGTGGCGATTGTGGGCTGGCTTTTGCTTTTTCAGAGGCCACTTGCCAGCAGATTGAAGCAAATTGGCAAGAAGCTGGTATTGATTTACTAATGAAGGAGGTTCTCAGATGATAGCCAATCGCAAAGACGATCACATCAAGCACGCCCTTGCTTACCAGTCTCCCTATAATAGCTTTGATGATGTGGAGCTGATTCAAAGAGCTCTCCCTCATTATGACCTATCAGAGATTGATCTTTCCACCAGTTTTGCAGGAAGGACCTTTCCCTATCCTTTTTACATCAATGCCATGACCGGAGGAAGCGATCAAGCTTACGAGATTAACCGCAAACTCGCTCAAGTGGCTTCTGCTTGTGGGTTACTCTTGGTGACAGGGTCTTATAGTGCAGCCCTAAAAGACGAGAAGGCTAAGGCCTCTTATACCGTGATTAAGGAGCAGCCAGATGTTCTCCTTGGTACCAATATCGGTCTTGATAAACCTTATCAGGCAGGGCAAAAAGCGGTTCAAGATTTAGATGCCATTTTCTTGCAGGTGCATATCAATCTCATGCAGGAACTCCTCATGCCAGAAGGTGAGCGCACCTTTAAGCATTGGAAATCCCATTTGAAAGACTATGCGACCCAAATTTCTGTTCCAGTGATCTTAAAAGAGGTGGGTTTTGGCATGGATCTTGCCACCATCAAAGAGGCTTATGAGCTAGGAATTCGGACAGTGGACCTTTCTGGTAGGGGAGGCACTAGCTTTGCTTATATTGAAAATCAACGAGGAGATCACCGTGACTACCTCAATCAATGGGGGCAGACCACCGTGCAGGCGCTTTTCAATGCCCAGCCCATGATGGAGAAGATGGAGATTCTAGCCAGTGGTGGGATTCGCCATCCCCTAGACATGGCAAAGGCTCTGGCCTTGGGCGCTAGAGCAGTTGGATTGTCTAGAACCATGTTAGAACTGGTCACCACTCATTCTGTCGAGGATGCCATCGCCATCGTGGAATCTTGGAAAAAAGATTTGGCCCTTATCATGTGCGCCTTATCAGCTAAAAATATAGACCAGCTCAGACAGACCTCTTATATCCTTCACGGTCGCTTAGCTCAGAGTCAAGTGATTTACCGTGGAGAATAAGAGATAAAAGGCAACAAAAAAAGAAGTCCGTTAACGAACTTCTTTTTTAATGTTCTTAGTTTTTCACTGCTGAAGCAAATTCTTCTTTAGCGAAGGCTTCGTCAATGATTGCTTTCAATTGTTTAGCAGATGCTTGCATGAGCTCCAATTCTTTTTCATCAAGTGGGATGTTAACTGGAGCGACAAGACCATGTGCATTGATGATAGCAGGTTGTCCGATATAAACGCCTTCAACACCTTCGTATTGACCTTCTTGGTAAACAGATACTGGAAGGACAGCGTATTCGTTGTCAAAGATAGCTTTTGTGATACGAGCAAGGGCAACTGCGATACCGTAGTAAGTTGCACCTTTTTTGTTGATGATAGAGTAAGCAGCATCACGAACAGAAACAAAGAGGTTGTGAAGGTCTTCTTCTGTCTTGTCTTTTTCTTCGATCAACCATTTCTTAAGGTTCAAACCACCAAAGTTAGCGTGTGACCAAACGGCAAATTCAGAATCACCGTGTTCACCCATGATGTAGGCATGGACAGAACGTGCATCAACGTTAGCTTCTTCAGCAAGTGCTTGACGGAAACGTGCAGAGTCAAGAGATGTTCCTGAACCGATAACACGTTCTTTAGGGAAACCAGAGAATTTCCATGTAGAGTAAGTCAAGATGTCAACAGGGTTAGCTGCAACAAGGAAGATTCCGTTGAAACCAGCTTCAACGATTGAAGTAACAACTTCTTTGTTGATGCGAAGGTTCTTTTCAACAAGATCAAGACGAGTTTCACCTGGTTTTTGTGGTGCACCTGCTGTAAGGACAACAAGATCAGCATCACTAGCATCTGCATACTCAGCAGAGTAAACCTTTTTAGGTGAAGTAAATGGAAGCGCATGGCTCAAATCTTCAGCATCACCTTGTGTTTTGTCTTTGAAAATGTCAATAATTCCAAGTTCTTGTGCGATTCCTTGGTTAACCAAAGCAAAAGCATAAGAAGAACCTACGGCACCGTCGCCGACAAGGATAACTTTTTTGTGTAGTTTGTTTGTCATCGTGACACACTCCTTAAAATTTTATTAGAATTATTATTCTTCGTTTTCATTCTATCATTTTCAAAAGGATTTGTCATGATAGAAACATAAAGCGCTTAATTTTTTTTTACAGGAAGGCGCTTTAGCTGAATTTTTAGGGAAAGTATGGTATAATAGTAAATGATTTTCACTAGGAAAAGAGGTTGTTCATGAAGGACAAGCATTTAATTGATATTAACCTAACCAGCGAGATGAAAACGAGCTTCATTGACTATGCCATGAGTGTCATTGTTGCGCGTGCTCTTCCTGATGTTAGAGATGGGTTAAAGCCCGTTCATAGGCGGATTTTATACGGGATGAACGAGCTTGGGGTTACCCCAGATAAACCTCATAAAAAGTCAGCCAGAATCACTGGGGATGTTATGGGTAAGTACCACCCACACGGGGATTCCTCTATTTATGAAGCCATGGTTCGGATGGCGCAGTGGTGGAGTTACCGCTATATCTTGGTCGATGGGCATGGAAATTTTGGTTCCATGGATGGTGATAGGGCCGCTGCCCAGCGTTATACCGAAGCAAGGCTCAGCAAGATTGCCATGGAGATGCTCAAGGACATCAACAAAAATACGGTCAATTTTGTCCCAAACTACGATGGTAGTGAGCGAGAGCCAGAGGTCTTGCCGGCACGTTTTCCAAATCTTTTGGTTAATGGCGCGACTGGGATTGCAGTCGGCATGGCGACCAATATTCCGCCGCATAACCTGGGTGAAACCATCGATGCGGTCAAGCTCTACCTCGATAATGAAGATGTGACGACAAGAGAACTCATGGAGGTCTTACCGGGACCTGACTTTCCAACAGGTGGTTTGGTCATGGGGAAATCTGGCATTCACCGTGCCTATGAGACGGGACGAGGGTCTATCGTTCTTAGAGCGCGTACAGAAATCGAGGAGATGGCTTCTGGACGTGAGCGAATCGTGGTGAGTGAATTTCCTTATATGGTTAACAAGACCAAAGTTCATGAGCATATCGTGAAACTCGCTCAGGAGAAGCGTATCGAAGGCATCACAGCTGTGCGTGATGAGTCCAACCGTGAGGGGGTTCGTCTGGTGATTGAAGTCAGACGCGATGCTTCAGCTAGCGTGATTCTAAACAATCTCTTTAAGTTGACTAGCCTTCAGACCAATTTTGGTTTTAACATGTTAGCTATTGAAAAAGGCGTGCCAAAGGTCTTGTCTTTGCGTCAGATCTTGGGCAATTATGTCGAATACCAAAAAGAAGTTATCACTAGACGAACCCAGTTTGATAAGGATAAGGCAGAGAGCAGGGCGCATATCCTCTCTGGACTCTTGATTGCTCTTGATCATCTAGATGAGGTCATCCGCATTATCCGTAGCAGTGAGACTGATGAAATCGCCAAAAATCTCTTGATGGAGCGCTTTGATTTGAGTGAGCGCCAGAGTCTTGCCATTTTAGACATGCGTTTGCGTCGTTTGACAGGCTTGGAACGCGATAAAATCCAGTCAGAATATGATGAGTTATTGCGTTTGATTGCGGATTTGACAGATATTTTAGCAAAACCAGAGCGTGTGGTCGCAATCATCAAGGAAGAGCTCGAGGAGATTAAGCGCAAGTTTTCAGATGACAGACGTACCGAGTTGATGGTGGGAGAAGTTCTCTCAATTGAGGACGAAGACTTGATTGAGGAAGAAGAAGTCCTCATCACCTTGTCTAATAAAGGCTACATTAAACGCTTGGCACAAGACGAATTTAGAAGTCAACGTAGAGGTGGTCGTGGTGTGCAAGGGACCGGGGTCAACGATGATGATTTTGTGAAAGAATTGATCTCAACCAACACCCATGATGCTATGCTCTTTTTCACCAACGCGGGCCGTGTTTATCGTCTTAAAGGCTATGAAATCCCTGAATATGGTCGGACAGCTAAGGGACTGCCAGTTGTCAACTTGCTGAAATTAGCTGAAAATGAAACCATCCAGACCATTATTAATGTCAAACAAGACGATTTTGCGAGCAAGCATCTCTTTTTTGCAACTAGGTTTGGTGTGGTCAAGCGGGTCAGCCTTTCTGAATTTAGTAATATTCGTCAAAGTGGTCTGATTGCCCTTAATCTGAAAGAAAATGATGAACTCGTGAATGTTCTTTTGACAAATGAAGCAGATGATGTTATCATGGGTACTAAATTTGGTTATTCTGTCCGTTTCAAAGCAGCCGCGGTACGTCAAATGGGACGCTCGGCTACTGGGGTTAGAGGGATTGACCTTAGACCTGACGATAAGGTGATTGGTGTTGCGACCATTACAGACAATCAAGAAGTCTTGGTCCTCACTGAAAAAGGCTATGGCAAGCGCACCTCAGCTAGGGAGTATCCGACTAAAAATCGTGGAGGTAAAGGGCTTAAGACTGTCAGTGTGACGGAGAAAAACGGGGAGCTCGCAGGTCTTGTCACGGTAGATGGCACGGAAGATATCATGGTAATGACAGATACTGGAGTTATCATTAGAACCAATATTGCCCACATCTCCCAAACGGGGCGTGTGACTCAAGGAGTCAAGGTTATGAGACTGGATGAGAAGGCCAAAATTGTTACCTTTACCTTAGTGGATAAGGAAGAGGAAGAGAACAAAGAAAGCGAAGGATAAGCGCTCATGAAACGTAAGAAAAACAAGTTTAGATTAGGCAATGCTTTGCGCAGGACCTTGATTGTGGTCTTATTTGCGGTAGGGATTGCTCTGATTTTCAACAAATCCATCCGCAACAGCCTGATTGCGGCTAATACCAACAAGTATCAGGTTTCACATGTCTCTAGGGAAAAAATTGAGAAAAACAAGCAAAAAGACACGACCTTTGATTTTTCAGCTGTAGAGTCTATCAGCACCGAATCGGTCTTAGCCGATCAGATGGCGGCCCAAGATCTGCCCGTCATTGGAGGGATTTCTATCCCTGAATTGGGACTTAATTTGCCAATCTTTAAGGGACTTGGCAATACTGAGTTGACCTACGGGGCTGGAACCATGAAGGAAAACCAAGTCATGGGTGGCGAAAACAACTATGCTTTAGCTAGCCATCATGTGTTTGGCATTGCAGGGTCTTCTCAAATGCTCTTTTCTCCCCTTGATCGGGCGAAAAATGGCATGAAGATTTATCTCACAGATAAGGATAAGATTTATACTTATGTCATTTCAGAAGTGACGTCTGTAACACCTGAACACGTTGAGGTCGTGGATGACACGCCAGGTGTGAGAAACTTGACCTTGGTGACCTGTACTGATGCAGATGCCACCGCTCGGATTATCGTTCACGCTAACCTAGAGGGGGAAACAGATTTTGCCAAGGCGCCAAAGGATGTTCAAGAGTCCTTTACCAAAGCCTATAACCAAATCTCTCTCTAGAAGGAGCAATAAAGGGGCAGCAGGACTGCCTCTTTATTTTGAGAGAGTGGGTAAAAACGTCATTTCAAAGAAATGCCTTCTGTATCGTAGATTGCGACGTTTTTTGAGGTCAAGTTGACCCAATGCAAAAGCTAGCCAGTCGCCTAGCTTCTTGACAGCTAGCAAGAAGTGTGTGCTAAAGAGGAGGGGACCTCTATTGATGGCGAGTGGAACACGCCCTACGAACTTTGGAAAATTAGGAAAGCTTCCTAGAACTTTAGGGTTCTTCGTCAGCTTTCCTAATTTTCCAGTGTTCGCATACCGGGCTTTGTATCTTAGTGAAATTGAACACGGAGCTATTTTCTTCGGGAAAAAGATAAGTTGTCCTTGGAACTTGGTATTCCCCTCGTCCAACTTCCTATTTTCCCATCGAAAATTTCTGCCAAAGGCAGAATTGCTCCTTTGTATCTTAGTGAAAGGTTTATTATTTATTATATGAATTTGGATGCGATTCATCATGCGGCGATCATTGTTTCGGACTATGAGCGTTCGCGTGCGTTTTATGTGGAAACCTTAGGGTTTCGTGTGATTAGGGAAAACTATCGCCCTGATCGAGGTGACTACAAGTTAGATTTGGCTTGTGGGGGTGTTGAGTTAGAAATTTTTGGGCAAAAGGTGTCTGATGCGAGCTACCAAGCTCCGCCCAAGCGCCTCTCCTATCCGGAAGCTACGGGTTTACGTCATTTGGCTTTTGCTGTGGCAGATGTGGAGGCAGCCAAGGCGGAATTGGAGGACAAGGGCGTCTTTGTCGAGCCTGTCCGCAGGGACACCTACACGGGAAAGAAGATGACCTTTTTCTTTGACCCCGATGGTCTGCCTTTGGAGTTGCATGAGTAAGCTGTTAAGCTAAAAGTTAGTTTTGTATGCTAGACTGAAATCTAACTTGAAAAAGGAGTATTACTGATATGAAATTAAAACAATTAGCAGTAGGAAGTTTGGTGGTGTTAGGCTCAAGTCTTGCCTTATCCACAGCGAGTGCGGCCACTCAAGTGCAAAAGGTCATCGACGAGACTTATGTGCAGCCCGATTATGTCTTGGGATACTCGCTAGACCAAGCGCAGCGTGAGCAGACCCTTGATTTGCTCCAATACGATAGCACAAAGGATCAAGAAGAGGCTGTCAAGACCTTGACCACCAGTGATTATGCCAAGATTATGGATGTGGCAGACGATAGTAGCTTACAGCTCTATTCATCCGTCAAGATCAAAAAATTAGGCAAATCTGAAACTCTTCAAGTCAAGATCGTGACACCAGAAAATATTACCAAGGTCACGGAAAATATGTATCGTAATGCTGCGGTGACCTTAGGAATCGAGCATGCGCAAATCAGTGTGGCTTCTCCGATTGCTGTCACAGGAGAGAGCGCTCTGGCTGGAATCTACTACTCGCTAGAGGAAAAAGGGGTCAAGGTTTCTGACGAGAACAAGCAACTAGCCCAAGAAGAACTCTCTGCAATCTCCAACATCAGTCAGGAAAACCAAGGCAAGGAAGGCTTTGATGCCGACAAGCTCAATGTCGCTATGACAGACATCAAGTCAGCCGTGGCAGATGGTGGCTCTAAGCTCAGTCAAGAGGACATTAAAAAAATCGTTGAGGATACTCTGACTAGATATGGACTCAAGTCTTCCATGACGCAAAATCAGATAACCCTTATCATCAATTTTGCGGTCAATCTTTCTAAAAGCAATATCATCACAGATGCTGATTTCAAAAAGACCCTCTCATCTTTGAAAGACAGTATTGTCTCTCAAGCGGGCTCTCTTTTTGACAAAATTAATCTCAACTTTGATGCCGGAAAAACACTAAATGAAAGCAAGGGCTTTTTTGAACGCATTTGGCAACAAATTGTAGCTTTCTTTAGCCAATTTACAGGATAGTCTGTTATTTATCGATTTTTAATAAATGATGTGTATGTTTTAAATTTTTTTGAATTTTTAAAATCACCCTTGTCAGATGAAATAGACGAAAGTACCTCCTATGACACTTTAGTGAATAGGAGGTATTTTGTTAATGATAGAGTAATGTATTTATTCTGTCGCATAACATTTAGGTGTTTTTAACGATTTCTTTCTTAACTTATTTTCTCTATTCATCATAGCGATATGACGAGCACTTAGAAAAGCGAATGACCTTCTTGAGAAGGCTAACAAAAATGTCCTGTCTTTTCCTTTCATTTGTGGTACACTAGAAAAAGAAAAAGGAGGAGCGTATGCACAGGTATTTGACGATTGACATTGGTGGGACCTTTATCAAGTCTGCTTTGCTGACGCAAGAATTGGTTATAGAACAGTCTTTTGAACCAGTAGCGACACCCAAGTCTCGGGCGGAATTTTTAGTCCTTTTGGTGGCGATGGTCAAGGAGCAAAAAGACCTGATTTCTGGGGTGGCGATTTCGTGTCCGGGGACGATTGATCAAAAAACAGGCTTCGTCTATCAAGGAGGCTTGATTCCTTATTTGAGTGCCTTTTCTCTAGGAGAGTCTTTGGCACAAGCGACGGGCTTTTCGGTCAGTGTGGTTAATGATGCAGATGCAGCAGCCCTTTGTGAAGCAAGGCGAGGAAGCCTTAGAGATGTGGCAGCAGGTGCTGTCTTGGTATTGGGGACAGGTGTTGGCTTGGCTTTAGTGGCAGACGGTGGGCTTTCCAGTCTGCGAAATTTAGAAATGAAAGGCTTATCCAAAAATTCTCTCAAGTCCATCCTTTCTCAGGAAGAACATCCCTTGCAGGGCTTACTTCATTTCTTGCAGTGGCAGATGAAAGGCGTGGAACAGCTCGCCTTTAACACAGGATCTGCTGTCCAGTTTGTCAAAGATGCTAGCCAAGTCTTGCAATTAGAAAAAGAAGATGGTCAAGCAGTCTTTAAAGCGCTGGAAAAAGGACAAAATCAAGCCTTAATCCAACTATTTGAACACTATTGTGAAACCATTGCAGGCTTGATTGTGAATCTGACATCTGTGATAGCGCTGGAGCGTGTAGCTATCGGAGGAGGCATTAGTCAGCAAGACTTGCTGATTCAAGGAATTCAGTCCGCCTATCAAAAGGCTATCCAAGCTAAAGGAGCAGCTCGTCTAGACCTTGATGTGGAGAT
Source organism: Streptococcus sp. STR1/CE/0325 (assembly GCF_055386095.1). Taxonomy (NCBI): domain Bacteria; kingdom Bacillati; phylum Bacillota; class Bacilli; order Lactobacillales; family Streptococcaceae; genus Streptococcus; species Streptococcus sp. STR1/CE/0325. The sequence goes on along the minus strand of NZ_AP045018.1, from coordinate 1,038,742 downwards.
TGTGACTTGTCACTTTCAACAAGATGCTAATCTCCTGGGTGCTCTCCTCTTTTACCTAGACAAACAAGCTCTTTTATCTAAATAGAATGAATACAATATAAAATACAGCCACTTTTTACTCCAAAAAGTGGCTGTTTTGTTGGAAATGAGAGCGTTTTAGGCGAAAGAAGAACCAAATTTCATTTTTATAGTCATTCTTGATAACTAATTATTTTCAAAATCACTTTTTTCTTATATAATAGAAGTGTAAGAAAAAATTAAGGAAAGGAGGGGAGGATGACCTTACGCAACTTTTTGGAGCTGGTGGAGATAAAAGCGAAAACAGCGAGTGTCTTACCCTTTTTGATTGGGCTGTGTTACAGTTACTACCATTTTGGTGTCGTACGGCCCCTTGAGGTCTTGCTTTATTTTGTAGCGATGGTCTTGTTCAACATGTTTGTCGATGTGTGGGACAATTACAATGACTACAAAAATGCTAAGAACTTAGACTATCAAAAAGACACCAATATCATCGGCAGAGAGGGTTTACCGCTCAAGCAGATTGAGCGTCTCTTATTCATCTTATTTGTAGGCGCTTCCTTGATTGGAATCTACCTCGTCTATCTGACAGGATGGCCGATTTTACTCATGGGTGGTTTTTGCTTTCTGGTTGGGATTTTATATTCAGCAGGTCCAAAACCCTTGTCTAGTCTTCCTTTGGGAGAAGTCTTTTCAGGTTTTACCATGGGCTTTATGATTAGCCTGATTTGTGTTTATCTCAGCAGTAGCTCTGAGTTTTCTTGGCATGCGAAGTCCTTGTTTGACCTCTTTTTGATTGCTCTACCCAATACACTGTGGATTGCAAACTTGATGCTTGCAAACAATTTGTGTGACAAGGAAGAAGATGAGAGCAACCACCGCTATACCTTGGTCCATTATCTTGGGGTGAGAAATAGTTTGTGTTTGTTTAGTTTCGCTAATGGTCTAGCCCTTTTAGCGATTGTCTTGGAGGTGGCTCTGGGACTTGCTCCGCCTACGGTGCTATTGACTCTATTGTTGATTCCCTTCATTTATCAGCAAAATCGTCTGCTATGGCAAAAGCAAGTCAAGAGTGAGACCTTTGTGTGTGCTATTAGGATCTTGGCTCTGGGTTCTTTGACCCAAGTCTTGACCTATGTTCTTGGAATTTTTATTTAAAAAGGAGTTGGACGATACGATGAAAGAAGTATTAGTCTTAGGTGCTGGATATGCTGGTTTGAAAGCTGTCCGCAAATTGCAAAAAGAAGCTGGTGACTTCCACATCACCCTTGTTGACCGAAACAGCTACCACTACGAAGCAACAGAGCTTCACGAAGTGGCTTCTGGTTCTCAACCAAAAGAAAAGATTTCTTACCCGATTCGTGAAGTCTTGGATGACAAGAAAGTCACCTTCATCGAGGATGAAGTGACCAAGGTCGATGTGGAGACAAAGACTGTCACCCTTAAACATCACGATGCCCTTCACTACGATTACTTGGTGGTGGCACTTGGTTTTTGTTCAGAAACCTTTGGTATCAAAGGCGCTAAGGAAAATGCCCTTCAAATGGTGGACATTGACACCGCTGAAGCCATTCACCATCACATCTTAGATCAAATGAAGCGCTACCGTGAAACCAAAGACAAAGATCTTCTTCGTCTATTGATTTGTGGCGCTGGCTTTACCGGAATTGAGCTAGCAGGTGCCTTTGTCGATGAGAGAAAACGCTATGCTGAAATCGCAGGTGTCTCTCCAAGCGAGATTGAGATTGTCTGCGTGGAAGCAGCCAGCCGTATTCTTCCAATGTTTGATGATGAGATGATGAATTATGCCCTTGATTTGCTCAAAAAACTTGACATCAATCTCATGCTCGGCTGCATGATTAAAGAAATCGCAGAAGGCAAGGTGCTCTATGCGACTGAAGCAACAGGAGAAGAGCTCCAATCTATCTCAGCAGGTACCATCGTTTGGACGACCGGTGTCAGCGGTAGTCCAGTCATGGGAGCATCTGGTTTCAAAGAACGTCGTGGCCGTGTCATTATCGCATCAGACCTTCGTGATCCAGACCATGATGATGTTTATATCGTTGGTGACGTGTCCGCCTTTATGGATCCAGAGACCAACCGTCCTTATCCAACCACAGCCCAAATTGCAACGCAAATGGGAGCACATGTGGCTAAGAACTTGGCACATCAACTAAAAGGTGAAAAGACAGAAGACTTTGTGTACCACTCTCAAGGAACAGTCGCTTCTGTTGGAAATACGCATGCTTTTGGTGAGGCGATGGGTAATAAAGTCAAGGGTTATCCTGCCTCATTTGTGAAGAAGATGATTATGAACAAATCCCTTCTTGATATTGGTGGGCTAAAAGAACTCTTGTCTCATGGTCGTTTTGACCTTTACCATTAATGGTAGCTTTGTTCACATGTTTGGAGGACATTATGGATATTGAAACTTTAGCACGGATTCAGTTTGCCATGACCACGATTTTCCACTTTTTCTTCGTGCCATTCTCTATTGGTACGGCTTTAGTGGTTGCGATCATGGAGACTTGCTACGTCGTCACTAAAAAAGAAGAATATAAAAAAATGACCAAGTTTTGGGGCAATATCATGCTTCTTAGCTTTGCGGTCGGTGTCGTGACAGGGATCATCCAAGAATTTCAATTCGGAATGAACTGGTCAGACTATTCTCGTTTTGTTGGGGACATCTTTGGAGCTCCCCTTGCGGTCGAAGCCCTCTTTGCCTTCTTTATGGAGTCAACCTTCCTTGGGCTTTGGATGTTTACTTGGGACAATAAAAAGATTGGTAAAAAACTGCACGTAGCCTTTATCTGGCTAGTGGTCTTGGGCTCTTTTGCCTCAGCCATGTGGATTTTGATTGCTAACGCCTTTATGCAACATCCTGTTGGTTATGAAGTGGTGAATGGCAGAGCGCAGATGACCGATTTCTTTGCCCTTGTCTTTAACCCTCAATTCTTCTACGAGTACAGTCACGTCATGACAGGTGCTATCACCATGGGTGGTATCCTTGTGGCTGGTATGGCTGCCTTTAAACTTTTGGGCAAGGAAAAATTGAGTGAAAGTGTCCAACACCTTTACAAAAAATCTCTTCGCTTAGGTCTTTTGGTTTCCCTTATTGGTTCGATTTCTGTCTTGGCAGCAGGAGATTTGCAAATGTCTTATCTCCTTCATGACCAACCCATGAAATTTGCGGCTATGGAAGGAGATTATGAAGACTCTGGCGATCCAGCTGCTTGGTCTGTCATTGCTTGGGCAGATGAAGCTGAACACAAGCAAGTTTTTGGGGTGAAAATCCCTTACATGCTCTCTATCCTTTCTTATCACAAACTTTCTGGTTCTGTTAAGGGGATGGATACCGCCAATAAAGAATTGGTTGAGAAATACGGAGATAGAAACTACTACCCAATGGTCAATCTTCTCTTTTACAACTTCCGTTTGATGGCTGCTATGGGAACACTTATGCTTGGCGTTTCTGCACTAGGGCTTTACCTCACAAGGAAGAAAAAACCAATTCTCTATGAAAAGAAATGGATGCTTTGGATTGTTGGTTTGACGACTTTTGCACCATTTATCGCAAATACGGCTGGTTGGGTCATCACTGAGCAAGGACGTTATCCTTGGACAGTTTATGGACTTTTCACTATCAAAGATAGTGTGTCACCAAACGTTTCTGTTGCATCACTTTTGATTTCTAACACCGTTTATTTCTTACTCTTTAGTGCCTTGTCTGTGACCTTGATTAGCTTAATCTTACGTGAATTCAAAAAAGGTCCAGAAGCTGCGGCAAAAGAAGTAGGAGGCTATACAGCGGTAGATGCCTTTAGTAAGGAGGCCTTCTAATGACTGCTTTACAATTACTTTGGTTCTTTTTAATCGGTCTTTTGTTCTCAGGATTTTTCTTCCTAGAAGGCTTTGACTTTGGTGTGGGGATGGCGGTACAAACGCTTGCCCACAACGAAGAAGAAAAAGATCAAATCGTTGATACCATCGGTCCTGTTTGGGACGGAAACGAGGTTTGGCTCTTGACAGGTGGTGGTGCCATGTTTGCCTCTTTCCCCTACTGGTACGCCTCTCTCTTTAGTGGCTATTATTTGATTCTCCTTCTCATCTTGGTTGGTTTGATTATCCGTGGGGTATCGTTTGAGTTTCGTCATAAGGTGCCTCTTGAGAAGAAACAAACCTGGAACTGGACATTAAGCATTGGTTCTTTCCTTGTACCTTTCTTCTTTGGCGTTATGTTTATCAGCCTTGTCCAAGGGATGCCGCTAGATGCGAAAGGCAATATCAGTGCTGGTTTCTTTGACTATATCAATATCTTCTCTCTTGTGGGAGGGGTGGCGATGGTCTTGCTCACTTACCTTCACGGGCTCAACTACTTGACCCTCAAGACAGAAGGAGCGGTGAGAGAACGTGCGAGAAACTATGCTCAATTACTTTACTGGGTACTCTATGTGGGCTTGGTCCTCTTTGCGATTTTGCTCTTCTTTAGAACGGATTTCTTCCGCCTTCACTTAGTTGGCACTTTGGCACTGGTGGTGCTAATTGTTGCCCTCACAGTGATTGCGCAGGTTTCTGTCTTTAACAAGAAAGAGATGACAGCCTTTATTGCCAGTGGTCTTTCTTTGATTGCAGTGGTAGCGCTCCTTTTCCAAGGGCTCTTCCCACGCGTGATGATTAGTTCCATCAGTCCAAAATTTGACCTCTTGATTCAAAATGCTTCATCTAGTCCTTACACTTTGGGTGTGATGACGGTAGTGGCTTTGACCCTCGTGCCATTTGTGCTGGCTTACACAGCTTGGTCTTACTATATCTTTAGAAAACGGGTCAAACTCCCTGTGCCACATGCAGTGATGGAGGAAAAACATGCTGGATAAAGCGGTTATGCGCTTAGCTGGTATCAGAAAAATTCTAGGATTGCTTGCGGGATATGATATCCTTCAAGCAATCTTTATTATCGGCCAAGCAGTCGGCTTAAGCCGAATGATTACATTATTTTGGGAGGGTAAGGGCTTGAGTCTTTCTTCTCTCTCCCTTTTTATTGGCGCTTACCTAGGGCGCCATGCCATCAATTATGCCAAAGACCGAATGCTGGATGACTTTTCTGCTCAGCAAGCCAAGCTCTTGCGCAAGCAGCTGTTAGAAAAGATTTTTGCCCTTGGTCCTACCATTGTGCAAAAAGAAGGAACAGGAAATGTCATCACCATGAGTTTGGATGGGATTTCTTTGGTAGAAAACTATCTCCATCTCATCCTTAATAAGATGATGAATATGAGCGTGATTCCTTGGATTATCTTGGCATATGTCTTTCTTCTCGACTGGAAATCTGGTGTGGTCTTGCTCTTGGTTTTCCCTTTGATTATCATCTTTATGATTGTCCTAGGTTACGCTGCTCAGGCTAAGGCGGATAAGCAGTATGCCTCCTATCAAATCTTGTCTAACCATTTCTTGGACTCGCTTCGTGGGATTGATACGCTCAAGTTTTTTGGACTGTCCAAACGTTACGCTAAGAGCATCTACAGGACTAGTGAGAATTTTAGAAAGGCGACCATGAGTTCGCTTCGGATTGGGATTTTGTCCACCTTTGCTTTGGACTTTTTCACCACGCTATCCATTGCTATTGTAGCGGTTCTTCTTGGACTTCGTTTGATCAATGGGCAGATGCTTTTGTTTCCAGCCTTGACTATTTTAATTTTATCACCAGAATATTTCTTGCCTGTGCGAGATTTTTCCAGTGACTATCATGCGACCTTGGACGGGAAAAATGCCATGCAGGCCATCTATACCATCTTGAACCAAGAAAGCATCAAGGGCGAGCAGGTCAGTCTGCCTACTTGGCAGGACAAGAGTCAGCTGGTCTTAGATGATATTGCTATTAGTTATGATGGTAAGCCTTTCTTGCAAGGGACTAATCTGACTTTTGAAGGCTATCAAAAAGTAGGGATTATCGGGATGAGTGGTTCTGGAAAATCCAGTCTAATCAATCTCTTGAGTGGTTTTCTACCACTAGCTCAAGGGAGTATTACCGTAGAGGGCAAGGAAGTGGTCAATCTCGATCAAGAGGATTGGAAGAAACAGCTGCTTTATATCCCACAAAACCCTTATGTGTTTGAGATGACCTTGAGGGAGAACATTACCTTCTACACGCCAGATGCTAGTGACCAAGATGTCCTAGAAGCCATTCGAGTGGTGGGCTTGGACGAGTTGGTAGAAGAATTACCAGACGGCTTAGATACCCACATCGGAAACGGGGCAAGGCCGCTCAGTGGCGGACAAGCCCAGCGGATTGCCCTAGCGAGAGCCTTTCTAGATAAGGAACGAAAGATTATGATTTTGGACGAGCCAACAGCCCATTTGGATATCGAAACGGAGCTGGAATTGAAGGAAAAGATGGTTCCACTGATGGAAAATCGTCTGGTCCTCTTTGCCACCCACCGGCTTCACTGGCTCAATCAGATGGACTTAATCGTTGTTCTGGAAAAAGGTCAGGTGGTTGAAGTCGGCACCTATGAGGATTTACTAGCCAAAAAAGGTGCCTTCTACCAACTCAAATATGCTATGGGAGGTGAGAGCCATGTCTAAGATTCCTTTATTTAGCGCTCTTTCGCGCGATAACTGGGTCAAGCCCTTCTTTAGACAGTATAGAAAAAGTTTGGTACTGGCCATTATTCTAGGGTTTTTGACCCTCTTTTGTGCGGCAGCCTTGATGTTTACCTCTGGTTTTCTCATCAGCCGCTCGGCCTCTATCCCAGAAAATATCCTCTTGGTTTACATTCCTATTGTCTTGACCAGAGCTTTTGGGGTGGGTCGTCCTGTCTTTCGCTATCTGGAGAGACTGACCAGCCACAACTGGGTGCTCAAGATGACCTCCAAACTCCGTCTCAAACTCTACCAAACCTTGGAGCGTGATGCAGTCTTTATCAAACGTGACTACCGTTTGGGGGATGTGGTGGGGCTTTTAGCCGAGGACATCAATCACCTGCAAGACCTCTATCTCAGAACCATTTTCCCAACCGTCATTGCCTGGCTGCTCTATCTCTTTGTGGTCATTGGGCTGGGGTATTTCTCCCTTTGGTTTGGGCTGTTCATGCTCTTTTATCTTGGGATTTTGGTCTTTGTCTTTCCGCTCTTTTCGGTCTTGGTCAATGGTGCTAGGCAGCAAAAGCAAAAGGTCTTGAGAAACCAACTCTATACCAGCCTGACGGACAATGTGCTAGGGATTTCAGACTGGATTTTTAGCCAGAGAGGGCAGGAGTATGTCGAACTCCATGAAGCCTCCCAAGATGAACTCCTAGCGGTTGAAGCCAAGATGAAACGCTTTAATAATGCGCGTGGTTTCTTGTTCCAAGTTTTTTATGCGGTGTTGATTTTAGTGACTCTACTTTGGGCTGGTACTACCTTTAAGGGCACCCACGGAGGAGAAGCCAACTGGATTGCTGCCTTTGTCTTGTCCCTTTTGCCATTGATGGATGCTTTTGTTGGGCTATCCAACGCTGCGCAAGAGACGACTGCCTATGCCGAGTCCATTGAACGCTTAAATGACCTCCCTCCAGTCACGCAAGATGAAAGGCATCAAGAACACCCACAAGCCCCTTATGATTTGTTGGTGGATAAGGTCAGCTTTTCTTATCCCAATACAGAGAAAAAGGTCTTGAAAGACCTGACCCTAACGGTGAAACAAGGGGAAAAATTAGCCATTCTAGGACGCAGTGGTTCTGGAAAAAGCACGCTAGCTACCTTGATCAGAGGGGACTTAAAACCCGATCAAGGTCGGATTTTACTGGGCGGTGTTAATGTTTCTAGTCTTGGCGATAGGATTTCAGACTATATCGGGGTCATCCAGCAAGCCCCTTATCTCTTTAATACTACCCTTTTAAATAATCTGCGTCTGGGTAACGAAGAAGCCAGCGAAGCAGAAGTCTGGGAAGTATTGGCGCATGTTGGGCTAAAAGAAATGGTGGAGCAGCTTCCCCAAGGGCTTGAGACCATGGTGGATGAGGCAGGCTTGCGCTTTTCAGGAGGTGAACGGCACCGTTTGGCCTTGGCGCGTATCCTGCTCAAAGATACCCCAGTCGTCCTTCTTGACGAGCCGACGGTCGGTCTTGATCCCATCACGGAAAAACACCTCCTTGCGACCTTCATGGAAGCCTTAGAGGGCAAGACTCTGATCTGGATTACCCACCATTTGAAGGGAATTCACCATGTGGACCGGGTCATCTTTCTCGAACACGGAGAGCTAGAAATGTCCGGATCTCCAGAAGAATTAGCTAGGACCAGTCCACGCTATCAAAAACTCAAGGCCATCGATGATGGTGAGCTATAAGTGAATCAAAAAGAGTGACTCTATGTCAAATATAGTGGGTGACTTATCATGAAATACGAGAGAGAGCCAGATGCGTTCTCTCTTTTTTTAGGAAACAAGCCCAGCTCTTGGTGTTGGTGGTATAGGTTTTATATAACACCTTCTAATGATTTAGGTGACGCTTTGCAGTACCAGTCACATGGGACTTTTATGGTACTCAAAAAGCTCCATCATATCTGATAGAGCACAATTTGTTGCTTTTTTAGGTAGGTCAGACAGGATTGTCCTAGATTTATTTGACTCGTTGTAATAACCTTGTTACCCCCCTTATGATTAGATAGTCCAACAGAGGAAATGCAATATAAAACAGAGCTGACAGGACATGATTTTGTATGCCTAGCAGACTAAACAGGAATAATAGATTGACACACTGGACTAGAATTGCCGATAAAAAAGTTGGTAATAACGGATTAACATTGCAGCGTCTTAAAAATTGGACAATCAATATGGAATAGGTTGAGAAGATTGCAGGTACTAAAGGGGAGTCAGTGTTTGAGCTAGCGAGCAGTTGAACGGCATAAAAAATAGAAAAGTTGAGAATAATGGTTGGCAAGGAATGAGCTAACTTAATTTTGCTATTTCGATAAATATAATAATAAGCAATGATACCAGTGATATTAAAAAAACTTTGGATAAAGAAAAGAATATCTAAATCCGAATGGGGATAGCGGTACACGAAATGTTCAAGCAGGGGAAGTGTTAGGGCAGAGGCTAGAGATACGAGTAATGATTTCAATAGCATTGTTGCATGTTTCGTCTTCATGTTTATTTACTCCGGCTGATGATTATCAGTCCTATCGTAGCATAAACACCATGAGGTATCACTCATAAACAAGGGTCATTGTCCCAGAGAAATTTAAAAGGGTGGCGGTCGCCTCAGGTTCCTTGTCAAGAAGTGGTGTGGTGGAGGCTTCAATCAAAATTAAGCTATCGGTCGCTTCGTTTCTTCCGATAAAGCCTTCCTTACTTTTTCTGATCTCTTCCTTGATGGTAGGAATATCTTTTTCTTCCATGGTGGTGATGCGATACTGAAGAGTGTTGATGTCGCTTTTAACTAGGACAAAACTGTAAGCAAAGAGAGGGGTTAGTGAGAGCCGTTTTTCAAAGGTGATATGGTCCTTGGCAAAGGAGGCAAACTGTTTATAGTGTGGAGTTTCGAGATGGTGTTGATAGCTTTCTTCGTCCTTATAAAATTCGAGGACATAAAAGCGGTTGGGATCAAGGTTGTCTTGGTAGAGCCGCATGATGAGCATTCCCTTTAATTCTTTAAAATGAGTTTCGAAGAAGTTTTTTTGCCCTTCTTTGAGAAAAGCAGGGATATTCTCATTTTCAACGCGCAGTTGAAAGAAATTTAGCACAGGTGGGGTCTTGAGAATCATATTTCTTCTCCTTTGATGAGATGGATAAGATTGTCTGAAAAAATAGCTTTCTTTTCTTGGTCTGATAAGGGGAGATTTTCAATGGTTTTTGTGATAACACTCCTCGCTCCAAAGGGTGGAATTCCAAAAGGCGTATCGGTTCCAAAGAGAACATGAGGAACGCCAAAATAATCAATAGTGAGTTCCAAAGCCTTAGGATTGCCTAAAATAGCGGTATCGACATAGAATTTTTTGAAGTCCGCTGCCAAATCTGAAGGCAAGATATAGCGAATCCGCTCCGAAAAGAAAGGCGCCATAGCCCCAGCATGGTGGACGATAATCTTTAAGTCTGGGTAGCGCTTGAAGATACCTGCTTGAACCAAATCTAACATGGCTTGGCTTTGTTCATATTCCCATGAAAAAATCAAATTATTATCAGGTTTTCGTTCATCAAAGACAGGATGCAGAAAGATGGGAATGTTGAGTTCGGCACATGTCTTAAAAATCGGATCAAAATCTGGATGAGCGATGGATTTTCCCAAATGCCTGCTAAAGAGCTGGACACCGAGAAAATCTTTTGAAGGGGCTACATCATCTTCTAAAATAGCCAAACTTCCCCCAATGTCGTTGAGTGAAAGCATGGCTAAAGCGCCTTTAATGTTAGGCGAGCTTCTCGTTATCTCAAGAAGTTCTGCATTTGCATCCTTAGTCACAGCTAAAGCCTCTTTTGGTTCAAGGAAATCTTCGGGATTGAGATTGACCATTGAGAGGATTTCTTGTGTGTCTGAGGAGAGCAGTTCTCGCCTTTTTTCCATATCTTGCAAGAGTGGATGCTGTAAAAAAGGCATTTGTTCAGCAATATCAGGCACCATCTTTTGCATGGTTTGATAAAAATGTGGTGGTAAAATGTGTGAAAAGGCATCGATTTTAAGCATAGGTATCTCCTTACATGGCACGCTTGAGTAATTGTTTGGTGAGTTTTGACAAAAATTTTTGTGAAGGGGAGACAGGAAGTTTTTTGATGTCGGCTAGGGCTTTTTGGGTTAGTCGCTTGGCGAGTTGTCTAGCTTGTGTGACGCCTTGATAATCATGTACTAGGCGACGTACTTTTTGCAGGTCTGTCTGACTGATGTCGGATTTTTGATTTAAAAAGGGCGCAAAGGCAGCTGGATTTTCTTTTAAGGCTAGCAGTAGCGGCAAGCTATAAACCCCATTTGGAATATCCTCTAGCACAGGTTTGTTAAAGGTGTCTTCCGTAGCTGTATAGTCTAGAATGTCATCTAAAATTTGAAAAGCTAGCCCAATGAAAAAGCCAATGCGACCGGCGAGTCTAACGGTCTCCTTATCGCCACCTCCAAAGTAAGCTCCTTCTTTACAAGCCAACTTAAAGAGAGCGGCTGTTTTTCCAGAAACAGCTCTAAGGTAGTCAGAAATAGACTGGTCTTGGTTGTAATAGAGGGTCATTTGATCGAGTTCCCCCATGAGGATTTTACGCATGGTCTTAGCGTTGATAGCCATGTAGGGCGTGTTTTCCATGGTTTCAAGGAGCAAATCAAAAAAGATGGTAAAGAGGAGATCTCCGGTATAAACAGCGATGTCTTTGCCAAATCGCGCCTGAATCGTTGTTTGTCCGCGCCTTAGAGGAGAGTCGTCAATGATGTCGTCGTGAACCAAGGTAGCAAGGTGCAGGATCTCAAGAGAAGCAGCAATCTTGATGAGTTTGTCTTGATGGTCTTGGTCTTGTTTTTTTTCTGGGTTTAGTCCAGCGCATAAGAGGAAAAAGGCAGGGCGCAAGTATTTGCCGCCTCCTCTGTTGAGGTCAACGAGAGCAGACTTGATTTGAGTATTTCGGGTGTGCATCCTTTGGTCGATGGTTTGTTTGACTTTTTCTAGCTGATTTTCCAACTCAGGATACTGGTTCCAATACGATGACATGCTGTTCTCCTTCAAGCTTTCTATCCTTATATTTTACCCTATTTTCAAGGGATTGACCAGCCCAAAATAGGCTTTTTCAAGATGAAGGTAAAAAGGAAAACATTTTTTAGTTAATTTTTAAGGCAAAAAATGGTAAAATGGAGCGTAACGACTTTAGAATTAAAGAAGAATGGAAATGAATGAAAAGAAAACTGTAACACGTTTTATCGGGCAGACACTCTTGTATTTTGTGATTTTTCTTGCCCTATTGTATTTCTTCAGTTACCTTGGTCAAGGTCAGGGTGGCTTTATCTATAATGAATTTTAGAGGTGAACATGAAAGAACGTCTTTTAACCGATATGATTGAAACCATCGAGAAATGGGCTAGTTTAGACCCTGATTTCCCAGTCTATCAGATTATGGGAAAGACCTATACTTACGGCGATTTGAAGCGTGATTCGGATAGCCTAGCGGCTCAGATTGATGCGATGAATCTCCCCGCTAAGTCTCCTGTTGTGGTCTTTGGGGCGCAGGAGTATGAGATGCTAGCGACCTTTGTGGCTCTGACTAAGTCTGGTCATGCTTACATTCCCATTGATAGCCACTCCGCCTTGGATCGTGTGGCTTCTATCCTTGAGGTGGCAGAGCCTAGTCTGGTGATTGCGGTGCATGCCTTTCCGCTAGAGACATCTGCTCCAGTCCTTACTATGGCTGATGTCAAGGCTGCTTTTGCAAAAGAAACCAGCTATCAAGTGACACACTCGGTCAAAGGAGATGATAACTACTACATCATCTTTACGTCTGGTACGACCGGTAAGCCCAAGGGAGTGCAGATTTCGCATGACAATCTCCTTAGCTTTACCAACTGGATGATCACAGACGAGGAGTTTATGGTGCCTGAGCGTCCACAGATGCTAGCACAACCGCCTTACTCTTTTGACTTGTCGGTCATGTACTGGGCACCGACCCTTGCCATGGGAGGGACACTCTTTGCCCTACCAAGTGAGCTAGCTCAGGATTTCAAAGCCCTTTTTGCAGAAATTTTAAAACTCCCTGTTGCCATTTGGACATCCACACCGTCTTTTGCGGACTTGGCGATGTTGTCTGATGATTTTTGTGCAGAGAAAATGCCAGAGATTACGCATTTCTACTTTGACGGGGAGGAATTGACCGTCAAAACCGCTCAAAAACTCCGTGAGCGTTTCCCAAGTGCTCGTATCATCAATGCCTATGGTCCAACAGAAGCCACCGTGGCTCTCTCAGCCGTAGCTGTGACGGATGATATGCTAGCCAATCTAAAACGCCTGCCAATCGGCTATCCAAAACCAGATTCTCCGACTTTTATCTTAGGAGAAAATGGCGAAAAACTTCCTGTGGGTCAGCAGGGTGAAATCGTGGTCACTGGACCAGCCGTGTCTAAGGGCTACATGAACAACCCTGAAAAAACAGCAGAAGCCTTCTTTACCCTAGACGGTGCGCCTGCCTATCACACAGGAGATGTGGGGTCATACAATGAAGAAGGACTCCTCCTTTACGGTGGTCGTATGGACTTCCAAATCAAGTTTAACGGATACCGCATTGAGCTTGAGGACGTGTCTCAAAACCTCAATAAATCCAAGTATGTGGAGGCTGCTGTTGCAGTTCCGCGCTACAATAAGGACCACAAGGTGCAAAATTTGCTCGCCTACATTATCCTAAAAGACGGTGTGCGTGAGGCGTTTGCTAAGGACATGGACATTACCAAGGCCATCAAGGAAGATCTTTCTGACATCATGATGTCTTACATGATGCCATCTAAGTTCCTCTACCGTGAGAGCCTGCCGCTCACTCCAAATGGCAAGATTGACATCAAGGGACTGATCAATGAGGTGAACAACAGGTGATGGATTTAATTAAGAGCATTCCCCACCTCGAGCCTTACGGTGACCCTCAGTATTTTGTTTATATCATCTTAGCGGTATTGCCGATTTATATCGGTCTCTTTTTCAAAAAACGCTTTGCTATTTATGAGGTTTTAGTTAGCCTAGCTTTCATCGTCTTTATGTTGGTGGGGTCAAAGACCAACCAACTTTTAGCAGTCGCTATCTACATTATCTGGGAGACGCTTGTGGTCTTTGGCTACAAGGCTTATCGCAAAAGAGCCGACTCCAAGTGGGTTTTCTACTTAGCAAGTGGGCTATCTATTCTGCCTCTTGCCTTGGTCAAGGTGACGCCAGCTATCAACGGACATCAGTCCTTGCTTGGATTTTTAGGGATTTCTTACCTGACCTTTAGGGCGGTGGGCATGGTCATCGAAACCAGAGATGGGCTACTAAAAGACTTTACCCTCTGGCAATTCTTGCGTTTTCTCCTCTTTATGCCGACCTTTTCAGGTGGTCCGATTGATCGTTTCAGGCGCTTTGAGGAAAACTATACTAAGATTCCAGAAAGAGACGAACTCCTTGATATGCTAGAAGTGGCCGTCAAGTACATCATGCTAGGCTTTCTCTACAAGTTTATCTTGGCGCATATCTTTGGTTCGATGATGTTGTCTCCTTTGAAGCAAGAGGCCCTTGCTCAAGGTGGCTGGTTTAACCTACCGACACTTGGGGTCATGTATGTCTTTGGACTGGATCTCTTCTTTGACTTTGCGGGTTACTCCATGTTTGCGGTGGCACTCTCTCATTTTATGGGAATTAGAACGCCAATAAACTTTGATAAACCCTTTGTTTCAAGAGATTTAAAGGAATTTTGGAACCGGTGGCACATGAGTCTGTCCTTCTGGTTTAGGGACTTTGTCTTTATGCGTTTGGTGACGGTTTTCATCCGCAACAAAGTCTTTAAAAATCGAAATGTTACCTCAAGTGTGGCTTATATCGTGAATATGTTGGTCATGGGTTTTTGGCACGGGGTGACCTGGTACTATATCGCCTACGGACTCTTTCACGGGGTGGGCTTGGTCATCAATGACGCTTGGATCAGAAAGAAAAAGACCCTCAACAAAGAACGTAAAAAAGCAGGGCAGTCGCCTTTACCGGACAATAGGTGGACAAAACTATTAGGACAAGTCATCACCTTCCATGTGGTCATGCTGTCCTTCCTACTCTTCTCAGGATTTTTACAAGATCTCTGGTTTGGGAAGAAGTAGTATTGACTGATACTGTAAAAACTTGCAATACTCTTTGCAAGATATTGGACGCAAAATCTCTGGGATTTGCTTAAAAAGAAAGGAAAATAAAATGGACGTAAAAGAACAAGTCATTGCAATTATCGACGAACTTTTCATGGAGGACGTATCTGATATGATGGACGAGGACCTCTTTGATGCTGGGGTTTTGGATAGCATGGGAACGGTGGAACTCATCGTGGAGTTAGAATCTCGCTTTGACATCAAGGTCCCTGTGACCGAATTTGGACGTGATGATTGGAATACTGCCAATAAAATCGTTGAGGGTGTAACGGAGCTAAGGAATGCTTAAACGACTGTGGTTAATCTTAGGACCGGTCATCTGTGCCTTAGCCATGGTCTTGGGACTGCTCTTTTTCTATCCCATGCACTTTTCGCACAATGTCATGGAAGAAAAAAAAGCAGCCGTCACGCTAACGGCAGCCAGCTTTAAGGCGAGAGCGCAGAAAATGCGTGCCTTTACCGATACCGAGATGCGCTTTGTTCCCTTCTTTGGCTCAAGTGAGTGGTTGCGCTTTGACAGCCTTCACCCTGCTGTTTTGGCAGAGAAATATGACCGCAATTATCGTCCGTATTTTCTAGGGCAAAGAGGAGCAGCCTCGCTCAATCAATATTTTGGGATGCAACAGTTTCTCCCTCAACTGGAAAATCAAACGGTAGTTTATGTGGTTTCTCCCCAGTGGTTCACTAAAAAGGGTTATGGTGGTGCAGCCTTTCGCCAGTATTTTAATAGCGATCAGTTGACCAGCTTTTTAAAGGGGCAAGAAGGAGACGAGGCAGCAAGCTACGCAGCTAAGCGTTTGTTGAAGCTCTATCCGAATGTGGCCATGAAGGATAATGTTGAAAAAGTGGCGGATGGTAAGGCTCTCACCACCTTTGATCGCAACTACATCCGCTTGACTAGCCGTCTTTATCAGCGTGAAGATGCCTTCTTTAGTAGCTTTTTAGCGCCGACTAATGGTAATTACGAGCAGTTTGTCACACCACAATTAGACCGTTTGCCGGATAAGTTTTCTTATGAGGAACTGGAAAAAATCGGTTTAGCAGATGCTAAAAAAGCAACGAACGACAATGATTTTGGGATCGATAATCAATTTTACCAAAAGCGGATTGCCAAAAAATTGAAGAAATTAGAAGGATTTCAAAAAAATCTTTCCTACTTGCAATCCCCTGAGTATAACGATTTGCAACTGGTGCTGAGCCAGTTTGCCAAGTCACATACCAATGCGGTCTTTGTTATCCCGCCCGTTAATCAAAAGTGGGTCGAGTTTACTGGACTAGACCCTGCTATGTATCAACAAACAGTTGAGAAGATTCGCTATCAACTGGAGAGTCAAGGCTTTACCAATATCGTTGATTTTTCACAAGATGGTGGGAAGCCCTACTTTATGCAGGATACCATTCACATGGGTTGGTTGGGTTGGTTGGCCTTTGATCAAGCGGTCAATCCTTTGATTAGTAAGCCGCAAAAAGCGCCCAACTATCGTTTGAACGATCGTTTCTTTAGCCAAGATTGGGCTGATTATACCGGTTCGACCTCATCATTTGAATGAAACTTTAATGAAAAAAGCCAAAAAGAGAATGAACATAAGTTCATTCTCTTTTTGTTTATAGACGGATATTATATCTAGTTTTATCTAAAAACATTTCTTTTTACTTGAAAAAAAATAGGTTTAGCGTTAAAATAAAAGAACAATAAAATAGAAAGACGAACAATATTATGAAAAAAGAATTGTTGTATTCAGGAAAAGCAAAGGATATCTTTGCCACAGATGAAGAGGGCGTGATTTTAGCCCAGTACAAGGACCAGGCGACAGCCTTTAACGGTGTGAAAAAAGAACAAATCTCTGGAAAAGGCAGACTCAATAACTTGATTTCTTCTTTGATTTTTGAACATCTAAAAGACAAAGGGATCAGAACGCACTTTATCAAGCAAGTGTCAGAAACCGAACAGTTAAACGAACAAGTGTCGATTATCCCGCTTGAAGTGGTACTAAGAAACGTGACGGCAGGTTCATTTTCCAAACGTTTTGGCGTTGAAGAAGGAATCGAGCTAGAAAGTCCTATCGTGGAATTTTACTATAAAAATGATGAGCTAGATGATCCTTTCATCAATGACGAGCACGTGGCTTTTCTAGGTATTGCAAGTGCTGAGGAGGTGGCTTTTCTAAAAGAAGAAACCAGACGGATCAATGAGGTGCTAAAGGAGCTGTTTTCTGAAATCGGTCTGCGTTTGATTGACTTTAAATTGGAATTTGGACGCACTAAAGATGGCAGCATTATCCTAGCTGATGAGATTTCCCCTGATACGTCTAGGCTTTGGGACAAGGATGGACAGCACATGGATAAGGATGTCTTTAGACGTGGTCTTGGCGATCTGCGTGATGTCTATGAGGTGGTTTTGGCACGCTTGAAAGAAAGAGGATAAGATGGATAAGCGGATTTTTGTTGAGAAAAAGAAAGATTTTAGGGTCAAGGAAAAGAGTCTTAAAAAAAGTTTGACCGAAGAGCTTGGACTAAAGACTCTAGAAGGACTTGAAATCGTCCAAAACTATGATGTTTTTGGCGTGTCAGAAGCAGGTCTGAACAAAGCAAAGGAGCATATTTTTTCTGAAAAGGTAACCGATGAGCTCTTATCAGAAAGTGATCTTGCTGAGCGCTTAAAAGAGCGTAAGTACTTTGCCATTGAAGCTCTCCCAGGTCAGTTTGACCAGCGTGCTGCAAGTAGTGAGGAAGCCCTATATCTTTTGGGTGAAGAGGGTGCGATCGTAAAAACAGCAACTCTTTATCTTTTTAACTCAGATCTGGCGGATGCAGAATTTGAAGCTATCAAGGCGCAACTTTTAAATCCTGTGGATTCTCGTTTCAAGGATTTGAGTCAGCCCCTTCGTTTGGAGGAATTTTCAGCGTCTAATCAAGATATTCCTGTGCTGGATTTCTTTTTAACAGCGACAAAAGCGGATTTTGAAACCTACAAAAAGGAAGAGGGACTTGCTATGGAAGTGGCTGATCTTCTCTTTATCCAAGAGTATTTCAAGACTATTGGACGTGCTCCGACTGAGACAGAGCTAAAAGTTTTAGATACCTACTGGTCTGATCATTGTAGGCATACGACTTTTGAGACAGAGCTAAAGCACATGGATTTCTCAAGCTCTCATTTTGAAGCGGAATTACAAGCTGCTTTGGAAAATTATCTGCATCTGCGCAAGGAGGCAGGTAGAAAGGATCGCCCACAAACGCTGATGGATATGGCGACAGTTGGCGCTTCTTACATGAGAAAAAAAGGGCAGTTAGATGACCTTGAAGTATCTGATGAAATCAATGCCTGCTCAGTTGAGATTGAAGTTGATGTAGATGGGGTGAAAGAACCGTGGCTTCTCATGTTTAAGAATGAAACCCATAATCACCCAACTGAGATTGAGCCATTTGGTGGGGCAGCGACCTGTATCGGTGGAGCGATTCGTGACCCCTTATCAGGACGGTCTTATGTTTACCAAGCCATGAGAATCTCTGGGGCAGGGGACATTACAGCGCCTTACAGCACGACTCGAAAGGGCAAACTCCCTCAAAAGGTCATCTCTAAAACAGCGACGCACGGTTATTCTTCTTACGGGAACCAAATCGGTCTTGCGACAACTGCTGTAAGAGAATATTTCCACCCAGGCTTTGTGGCAAAACGTATGGAGCTTGGAGCTGTGGTGGCGGCTGCACCGAAGGAAAATGTCGTTCGCAAAAAACCTCAAGCAGGAGACGTTATCGTGATTTTAGGAGGGGCGACTGGACGTGACGGCATTGGTGGTGCAACGGGGTCATCTAAGGTGCAGACCAAAGAAAGCTTAACCACGGCAGGAGCTGAAGTTCAAAAAGGAAATGCAATCGAAGAACGTAAAATTCAGCGTCTCTTTAGAAATCCAGCCGTTTCTAAACTCATCAAAAAATCCAATGACTTTGGAGCAGGTGGGGTCTGCGTGGCGTTAGGTGAGTTGGCAGACGGTGTGGCGATTGATCTGGACTTGATTCCGCTGAAATATCAAGGACTAAATGGTACGGAGATTGCCATCTCAGAGTCTCAAGAGCGTATGTCAGCGGTCATTGATCCAAAAGACCTTGCCACCTTTATCCAACTTGCTGAAAAAGAAAATCTACACGCGCTAGCAGTCGCTAAGGTGACTGAAGAACCCCGTCTTGTCATGACTTGGAAAGGTGAGACCATCGTTGATATTGAGCGGAGTTTCCTTGATACCAATGGGGTCAGAGTGGAAGTTGATGTTAAGGTCGTAGATAGTACCGATGAAAAGCCTTATCAAACGAAAACTTCTAAAGCAAGCCTTGAGAAAGATTTGGAACATCTCCTTTCTAGTCTCAACCATACCAGCCAAAAGGGTTTGCAGACTATTTTTGACTCTTCTGTGGGCAGATCTACGGTCAATCATCCTCTTGGCGGACGTTATCAGATCACACCGAGTGAGGCTTCTGTGCAAAAACTTCCGGTAGAACACGGTGTGACCCAGACGGTTTCTCTCATTGCGCAAGGCTATGACCCTTACGTGGCATCTTGGTCCCCTTATCACGGGGCTATCTATGCGGTCGTAGAAGCAGCAGCTAGACTTCTAGCCACAGGTAGCAAGCTGGATAAGGCTAGATTTACCTATCAGGAATATTTCGAGCGCATGGACAAGGATCCTGAGCGTTTCGGTAAGCCAGTTGCTGCCCTTCTTGGGGCTCTTCAGGCACAAGTTGCTTTAGGTCTTCCTGTGATTGGAGGAAAAGACTCCATGAGTGGAACCTTTGAAGATTTAAAAGTTCCACCGACCTTGGTTGCTTTTGGAGTGACGACAGCAAAGGCTTCTGAGATTCTCTCACCAGAGTTTAAAGCTCAAGGAGAGTATATTTACTATCTCCCTGGTGAAAACCTATCTGATCATGTCGATTTTGAACAGATTAAAGCGAATTTTGATCAATTTGCCAAGATAAAAGAAAGCCATCAGCTAACCAGTGCAGCCAGTGTGCGCTATGGTGGTTTGGCTGAAACGCTTGCTCTGATGACTTTTGGTAATCATATCGGAGCTAAGGTAACTGGTCTTGAAGTAGAAACACTGCTTGAAGCTGAGTTGGCTGGCTTTGTCTTTACCAGCAAGGAAAAAATCGAAGGGATTACCCCAATCGGTCAGACGGTGTCTGATTTTGTGCTAGCCCTAGATAATCTTGAACTCTCAGGTGAGAAACTGCTCGCAAGCTATGAGAAGACCTTAGAGCCTATTTATCCAACGCTTTTTGAGCAAGAAACCGAGCTTTTAGATGTGCCCCAGGTCAAAACCGATTTTGTTAAGAAATCCCCTGAAATCGTAGAACAACCCCTTGTGTATATCCCAGTCTTTCCAGGGACCAATTCTGAGTATGATTCAGCCAAGGCTTTTGAAAAAGAGGGAGCTAAGGTGGTCATGAAACCTTTTGTAACCTTAAATGAAGAAGCCATCACACGTTCCGTAGATGAGATGGCAAGCCTTTTAGATCAGGCGAATATCTTCTTTTTAGCAGGTGGATTTTCAGCAGCAGATGAGCCAGATGGTTCTGCTAAGTTCATTGTAAATATCTTGCTCAATGCAAAAATCAAAGAAGCAGTAAGACGTTTCCTAGCAAGAGGTGGACTGATCATCGGGATTTGTAACGGTTTTCAAGCTTTGGTCAAGTCTGGTCTGCTCCCTTACGGGGACTTTGATCTAGCAGATGAGATGAGCCCAACTCTCTTTTACAATGACTGTAATCAGCACGTGGCAAAAATGGTGGAAACGAGAATCGCAAACACCAACTCTCCTTGGCTATCTGAAGTAGCAGTAGGAGATGCCTTTACAACACCAGTCTCTCACGGAGAAGGGAAGTTTATCGCAAAAGGGGAGGCTTTAGAAAAGCTCATCAAAAACGGTCAAATCTTTAGCCAATATGCGGACTTTGATGGAAATGCCAGCATGGATTCTAGATTTAATCCAAATGGCTCTAGCTGTGCCATCGAAGGCATCACCAGTCCAAATGGACAAATCATCGGAAAAATGGCTCACTCAGAGCGCTACGAAGACGGACTTTTCCAAAATATCCCAGGGAATAAGGACATGGGACTCTTTAGAAGTGCCGTTCGCTATTTTACACAAAAATAAGAGGAAAACATGGTTTATGAAGTAAAATCGCTCAATGAAGAATGTGGACTTTTTGGCATTTGGGGACACCCCAATGCCAGCCACATCACCTATTTTGGGCTACATAGTTTGCAACACAGAGGGCAAGAAGGAGCAGGGATTTTATCCAATGATCAAGGCTATTTGAAACGTTTTCGTGGAATGGGCTTGGTCTCTGAGGTCTTTAAAAATCCGAGCGATTTAGAAGATCTCACAGGAACAGCAGCCATGGGGCATGTACGGTATGCGACAGCCGGAGGCTCTTCGATTAACAACGTTCAGCCTTTCTTATTTGACTTCTATGATATGCAGTTGGGCTTAGCCCACAATGGTAATTTAACCAATACCAAGACCTTAAAAGCAGAACTTGAAAAAGATGGTGCGATTTTCTCTAGTTCATCAGATACAGAGATTTTAGCCCATTTGATTAGACGCAGTAAAAAAGAGGACTTTCTAGATAAGGTCAAAGAGGCGCTCAATACGGTCAAAGGTGGCTTTGCCTATTTGCTGATGACCAAGGACAAGCTGATTGCAGCGCTTGACCCCAATGGTTTTCGTCCCCTTTCTATCGGAAAGATGAAAAACGGAGCTTGGGTGGTATCGAGCGAGACCTGTGCTTTTGAAGTCGTAGGAGCTGAGTGGGTCAGAGATTTAAAACCTGGTGAAGTGGTCGTGATTGATGATGCAGGGCTTCACATCGATACCTATACGACGGATACCCAGCTTGCCATTTGTTCGATGGAGTATGTTTATTTTGCAAGACCTGATAGTGTCATCAATGGTGTCAATGTCCATGCAGCTAGAAAGCGCATGGGAAAACGCTTGGCACGTGAATTTCATCATGAGGCTGATATCGTTATCGGCGTTCCCAATTCCTCGCTTTCAGCTGCCTCAGGTTTTTCAGAAGAGTCAGGACTTCCCAATGAAATGGGCTTGATTAAAAATCAATACAGTCAAAGAACCTTTATCCAACCCACACAAGAATTGCGTGAGCAGGGCGTGCGTATGAAGTTATCTGCGGTTTCAAGTATCGTCAAGGACAAGCGTGTCGTTATGGTCGATGACTCGATTGTAAGAGGGACGACGAGTAGACGAATCGTTCAGCTTTTAAAAGATGCTGGAGCAAAAGAGGTCCACGTTGCAGTGGCAAGTCCCCCGCTTAAGTATCCATGTTTCTTTGGCATTGATATTCAACGAAGAAGCGAGTTGATTGCTGCCAATCACTCTGTGGAGGAGATTCGTGAGATTATCGGTGCAGATAGCTTGACCTTCCTTTCCCTTGAAGGCTTGATTGAAGAAATCGGTGTCAAAACAGATGCACCAAACGGGGGGCTTTGTGTCGCTTATTTTGATGGAGACTATCCAACGTCACTAGAGGATTATGAAGATTGCTATCTCAAGAGTTTGAGTGAGCAAACCAGTTTTTACTAGAGGAGAAAACATGACAGATAATGCTTACAAACAAGCAGGTGTGGACGTTGAAGCAGGCTATGAAGTCGTTTCACGGATTAAAAAACATGTGGCAAAAACCGCTCGTATGGGTGTTTTAGGAGGATTAGGTGGCTTTGGCGGAGCGTTTGACCTCTCTAGCCTTGATGTCAAAGAGCCAGTTCTCATCAGTGGCACAGACGGTGTCGGCACCAAGCTCATGCTAGCAATCAAGTACGATAAGCACGATACTATTGGTCAAGACTGTGTGGCGATGTGTGTCAATGATATTGCAGCCGCAGGAGCAGAACCGCTTTATTTCCTAGATTATATCGCAACAGGCAAGAATATCCCAGAAAAGCTAGAGCAAGTGGTCAAGGGAGTGGCAGATGGCTGTGTGGAGGCAGGCTGTGCTTTAATCGGCGGTGAGACAGCTGAAATGCCTGATATGTACGAGGCGGACGACTATGATTTGGCTGGTTTTGCTGTTGGTGTGGTGGAGAAATCCCGCATGCTAGACGGTAGCCGTGTGAAAGCAGGAGATGTCCTTTTGGGTCTTGCTTCAAGTGGCATTCACTCTAATGGCTATTCTCTTGTGAGAAAGGTCTTTAAAGACTATACTGGTGAGGAAAAATTGCCTGAGCTAGAGGGGGCTCTACTCAAGGATGTCTTACTTGAGCCGACTCGGATTTATGTTAAATCCTTACTTCCTCTTTTCAAGGAAGATCTGGTCCACGGCGTTGCCCATATCACAGGAGGTGGTTTTGTAGAAAATATCCCTCGAATGTTTGCTGATGACCTTGCTGCGGAGATTTTTGAGGAAAAACTGCCTGTTTTACCGATTTTCACTGCTTTAGAGCGCTACGGTAAGATTCCCCACAAGGAAATGTTTGAAATCTTTAACATGGGAATTGGCATGGTCTTAGCCGTTGCACCAGAAGATGTCAAGAAAGTTCGTGACCTTCTTTCAGAAGAAGTCTACGAGATCGGACGAGTGGTAAAGCGAAGTAATGAGGGAGTGATTTTTTCATGAAACGCTTAGCCGTTTTTGCCTCTGGAAATGGCAGTAATTTTGAGGTTTTAGCCAAGGAATTTCCCATCAGTTTGCTCTTTTGTGATAAGAAAAACGCCTATGCTTTAGAAAGAGCTAAACGCTTAGGAGTGGATCATCACAGTTTTGAGTTAAAGGACTTTGACAATAAAGTTGCTTATGAAAAGGCGATTATCGCTCTTTTACAGGACTATGAAATTGATCTGATTTTGCTTGCAGGTTATATGAAAATCGTGGGTGAAACCTTGCTGAGTGAGTATGAGGGAAAGATCATCAACATTCACCCTGCCTATCTACCAGAGTTTCCAGGTGCCCACGGAATTGAGGATGCTTGGCGTGCTGGTGTTCTAGAATCTGGTGTGACCATTCACTGGGTGGATGCTGGAGTCGATACGGGTCAAATCATCGCTCAAAGGCGCGTACCTAGACGAGCAGATGATACCTTAGAAAGTTTTGAACACCGCATTCATGAGATGGAGTATCAGCTCTATCCTGAGGTAGTCAGGACACTTTTAGAAGAAACATAAAGGAGAAGACATGACAAAAAAAGCGCTGATTAGCGTATCGGATAAGACAGGTTTGCTTGATTTTGCAAGAAACTTACAAGATCTTGGTTGGGAGATTTTATCAACTGGAGGGACCAAAAAAGCCCTTGAAACAGCAGGGCTTAGCGTGACTGGTGTGGAGGAAGTGACCCAGTTTCCAGAGATGTTGGACGGACGTGTCAAGACCCTTCACCCCATGATTCACGGTGGACTTTTGGGACGCAGGGATCTAGATAGTCACAAAGAAGCTATGCGTGAACACGGCATTTCTCCGATTGATATGGTGGTGGTCAACCTCTATCCTTTTAAAGAAACCATTGAAAAGCCTGATGTGACCTACGCTGAGGCGGTGGAAAATATCGACATCGGTGGGCCTTCGATGATCCGCTCTGCGGCTAAAAATCATGCCAGTGTGACCGTTTTGGTGGATAGCGCTGACTATGCTAGAGTTTTGGAGGATCTAGAGCAAACTGGCGAAACCACGCTTGAGACGAGAAAAAACCTTGCAGCCAAGGCCTTTCGTCACACAGCAGCTTACGATGCCTTGATTGCAGGCTATTTCACCCAGCAGGTGGGAGAAAGTCATCCTGAAAAGCTGACTTTGACTTACGACCTCAAGCAAGGCATGCGCTACGGAGAAAACCCTCAGCAAGCAGCAGACTTCTACGCAGCCCCTCTTGCTAGCAACTACTCTCTAGCTAGAGCCGAACAACTCCACGGAAAAGAACTTTCTTACAACAATATCAGAGATGCAGATGCTGCCATTCGCATTATCAGAGACTTTATGGATACACCGAGTGTGGTGGCGCTTAAGCACATGAACCCTTGTGGTATTGGTCAAGCAGAAGATTTAGAAAGTGCATGGGACTATGCTTACGAGTCTGATCCTGTCTCTATCTTTGGGGGCATTGTCGTTTTAAATGGCACTGTGACCAAAAGCATCGCTGAAAAGATGAGTAAGATTTTCCTTGAAATCATTATCGCACCAGACTTCACACCAGAAGCTTTAGCGATTTTGGAGAAAAAGAAAAATATCCGTCTGTTAAAACTTGACTTTACAGAGCAAACCCAAAGCCTAGATGAGCTAGAAGTGACAGGTGTCCTAGGAGGTCTTTTGGTATCTGAGCAGGACAAGAGCGTAGAAAGAGAAGACACTTGGCAAGTCGTGACTAAAAAAGCTCCGACAGAAAGACAGAAAAAAGCCCTAGACTTTGCTTGGCGAGCTGTCAAATACGTCAAGTCAAACGGAATCATCATCACGAATGACCACATGGTCTTAGGTGTTGGACCAGGTCAGACCAACCGTGTCGGATCTGTTAAAATCGCTATTGAAGGCGCAAAAGACCGCCTAGAAGGCGCTGTCCTAGCTAGTGACGCCTTCTTCCCATTTGCAGATAATATCGAAGAAATCGCAAAAGCAGGCATCACCGCCATTATCCAACCAGGTGGTTCTATCCGTGACCAAGACTCTATCGATAAAGCCAACGAATACGGCATCAGCATGGTCTTTACAGGAATCAGACACTTTAGACACTAACATAAGATACAAAGGACGTAAAAAACGCATAGTGAAAATAGGAAAAATAGCGATGAAGTTTTAGCTTCTAGCGATTTTTCTCTTTTTCAGACAGTGTTTAGTCCGTGTTCAGTTGCATAAGATACAAAGGACGTAAAAAACGCACGTTCATAGGAAGAGGGTGTATTTACAATCCTTTACATAGCCAATCGTATGATATAAGTGCGTTTTCGACATTTTACCTTGTCATTATATTGACTTATATATTTTCCGAAAGTCCACAAAAAAAGACCTAAAAAAGGTCTCTATCAATGAGTTCAGTAGGCAAGAAACTAGCACCCTCAGCACGGTGCTTTTTTTAGTTTTTTTAGTAATTATTATAGCATAAATCAGCTTAATCATAAATGGATTTGCGGTGTCCTACCTCCAAAGCAAGAATAACCATCTTGTCGTCTTGGATGTCGCAAATCAAACGGTAATCACCGATACGATAACGCCATTCTCTAGCTCTATCTCCCGTTAACCCTTTACCGTGTTGTCTAGGATTTTCGGTTTGTTCTAAATGTTTATCAATCCAAGAAAGTAGTAAACGTTGGACGTGCTTGTCTAGTTTCTTGATTTGTTTCTGAGCTTTTCTAGAATATTCTACATGGTAGGTCATAGGCCTAATTCTTTCTTAAAATCAGCGTGTGAAACAGTTTCAGGGTCTTTTTGATATTCGTCATAAGCAGTATGATAGATATTTAAGTCATACTCATCTTCGATTTTTTGACTGAGCGCTGTTTTGAAAAGCTCGGATAAGGTTTTTCCTGTTACTTGTGCATAAGATCTAAAAAATTCTTCCTCTTGTTGATTGAGACGTAATGATACAGTAGCCATGGTTTTTCCTCCTTTTTGTAATACATTGTAGCACACAAAATGTTAGTCGTCAAGTAAGGTCTCCAGCACGCCCTGCTTGTAGTGTTTGGCAAACTCTAACAAGGCTTCTTGCATAATGGTATTGTAGTCATCGATGGTCAGATTGAGAATGTGACACATTGCGGTGCGTGATAGGCGTTTCTTGCCGATAGTACAATACCAGTTGGCCAGTATCTGTCTTTTAGGCTCGGTCATGTTATCCAGTACCCTGTCAATCTCAACTAACAAAGCAGACGCATGATCCGCAAAATTACCCTCGTAGTTATTGGTCAGCTTGTAAAGGTTCTTATAATTGCCCAGCACCCGCCTAGAATGTCCCAAAATGGTTTTGATTGTCATGGTCTAGCCCTCCATGGTATAATAACCTTGTACCTTAGGTTAATTATACACTAAAGCTAGCGGTTCCCTGTTGGCTTTTTTTGTCATTTCTCGGAGTTCAAGTCCTTCTGTCACTTAAAAATTCAAGCTGCCTTTGTAAAACCTTAGTATTCCTACTTTACTGTTTTCGGCACCTCACCAAACGCCCTTATTTGCCCCTGTCATCGTCTTTTGGTGGTGTGTGATGATTTAGTCTATCATAGACAAACAGTGGCTAGAATGGAGCAAAAAATCAATTTAGCGACCTACTCCGTTGCGACCAAGCAAATGCCGTGACGGTAGCATTCCGCAAATTCCACCAAAGCTTTATTCAAGACTTCGTAAAACGTAGTTTCAGAATAACCCAGCTCGGTGTAAATACAAAAATCATAGACCTTGGGTAGGCAATATTTACGCTTTAAGATATTTCGGTAGTCCTCGCTAACCATGTCCAAGGCTTTTAGAATATCATCACGCTCTTGCTCGGCTTGGGCTTTTCTTGTGACTTGATATTCCACTTGGCTGTAACGTTGATGATTTGATTTAGTTTTGTTATCTGACCAAGTGGGGCTGGTTATGGTCTGATAAGGTGTACCTGCTACCCTGCTTAATCGGCGGTAGCTGTTTAGCACTTTCTTGGCTTTCTTGATGGTCGCTTTCTCGTCAATATCCAGTAAAAACATTGTCGGCTGTCTCCTTGATACAGAATACCCCTAGTCAATGACAGGGGTAGTGGTGCGTGTGTTCGGTTTGTGCTATTCTAAATTTCGATTTAATCGGTGTAAAAAACAACATTGAGGTTCTCGTCTAAGTCCCAAAGGCTATCAACTTCATCAACACTTGGAAAGCTCTCAATCATAATTATAGACTTTTCAAATTGTTTTTGTCGTAGGTATATCCCAACCTTATCGGATTTTAGTAATACCCCGTTGATAGCAAATAGACCGTCCAATTCTGGCGGTCTTTCTACGAATAGCACCTTGTTGCCGTTGCGGTTTTCCAATTTGTCTGATATCACCTTTAATCTTGAGACTAGAGCTTTTTTATTCATCGTCAAACCTCGCTTCGATTTCTTCGATATATTCCATGATGTCCTCGGTCTCGTGGGCTTTGTAGCCAAATTCCAAGATAGTTCTAGCACTCTGCTGGCGGGCGTAGGGGCTTATAGATTCATCTAGCATAATATCCCGCAAGACCTCCACCGCCTCCGTACTAGCCGACTGTAAACGGGCGGTGGCTTGTTGCATGATGTCGCTTCTTGCTTTCCTATAAGCTCTTTTAAAAGCAATAGATTTCAGGTATTTGTGGCCTGTTGTCCGTGAGATACCCGCTTTTTGAGAAGCCTCCTCAATGGTGCGTGAGGTGAGAAGAGCGGTTAAAAAGTTATTTTGCTTGGTGTTTAGCTTTTCAACCATCATCATCCCTCTGTTCTAACAGGCTTCTGATGGCTATTCTAAAATCTTTGTTATAACGGAACGTCTTAAAATCGGGTGTTTGTGACAAAGCGTTTATTTGTGCTTCCAACTCTTCGTTAGTCAGTAAAGCACTAATAAAATCAAACCATTGGGCCATGACCTCTTCCAGTGAGTCGCTGTTTAAATACTCTAACCGCTCTTCTATCATCTCAAGGCGCTTCAATAGGGCTTGTTTGTTCATGTCGTCCCTACCATTTCTTGGGGTTGACCATCTTTTTGTAAAGCTCTTCGTTTTCTTCTTTGAGTTTTACCCGTTCAGTGTAGCTCAAGCGGTCAAATTCTTCTTGGGTGAGTTGGTTGGTCTTGCGATACTTTTCCAGTTCGTCTTTTAATTGCGCATTCTCTTGGACAACTTTCTTATACTCACCATGTACCAAATCAAGCGTCTTAACTGTTGATAATTCTTCAATCATTTCTTTGTCCATCGTTTTTAACGTCCTTTCATGATGTAAGCCAAGTCGTTGGGATCGCCAAAGGTTTGGTCTCGGCGCCCCTCAAAAAACTCTCCTGCATCGGATAGATAACCTGTTGAGTAGGTTATGTAATAGTCGTGGGCATTGATTTTATCCACCAATTCTCCGTAACCTTGACCTGAAAATTCCGTCCCCAATTCTTTTGCTTTTTGCTTGTAAGCTGTATTGTAGGTATTGATACGGTTAAATAGCTCCTTGGCAGCCGTGATGATAGATTCACGCTCCGTTACTAGCTCTGTTTGTTTGTCCAATTGCTCTTTTAGATAACGTTCAACGGGTAACCCTCGGATTTTTTGGGCTAAGGGGAGAATGCGTTGCTTGGCAATTTCCTTAGCTTGTGCTTTGACTGATGGTAAAAACTGCTTTTTCTCATGGAGTAGTGTAAAGTCTTCAAAGGTAAGAGATTCAGCATTTTTCTTCTCCAATTCTTTGATTTCTCCTTCTAGTTTGATAACCTCGCTATCGAATCGCTCGATAATAGCAAATTCTTTGGCCAGTTCATCAACTTGTTTTTGTAACTCCTCTTTTGTTATCATTGTATTTTTCCTTTCTTTGATAAATAGAAAAGGCATGACAAAGAGTGGTTAAAACTCTCTATCATGCCTCTTTTTGTAGTAGTCGGCTATCTGATCACTTCATCCTTGGTTACGGACACCTTGGTCACTTCGCCTTGGTGGAGTGTTAGCGTGACGCTTCCAAATTCTGGGGTAATCACATTTCTTATTATACCATTTTTTTTGTAATAAATAAAGCCTTCTTCCATCTCACTCACCTTAACCCCTCCTTATTGTTAAATTTCGTTTAGGTTTGTTCAGTAATTTTCATAGTCAATTTTCCTGTTTGAGTTCTCTGATGTGATAGCGTTTATCCTTGATTCCAAAGGCTCTGAAACTATTTCCTTCCAGTCCTTTAGTAATACGGCTATAATTTCGCTCATTGTAAACCCGCTTCATTTCATCGGATGTCAAGTTGGTATTGATAATAGTTGTTTGTCTTGCATTTAGAATTTTAAATAAAAAGTTTTGTTCCCAGTCGCTTTTAGCTTTGATTTCAGCATTTTTAGCGCCTAAATCGTCTAAAATGAGATAGTCCACCCCAGTTAGTAGCTTGATCGCTTCATATTCTGTCAAGTTGGCTTGCCTTCCGTAGTTCCAACCGCTTTGGATTTGTCCCACAATATCATCAAAAGTCAAAAAGAGCACGCTTTTAGGTTGTCCTCTGTCTTTGTAAAGCTCATTGATATTCTTGGCTATAGCTAGACAAAGATGGCTTTTACCAATGCCAGTCCCTCCAGTAATCAAAGTATTGCCTACCATACCGTTGAGATACTTCAAAGCTTGACCTTTGGCAAAGGCCAACAATTTTTGTTCTTCGTCGGTCTGTGCTACATAGTTTTTGAAAGTAGCATCATCAAGTTCTGCTGGGATAATGCTATTGCGCTCCAAAACGTCATAGGTCGATCTATAACTATCTTTGTTTTGTAAGTCTCTCAAGCTTTTTTCTTTTTTAGCTTCGATAACTTCTTTGGCGCATTCAGGGCAAAACTCTTGATACTGCCAATCTTCGCCATCTGGAATAGGGTATCTAATTTTCCAGTAATTGACTTTGTGTGTGTCACAAAGGCGGTCAATCACCTCCCGACGGCGGTGTTGGTCAAATTGTTCTGTCATGTCACCTCCATACTGCCTCCTAATCTAAGTTTTAGGGGGCAAATAGCGTCTATTTTTATCCAAATGATAAATAATACCACCTAACAATAAAATCGCTCTATGGCCTCGTGAGAGCCTAAAAAGGTTCATCAGCACTTGGTTGCCAATTATCGTAGTTTCTGGGCGTGTGTTTCGTGGTGTTTTTACGTTGTGAGTTCCGCACTAAATCAACGGTCATCAATCTATCAGATTTCCAACGTTTCAGAATGCTTTGGATATAGGCAAAGTTAGCTTTACCGTGTCTGACCGCCTCTCTCAAAGCCTCCAAGATAAGGTCGTCTTCAAAATCTTCTAGCATGTAACCTAATTCTTCTCTTTGAAACTGGGATAAGGGCAAGCCTAATTCTTGCTCAAAGGCTTCATAGAGTTTTTTATATTCTTGACTGAAAATAGGGGGAGTAGCAGGGGGTGTCTCTATACTAGATATAATGCTACCACTACCCCCTTTTCTTGGTAACTCAGTCTTGGTTCCCTTAGTCTTAGTAATATCAGTCTTAATTGAGTGTAATTTTTTCACGTCCGTAGAGCCCTTTTTTACACTATCAGACGTGTAATTTTTACACTTCCTAGATGTATTTTTTACACTTTCAAGAAAGAGCATGTTTGGCTTGTTTAGACCTTGTCGTTTTTCTTCCAACAATCCCTTGTCTATCAATTCCTTTTTGATGTTGATAACCGTTTTATTGCTACAATCTAGATCATACATGAGTTGGTTGACGGTATAGAATTGATACACGCACCCACGCTCATCAATCCAGCCGTTATCAATCGATAAGCTCAAGCGGTCAAAGAGCAACATATACATGAGTTTGGCGTTAGAGCTTAAATCGGAATAAGCTTCATCAGTAAACAAGACCTTTGGCATTTTGTAAAAAGCCATAGCTTGCTTCAAGTCATTTGCTTTTATTGGCAATGGTAGCCTCCTTTATCTTAAAATTTGTGTGCGTGATCATCAATTCCCATAAATAAGAGAATGTCGCTAATCTTGTAATAGGTCTTCTTGGTATCTTCAAGCGGTGGCTGGTATTTCCTCAGACCTGCCTTTTCCCACTTACGCAAGGTTTTTCCCTTGATATTTAGTTCATCCTTTAGGTCAGACGCTTCAATCAAGCCTGTTACTCGTGGCTTTTGTTTTTTGGCATAAGAGAAGAAGCGGGTCGCAAAGTCTGACAGCCACGTCATGACCCGTTCTTCAAAGCCTTTAGAAAATATTTCCATCAGTTGTACCTCTTTATTTGTATCACAGCCCCGTAACGCTCCCTAACGACGTTTCTTTTGGGCTCTGGTGTTTGGCTTGGTTCTTCTTCCTGCGGTAGCTGGTAGCGGATCAGTTTGACGGCTAGCCAGACTAAAAGTAGCAATAAGACCAGCTCAAGCGGTAGTGGTAGGTTGATTTCTTGGATCATGTTTCTTCCTCCTCGCTCTTTCTTCTCTTATTCCTGCAATTCTGCCTATCTCAAAAAGATAGAGCAGCGCTAGGCTTGTTGAGTTGTGCTTATATAGGTATTCCTGGTAAAAGTTAATCGCTTTAAGGTCGGTAGCGTTAACTGGTTGGAGTTCTGCGATTTTGCTGATTTCTTCTAGTGTCATTCTTTCTCCTCCATGATCTTCTCAATAAAGCGATAATGGTCGCTAGCTAAATGGCTTAAAGAATCAATAGCAAGCGTTAAAACGTCTGCATACTGTTCCTTTAGCGCTATAAAATTATAAAAATCGGCTTGGCTATTTTTAATGCTCCTTAGCCATCCTTCAACCAAAATCAAGGCGTTGCTCGGTGTCGCCATTTGACTTGTTAGGTCTTCATACTGATCAAGGATTTGTTCTGTTTTCATTTCTCGTCCTCTCTTTTGAGTGCTTCATGTTTTTTACTGTACTGTTTTTTGTTATCCAATCATTTGTAGCCAAGATACCCAAATTATGCTATAATTTAAGTATCTTATATCACTAAAACCCCTTTAATAACGGCTTGCCTGCTCGTTATTTGTGTTTTAGTTAGTGTTTAAAGGCTTGTGAGTTTGGCGACTGTTAAGCCTTTTTTTGTTGCATTTTAGTCACTAAGTAAGCCAAAGACACCGAATAGGGGCTGTCTAAATTCTTCCACCTCTGCTGGGTGCCAATTCTCCATGGTAGCTCTGATATAAGCTAACTTGAGTTTATCCTTGACGGCACAATAATTTAGAATTTCCTCAAAGCTGGCCAAGCCAATATCAATGACTGTCGGGCGAATATCTCGCAAGTAGGAATAAGGCACGCCCTTGGTGTAGCCATAGTAGCGAAGTAGGCCGTACATGCCCAAGCAAAAGTAGTCTTGGTGCATTTCGTCATCTTTTGGTTGGATGATAATGCTTGCCTTGGATAGCCTATCGCGTAAGATTCCCACTAACTCGGCTGGTGTTGGGATTGGGATTTCTCCAGTTTTTGGCTCGTTTAGAGCCTTTTTCATTGCCTCGAATTGTTCAATGTAGGCTACCTTATATTCCAAGGCACGTTGGCCAGTGTAGCCCATAGCTAGCAAAGTAAAACCTTTTTGGGTCATGTAATAAAGGGGACGAGTTTCTCCTTTGGGGTCTATGTATTCCCCCTTGGCAAAATAAGTGTCGCATTTTAGGTTAACGAGCACAGATCTGTGCTCGTTGATTTTCTCCATTTCCTCTATCTTTTTCCGAATATCCGTCAGCACTCTTCTGTGTTCCTTGTTAAATACCTCAGCAACCTGTAAACTACTGACAACTAATTCATCATTTCTTAGAATAATTCCTAGCTCCATTTTGGTCTCCGTTTCTTTAATTTTTTTTGGGTACGAAAAAAGTACCCTATTTTTTCTCCCTGTAACTGTTAAGGGTTCACAAAATAGAGTACGCATGATATAATATTTACGTACCTACTTTGTGGGTCGCCCCCTGTTTAGTTGCTCGGTCGCCAAACTAAGACAACTAAACAGGGTTCTTTTTATTTTTCAGACTTTAAAAGTTCTATTCCTTTCAAAATCGCTTGGGATTTTGTCAAGTTTCTGGCCGTTGCTACGTCTTCCAAATTTTGGAACTCATCAGCCGTCATCTTGATTGTTACCTTGCGATTTTTAGGATTTTCGCTTTTAGGTCTTCCAATTTTTGCAGTCATGGATTTCCTCCTTTCTGACTGTACCATTATTATATAACGGTACAGCCCATAAGTCAACCCCTAAATCAAACTTTTTTTAATTTTTTTGCGTACTCTATTTAATTGTCAAAGGTCAAGTTGTTCCCTTCAGATTTGGGGACGTTTTTTTGTTTTGGTCGGCATCTCTACTTCGATTTTTCAAAGGTGAAAGGTAGTGAAAAATCTTATTTATCGTCTTCTAGCCAGTTCATGACAGCATTATAGATCCGCCGTGGGGCATCATAGTCGCCATTCTCAACCTTGGCTAGTGTGACGTGTGTTGTCTCTAGCCTTTTGGCTAGATCTTTAGCGGTCATACGCTCAATAGCTCGCTTTACTCGAACACGCTCAGCCATTTCTTCAGTAATAAGCATTTTGTATCCTCCTTTTCTAAATAATAGGTAAGTAGTGAAAGATAAGACAGATTGAAAAAATCATCTATAAGTTATCCAAAACGGATAACTTGATTTTAGTATATATCTATTTTTGTTACTTGTCAACACTTTTTTTAAAAAAAGTTATCTTTTTTGGATACAATAATAGAAAATAATGTTATAATAATGGCGAAAGGTAGTAGTTACTATGAACAGATTGAAAGAATTACGCAACGAAAAAGGCCTAACCCAGCAAGAGTTGGCTGACGCAATAAATGTTTCAAAAATAACCATCTTAAGATGGGAAAAGGGCGAACGGGATATAAAATCAGCCAAGGCTCAGCAACTTGCTGACTATTTCGGTGTAAGTGTAGTGTACTTATTGGGGTATCAAACAGAGGAAGAACGTAAGATAATAGAAAATACCGTTAAGAGTATAGAACCAATTATCAATCTTCATAAAGAGTATAAAGAGAAACTAGAGTATGCTAAGAATAATGACATTTCAGATTTGATAAATTCCGCTTGGAATAACGAAAGTATAAGTTTGTATTGCAGCCGTTTATCTGAGGTTATAAACCAAATTGTTGTGAAGGATAATTACTCAGAAAAGGAACAAAAGGAAATAGAGACGTTGAAAAATGAGATACTATCCTTATTGGACTTCATCTATGGTATGCGTTTAAAATTGGAAAATCATGTTTACTATTATAAGTAAGGGGGGATAATATGGGATTCTTTTCTAATCTATTCAAACCGTCTCAAAATATAAACAAAACATTTACAAATAAAAAAGCAGATAAAGAACTTGATTCTAAATACTGGAATATATGGGATAAACGTCCTAGTCTAGTTGATTACTACGGTCGTCCATGGAATTTAGCTCCTTATACTGATAAATATAAAACTGATGAAGGTTTTAAATTAAGAGAGTTACTATTATTGATATGGTGGGGCAAGCCTAAAAAAGGACGGAAGATGTCTGCATCTATACCTAAATATTTTTTTAATGATTATGCGCTGAACGGCGATAAATTAACCCAAATATTCAAAAGAAAAGGATTATTATTTGAAAATAACGGACAGATAATACTTACAGAACAAGGAAAAAGTATTTATAATAAATATTACACTTTGTGGGAAGTTCATTCTTTTAAAGAATTACCTACTTGCTTAGACTCGGATTTCCCTAATTGGAATCTGAAGCTATTCACTATCGAATGGTATAAGCAAAAAATAAAATACCTCAAAGCTGAAAATATCCATAACAAAAAAATAATTGATTTTTATAAAGATTATCCAACATATAGTAACGGACTAGATCGCATGGACAGTGTAGAATATTTTCAGGGTGAAATCGAACGGAACCAACTAGAGATTAAGGCGTTATTGGAAAAAATACAGATTCTATCCAATGATTAAATTTAAGCTTCAAAATCTATCCAGTCATTGATTCATCTAAACAAACAACAATGTAATTTTACTTTCCAAAATTGAAAAGCAAACAAGGATCTAACTCCAAGTGAGGTTCTCACGCACCTCCCTCTGTTTTAGGACGGCGCCCTATTTTAGGGCGTCCTAGGCTGTTGGTTTAACCTCCCCCTCTTGAAAACCTCGGATAAAATTCTGTACAGGGAATTGATGTCTGATTGTGACTCAATAACAAATCGTTAGTGAGAACCTCAAAAAACCTCAATTTCAAACTATCAGGGGTGACGGGCTGGAACGCCCCATCATATTTTCTTGTGGTGTGTGAGACTATAAAATTTAGAAAGGAAAAATAATGTATTCGCAAAAATATCTTGATGACGTTCTTGTTCGCATGGCCTATCATTCCAGCGGCATAGAGGGCAACACCATATCCTTGCCCGAAACCGTCAGCATTATCATTGAAAATAGCCTACCGGGTAATCACAAAAGCATCCGTGAGTTTTATGAGATAGAGAACCATAAGCAGGCTTTTAGCTTTTTGCTGGATCAGCTAGATAGTCAACCACCTCTTACAGTGGGACTGATACAAGATTTTCATGCTCTCTTGACGGATAGATTGCAGCATGATAGAGGACGTTTTAAAAGTTCCCAAAATGCTATTATCGGGGCAGAATTTAAAACAGCTACACCAGAAGAAACACCCTATTTGATGACTCAGTGGGGGGACAATACGTCCTATCGTCTAGAAAATGCCCAAAGTGATGAGGATATTTTGGAGGTGTTGGCTGATACGCATATTCAACTAGAGCGCATTCACCCTTTTTCTGATGGTAACGGCCGAACAGGTCGCCTTATCTTGATGTATCTTGCTATGAGGTATCTTGGCGCCCCAGTCATTATCAGCAAAGACAATCGGGCGGAGTATATGGAGTTGTTGGCTAACCAAGATAGTAAAGGCTTGGCCAACCTACTTCAGCAGTCGCTGACTTATGAAAAAGACCGTATGATACAGTTTTAACTATAGAGTGTGCGTGATCCATTTCTTCTTGATGGAACAGTGACAATTTTATAAAATAGCGATAGAATAAAGGGGTAAAAGATTGTTTTTATCATTGGTCAATACCTCCTTTCCAAGGTGGTATCGTTAGCCCCAGTGATGTTATACCATATTTTTAAAAGCCCCCTATTGGCCTCTCTGTACACTTTTTTCTTCGGTCATATAAATTCCCACCCAGACCAAAAACAAGCGAAAATCGGGGCATTCTCGTAGATCCTCGCATGATATCACCTAAAACCCCTTTAATAACGGCTTGCCTGCTGATGTATAGAAAGGTATATCATGAAAATCAACGAAGTTAAAAAGAAAAATGGTAGCATTGTCTACCGTGCTAGCGTCTATCTTGGTGTGGATTCTGTCACAGGAAAGAGAGTTAAAACTAGCATAACGGGACGAACTAAAAAAGAGGTCAAGAATAAAGCCCAGCAAGCTCAAATCGACTTTAAGGCTAATGGATCAACTGTTTTTCAGGAAGTTAAGATAAAGACCTATCAAGAATTGGTAGACTTATGGCTTGAGAGTTACCAGCTCACGATCAAGCCCCAGACTTATCTCAGTACGCTTTCTTTTTTAAAAACGCATATTTTGCCGACTTTTGGGCATATGAAGTTAGATAAAATAACGCCCAGCCTTTGCCAAAGTTTTGTTAATCAATTATCTACAAAGCTGGTTAATTTTAAAGTACCGCATTCCATCAATCGGCGCATTTTACAGCTAGGGGTCACGCTCCAGCTCATTCCTTACAATCCAGCTCGTGAAGTTATCATGCCCAAGCAAAGGAAAGAGGGGCGCAAGGCAGTCAAATTCATAGATCCAAGCGACCTGAAAACTTTTCTTGACTATATGGAAAAGCAAGCAAACCGCAAGTATTTATACTATTTCGAATATGTCTTGTATAGTTTGCTTTTGGCCACCGGTTGCCGTTTTGGTGAGGCGGTTGCCCTTGAGTGGTCAGATATTGACCTAGATCAAGGGACTATCAGTATAAATAAGACTTATAACCGCCAAATCAAGCAAACTACCACGCCAAAAAGTAAAGCGGGGAACCGTACTATCAGTATTGATAAAAAGACGGTCAATCTGCTCAAACTCTATCGTAGTCGACAAGCACAGTTATTTAGAGAGGCTGGTCAAGAGCTTCCAAGCGTTGCCCTAGCCGTCCCGAATCGAACCTACCAAGACATGTCTATCCGACAATCAACATTGAAACAACGTTGTAAGGACGCAGGGATAGCCCGTTTTAGTTTTCATGCTTTTAGACACACGCACGCTAGTCTATTGCTTAATGCCGGTATCAACTATAAGGATTTGCAATATCGGCTGGGCCATGCTAATATAACAATGACGCTAGACATTTACGGACACCTTTCCAAAGACAAAGAAAAAGAGGCGGTTTCCTATTATGAAAAAGCCATCAATAATCTTTAGTCCACAAAAATGTCCACAAATTTAGTTTTACAGTCTTATCAAGGCCTTAAACTCCTTGATATATCAATGTTTTTAAAGGAGATATACAAAATCATGACAAAAACGCACGTTTTGACTTATTTTTTCTAAAAGAAATTAAAAAACCAGTCGACTGAATGAACTGCTCCCTGTCAAGTGGACAATGAAATAATAAAAGATTAGGCGACGGCCTTGTTCCTCATTTCAAGAGGGGCAAGGCCGTTGTTGCGTTCTTGAAAACGTTGATGATTATAAAAATAGATGTAGGCATCAATATCTGACACCAGCTCCTCAAAGGTCTTATATTTCTTCAAATCATAGCACTCCGTCTTAAAGTGCCCAAAGAAACTTTCAATTGGTGCGTTGTCAATACATTTGCCAACACGAGACATAGAGCGTGTCATCTGATACTGGGGCGTTAAACGGTAATAATCTTTCGAAGTATACTGCGAACCTCGGTCGCTGTGAATTAATGGTGTCGCATCCGGATTAGCTGTTCGTGCTTTACGAAGCGTTTCTAACACCAACTCATTATCATTAAACTGACCAACCACATAAGCGACAATAGAGCCGTCATAAAGGTCCTTAATAGCACTCAAATAGGCTTTACAGCCGAGACCATACTTCAAGAACGTCACATCTGTACACCATTTCTGATTGGGGGCAGTAGCTGTAAAATCACGATTGAGAATGTTGTCTTCTACATTGACAAAGCTGGTCTTGGTACAGTAGCCCTTAGCCCTTCTGATAATGGAACGAATGCCTAAAATGTGCATCAAGCGACGAATCCGCTTCTTGTTGTAGTTTGTTTCAAGCTTGCGATTGACAAATAGCGTCATACGACGATAGCCAAGAATGTCATTATGTTGACTATGAAGGTCCTTGATGACGTCTATCAATCTTGTATTTTCTTGTTCCGAAGGAGTTTCTTGATGATGTAACCACTTGTAATAGCCCGAGCGAGATACCTTTAGAATACGGCACAAGTGGCTGATAGAAGCCTCTTCTTGTTCTTTCCTGTATTCTTTAATCGCTTTGAAGGATTCTAAGTGGCGACCTAGTCTTACCGTCGGTTTCGTCGTTTGATGTCTTCTAACTTTTTTAGCAGGCCGTTCTCCATTTCAAGATACTTAATCCGTTCTTCCTGTTGCTTGATTTTGAGGCGTAACTCTTCTTCTGGAGTAAGGTTTGGTTTACTTTCAAGGCCTTTTCCACGTCGGTCGAGGAGGCCGTTAGAACCGTCCTTCTCGAACTTTCTCACCCAAGAATAGACCTGTTGGTAGGAAACACCATACTTCTCAACAGCTCCTTGGTAATCTTTCTCGTGGGCAAGAGTAAAATTGACAATCTCAACCCGTTCTTCAAATGTTGTCTTGCGTCCTTGTTTCATACGACTCATTCCTCTACTAGTAGCTTTCAATTCTTTACCACTAGTCTAACGTTTTATCCATGAGCTGAGAACATAATGACAAGAAATTCCATATTTTTCAGTCAAATCTTTGAGACTTCCCAAGCCACTGAGATAGTCGGAAACAGCTTGTTCCTTTAGTTCCTTACTATACTTCGTCCAGTGACGGCTTTCCTCTAGCCCTTCAATACCAGCTTCTTTGTACTTCCGAACCCAGTTCGATAGGGTGTCTTTAGACACACCATGGTGCTTAGCTAACCAGCTAAGTGATTGCCCAGCTTCCAAGTGGAGTAGAACAATTTCTAGTTTCTCAGAGACAGACTTTGGACTTCTTTTGGACATAGTAAAACTCCCTTTATCGTTTCTAGTGAAAATTTTTGTTTTTTCACTGTCCACTATAAGGGGAGTATATCAGAATGTCGATTGGTTTTTTAGGCTTTTAAACAGGCTAAAATTTCTTTTTCTATCCGTTTTTTTTGCTCTGTTTGATCAGAGACTGAAAGGTTTAAGATATAGGTTTGAAAAAAGAAACTCATGAGATGACTTGATATGATTCTAAAGAAATCTTTGGTAGTCAGATCAAAAGCAAGTTCTGGGAATTGTTCTTTTAAGGTAATCAGAAAGGACTCCCACTGACTGAAAAAATCGTGCTGATCTAGAATCTCTAAAAAAGCCTGTCTCATCTTCTCTTGCACCATGATTTCTTGCCAGATGATTTGGACGAGTTCGTGATTTTCCCCTAAAAAATCGAGGCGGTCTGTCACGATAAAGTGAATGAGATCTTCTAATTTTTCAAATTGAGACAACTGATCAAAAAAAGGATGAAAAATGGAAGGAAAAATCTCTCGAATCATCTCAAGCAAGATGCCGTCTTTGGTCTTAAAATATTTAAAAATC
The DNA here is from genome assembly GCF_055386095.1 of Streptococcus sp. STR1/CE/0325. Lineage (NCBI taxonomy): Bacteria > Bacillati > Bacillota > Bacilli > Lactobacillales > Streptococcaceae > Streptococcus > Streptococcus sp. STR1/CE/0325. The sequence goes on along the minus strand of NZ_AP045018.1, from coordinate 998,533 downwards.
GTAGCTTGAGAAACCTCAGCTTGTTCAGCGATTTCCGCTGTAGAAGTCGCTGAAAAGCCTTTTTTTGAAAAGAGGTCAATCGCAGCTAAAAGTACTTTCTTTTTCCCCTTTGGGGCTTTGTGTAAATCTAGCCACTGCATATAGGTGGTGATAATCGTTTGGTTCATGTCATACTTTCCTGTATCGTTTGAGTCCTGTGATATTGATGAAAATGAGAATAATAAGAAATCCAAGGAGAGCTAGGCAATCGTTTGAGATAGCCTGAAAGCTTGCGCCTTCAAGAATGACTCGACTCATAGCGTCTCCTGAATAGGAGAGAGGAAGAATCTTAGCAAAAGCGCTTGCCCAGTTTGGCATGCTCTCTAAAGGAATGATTCCTGAAAAAATCAGCTGAGGCATAACGATGAGTGGGATAAACTGCATCATCTGAAATTCGGATTTGGCAATTGTTGAGAGTAAAAGTCCAAAAGACAAGGCGACTAAGGCAAGAAGACCTGCTACTATTATAACATAAAAGAGATTTCCTGTAACTTCTATACCGAGTAAGAAGATAGCAGAAGTAAGAATCACTCCCGTTTGCAAAAGAGCTAATAAACCGTAAGCCAAAAGATAGCCAAAGACAATCTCAGATCGTGTGACCGGTGTAGCCAAAAGGCGATCCAAGGTTCCTGTGGTTCGCTCTTTGAGAAGCCCCATACCTGAAATGAGAAAAACAAAGAAAAAGATGACAAAACCGATGATAATCGGAATGATTTTAGCAAAAAATCCTGTGTCTTGATCGCCGTATTGATAGCTTTCTTGGATAGTTGGCGAATTTGTTCCCCTAAAGTTGGGGTTCATGCTTTTGAGAGCAGTTGTCATATTTTTGACGCCTATTTTTTGTAGACTCGCCTTGAAGATGGATCTCGTATAGTTTGTTTTTGAGGCATCGGTATTGGCATAGATGATTTTATAACCTGTCTCTTTTTGATAGGAAATCACGGCATCTGTCTCATGATTTTTTAGATCCTGCTTTGCAGTGTCTAGAGTTTTGACTTTCCTTAGAGTGATATTTTTGGCATCATGTAGCTCATCAGTGAGGACTTTTTCAACTCCAACGGTGGTGATGTTGACCTTGACTTCAGTGTTTGCACTAAACATGGTATTGATCAACCACATCATGAGAATGGGAGCGAAAAGCATCATGGCAAGCGTGCGTTTATCACGGAAAAATTCTGTTAAAATACGTTTACAAATAGCAAATGTAGAGTTCATTTTTCTGTCCTTTCATTTTTTTGTTCAATGTTTAAAAAGACATCTTCGATAGAAGCGACTTGATGGGTTTTCTTGAGTTGGTCTGGTTGATCCAAAGCGATGAGTTTTCCGTTTGAAAGAAGTCCCACCTGATCCACCAATTCCGCCTCATCCATGACATGAGTCGTTATGAGAATGCCCTTTCCTTCTTTTTTAAGACGAAAGAGTTCTTGCCAGATTTGCCTTCTAAGGCTAGGATCTATCCCAACCGTTGGTTCATCGAGGATGAGAAGTTCTGGATTTCCCAAAAGAGCGATAGCCAAAGAGAGCCTTCTTTTCATTCCTCCTGAGTAGTTTTTGACCTCTTTATCGAGGTGTTCAGCTAGGGCGGTGACCTGAGCGACGTGATCGATGCTATCTTTTATCCGCTTTTTTTTCAATGCCTTTCATTTGAGCAAAAAAGGTTAGATTTTCTCTAGCAGTGAGAGCGTCATAGAGGGCATCAGATTGCGCCATATAACCGATTTTCCCTAGAATTTCCCGATTCGGCATGGCTTTTCCTAGGAGTAGGGCTTCTCCGCTATCTGCTTTTTCCATCCCCATACTGATTTTGATGAGTGTCGATTTTCCAGCACCGGACGGTCCAATCAGTCCTAAAAGTTCCCCTTTTTTGAGAGTTAAACTCAGCCCGTCTAGGACTTTTTGACTTGAAAAAGATTTTTTAATCTTTTGTATAGACATAAGAGTATCCATAGTCTAGCTCCTTTTATTTTTATTATAAGTGATTGCTCACTCACTTTTATAAGATTAGTATAGCGGGTAATCACTCACTTGTCAAGAACAAAATATTTTTGATTGAGATATGGGAAAACGATAATGATATTTAAATTTAATAAAAAATAGGTTAAAGGAAGAAAAATGACGAACATTTATGATATAATAAAGAAAAAACATTCGACAGAAAGGGAAGTCATGAAATTATTGGTTGTAGGTTCGGGTGGTAGAGAACACGCTATTGCAAAGCAACTTCTAGCATCAAGCAAGGTTGAGGAGGTTTTTGTCGCACCAGGAAATGCTGGGATGAAACGTAGTGGTTTGACACCGGTTGCTATCTCAGAGAGTGATTTTGAGGCGCTGATTCATTTTGCTAAGGAAAAGGATGTCGCTTTTACATTCATTGGGCCTGATAATGCTTTAGCAGATGGGATTGTAGATCGTTTTGAACAAGTCAATCTCAAGGCATTTGGACCGACTAAAAGGGCAGCTGAGCTTGAATGGTCAAAGGCTTTTGCTAAGGAGATGATGGCAAAATACCAGATCCCAACAGCAGAGTATAAAAGCTTTACAGACTTTGATCTGGCGCTAGAATATGTGCGCAAAAAAGGTGCGCCTATCGTCATCAAGGCAGATGGCTTAGCGCTCGGAAAAGGTGTCGTGGTTGCTATGACCCTGGAAGAGGCAGAACAAGCCCTTTACGACATGCTGGTGGATCAACAGTTTGGATCAAGTAGCGCTCGAGTCATCATCGAGGACTTCTTAGAAGGGGAGGAGTTTTCTTTGTTTGCCTTTGCAAATGGGAAGAAATATCACCTCATGCCGACAGCGCAAGATCATAAGCGGGCTTTTGATGGAGATAAAGGGCCAAATACTGGTGGTATGGGCGCTTATTCCCCAGTGCCACAGATTTCAGATGAGGTGGTTGCCTTAGCTGAAAAGACCATTATTGCACCGATTTTAAAAGGAATGGTAGAAGAAAATAGACCCTATCTAGGTGTGCTTTATGCAGGGTTGATTTTGACCAAGGATGGACCTAAGGTGATCGAGTTTAATGCACGTTTTGGTGATCCAGAAACGCAGGTCATCCTCCCACGTTTAACGTCTGACTTTGCAGAAAATATCATGGATCTCTTAGATGAAAACACACCGAACTTTACATGGAAAAAAGATGGTGTCACCTTAGGCGTCGTTGTAGCAAGCGAGGGGTATCCTAGAGCCTATGACAAAGGTGTGAAATTGCCTGATATAAAAGAACTCACTACCTACTACGCAGGAGTTTTAGAAAATGATGAGGGTGAGTTGCTCTCAAATGGCGGTCGTGTCTATATGCTTGTGGCAGAAGGTGAAACGGTCAAAGAAGCACAAAGCAAGGTGTATGCAGTGCTTGAAGAAAACCAAAGAGAAGGTCTGTTTTACCGTACAGACATCGGCAGTAGAGCCATCAAGGAGGAAGAAAAATGACAAAAGTTGGCATTATCATGGGGTCTAAGTCTGACTGGACAACCATGCAAAAAACCGCAGAAATTCTAGAAAAATTCGGTGTTTCCTATGAAAAAAAGGTTGTCTCTGCTCATAGAACGCCTGATCTCATGTTTGACTACGCAGAAAAGGCTAAAGAAAGAGGAATTGCAGTCATCATCGCTGGAGCAGGAGGGGCAGCACATCTCCCTGGTATGGTAGCAGCCAAGACCACCCTTCCTGTGATTGGTGTGCCAGTCAAATCTCGTGCCTTGTCTGGGCTTGATTCTCTTTATTCTATCGTGCAAATGCCAGGAGGTGTACCGGTTTTGACCATGGCGATTGGTGACGCTGGTGCGGTCAACGCAGGACTTTCTGCGGTGAGAATTTTAGCGATTGAAGACAGCCAATTGGCGCAAAAGTTGACGGATTATCACAAAGAGCAAGCCAAGCTAGCAGAGGAGTCCACGCATGAGCTATACTAAGACGATTGGAATTTTAGGGGGCGGTCAGCTAGGGCAGATGATGGCAATCGCCGCCATCTATCGTGGGCATCGTGTCGTGGTGTTAGATCCAGCAGCGGACTGTCCAGCATCTAAGGTGGCAGAGGTCATCGTAGCGCCTTATGATGATGAAAATGCCGTGCGTGAGCTAGCAAAACGTTCGGATTTGATTACCTATGAGTTTGAAAATGTTGATGCAAACGCTTTAGACAGTGTTGCGACTTTAACGAACATTCCGCAAGGGACAGATCTCCTTCGGATGACACAGGACAGAAGGCGTGAAAAAGCTTTTCTTAAAGACGCAGGGATTCCGATTGCTCCTTATCAAGTCATCGAAAGCGCAGCGGATTTACCAGAGGAGATATCTCAAGTCCGTGTGTTAAAAACGGCGCGTGGTGGCTATGATGGTCATGGTCAAGTGGTGATTAGAGATGAAGAAGATTTGAAAAAAGCAAGGGAGCTAGCAGATAGTGCACCTTGTGTTTTGGAGGATTTTCTGACATTTGAGATGGAAATCTCTGTCATTGTGTCTGGAAATGGCAAGGACATCACGGTCTTTCCTGTTCAGGAAAATATTCACCGCCACAATATTCTCTCAAAAACCATTGTTCCTGCTCGAATCTCTGATGAGTTAGCCCAAAAAGCAAAAGCTCTTGCTTGGAAAATCGCCAAAAACTTGCAACTTTATGGTACACTATGTATAGAGATGTTTGTAGCAGGTGGCGAGATTTTGGTGAATGAGCTAGCACCTCGTCCACACAATTCGGGGCATTATAGCATTGAGGCTTGTGATTTTTCCCAGTTTGACACACATATTTTAGGGATTTTAGGAGAAAACCTGCCTGAGATTACCTTGCATGCGCCTGCTGTTATGTTAAACGTTTTGGGGCAAGATATGCAAAAAGCGATTTCTTATCAAAAGGAACACCCCAAGGCGCACTTACATCTTTACGGCAAAGAACAAGCCAAGCATAACCGCAAGATGGGGCATGTGACGGTCTTGACAGATCGCCCTGATGAGGTGGAGGAGTTTCATCTTTAGGCGAAGGTTAAGGGCATTTATAAGGTGGAAATCTTAGGACACTTTTTGCTCCCATCTTGATAGTCGGAGTTTATGGCGATTTCGTCTATCAAAAGACGAGAAAGGTAACCGATAGGATTGCTTTACAGGGGTCAAATCAAGAGCTTTACGCCCTTTGCTGGTGATTTTAATTTGAAAACAAATAAAGGAGAAGACATGTTAGAACGTTACACCCGCCCTGAAATGGGGGCAATCTGGACAGAGGAAAACAAGTACAAGGCTTGGCTTGAAGTGGAAATCCTAGCCGATGAGGCTTGGGCAGAGCTAGGGGAAATCCCTAAAGAAGACGTGGCTTTGATCCGTGAAAAGGCAGGCTTTGATGTCAAGCGGATTTTAGAAATCGAAGAAGAAACTAGACATGACGTGGTCGCCTTTACCCGTGCGGTGTCTGAGACCCTAGGACGTGAACGCAAGTGGATCCACTATGGTCTCACCTCAACTGACGTGGTGGATACGGCTTATGGCTATCTTTACAAGCAAGCCAACGACATCATTCGTGAGGATTTGCGCAGGTTTACCGACATCATCGCAGACAAGGCGCGTGAGCACAAGATGACCATCATGATGGGGCGCACCCACGGTGTCCATGCAGAGCCTACGACCTTTGGGCTGAAACTGGCGACTTGGTACAGCGAGATGAAGCGCAATATCGAGCGCTTTGAAGTGGCAGCTCGTGGCGTAGAGGCAGGAAAAATCTCAGGAGCAGTCGGAAACTTTGCCAATATCCCTCCTTTTGTGGAAAAATACGTCTGTGACAAGCTAGGCATTCGTGCGCAGGAAATCTCAACCCAAGTCTTACCACGTGATTTACACGCTGAATACTATGCGACGATTGCGCTGATTGCAACCTCTATCGAGCGCATGGCAACGGAAATCCGTGGTCTGCAAAAGTCTGAACAACGTGAAGTAGAAGAGTTCTTTGCCAAAGGACAAAAAGGCTCATCAGCGATGCCTCATAAACGCAACCCAATCGGATCTGAAAACATGACAGGACTTGCCCGAGTGTTGCGTGGCAACATGGTGACAGCTTTTGAAAATGTGGCGCTTTGGCATGAACGTGACATCTCTCACTCATCAGCAGAGCGCATCATCGCACCAGACTCGACCATTCTCTTGGATTACATGCTCAACCGTTTTGGCAATATCGTGAAAAACTTGACGGTCTTTCCTGAGAATATGATTCGCAACATGAACTCGACCTTTGGGCTCATTTATAGCCAGCGTGTCATGCTAGCTCTCATCGAAAAAGGCATGACGCGTGAAGAGGCATATGATTTGGTGCAACCAAAAACGGCTAAGTCTTGGGACGAGCAAACCGACTTTAAACCGCTTTTAGAAAGCGATGAAAGAGTGATGGACTTGTTGAGTCAAGACGAGCTTGATGAACTCTTTAATCCTGTTTATTACACCAAGCGTGTGGATGAGGTCTTTAAGCGCCTGGGATTAGAAGATTGATAGAATATAGCGTTTGTCTTTTATACTTTTGTTGACTCGTTATAAAAGCAAACGAAAAGATGATAAAAAACAAGTGAACCGCTTCTAAAGGAGTGGCTCGCTTTTATGAGAAAAAATAAAGGAGAAAACTATTTTATGCAAGAAAAGAAAGTTCAAGTGATTGAACTCTTTTACGACCTTGTCTTTGTTTATGCCATCTCAAGGATGACAGGGCTTATCCACCATCTGCATCATGGTAGGATTGGAGTTTTTGAGATTTTTACTTATATCAGCTGTGTCTTTATCGTTTTACACGTCTGGATGGTGCAGACCGTCTTTTACAACCGCTACGGTCAAGGGCGAGGCAGAGATGTGATGATGCTACCTCTTGGGATGATTCCTCTGCTTTATATTTCAAGTACCTTTACGGTAGATAGTGAGAGTTGGAGCCGGATTTTTCAACCTCAAGTCATTGCTATTGCGCTTTTATCCCTCCTTCCTGCCGTTCAGTATGCTTTGGAATACCGAGAGAGTCAAAACAGCGTTGATAAACGAATCACAGGAGGCTTTGCCCTGTCTTTAGGACTAAGGGCGCTCTTAACGCTGATTTCTGCTTTTTTACCTTATCAGATTGGTTTTATTTTCTTTTTCATCATTGTTTTTGGTGGGAACTTCTTTCCTCTTCTCTTCACTCAAAATTTAAGTCAAAGTGAGGTTAACTTCCCTCACTTGGTAGAGCGCCTATCTCTTTTGGTGATTCTCACCTTTGGGGAGATGATTATCGCTATTGCCCCTTATTTTACCATTAAAACGTTTGGGATCATGTCTCTTTTGGTCTTTCTTATCACAGTCAGTCTCTTCTTTCACTATCAAGCCACCTTTGATCATATGGTGGACCACCACAGAAAGGGAGAATCTGGGGTCAAGATGATTTATACCCATTATCTCATCTTTATCGGTCTTGGTCTAGTGACTGTTTCCTTGAGCTTTTTTAAGGAGACGGTAGATCCTTTCTTTTTGATTGGCTTACTCTATGCAGGTTTGGGGATGTTTTATCTAGGCATTTATGCCAATGCCTCCTATCAAAAAGACAATTTTCGCTATCCTAGGAGTTTTCTCCTCATCCAAGCTGGGATTTTCCTAGCTGGTATGCTACTGAGTTTTCTTTTTACCAGCAATCTTTTGGCTATTTTAGTCATTGCAACGGTAGTGGTTTTCGCCCTAGTAGGGAGAACGACACAATTTTACATACGCTATCACTGATGAGAAGGGTTGGGCAGTTTTTGCCCAACTATTTTTTGTTCCTTGAACTGTCAAATTAAGATTAGAAAATCTAGGCGAATCATGGTATAATAGGACTGAAAATCCAAGCAAAGGAGAAAACAATGGAAGCGCTCAAAAAAGAAGCTGGCATCAGAGCTGCCGCTTATGTGACCGATGGTATGGTTGTGGGGCTTGGAACAGGTTCTACGGCCTACTATTTTGTAGAAGAGTTGGGACGACGAGTCAAAGAAGAAGGCTTGTCAATTGTGGGAGTGACCACTTCAAGCAGGACTAGCAAACAAGCCCAAGGGCTAGGGATTCCTCTCGTGTCTATTGATGATATTGATAGGATTGATGTCACCGTTGATGGCGCAGATGAGGTGGACAAAGACTTTAACGGTATCAAGGGAGGTGGAGGTGCCCTCTTGATGGAAAAAGTGGTGGCTATGCCAACTAAAGACTACATCTGGGTGGTGGATTACACCAAGATGGTAGACACCCTAGGTGCGTTTAAATTGCCAGTTGAGGTGGTGCGCTATGGGGCTGAAAAGTTGTGTCGTTCCTTTGCTGAAAAAGGCTATGCGCCTGCTTTTCGAGAAAAGGACGGCGAACGCTACCTGACAGATATGGGCAACTATATCTTAGACCTTGATTTGAAGGCGATTCCAGACCCTGTTGCCTTTGGTTTGGAGCTAGACCACACGGTCGGTGTGGTAGAGCATGGTTTGTTTAACGGCTTGGTGGACAAGGTTATTGTGGCCAGTCCAGAAGGTGTCAGCGTTTTAGAGAGTGGAAAATAAAGGAGAAAAGATGACAAAATTCAACCGTATTCATTTGATTGTACTGGATTCTGTTGGGATTGGGGCTGCCCCTGATTCGGACAAATTTTTTAATGCAGGTGTCCCAGATACCGATTCGGATACCTTGGGACATATTTCAGAAACCGTAGGGCTACATGTACCCAACATGGCTAAGATTGGTCTTGGTAATATTCCTCGTGTAGCGCCTATGCCGACCGTTCCTAAAGAAGAGCATCCAACAGGCTACGCCACCAAGTTAGAAGAGGTATCGCTAGGAAAAGACACCATGACTGGTCACTGGGAAATCATGGGACTCAATATCACAGAGCCTTTTGACACCTTTTGGGATGGTTTTCCAGAAGATCTGCTAGAAAAGATTGAAGCCTTTTCAGGACGAAAGATTATCCGAGAAGCCAATAAGCCTTATTCTGGAACTGCGGTTATTGATGACTTTGGTCCACGTCAGATGGAGACGGGTGAGTTGATTGTCTATACGTCGGCTGATCCGGTGCTTCAGATTGCCGCTCATGAAGACATTATTCCGCTGGATGAGCTCTACCGGATTTGTGAATATGCACGTTCGATTACCATGGAGCGTCCGACCCTACTTGGTCGGATTATTGCCCGTCCTTATGTGGGAGAGCCTGGCAACTTTACTAGAACAGCTAATCGCCATGATTACGCAGTGTCTCCTTTTGAAGATACGGTCATGAACAAGCTGGCAGATGCGGGAGTTTCTGTGTATAGCGTGGGTAAAATCAGCGATATTTTCAATGCCTCTGGTGTTACCAACGATATGGGCCACAACCAATCCAACAATCATGGTGTGGATACGCTTCTTAAAACCATGGCGTTGCCTGAGTTTGAAAAAGGGTTCTCCTTTACCAACTTGGTTGACTTTGATGCGGTCTATGGTCACCGCAGAAATCCAGAAGGCTACCGTGATGCCCTAGAGGAATTTGACGCCCGCTTACCTGAAATCATGGCAGCCATGAAGGAGGATGATTTGCTTCTCATCACCGCAGACCACGGCAATGACCCGACCTACGCTGGTACGGATCATACCAGAGAGTATGTGCCGCTTCTTGCTTATAGCGCCTCCTTTAAGGGTTCTGGTCTTCTTCCAGTCGGTTATTTTGCAGATATTTCTGCTACTATTGCTGATAATTTTGGGGTTGATAAGGCCATGATTGGTCAGTCTTTCCTTGCAGATTTGGTTTAATAGAAAGGGATACAATGACACATTTAATGGAAAAAATCAAAGAAACAGCAGCTTTCTTGAAAGAAAAAGGCATGAGCGCCCCACAATTCGGCTTGATTTTAGGATCTGGTCTAGGGGAGTTGGCAGACGAGATTGAAAATCCAATCGTGATGGATTACAAGGATATCCCTAATTGGGGTCGCTCAACTGTTGTTGGGCATGCTGGCAAACTGGTTTATGGTGACTTGGCTGGCAAGAAAGTCTTGGCCCTTCAAGGACGTTTCCATTTTTATGAAGGCAATCCCCTTGAAGTGGTGACTTTTCCTGTGCGCGTGATGAAGGCACTCGGTTGTGAGGGTGTTCTTGTGACCAATGCGGCAGGTGGGATTGGCTATGGCCCAGGAACCTTGATGTTAATCAGCGACCATATCAACTTCACTGGACAAAATCCTCTAATCGGTGAAAACCTTGAGGAGTTTGGCCCACGTTTCCCTGATATGTCCAACGCCTACACTAAGGCTTACCGTGAGGTCGCGCATGAGGTCGCATCTAGCCTAGGTGTGGATCTAAAAGAAGGCGTCTATCTCGGCGTGACGGGTCCAACCTATGAAACCCCAGCTGAAATCTTGGCCTTTAAAGGCATGGGAGCGCATGCGGTTGGCATGTCCACTGTACCAGAAGTCATTGTGGCAGCTCATTCTGGGCTCAAGGTTTTGGGAATTTCTGCCATCACTAATTTTGCCGCAGGTTTCCAAAGCGAGCTTAACCATGATGAAGTCGTCGAAGTCACTGAGCGCATCAAGGAAGAATTTAAAACCCTCATCAAAGCCATTTTAGCGGAGCTTTAGGATGAAACAAGAGGTCAAACTGCTTGTTCTAGCAGTCGTCTCAGCCATTTTGACTGGTTTTTCAGCGATTTTCTTACATGATGTGCTGGATGTGGTGCAAGAGCTTGCTTATGGACATGTGGATGGCGAATTTTTGGTTCTCTCCACGCATGTCTTTCCCCTAAGACGGAGTCTGGCTGTGATCTTGGGAGGAATGGTGGTTGCGCTTATCTGGTACCTCTTGCAGAAGAGCGCTTCTCTTCACAGCATTAAAAAGCAGATGCTCTTAGCCAGTGAGGGAGAAGCGCCACCTTATTTGAGGCAGTTTTTACATGCCTTGACTCAGATTTTAGCTGTAGGAACAGGTATGCCCATCGGAAAAGAAGTGGCACCCAGAGAGTTAGGTGCCTTGGGGGCCAATCTATTGGTGAGAAAATCAGGTCTAGGACTTGAGGACAGTCGCCTCTTGATTGCAGCCAGTGCAGCCGCTGGTCTAGCAGCCGTTTATCAAGTCCCTCTAGCCAGCTTTATCTTTTTATTTGAGGCGCTAAAGCTAACCAAAACATGGAAAAATGGTGTGGTGGGTGCCCTCATCATCTGGATAGCGACCAAAGTAGGCCACTTGGCTATTTCAGACAAGCCGACCTATCAGCTGCCAAATCTAGTCTTGAGCTTAGAAAGCCTTGGTCTTGCGGTGCTGCTGGGGTTAGCCATTCCTTTATTGGCCCTTTGGTTTCGAAAAATCGTCCAGTGGGCAGAAGGCTCTCGTTTGAAGGACAAAAGACTTTTGCTGGCGCTTCCAGTGGTTAGCCTTTTGGTGGGGGTATTGGCTTATTTCTATCCAGAGATTTTGGGAAATGGTCGGGATTTGGCTCAAGCCATCTTTTCAGGCACTAGCTTGATGAACGCGCTGCTTTTGATTGCTATCAAGGCTTTGGTCGTGGTCTTGGCTTTAAAAAGTGGGGCTTATGGAGGGACCTTGACCCCTGGCTTTGCCCTAGGGGCAGGTCTTGGTTTTGTCCTTGTCTCCCTCTTGCCTTTTGGGGGATCTTCCCTCCTTCTTTGGGGGAGTGTCATTGGGGCAGCGACTTTTTTGTCTCTTTCTACGAATGCGCCCTTCACTGCCATTTTTTTAACACTTGGCTTTACAGGCCAGTCTTTCTGGTTATTGTTACCGCTTGGTTTAGCGGTCGGTCTTGGTCAAGGGGTGAAACACTTCCTTAACCGTTATCATATCGTATAAAGGAGAAAACACGTGTCTATTCACATTGCAGCGAAAGCTGGAGATATTGCAGATAAAATTTTATTACCGGGTGACCCGTTGCGGGCTAAGTTTATTGCAGAAAACTTTTTAGAAGACGCCGTTTGTTTTAACGAGATTAGAGGCATGCTTGGCTTTACAGGAACCCATAAGGGAGAGCGTGTCAGTGTTATGGGAACAGGGATGGGGATGCCGTCTATTTCCATCTATGCGCATGAGCTCATCACCGAGTATGGGGTGAAAAAACTCATTCGTGTAGGAACAGCAGGTTCACTCAGTGCAGATGTCCATGTTAGGGACTTGGTGCTGGCTCAGGCAGCCGCAACCACGTCACGCATCATTCGTAACGACTGGCCAGAGTATGATTTGCCACAAATTGCGGACTTTACCCTCTTAGACAAGGCCTATCACATCGCAAAAGGTCTTGATTTGACCGTGCATGTGGGTAATGTCTTGTCTGCCGACTTGTTCTACTCAAATCTTTTTGAGAAAAATCTTCAACTCGGTCAGCTCGGTGTCAAGGCTGTTGAGATGGAGGCGGCAGCCCTCTACTATCTAGGAGCGAAGCATCAAGTACAGACGCTAGCTCTCATGACCATTTCAGACAGCTTAGTGTATCCATCGGAAGATACCACCGCAGAAGAGCGTCAAAACACCTTCACCGATATGATGAAGGTGGGCTTAGAAACCTTGATTGCGGACTAATCATGTCAGAAAAAATGCGTCGGAACTTTTGTTCCAGACGCATTTAGTTTTTCTTCTTCATCTCACCATGTGGGTAGTAGGTGCCTTCTGGCATGTCGTTGATAAAGACGTGGATGGCTTCTTTCGGCGCTTTGGCAATACGAGAAACCACCTCAGTGACTTCACGCGCTAGCTCAATCTTTTGCTCTGGGGTCCGACCTTCAAATAAATCAATCTTGATAAATGGCATGATTGTTCTCCTTTTTGTTATCGTTACCATTATTATATCATAGTTTCTTAGGCTTTTTGGAATAAAAATCTAGGTTCAGTATTCATTTTTTAAATAGCTATATACGTTATTAACATTGTACCTTTCGAAGTAGATAAGGTAAACTAGATGTATCACATGAAGAAAGCGAGACAAACAATGGAATATACAGTTTTGAATAACGGCGTGAAAATGCCTATGGTAGGCTTTGGAGTGTTCCAAATCTCAGATCCTAAGACCACACAAGAAGTGGTGGAAGAAGCGATTAAAACTGGCTATCGTCTTATCGATACCGCTCAATCTTATGGCAATGAAGAAGCAGTTGGAAAAGCTATCAAGGCTTCTGGTGTGGCGCGCGAAGATCTCTTTATCACCACCAAACTGTGGATTAGCGATATGACTTACGAGGGGGCCAAGCGAGCCTTTCAAGAATCCTTGGAAAAATTGGATTTAGATTATATTGACCTTTATTTGCTGCACCAGCCCATTGGAGATACCTTTGGGTCTTGGCGGGCGCTTGAGGAATTTTATAAAGAGGGTAAGATTCGTGCTATCGGCGTGTCTAACTTTAAGCCAGACCAGTTGGCAAACCTCTCCCTCTTTAACGAGGTAAGGCCTGCGGTCAATCAGATTGAACTCCACGTCTTCCACCAAAAAGAGAAGGAGCGTGCCTACATGGCGCAAAAAGGCATCCAAGTTGAGAGCTGGGGAGCCTTTGCAGAAGGCAAGTTTGACGTTTTTACCAACCCAACCTTAACCGCTATCTCAGCAAAATATGGTAAGACGCCTGCTCAAGTCATGTTACGCTGGCAACTGCAATTAGGTGTGGTGTCCCTGTCTAAGTCTGCCAATCCAGAGCGGGTGCGTCAAAACTTTGACATCTTTGACTTTGCCTTGAGTGATGAGGACATGGCAGAAATCGCTAGTCTCAACCGTGATGCCACTGTCTTTATGGATCATCACGACGAAAAAACGGTGGAACTCCTCGCAGGCTTTGTCGGCAAAACCTTTTAGTGTATCAGAAAAGCTGGGCATAAGCTCGGCTTTTTTCTGTATAGCCTTGCCATTTATCTTTGATGACTTTGTTAGCCTTCCTTCTCTAACCTGAGGAGGATTTGTTTGTTCGGATTTTCGCTTCTATTTTTTGAGATTTCTGTCGACTTCTTCGTGTCAAATGCGGTATTTTATGATAAAATAAAAAAGACGTGAAAATAGAATAGGAAGATGGAATGGCACAGCTATATTACAAGTATGGAACCATGAACTCAGGCAAGACCATTGAGATTTTAAAGGTAGCCCATAACTATGAAGAACAGGGAAAACCGGTGGTCATCATGACCAGCGCCCTTGACACACGCGATGCTTTTGGTGTGGTGTCTAGCCGCATGGGCATGAGACGAGAGGCGATTCCCATCTTTGATGAGACGGATGTCTTTGGTTTGGTGGCGAACTTAGAAGAGAAGCCCTACTGTGTTTTGATTGACGAATGTCAGTTTTTAAGTAAGGAAAACGTCTATGATTTGGCGCGCATTGTGGATGAGTTGGACGTTCCTGTTATGGCGTTTGGTTTGAAGAATGATTTTAGAAATGAACTCTTTGAAGGAAGCAAGCACCTCCTGCTTTTGGCTGACAAGATCGATGAGATTAAGACCATTTGCCAGTATTGTTCCAAAAAAGCCACTATGGTGCTGAGGACCAAGGATGGCTTGCCTGTTTATGATGGTGAGCAGATTCAGATTGGTGGCCACGAAACCTATATTTCCGTATGTCGAAAGCACTATTTTAATCCAGAAATTGAGAGATAAAGAGGAGAGATGATGTGAATATTTATGATCAGTTGCAGGCGGTAGAGGACCGCTACGAAGAGTTAGGCGAGCTTTTAAGTGACCCAGATGTGGTCTCTGATACCAAGCGCTTTATGGAGCTTTCTCGTGAGGAGGCGAGAACTCGTGAAACCGTGACCACTTACCGTGAGTACAAGCAGATTTTACAAAACATCACGGACGCAGAAGAAATGATCAAAGAAGCAGGCGGAGACGCTGAACTTGAGGAAATGGCTAAGATGGAGCTAAAAGAAGCCAAGGAAGCCAAGAGCGACTACGAAGAAAAACTCAAGATTTTACTGCTTCCTAAGGATCCTAATGATGACAAGAATATCATCCTTGAAATCCGTGGGGCAGCAGGTGGCGATGAGGCAGCTCTCTTTGCAGGAGATTTGCTTTCTATGTATCAGAAATACGCAGAAGGTCAAGGCTGGAAGTTTGAGGTCATGGAGGCTTCAACCAACGGTGTCGGCGGTCTCAAGGAAGTGGTGGCTATGGTTTCTGGGGAGTCAGTCTATTCCAAGCTCAAGTATGAGTCTGGTGCCCACCGTGTGCAGCGTGTCCCTGTGACGGAAAGCCAAGGTCGGGTACACACCTCGACGGCTACGGTTCTCGTCATGCCAGAAGTGGAGGAAGTCGAGTACGAGATTGATCCAAAAGACTTGCGTGTGGACATCTATCACGCATCTGGAGCTGGTGGACAAAATGTCAATAAAGTAGCAACAGCGGTGCGGATTGTCCATCTTCCGACCAACATCAAGGTGGAAATGCAGGAAGAAAGAACCCAGCAGAAAAACCGTGAAAAAGCCATGAAGATTATCCGTGCCAGAGTGGCAGACCACTTTGCCCAAATCGCTCAAGACGAGCAAGATGCAGAGCGCAAGTCCACCATCGGAACAGGGGATCGCTCTGAGCGGATTAGAACCTACAATTTCCCACAAAACCGTGTGACAGACCACAGAATCGGTCTGACACTGCAAAAACTCGATACCATTCTCTCTGGAAAACTCGATGAGGTGGTCGATGCCTTGGTCCTTTATGACCAAACGCAAAAATTAGAAGACTTGAATAAATAATGCGTCTTGCACAGAAACTAAAAGACTTAGAAGAAGAACTCGTCCTTCTTGGGGAAGAAGCAGAGAGCCTTGCTTTTACTTATCGTGCCTATAAGGGTTGGGATTTGACGCAGTTTGTGTTGCATTTGCAAAGGGAGTTGAGTGCGGAAGATGAAGCCCTCCTAGAAAGGATTTATCAGCAGTTGTCCCAGCATATTCCGCCCCAGTATATCTTGGGGAATGCGGAGTTTTGTGGCTTGCAGTTAGCCGTAGATAAGAGGGTCTTGATTCCACGTCCTGAAACTGAGGAGCTGGTGGCTCTCATCTTGCAGGAAAATGAAACGCAAGATTTACGTGTGCTAGATATTGGCACTGGAAGTGGTGCGATTGCTCTATCTTTAAAAAAAGAGCGTCCCACTTGGCAAGTGCGAGCGAGTGATCTCTCGCCTGAAGCCCTTGCAGTGGCGAGAACAAATGCAGAAAGTCTGAGGTTAGCGCTTGACTTTGTTCAGTCAGATGTGTTTAGCCAGATTTCAGGAACCTTTGATATCATCGTTTCAAACCCTCCCTACATTGCAGAAACAGACAAAGATGAGGTGGGGTTGAATGTGCTAGCTTCAGAACCTCATCTGGCTCTGTTTGCGAAAGACGATGGGCTTTCCATTTACCAAAAAATCGCAAGACAAGCAGAAGGTTTTCTCCTCCCCAAAGGAAAAATCTATCTGGAAATCGGCTACAAGCAAGGACAAGCGGTTAGAGTGCTATTTGAGAAAGCTTTTCCTGATAAGCGTGTGCGCGTGCTGATGGATAGTTGGGGTAAGGATAGAATGGTGGTAGTGGACTGATGGAACAATACCTAGAGATATTAGAAGATGGCGGTGCCGTGGTACTTCCGACCGAAACTGTCTATGGACTCTTTGCTAAAGCGCTGAGTCAAGAAGCAGTGGACTTGGTCTATGCTCTCAAAAAACGCCCTAGAGATAAGGCGATGAATCTGAATGTGGCTGATTTTGAGGACATTTTACACTATTCTAAAGTTCAGCCTAGTTACCTCAAAAAGCTCTACGATGCTTTTTTACCTGGCCCTTTGACCGTGATTTTACAAAGTAATAACCGAGTACCTTCTTGGATCAATTCTGGTCTTGATACCGTTGGTTTTCGGCTACCTAGTCACCCTGTGACGAGAGAACTCATCCAAAAAACCGGTCCTCTCATCGGTCCTTCTGCTAACTTGTCTGGTCAGGCTAGTGGAAAGAAGTTTGAGCAGATTATGGCAGATTTTGCTGGACAGGTGACAGGATTTGCTGACGACGGTTTTTTAACGGGACAAGATTCGACCATTTTAGATTTATCAGGAGATCAGGCAAAAATCTTGAGACAAGGTGCTATTACAAAAGAAGAATTGCTGACTGCAGTGCCAGAACTGGTATTTGAAAGGAGTTCGTCATGATCAGACCTCTCACCCTAGAAGATGCAGCGGATGTCAAGCGTCTTAGCCAAGAGCTGGGCTATACGGTTCCCTTGGACTTGGTCCAAAGACAGGTCCAAAAGCTGATCCAAGATGATCATCACTACCTCATTGGGTATGAAAAAGATGGACGCTTGGTAGCTTATCTTGATGCCCAAGTTTACGAGAGTCTCTATTCAGAGACGGGGTTTAATATCCTAGGCTTGGTCGTTTTGGAAAGCTGCAGGAAAGAAGGCATCGCAAGACAACTTCTTGACCAGCTAGAAAAGGAGGCAAAAGAGCGAGACTATCATTTTATCCGGCTGAACTCAGCCGACCATAGATTGGGAGCCCATGCTTTTTATGAAAAGTGTGGCTATGAGGGGGATAAAGTTCAACGACGCTTTATCAAGCTATTGAAACAAAGGAGACACTACCGATGACACGCAACAGAACAGACTACATGACACTTGACCCAGAAGTTTTTGCAGCCATTGAAGCAGAAGGACAGCGCCAACAAGACAATATTGAACTCATCGCCTCTGAAAACGTGGTTTCTAAGGCCGTGATGGCGGCTCAAGGAAGCCTACTCACCAACAAATACGCTGAAGGCTATCCAGCCAAACGCTACTACGGTGGAACAGATGTCGTCGATGTCTTGGAAAACCTCGCTATTGATCGGGTGAAAGAGATTTTTGGCGCAAAATTTGCTAACGTCCAACCCCACTCAGGTTCGCAAGCCAATGCAGGGGCTTACTTTGCCTTGGTTGAGCCAGGAGATACCATCCTTGGCATGGATCTCTCAGCTGGAGGACACTTGACTCATGGTTCACTAGTTAATTTCTCTGGAAAGACCTACAATTTTGTGCCTTATACCGTAGATGCTGAAACAGAGGAGTTAGACTATGATGCCATCTTGGCTCTAGCCAAAGAACACCAACCAAAACTCATCGTTGCAGGAGCCTCTGCTTATTCGCGCACCATTGATTTTGCCAAATTCCGTGAAATCGCAGATAGCGTAGGAGCTAAGCTCATGGTGGACATGGCGCATATCGCAGGGCTTGTGGCTGCTGGACTGCATCCAAATCCAGTCCCTTATGCAGATGTCGTGACTTCAACCACACACAAGACCCTTCGTGGACCTCGTGGTGGCTTGATCTTAACCAATGATGAGGAACTCGCTAAAAAGATTAACTCTGCCATCTTCCCTGGTCTACAAGGTGGTCCCTTAGAGCATGTCATCGCAGCCAAGGCGGTTGCTTTCAAGGAAGCCTTAGATCCAAGTTTCAAGGATTACATGCGCCAAGTTCTTGAAAATAGCAAAGCGATGAGTCAAGTCTTTGCTGAGGATGAAGATTTCCGTGTCATCTCAGGTGGCACAGATAACCACCTCTTTATGGTGGATGTGACCAAGGTTTTGGAAAATGGGAAAATCGCTCAAAACCTCCTCGAAGAAGTCAATATCACACTCAATAAAAACAGTATTCCATTTGAAACCCTTTCTCCCTTTAAAACATCAGGGATCCGTATCGGGACACCAGCCATCACCAGCCGTGGTATGGGTGTAGAAGAAAGCAAAGAAATTGCACGTCTCATGATCAAAGCCATGAAACACTCTGAAGATGAGGCTATGCTAGCAGAGATTAGAGCAGACATCAAAAAGCTGACCGATGCCTTCCCGCTTTACGAAGACTAATGACGGATTTAGATTTTTACATTCAAGAAATTATCATTCACCAATTTACCCCAAATGAGACCGACATCCATTATTCCACGACACCCCTCACCCTAACGCCAAATCTAGACGACTATTTCAGAAAGAAGTTGAGCCGCGTCTTTTCAGAAGAGGCCAAGCGTGGCAAATTAGAAGATGACCATCCTTTTGTGGAGATTTTGTCAAAGGATTTGATGTCTCTTTCCACCATTATGACTAAGAAGTGGCAGGAAGCCTTTGTCTATACGGAAAATCAACGGATCAATGACTTGGTTTTTCTCTCCTTTAAACGTGGAGATAAGGCATATGTGGCTTTCTTGCGCCTTCCCTTACAGGACAGTCTGGAACATCTGGCTACTCTGGATACCCCTACTATTCAAGTGCGACAAAACAACCTACCTGCTCCCTCTCAAGCACCTGCAGACGGGATTGCTATTTCTCTTTCTAGCCATGAGTACTACCTGATTGAAAAGCGTGTGAAATCAGAAGATGGCTTTGCCCATTATTTTTCAGAAGCATTCTTAGCTCTTGCTCCCAACCCCTCTATTAAAAAGAGTATTCAGGTCTTGGAGCAGACGGCTAAAAAGATTGCGGGGCAGTTTCAGCAGGATGACTATGCCTTTGCTTCCAAGATGAAAAGTGCCCTTTTTGACCAGATGACAGAGAAACAAGAGCTATCACCCGAAGATTTGGCTAACCAGCTATTTGATCACAATCTGACGGCTAGACTAAGATTTGTAGATCAGGTCAAGGAAAGTATTCCAGAACCCATTGAGCTTAAGGATATTGATTATTCTAAACAGAGCAAAAAGCTGGAAAATCAAAAATTATCCCTATCTAATGGCATTGAACTCATTGTACCCAATCAGGTCTATCAAGATGCGGATGCGGTGGAGTTTATCCAAAATGAGGACGGGACCTACTCCATCTTGATTAAAAATATTAAGGACATCATCAGCAAATGATCAAGCGAATCATGAAGCTGTTGCTCCTTGTCGCCGTTATCTTTTCTGCCTTTTACAGTTATCGGACTTACCGTGATGTCCAAAACGTGCTATCCTATCGCCCTTTGGTGCGAGAGGTTCTAGCAGATCATGATACGCATATCAATGAGGAACTGTTGCTTTCTATGATTTACACCGAAAGCAAGGGCAGGAGTCAAGATGTCCTCCAATCTAGCGAGAGTTCCACAGGAGGACAGGGCAATATCACCGATAGCAGAGAGAGTGTCAAACAAGGGGTAAAACTGCTGTCGGATAACTTGGATAGGGCGCAGGATGCTGGGGTTGATTCGTGGACAGCCGTACAGGCCTATAATTTCGGTACGGCTTATATCGACTATGTGGCTAATCATGGTGGGAAAAATAGCATTGATTTGGCCAGTACCTATTCGAGAGACGTGGTGGCACCCAGTCTTGGGAATAAGACTGGCACGACCTATCGATACTACCACCCTATCGCCCTCTACTATGGTGGTGGGGAACTCTACCGCAACGGTGGCAATATCTACTACGCCAAGGAGGTTCAGTTTAATCGCTGGATTCTGCGTCTTTTTGGATTGGGGAAATGATAAGACGAAACGACTGAGAAAACTCGGTCGTTTTTGTTGTTGTCTCAAAAAAATAAAATGTAATTATAAAAAATCACAAAAAGTTGTTGACAAGATTTTTCGCGAATGCTAAAATAATATCGTCGACAAAAGATGTAATTACGCAAAACTACAAAAGGAGATCGTATGAATCATTTAAAAGAATGGGCAACCATAACCAGTGGCACGCCACAATTTCGCATCGTAGAGACTACGGATAAGGTAGCGCCGATTTACCTATCATATAGTCAAGCAGATCTGGATGAGGATTTATCTGGCCAACCGCAGGAAAAAGATCGCATCAAGACTTACCAAACGTTTGATCATGTCGAACAGTTAAAAGAGGGGGATCTTGTCATCAGTCTGATTTCTGGACGAGCCGCTCTGGTCAGCAAGGCGCATGAAGGTTACCTTTTTACTCAAAATTACCTCAAAGTCAGTCCAAACGAAGGATTAGACAAGACCTACTTGCTCTTTCTCCTCAATGAAAGTCGAGAGATGCAAAGACAATTTCGTATTGAAAAGCAAGGAACCATTGTCAAAAAATATACGACAAGAGGGATTAAAGACTTGATCTTACCGACTCTTCCATCTCTAGAGGAACAAAGAGCGATTGGTCAGTTGTATCTGGATTTGCTCAAAGAAGAGCAGTTAAAATGCCAGCTAGCTAAAAGAGAGTGTCGTTTCTATATTGAACAGCTCAAAAATCACGTCGAAAAGTAAAGGAGAAAATATGTTACCAGTAACTGAACGAGAATGGTCCATTTACATCTTATTTTATCGCTATCTCGCCTTTGATGGTCTAGTGGACTGGGAAATTTTTGAAACAGTCCAAAACAGCGAGGA
The DNA here is from genome assembly GCF_055386095.1 of Streptococcus sp. STR1/CE/0325. Taxonomy (NCBI): domain Bacteria; kingdom Bacillati; phylum Bacillota; class Bacilli; order Lactobacillales; family Streptococcaceae; genus Streptococcus; species Streptococcus sp. STR1/CE/0325. Next base: position 977,270 of record NZ_AP045018.1, on the reverse strand, counting down.
TTGCCAAACGCTTTTTCAAGAAGTGAGTGATCATCTAGCTGAGGATTCAAACCAAGGATTGCAGGAGATCCTTAACTTTATTAAGGAAAGGTTCGTTGATTTGGATGAGAGAGACAAAGAAGAGGTGTCTGAGACATTACAAAGTTGGGTGAAAAAACTCAAGAAAACGGATTTCAGTCGAGAAAAAATCAAAGACCTTTGTGAGGAAAGCATTGCTAGTTTACCAAGTCCTTATGTTCCAGCTAGTCTGGCTCAACTGATTGGAAAGATCATCCTGCCTAAAACAGCTAGCTCCCTTTCTCTTTATGAGTTTGATATGAGGTCTGGCAGTTTATTAGCTCATTTAGTATCGGAGGTACAAGAAGCAGGGATTCGTTTTTCTGCTTACGGTGAGGAGTCAGATAGCATGCACTTTCATCTCGCCCTTATTCGTTTTTACTTGTCCGATGTGAATGTTGAGGCCAAATCAGTTCGTGCGATTGATGAAAAAGAACTAGGGAAGGATTTTGACATTGTTGTAACCACTCCTTTTGATTACGCTCCCTTGTCTAAGGGAGTGTTCACAAAACTAGAGCAGGATCCTCGCTACCAATCTTATGCCTCAGCTGTCGATAAATCATTCCAACTGTCTTTACTTCACGGACTTTATCACACCAAAGAAACGGGGACTTTTGCCATCATTATTCCTCAAAGTTTTCTTTTTAAAGGAGGAAGGGAAAGGAAACTGAGAGAGGAGCTTTTGACAGGTTCATTAGGCAATCTCTTAGAGACTATTATCCTCTTACCTTCAAGAATGTTTCGCCATATGGGGGTGTCTATGCAACTCCTTATCTTTAAAAAGAACCGCACGACAGATGATGTGCTCTTTATTGATGCGTCAGAGGACTTCAAACGCCTTAGAAAAGAAGTCCTATTAGACAAAACAGCTATGCAGAAGATTCTAAATACCTATGAAAAGAGAATCAGTCAAGTCGGATATAGCTATCTTGCAACCTTAGATGAAATCAAAGCAAATGAGTACAACCTCAATCCCGCACGCTATATCCAAGTTGCAGAGGAAGACAAGATTGATTTAGACCAAGAAAAAAAGACGCTAGAAGAGGTCAGAAATCAACTGAACCCTATACAAGAACGCATCCAAAGCAATATCCAATTCCTTAATTTGATAAAGTTTTAAGAAGAAAGGAGAAAAGAATGAATCAAACGACATGGCAGGAAGTATTAATTCCCACACAAGAGGAGATGACCGATTTTCTAAAGGCTAAGCTATCGCAGTACGGTTATCAGATTATTTGCTCGCACAATCCATCTATCATTGGAGCTTTTTTCAACGAAGATGAAGGTGCTCCCCTTCTAGTGGCTCACCTGGATACGATCAATACCCACTATGGTGAGAATTTACAAAGTGAGGATATCCTTGAAACAGAGGATATCGTCGCTCTTTGTGAATATGCTCCTGAAGAAGTAAAATGCCTAGGAGCCGATGACAGAGCAGGGGTCAAGACGATTTTGGATCTGTTGGAGATGGGCAAACGCCCCAATGTCCTGTTTACGACCGATGAAGAAATTGGGTGCAAGGGGACGAGACAATTTCTCGATAAGCGCTCAAGGAAGTTATCAAGCAAAGAAGAGAGCATTGATGCAATGATAAAAAGAAGTAGCCTCCTAATTCAGATTGATCGCGGAAAACACCAAGGGTCTTGGAATGAAATGGTCTTTTATCAGTATCCTATTTGGCAAAATCCAAGACTTAGCCGTCTGCTCGAGAACTATTTTGTGACGGCAAGAGGAACGAATACCGATGTCGCCCTTTTGGGTCAAGCTTACAACAAGCCTCTTGTTAATGTCTCAGCTAGTTATCAGTACGAACATAGCCGAGATGAATATATCAGTAAGGCTCATTATCAACAAAATCTAAGCTCGCTAGCTCAACTTCTTAATGACTTGGAAGACGTAGAAGAAAGAATCACTTGGCGATATACCTGAGATGATGGTGATAAAAAAGAGGAGTAACACTCCTCTTTTTTGCAAGTATCAGAGCCTTTCTGATGATGACGCCTAGTCCTGCGCCTAGATTTTTGGTATAATAGAACAGCGACCTTGGTTTGATTTTAGGAAAAGGAGAAAAGATGATAGCCTTTTTTACCAGCCACCCTAGCCAAGTACCTCATTTAGGGCTTGTGGGACATGGCTTGCTCTTACTCAGCCTGATTTTGGTTTTTGTGGTGACGAGACGCTACTGCGATAGCAAAAGGGTGCAGCAGCTCTTTTATGTGAGTCAGGGTATTCAGATTCTCTTGCTCTATGGTTGGTATATGGCTAGTCACGCTCCCTTATCAGAGAGTTTACCCCTCTATCATTGTAGGCTTGCTATGTTTGCCCTTCTTTTTTTGAGGGAGGAGAGTCCGATTAAGACTTACTTTGCCCTTGTTGGTGTCTTTGGTCCCATAGCTGCCTTGTCTTATCCTATTTTTGATCCTTTTCCTATCTTTCATGTGACCTTTTTTTCTTACCTCGTGGGTCACTTGGCGCTTTTTGGCAATAGTCTTTTCTATCTCTACCGCACGCCTCAGATAAACCTAGATATTAAGCATCTGGCTTATCTGACCTTGGGTTTAAATCTCCTTTTAGATGGGGTTAACGCCGTGACCAAAGGTAATTATGGCTTTTTAGCCCATCCTCCTTTAGTGGGCAATCACGGATGGTTGCTCAATACATTGATTGTTTCTGCTGTTTTTGTGTTTGTTATGCGTGCTGTCTCTCTTTGGATACAAGGGCACAGACAAGCAGAAACCAAGTACTATACACTAATAAAATAAATGAGGTTATGATGACACTTACTGAAGAAATTAAAAAACGTCGCACATTTGCTATTATCTCCCACCCCGACGCAGGGAAGACCACCATCACAGAGCAGTTGCTCTATTTTGGTGGAGAAATCCGTGAAGCAGGGACAGTCAAGGGGAAAAAGACCGGAAATTTTGCCAAGTCTGACTGGATGGACATCGAAAAACAAAGAGGAATCTCAGTGACCTCCTCTGTTATGCAGTTCGACTACCGCGAAAAACGGGTCAATATCCTTGATACCCCAGGGCATGAAGACTTTTCAGAAGATACCTATCGCACCCTTATGGCTGTGGATGCTGCTGTCATGGTCGTGGACTCTGCCAAGGGGATTGAGGCGCAGACTAAAAAACTTTTTGAAGTCGTCAAACACCGTGGCATTCCTGTCTTTACCTTTATCAACAAGCTAGACCGTGATGGTCGTGAGCCTTTAGAGCTGCTCGAGGAATTAGAGGAAGTCCTTGGTATCGCTAGCTACCCGATGAATTGGCCTATTGGGATGGGAAAGAGTTTTGAAGGTCTCTACGACCTCTACCACAAGCGCCTAGAACTTTACAAAGGAGAGGAGCGTTTTGCGCCACTAGAAGCAGGCGAGCAACTTTTTGCCAATAACCCTTTTTACGCCCAAGTCTTAGAGGACATCGAGCTCTTGCAGGAAGCAGGAAATGCGTTTTCAAAAGAGGCTATCTTAGAGGGCAAGCTGACCCCTGTTTTCTTTGGTTCTGCCTTGACTAATTTTGGCGTACAGACCTTCCTTGATGGTTTCCTTGATTTTGCACCAGAACCTCACGGACACATGACCACAGATGGGGACATGATTGATCCGTTTGACAAAGATTTTTCCGGTTTTGTCTTTAAAATCCAAGCCAATATGGACCCAAGACATCGTGATCGCATCGCCTTTGTACGCATTGTCTCTGGTGAGTTTGAGCGTGGCATGAGTGTCAATCTCCCACGTGCCAAAAAGACAGCCAAACTCTCTAACGTGACCCAGTTTATGGCAGAAAGCAGGGAAAATATCGAAAATGCCGTAGCAGGAGACATTATTGGGGTTTATGATACAGGGACTTATCAGGTGGGGGATACCCTAACGGTTGGAAAAAACAAGTTTGAGTTTGAGCCCCTACCGACCTTTACCCCAGAGCTGTTCATGAAAGTCTCTGCCAAAAATGTCATGAAGCAAAAATCCTTCCACAAAGGCATGGAGCAACTGGTCCAAGAGGGAGCCGTGCAGCTCTACAAGAACTATCAAACTGGCGAATACATGCTCGGAGCAGTCGGTCAACTCCAGTTTGAAGTCTTTAAACACCGCATGGAAAATGAGTACAATGCCGAAGTCGTCATGACCCCAATGGGTAAAAAGACCGTGCGCTGGATCAAACCAGAAGATTTGGATGAAAAGATGAGCTCGAGCCGAAACATCCTAGCCAAGGATCGCTTTGACCAACCTGTTTTCCTCTTTGAAAATGACTTTGCCCTTCGCTGGTTTAATGACAAATACCCAGATATTGAGCTAGAAGAGAAGATGTAACCTTCTCTACCACTCATAATACGGATAAAAACAAGGAGGCAGCCGATGACCCTAAGTGATCAAGACCGCCAGATGGAACTAGGCGAATTTTACAAAGAACTCAGAATAGCCAGAGGACTTAAACAAAAGGATGTAGCAAGAGACCTGCTTAGCACCTCCCAGCTCTCGCGTTTTGAAAAAGGGGAGTCTATGCTTTCTGCTGATCGTCTCCTCATCGCCATCTCAGGCATTAACATGACCTTTGAAGAGTTTGCCTATAAGCTCAATAACTATCAAGAAGCAGAGCATGTGAGGTTTAATCGAAAAATAAAGTCTTATTTTAATCACCAAGATATTGATAGTTTGAAAAAATTGGCACAAAGCGATTTTTTAAAGAATGAACTAGATATTTATCAGGATCTTTATCGAATTTTGATTGATATGTTTATTCATATGATAGATGGCACAGACTATCCAAAAAAAGAAGTCGGACAAAAGATTTCAACTTATTTGTTTTCCATAGAAGAATGGACAGAATTTGAATTAACGATATTTGCCAATGCTCAGTGGATTTTATCTGATGGTTGTTTACTGGAATTAGCATCTGAGTTATTACATAAATCTAAAAATTATAGGATGCTTTATCATGAAACATTAGTTGATGTTCTGATTAACCTTATTTCTGAGATGATTGATCGAGAATTTTATGAGAAAGCTAATCGATTTATTCAGGAATTGGAAAGTATTACGGAAGATTACGATGCCTTTCCAAGAATTATGATGAACTATTGTCGATTATTGATTGATTTTTTACAAAGTCATCAAAAAAACACAAAAGAAATAGAGGCTTTTATAGCCTCTGTTAGAATAGCAACCAGCGATGTGATTGCGGATTTATTGGTCTTTAATCTTGATTATTACAAGAAAAAATTAGGATTAATGATAGATGAGAGGAATCAAGATGGTAAAGGGTAAAAGGAAATGAATAAGGGCTAAGAATTTATGATGATTTTTCATAAGGCGTTCTTCCTTTGTTTTATATCCTCATATGGTATAAAAGTAATTTTGTGAAGAAACTTGCAAATATGGGATTCCTGAAAAATTGGGATGCAAATTTGCAAGTTTTTTTGATGGGCTTTTTTAGGTGGTATAACAAATGTGTGAAATGAAGAATCATAAACGAGGAGGTAAAGGTGAAACACAAAAAAATATTTAGTAACATACTGAAATAAATTGTTTCATTTTAAAATATAAGTGCTATAATAGAACCATAAAGAATAACAAGCGATTTCAGAAAGGGAATCATCATGAAAAAGTCAACCTCAAAAAAAGTTTTAGCCATTATCGGACTTTCCTCTCTCCTTATTTTAGGTGCATGTGCAAAAAAAGAAAATGCCGAGTCTGAATTCATGAACAAAGATAAGACGGTGCAAAGTAGCTCCTCATCTAGTAGCAAGGCAACAGCCAAGAAAGTAGCTAAAGCATCAACACCATCATCCGCAAAAGCAATGCAACAAGCAAAAGGAAACAGTAAGCCCGTCGTATCAACTGCGACACCAGCTCCATCTGTATCTTCGGCTTCCCCATCGGCAGCGGAAAGTAATACAAGTCAAGTCCCTTCATCATCAGATGAAACAGAAACAAGCAATAATAGTGCAAGCAATTCAGAAAGCGTTGGAGCTGGAGCCGGAGCTGTGGCAAATGTCAATGCAATATTGTCAGGTGATTTTTCAAGTATAGCAGGAACTTGGATAAATGGAAATGGCAGTCAGATTTTTCTTGATAGCGATGGTACAATTCCTGGACAAATCACACATGGTTGGACTCAGCGTGGTAGCTACATCTATGGAGGTATAAGTAATCAAGGTGGCGCTTCAGAAGGTATTGTCATTATCCCAGCAGGAGTTCCAGATTCCGAAGGTAATGTGGATAGCCGTGATCGTTTTGCCATTACTCAATCAGTTAGCGATCTTACAGCACCAAATGTTTATTATCATCAATAACAATCTCTTTACACCCAACTTCTTCAAAAGAGTTGGGCGTTTTTGTACTAAAATATTTTGTAACATTTAGCAATAAACCGTTGCATTTTAAAATATAAGTGTTATAATAGAGTCATAAAAAATAACAAGCGATTTCAGAAAGGGAATCATCATGAAAAAGTCAACCTCAAAAAAAGTTTTAGCCATTATCGGACTTTCCTCCCTCCTTGTTTTAGGAGCGTGTGGTAAGAAAGAAAATGCCGAGTCTGGATTCATGAACAAAGATAAGACCGTTCAAAGTAGCTCTTCATCTAGTAGCAAGGCAACAACAAAGAAAACACCTAAAGCCTCTGTTTCTTCCTCTTCAAAGGCTTCTCAAGTCAATGCAGAAAGTCAAGCTCCTGTTACGGAAATGCAGGCAGAAGCAGCACCGAATACTGCACAGGTGGCATCTCAATCTGCTCCAGAAGTACCACAAACTGACACAGCAGCTTCTGTCATTGTGGGAGATGTCAATTTGACGGCTCTTGCATCTGGTGATTATTCCAGCATTGCAGGGACTTGGGTTAATAAACAAGGAGAATCCTTAACGATTACCCCTTCTACGATTGTGAGCGATCAAACAACAGAGATGGAACTTTTTTCCCCTTCTATTAACGGAGATAGATTTAACTCAGGAATAGGAGTGGCAGGACATAGAGGACCTGGTTCAGCAGCTTTCAGTGTTATCCCAACAGGTGTCGTTGATAATAATGGAGTTGTTTCTCAAGTCGATCGGATTGCAGTCGGTCAAAGTGTCTCTGCTGAATTTGATTCAGAAGTCTTTTATCGTCAATAAGAAATAATACTAGATTTCAGAAAGGGAATCATCATGAAAAAAGTAACCTCAAAAAAAGTTTTAGCCATTATCGGACTTTCATCTCTCCTTGTTCTAGGTGCATGTGGCAAAAAAGAAAACGCCGAATCCGAATTCATGAACAAAGACAAGACGGTGCAAAGTAGCTCTTCATCTAGCAGTAGCAAAGCTGTAACCAAGAAGGCACCGAAAGTGTCAACACCGTCTTCAGCAAAGGCAACGCAAACAGAAGAAGATAGTGATTCAGCTGCTTCCCCTGCGACCCCAGCTCCCTCTGTGTCTGCCACTTCCCCATCCGTTGCAGCAAATAAAGAAGCTCAAACCACCCCATCATCAGCTGATGCAACATCAAGCAGTAATCGTGTGACCAACTCAGGAAGTAGTACTGGTGGCGTCAATCTAAGCGCTATGGTAGAGGGGGACTACTCAAGTGTAGCAGGAACTTGGGTAAATGGAAACGGAGAAGTGGTTCATATTCGTGATAACGGAAGTATCGATGGGAATACGACAGGCTGGGAAATTCGTAATGGCATCGTGAACGGTGGATTTGGTCAGATGAACGGACCAGCAATTAGTTTTGCCATTATCCCTGCTGGTGTGCCAGACATGGAGGGAAATGTGGACAGTCGCGATCGTTTTGCGATTGTTCAGTCCGAGGGTGACTTAACAGCACCACATGTTTACTATCATCAATAAGTCATCCTTTTCACTCCAACTTTTCAAAAGAGTTGGAGTTTTATTTTTGTAATATAATGAAATAAACCGTTGCGAAATAGAAATGAAAATGATATAATAGAATTATCTGGTTGAGGTCTTACCGAAACTAGTGTCTTGTCTCTTTTTACCAGCTATTAAAAATTTAAAACCGACTCAACCTGTTCTTGTTGATAGGAGGGGACAAGGCTTGTATCCAGTTTCATCAGAGACTGGATTTTTATTTGATGTTTACGGAGGGCTTTTATTATCTTTTTGCTTGATTTTATGATATACTGGATAAGTTGTCTATTGTGATAATGAGAACCCGTATTCACAAGTGAAGTGTTTTTAGGTAAGAGACAAGTTTTTCGCTAATCAAGGCAGTTTTTGAGGAAATACTGACTGTATTTTGAAAAAAATTAACGTTGAGTAGCTGAAAAAACCTGCCTTAGATAGAAGGACTGAACTGTGAATACGGGTTCTGGAATAACAGGTGGATCAGACAGCTTCGCACTGTCTGTTTAGAAAAGGAAAACATGAAATTTACAGAACTTAATTTATCCGATGAAATCTTATCAGCTGTTGAAAAGGCTGGTTTTCAAGAACCTTCTCCCATTCAGGAGTTGACGATTCCTCTTGCCTTAGAGGGCAAAGACGTCATCGGTCAAGCACAGACCGGAACAGGAAAAACGGCAGCTTTTGGCTTGCCAACCTTAGAAAAGATTCACCCACAAGATCAGACTGTGCAAGCCTTGGTCATCGCTCCGACTCGTGAGCTTGCGGTACAAAGTCAAGAAGAGCTCTTTCGCTTCGGTCGAGAAAAGGGAATCAAGGTGCGGGCGGTTTATGGTGGCTCAAGCATCGAAAAACAAATCAAGGCGCTTCGCTCAGGGGCGCATGTGGTGGTGGGAACACCAGGGCGCTTGCTAGATTTAATCAAGCGCAAGGCGCTAAAGCTTGGTTATGTGGAAACCTTGATTTTGGATGAGGCAGATGAAATGCTCAACATGGGCTTTTTGGATGACATCGAGGACATCATTAGCCGTCTTCCCAAAGAGCGTCAGACGCTCCTCTTTTCAGCGACCATGCCAGATGCCATCAAGCGCATTGGGGTTCAGTTCATGCAAGAGCCTGAGCATGTCAAGATTGCGTCCAAAGAGTTGACCACAGACTTGGTGGACCAATACTATATCCGTGTCAAGGAGCAGGAGAAGTTTGATACCATGACGCGCTTGATTGACGTGGAGCAGCCTGATTTGGCCATTGTCTTTGGTCGGACCAAGCGTCGTGTGGATGAGTTGACCCGTGGCTTGAAGTTGCGTGGTTACCGTGCTGAAGGCATTCACGGCGACTTGGATCAAGGCAAGCGTCTGCGTGTGTTGCGTGATTTTAAAAATGATAACTTGGACATCTTGGTAGCGACTGATGTGGCAGCGCGCGGTCTAGATATTTCTGGTGTGACCCACGTCTATAACTACGATATTCCTCAAGATCCGGAGAGCTATGTGCACCGGATCGGACGGACAGGACGGGCTGGAAAACACGGGATTTCCATTACTTTTGTCTCGCCAAATGAGATGGGCTATCTGTCTATCATTGAAAATCTCACCAAAAAACGCATGAAGGGCATGAAACCACCAACGGAAAAAGAAGCTTTTGATGCGAAAAAACATGTTGCCCTGAAAAAGATTGAGCGTGATTTTGCTGATGAAAATATCCGCAAGAGCTTTGACAAATTTAAAGGGGACGCTCTTAAACTAGCCAGTGAGTTCAGCCCAGAAGAGTTGGCGCTTTATATCTTGAGCCTCACGGTGCGAGATCCAGAAAACTTGCCAGAAGTTGAGATTGCTCGTGAAAAACCATTGCCATTTAAGCCATCAGCTAGCCAACAACGCTCTGGTAACCAAAGACGACGTGGCAATGACAATCGCAGAAGAGAGTTTCATCGTGATGACAATCGTAGCCGTAACCGTAAGGAATACCGCTCAAGAGATAACCGCAAACCACGCCAAACCTCTAGTGAAAAACATAGTGGATTTGTCATTCGAAATAAGGGAGATCGCTAAAACCTAGAAACCAGAGTTTGACTCTGGTTTTCTTTGATACAGAAAACATTGACGAAAAGATGAAAAAGGTCTATAATACCATTATTGTAAAGGAGAAATCATGTTTTCCAAAGTCAAAAAGTTTTTTATCGGTCGTCCCTTGCGGTCTTTGGACGAAGGAGATGAAGGACAGGCGCTCTCGAAAAGAGAGGCTCTTGCGATGTTATCTAGTGATGCGCTCTCATCTGTGGCTTATGGACCTGAGCAGGTCGTTTTGGTCCTGTTTGCGGTATCAGCTGGAGCTATTTGGTGGTCGCTTCCAATTGGTTTTTTGGTCTTGGTCTTGCTGGCTAGTTTGACCATTTCTTATCGTCAGGTCATTGCCGCTTACCCTCAAGGGGGCGGTGCCTACATGGTGACCTCGCAAAACCTTTCTGCCAAATGGGGCTTGGTTGCTGGGGGTAGTCTTTTGGTGGACTACATGCTGACGGTGGCGGTTTCTGTCTCGGCTGGTGCTGATGCCATCACCTCGGCTCTTCCCATGCTCCATCCGTATAATCTGCACCTGTCTATTTTATTGGTGCTCCTTTTGATGTTGATGAACCTACGGGGCTTGAGAGAGTCGGCGACTTCTTTGATGGTGCCGGTTTATCTTTTCATTGCTAGTAGCTTTTTGCTCTTGCTGTTGGGGATAATCCAGCTATTCACAGGGCATCTCCCTTATCACGCGGCGGCAAGGATTGGCTCAAGCATCACTGGGGTTAATCTTGTTCTTTTATTACGGGCTTTTACTAGCGGATCTGCATCCCTAACGGGGGTAGAGGCGATTTCAAATTCGGTTCCTTTTTTCAAGCAACCTAAAGTAGAAAATGCTGCCAAGACCCTGACCATCATGTCGGTCATCTTAGGTCTTTTATTTGCAGGCATTACTTTTTTCAATTATTGGTTAGGGATTGTCCCTACCAAGGGAATCACGACCTTAGCTCAAATGGCATCGACCATTTTGGGGAAATCAGCTCTTGGACAGGTCTTATTTTATCTTTTTCAATTTTCAACAGCCTTGATTTTAGCGGTGGCTGCTAATACTGGATTTTCAGCCTTCCCCATGTTGTCTTACAATATGGCTAAGCAAAAATATATGCCCCATCTCTATTTGGAAAAAGGGGATCGTCTGGGCTATTCCAATGGGATTTTGACCTTGGCTATTGGGGCTATTCTTTTGCTTTTGATTTTTGAAGGCAAGACAGAGAGCTTGATTCCGCTTTATACGATTGGTGTTTTTGTGCCCTTTGCCTTAGCACAGACAGGGATGATTCAGTACTGGCGGCGTCAGTCTGGTAAGGACTTCTTCAAAAAATCCCTAGCCAATCTTGTTGGAGCCTTTATCTGTTACGGCATCATCGCTATTCTTTTGGTCTTTCGTTTGGGAGACATCTGGCCTTTCTTTCCGATTTTAGCAGTCCTGGTGTCCCTCTTTTTAGCCATCAAAAGCCACTATCAAAATGTGGCAGCTCAGTTGCGTTTGCATGAGGTCAAAGCGCCAGTGCGCTATAAGGGTAATCTCGTCATTGTTTTGGTGGGAAATGTCACTCAAGTCAGTATCGGTGCCATGAATTACGCTTCTAGTATTGGAGATCGGGTGGTGGCGCTCCATGTGTCCACCAAGGAAACTCAAGAAAAAGATGCTGAAGTGGCTGAGGAGTTTCACCATTATTTCCCAGAGATTGATTTTAAAAATGTCAAAACCAGTTACCGTGATATTATCCGTCCGGCCATTCGTGAAGTAACCAAGATTAGCCATAAAGCCAAGGCAGAAGGTTATACCGTGACGGTGCTCATCCCGCAGTTTATCCCTAATCATAGCTGGCAGAACATCTTGCACAATCAGATGAGTTTGAAACTGAAGTATTACCTCAAATGGCACGAAGATGTCATCATCGCCAGCTATTCTTACCATCTAAAACGTTAAAAGTAAAACAAAAGCAGTCTAGAGCATGTGATTTCTAGTCTGCTTTTTTTTCAAGAAAATTGGAGCACGAAATCATTTTTTTACTGGACATTAGGAAAAAATAGGTCTATAATGAAAGCGTAAACAAAATTGGAGGTAAAGAAAATGGTAAAAGTTGCTATTGTTACAGGTGCTGCACAAGGAATTGGTCTTGCGATTGCTCAGCGTTTGCATCAAGATGGATTCAAACTAGGATTGCTGGATTACAATGCTGAGGCCGTTGAAAAGGCTAGCGAGCAGTTTGCTGGAGATGCGATTGCTGTTGCTGTGGATGTGTCTAAGCGCATGGATGTCTTTGCAGCTTTTGACAAGGTTGTTGAAGCTTTTGGTGATTTGCATGTCGTGGTTAATAACGCCGGAGTAGGTCCGACAACACCAATCGATACCATTACTGAAGAACAATTTTATCAAGTTTATGGCATCAATGTTGGGGGCGTTTTGTGGGGCATTCAAGCGGCACACAAACATTTCAAGGATCTTGGACATGGTGGTAAAATCATCAATGCCGCTTCACAAGCAGGGGTTGTAGGAAATCCAGAATTGTCCCTTTATAGCGGAACCAAGTTTGCTGTGCGCGGTATTACGCAAGTAACAGCGCGTGACTTGGCAGAAGAAGGCATCACGGTCAATGCCTTTGCACCAGGAATTGTCAAAACACCGATGATGTTTGACATTGCCCACAAGGTTGGTCAAAATGCAGGCAAGTCAGATGAGTGGGGCATGGAACAATTTGCTAAAAACATCACCTTGAAACGCTTGTCAGAGCCAGAAGATGTTGCTAATGCGGTTGCCTTCCTAGCCGGCAAGGATTCTGATTACATTACTGGACAAACCATTATTGTTGATGGTGGGATGCAATTCCACTGATCGATTTTGGAGTCTTTGGGAGCTTTTTCCCAAATCCTTAATAGTGATACTAGAAAAACCTTGGAAATGTTGTACTGACCCCCAAAAGTTGGACATTTTATTTATCTAAAGGATTTAGTTCTGTACCCCACAGGACTAAGTCCTTTTAGTTTTGCTTTGATTCGTTTGTTGTTGTAGTAAAAAATGTAATCTGTGATAGCTTGCTCAAGGTCATCAAGGGATTGATAAGACTTCTCAAATCCATAAAACATTTCAGATTTGAGAATGCCAAAGAAGGACTCCATCATCCCATTATCTGGACTATTTCCCTTGCGAGACATAGAGGAACGAATTCCTTTGGTTTTCAAAAAGTGATGATAAGACTGGTGCTGGTATTGCCAGCCTTGATCGCTGTGAAGAATGGTTCCGCTATATGAATCTGCTGGAAAAACCTTCTCAAGCATGGTTTTAATCTGTTTCAAGTCAGGTGAGCGAGATAGGGTAAAATCAATAATCTCACTGTTATAGCCATCAAGAACAGGGGAGAGATAAAGTTTCCCTCCAGGTAAGGCAAACTCCGTCACATCGGTATAGCACTTCTCGTAAGGTTTAGAGCCTTCGAATTGACGTTTAATCAGATTATCAGACTTCTTACCAACCTCACCTTTGTAAGAAGAATACTTGCGCTTACGACGAATACGAGCGGTCAAGCCTAACTCTTTCATCAAGCGCTGCACCTTTTTGTGATTGATGATAAAGCCACGATTTCGTAATTCTAAATGAATCCGACGATAGCCGTAATTACCTTTATGGTCATCATAAATAGATTGTATTTCATCCTTGATAGTTTTCTCCTTATCTGGCTTAGCCAGTCGCCTCACTTGATAGTAATAGGTGGAGCGTGGCAAATCAAGGATTTCGAGTAGCGTTTCTAGGGAAAACTGATTCGTTAATGCTTGAATGATTTCTGTTGCTCTTTGCGCTTTGCTTCGTCCCTCAAGCGGTATTCTCTCAGCTTTTTTAGCACAGCATTCTCCGCTCTAAGGTATTCATTTTCATGTTTTAGTCGTTCTAACTCTGTCATTTGGTCCAAAGTCTTTTTTGGTTTACGTCCCATCTTTGGTGGTCTCCCTCTTGATTTTTCAAGAATAGTATAACCGTTTTTCTTGTATTTGGCTATCCAATTTGGGAGCATCCCTCGATTTGGCAAGGCATAATCAAGGGAAACTGAGAGTTGAGAGCAACCATGAATCAAGACTTTATCCATTATTTCCTGCTTTAATTCGGGTGAATAATACCGATTTTTACCCTTTTCAACAATCTCAACACCATATTTATCCATGAGTTTAACCATGTACTTGAGATTGGAAGGACAGACTTCATATCGCTGACTGATCTGAGGCCATGATACACCTCTCTTTCTCAACTTGTATATACCTCGTTTATCTTCATAACTTAATTTCATAAGAAAAGCACCCCAATCGTTAGATTTTGTGTCTAACTTTTGGGGTGCAGTTCATGTTTCCAAGGTTTTTCTTAATTTGCTTTTTGCGTTAGGTTTTTTAAGCTCTTTCTGATGATATAAAGCGTGACCAAAAAGGCGAGAGCATCTGCAATAGGACCTGCAAACATGATGTGATCGACACCGCTCATATGCGCAAAGAAAAAGAGCAAGGGAACAATGAAGAAAAATTGTTTGCAAAGGGCGAGAAAAGCGCCTGTCTTGGCTTCTCCGATAGAGGAGAAGAAGGTGGTAGAGATGATTTGCGCACCATTGAGAAAGACACAAGCAAGGAAAATTCGCATGTAAGTCACACCATAAGCCATATAAAGCGGATCATGTGAACCAAAGAGTTTGAGGATTTGCGGGGCAAAGACCTCAAAGATGACAAAGGCGATAAGAGAGATGATGGTGGCGATTTTCACAGCTAGCTTGTAGGCTGCTGTGACTCGGTCAAATTGTTTGGCACCGTAGTTAAAGCCTAAGATAGGCTGGAGCCCTTGGGTCAGACCTAAGATGACGGCTGTGAAGATCATGTTGAGCTTTTGGACGATACCAGAAATGGCGATGGGAATATCACTCCCATAGATGGAGTGGGCACCGTAGGTGCGCATGAGATTATTGGTGATGATTTGCACCGCTGTGACCGCTAATTGGTTAAACATTGGCGTTAAACCAAGCGCCATCAAGCCAAGAAGAATGGCAGGCGATAAGCGAAAATCCGACCAAGAAAGGGTCACATGTTTAAAGCGTGGAAGGTAGGCTAGGATCATGATGCCAGAGATAATCTGACTAATGACCGTGGCCCAAGCTGATCCTGCAATGCCCCAGCCAAAACCAAAGATAAAGATAGGGTTGAGGATGATGTTTAAAATAGCTCCAAGCAGGATGGCGTTCATGGAGTACTTGGCAGACCCATCGGCACGCACGAGAGGATTGCCTCCAGCAGAAAGGAGGAGAAAGGGAATCCCTATGTTAGTGATGCTGGTATAGGTCATGGCATAGTCGAGAATGGCATCGGTTGCTCCAAAGGAAATCATCAAGGGCTTTAGAAAAATCCAGATCAGAACCGCTAGGAGAATCCCGATGAGAACCAGTCCACTAAAGGTATTGCCAACGATTTGCTTTGCCTTTTGTTGGTGGCCTGCCCCCATTTCAAGATTGAACTTGGAGGCTGCTCCTACCCCGATGAGGAGGGCTAGCGCAATGGTGATGGTGGTGATGGGAAAGGCGATGTTGGTCGCAGCGTTGCCCAGATAACCGACCCCGTGTCCGATGAAAATCTGATCCACGATATTATAGAGGGTATTGACGACGTTAGCAATCGTGGCTGGGATGACAAACTGCTTGAGCAGGGTTGGGATGGGAGCACTTAGCATGTGGTCACGTTTGGAAGTCTGTGCCATCTTACTTGTCCCTCCATGGTGTGGTGTAGGGGTACCAGAGGTTGGCACCGTGGTGCTGGAGTCTGGACCAAGGGTAAACTTCTTTTCCTTCTTTGATCAGCATATCCTCGAGATAGTCTCTGACCTTCCAGACATCTCCTGGATTTGCCCCCTTCATGCTAAGGACAGCTTTTAGGGCTTTTTCGGTGAGTTGGGTGTCTGCAAGGACTTGCTGGGTTGGGTATCCAAGACGCTTGAAATTTTCTTCTAATTCGTGTTGGGTTGCGAGGGTTTCTGCTTTGGTGAGCATGGTTACTCCTTTTCTAATAGTAGTGTTAGTAGGTGTGTGAGTTCCTGCTTTTGGTTATCGGTCAAAGAGTGTGTCAGTCTTTGGTCAATTCTTTTTCCGATAGCCCTCATCTGTTCTTTGAAGGCCAAGGCCTTGTCGCTCAGGGTGATGAGGTTACTGCGTTTATCCTCTGGATTTTTGGTGCGGATGATAAAGTCATGCTTTTCCAGATTTTGCAAAAGCCCCGTTACGGTGGGATTACTCATGGAAAAATAGGCCTCAATCTGCCTCTGGGTCATCTGTTTTTCTCGGTAGAGTAGTTTGACAATCTTGAATTGAGCATGGGTCAGTTGGTAGGGCGCCAGTTCTTGATTGGCTAATTTGTCAAAAGCGAGACTGGCTTGTTTGAGCAAAATTGAAATAGACGGCTTAGTCATGAAAATTCCTCCAAAAAAGATAGCCTCCTATATATTATCATAGGAAGCTATCTAAGTCAAGAGGTGTGCTCTTCTCGGCGATGTAGGCGAGTTTTTGCTTGCGGGTCTTTTTTTTAAACTGGCTTTCTGCCTTTAGGGCAGAAGATTTATCTGAGAAGGTTTCAAAATAGAGGAGCTCGACCGGTAATCGGCTCTTGGTATATTTGGCCCCTTTGCCCTTTTGGTGGGTGGCGAGCCGTTTTTTTAGATCGGTCGTATAGCCCGTATAGAGGCTACCGTCTGCACAGGTCAGGACGTAGAGGTAGGCTTTAGTTTCCTTTTCCAAAGTAAATCTCCATAATCTCATCCGTATAGGTATTGTCGTCTTGATGTACAATCAAGGGAGGGAGTACCTTAAAGCCTTCCATGGAGCCGTCTTTGATGGCTTCGATGAGGAGCATATTGGCTGGCTTGTCCTGCTTGGGATAGATAAACTGGAGCCGTTTTGGCGCTAACTTGTAGCGTTTGAGGGTTTCTAAGATTTCCAAAAAACGGTCAGGACGATGTACCATAGCTAGACGGCCGTGGGATTTCAAAGCCTGCTGACTGACGGCACAAATGGTTTCTAAATTTGTCGTGATTTCGTGCCTAGCAAGGAGGTAGTGGGGCGAGATATTTTTCTTGGAATCGGGTTGGTTTTTAAAATAAGGCGGATTGCAAAGAATCAAATCCACTTGAGAGCGTTCTACATGTTGGAGGAGGTTTTTCAAATCGTCTTGAATCATGGTGATTTGATCCTCCAGATGGTTGAGCTGGATGGAACGTCGTCCCATATCCGCTAGGCGCTCCTGCAATTCGATAGCTACAATAGGCAGGTGTGTTTTGGTGCTAGCAAAAAGAGCCACTGCTCCATTTCCACTACACAAATCCACAATTAGTCCTTTTTTTTGTGGGTAGTGGGGAAAGCGTGACAGCAAAACCGAGTCCAGAGAATAGCTGAAGACTTCCTTGTTTTGAATAATCTTGGTATCCGTTGAAAAAAGTTGATCAATGCGTTCGTTATCGTGTAAAAGTTCCTGTATCATACCCTTTATTATACCATAGATTTCCTTAAAACTTGCCATTTACCGTCATCAATGCTAAAATGAAAAGATAGTAAAGAAAAGGAAGAAAATGATGGCGACAGAATATCAAAAAATGCTAGCTGGAGAGTGGTATGATGCCAACTTTGATCAAGAATTGATTGCAGCGCGTTTGGTGGCACAAGACAAGGTGTTTGACCTCAATCAGCTAAAACCCAGCCAGTTGGAGGAGAGAAGAAACCTTCTAAAAAGTCTCCTAAAAGAGATGGGAGAGGATGTCTTGGTTCTTAGCCCTTTTACCTGTGATTATGGGAAAAATATCTCACTAGGAGCAGGAACCTTTGTGAATAGTCACTGTTACTTTATGGACGGGGCACCGATTTCACTAGGTGAGCATGTCTTTGTGGGGCCCTATACGGGTCTTTATACCGCTCATCATCCCTTGGATGCTAAGACGAGAAATCAGGGTTTGGAACAGGCAAGACCCATCACGATTGAGGATGATGTCTGGATTGGGGCAAACGTGACTATCACACCGGGTGTCACCATTAAAAAGGGCAGTGTCATTGCAGCAGGATCTGTGGTGACCAAGGACATTCCTGAAAACAGTCTAGCAGCTGGTGCGCCTTGTCGTGTTTTGCGCACGATTGATCAAACTATCCCACTAACAGGAAAAGAGGAAAAATAATGTTTTATGCTTATTTGAGACACTTGGTGGTCTTTCTCCTATGGATTGTAAACGGTAATGTTCACTATCATCATGTCAACCGTTTGCCTAAAAAGGATGAAAATTATATCTTAGTTGCTCCCCATAGGACGTGGTGGGATCCGGTTTACATGGCTTTTGCTGCAAGACCCAAGCAGTTTATCTTTATGGCCAAAAAAGAACTGTTTACCAACCGTATCTTTGGCTGGTGGATTCGCATGTGTGGCGCTTTTCCCATTGACCGTGAAAATCCTGGTACCGACGCCCTCAAATATCCCATCAAGATGTTGAAAAACAGTTCACGTTCTCTTCTCATGTTTCCAAGTGGTAGTCGTCACTCTAGTGATGTCAAAGGGGGTGTGGCTGTCATTGCCAAGATGGCCAAGGTTCGGATTGTGCCATCTGTCTATCTAGGACCATCTAGTTTTAAGGGCTTGATTAAGAGTGAGCGGATTGACATGAATTTTGGAGAGCCGATTGACATTTCTGATGTGAAAAAGATGAACAGTGAAGGGATTGAGATCGTTTCAAATCGCATTCAGGCTGCCTTTGATCAGCTGGATCAAGAAGCAGGTCAGGTGCACGATAACAAAAAGCCAAATCCCTTGTGGCTCTTAATTCGTATTCCAGCGGGCGTTTTAGCCATCATTATTGTCTTTTTGACTTTGGTCTTTAGCTTCTTAGCCAGCTTTGTCTGGGATCCAGACAAACACCGGAAGGATTAATGTGTGATAAAAGATTGGACAATGGTTCAATCTTTTTTTGTTTTTACGAATAAATAGAGTGAAAACAAGGAGGACAACACATGATTGCAAAATATATGACATTAGTTGATAGAAACAAGGGGTTAGCCACCCTCTTATTGATTGTTTTGGTGATGGTGACGACCATCTTACTCTTGTCTTATTCCCTTATTCCAGAGCCAAATCCCTTTCAAGAAGCGAGTTTGGCAGCTGGATTTTGGGGAGGTTTGGGATGCTAGATTTGGTAGGATGGCTGAAGGCGAATAAATGGTTGGCAGCTGGGATTTCTAGTCTTGTGGTGATTTTACTTGGTGTGGCGGCTTGTTTTGGTCTATTTTCACCCAAAGAGAAAACGTCGCTTGACCAGCTCTTAGAGAGCAACTCCGCGTCAAGTTTAGTGACCAAAACGAGCAAGGAAGCAACATCCAGTTCTTCATCACAAAGCCAAGTCGTGGTGGACGTCAAAGGGGCGGTCAAGCAAGAAGGCATTTACAAACTCAAAACCGGAGCACGAGTAGCCGATGCCATCACAGCAGCGGGTGGTTTTCTAGAAGGCGCTGATAAAAAGTCGGTCAATCTGGCTCAAAAGCTGAGTGATGAAGCGGTGGTCTATGTCGCTAGTCAAGGAGAAAATGTGAGTGTTGTTGCGAACGCCACGACTTCCCAAAATCCTTCCAGCCCCTCAAAAGAAGCCAAGGTCAACATCAACACCGCTAGTCTGGCTGAACTTCAGACCATCACGGGTATTGGTGCCAAGAGAGCCCAAGACATCATTGATTACAGGGAAAGTAATGGGGGATTTAAGACCTTGGAGGATTTGAAAAAGGTGTCTGGTATTGGTGAAAAGACCTTTGAGAAGATTAAGGAGGGCTTGACGATTGGTTAAATACTTTCCCATTAAGCCAATTTATTTGGCTTTTTTCTGTTTAGTGCTGTATTTTACCATTTGGCGCTTTTCGATTTGGTCGCTTCTCTTACTCATCTTTTTAGGTCTCGCTCTTTGTGTGCAATATAGGCCAAAAACGGTGTTTCACGTTTTGCTTTGTTTGGTGGTATTTGGTAGCATCACTTATTATCATAAGGAGGCAGCGACCAAGCAAGCCGAGAGAAAAGTCACTCAGCTGAGCGCCTTGCGCCTGCAACCCGATACCATCCAAATCAATGGGGATCGGCTGAGCTTTCGAGCGAAGGCAAAGGAGCGCCAGTTTCAGGTCTTTTATCAGCTAAGGTCGGAGCAGGAAAAGCGGTATTTTGAACACTTGAGCAGTCCTCTTCTTTTACGTGGAGAGATGAGCTTGTCTGATCCAGAGCAGATGAGAAATTTTAAGGGTTTTGATTATCAGGCTTATTTGAAAACACAAGGCATTTACCAGCTGGTGAGGATTGAGCGGTTGACAGCAAGGCAGGAAGTAGCGGCTTCTGACGTTTTTGAGATCTTGAGTCAGTGGCGCAGAAAGGCGATCGTCCACAGCCAAGAGACTTTTCCAAAGCCCATGAGCCACTATATGACAGGGCTTTTGTTTGGCTATTTGGACAAGTCTTTTGAGCAGATGAGCGATGTCTATTCGGAGCTTGGCATTATCCATCTCTTTGCTCTTTCTGGGATGCAAGTGGGCTTTTTCATTGGGTATTTTAGGAAGGGCTTGTTGCGTCTGGGTGTGAGAGAGGATTGGGTCAACTTAGCCCAAGTTGCTTTTTCCTTTCTCTATGCTGGTTTGACGGGCTTTGCCATCTCTGTGATGCGTAGTCTTATCCAAGCCCTCTTGTCTCGTTATGGCATTAAGCGGTTGGATAATCTGGCGATTACGCTGATCCTCTGCTGTGTGTGCTTGCCGATGAGTCTTTTGAGTGTGGGTGGGATATTGACCTTTCTTTATGCCTTTATGATTGGGATGATGGACTTTGAGGGGCTTTCTCACTATAAGCGTCAGATTCTATCATCTATTGCGATTTCTCTTAGTGTGGTACCGATCTTGCTCTATTATTTTGCGACCTTTCAGCCTTGGTCCATTCCCCTGACGGCTCTTTTTTCTTTCTTGTTTGATGTGATTTTTCTGCCGCTTCTATCCCTTCTTTTTCTGCTGTCTTTTCTTTTACCCTTGCCTTTTTTTAATGGTTTATTTGTCTTATTGGAAAAGGTCATGTTGGTGTTAGGAGACATCTTGCCCAAGCCCTTGATTTTAGGGAGTCCGTCTCCCTTGCTTTTATTGCTGCTGTTGGGTGCTTTGGGACTAGCTTATGACCATTATCACAACAAGAGGACTTGGCTGTATCTAGGGGTGGTCCTGCTCCTTTTGATGGCAACCAAACATCCTTTAGAACAGGAAGTGACAGTGGTTGATATTGGACAAGGCGATAGCATCTTGCTAAGAGACTGGTCTGGAAAAACCATTCTCATCGATGTGGGAGGCAAGGTGACTTTTGACCAGAAAACAGCCAAGTGGCAGGAGGCAGAAAGTGAAGCCAATGCGCAAAGGACCTTGCTACCTTATCTAAAAAGTCGTGGCATTGGCCGTATTGATCAACTGGTCTTGACCCATACCGATACAGACCATATCGGTGATATGGAAGTGGTGGCAAAAGAGATAAAGATTGGGGAAATTTTGGTCAGTCAAGGCAGTTTGACCAAGCGTGATTTTGTTAATCGACTGAAAAAAATGAAACAAACCGTCCGTACTGTGCAGGCAGGAGATCGTCTTTCCATCATGGGAAGCGAGTTAGCGGTTTTATATCCATTTGACAAGGGAGATGGGGGTAATAACGACTCCATCGTGCTTTACGGTTCCTTGCTTGGCACAGGCTTTTTGTTTACTGGAGATTTGGAAAAAGAAGGAGAAGAAGCCTTGCTTCAGCGCTACCCCCATCTGCGCGTGGATGTTTTAAAAGCAGGGCATCATGGCAGTAAAGGCAGCTCTAGTCCGGAGTTTTTAGCCGCTATCCAAGCCAAACTTGCCCTCATCTCCGCAGGAAAAAATAACCGTTACCACCACCCACACGAGGAAACCTTGGAACGTTTTGCAGTCGAAAAGATGAAGGTTTACCGCACCGATCAGTCAGGCGCCATCCGCTTTAGGGGGATTCAGAACTGGACGCTTGAAACGGTGAGGTAGAAGAGCTTGTCCTTTTCTTCTTTTCATGTTATACTGGTAAGTTATTATGAAAAGAAATGAAACGAGGAAATATGTTTTCAGCTTATAAAAATTTTGGACCCACTATGCGGATTTTGAGGGACGCACGTCACGCTCTGATTTTTGGTGAGCGATGCTGTGTCAAGTGCTCGTCTATTTGTTATTCTTTGGGCTCTTTTGGATTGTAGCTGATGAAACGGGGAGCTATATTGATTTACTGGTTCCGTTCTTTCTCTATCTTGTCTATACATTAGCCAGCATCGTTCCTTACTATGCCATCATTGTCAGGCGTTTACGAGATGCGGGTTATCATTGGGGCTTTGCCTGTTTAGAAGTGGGACCAATCCTTTTGCTATGTGACTTTAATCTCTTTTTCATGGTAGGTTGGCTCCTCACCATGCCTTTACGCCTTCCCTTGATTGTCCTTTTGTGTCGTAAGACCAAGGAGACCTATTGAGATAAAAATTGGAAAACAATCCGTTAGGAGAGTAAAGACCCGTCTTTCTCTCTTTTTTGTGCTATACTAGTAGGAGAGAAAATGAGAAAAGGACAAAACCATGAAACTAAGTTTACATGAAATCGCCTCTGTGGTAGGGGCTAAAAATGATGTCACTCGGTTTGAGGACATCCCTATTTTAGGAATTGAGTTTGATAGCAGAAAGGTGAAAGCAGGGGATCTTTTCCTTCCCTTAAAAGGAACCGTGGATGGACATGCTTTTATCGATAAAGCTCAAATGGCGGGTGCTGTGGCGACCTTTTCAGAAAGTGAGCGTGAGTCTGCTTTTCCCTACCTTTGGGTGGAGGACAATTTAGCGGCTTTCCAAGAATTGGCTCACTACTATGTGAAAAAGATGCAGGTTGACGTGATCGCAGTGACGGGATCTAACGGAAAAACCACTACCAAAGATATGATTGCAGCGGTTCTTGCGACGACCTATCCCACCTACAAAACGCAAGGTAACTACAATAACGAAATCGGTCTGCCTTACACGATTTTATCCATGCCAGATGAGACACAAAAGTTAGTGCTTGAGATGGGGCAGGATCACCTTGGCGACATTGCTTTACTTTCTAAGATCGCTGAGCCGAAGACGGCTGTGGTGACTCTGATAGGAGAAGCTCATCTTGAATTTTTTGGCACGAGGGAAAAAATTGCAGAAGGCAAGCTACAAATCAGCCAAGGAATGGCAGCTGATGGCTTATTAGTGGTGCCAGTGGATCCTTTGATTGATCCCTTCCTTCCTAACAACCAAGAAATCGTGCGTTTTGGAGTTGGTGGTGATTTGTATGTGACGCATTTACAGGAAAAAAAGCGCTCCCTAACCTTTGAGATGAACACCTTAGATGGAAAGCTATCACTTCCCTTGACTGGGAAATACAATGCCTCCAATGCCATGCTAGCTGCTTATATCGGGCAAAGAGAAGGTGTTTCTGAAAGCAATATTCGCACAGCCCTAGAAGTCATCCAACTCACTGCCAATCGCACCCAGTGGAAAAAAGCCAGCAATGGCGCAGATATTTTATCAGATGTCTATAATGCCAATCCAACCGCATGTGCCTTGATTTTGGAGACTTTTTCTGAACTCCCTAGGCAAGAAGGTGGAAGAAAAATCGTTGTTCTAGCGGATATGAAAGAACTGGGCGAAAGCTCAAGAGATTTGCACGCTGGTCTTGCAGACTGTTTATCACCTCAGGATGTGGATCATATCTATCTCTATGGCGATGACATTTCAGCGCTCAGAGATCGGTTGAGCGAAGCATTCTCTCCAGAACAGCTGCATTATTTTGTCAAAAATGAAGCACGTGATACCTTTTCTGACTTGGTTGCTCACTTGAAACAAAGCTTGCAACCACAGGATCAAATCTTGCTAAAAGGTAGCCACTCCATGAATTTAGAGCAGGTTGTAGAGGCTTTGATGGTCTGAAAAAATTTCAAATCAGCTAGCCGTTGACAGACCTTGGGCATTTGGAGTACAATATAGTTAATATATGAAATCGATTTCTTTTTTGGATAAGGAGGCAAAGAAATGATTTTAACAGTGACTCTAAATGCAGCGATTGACAAGGCTTATATCTTAGAAAGTCCTTTGGAAGTCGGACAGGTCATGCGGGTAAAAGAAGTCCGCAACACCGCAGGTGGTAAGGGATTAAATGTTTCTCGGGTGGTCCAACTCTGCGGCGCTAAGGTACTTGCGACAGGGCTTGTCGGAGGGTTTAATGGCGATTATCTAGAAGATTTGTTGGAAAAAGATGGCATCTCCGCACAATTTACGAAAGTAAAGGGTGAAACGAGATCTTGCATCAACGTTTTGGAAGAAAAGGCTGCCTTTCGCTCCACAGAATTTTTAGAACCAGGCACACAAGTTAGCGAGGCTGAGTGGCTGCGTTTTCTAGAGGACTACCAAGCCTTATTTGCCTTAGAAAGCGTGAGCACGGTTGTGCTTTCAGGGAGCTTGCCGTCTGGACTGGAAGGAAATGCTTATCAAACCTTGATTGAGCATGCTAAAAAAGCAGGAAAACGTGTCCTGCTAGATAGTAGCGGTCTTTCTTTTCGATTAGCCTTAGACGCTAAACCAACCCTTATCAAACCAAACAAAGATGAGCTCGAGCAGTTTTTTGGTACCAAGATTACCAGCTTAGATGACACCATCCACTATACCAAGCAGTTGGCTGCGACAGGCATTGATTATGTGGTGGTTTCTTTGGGAAAAGACGGCGCCCTCTTGTGTCATAAGGATAGGATTTATCAAGCTAGACCACCTAAGATTAAGCCTGTGAATACGGTGGGGTCTGGCGATGCGATGGTGGCTGCCTTAGCGGTCGCTTTGGAGCAAGGACAGTCCCCAGAAGCCTGCTTACGCTACGCCGTTGGTGTCGGCACAGCCAATGCCCTATCAAGAGAAACAGGACGAATCGCCCCGGATGTTTTAGCTGATTTACTACCGCAAATCAAGACGCAAATCGTGGGGTAAAAAATGACCTCCTCTCACCTGAGAGGAGGTTTTCTTATGTGGTGGTTTCATCAAAGACGAAGGTCAAAACGTCAAAGAAGATGAGTAGGCTAACGAGCGAAACAAGAGCTGAAACGAACGTTGAGGCAAAGGGTGCATTCCACAAAAAATGGATAACAAAAGGTGACACCAGCCAGAGGTAAATCTTTCTAGCAGGAAGCTGAACGTCTTTTTTAACGAGGAGATAGATGGCTGTAACGAGAATAGCTGTGTAGAGGTAGTGAGAACTCAGCGCCCCTGAGATGCGTGAAAAGGCACTGGGGACTGCATCATTCAAATGCTGAGAGGCATCTTGAAAAATATAGGCAATGTCTTCTGAGAGCTGAAAACCAAGCCCTACTCCAAGCCCTGTCAGAAAGACCAAGCGTTTGTTCCAGTATTGCCATAACAAGAGAAGAAGAAAAGCACAGCCAGCTTTGACGATTTCCTCAGAAAAAGGAGCGGTTAAGGCATCTTCCCAGTTTTCCAGTGTAGATTTGCTTAAAAAATGGACAAAGACATCATGCAGGCGATGATTGCCCCAGATGGCAAGCCACCCTGTTGTAAAATAGCCAACGAAAAAAGAAAGAGGTAAAAGAAAGAGAGACACCTCCCATTTTTTCCTGAGATAAGACAAAAGTAATATGGCTGGAATCAGATAAATCCCCAGTAAACTGATGGCAAAGATGACCTGAACATAAAATGGTGTGGAAAAGGCAGAGTCATACCAGATGGCTAATTCATGATCCCAACCGATGAGCGTTAAAAAAAGTAAGACCACTAGCGATAGCGTCTGCTTACGAGAGAGTGATAGCATAAGACCTCCTTAGGGGTTGTGATGTTTCTATTATAACAGATGCGAAAAGACTTTGTCCTTCTTTTTTGCTTTCCTTGTCAAATAAAAGAGAGTGAGCTATAATAGAAGCATGAAAAAAAATCGGACTTACTTGGTATTTATCGTCTTAGCTTTTTCAGCTTGTTATGCCGTGATGACTTACTGGTCAGTGGGCGCTTCGTTGATAGCAAAATTATACGGCGCTTCTATGCCGTTTTTGACAGGAGCGGGCATTGCTTATATCGTGAATATTGTCATGAGTGCTTACGAACAAGGACTGATTAAGTTATTTGGAAAACCCTTCAAGGGACAGCGGGCGCTGACCTTGTTACTGGCTTATTTGACCTTTATTTTAGCCATTGTCTTTCTCTTTTCCATTGTTTTACCTGACTTGATTGCAAGCTTGCAGCGTTTATTATCGATTAATCCGAGTGACATTCAAAAGCTGCTTAATAATTTGCAGCACAACAAATGGGTGGATCGGTTGCTGGAGTATATGGGAGGGGAGCAAGATTTGAGTAGCTTGATCTCGCGGTATAGCCGGCAGATTTCTAGTCAGTTCTTGTTTATCTTAACGGGTCTTCTCTCATCTGTGACCAACTTTGCGTCTACTCTTTTATCCGTCTTTGTCAGCTTGATTTTCTCTATTTATATCTTAGCCAGCAAGGATAGCCTAGCCAAGCAGGCCAATCTTTTGATTGACACGTATTTGGGTCGCTTTAGCAAACCTTTTCATGAGGTGAGAAAGACTGTTCACGAGAGTTTTCATAATTTCTTTGTCAGTCAGACGCTTGAGGCTATGATTTTAGGGACCCTTTGTACCCTTGGCATGATGATTTTTCAATTTCCATACGCTGCGACTGTTGGGGTTGTGGTTGCCTTTACTGCCATCCTTCCTGTGGTGGGAGCCTATATCGGAGTGACCATCGGTGCTATCCTCATCATGACCCAATCCATCAATCAAGCCCTCTGGTTTGTGGTCTATATGGTGATTTTGCAACAGTTCGAAGGCAATCTCATCTATCCTCGCGTGGTGGGTGGATCTATCGGACTGCCTGGCATTTGGGTCTTGGTCGTGATTGCTATTGGCGTTTCCTTTGGTGGTATTTTGGGCATGTTGGTCGCTGTTCCTTTAGCAGCATCCTTCTATAAGCTCATCAAAAGAGATGTCGCTAAAAGACAAGCCCTCTCAAAATCAGATACAACAAAAAGTTAGGACAAGGTTCCTAACTTTTTTTGCGAATAAAAAAAAAGAAGATCAAAAGAGAGGAAAGAAATATGTACACGATTCAATTATCAAAGGAAAGTCTGCGTCCTAGGGAGCGTCTGGTCGAAGTGGGGGCGGAAAATCTGAGCCATCAGGAATTATTAGCCATTTTGTTAAGGACAGGAACCAAAGGACAGCCCGTCTTGTCCCTTGCAACAGAACTTCTTGGTCAACTCTCTCATTTAGGAGATTTAGAGGAGGCGAGCCTACAAGAATTACAGGGGCTAACCGGTATCGGAAAGGTCAAGGCTATTGAAATCAAGGCTATGTTAGAGCTTGCTAAACGTATTTTACAGTCCAGCGATCTGAAAAAAGAGCGCCTGCTTAGTAGTCAGCGAGTGGCTCAAAAAATGATGCTAGAAATCGGACATAAAAAACAAGAGCACCTTGTGGCGCTCTATTTGGATACACAGAATCGTGTGATTGAACAAAAAATCATCTTTATCGGTAGTGTCAGACGCTCTATCGCAGAACCGCGTGAGATTTTGCACTATGCCTGTAAGGTGATGGCGACTTCTATCATCATTGTGCACAATCATCCTTCTGGTGTGCCATTTCCAAGCGATAATGACAAGACCTTTACTCAAAAATTAAAACGGTCCTGTGAGGACCTAGGCATTCTCTTTTTAGACCACTTGATTGTGGGGAAAAAGGATTATTATAGTTTTAAAGAAGAAGATCTCATTCTTTAGAGTTCGTTGACGACATAGTCAAAGAGGGCTTGGTCGGTAGGACGACTGCCTTGGAGTAGCTCAGGGTGCCACTGAACGCCTAAAAAGGAATGCTCGGTAGAAGCAACCGCCTCAATGGTACCATCGTGGGGATCTGTTGCGATAACACGCAATTCTGGCGCCAAGTCTTTGATGCTTTGGTGATGAAAAGAGTTAATCCGAGAAGTCGGTCCATAGATAGAGTAGAGAACGCTATCTTTTTCGGTCACCATGTCTTGAGAGGTGTACTGGCCGGGATTATCTTGCCAATGGTGTTCGATGGCTTGATTGAGATTTCCACCAAGAGCAACATTAAGCAGCTGCGTGCCACGGCAGACTGAAAAAATAGGTTTTTTCTGCTCGATAGCTGCTTGAATCAAGGCTAGCTCAAATTCATCGCGTTCACGGAAAAAATCGTCGCCGTTGGTTTCATCGGCTTCTCCGTAATACTCTGGGCAGACATTTTGACCGCCGGTGAGGATGAGCTTGTCAATGCGTGCAATATAATCACTTGCTTCTTCTGGTTTTCCGATTGGAATAATAAATGGAAGGCCGCCAGCGCGGCTGACACCTTGGGAAAAGCCAGTTGCTACATAAGAAACTGTAACACCAGCCCAATCCTCAATGGCGCGCTGATTGCCCGCTATACCAATAACAGGTTTTGTCATAATATTAGTCTTCTTTCTCTTGATTCATAAAGTAAAGTAGGGTCTGAAGCTCACTGGTGAGATCCACATACTGCACCACCACATCTTTTGGAAGAGATAGATGCACAGGAGAAAAGCTCAAAATGCCTTTGATTCCTGCGTCAACTAAAAGATCGGCGACTTTTTGAGCCTCTTTACTTGGAACGGTTAAAATAGCCGTATGGCTGTCGAGTTGTGGGAGATAGTCCTTGATAGTGGTGATGTCGTGAACAGGGATCCCATCAGGTGTTGTCTGGTCCATCATATCGTGGTCTTTTAAATCAAAGGCCATGACAATCTTCATCTTGTTCCGATCATGAAAGCGGTAGTGCAAAAGAGCCCGTCCCAGATTTCCCACGCCGACCAAGACCACATTTGTGATGGAATGGTCGTTTAAAATGTCCGCAAAAAAGTTCATCAACTTTTTGACATCATAGCCAAAGCCACGCCGTCCTAGTTCTCCAAAATAAGAAAAGTCACGCCTGACGGTAGCAGAGTCGATGCCGATGGCTTCTGCGATTTGTTTGGAACTCGCTTTTTCAATGTTTTCAGAATAGAACCGCTTAAAGATACGGTAGTAGAGCGATAGCCGTTTTGCTGTCGCGTTTGGAATAGATTTCTCCGTTGTCACAATTTTCTTCTCCTTTTCATCCTTACTATACTATTTTAAAAAAAGTATTGGATTTTGGCAAGGTTTTGAGCGCTTTTTACGTATGGAAACATAGATTTCAGAATAAAGAAAAGGGCTAGCTTATGAAAATAGCCCTTTTCCTTTTATCTTAGACGGGTGTTTTGGTAAAAATGTGACGTTCCACCAAGCTATCCATCAAAAAGTAGAATTTATCTTGATAAATGCGGTGCGCGTCTGATTGAAAGATATTGACTAGATGAAGTCCAGATTTATCTGTGATGCTCATCTTAAAACCATTCAAATCTTTATTGATGATGATTTTGAGGAGAAAACCTTGATTGGAATTTGGGATTTCCTCTAGCAATCGCACTAGCTCGTAGTTACCAACTTTGGTCTGTAAAAAGGTTGTATCTCTTAGGGTATAGGGTTTGACCTGATCGGTCAGCTCATAGACGTAAGGACAGTCTTTTAGGGTGATGCTTGTTTTAAAAGCCATAAATTACTTCTTTCTAATGTAGTGAGAGAGGGTTGTAGCAAGGGTTTTCAAATCGTCGCTCTTGGTTCTATCGCTTAAACTAATGCGGATGGACTCTTTTAGTCGAGGAGACTGGCTACCATAGTAAGCGGTCAACACGTGACTAGGTTCGATATTTCCAGCTGTGCAGGCAGAACCAGCAGAAGCAGCGATACCAGAGAGGTCCAGCTGGGTCAGCAAGGTTTGGTTGTTTTCTCCTTCAAAACCAATATTAATCACATAAGGTAGGGCGTTTTTTCCTTGATTGAGGTAGTAGGGGATGCCCTTTTCTTTGAGGTCTTTTAGAAAGTTTTCCTTGAGTGTTTCTAGACGTTGATAGGTTGTTTCAGCTTGTTCTAGGCTTTCTGTGAGAGCAGCAGCCATTGCGACAATACCTGCTAGATTTTCAGTGCTAGCACGGTGTTTGCTTTCTTGGTCTCCTCCGTGAAGGAGTTGGTCAAAATGAAAATCCTTGGCATAGAGAAAACCAACACCCTTAGGTCCATGAAATTTGTGGGCAGAAGCGGACAAAAAGTCAATGTGAAGGCTTCTAGGGTGAACCGGAATTTTCCCAATCGCTTGAACCGCATCCACATGAAAGGCAGCAGGGTGATTTTTTAGATACTCACCAAACTCAGCAACAGGATAAAGGTCGCCTGTTTCGTTATTGGCGTACATGAGGCTGACTAAAATCGTATCCTCTCGGATCGCTTCTTTTAGCTGATCGAGGGTGATTTTTCCATCAATGGGTTTGAGATAAGTGACCTCAAAACCAAAGCGTTTCTCCAAATAAGCCATGGTGTGAAGGACAGCGTGGTGCTCAAGAGCAGTTGTGATTAGGTGCTTACCTTGATCTTGGTGAGCGATTGCATAGCCCTTGATAGCGGTGTTGATGCTTTCTGTCCCGCCAGAGGTAAAGAAAATGTGAGATGCGTTCACGTCCAAAGCTTTAGCGATGTCGATTCTGGCTTGTCTGAGGTAGTGGCTGGCTTTTCGCCCCAAAGCGTGGGTACTAGATGGGTTGCCGTAAACGTCGCTTAGGACCTCTGTCATCTTAGATAAGGCGAGAGGAGAGAGGGGGGTTGTTGCAGCATTATCGAGGTAAATCATGCGTCGTCCTTGTTTTCATCTGGTTGATAAGAAAAGAGTGGGCTGAGCGCTTCACGGTTATGAATACGCACAATAGCTTCTCCAATCAAGTCACTAGCTGAAATGTATTTGAGCTTTTCTGGAAGGGCTTGGTCTGTTTTAACGGAGTCTGTCACGATGATCTCTTTGATTGGAGCAGCATTAAGGATTTCTGCCGTGCCTTTGGTGAGATGACCGTGGCTGGCGACGGCATAGATTTCTGTTGCGCCTTCACGCTCGACAATCTTAGCTGCTTCTGCAAAGGTTTTACCCGTATTTAAAATGTCATCAATCAAAATCGCCTTTTTACCTGCGACATCTCCGATGATGTAGCCTTCCTCACGTTGGGCATCGTCTTGAGAATAGTCGATGATGGCAATCGGTGCATCCAAGTATTCTGCAAGACTTCTTGCGCGCTTGATACCAGAATTTTTAGGACTAACGACGACCACGTCGCTACCAACAAGCCCTGCTTCCACATAGCGTTTGGCAAAAAGTGGAATCGTAAAGAGGTTATCCACTGGAATATCGAAAAATCCTTGCACCTGCACGGTGTGAAGGTCTAGTGTCACCACACGATCCACCCCAGCTTTGACCAGCATATTGGCCACTAACTTGGCTGTAATTGGCTCTCTTGAAGCCGCGATACGGTCTTGTCTAGCGTAGCCAAAATAAGGGATAACGACATTCACGGTATGAGCGCTAGCACGTTTGCAGGCATCGACCATGATGAGCAACTCCCAGAGATGGTCATTGACGGGAAAATTAGTGGACTGGATGATAAAAATATCAGCTCCCCGAACACTTTCTTCAATGTTAATCATGATCTCACCATCTGAAAACTGGCGAGAAGAAACCTTACCAAGAGGAAGTCCAGCAGCTTGGGCAATTTTTTCTGCAATCTCTTTGTTGGATGAAAGAGAGAAGAGTTTGAGTGGACGAGTAGGTTTTTCGATGAGCAACATGGCAATAAGAACTCCTTTTTATTTTTATAAGTCACGTTTATTGTATCAAAAAAGACGAAAAAAATCAGATTTCTAACCAATAAAGTAAGGATTTTTTATTTAGGAAGGGTCTGACTAAAGCGAGCGACCTTACTTTTGGCATACTTATAGGCGATGGCTTGCTGGTTGAGAAATGCCTCAAAATCCGCTTTTCCCTTAGTTGCATCAAGGACTTCAAGCTCAAGTTCGTAGTCAATGATGTCGGCGTATTGATTGTAATCCAGTGCCATTAGCCCGATAGGGGTTTCTTTTTCACGCCGAGTGGTGGTCAGCTGACCAAAGACTCGAATAGCAAAAAGATCAATGCCGCGTTCCATCAGGTGTTTGGTTACGCTATTTTGCGGGAGCTGTCCGTCTTTGATGATGCTTTTGGCTAAATCCAGCTCAAGCGGGAGATTGTATTCGATATTGCCCACTTTTTGTGGGATTTTTAGGGTCAATTCAGCCGTTTTATTGAGGGTTCTAATTCTAAGGGAGAGCCGGTGTTTTTTTAGGGCGAAATCCTTAGTGTCAAAATAATAGTTGGTCTGGGTGATGGCGGGGACTTGGTTAAATTGTTTTAAGAGTCGGTTGAACTCATCTTTGGTGAGTAAGGTTTTGTATTCGATTTCAAGATGTGTCATTGTTTTTCCTTTGCTCGATTTTATGATATACTAAGGTTAATTGTATAAAAAAGTCTATTATTTGACAAGAAGGAGTGTGATGGCATGGATTGGGAAGTATTTCTAGACCCTTATATTCAGGCGGTAGGCGAACTCAAGATTAAGCTGCGTGGCATCCGCAAACAGTTTCGTAAGCAGGGACGTCATTCTCCGATTGAGTTTGTGACAGGACGTGTCAAATCCATAGACAGTATTCAAGAGAAGATGGTAAGAAGAAACCAGCAACATGACCAGCTAGAGGATATTGCAGGTCTTAGGGTTATGGTGCAGTTTGTGGATGACATTTATGAGGTTTTAGAACTCATCAAAAATCGTCAAGATATGACTGTGGTCTTAGAGCGTGACTATATCACCAATCAAAAGGAGAGTGGTTATCGTTCTTATCATGTGATTGTGGAGTATCCAGTTGATACCATTGATGGGCCTAAGACTATCCTCGCTGAGATTCAAATCAGAACCTTGGCGATGAACTTTTGGGCGACGATTGAGCATTCGCTCAATTATAAATACCGAGGGGCTTTCCCTGATGATTTAAAAAGGAGACTAAAACGCACGGCTGAGATTGCGCTAGAGTTGGACCAAGAAATGCGGCAAATCCGAGATGAAATCAAGGAAGCCCAGCTGCTCTTTGATCCAGAGCACAAGCGTGTGAGTGACGGTGTGGGAAATAGTGATGACACAGATGAATTTTACAGATAAATCAAAAAAAACACTCAGAGTTGCCTTGGTTGCTAATGGCAAATATCAGAGTAAGCGGGTTTGGCACAAGCTCTTTCAGGCACTTCGTGATGAGGACAAGTTTTATTTGACCAAGCACCATCCAGATGTGGTTATCTCTATTGGTGGTGATGGGATGTTGCTGTCTGCCTTTCACATGTATGAAAAAGAGCTAGAGACGGTGCGTTTTGTTGGGATCCATACTGGGCATCTGGGTTTTTATACGGACTACCTCGATAGCGAGGTGGACAAGCTCATCGCTGATCTCAGAGAGGACAAGGGCGAAACGATTTCTTATCCAATTTTACGAGTGACCATGACGCTTTCGGATGGACGAAAGGTTAAGGCGCGTGCTCTGAATGAGGCGACGATTAAACGCATTGAAAAAACCATGGTGGCAGATATTAAGGTGAATGGTGGCTTGTTTGAGCGTTTTAGAGGAGATGGTTTGTCTGTGGCGACCCCGACAGGTAGTACGGCTTATAATAAATCCTTGGGAGGTGCCATTCTTCACCCTACCATTCAGGCCATGCAGATGACGGAAATCGCAAGTCTTAATAATCGGGTATTTAGAACCTTGGGTAGTCCTATCATTGTTCCTAGGGGAGAAAAGATAGAAGTTGTGCCCAAACGGTTGGGACAATACTTGGTGACAGTGGATAATAAAACCTATCGCCATAAAGATATTGCAAAGATTGAGTTTGATATTGACCGCAAGAAAATCCAGTTTATCAACTCAGCCAATCACACTGGTTTTTGGGAACGGGTGCGAGATGCCTTTATCGGGGAGTCGGAAGAATGAGATTTGACTATCAGGCCACAAGACCTTGTTTGGTCAAATCACTTCTTAAAGAGCACGATGTTTCTAGAAGCTTACTGGCTAAGATTAAGTTTCGTGGGGGCGAGATTTGGGTTAATGGTGAGCCTGCTTTTGCCACAAGGCCTCTTGCGGTTGGAGATCGGGTCACTATCATCATTCCAGATGAAAAGGACGAGGACGGCAGACTAAAACCCATTTCAAAACCGCTTTCGATTATTTCGGAAGACGACCATTTTCTGGTCCTAGACAAGCCAAGCGGGGTGGCTAGTATTCCAAGTAGTATTCACTCCAATACGATGGCTAATTTTGTCAAGGGATATTATCTGGATGAGGGCTATCCCAATCAGCAGGTGCATATCGTGACTAGGCTAGACCGCGACACCACGGGTCTCATGCTCTTTGCCAAGCACGGTTATGCGCATGCGAGGCTAGATAAGCAGCTGCAACAAAAGGCGATTCAAAAGCATTACTATGCTCTGGTTTCAGGAAAAGGAGATTTGCCAGCAAAGGGGGAGATAAAGGTGCCTATCGGCAGACCCAAAGATAGCATCATTACCCGCTGTGTGGATCCAGATGGCAAGTATGCCCATACCAGTTATGAGGTGGTGGAGGACTATGGGGACGTGAAGCTGGTGTCTATTCGTCTGCATACAGGCAGGACCCATCAGATTCGGGTGCATTTTTCTCATATCGGTTTTCCGCTTTTAGGGGATGACTTGTACGGTGGGCGCATGGATCTAGGGATAGAGCGTCAGGCGCTTCATTGTTATCGTCTTTCTTTTTTTGACCCTTTTCGCCAAAAACAAGAGACCTATATCAGTCAGTTGACAAAAGACATGGAAAACGTTATCATTAGTAGGAAACAAAATTTAGAATAGAGGTTCATCATGACATCCTTATTTGACACATTGAAAGAAAAGATTGCAGGAAAAGACATCAAAATCGTTTTCCCAGAAGGAGATGATTTACGCGTGGTGACTGCGGCGGCACGTTTGAAAAAAGAAGCCTTGTTAGAGCCAGTTGTCCTAGGAGACGAAGCGCTTGTGACAAGTCTTAAAGAAGAAGCAGGCTTTGGTGATGTTGACCTAACAGTCATCAATCCAGAAACCTACGGCAATCTTTCTGAAATGAAGGCACTTTTCCTTGACTTGAGAAAGGGAAAGGCAACGCCAGAACAAGCGGATCAGCTGTTAAAAGATGTGAACTATTTTGGTGTCATGTTAGTGCAGATGGGGCTTGCAGCTGGAATGGTCAGTGGCGCTGCTCACTCAACAGCAGATACAGTACGTCCTGCTCTTCAAATCATCAAGACCAAACCTGGTGTTTCAAGAACATCTGGCGTCTTCATCATGAACCGTGATAGCAGCAATGAACGCTTGGTCTTTGGGGATTGTGCCATTAACATCGATCCAAATGCGCAAGAGTTGGCTGAAATTGCGGTGAATACAGCTGAAACAGCTAAAATCTTTGACATTGATCCTAAAATTGCCATGTTGAGCTTTTCAACCAAGGGAAGTGGCAAGTCACCTGATGTGGACAAGGTAGCAGAAGCGACGCGTCTTGCTAAAGAAATGGCACCAGAACTTGCTCTTGATGGTGAGCTGCAGTTTGATGCAGCTTATGTGGCAGCTGTTGCCAGCCTCAAAGCGCCAGATAGCCCAGTAGCTGGTCATGCTAATACCTTCATCTTCCCAGACCTTCAAGCGGGAAATATCGGTTACAAGATCGCAGAGCGTCTTGGTGGTTTTGAAGCGATCGGACCAATCCTTCAAGGACTTAACAAACCGGTCAATGACCTTTCTCGTGGTTCAAATGCCGAAGACATCTATAAACTTGGTATCATCACCGCAGCGCAGGCTTTAGACTAGAGAGAATAGACATAAAAAACCAGAGTCTCTTTTAAGAAGAGGCTCTGGTTTTATTTGTGTTTCGACTTTCTGAGGAGGGCATAATCTTTAATGTTTTTGTCGTTATGTTGTATCCCAGTCAAAGTGTTCATGACTGGTTATTGAAAAATGATTTGAGGTATCAAAGAAATGTAAAAACCGCTTTCAAAAAATAATTGACAGCCTGTGGAATTTTTAGTAGAATAGATTTAACACAACGAGGTGTTTATTCAAATGGAGAGCAACGAGGCTACACTTATAGACAAAAATCTATGCGTGTAGCCTCTTTTTGTTTGAATCACAAACGCCACGAGGAGACAAGTATGAAAGAATTACTATTAGCCGGTGTATCAAGTGGAGTTGGAAAGACCACTGTGACCTTGGGGATTTTAAAAGCCTTAACGAATAGGGGCTATGTTGTTCAAGCCTATAAAGTAGGGCCAGACTATATTGACACCGCTTACCATAGCAGAATCACTGGACGAGCTTCTAGAAATTTGGATAGTTTTATGATTCCAGAAAATAAGCGCTTGTCTTGGTCTTATCATAAGTGGCATCAGAAAAGTGATATTGCGCTTGTTGAGGGAGTGATGGGGCTCTTTGATGGTCTTGGAACGGATAAGGATTGTGCTTCGTCTGCTGAGATGGCAAAGCGTCTGGATTTGCCTGTGGTTTTGGTGATTGATGGAAAGGCAACTTCTACCTCAGCGGCTGCTATGGTGCATGGCTTTAAAACCTTTGATCCAGAGGTTAATATTATAGGTGTCATCATCAATCGCGTGGCTTCTAAGAACCATTATGAGTTGATCAAAGGAGCGATTGAGCGTTATACAGATGTTGAGGTCTTGGGCTATCTGCCTAAAAATGCTGAAGTGGCGTTGCCTTCTCGTCATCTGGGCTTGATTCCTGATGTGGAGATGGATGACGTGGAGCAGACCTTTGCCTTGCTTGGGAATTTGGTCGAAGAGCACATTAATCTTGAGCGCCTCTTAGAAGTGATGGAAAGAGAAGATAAAGAGGCAAAAAATCCTTTTAATTTGCCGACTGACGAGGATGTGACCCTTGCTTATGCTATAGATGAGGCCTTTCATTTTTACTACGAAGATAATCTGGATTTGTTAAGGGACATGGGGGTTCAGCTGATTCCTTTTAGCCCTTTGACGGATGAGACTTTGCCAGAAGCAGATGCTTATTACTTTGGTGGTGGTTTTCCAGAAATGTATGCCAAAGAACTCATGGAAAACGAGGCTTTGCGTCAGTCTGTCCTTCTTGCTCATGAAAAGGGAAAACCAATCTATGCGGAGTGCGGAGGCTTGATGTATCTGGGAGAATCCTTGAAAATCGATGGAAAATCCTATGAGATGGTTGGCATTTTTAAGGGAGAAAGTGTCATGACCCCACGCTTGAAACGCTTTGGCTACTGTGAAGCGACCACAAAAGTGACGACCTTATTTGGCCCTAAAGGCACCAAGGTGCGAGGGCATGAATTTCATCACTCCACCTTTGAAACTAAGGAAACGACTGCTTTAGATTTGGAAAAGACAAGAGATGGTGAGGTTGTTGCCAAATGGAGTGGTGGCTATCAAAAAGGACGAACTTTTGCCAGTTATTTGCACGTTCATTTTTACCAAAATGAAGAGCTTCTCAAGAACTGGATAGCGACTATTAAAGGAGCTAAGAGCAAATGAAACTCATGATTATTTTCTTAGCGGTGCTCTTGGATTGGCTTTTGGGTGACCCTTACAGCTGGCCCCATCCGATCAAATGGATGGGTAACTATATCATGCTGTGTTTGAAAATTCAAGAAAAATGGCCCATACCTGCTTATATTTTTGGGACTTTGTTGGCTGTTTCAACGGTGGGTTTGTCTGTTGCTACGGTGTCTTTAGCATTATGGGGAGCTGGACTTATTTCTCCTATCCTTTATTGGTTGGTCTGGCTCTATGTGGCTTATGCTTGTCTAGCGACACGCAGTTTAGCTTTTGAGGCCAAAAAGGTCTATCAGAGTTTGGTGCATGGCAGTTTAGAAGAAGCAAGAAGTCAAGTGGGAATGATTGTCGGGCGAGAAACGAAAGACTTGTCGTTTGAAGAAATCAGCAAGGCAACGGTTGAAACTGTTGCTGAAAATACCAGCGATGGGGTTGTTGGTCCCTTGCTTTGTCTTTTTATCGGTGGTCCAGTGCTTGCTATTGGCTACAAAGCCATCAATACTTTGGACTCCATGGTGGGTTACAAAACTAAAAAATACCATCAAATTGGGTTTGTATCTGCTAAGTTAGATGATTTGGTCAACCTCATTCCAGCCAGAGTGACGTGGCTGTCTTTGATGGTCGCTAGTCATATCTTACAGTTGGATGCAAAATCAGCCCTTCAGATAGGCTTTAGAGATCGCTATCAGCATGCGAGTCCTAATAGTGCTTTTTCAGAAGCGGTGGTGGCAGGTGCTTTAGGTATCCAACTTGGTGGTGGGCATGTCTATCACGGAGAGTGGGTGGAAAAACCAACCATCGGAGAACAAAAGAGAGAGACGGTAGCAGAGGATATTGAAAAAACGGTATCTCTCATGTATATGGCAACGACCATCTGTCTCTTGGTTGCTGCTGTGATTTATTTGAGTTTAGGAGTGTTTTAGATGTCATATATCAAAAATCCCTCATCTATTGAGGCAAATAGCTTTCAGATCATCCAATCCGTTATCGATCAGGACTATCCTGATTACCATTTTAACTCAGAGATGGAGGAGTCCATTATCAAACGGGCAATTCACACGTCTGGCGACTTTGATTATCTTGAGACGGTGGTCTTTACCCACGGCATTAATGAGCGAATTGAAGATTTATTTCGGAAAAAAGGGACGATTTTACTAGATTCGGTTGTTTCCTTAAATGGGATCAATAAGCGTGTTTTAGATCAAATGGGGGTTTCTTATCTGTGTCTTTCTGACCAAGCAGAGGTTGACCGTTTGGCTCAAGAAAGGGGGATGGATAAGGAAATTGCCATGATAGAGTATGCTAAAACCATCTCTGGACCTAAACTCTTTTCCTTTGGTGAGTCTCCTTTTGCGCTTTTGTATCTCTTAGAATTGGTGGACAAAGGAGAAATAAGGGGTGTTGAGGGCATCATTGGTGTTCCGGTTGGCTTTGTTGATGCGATTGTCGCCAAAGAAGCCTTGCTCGCATCTGATGTGCCAGCTATTCTCGTCATCGGTCCAAAGGGCGGAACCACCATTGCTGTTTCCATGATCAATGCGATTTTGTATCAGATGAAAGATGTCTTGACACAAGATTATGTGCGCTACTCAACCCCTATGAAAAAAGGAGAAGCATAAATGGTAAAGGTAAAAGATCCTAGGCAAATAGAAACCGAAAACATGGCAAAGATTGAAGCATTGATTGAAACCCAATACCCAGACCTTGTTTTTTCCCATCCTATTCAAGAAGCGGTCTTAAAACGAGCGGTGCTGGTCAGTGCGGATTTGGACTATCTCGAGAACATCCAGTTTTCAGATGATGCGATTGAAAAAATAACAGCGGTTTTAAAAAACAGGGGTACGATTTTTACCGATACCACCATGGTAATTGGTGGTTTTGATACCCAAATGATGGATGAGATGGGGATTCAGTACCGTTGTTTGGTCAATGAACCAGCAGTTTTTAAGGAAGCAAAAGAAAAAAGCATCACGCGTTCCATGGCAGCGGTCGAATATGCCGCGAAAATGGAAGGTCCAAAACTCTTTGTCTTTGGCAATGCTCCGACCTCTATTTTTAAGGTATTGGATATGGTGGAAGAAAAGACCTTGGTTCCTGATGCTGTCATTGGTGTGCCAGTTGGGTTTGTCGGAGCAGCGGAGTCTAAGCAAAAACTTCATGAGAGTACAATCCCTTCCATCGCAGCTCTCGGCAGAAAAGGTGGCAGCACGATTGCAGCAGCGATTGTGAATGCGATTTTGTATAGCATGCGCTCCTAATCTCATCAAGCACAAGAGGAGTAAGACATGGAAGAATATGCTTATGTCAATGGTAAAAAATTAAGAAAGGGCTACACGACTGGTACCTGTGCCACAGCAGCGACCGTTGCGGCTCTTTCGATGATTTTAAACCAAGAGCGAGAGGATAAGGTCACTGTAAAAACAGCTTCAGGTGT
Organism: Streptococcus sp. STR1/CE/0325; assembly: GCF_055386095.1. Taxonomy (NCBI): domain Bacteria; kingdom Bacillati; phylum Bacillota; class Bacilli; order Lactobacillales; family Streptococcaceae; genus Streptococcus; species Streptococcus sp. STR1/CE/0325. The sequence continues at coordinate 937,240 of NZ_AP045018.1, read as the reverse complement.
CGAATTGACCTTGAAAGTGGAAGATCCGACCTTTAGTGAGTTAGAAGCCAGTGCTGCGGTGAGAAAGGACGGGGGAGATGACGCTGATGCCACGCATGGTCTTTTGATTTACGCTAATGTCAAGCTCTTGCCAGATCAAACGGCTATTACTATTGATGGTGGAAAAGGTGTGGGGCGCGTGACACAAAAAGGTTTGGCGATTCCAGTGGGAATGGCAGCCATCAATCCTACTCCGAGACGGATGATTGAAGAAAATGTCCGACAGATGATCGGAGATGATTGTGGCGCATGCGTCATCATTAGTGTACCAGAGGGTGAAGAAACCGCTCGTTTGACCTATAATTCTAGACTGGGAATTTTAGGTGGCATTTCCATCTTAGGGACGACTGGGATCGTCAATCCTATGTCAGAAGAGAGCTGGAAGGCAGCTATCACAGTTGAATTGACCATGCTATACGAAACCGGGCATCGCTGGGTGGTCTTAGCCCCTGGCAATTACGGGGAGGATTTCACTACTCAGGTGCTAGGGATTGATGCTGGTCGCATTGTCAATATGAGTAATTTTGTTGGGCATGTCTTAAAAGAGGTGCAGCGCATCGGTTTTGAACGGGTACTCATGGTGGGACACATGGGAAAATTGGTCAAGGTGGCAGCAGGAATCTTCTCCACCCACAGCAAGGATGCTGATGCACGTATGGAGACACTGGTGGCAAATCTTGCCCTCATGGGAGCGCCACTTGAACTACTTGAGCAGGTGGACGCGTGCCTAACCACAGAAGCCGCAGGAGAGCTGATCCATGCTTATGGCTATGATGGGATTTACCAAATCTTGGCTGACAAGATTAAGGCAAGGAGTGAGCGTTTGCTCAAATACCGAAAACCAGAAGTGAGCGTTGATGTGGTTTTGTTTGCCTCAGAAGCGGGCTATTTAGCTTCGACCAAGCCTTTAGATGTGATTAAGGAGGAATGGCAGTGATTCGTGTGATTGGAATTGGTCCTGGAGATCCTAAATATGGTCTTGTGGGACAAGACGAGTGGTTTCAAGAAGCAGACATTATCTTAGGGAGTGAGCGGCACTTGGAGATTTTACCCGAAGATTATCGTCATAAAGGGGTGGTAGCGCCCAAAAAGTTAAAAGACTTATCCCAGCTTTTGTCCTCTTATGATAAGGATAAAGCCGTCTTGTATTTAGCATCTGGTGATCCTTTGATTTATGGCTTGGGCAAGTGGCTCTCAGAAACCTTTAAAGGACAGGTCGAGATCATCTCTGGGATTAGTGCCATGCAGTATCTGGCGAGTCGGGTGGCTCTTGCGATGAATGATGCTTATCTGACCAGTAGCCATGCTAAGACCCCGAATTTTGATCTGATTATGAGCTTGTCTAAGGTCTTTATGGTGACCGATCAAGCGATTGGACCCTATCAGATTGCGCAAGAAGCTGTCAAGCGTGGGCTTAAGAAGGTTATTATTATCGGTGAAAATTTGAGCTACGCTGATGAAACAATTACTATCTTACCGGCTGAACAAGTCGAAAATAAGATGTATCAAATGAATGTAGTGGTGGTGTTAGATGAAGGATTCGGAATTTATTAGAACCAAGGTCCCTATGACCAAGGAAGAAATCAGAGCCATTAGCTTGGATAAGCTACAACTGCACAAGGCTAAGCGCATGCTTGATGTTGGATCTGGAACAGGAAGTGTGAGTATTCAAGCAGCACGCACTTATCCTAAATTAGAAGTGGTTGCGATTGAACGTAATCCAGATGCTATTGATCTGACGCGTCAAAATATCAAACACTTTCAGTGCGACAATGTCACCCTCCATGAAGGGCTTGCTCCGATAACGTTAGATGGGCAGTTTGATGCGGTGTTTGTCGGAGGGACAGGCGGCAATATGCAGGAGATTTTTGAGTGGCTCAAAGATTTGTTAGTTCCAGAAGGACGCTTGGTCTTGAATTTTATCTTACTGGAAAATGCCCTTGAAGCGGCTCAGCTTGCACAGGAGATGGGTTGGGAAGAGCTTGAAATCACCTCTATCCAAGCCAGTCGCTGGACAGCACTGGGGAAGGGACACTATTTTAAGCCGCAAAATCCAACCATTATCGTGTCGTGTCAAAAAAAGAAGGAATAAAAAGGAGATGAAGATGTCAAAAGTACATTTTGTCGGTGCAGGACCTGGGGATGTCGAGCTTATCACCCTAAAAGGCTACAAGCAGTTGTCCCAAGCGGATGTGGTCATCTACGCAGGGTCTTTGGTGAATAAGGATTTGCTCCAATATTGCAAGGAAGGAGCAGAAATCTACGATAGTGCCAGCATGTATCTGATGGAAATCGTGGACGTTATGGAAGAGAGTGTTAAGGCTGGAAAAGACGTGGTGCGTCTTCAGACAGGAGACTTCTCGATTTACGGCTCCATTCGTGAGCAAACAGAGGAGATGAAAAAGCGTGGCATCGACTTTGACTGCACTCCCGGTGTGAGTTCCTTTTTGGGAGCTGCCTCCAGTATTGGAACGGAATATACGGTGCCTGAGGTGTCTCAAAGTGTCATCATCACTCGTATGGCAGGACGAACCCCTGTTCCAGAGCGTGAGTCGCTACGTAGCTATGCCCAACATCGGACCTCAATGGCGATTTTCTTGTCGATTCAAGGGGTAGATAAGGTCGTTGCCGAACTTATCGCAGGTGGTTATCCTGAAACGACACCAGCTGCGGTCATTTATAAGGCGACTTGGCCAGAAGAAAAGAAAGTCTTTGGCACGCTTGAAACCATTGCTGACAAGGTCAAAGAAGCAGGTATCACAAAGACAGCCCTTATTTTGGTTGGTGATTTTCTTGGGAAAGAGTTTTATTATTCTAAACTCTATCATTCTCATTTTAGTCATGAATATCGTGAAGGGATAGAAAAAGCAGATGAGTAGTCACAAGACCACATATGCCATCGTTGCCTTGACGGCATCGGGATTGGACTTGGCAAAAACCTTGAAAAAACGTTGGCAAAAAGAAGAGCTTTTGATTTATACCATGCCAAAGCTCAGTAGTGAGGCAGCAAAACCTTTAGAAGGTTCACCGATTAAGGCGATTGCTCACCTGTTTACACAGGTGGATGTCTTGGTTTGTATCATGGCAACGGGTATTGTGGTGAGAGCCATCGCTCCAGTGGTTGCCGATAAGGCAGCAGATCCAGCTGTTATCGTCATGGATGAAAGAGGCAAGCATGTCATTAGCCTCTTGAGTGGGCATCTTGGCGGTGCCAACGAATTGACGCTAACCATCGCAGACCTATTGGGGAGTTGTCCTGTCATTACGACCGCTACGGATGTTCAGGGCGTGACCTCGCTGGATGGTCTAGCTCAGTGCGTGCATGGTTGGCGAGATGACTTGCGTCCCTTGGTTAAACCTTTTAATGGTTACTTGGCACGCCATGAAAGGGTCTATCTCTATCAGGAAAAAGAGTGGGTCACGGATACTAGAGGACTGACCGTGATCAAAAAAAAGGAGTTAGAAAGCATTTTACAAGATAAAGCGCCTCTCATCTGGTTAACGACAGCCCCACAAGACTTGGTGCGAGAGCAGTTAGCAATCATTTATCCCAAGCCTTATATCTTGGGAGTGGGGGCAAGAAAGGGCGTAGATGTAGAAGTCTTTAAGGCAGGTTTTCTCCTCTTTTGCCAGCAAGAGGGAATCGATCCAGCTGAGGTGGCACAGATAGTGAGCATTGATGTGAAAAAAGAGGAAGCAGCCATTCTAAATTTGGTGAAAGAATTGGGCGTTCCCTTTGACACTTTTACCAAGGATGAACTGCAAAAAGTAGCAGATAAGTATCCCCAGTCCAACTTTGTCAAGCAGACGGTCGGTGTGGGGAGTGTGGCACTGGCTAGTGCAGATTTAGCCAGTCACGGACAAGTATTAAGCCAGCGATTTGCCAGACAAGGTTGCACCTATGCTCTCGCACGGGCAGTGGTTAGTAAAAGATAAAAAGGAGAAAGAAGATGTTGTATGTCATCGGTCTAGGACCAGGTAAGGAAGAATTGATGTCAAAAGAGGCGTTAAGAGCGATTGAGGATTGTGACATTATCGTTGGGTATGCGACGTATATGCGCTTGATTCGTGATTTGGTTAAGGACAAGGAACATGTAGCAACCGGTATGCGCCAAGAGATTGACCGTTGTCAAAAGGCTATTGATATGGCAAGAGAAACAGGGAAAAATGTTGGTGTGGTATCAAGCGGTGATGCGGGTGTATATGGGATGGCAGGTTTAATCTTGGAGCTGCTTGGTGATAGCAAGGACCTAGAAGTCAAGGTGGTTCCTGGCATTACCGCTAGTCTAGGGGCAGCCGCCGCCATGGGAGCGCCTTTGATGAATGATTTTTGTCATATTAGTTTAAGTGATTTGATGACGCCGTGGGAAATGATTGAAAAGCGTCTTTATGCTGCTTCTCAAGGCGATTTCGTCATCTGTCTTTATAACCCAAGAAGTAAGGGACGTCCCGATCATTTGAGAAAAGCGCTTGACATCATGGCTCAGTATAAGTCGCCAGAAACTATCGTTGGTATCGGAAAAGATATTGGCCGTAAAAAAGAAAGCATTATCTTAACCACTATCAAAGATTTGGATGAAAACTTGGTGGATATGACGACCATTGTCATTGTTGGCAACAAAGAAACTTATGTGAAGAATGGTCGCATGATTACCCCTAGAGGATACACCTTATGAGAAAGTTACTACTAGGTGGGACTTCAGATAGCACAGCGATTTTAGAGCTTTTGGCTGAGCTTGAGATTCCTGTGACCACATCTGTGGTGACGGATTACGGCAGGCACCTCGCTTCAAAATTTGAACAGCCTGTCATCCAAGGTCGCTTGACGGCAGAGGATATGGTCGCCTTTATCAAGGAAAATCAAGTGGATGAGATTATCGATGCCACTCATCCTTTTGCAGACATCGTTTCTAAAGAAGCCATACGAGCTGCCAAGGAGGCAGGTGTGCCTTATATGCGGTTTGAACGTCAAGCCACCAGTGATTTAACTGGAGCTCAGGTGGTCTATTCGACCCAAGAAGCGATTGCCCTCATTCAAAAAGAAGGCTACCAAACTATTTACCTAGGAACAGGTAGTAAGACCCTCCCTTTGTTTGTCGAAGGACTGCCTAAAAAGCGCTTGATCGCAAGGGTTTTGCCAACTTCTGAAGTGGTGGCAGCCTGTGAGGCGCTAGGTCTTGTGGCGGATCAGATTGATGCCATCAAAGCGCCTTTTTCCAAGGAATGTAATAAAGAGTTGATTGCAAGAACCAAGGCGGACGTTTTTGTTTCCAAAGAAAGTGGTACGGTCGGCGGTATTCGAGAAAAGATTGATGGGTGTTTGGAGCTTGGGATTGCTTGTATTATCATTGCAAGACCAAAGGTAGATTATCCGCAAATGGTTTCTAGTGTGATAGAACTAAGAGATTATCTTATAGAGAAAAAGAGAAAGGAGTCAATATGACAGGTTTTGTGACCCTATTGGGAGCAGGTCCAGGAGATAAAGAGTTGCTCACTCTCAAAGGAGCAAGACGCCTCAAGGAGGCAGATGTGGTGGTCTATGATCGCTTGGTCAATCGTGATTTGCTCAAAGACACTCATCCAGATTGTGAATGGATCGATGTCGGCAAAAAGCCTGGTATGCCTTGCATCAAGCAGGCTGATATTGAGCGCATTTTAATTGAAAAAGCGCGTCAAGGCAAGCGTGTCGTTAGGCTAAAAAGTGGCGATCCTTATGTTTTTGGTCGTGGCGGTGAGGAGGCAATGACGCTCTGTGCTGCGGGTATTCCTTTTGAAGTGATTCCGGGAGTGACCTCTGCTATTTCTGCCTTGACTTATGCTGGTATTCCGACCACTTATCGTGATATAGCGACCAGTTTTCATGTCTTTACTGGACATCTCAAGGATGAAACGGAGAGCCTCAACTGGGATGCGATCGCCCAGTTAAAGGGCACCTTGATCTTCCTCATGGGGATGAAGCAGTTAGAGACGATAACACGCGAGTTGATAGCGCGTGGCTATCCAACAGACACCCCCGCAGCCATTGTCGAGTGGGGGACGCATCCAGAGCAACGCTCGATTGACGGAGATTTGGGGACTATTTTTGACTTGGCTAAAGCGCAAGATTTTGGAGCACCAAGTGTGATTGCAATCGGAGATGTGGTGGGCTTTCGTAAGGAACTTGATTTTTATGAGCAGCTTCCCTTGTTTGGTAAAACCATTCTCATCCAAGATTCAAAAACAGGGCGCCTGCCTTATCTTTTAAAAGATGCTGGGGCAAATCTAGTGACCTTTCCTGCTAGAACGAAAGTGGAAAAAAGAGCTTTCGATCTTCCTGACTTTTCTCGTTTTGACGGTCTTGTGGTCACGGATGAAAAAAGCTGGACTTTCTTTTTAGAAGCTCTAAGGTCAGCAGAGTTGGACTTGCGTTCTTTACCGGATTTGAAAATAGCTGCCATAGGACAACACACGGCTAAGAAGGTGGAAAATTCAGGAGTGTTGCTTTATGCCAAGGCAGCACGCTCAGGTGATGTAGCCTTTATGGACCAGCTCCAAAAAGCAGGAAACTGGCTCATTCTTGCTCCTGATTACAAGGTGAAGGACTTGAAAGAAACGGATGCCTTTCCTGTCCTTGAGACCCACAAGGTGGCTTTTGAGGAAGAAGTCGATTCAAAGAATTGGGAGAATCTAGATGCGGTTGCCTTGCCAAATTCCTTGGCTGCGATGAACTTTGTCGCCATGACAGAGATGGTTACTTTTGATTGGAGCAACATCCCCATTATCGTTATGGGAGAGGCGACACGTCTGGTCTTAGAAAAGGCAGGCTTTGGGCAAATCATCGAAACGAATCAAGCAACCATTGTCTCCATCGTTGACAAGCTCAAGCAAGTGCTTAGAAAGGAGAGTTGATGCAAGAGGCGATTTTGGTCGTGAGTTTTGGAACGACCTATAAAGAAACCAGAGAAAAGACCATTGGTGCTTGTGAGAAAGCTATTTCTAAAGCCTTTCCAAAGGCTAAAATCTATCGTGCCTTTACCTCAACCATTGTCAGAAAGCGGATCGCACAACAAGAAGGTATCAAGATCCCTAGCGTGAGCGAAGCGCTGGAGCACATCAAGGCAGACGGCTTTAACAAGGTTTATATCCAACCGCTTCATATCATTTTGGGGGATGAGTATGAAAAAGTGCTCACGCAAGCCGCTAGCTTTAAGAATCAGTTTGAGCGCTTGGTGATCGCAAAACCTTTGCTGAGTTCAGAACAGGACTATCAAGACGTCAAGGAAATTTTGCTGAAAAGCTATGGGCACTTTGGTGAGGGGGACGTCTGTGTGCTGATGGGACACGGTAGTCAGCACTATGCTTTTAGTGCCTATGCCACCATGGACCACATGTTAGAGGGAACGCCTGTTTTTGTGGGTTGTGTGGAGAGTTACCCATCTGTTGAGTTGATTGCTGCTCGTTTGGATAAAAAGGCAGTTAGGACGGTTCATCTCGCGCCCTTTATGTTAGTAGCTGGTGATCATGCGACCAATGATATGGTATCTGATGAAGAAGGTTCTTGGAAAACGTATTTTAGCCAAGAAGGTTATCAAGTTAAAAGCCACTTGGTCGGTCTAGGAGAGTATCCAGCTATTCAAGACCTTTACATCCAGCATCTAAGAGCAGTTATGGATTAGGAGGGCTTATGTCAGTATTTTATGGAATTGGGATTGGACCAGGAGATAGTGAGCTTTTGACGGTAAAGGCGGCTCGGCTACTTCAGGAGTTAGACGTGCTTTACACGCCAGAAGCCAGACGTCAGGCGAAAAGTCTAGCCCTTAGTATCGCCTCACCTTATCTTGGTGAACATTTGGAAATCAAACAGCGCCATTTCCCCATGAGTAGTCAAAAAAAGGATAAGGAAAAGGAGTGGCAGGCGATTTCTGAAGAAATCATTGCGGATGTGACCCAAGGAAAAACAGTCGGCTTTATCACTCTAGGAGACCCTATGGTATATAGCACGTATAGCTATCTCTTAGAGCTGGTCAAGGATAAGATTGCGACCAAGACCATCCCAGGGATCACGTCGTTTACCAGTATGGCAGGAGAACTGGGGATTCCTCTTACCATGGATGAGGAGTCTTTAGCAGTGGTGCCAGCCACGGCAGGTTCAGATCAGATCAAAGCAGCCTTAGAGCTGCACGACACCATCGTTTTGATGAAGGTTGCCAATCATCTGAACGACATCCTTCCCTTACTGGAGCATTATCAGTTATTGGATCACACTTATCTGGTTAGTCATGCCTCAACGGATAAACAAATCATCAAAAAAGGCGTGAGAGATGTCACACTAGATAGCAAATGGAGTTATTTTACCACCATGATTGTCAAAAAGACAAGCTGGTAGAATACGCGTGAAAAGAAATAAGGAGAAAACCGATGAAACAGGTTAAAAAATATTTACCCCTAGCAGGATTATTACTTTTTTGTATCATTTATCCGCAGACAGCGCACGCTATGCACATCATGGAAGGGTATCTGCCACCGTTATGGTGTTTGATTTGGTACCTCATTTTCCTTCCTTTCTTTGTGGTGGGCTTGATCAATGTGCGTAAAATCGTGAAAAAAGACCCTAACTCAAAGACGATGCTAGCTTTATCAGGTGCTTTTATCTTTATTTTATCTGCGCTTAAAATCCCTTCTGTTACTGGTTCGACCTCTCACCCAACAGGTGTGGGGCTTGGGACAGCTATGTTTGGGCCATCTGTCATCAGTGTTCTTGGAACCATTTGTTTGATTTTCCAAGCGCTTCTTCTCGCTCACGGAGGAATCACAACGCTAGGAGCTAATGCCTTTTCTATGGCAGTTGTCGGTCCTTATGTGGGGTATTTGGTCTATAAATTAGCGCTTTCTATGAAATTGTCCACACGCGTGTCCCTCTTTCTTTGTGCGGTGATTGCAGATATTTCTACCTATGCCGTGACTTCTGTTCAGCTTGGTGTGGTCTTTCCAGATGCCAATACTGGCTTTATCGGCTCAGCAGCTAAATTCATGGGAATCTTTTTAACGACACAAATTCCGATTGCTATTGCAGAAGGGTTGCTTACTGTGGTTCTTTATAACTTGATTTCTGAAAATGTTAAGGCAAAAGGAGGGGTATTCAAATGAAAAAACACACCAATTTGATTTTAATTTTGATTGTCATCGCCATGATGGTTGGCGCCTTTATCTTTGGACCAAAAGGTGGCGAGTATGGGGGGACTGATGATGCGGCTGAATCTGCCATCACCAGTATCCAAAAAGACTATAAACCTTGGTTTAGTCCGATTTACGAGCCAGCTAGCGGTGAGATTGAAAGTCTGCTCTTTACCCTTCAAGGCAGTATCGGAGCAGGGATTATCTTTTATGTGATTGGTTACCATCGCGGAAAAAATAAGGGCAAAGACAGTCAAAAAGACTAAGGTTTTGTGAGGTGTAAAGAAAGGAGAGGACACAATCATGTTTGTCATTGATAAATACGCTTATCGAAATCGTTGGAGTGGTGTTGCTGCTGGACGCAAGTTTGTGCTTTATCTCCTTTTTTTGGTGATTAGTTTTTCAGGTATTTCTTGGCTACAATGGGGGATGATGCTAGTGGTTGTTCCCTTGACCTGCTATCTGACACGGCTCTCGCTTTTTCGCTATGCGAAATGGTATCTTCATGCCAGCGTCTTTATCTTGATTAGTATGGTGACCTTTGTGGTGACTTATAGTAAGGTCAATGAGCAGTTTCTTTTTGCGGTGCCTGTGTTTAAGGGCTATCTCGGAGTTAGTCGTCTGTTGCTTCCTCAAGCGGGTTTTATCCTGCTTAGGATTTATAGTTCCTTGGTAGCGACTTATTTCTTTGCACTTTCGACCCCTTTTGATCAGATGCTAAAACTCTTTAAGCGTTTGCGTGTTCCGTCCATTTTGTTGGAATTGATTGTCTTGATGTATCGGTTCATTTTTCTCGTCATGTATGAGTTTTTGACTATTCGCGATACCTTGGACTTGAAATTTTCCTTTTATCATAAAAAGAAAAGTTACCTCGCTTGGGGAATGCTTGCGAACACCTTGTTTGTGAAATTATTAGAAGACAACCAAAGGCTCAATGACGTCTTAACCTTAAAGTTTGATCATGACCATAGAGAATAAAGGAGAACACTCATGTTGCAGTTAAAAGAGATTTCATTTGCTTATGACGATGAGCCGACCTTGAAAAACATTTCCATGGATTTTAAAGAAGGGCGCATCACCGGCATTTTAGGAACCAATGGTTCTGGCAAATCAACGATTATGAAAATCATCACTCGCCTCTTGGTTCCAGAAAAAGGGCAGATCCTCTATGATGACAGGGAGGTTTCCTTGGTCAAAAAGGACTTGTTCCAGTACCGTCAAGAGGTGAACATGGTCTTTCAAAATCCGGAACAGCAGCTCTTTTATACCATTGTGAAAGATGATATTGGTATGGCCTTGCAAAATCTTGGTTACGAGGAAGAAGAGGTCACTAAAAGGGTGCAAGAAGCGCTTGAGATGATGGAAATCACGCACTTGGCGGATCGCCCCTTGCAGTATTTGAGTTTTGGGCAAAAAAAACGGGTTGCTATTGCAGGTATGCTAGCGCTAAAGCCCAAGTATCTCCTCTTAGATGAGCCAACGGCAGGACTTGATCCTAGAGGGCGAGATAAGATGGCTGACACCATGAAAAAATTGGTTGCAGCAGGGACGAACATTATCCTGACCAGTCACGATATGGACTTGATGTATGACTGCTGTGACGATGCTTATCTCATCAAAAAAGGAGAGGTCATCGCGCAAGGAGATAAATACCAGCTGTTTCAAGAGGTTGATTTACTAGAGGCGGCTGGTCTTGGGGCACCTTGGATTGTTAAGCTGCACCAAGCGCTAAAAACACCCTTAGCAGAAAATGAACGTGCATTTTTTGAAGAGGTCAAAGGAGAAATATGGTCAAATCAGTCATGATTCAAGGCACCGCATCAGATGCGGGAAAGAGTATTATTGTCGCAGGACTTTGTCGGATACTAAAACAAGACGGCTTGTCTGTTGTGCCCTTTAAATCGCAAAATATGGCGCTCAACTCTTTTATCACCAAGACGGGCGATGAAATGGGACGCGCCCAAGTGGTGCAGGCAGAAGCAGCAGGCGTTGACCCAGATGTGCGCATGAACCCTGTCTTATTAAAGCCAACGTCTGATCGCAAATCGCAAGTGGTCTTTATGGGAGAGGTACTGCGAGATATGGATGCGGTCGAATACCATGAGTTCAAGCAAGAGTTACTGCCAAAAATCAAGGAAGTCTATGAAGAGCTAGCAGCTGAAAATGATGCCATCATCCTTGAGGGGGCTGGTAGTCCTGCTGAAATTAATTTGAATGCGCGTGACATTGTTAACATGGGAATGGCAAGACTGGTGGATGCGCCCGTGATTTTGGTAGCAGATATTGACAAAGGCGGCGTTTTTGCTTCGATTTACGGAACGATTGAGCTGATGCCTAAAGACGATCGCAAGCGAATCAAGGGTGTCATTATTAATAAGTTTAGAGGCGATGTTGCCCTCTTGCAATCTGGGATTGATATGATTGAAGAGTTGACGCAGGTTCCTGTTTTGGGGGTCGTTCCTTATCTTTCGCTTGATATTGATAGCGAAGACAGTGTTGCTCTATTGCAAAAGAGTCGGACAATGGATCAAAAAAAAGAGTTAGACATTGCGATTGTCAGTCTCAAGCGCTTGTCTAATTTCACGGATTTTCATAGTTTGGAAATCCAGCCTGATGTGTCCGTGCGTTATGTTATGCCAGGCGATCACCTAGGTCTTCCGGACTTACTCATCCTCCCTGGTAGCAAAAACACCATAGAGGATATGGCTTATCTCAGAGAGTCCGGCTTAGAGAAAGAGATCGCCCACTGTTTTGAGCAAGGAGTTCATATCTTTGGCATCTGTGGGGGCTACCAGCTATTAGGGAAAAATCTTGAAGATCCCTATCATGTCGAGTCAGACTTGGCAGAAATCAATGGGCTTGGGCTCTTGGATGCAAGGACTGTTTTTCTGCCTAAGAAAAGGACAACACAGGTCAAAGCCCAGCATCACGATCAGCTCTTAGAAGGCTATGAAATTCACATGGGAGAAACCAAGCTAGGTGATCACATTGAGGCTTTTTCCGTGATTGTGGAGCAAAATGGTGAAAAAACCAAACGCCAAGATGGGGCAGTCGCTCATGATGGCAGGGTGCAGGGCACTTATTTGCATGGGGTGTTTGATAATCTTGAGTGGACGAGAGATTACCTCAATACCATTCGAGTGAAAAAAGGACTAGCTCCAATCGCCCACGAGCTTCTTAGCATTGCTGATTTTAAAAATAAGGAATACGATAAGCTAGCAGACGCTCTACGAGCTTCCTTAGACATGGATGCTATTTATCAGATTATGGAACAAAGTGAGACATCATGAGAATTTATACCAAGTATGGAGACACGGGCTTGACACGGCTCTACGGTGGTGAGCGCGTGTCCAAGACCCATGTGAGGGTGGAGGCTTATGGCACCATGGACGAATTGTGTTCTCTTTTGGGGCGCATTGTTGCGGAGATGAAAGAAGAAGACAAGCTAGCTGATCTTAGGCAAGAATGTGAGCAGATCCAGCAGCAACTCTTTGACTGCGGGAGTGACCTTGCCACCCCTCGTGAGAAGAGACCTTATAAGCAAAAAGAAGGTGATGTTCAGTTTTTGGAAGAAAAAATCGACCAATATATGGATATCCCTCCAAAGTTAGAGCACTTTATCATTCCAGGTGGGCACGTGATTGCAAGTTCGCTTCACATGGCAAGAACCCTGACCCGACGCTTGGAACGTCGCATGGTAGCAGTCATTGAAGCAAATGAAAGCATCAATCCTATCGGTCTTATCTATATCAATCGTCTATCGGATTATTTCTTTGTACTAGCTAGGCTGGTCAATCACCGCTTGGGGGAAAAAGATACGGTTTATCTCAGAAGCCGAAAGATTTTTAAAGAAAAATCTCGTCAAAAGGAGGAAAATAGGCATGTATCCCATCATGATCAATCTTCATCATAAGCCAGTCTTGGTGGTCGGTGGCGGAAAAGTCGCTACGAGAAAGATTAGGGGGCTGTTAAACGAGCAGGCAAGCGTGACGGTGATTAGTCCGACCTTGTCTGAAGCCATTCCACAAGATCAGGTGACTTGGCTCAAGCGTCCCTATGAAACAGGCGATAGTGCTGATTTTGCCTTGGTTTTTGCCTGTACGGATGACCCAGACGTTAACCAACGCATTAAAAACGAAGCTAGCCCTAGTCAGCTGGTCAATAACACTGGGGACAAAAGCGATTCTGATTTTTATAATGTGGCGATGACGCAAAAGAACGGTGTTTGCGTGATGATTTCAACCAAAGGGGTCTCCCCAGAACGAAGCAAGGCGCTAAGACAAGCCTTTGAAGCCTTGTTAGATCAATTATAGAGAGGTGAGTGACACATGTATTTGCTCTATGTCGGATTGACGCACAAAAAAGCGCCCTTGTCCGTTCTTGAGAAAGTGCATTTTTCAGATGAAGCCGTTAGCGAGGCTTTGGTTCGTTTACATGAGGAAAAGAGTGTCTTGGAAAATGTCATTGTTTCGACCTGTAATCGAACAGAATGTTATCTGGTCGTAGATCAGCTGCATACAGGACGTTATTATGGAAAACATTTTTTGGCAGACTGGTTTGGTCTAGATGCAGATCTGATTGCGCCTTATCTAGAGGTTTTAGAGGGAGAAGCGGTTTTAAAACATTTATTGAGGGTGTCTATCGGGCTTGAGTCCAAGGTCTTAGGCGAAACGCAAGTGCTTGGACAGCTCAAACGTGCCTTCATGCAGGCGCAAGACAAACAAACGACAGGTGTGGTCTTAAATCAAGTCTTAAAACAAGTTCTAACCTTTGCAAAGCGCATGCACGACCAGTATCAAATCAATGCCCGTCCCATGTCGATTGGTCTTGTCGCCATGCAGACCCTGGACCGCTTAGGCGTTCCTTATCAAGACAGGAGTGTGGCTGTGCTTGGTCTTGGTGAAATCGGTCAGTTGGTGAGCAAGTACGTCCTTGATCGCCCTTTTGCAACGATTCACTTGGTCAATCGGACCCTTGAAAAGGCAGATTCCTTCTTAGCTGATCCTCGTGTGAAGGCGCATCCTTTTTCTCATTTGGAGCAGGTGGTGAAAGAGGCAGATGTGGTGATTTCTGCGCTAAAAACAGATGGCTATGTGGTCTTTCCTTCCATGCTAAAAGAAGGAGCGATTGTGTTTGATTTATGTTTGCCAAGAACGGTTCATGCAAGCGAGAACACCAAGCTCTATAATATCGACAATCTGACCAATCAACTCGCCACTTATCAAGAAGAGCGCAAGAAAATAGCCAGTCAAATCGAAAAGGAAATCGACACAGAACTGCTCGCTTTTTCTGAATGGGAAAAACAACTCGGCATTATTCCCTTGATTAAGGGCATTAGAGAACAGGCGCTCAAGGTGCAAGAAAGTGCCATGGAAAGTTTAGAGCGAAAATTGCCTAATCTGACCCCTAGAGAGAAAAAGCAGATTTCAAAACACATGAAAAGCATTGTCAATCAGCTGATTAAAGAGCCGATTATCCAATTAAAAGAATTATCGATTGATCCAGAATCCCAGCATGACATTGCCATGATTAGCCATTTGTTTGGCTTAGATAAAAAGGAGATGCCCCATGACAACGATTAAGGTTGGAACCAGAGGAAGCAAATTAGCCCTCGCACAGACCAATCTTGTGATGAAGCAATTACAGCAATTAGATCCTAGTCTTGTGATTGAGCCTGTGATTTATAGGACTAAGGGAGACCGCTTGCAAAATGTCAGCCTGCAAAAAATAGGAGGCAAGGGCGTTTTTGTCAAGGAGCTTGAGCGCGCACTTCTGTCGCATGAGATTGACTTAGCGATTCATAGTCTCAAGGATATGCCTGCGCTTTTGCCGAAAGGATGTGTTTTAGCGGCTGTGCCAGAGCGTGAGGATGTGAGGGATTGTCTGATTTTTCATGAGGCTAACATGACCTTTGAGCGCTTAAAAGCAGGTGCTGTCATTGGTACAAGCAGTATTCGCCGTCATGTACAGCTGGCTGAAAAGCGCCCTGACCTTGTGTTTAAACCCTTGCGAGGAAACATTGACACCCGTATTGAAAAGCTAAGACGAGGAGAGTACGATGCGATTGTGCTGGCTATGGCTGGCTTAAATCGGATGCAATGGACCAAAGAGCTAGAAAATCACCTAGAGCCTTTGGCGACCCAAGTCTGCTTACCTGCCATTTCTCAAGGGGCCTTGGCGCTGGAGTGTCGAGAAGATGATGCGGA
The DNA here is from genome assembly GCF_055386095.1 of Streptococcus sp. STR1/CE/0325. Lineage (NCBI taxonomy): Bacteria > Bacillati > Bacillota > Bacilli > Lactobacillales > Streptococcaceae > Streptococcus > Streptococcus sp. STR1/CE/0325. The sequence continues at coordinate 921,842 of NZ_AP045018.1, read as the reverse complement.
TTTGCGCAAGCTCTTGTCCAAAATGAATGATGAGAGGACGTCCACTTGTGTTGCACTAGAACGTGAGGTTTTGGCATTGATGAATGCCGATTGTACCTTCCCCATTGGTGCACTAGCTCAAAGAAATGACGAGGGCTACACGCTTAGGGTCATGCTGGCTGATGCTGAGGGACACTGTTTTTATCATCAAGTGAGTGGCAAAGATCCTAAAGGACTCGCCAAGCAGGCGGTTTTGGCGCTAACAGAACAAGGGGTACTAGGTCCACGATGAAACCGACTGTCATTTTTACGCGAGAGCATCCCTTAGAAGAGGGACTTCACCAAGTCTTAGATGAGGCAGGATATGAGACGGTTCATCTGCCCCTTATTCGTTGTCGGATCAACCGCCTTTCCTTAGCCGATGAAAGGGCTGTGGCAAAGGGAGATTGGCTCTTTTTTACTAGTGCTGTGGCTGTTACTTTTTTCTTTGAGCATTTTCCAAAAGGAGATTGGAGGCTAGCGAGCATTGGGGCAAAGACCACTCAGGCTCTAAGAGAGCTTGGTCTTGGGGTAGATTTTGAAGCGAGCAGTTCTTATGGTTTGGACTTTGTCAAGGAGTGGCTAGAACTAGGCTTAGACAAACAGCACATCATTCTGCCTCAAAGCCGCTTGTCCAATCCAAAATTAGCAGAAACACTGCGTCAGAAAGGCCATGACGTCACTGCCTTTGCCCTCTACGACACCAGCTCAAACAAGAAAGGGCAAGCCCTTATTGGTAACTATCAAGAAAAAGAGGACCTTATCTGGACTTTTGCCAGTCCATCTGCTTGGCATAGTTTTTTAGAAGGCAAGGGAAGCATCTCCCCCAACCAAAGGGTTGCTGTTATTGGAACAAGTACCCAAAAAGCTGTCACAGAAAGTGGCTATCTGGTTGATATAATGCCTAAAGAGCCTTCGATTGAAGCTCTGGTTCAAGAAATTCTAAAAGGAGAAAAATGTGACATTTTTTAGACATCGAAGATTGCGGACAACGGCGAATTTGCGCCGTTTAGTGCGTGAAACCAGCCTTAGTGTGGATGACTTGATTTGCCCAATCTTTGTCAAGGAAGGGCTAGAGGAAAAACAAGCCATTGGTGCCATGCCAGGCGTTTATCAATTTGCTTTAGCAGATGTGCTAGAGGAAGTCGAAAGGGTCGTGCAACTTGGCATTTCTGCGGTGATTTTATTTGGGATTCCGAGTCAAAAAGATGCTATCGGCACTCAAGCCTCTCACCCAGACGGTATCGTCCAAAGGGCTATTGGTCTCATCAAATCTCACTATCCAGACTTACTGGTCATTGCAGATACTTGTTTGTGTGAATTCACTAGTCATGGGCATTGTGGGGTCTTGGATGGTCAAGAGGTTTTAAATGATGCCTCCTTGCTACGTTTGAGTGAGGTAGCAGTTAGTCAAGCAAGAGCCGGTGCTGATATTATTGCTCCGTCTAATGCGATGGATGGCTACGTCTATGCTATTCGTCAGGCGCTTGACCAAGCAGGATTCGAGCATATTCCGATTATGTCCTATGCGGTCAAGTTTGCCTCTAGTTTTTACGGTCCTTTTCGTGAGGCAGGAGAAAGTGCCCCAGCCTTTGGAGATAGAAAGACCTATCAGATGGATCCAGCCAATCGCCTAGAAGCGCTCCGTGAAGCTAAAAGCGATGAAGAACAAGGCGCAGACTTTTTGATGGTCAAACCTGCCATGAGTTTTTTAGACATTGTACGAGAGTTAAGAGAAAATAGCCGATTGCCGATTGTGGCTTACAATGTCAGTGGCGAATATGCCATGATTAAGGCAGCTGCTGAGCAGGGCTGGATTGATGAAAAGCGGGTCGTCATGGAAACCCTTATCGGTATGAAACGAGCTGGAGCAGATCTTATCATCACCTATTTTGCCAAGGATGTTGCCCGTTATGTAAAGGAGAAAGATTGGTGAAACGAACAGCGTCAGACAAAGCATTTCAAGAAGCAAAGGAAATCTTTCCAGGTGGGGTCAATAGCCCCGTTCGAGCATTTGGTTCAGTCGGAGGAAATCCACTTTTTATCGACAAGGCAAAAGGTGCTTATCTCTACGACCTAGATGGCAATCGCTACATTGATTACGTCCTGTCTTGGGGACCTATGATTTTAGGGCATGCCAATAGCGAGGTGCTGCCTAAAGTAGAAGAAGCACTCCAAGAGGGCACCAGCTACGGAGCACCGAGTCCTAGAGAGATTGAGCTGGGTCGTCTGCTTCAAGAGCGGTTGCCTTATCTGGAAAAATTGCGCATGGTTAATTCAGGAACAGAAGCGACCATGAGTGCCATTCGCTTGGCTAGAGGGGTGACAAAACGCGCTAAAATCGTCAAATTTATTGGTTGCTACCACGGCCATAGTGATTCCTTTTTGGTTCAAGCTGGTTCTGGTGTGGCTAGTCTTGGGATGGCAGATTCTGCTGGTGTCATTGAAGCGATTGCCCATGAGACCATTACGCTACCTTACAATGACATTCCAGCTTTAGAGGCTTGTTTTGAGCGCTACAAGGGAGAGATTGCCTGTGTGATTGTTGAAGCTGTTGCAGGAAATATGGGGCTCGTTCCAGCTGATCCTTCTTTTTTAGAAAGGATTGCCGCTCTAAGCAAAGAAGATGGGGCGCTCTTTATCGTTGATGAGGTAATGACGGGGTTTAGGGCTAGCTATGAAGGTGCTGTTGGCTACTATGATTTAGACCCAGATCTGGTCACTTTGGGGAAGGTGATTGGCGGTGGTTTTCCTGTGGCTGCCTTTGGTGGCAAGCGTCGCTATATGGATCACATCGCTCCTTTAGGTGGGGTTTATCAAGCAGGCACCCTGTCTGGCAATCCTGTTGCTATGGCAGCTGGCTATGAGACTTTGCGGTTATTGACCAAGGACGTTTTTGACGAGATTGCTCAAAAGACCGCTTATCTCTGTCAAGGGCTGGAGGACTTGGCGAAAAAACATCAGATTCCCCTTCAAGTCGTGAGGGTCGGAACCATGTTTGGCTTTTTCTTTCATGACCAAGTTGTCAAGGATTTTGCTGCGGCAAAAGCAAGCGATCACGAGCTGTTTGCGCGTGTCCATGCGCAGTTATTAGAAGAAGGAGTCTATATCGCTCCCTCTCAATATGAGAGTAACTTTCTCTCGAAAGAGCATACCAAAGCTGATCTTGATGCGACCTTAGCCGCTTTTGATCGCGTCTTTGCTCGAGTGAGGTAAAACATGACAGACATCATTTTCATCACAGGAGGCGCAAAGAGTGGCAAATCTACCTTTGCTGAAAGCCTCATTCAAAAGGACGAAAGAGCCTGCTATATCGCGACCGGCCTGATTCGAACAAAAGACGCTGATTTTCAAGAGCGTATTCGCAAGCACAAGGAGCGCCGCCCCAAGCATTGGGGCACCCAAGAACAATATAAAGGCTTGGCAGACTGGCTCAAAACAGCTCCCTATGACACCTATCTGCTGGACTGTGTGACCATGTTATTAACCAACCTCTTGTTTGATTGGGTGAGTGAGCATGCGCCTAGTAAGCTCGCCTTAGATGACGCACACTTTTTGGATAAGCATCAGCAGGCTGATTTGACGCAATATTTGAAAAAAGAGTGCCAAGAGATAGTAGCTGTCGCCAAAGAAAGGCACTTACGGCTCATTCTGGTGAGTAACGAAGTAGGACTTAGCATCGTCCCAGACAATCGCCTTGGTCGTTTTTTTAGAGACCTACAAGGCGGGATCAATCAAGAGCTAGCAAAGGAGGCGAGTCAGGCCTACTTAGTAATTTGTGGGCTGGCTCAAGCGTTAAAATGATTATTCAAAGTCTCATCATCTACACTCAATTTTTTAGTCGCATTCCCATCAATAAGGCAGTTGATCTCTCTTATCTCAGAAAAGGTGTGCCTTTTTTGAGTTTGTTTGGTGCCTTGATGGGAGGGATTTTAGCCTTGGTTTACCTCGGTTTAGCCTGTTTCTTACCGCATCAGGTTGCCTTTTTGCTGACCTTACTAGCAGATGTTTTGCTAACGGGTGGTTTTCATTTGGATGCTTTGGCAGATACGGCAGATGGACTTTTCTCCTCTCGCAAGAAAAACCGTATGCTTGAGATTATGAAAGACAGTCGTATTGGTAGCAACGGCGTTTTGGCCTTGATTTTCTATTATCTCTTTCTCTTTGTGAGCTATCCTTATCTGCCTGAGCCGAGATGGTTCATTGTGCTTTCGCTTGCCATGATTGGAAAGGCTGGTCTTGCTTTGCAATTGTTTAAGATGACTTATGCTAGACCAAAAGGAGGAACTGGGGACTTCTTTAGCGGGACAAGGACTTGGGCCATCCTACTGAGTCAGGTCTTGCCTCTTGGTTTGTTGCTTTTGGTCTTTGGGAGAAAGGGGCTCTTTGCTTATGGCTTAGTGGTCGCTAGCGCTGTGGTCTATCGCAGATTTGTTTATCAAAAAATTGATGGGCACACAGGAGATACTCTGGGGGCTTTTGTAGAAGTGGCACAAGTGTTTATGATTGTGGGGTTACTCTTATGACAAAAATTTGGTATCTGATGCGCCACGGTGAAACAGACTGCAATAAAAGGGGCTGTTTTTACGGGAGTTTAGACGTTTCCATCAATCAAACAGGCAGACAACAAGCAAGACAGCTCGCTCAGCTGATGGCAAACAAGGATATAGATAAATGCTATACAAGTTCTCTCAAGCGCACACAAGAAACAGCAAGTCTGGCCTTTTTCGGGCACCCTTATGAGATTTTACCAGATTTGGATGAAAAAGGCTTTGGGGCATGGGAGGGTTTGACTGCAGATGAGATAGAAGCTGCTTTTCCTGTGGAATGGCAGGCTTGGTTAGATGCCCCCTTTAGTGTGACCCCGCCTCAAGCTGAGGCTTTTAGCCATTTTAAACATCGTGTCAACGAGCAGATAGAGCTACTCCTAGCGCGAGAAGAAAAGGCGATTGCCATTGTGGCACATTTGGGTGTTTTGCGCTTGATTTATCAAGCCTTGCTAGGAGAAGACCATGATTTCTGGTCTATCCAAGTTCCCCAAGGTCAGGTTTTGGTATTAAAGCAGGAAGATGAGGTGTGGCAGGCAACTTATCTCACAAAGGAGGACTTATGAGTATTCAGATACAAGATCGTTTCGTATTTTCAAATGGCTTAGTGGCTAAAAATCGCATCGTTTTAGCCCCTATGACCATCAGTGCCAGCCAAGAAGGTGGCTATATCTCACCAGCAGATTTTGCTTTTTATAGCAGACGAGCTGGGTCTGTGGGCATGGTTGTAACAGGTAGTAGTTATATCGATCCACTGGGACAGGCTTTTGCTAATAGTTATAGCGTGGCTGAGGATGATAAGATAGAAGGTTTAGCCCAACTGGCTAAGGCAATCAAAGAAAAAGGCACACTTGCAATCTTACAGATCTATCATAGTGGTCGTATGGCCATGCCAGAGGTGATTGGTGGCGTGCCACTTGCTCCCAGTGCTGTCAAGGCAGAGCGTGATTTTGCAGCACAGCCACGAGCTCTGAGCTATGCCGAAGTGGATCAGATGATTGAGCGTTTTCTTGATGCGATTTCACGGGCGATTGCAGCTGGTTTTGATGGCGTAGAGCTCCACGGGGCAAATACCTACCTCATCCAGCAATTTTACTCCCCTCATTCTAATAAGCGTAGGGACAAATGGGGAGGCACCCCAAATAATCGCATGCGCTTTATGAAAACCTTGGTCAAAAAGGCCAAGCAGCGCATCAAAGAAGAAGCCGATCGTCCGTTTTTACTGGGTTATCGCCTGTCACCAGAAGAAACGGAAACGCCTGGTCTGACCTTATCTGACACCTTACAGTTGATTGAACAGTTGATTGCCTATCAGATTGATTACATTCACTTATCTCTTTATGATGTGTTTCAGACATCGCTTCGTGATCCACAAGCGACCACGCCAGTCGCTGAAATCATCTTAAACAAGGTGGCTAATCGTGTCCCGGTGATTGGCGTTGGACACATTCGGACCAAGGCAGATGCGAAAGCTGCTTTAAAGGCAGGTTTTCCCTTGATTTCGCTTGGCAAGGCCTTGCTGCTTGATCCAGACTGGCCTCAAAAAATCACTTCTGGCAAAGAAGAAACCATCATAGAGGTCTATCATGATGACCTCAAGGAAGAACTGGCGCTTCCTGAGACTTTCCTTGAAGAAATCAGAGACTATTTAGAAACAAAAGATTAGAAAAAGGAATCCTAATATGAAGAAGAAGTTATTGATTTTACTCACTCTTATGCTCAGTGTTTTCCTCGTTGCTTGTGGGCAAAGCAAGAATTCAAAAGAGAAAATCGCAGACAAAGACAAACTGACACTCGCTTGGGGTGAAGACTTTGGAGATGTCAATCCTCACCGCTACAACCCCGATCAATTTGTCATCCAAGATTTGGTCTATGAAGGCTTGGTCAAATACGGTGAAAATGGCGTTATCAAGCCTGTCTTGGCTAAATCTTGGGACATCAGTGAGGACGGAAAAACCTACACCTTCCACCTCAGAGATGCCAAGTATTCTGACGGCTCTAAACTCACGGCTGAAAATGTCAAGCGTAACTTTGATACCATTTTCTCAGACAAAAACAAGGGCAACCACAACTGGTTTGGTCTAACTGATCAGCTAGAGTCTTTCCGTGCGGTGGATGAAAAGACCTTTGAGATGAAACTCAAGCAGGCTTATAGTGCTACCTTGTATGACCTTGCCATGATTCGTCCCATTCGTTTCCTAGCAGATGCTGGTTTTCCTAAAGGGGATGATACGGCTAAAAATAATGTCAAAAAACCAATCGGAACAGGACCATGGGTTGTTAAGGATAAAAAATCTAACCAATACATCACTTTTGAGCGCAATGAAAGCTACTGGGGCGAAAAACCAAAGATGAAAGAACTCACCGTCAAAATCATCCCAGACGCGCAAACACGCGCCCTCGAATTTGAGTCCGGCAATATCGACCTCCTTTACGGAAATGGACTTATCAGCCTAGACACCTTTGCCCAATACAAGAAAAACAAAGATTATGTCACAGGTGTTTCTAATCCTATGTCAACACGTCTTTTGCTGCTCAATGCCAAACGTCCATTTTTTGCCGATAAAACAGTGCGCAAGGCCATGAACCATGCCATGAACAAAGCAGCGATTTCAAAAAATCTCTTCCAAGGCGTAGAGCAACCCGCAGACACCATCTTTTCAAAAACCACCCCTCACTCTAATGCCGACATCACCCCATACGCTTATGACATCAAAGAAGCTGAAAGCCTCTTAGATCAAGCGGGTTGGACAAAAGGTGCAGACGGCATTCGTACAAAAGACGGTCAAAAAATGACCCTAGAAGTCCCTTATATCGCGACCAAAGCCACAGATAAGGATTTGGTGCAATATTTCCAAGGCGAATGGAAAAAGATTGGCATTGACCTCAAACTCACAGCTATGGAAGAGGATGACTACTGGGCAAATGCAAAGACTGGTAACTGGGATATGATGCTCACCTACTCATGGGGAGCACCGTGGGATCCTCATGCTTGGATGTCAGCGCTCACGGCAAATGCTGAACACGGTCATCCAGAAAACATCGCCCTTGATGCTCTTCCAGAAAAAGCTGATATTGACAGTACCATCAAGGCAACGCTCGTTGAAACAGACGAAGCCAAGGTAGATGCAGGCTACAAGAAAGTGCTCACCATTCTTCATGATGAGGCCCTCTATATCCCAATCACTTATCAATCTCTCGTGTCTGTTTATCGTAAGGGCGACCTTGAAGGCGTCGGCTTTGCTCCAGAAGAAAACGTCCTCCCTGTCAACACCATTAAAAAAGTCAAGTAGGCTAGCTATCCAGATGGGAGATGAACCATGAAAAAAGTTTTCTCTTTCTTGTCTGCTTTGCTGATGATTTCCATACTGACCTTTTTGTTGACCAAGTTTTCATCCAAAGATCCAGCGGAAAACTACTTGAGAATTTCCCATGTGGCAATCACCAAGGAATCCCTAGCCAGTGCTAGGGATTACCTGGGTTTGAATCGCTCGTGGCTGGAGCAGTATGTGAGCTGGTTGCTTCAGGTTTTAAAAGGGGATTTTGGTGTGTCTTACCTCTATAAAGAACCGGTTTTGTCCTTGGTTTTAAGCAGTTTTGGCTCCACCTTGTCTTTAGGTTTGATGAGTTTTGTCCTGCTGATTGTGATAGCCTTTCCCTTAGGCATTTTAGCAGCGCTTTATCAAGGGAGCTGGCTGGATAAGGGGATTCGCTTGTTCTCATTTGTTAGTGTGTCTATCCCTTCTTTTTGGCTGGGGTATCTGCTAATTTTATTTTTCTCCCTACGATTGGGGTGGTTACCCGTATCGGGACAAGAAGGTCCTAGCAGTATCATTCTACCGAGTTTGACGCTCAGTTTTTCTCTCATCGGGCAATACACCGCCTTGGTGCGAAAGACGATTAGCGAAGAACTTAGAAGCCTTCATGTTGAAAATGCCAGACTACGCGGGGTAAAGCCTTCTTATCTAGTGTGGAATCATTTGTTAAAACCAAGTTTTCCTGCGCTACTGAGTGGGCTTAGTCTGACGGTTGTGTATCTGCTTACGGGCTCATTGATTGTTGAGGATGTGTTTGCTTGGGATGGGATTGGTCGCTTGTTTGTCAAAGGATTGCAAGCCGTTGACCTTCCGCTGATTCAGGCTTGTATGTTACTTTTTGGTGTCCTCTTTTTGCTCAGTAGTTTTTTGACGCAAAGCCTGCTTGGACATTCTCCTTTTCAAAGAAAAAGGAGGTTAGGTCATGGTTAGGCGCTATTCTTTACCGATTTTCTCTTTGCTTTTGCTGGCTTTCTTTTGTTTGCTAGTGCCTTATCTTGCCCCCTATCATCCAGAAACGATTGATATTACGCACAAGCTAGCTCCTATGAGTGCCAAGCACTGGCTAGGGACAGATCACTTGGGACGTGATGTGCTCTCAAGGCTTCTTTATGGGGCGAGACTTTCCTTGTCCTTGTCTTTTTTGATGACCTTGCTTGAGGTGGCTATCGGATTTGGAATTGGCTTTTGGGTGGGTTGGTCTCAGGGCTTTCTTGAAAAGAGTTTTTTGTGGCTGAGTAATGTCTTGTCCGCCTTTCCGAGTTTTTTACTGGCTCTTGCGACTGCGGGGATTTTAGGACAAGGGGTCATCAATCTAACCCTTGCGATTGTGAGTATTGAGTGGATTTTTTATGCGAGGGTGATTGTGACCACGGTCAAAGAGGTCAAGGAGCGCTCCTACGTCCTCGTTGCTAAAACGCTTGGTTATTCGCCTTTTTACATCATTAAAACCCATATTCTTCCCTTTATCTACAAGCCCATTTTGGTCCTTGCCTTGATGAATATGGGGAACTTAATTTTAACCATTTCTGCCTTTTCCTTTTTAGGAATTGGGCTGCAACCCAATGTTGCTGAGTGGGGCATCATGCTTTATGATGCAAGACCTTATTTCAGACTCAGACCTGGCTTGATGTTATTTCCTGGGCTGTCTATCTTTGTGACGGTTATCCTCTTTAATTGGCTAGGAGATTATTTAGAAGGAAAGGAACGGTGATTGATGTTACAGCTAGAGAACTTTTCCTTGCGTTTGAACGACGCAAAGCTATTAGATCACGTGTCCTTATCCTTAAAAGGTGGTCAATTGCTGGTCTTAATAGGTCAAAGTGGCTCAGGAAAAACCCTCCTAAGTCGCGCTTTATTGGGACAATTCCCACCTCACTCAAAAACTTCTGGCAAGCTCACCTATCAAGGCAAGCCCCTGCTTGATTTGAAAGAAAAAGACCTGCGAACTTATCGGGGGAAGAAATTGGCTTATTTGGTGCAAAATCCCATGGCTATGTTTAATCCCTTCCAAAATATTAAAAGCCATTTCACCGAAACCCTAAAAAGCCACGGGACCTATCAGACAAAAGAAATAGAAGCTATTGCTGTCAAACACCTCACACGGCTAGGCTTAAAAGACGCCCATCAGCTTCTCTTTGCCTACCCAGCTGAACTCAGTGGCGGGATGTTGCAGCGGGTCATGCTGGCTATCTTACTAGCGCTAGATCCAGATATCTTTATCTTAGATGAGCCGACATCAGCTCTTGATAAGGGCAATCGTGACAAGATTAAAGCGGTTATAACTGACTTAATCGCTGCTAAAAAGGCTGTTTTTCTAGTAACCCATGATTATCATTTTCTAGACGATTTAGAAGGGTATTTGTTGGTGATGAAAGATGGACGCATCCTTGAAGAAGGACAGCTATTAGATGTTTTAAAGCAGCCAAGGCATCCCGATACTGCGCAATTACTCTTACAAGATCCTTATCGGAGGTTGGTGGACCATCATGATTGAATACCAAAATGTCACCAAGATTTACGACGACAAAGCTGTGATTAAGGCTTGCAACCTAACGATTAAAAAAGGGGAAATTCTCGGTCTGATGGGCGAGAGTGGCTCTGGGAAAAGCACTCTAGGTCGGCTCTTAATCGGTCTTGAGATTCCAACGACCGGTCAGGTCTTGATTGATCAAAAGCCTTATACCCCAAAGACAGCAGGAGTCAGAGTACAGCTAATTTTCCAAGATGCCTTATCTGCGGTCAATCCTTTGTTTACCATCGAGGAAATCTTGCAAGAGGCTAGACCAGCAGGTGTGACGCAGGCTGCCATCTTATCCATTTTGCAAGAAGTCGGGCTAGAGTCAGGCATTCTCCACCGAAGTGCTAGAGAGCTTAGTGGTGGGATGTTGCAGCGGGTTTGTGTGGCGCGTGCTCTTCTTAGTCAGGCAGATATTTTTATCTTTGATGAGGCGCTAAGTGGTCTTGACCCCTTTGTGCAAGGACAGCTACTCGATTTGCTTTATGATTTGAAGCAAAAGCACAGCTACACTTACCTCTTTATTTCCCATGACTTTGCCCCATGTTATGCCATTTGTGATCGGGTCTTGGTTTTAGATGAAGGAAAAATCGTGGAGGAATTAACGGATTTTCACCTGCCAATAACACCCCATCACCCCAAAACACGACAATTACTACCCCCATCTTTTCAGTCAGAATAGAAGAAAAGGAGAACTCTATGAAAAAAACATTTGACACACGAAAACTCTACTTTGGATTTCCTGTCTTTTTCCTTGGCTACAAGGACGATACCTACGGCTATAACATCACGACATCAAGTTCGGCTTACTCCTTGGGAAAGATGATGGTGATTGCCATGCGAACCAAGGGTGGAGCCATGACTCAAATCAAAAAACATGGTCAATTTACCGTCAATATCCCAGACCAAAGCCTCCTAAAAGAAGTGGAGGTGGCAGGTTTTAATAGCCGCAAGGATAAGTTTGCTTTAACAGGGCTTACTTATACCCTTGGTGAGACCGTAGATGCCCCTTTGGTTGATGCCTGCCCTGTTTCCATCGAATGTGTGGCAGAGGAATTTGTCGAATTTGGTGCTCTAACCAATGTCATCGCCAGAGTAACCAGACGAGTGGTCGAAGAGAGCTTAATTGATGAGGAGGACGCCTTTAAAAGTGATCGTTTTTCTCCTATTAGTTACATTGGAGATGGCGCAGGGCGCTTGTACCGCTATTATAATGACGAGTCTGTGAAAATGGGCAGCATCATCAAACAACTCCGAGAAGAAGAGGAAAAAGCCCAACCCAAATAGCAAGAGGTGGGGGATGAAGACGATTTTTTTAGAACGCAAGCGTTTTTCGTCAGCTTCCCTATTCTTATTTTGGAGCTTTCTGCCCAGCAGAAAACTAGACGCGCATCTTAGATTAGGAGGTTGGGGTGGTTATTTTTGATTGTGGTCGGTGTGGATTTGTTTACAATGTTTTTGAAGGGGACCATAAAAATGGTGTGCCTGCCCACACGACTTTAAATGCGCTTTCTTCGACCCTTTGTTCCATGTGTGGCATGAGTGAGGAGAGCCGTCTAGAGCGTTCCTCTACGCTCTACCAAGGCATGGAAGCAGAGGTTTATCACTTATTTTCAGGTCAGAGCTCTCCCTTGGTTTACGGTGAGGTGGTTCTAAAAGGGAAACGTATTCTTGATGTTGGTGCTGGGACGGGGCGCGTGGGGCTGTCTTTCTGGGAATATGGTGCCGAAGTAACCCTACTAGATGAAAGTGCTGACATGCTGGATCACCTCCCTCAAAAGGTCAAAGATCAGGTGCAGGTGGTGGTAGCAGATGCTAGAGAGGCGGCGTTTGAGGAAAGCACCTTTGACCTTATCCTCTTTTCAGATGGCTTTTTGCAGCATTTTCCTCAAAAAGAGCAAGAGGATTTACTTCAAAAGTATTTTGTTTTCTTAAAAAAAGGCGGTGCTTTGGTGATTGAAGTCTTTATCCCTAACCAAATGCACATCCAAGTCGCTAAACATAAGGAAATCAAAGTTGGGCATACTGTTTTTTATCAAGCCAAGGCAGACCTTCACTTACCGACTAAGGAAATTCAGACCCAAATCCAGATTAAGGAATGTCAGCAAAATCTCGTTCAACGAGAAACGTGCTTGTTGCGCCCCTTACACCTTATCCTTCCTGATGACATCAAACGCTTGGCGGATCAGCTACTTCCTGCCTACAAGAGTTTAATCGAAGAGCGCTTTGATACAGCTGGGCTTCACCCTCTCAATCACGTTAACTCAAGCGGTCGTTATAAGAAAATCACCCAAACCTGGATTCAAGGTGGCTACCCTTTTTCCACCAGTGACAGTGATTTGGTCACTTGGATGAGATTTTTTATTGAGAAATAAACACTTTATTTTCTAACCCTGCATATTCTCTACAAAGAAAGCGGTTTTCTATTGACCTTATTTCTCAAATAGAGTATAATAGAACTGTTCAATTCGATACTTAAAAGATGGCAAAGGCGCCTGTTTGATTCGCAAGGAAGCGAGAGATGCACAATCAACAGGATGACTATGCCATTTTTCATTTTGTCGCTTTTTAGTTTTATTTTAGATGAAGAGATGCTAGCGGCTTCACGCTCAAATAGGACGAACAAACGATAAAATGCTTTCTTAAAGAAAGGAGAAAGAATATGAATAAAGGAAAACTCATTTTGCTGTGTGGTGCTGCTTTACTTTTGTCGGCATGTCAGGCAAAGACCAATCAAACCACCTCATCATCAGATGTCAAAACCTTTCAGTCAACAAAGGATAGTAAGCAATTGGAAAAAGGTGCTTTTGAAGACAAACTCTACACCCGCTTAAAGCAAGTGATTAAGGAAAATGGTGATAGTAACAAGGACTACGATGCCAAAGAAAAACCTTATGCTGTCTTTGACTGGGACAATACCACCATTATCAATGATATTGGTGAAGCGACTTTTAACTATCAAATCACCCATCTGCGCTTTAAGATGGATCCAACTCAGTTTGAGTCGGTGATTCGCCATACTATTCCAGAAGAGGATTTCAAGGAAGAGTTTAACAATAAGGCTGGCGAAGCGGTCAATATCAATAAAGTGGCGGATGATTTGAGTTCTGACTATCTTTATTTGTACCGTCACTATAAGGGCTTTGAAGGAAAAGAAAGCCTTGAAGAGGTTCAAAAGTCAGACGAGTACAAGGATTTTAGAGCCAAGTTGCTTTACCTCTACGAAGCTATCGGTGGCAGCTTTAGTTCGGACATCAGCTACCCTTGGGTGACTTATCTCTATGCGGGGATGACGTCTGATGAGGTGCAGGCGCTCTCCAAGGAATCGATTGATCACGCCCTCAAGGACAAGCTGGTCTATGAAACTTGGGAAAGTCCAGAAAGTAAAAAAGGCGAAGCCGGTCAAGTCAGCGTGACCTTTAAACGTGGCGTGCGTTCGGTCAAAGAGATGCAAAATCTTTACCATACTTTGATGGCAAATGGGATTGACGTTTATATTTGTTCGGCTTCCTTTTATGATGTAGTGCTTCCCTATGCAACGGATGCCAAATATGGTTATGACATTCCTAAAGACCATGTCTATGCCATGCGTTTGATGAAAAATGAGTCAACAGGTGAGATTAACCCAGATTACGACACCAACTATGCGCAAACGCAAGGTGACGGTAAAACAGAGACCATCCAGCGCTTTATCGCAAGCGAGCACGGTGGCAAAGACCCGGTTATCATTGGCGGCGATAGCAATGGTGACTATGCCATGCTCAAGGATTTTGAAGGCTTGAAAGTCGGCTTGATTTTCAATCTCTTACGCGATCCAAATAAGGGCGTGGGGCTACTCGCCAAACAAGCCGTAGAAACTTATGGTCAAAAAGATGAACGCTATTTCCTTCAAGGACGTGATGAAAATAAAGGAGTCCTAAGAGATAGCCGAGAAACCATTAAGCTAGACACCAAAAAGGCGGAATTGATGAAAGAATAAGAGCAGGAGAGTGTATGAAGAAAATCATGTTTGTGGGATCCGTTGGCGTAGGCAAAACCACCCTCAGCCAGCGGTTAAAGGGACTAGACATCACCTATGCTAAAACGCAAGCGGTTGAGTTTGGTGATGACATTATCGACACACCGGGAGAATTTTTACAGCACAGGCGCTACTACAATGCGCTAACAGTGACAGCTGTTGAGGCAGATGTGATTGGGATGTTGGTGTCGGCTGAAGCCAAGATGCAGACCTTTCCGCAAGGATTTTCTTCCCTTTTTACTAAGCCTGTCATTGGCATTATCACAAAGATTGACCTAGCGCCTAATGAAGCTAGCATTGAAAAAGCTAGGCAGCAGTTGAAACTAGCAGGAGCAAGAGAGATTTTTGAGATCTCAGCGACCAAAGATCAAGGAATTGCTCCCTTACGTGACTATTTGGAAAAAAGCGACATGTAAAAGAGAAAGGACCAAACCATGCAGGTGGAACACGGAGGAAATCTTGAAGCTCTTGCAGAGCAGTTGGGCTATCGGGTGGAGGATTGTCTTGATTTTAGTGCAAATATCAATCCTTTGGGGCTTCCTGAGTCCTTTCAGGCTTATGTGAAGGAGCATTTGGAGATGCTGGTGCATTATCCTGACATTCATTATAGTCGGTCCTTGACGTATTTATCCGACTATTATCACATGGACAAAGAGAGGATTTTGCTGTCAAATGGTGCGGTAGAGCTTTTCTATGATTTGGCGAGATGTTTTCAGCCAAAACGGGTGCTAACGCTGAGTCCGACCTTTATGGAATATGAGAAGGCTTTTAGGCAGGTCGCAGCAGAGATGAGCTATTGTGTGCTGGAAGCGCCAGATTACAAGGCGAGATTAAGCGACTTATTGGTCGCAGTAGAGCCTTTATCTTCTGGTGCTATGGTTATCTTGTGCAATCCAAATAATCCAACGGGAACGCTCCTATCAGCCAAGGATTTGGTCAAACTAGCAGGTGTGCTCAAGGAAAAAGGGATAATTCTTGTCTTGGATGAAGCCTTTCAGGATTTTTTAGAAAAGGAAAGCGAGTATAGTTTTGCGCCCTATCTAGCCGATTTTCCAAATGTTATCATTGTCAAGTCGATGACCAAATTTTATGCGATTCCTGGTTTACGTCTGGGATACGGACTAACCTATCATCCGACTTGTTTTGAGGTCATTCGAGAGATGCGTCCGCCATGGACAGTCAATAGCCTAGCTGATGCTTGTCTTTCTGTACTTTTGGAGGACAAGAGCTATCAAGCAGCCACCAAGGCATGGTTAAAAAAAGAAAAGGCTTATCTCTATGCACAATTAAAGCAACTGCCCTTTTTAGAGGTCGTTGAGCCTAGCGTGAATTACATTTTCTTTCGGTATAAGGGAGACTTAGACCTGTGTGAGGCCTTGTATGAACACCAGATTTTCATTCGCTCTTGTGCCAATTATCATCATCTGACGCAACAAGATTATCGCATTGCCATCAAGAGCCGTAAGGATAATGATCGCCTACTAGAAGCGCTAAAGCAGGTTCTAGGAAGAGGTGGCGTGTGAGAGGGGTGAAAGCCAGTTGCCACGGGTCTTGTGGAGAGTTGTTTCAAGGGATTTATGATCACCAAGAATGTCTCTTGTCCTATCAGATTGCCCCTTATAGTCAGGTTTTGGTAAAAGAAGGGAGACAAATCCAGCATTTACCGCAAAAACTCGAACAAGCCCTAACCTTGTTAGATAGTAACGACTTGATGATAGAACACCAAAGCCACCTTCCTGTGGGAAAGGGCTACTCAAGCAGCACGGCGGATTTGGTGAGTGGCTTGGCTGGAGTGGCTGCTTACCACCAGAAACAGCTCTCTCCTGAAAGTTTGACCCAGCTGAGTGCCAGCATTGAGCCGACTGATTCGGTGGCCTTTTCCAACTGGACGGTGATTAATCCCTTGAGTGGCGAGGTTCTCTATCAGACCACTTGGCAACCGAGCTTGGCCGTTTACGTCTTAGAGCCAAAAGAGCAGCAGCTAACAGATCGCCTAGAGCGGATGATGACATCAGCTGTTTACGACCGTTCTGCGTCTGAGCGCCTTTTTGAGCAATTTGTGAAAGCCTGCCTTGTCAAATCTTTGGAGCAGCTCGGACAAGTTGCAACTCAAAGCGCCTTGTTAAATGACCATAGGCTGCCCAAGCCTTACCTAAAAGAATTGATTCAGATGTCAGAAGAGATTGGTTGCTTAGGGGTCAATATTGCCCATAGTGGGACGCTTGTTGGCATGCTAATGCGAAAAAGTGAGGCGAATCGGATTGTCCCCCTTCTTGAGCAAAGGCTCCAAGAGCACCCCTTATCGCAGTATTATACGAAACGTTACTATTCGGATATTTTATTTGAAGGCGTCACCATAAAAGAAAGTGAGGGATAAGATGGAAAGTCTGGACGCAATTATCCAATCGATTGCTCCACTGTCTCTTTTAAAGCAAGCACAAGGGCAGGAAAAATGTGATCAATTAGCCAAGCCTTTGGGGGCACTTGGCAAACTCGAAACCCTTTATGCACGGCTCTATGCCATGTTTGATGGGACGATTGATTTGGAAAAAAAGGTGGTGATGGTTTATGTCGCAGATAATGGGATTACCGAGGAAAACATTTCCTTTAATCCCGTAGAAACCACCGCCATTGTGGCTAGAAATATGCTGGAGGGCAAAACAGGTCTGTGGGCTATTTCTCGTCATGCCGGATCAGATGTCTGCGTGGTGGATATTGGCTGTCTGGAGGATCTTGGGGCTATTTCTTCTGACAAGATTAGAAATGGCACGAGAAATAGTGCCAAAGAGCCTGCTTTGACCAAAGAAGAAGCAGTAGCTGCCATTCTCCTTGGCTATCAAAAGACAGTAGATTTGATTGAAAAAGGCTACACTCTTTTTGGGACAGGAGAGATGGGCATTGGCAATACCACGACCTCGGCTATGGTGATTAGTGCTGCCCTTGGCTGTTCGGCAAAGGAAGTGACAGGCTACGGCGCAGGCTTAACCGATGAGATGAAGGCACATAAAGCACAGGTGGTCGAGATTTGTGTGAACAAGCACGCTCCCTACGAAGGGATACTAGACATCGCTGCCAAGGTCGGAGGGTTAGATATGCTGGGGATGGCAGGAACCCACTTGGCTTGTGCTAGCTATCAACTGCCTTGTGTGGTGGATGGGCTGATTTCGATGACAGGGCTTCTCATTGCAAGTAGGCTCTGCCCTGCGGTGTTAGATTATAGCTTTGCTTCTCATGCGTCAACTGAACCCGGTTATCACATCTTGCAAGAAGAGTTGGGTCTATCCCCCTTATTGAGCTTAGATATGCGCTTGGGAGAAGGCTCGGGCTGTCCTTTGGCTTTCTTTTTACTGGAAAATGCCACCTATACCATAGAACACATGCCGACCTTTAGAGAAGGCCAGCTCAGTCAGGACAATTATATCGATATTAGACCCTTAAAAACACAAAGAGAAAAATGAGAGGAGAAAAAATGCAGCTTTATACGAAAACAGGTGACAAAGGTTTGACAAAATTAGTCGGTGGACAAAGTGTGGCTAAGGATGCAGATCGGGTCAATGCTTATGGCACTATTGATGAGCTCAATTCATGGCTAGGTTATACTATCAGCCGCATGGAAGAAGGCGATGAACTGATTTCAGAGTTGCTTCAGTTGCAACATTATCTTTTTGACTGTGGTTCAGATCTATCCACGCCGCACGGGGTCTATCCTTATAAGGTGGATGACAAGCTAGTGAAGTGGATTGAGGAGCGGATTGACACGTATGCGGATATTCCGCCTGCTCTTGAGACCTTTATTCTACCGGGGGGCGATGAGATTGCTTCGATGCTTCATGTGGCAAGAACCATTGCTAGACGTGCTGAGCGTCACATTGTAGCGACCATGTGGACGGCTGAAATCAATAATGACGTCTTGATTTTTGTGAACCGTTTATCCGATTACTTTTTTGCACTAGCACGGGTTATGAATTACCGAAAAAAGAGAACAGACGTGGCTTACGAACGTGGCTCAAAGGTCTTTCACAACAACATCACCAAAGCAGATGTGGAGCGCTGGGCGCGTGAACGTGAGGAAAAAGAGAAAGGCTAATTTTTCAAACAATAGCAAAGAGGCTGGGACATAAGTACCCAACCTCTATTTTTTTCTAACTGCTTTTGTTTATCCAACAAAGGCATTGATTTCTGCTTCAATATTGGCGATTTTTTCTTTCGCTTCTGCTAGGGTGTTGCCTGTCGTTGCGATGTAGAATTTGATTTTTGGTTCTGTTCCAGAAGGACGAACGGCAAACCAAGATCCATCGGTGAGGGTGTATTTGAGAACATCGCTTGGTGGTGTGGTGAGGTCGTAGCTGTCGCCGTCTTGTTTGACAGCCTTTTGTTCTGCAAAGTCTTCAAAGAGGGCGATAGGAGTGTGGTTAAATGCACGAGGTGCATTGTCACGGAATTTTGCCATGATGGCTTTGATTTGTGCACTACCATCGATACCTGAAAGCTCTAGAGAGATGGTTTTTTCTGCGAAGTAGCCGTACTCTTTGTAGATGTCATCGATACCATCTGCCAAAGTCATACCCTTAGAGCGGTAGTAGGCAGCGATTTCTGCAAGGAGGAGAACCGCTTGGATAGCATCTTTATCACGGACAAATGGCTTGATGAGGTAGCCAAAGCTTTCTTCAAATCCAAAGAGATAGGTGTGGTTGCCCGTTTCTTCAAATTCCTGAATCTTCTCAGCGATGAATTTAAAGCCAGTGAGGACGTTAAACATGGTTGCGCCGTAGCTTTCTGCAATCTTGGTTACTAACTCTGTTGACACGATAGATTTGCAGAGGGCAGCGTTTTCTGGGAGGGTGCCTGCTTGCTTGTGGGCTTCTAGGATGTATTTGGCAAGGAGGGCACCGATTTGGTTTCCAGATAAGTTGAGGTAAGAGCCATCTTCTTGGCGAATTTCTACCCCAACACGGTCTGCATCTGGGTCAGTAGCAAGAAGCACGTCTGCACCACGTTCTTTACCTAGTTCTTCTGCAAGAGCAAAGGCAGCTTGGCTTTCTGGATTTGGTGATTTGACGGTCGTGAAGTCTGGATCAGGTGTGGCTTGGCTTTCGACCACCTGTACAGCTTCAAAGCCTGCTTGGGCAAGGGCACGTCTAGTGAGCATTTCGCCAGTTCCGTGTAGTGGGGTATAAACGATGGTCATGTCTTTACCAAACTCAGCGATCAAGTCAGGATTGATATTGACCGATTTGACTTCTTTGAGATACTCTTTATCGATATTTTCACCCAAAATCTCAATCAAGCCTGATTTTTTAGCCTCTTCAAAATCAGCCAAAGAAAGGCTAAATGGATCAGAAATGGCACGGATATAATCGGTCAAAGCAGCAGCATCTTGTGGTGGCATTTGTCCCCCATCTTCGCCGTAGACCTTGTAACCGTTAAATGGTGCAGGATTGTGGCTAGCGGTGATCATAATTCCAGCAATAGCGTGGAGATGACGCACAGCAAAAGAAAGTTCTGGAGTTGGACGAAGGGCTTCAAAGAGATAAGCCTTGATCCCGTGGTGTGCTAGAACACGCGCAGCATCTTGGGCAAATTCTGGAGAGAAGTGACGCGAATCATAAGCGATAGCGACACCACGTTTTTTAGCTTCTTCTCCCTTTTGTTCGATGAGTTTAGCTAGTCCTTCTGTCGCTTGTCTGACCACATAGATGTTAATACGGTTGGTCCCAGCGCCGATGTAGCCACGCATCCCAGCCGTTCCAAACTCAAGATTGGTGTAAAAGGCATCTTCCTTGGTCTTTTCATCCATCGCGAGCAGTTCTTCGCGAAGATAATCCGGTAAATCAGAGACAGCTAACCAGTTTTGGTAGGTTTCTTGATAAGTCATAAGCAACAACTCCTTGTCTGAAAAAAATATCTTGAAAGTTCGGATTTGAGAAATCTTGAACTTTCTTAACCGCTTTCATTATATCATATTTTGAAAAAATAATCATGGAAAACCATGATTATTCTGTCAATTATTTTTACGAACGGATTTTCCTTAACCGTGGCACCATGATGGCAGTCACGAGAGCCGCGATGACCATCTCGGTGGTCGAGTTGAGTGTGAGGACAGCTGCCAGTAATTTCTGGATGTCGCCTGCATAGACCTTAGCAAAAAAGATGAAGATCCCTGTCAGAACAAATATCGTATTGGTCAAAGAGCCAATAGCACCTGCAAGCAAAAGTCCGAAGCGATTACTCACAAGACGATGAATAAAATAAGGAAAGACCCCAATCAAAATTCGTGGCAAGAGGGCAATCAAAAGGGAATAAACGTTCCCCCCAGGAGCAAAAGGCGAAAAGAGGTAGCTGGCAGGACCGATGACAATGGAGTTGGTCATCAGACTAAGGATGCCCATCCATCCTCCTAAGATAGCTCCAATGCGAGGCCCATAGAGGATAGAGGCGATGATGACAGGGATGTGAACCAAGGTGGGTCTAATCGGTAGAGGGTATAGTGTAAAAATCGTCGTGGTCAAGACTTGAATGACCACCATGATGGCAAGGAAAATAGCGAGTAGAGAGACAGTTGTTGCTTTTTTTCTAGGCATGAAGGATCTCCTCAATGGTTTCTAAAATCGTATCAATATCTGCTAAAGCCCCTCTTCCCTTGATACCACAGGCGAGCAGGCTGTTTTTAGGTGAAATCTCAGTAAAGCCAGCCTCTTTGAGCCGTTTGATATTGTCTTGGGTAATGGGATTGTTGAGCATTTCAGTGTTCATGGCTGGGGCAAAGAGTTTTGGCGTATGGCTAGGAAGAGCCAGAGCTGTTGCGGTTAGCATATTGTTTGAAAAGCCGTGAGCCAAGTGGGCGA
Organism: Streptococcus sp. STR1/CE/0325; assembly: GCF_055386095.1. Lineage (NCBI taxonomy): Bacteria > Bacillati > Bacillota > Bacilli > Lactobacillales > Streptococcaceae > Streptococcus > Streptococcus sp. STR1/CE/0325. The sequence goes on along the minus strand of NZ_AP045018.1, from coordinate 900,582 downwards.
TAGTATTGGCAGAAGCAGGGGCTAGGACGAAGAGATCGGCTTCTTGTGCCAATTGGATATGGTTAATCTGATCCGCCAACTTTTCTTCCATCACGTCTAGGCTGACTGGATTTTTAGACAGGACTTGTAGGGTCAAGGGCGTGATGAAGCGAGTGGCAGCCTCGGTCATGATGACATGAACAGTGTAGCCACGTTTTTTGAGCTGACTGGTCAGATCGGCTGCCTTGTAGGCAGAGATACTGCCAGAAACACCGAGTAGGATGGTTTTGGTCATGAGTTTTTTACCCTTTCATAGATGGCTTTTGCGATATTCCTTTTTCCAGAAGCACTGGTCACGGTCGTCTGATCCACCAGATAAGCCAAGTGCGCCTCACCCGAGATGGTTGTGAGGTCATTGGCGACGATGAGGTCAGCCTGTGTATCGTCAAGGCTCTTTCTGGCTGTTTGGATGAGGTCTTGTTTTGATACATCAACCAGGAGTTTAAAGCCAATCAGCTGAATAGCTGGGTTCCATTCTTTGACATGACGGATGAGCTTGGGCGTTTTCTCAAGGATGAGGACCTGATAGTCTGCTTTAGAGGAGATTTTTCCTTGAACATTGGTCTTTGCGAGCAGTTGCTCAGGCTGGCTGTTTTTTATCTCCTCAAAATCCGTCATGTAAACAGGCCGATAATCTGAGACTGCCATGCTGTGGATGAGGACATCGTGTTTTGGAACTTCCTCTTTTAAGGCGGCTTCTAGGTCAGCCACACTCGTCACCTCTTTTATCCGAAGAAGGGGATGAGCGTTAGGACGTTTGCTGTTTGGACTGGTGATGAGCGTCACCTCATCTTTTCCCTCTAAAAAAAGTTGGGCAATAGCTGCCCCTAGCTGTCCTGTTGCATGGTTGGTGATGGAGCGCACGCGGTCAATGGTTTCGCTGGTGCCTCCAGATGTGATTAGTATTTTCATGATAACATTATACCATATGGGATGGGGTTTCCGAGTAAAAAAGCCAAATTTTTCAGTCAAAGAATGGCGAAAAGGAGGCAATGAAAAGGGTTTAAATCTTCTATTAGAATTTTTTTCTTTTCTGTGCTAGAATAGAGTAGGCAGTCTTTGACGAAAAGATTGAACAAGAGATTTGAAAGGATACCTCGTGGCGCAGTTTCTTGAGCCTTTAGCACAATACCCGATTTCTTTATTTGATAGCAGGGAGCTTTCAGACGAGATCCGACAGGATCCTTTTACTTGGACGGATGTTTTTTTAGCACGGATTAATCAGTCTCCCGATCAGATTTTTCTGCATATTTGGCCGATGGAAAAGACGGTTATCCTCGGTATGTTGGATCGTCAAGTGCCTGATTTAAAGGCAGGGATGCAGGCTATTTTGGAGCGTGGCTATAAGCCTCTTGTGCGCAATATCGGTGGTCTTGCGGTCGTAGCAGATAGTGGGGTGCTGAATTTTTCCTTTATCCTCCCAGATAAGGAAAAACGCTTGAGCATCAAAGCTGTCTATATGCTGATGGTGGACTTTATCCGGCTACTATTTGCTGAAACAGGCTTAAGCATAGAGGCTTTTGAGATTGAGCGGTCTTACTGCCCTGGGACCTATGATTTGAGCATTGCTGGTAAAAAATTTGCAGGGATTGCCCAAAGGCGGGTCAAATACGGAATTGCAGTGTCCATTTATCTCAGTGTGTCTGGCGATCAAGCCCTTAGAGGAGAGATGATTCGTGATTTTTACGTCAAGGGAAAGGCGAATCAGCAAGACACTATTCACTATCCAGACGTGGATCCAGCTTGTATGGCCAACTTATCAGACTTGCTTGGACTTCAGCTATCTGTCGAGGATGTGGTGGAACAAATCCAATTTTGTCTCAGTGAGTGGCTATCTAATCCCCCTCAAATCTTTGCTGTCGATGAAACCTTATTAGAGACCTTTGATCGCTATGATCATGCAACGCAACAGCGTCATAGCCATTTACATCCTTAGTTAAAGAAGGTGATTTTGATGAAACCAGCTTACCGTCCTTTATTTGACCCCCTAACCTTGCCAAATGGGGCACGGTTATCCAATCGCTTTGTCCTATCTCCCATGGTGACCAATTCCTCAACCAGAGAAGGCTTGGTGACACAGGCAGATATCGCTTATGCCAAAAGGAGGTCTATGAGTGCGCCCTTACAAATCACTGGGGCAGCTTATGTGGATGATTTTGGTCAGTTGTTTGAATTTGGCTTTAGTGTGACCAGTGATGCGACCATAGATGGCTTAAAACAGCTAGCTAGCGCCATGAAAGCCAGTGGTCAAAAGGCTGTTTTACAGCTAACCCATGCTGGTCGTTTTTCCACCCATAGCCTCATGCGGCACGGCTATACCTATGGTCCTAGTCCTATGCGACTCAATACGCCTATTCCCCACGAGGTCAAGGAACTCTCAGTTGAACAGATCAAGGCAATCGTAGAGGCCTATAAGGCTGCCACAAGGCGAGCGATTCAAGCAGGCTTTGATGGGGTAGAAGTGTCCTCTGCTCAAAGACTGCTCATCCAAACCTTCTTTTCCACTTTTTCCAATCAACGTGAAGATCAGTATGGCATAGCCAGTCTGGAAAATCGCTCTAGGATTGGTTTAGAAGTCTTAAAGGCAGTGCAAGAAGTCATCGATGAAGAAGCCCCGAGCGACTTTATCTTTGGATTTCGTGGCACGCCCGAAGAAACGAGAGGCAATCAAATTGGTTACCAGATTGAAGAATTTAACCAATTTATGGATTGGGCCTTAGAAATCGCTCGCTTGGACTATTTAGCCATTGCCAGCTGGGGACTGGATGTCTTTCGCAATACCGTGCGTGCCGAAGGGCCTTTCCATGGTCTTTTGGTCAATCAGGTGGTTTACGACCATTTCAAAGGACGTTTGCCCATCATGGCAACTGGTGGGATAAATTCGGCTGAAAAAGCCATGGAAGCCTTAGTCCATGCGGATTTTGTTGGTCTTTCCACGCCTTTTGTGGTCGATCCCGAATTGGTGACGAAGATTGAAAACGATCAAGAAGACAGCATTCAGCTCAAGATTCAGCCCCAAGATTTGGAGGGTTTGGCCATTCCTCATGCGGCCTTTAAGGATTTGGTGCCTCTGATGGATCTGGGCAAGGTCCTACCTGATGAAGTGCGGGAGCTGTTTAAACGCTTAGAAGTCAACTATAAGGAGTAAGCATGAAGAACAGTCTATTGGATTATGGCTTAAAGGATGAAGGCAAGGATGCGAGAGCGGCCCTATCAGATACTCTGCGACTAGCCCAGCAGGCTGAAAACCTCGGTTTTCACCGTTTTTGGGTGGCAGAACACCATCATGTGCATGCGCTGACCATCAGTAGTCCAGAGCTGGTCATGATGTATTTGCTGGGGCAGACCGAGCGTATTCGCATTGGTTCGGGTGGCATTATGGCGCTTCATTACAGCAGTTACAAGATCGCTGAATGGCTGAAAACCCTAGAACTTCTCTATCCTAACCGCTTAGATTTGGGGATTGGCAATTCCTTGGGGACCAAGGAGGTTCATGCAGCGCTAAAGAGCATCCATCAAGAAGACCAGTATAAACAAGTGTTGAGCGAGATTAAGGCTTACTTGAGCGACCAAGCAGACCTTCCTGCCTATCCGCAGGTGGCAACGCTTCCCAGCATGTGGACCTTGAGCATTAGCGAGGAGACAGCAAAACTCGCTGGACGACTAGGACTGGGCTATACCTTTGGAATCTTTCCTTATGTCAATAAAGACCATCTGGCTGTGGGCACAAGGGCTGCCAAAGCCTATTATGACGCTTTCCTACCTAGCCCTCTGATGAAAGAACCAAGCCTGATGCTAGCTGTCTTTGTGGTCGTCGCAGAAACTGATGCCATGGCACAGGAGTTAGCCACAACGTTGGATTTATGGTCCCTAGGCAATCAAGCCTTCAATGAATTTGAGGCTTTTCCAAGTCTTGAAACAGCCAAGCACTATCCTTTGACCACGGAGCAAAAAGACACCATAAAGAGCAACCGCACGCGGATATTAGTGGGAAGTCCCGACACCATCAAGGCAAAGCTAGATCCGATGATAGCGAGCTTTGAGGCAAAAGAAGTCCTCTTTATCCCCTTAGTAGCAGGGATTGAGAACCGCTTGAGAGCTGTCCAGCTTTTGTCAGACCTCTATCCGAATGAAGAAGCATAAAACAAACTAGAAAAGAGAAGAAAACAGATGAAAAAAATCGCAAATTTCCTATTGATTGAAAAAAATGAAGAGGTTTACACCCTCAGCATGACACCAGAGTTGCAAGACGACATTGGAACCGTGGGCTATGCCGAGTTTACGACCCAAGAGGTGGTTGCAGTTGATGATGCGCTTTTAAATGTCGAAGCTTCAAAAACCGTTATGGGAATCCTATCTCCCCTTGCTGGTCGTATCTTGGAAAAAAATGAAGCGGTTGAGATGACACCAAGCCTTCTCAACTCTGAAAAGGCAGCTGAAAACTGGATTGTCAAATTGGTTGATGTGGACCACTCAGCTTTCCTTGCCCTCGAAGATGCCTAAGGACAAAGACCAACTCCTAGAGGAGATGATTGCTCTCTTAAAAGAAGAAGGGGGAAGCATGGATGAAAAGGGGCTATCGCTAGAAGAGATATGGCGAGGCTTGATTAATCAGCGTCCAGCAGCGGACGTTTCCTTAGCCTATTTGGAAAGGGAAGATGCGTTTTTGCAACTTCATCACAGGGAGCAAGGCCAAGCTGGTTTGGAGCTTTGCCAACCGACACGGTTTTCGCATGTCTTTCTTTATGAAGGAGACATCTGCCGTCTCAAGGTGGATGGGATTGTCAATGCGGCCAATAGTGGCATGCTTGGCTGTTTTACGCCCAACCACGCTTGTATTGATAATCAAATCCATACCTATGCAGGAGTGCGGCTGCGTTTCGCCTGCCAGGAGCAAATGCTGGCTCAAGGGCGAAAAGAAGCAGTCGGTCAGGCTAAAATCACGCCTGCCTATCACCTGCCAGCTGCTTATGTCCTGCACACGGTAGGCCCCTTTATCCCAGAAGGACAACCTCCCTCCCCCTTGCGCCAAGATTTGCTCAAGCGGTCCTACCTGTCGTGTTTGAATTTGGCGAGAGAAAAGGGGTTATCGACTCTAGCCTTTTGCGCGATTTCGACCGGACAGTTTGGCTTTCCCAAAGATTTGGCGGCGAGGATTGCAGTGGAGACCGTGACGACGTGGCTTCAGCAAGAAGAATATCCTCTAACCGTCATCTTCACCCTTTTTTCAGAAGAGGATACACGTTATTACACAGAACGTTTAACCTAAAGCCAATACGTCGCTATTTCCCATCGAAAATTTTGCTAACGCAAATCGCGACTTTGTATCTTATGAAAGGAGGTAGCTATGTGGCGTACCTTATCAACTTCTGAAAGCTCTCAAGCTAGAACATTGGCGGGCTTGGTCAAAGAAGCCGATGCGATTGTTGTTGGCATCGGTGCTGGCATGTCGTCAGCTGACGGTTTTACCTATATCGGACCACGATTTGAAGAGGCTTTTCCTGACTTTATCGAAAAGTACAGGCTTCTTGACATGCTTCAAGCCAGTCTTTATGATTTTGAGGATTGGGAGGAGTACTGGGCTTTTCAAAGCCGCTTTGTTGCTCTCAACTATCTGGATCAGCCAGTAGGGCAGTCTTATCTCAATCTGTTGACTCTTCTGGGTGACAAGCCCTACCATATCATCACCACCAATGCTGATAACGCCTTTTGGGTAGCAGACTACAATCCAGACAAGGTCTTTCACATTCAAGGTGAATATGGTCTCTTTCAGTGTAGCCAGCATTGCCACCAACAGACCTATCAAGATCATGAGCTACTAAGACAGATGATCCGTGAACAAAAGGACATGAAAATCCCTAGCGACCTCATCCCTTATTGCCCAAAATGCGGAGAGCCTCTTGAGATCAATAAACGCACGGTAGAAAAAGGGATGGTGGAAGATAGTGATTTTTGGGCGCAAGAGAACCGCTATCAGGCTTTTTTGAAAACCCATGAAACAGGCAAGGTCATCTATCTGGAGATTGGTGTCGGACACACCACGCCTCAACTGATTAAACATCCGTTTTGGAAGAGGGTCCAAGAAAATGAGAACAGCCTTTTTGTCACCCTCAATCATAAACACTACCGCATCCCACCAGCTATTCGGGAGCGCAGCATTACCCTCACCCAAGACATCCAAAGCCTCATCAAAGAGGCCAGCCACATGGTATAAAGGAGCCGCTTATGTACCTTATCGAACCCATTCGTGATGGCAAATACATCAAAGATGGTGCTGTCACCCTAGCCCTTCAAGTTTATGTGCAAAATCATTTGTTTTTAGACGATGACATCCTCTTTCCTTATATCTGTGATCCGACAGTGCAGATTGGAAAATTCCAAAATGCTGTCGTTGAGATGAATCAGGATTATGTCAAGGAACACGATATCCTCTTGGTCAGACGCGATACAGGAGGGGGTGCCATTTATATTGATAATGGTGCGGCCAATATCTGTTACCTCATGAAAGATACAGGTCTGTTTGGCGATTATAAACGTGCTTATGAGCCTGCTATCAAGGCCTTAAAAGAGCTAGGTGTCACTCAAGTGGAACAAGCTGGGCGCAATGACTTGGTCATCGAAGGAAGAAAAGTTTCTGGGGCAGCCCAAACCATTAGCAATGGTCGAGTTTATGGCGGCTACTCCCTCCTTTTGGATGTGGATTATGACCGGATGGAGAAGATTTTAAAACCCAATCGCAAGAAAATTGAATCCAAGGGCATCCAGTCTGTGAGAAGTCGGGTGGGAACTATCCGTGAGTATCTGGATCCTGAGTACCAAGACCTCACCGTAGAGGAATTTAAGGATCTGATGCTCTGTAAGTTGCTAGGTGTCGAGGACTTGTCAGAGGCCAAGCGCTATCAGTTGACGGAGGAAGACTGGGCAGCCATTGATGATTTGGTGGCTAAAAAATACAAGAACTGGGAGTGGAATTATGGGAATGCTCCCCAGTATGCTTATCACAGGGATGGTAGGTTTAAGGCAGGTACCATTGATATTCACCTAGACGTGGTTAAAAGCCGAATCGCCAAGTGCCGCATCTACGGGGATTTCTTCGGTAAGGGCGATATCAAAGATGTGGAAGAAGCCCTCATCGGCACCCGCATGGAAGAAGAGGATATCAAAGCTGTGTTAGAAGCGCTTGATTTGACCACTTATTTTGGTCCAGTGACAGCAGATGAATTAGTGGTCCTCATCTTTAGTTAACGTGTTCAAGTAACGAGTATCTTAGGATACTCGATTTTTTTATGACCAAATAAGAACTACTTTCATAAATGTAAGCGTTCCAACAGAAACCAAAGCCCTTGTTAAAAACTACTTTCTCTATTTAAAAATCTATTGAAAATAAATTCTTACCGTGTTAGAATAAGCATTGTAAAGGCTTACATTGTAGAAAGGAGAGCTTATGGAATCTTTATATAGACGTTTAGTGGTATCTTGTCAGGCTTTACCGCACGAACCCCTTCACAGTTCTTATATCATGTCTCGTATGGCGGTTGCAGCACAAGAAGGTGGTGCGGCTGGGATCAGAGCCAATTCCGTTGAGGACATCAAAGCCATCAAGGAAGCGGTTGATCTTCCGATCATTGGGATCATCAAAAAGGATTATGATGATTCAGATGTTTACATCACCTCTACCATGGCTGAAGTGGATGCTTTGATGAGCGTCAAACCAGACATCATCGCCATGGACGCAACCAGCTCACTTCGTCCCGGAGGCTTGACCTTAGACGAGTTTTTCCGTCAAGTGAAGGAAAAATATCCTGAGCAATTGTTTATGGCAGATTGTTCGACGGTGGAGGAGTGTCTGCATGCAGATAGGTTAGGCTTTGACTACATCGGAACGACCTTGGTTGGCTACACCAAACAAAGTCAAGGTCTCAAGATTGAAGCGGATGATTTTGCCTTTATCCGAGAGGTCTTGGAAAAGATTAGCCATCCCATGATTGCAGAAGGCAATATTGACACTCCAGAAAAGGTCAAGCGTGTGCTTGAGCTAGGTGCTTACAGCGTGGTGGTGGGCTCCATCATCACCAGACCACAGGTCATCACAAAAAGATTTGTTGATGCTATTACAGATATGACGCAGTAAAAGGAGTCGATGATGACAAGAGACTTGAGTAAATACGAAGGCATTATTCCTGCTTTTTATGCCTGTTATGATGAGGCAGGTGAGATTAGCCCAGAAGCGGTGCGAAACTTAACCCAATACTTTATGGATAAAGGGGTTAAGGGTTTGTATGTCAATGGGTCATCTGGTGAGTGTATCTATTTGAGTGTCGCAGATAGAAAGCTGGTCCTAGAAGAGGTCATGAAAGTGGCTAAGGGCAAACTCACCATCATTGCCCATGTGGCTTGTAACAATACCAAAGAGAGTGTGGAGCTGGCTAAACATGCAGAAGAACTGGGTGTGGATGCTATTGCAGCCATTCCTCCCATCTATTTCCGCTTACCAGAATATGCCATTGCCAACTACTGGAATGCCATGAGTGAGGCAGCGCCAAACACAGATTTTGTAATTTACAACATTCCACAGCTATCTGGGACCACTCTTACCCTTCCCCTCTATGCCAAGATGCGGGAGAATCCTAGAGTGATTGGTGTGAAAAACTCTTCTATGCCTGTTCAAGATATTCAGCAGTTCGTTGCAGAAGGTGGCGAGGACTACATCGTCTTTAACGGTCCAGATGAGCAGTTCATCAGTGGCCGTGTCATGGGGGCAAAAGCTGGTATTGGTGGGACTTACGGCGCGATGCCGGATCTCTTCCTAAAGCTGGATGAATTGGTGAAAGAAGATAAGCTAAAAGAAGCCAAAGACCTTCAGTATGCTGTGAATAGCATCATCTACAAATTGGTCAGTGGACACGGCAACATGTATGGCATGATCAAAGAAGTGCTTCGCTTAAACGAAGATTTGGATATCGGTTCTGTTCGTTTGCCACTTGAACCCCTTGCAGCAGAAGATTTGGCCATTGCCAAAGAAGCGGCTGAGATGATTCAAGCAGCCCGTGCAAAATTTTTAGGATAAGGTAGGACCAGACGATGATTGTTGCACACATTAAAGATTTAACACGCTACAAACACTTATCTGACCCTTTAAAACAAGCCATTGATTTTTTGCAAAATCTTGATTTTAGTCAGGTCGAGGCAGGTCCGCTTGATATTCCTGCCAAAGATGTCAGTGGCTCTTGCATGAACTATGAGCCAAAAGGCAAACTAGGTGATTTTTTTGAAAATCACGAGCGTTTTATTGACATTCATCTGACCCTTAGCGGTCGTGAAAAAATGGCCACCACGAGCTTAGAAAAAGCCACGATCACAAAACCTTATCAAGTGGACGATGACATCACCCTTTATACAGGAGAAGTCGAAGAAGTGGTGACCCTTTTTCCGGGGAATTGCTTGATTGTTTTCCCAGAAGATTTGCATCAACCCGGTGTAACGGATAAAGACCAGTGGGTGAAAAAAGTGGTTTTAAAAGTTGCTGTGGATGAGCAAGCAACCAATTAAAAAGAGAAGGACCGACATTATGGATACGACAACAAAAAAACTTCCTTGGTACAAGGAACTCACTCGAGATGAGTGGAAATCGTTTTTTGCTGCCTTTATGGGCTATTTCTTGGACGGGTTTGACTTTAATATGGCAAACCTCCTCCTCATTCCCATCGCCAAAGAATTTGGGATTCCGCTCTTATTAGCTTCCACCATGGTATCGGCTGCTTACCTGTCGAGATGGTTTGGAGGAATGCTTTTTGGAGCGATTGGTGACCGGTTTGGTCGCCGTGTCTCTATGACTGCCTCTATCCTTTGTTATGCTGGAGGGACTGTGATATGTGCTTTTGCTCCAGCGTTTGGGGTACTCTTTGCAGCCCGTCTCTTTATCGGACTTGGGATGGCAGGAGAGTATAGCTCTTCAACCACCTACATCATGGAAACTTGGCCAAAACACATGAGAAACAAGGCTGTGGGTTTCGTTGTAGCTGGTTTCTCTCTAGGAGGTGCGGTGACTGCCCAAGTCTATAAACTCGTGACTTATTTGGTACACGGCACACCTTATGAAGCACATGCTTGGCGGATTTTCTTCTTCATTGGGATTATTCCAATCTTCTTTGCGCTTTGGATGAGACGCTCTATCTCAGAAGCTTCCGACTATGAGGAAATGAGACGTCAACAAGAAAAATTGGCCAAAGAACAATCTGGCTATGAGCCACCAAAAGACATGTTTAGCGTTCTCTTTAGAAGAAGCGCAACTGCCACCATCCTTAATACCATTAGCTCTATTTTGACGGTGGCACTTCTTGTTTGTGTCTTTATCTGGGCACCTAAGTTGAACTTCTGGCAATTAGCTATTTCTTGGATTTTGATTTTTGCCAATATCCTTTCCTTTACCCGCCAATTCATGAAAAAACGTTGGCCGATTGGCTTAGGCATTCTTGTCATGCTTCTTATTGCCAACCTCAACAGTGGACCGATGCAAGCGCTCTTTCCGACTTATGTCCAAGGTGTCCTTGGTTTTAGCACCGCTCAAACAGCCAACATCACATCTGTTTTCTGGTTTGGGCAAGTTATTGGCTGTGTGGCGGTTGGATTTGTCGGTGATAAGCTTGGAATGAGAAAAGCTGCTTGGGTGGGACTTTGCTTCTCACTTCTTGCTATGGCGCCTGTCTTTATGATTGATAAAGACATGATGGCCAATAAAATGTGGTATTTGACCTTTGTGTTGTTCCTCCTTGCTTATGAGTGCTTCTACGCTTTTGTGGCGCTTATTCCACGTATCGTTGGGAACTATTTCCCAACCTCAGCGCGTAATGCAGGAATTGGTTTTCTCGTTAATGCGGGTAGCTTGGGACAAGCCCTTTCTCCAGTCTTGGCTCTTAGCTTATCTGAGAAAGTCTTTAAACCGCTAGGCTTGGGACTTGGTTGGACCATGTTTTCCATTATGTGTTTGATGACCATTCTCCTTATCCTTTCATTTGCGACCAACTTACCTGCACAGTTGCAAAAATTGATTCATCCAGAAGAGCTCCGTGAGCAAGATATGTTGGATGAAGACAGGACCAGCGTAGCTGATCAGGTCAAATTGGAAGCCTAAATCATAAACAAAATAGATTATCCTAGAATGTGGGCTCTATAATATCTGTAGTGGATAAAATCCAGCACAGATGTTATGGGGCTTTTTGAGTACAAAAACATGTGCTCCCTTCTAATGAGTAGTTTCGTCACTTTTCATTAGAAAGGATCACAGTCAGGGAAGTGAACTGCACCTTATCAGAACAGTTTAGTATGACAAAATCCAATCTCAAATAGATGATTCGTCTGATGGATAGGTATGTGATAGCTATTGTTCAAAAGGGTAAAAACAGCTATTATCCTCCAGAACTGAAGCAAGAGATAATAGATAAGGTCCTGATCGATGGTCAATTTCAGAAACAAACAGCCTTAAATTATGCTATAGCGACTAGCTCAAGGCGATAAGGAGATAGAATTAAAGATGCAGATTCAAGAGATTTATGATGAACACAAGGGAAACTATGGCTATCGTCTGTGACAGAGTTTGCTTTAGCAGGAGGAAAACTCTACTTATCCTCTGTGTTAAATGATTTTATATAGTAAGATGATTGACTTCACCTTATCTCGTTCATCCATTTGGGGGTCAGTACAATTTTTTAGTAAGGTTTTTAAGTTACTAGACAGAATAAGTCTCTAGCCAATCTCTTTCTTTCATGTTATAATGAGGGGATAACAAACAAAGGGGAATTTCACTTATGACCATGACGCTTTACTATGCACCAGGTACATGTGCTCTTGCTTGCTGGATTTCACTAGAGTGGGCAAAGGCAGATTACACGGTGGAAAAAGTCGATATGCACTCTGAGAGCTACCGCAAGATCAATCCACTAGGCTTGGTCCCTGCGATCGAAATTGGGGCTAAACGCCCTATGACACAGGCTAACGCCATTTTGCAATACATCGTGGCACGTTTTCCTGAAAGCGACCTTGGCGCAGGTAGCGATCTCTTAGATGATTTTGAGTTCAATGAAACCATGTCCTTCCTCACAGGTGATTTCCACCCTGCCTTTTGGCCTTTCTTTGTCCCAGCACGCTACACAACGTCTAAGAAGCAATCTGACTTAGAAGCGGTGAAAACAGCGGCTTATGAACGCATTGATCGGGTCATGCTGCATCTGGATAGCTTGATTGGTGAGACCAACCATGTTTTTAAGGACAAGCGCACCGTTGCAGACGCCTATGCCTTTGTCATGGCGACTTGGACCAACTACACACCAAAGAAATGGACAGAGTACCCAAATGTCGCTCGCTTTATGGCTGCCATGCAGGAAGATCCAGCCGTCAAAAAAGTCCTAGAAGCCTCAAAAGCCTAGAGAAAAAGCAGGAGATCCTGCTTTTTTTGTTGGAAATTTTGTTATAATAGAGTAAGGTAAGGAGGGAAGATGAAACCACCGTTTACGATTACAAATAGGATGCTGAATCAAGTCGTTGAGATTTCTAAAATAGTGGGACAGCTCGAATTACAGGTCGAACGTCAGTTAACGTTAAGAAAAGAAAATCGGATTCGCTCGATTCAGTCTTCGCTAGCTATTGAAAAAAATAGTCTATCTATCGAACAAGTGACCGCTATCATTGATGGGAAAAGAGTCCTAGGACCTCTAAGAGAGATTCAAGAAGTGAAAAATGCCTATGCGGTTTATGAAGAGATTTTATCCTTTCATCCTTATTCTCAAAAGGATTTTCTAAAAGCACATGCTTTGCTCACCAAGGACATCGTGTCTTATTCTGGTCAGTATCGACCGAAAGATGTTGGCATTTATGATGAGAGAGGGAATTTAGTTCACATGGGAGCTAGACCGCCATTCATTCACCAGCTGATGTCTGAGCTCTTTGACTGGGGACAAAAAGATGATACACCAGAACTGATTAAAAGTTGTGTTTTTCATTATGAGATTGAGACCATTCATCCTTTTGAGGATGGCAATGGTCGTATAGGGCGATTATGGCAAACTGTTATTTTAGCCCATTGGCATCCGATTTTTGCTTGGATTCCTGTCGAAACCCTTATTCACGAACATCAGCAAGGTTATTATGATAGTTTAGCGATAGCAGATCGGCAAAATAATTCATCCGTCTTTATCGAGTTTATGTTAGACCTCATCTTAAAAACTCTTATCGCTTATCAAGCGAGCGATAAATATAGCGATAAATTGATTGATAAATGGCAAGATAATCGTTCCCCTTTAAGTCAAGCAGAACAGCATTTATATGACCTGTTACATCAATACTTTAAAGACCATAATAGTGTTACAACAGCGATTGCAGCTCAGTTGTCGGGCAAATCCGTATCAACTGTCAGAAAATATTTGGCGAAAATGGTTGATTTGGATTTCCTAGAAGCTCGAGGAAGCAATAAAAATAGAGTGTTTGTCTTAAAGGAAGAAAATAGACGTGACTAGAGGTCGCTGAGCCCTCAAGTCTGTTTGATCTATTTTGGAGACAAGTTAATGTAAAAATGATTGGGAACAAAGACTAAACTGATGAACACACTTGATAAAATCTACATCATCGAAGACGACGAGACCATCGTGTCTTTGCTACGCAAGCATTTTCACGATCGGTATGAGGTGTTTTCGGTACAAAATTTTAGGGCCATCAAACAAGAGGTGGAAGAAATCGCTCCAGATGTTATCCTCATGGACATCAATCTCCCTTATTTTAATGGCTTTTACTGGACGACCGAGATTAGAAAGAGCCTGACCACCCCCATTCTTTTTATCTCCAGCAATAATGACGACATGTCCACCATCATGGCGCTGGATATGGGAGGGGATGATTTGGTCACCAAGCCTTTTTCCATCCATGTACTAGAGGCCAAAATTACTGCACTGCTCAGACGCAGCAAGAGTTTTTCTGCCCCAGCTGGACAAACCTTTCAAGATTATTCGCTGAGTCTGGATGGGGTCTTGACACATGGTGAGGATAAGCTCCATCTGACACCGACCGAATCACGGCTATTGAGCCAGCTCATGCAGTCTGCCCCACAAGTGGTGACCAAGGAACAACTGCTTGACCTCTTGTGGGAGGGAGGCGACTTTATCGACCAAAACACGCTCCACGTCTATATCACAAGGCTGCGGAAAAAACTGGCCCAGATTGGCTTTTCTCACCTGCACACGGTGCGGGGCGTGGGGTATGTGCTCAAATGAAATGGCTAGGACTATATGTACGTCAGTATGGGCTTTGGTACGCCTTATATCTGGGAGTGACGGGCTTGTTTTACCTGACTTTCTTTCTAGAGCGTTTGCCCCTATCTGCTTTTGGACCCTCTCTTGTCTTTGTCTTGACCCTTGTTCTTATGGTTTTTTGTGGGCATTTTTTCCTCTTTTATCGAAAAATGAAGCGCATCACCGCCCATCAACTGGAGCTTATCGAGGATTTCAATGCCCCAATCGATCAGGCTTATCGAACCTTCCTAGAAACCTTGATTCAGCAACAAAAAGATGCTCAATATCAGCTCAACCACGAGAGCTATCGGATGAATCAACTCATCAAAATCTGGTCACATCAGATGAAGGTTCCCCTTGCGACCCTGTCCTTGATGGAGGAAACTCAGCAAATCACCACCAAAGACATGCGCGAGCAGTTGCTAAGGATGGAGCATTATCTGGATAACCTCCTCAACTACCTCAAGTTCAGCCAGCAAGCCAAGGATTTTCGCTTTGTACCCGTGGATGTCAGACAGATTTTACTGGATCTGATTAAAAAATACCGCCTGCTCTGTGTGTATAAGGATTTGTCAGTGGATATGAGGGGGGAAGCTGTCTTCCTGTCGGACAAGAAATGGCTGACCTTTGCTTTGACCCAGATTTTGGACAATGCTATTAAGTACAACAAAACAGGCGGCAAGATTACCATTACCCTAGAGGACAATCAGCTCCATATCGCTGATACTGGGATTGGGATTTTACCTGAGGATATTCCTCGCCTCTTTGATGAAGGTTTTACCGGTTACAACGGCAGAGAGCATCAAAAAGCCACTGGACTGGGGCTCTACTTGAGTAAGCATATTTTGGATGAGCTGGGACTGGTGATTACGGTTCAAAGTCAAGTTGAAAAAGGCACCTGTGTCACCATAAAGGAGACCAAACATAATTGGCCAATGGATTGAAGCAGCAGTAGAAGAGTATGTGGCAATCTTACAGGTCAAGATCGTCCAAGAGGGGCGCTATGCTATTTATGATGCTTTACCAAGCCATGGGCTTTATCTTTCCAGAACTCTGGGATGCGCACAAATCCCTCTCTTAAACTGAGAGGGATTTGTGGTATGGTTTATTTAACATAAATTTATTTCTGTAAACAAAATCAAATAAGCAAAGAAAATGCCTATAACTGATCCAGAGCATTTTTTTGCTCATCATCAACGATATGGGTATAAAGGTCAGTGACTTGGGTGCTAGCATGTCCTAGCTGATGGCTGACGAGGACTTGGGACTTGGTGGCATCATAAAGTCTAGTCGCCAATGTATGGCGCAGTTTATGAGGAGTGACTCGGATTTTAAAAGACTCGGAATACTTGGCGACCATCTTTTCAACACTGGAGGCCTCCATGCGATTGGCTTTGCCCCGATAGAGCGTTAAAAAGAGGGCGAGCTGGGTCTTATCGACCTGATACCGCTGGTCACGGATAGCCAGATATTGATGGAGATAGGGCTTAGCAAAGCTAGCAATAGGAACCACATCACGTTTGCCCCCTTTACGGATAACCTCAACGACCATCATATTGAGATTGAGATCGCGCACATCAAGATGAATGGCTTCGGACAAGCGAATACCAGATGCCAAGAGAAGGGCTACGAGAGCCAAATCACGCTCCTTGTTTTTATTGAAGGAGGAGAGGGCACGATTAGATAGCTGGGTCGGATAGACGTGATCAATATGGTCTAAAAAACCTTGGGTTTCTTCTCCTAAAAAGAGCTTCTGCTTGATATTTTCAGCTCTGGCAGCTAAGGTTTCACGTTTCTTTTTGGTTGCTACCTTTTTCATGACATTGCGGTAGAAGTAGGGTTCACCTGTTTCATTCTCCACCTCCTCGGTCAGATAAGCGTAAAGACTAGAAAGGGCAGACAAGGTACGGTTGATGGTGGTTTGTGAGACCCCTTGTTTGGTCGTATTACTGTTCAAGAGCGGACGTTCGCGCAGATAAAGGATAAAGGCCTCCAAATCTTTTTTGGAGAGTTGCTCCAAAATCTCCAAAGGAAGATCAGCCAAGGTTTGCCCTTGGTAAAGCCCAGTGTCTTGTAACCAAGTGAAAAACCGTTGGTACTCTTTGAGGTATTCGTAAAGCGTGATTAGGCTATAAGGAACAGATAATTTGGATTGATAGTAGTCTAAGACATACCATGGCATGATTTGTTTGAGTTGATCGATTTTTTCTAGTAATAATTCCCGTCTCATGACAATTTCCTTTCTAAAGAGTAGTCTATCATATCTCAAAACATTTTTCAAGAAAATTACAGTTTTTCGGAAAGATGTATGTGCGAAAAATAAGAAGAGGCTTTCTCCTCTTATTTTGTTAGTCTTAGTCTTATCGTCTGGATGATGATTATTTCCGTTTCTTCTTGGCCTTTTTCATTTTATTGGCCATGCGTTTCATGGATTGCTTCATGGCGAATTCACCGATTTTACCTTTGAGGCCGCCACCAAACATCTGGCTCATATCTGGCATACCAGCCCCACCTAGACTAGAGAGATCTGGCATGCCATTAGCTCCCATCATGCCTTCGAGGGCTGACATGTCCATATTTTTAGGCATTTGATTAGGATTTAGCCCCATTTGTTTCATCATCTTGTTCATATCGCCTGACATCACGCCCTGCATCATGCTCTTTGCTTGATTGAAATCCTTGATAAATTTATTAACTTCGATAAAGGTATTTCCAGAACCTGCTGCAATCCGTCGTCTGCGACTTGGGGTCAGAAGATCTGGATTTTCGCGTTCTTCAGGAGTCATAGAATAGACAATAGCGCGTTTTTTGGCAATATCTTTCTCATCAACCTTGAAATTAGCGAGGGCTGGATTGCTAGCCATACCCGGGAGCATTTTGAGCAGGTCTTCCATAGGCCCCATGTTTTGCACCTGGTCTAGTTGTTCGAGGAAGTCGTTGAAATCAAAGGTATTTTCTCGCATCTTTTCAGCCATTTCAAGGGAACGCTTCTCATCGTACTCTTGGCTGGCTTTTTCAATCAAGGTTAGGAGATCCCCCATTCCCAAAATACGGCTGGCCATTCGGTCTGGGTGGAAAGTCTCAATATCGGTGATTTTCTCCCCTGTTCCAGTGAATTTGATGGGTTTTCCAGTCATCTCACGAATAGAGAGTGCCGCACCACCGCGGGTATCTCCATCAATTTTGGTGAGCACCACTCCTGTGATGTCCAGTTGCTGATTGAAGGAATCTGCGACATTAGCAGCTTCTTGACCAATCATGCTATCCACCACGAGAAGAATTTCATTTGGTTTTGCAAAGGCCTTGATGTCTTTTAGTTCCTGCATCAAGGTTTCATCGATTTGCAAACGTCCTGCTGTATCAATGATGACGTAGTCATTGCGATTAGCTTTAGCTTGCTCTAACCCTTGCTTGACGATGTCAAGCGCAGGAACTTGTGTTCCCAACTCAAAGACGGGTACATCGATTTGCTGACCAATGGTCTTTAACTGGTCGATAGCGGCTGGACGGTAGATGTCAGCGGCGATCAAGAGAGGGCGAGCCTGCTCTTCCTTGATGAGTTTATTGGCCAACTTCCCTGCAAAGGTGGTCTTTCCCGCCCCTTGAAGACCGACCATCATGATAATGGTTGGAATCTTAGGAGATTTCTCAATCT
Organism: Streptococcus sp. STR1/CE/0325; assembly: GCF_055386095.1. Taxonomy (NCBI): domain Bacteria; kingdom Bacillati; phylum Bacillota; class Bacilli; order Lactobacillales; family Streptococcaceae; genus Streptococcus; species Streptococcus sp. STR1/CE/0325. Next base: position 882,612 of record NZ_AP045018.1, on the reverse strand, counting down.
CAGCAGTTTCTGAACCCAAGATTTGGGTCAATTCCTCATTGACAATCTTAATGATCTGTTGCGAAGCATCCAAGGTCTCGATAATCTCGTGTCCGATTGCCTGCTCTCTGATGCGTTTGATAAAGGTCTTGACCACAGGAAGAGCCACGTCTGCTTCAAGTAAGGCAAGTCGAATCTCTTTGGTCACCTCTTGGACATCACTCTCGGTGAGTTTGCCTTTTCGTCTGAGATTTTTAAAAACGGTTTGCAAACGCTGGGTTAAATTTTCAAATGCCATAAGTTCTCCTCTATTCTCGGTTATCGATCCCACTTAGGATTGTAATCTGTTCTTGTAAATAGTCATCATCAGGATAACGCTTTAGCAAATCCTCAAAAATCTGGGAACGAACGATATAATCTGAATACATGTGTAGTTTGCGTTCATAATCTTCTAAGATTTTTTCTGTACGCTTGATGTTGTCATAGACAGCTTGTCGGCTGACTTGGTATTCTTCAGCAATCTCAGCCAGACTATAATCATCTGCATAGTAGAGTTCGATATAGTTCATCTGCTTATCGGTCAAAAGAGCCGCATAGAACTCAAACAAGGCGTTCATCCGATTGGTTTTTTCAATTTCCATTCCTTTATTCTACCATAAAATTAAAAAAAACGATACAAGCAGGTCACTGTACCCCAACTAATGGGACACAAGAAAAACAACGTCATTATGCTAGTACTAAAATTCGCCAGTTCTTTTCAGTTCCATGTCTTTGACTATTTCGCATTAGACGAACTTCACGTCTCACCTAGGAGTTTTCGAGATAAAACTCAAAACGCTCTCCCGCATACTCACTTCTCACATACTCAAAACAAGTACCGTCCTCCAAAAAAGAGGTCTGACTAAGAGACAAAATCGCAGCCTTTGGGGCTAGTTTGAGGTAGCCTGCCACCTCATCGCTAGCTAGCTTCGCCGAGATGGTCTGCTGACTCTTGCTGATGGTATAGCCTTTATCTGTCAAAGCCTTAAAAAAATGTTCAGTGATTTCATTTTGATCAAGACTTTTGGCAATTTTTTCAGGAATACTAGCAATCTCAAAAACTAAGGGCAAGTCATCCGCATAGCGAACCCGCTCCATGCGAATAATATAAGATTGGGGAGAAATACCTAGATGTTTGACCTCTTGTTCGTTGGGGAGACTCCTCTTGTAGGAAATCAAGCGACTGGAAGGGGTTTTTCCTTGTGCTTTGACAATTTCGGTGAAACTCGTCGTCCCTTTCATCCGCTCACGCACACGGTGGCTCGTCACATAAGTGCCGCTACCGACCCGTCTTTCCAAAATCCCCTCATCTACCAAAACACTGATAGCCTGACGTAGGGTCATCCGACTGACTTGAAATTCTTCTGATAAATCTCGCTCACTCGGCAAACGCTGACCAATCTTCCAGATGCCTTGGTCGATCTCTGCCTTAATCTGATCGCGAATTTTGATATAAGCTGGTAGCATGCTTTCTCCTTAAAGCCTTTTCTTTTATGGTAGCAAATTTAAAGCGATATTGCAAAATTTACTAAGCCTTTTGCTGTTTAATTTTGCAAAATATGATAGAATAGAGAGTATGACGACTAATGCTTTATGGAAAAAGGAGATTGATATGTCTGAGACGACACCTCAAGTAGCTGAACACCAAAAGATTATCGTACTCGACTACGGTAGCCAGTACAACCAACTGATTACCCGTCGGATTCGTGAGTTTGGTGTTTTTTCAGAATTGATGGATCACACCATTTCGGCTGACCAAGTTAGGAAAATCAACCCCATCGGGATTATCTTATCTGGTGGTCCTAATTCGGTTTATGAAGATGGGGCATTTAACATTGACCCTGAGATTTTAGAGATGGGGATTCCAGTGCTAGGAATCTGCTACGGGATGCAGCTCATCACCCAAACACTGGGCGGCGAGGTTGTTCCAGCTAGTGACGCTGGAAACCGTGAATACGGTCAGTCCATGCTTCACCAAACAGGGACTTCTGATTTGTTCAAGGAAACACCAAAAGATCAGCTGGTCTTGATGAGCCACGGTGATGCTGTGACCAAGATTCCAGACCACTTCATCCGCACGGGTGAATCGCTTGATTGCCCTTATGCAGCGATCGAAAATCCTGAGAAGAAAATCTACGGCATCCAGTTCCACCCAGAGGTGCGCCATTCGGTGTATGGTAATGATATTCTTCATAACTTTGCCTTTGACATCTGTGGTGCCAAAGGCGACTGGTCTATGGATAATTTCATTGAAATGGAAATCCAAAAAATCCGTGAAACCGTTGGGAATAAAAAGGTTCTCCTCGGTCTTTCAGGTGGGGTGGATTCGTCTGTTGTTGGCGTTCTCTTGCAGCGGGCTATCGGCGATCAGCTCATCTGTATCTTTGTTGACCATGGGCTTCTTCGCAAAGGCGAAGCCGATCAAGTCATGGAGATGCTAGGTGGCAAGTTTGGCCTCCATATCATTAAAGTCGATGCCAGCAAGCGCTTCCTCGATAAACTAGAGGGCGTGACGGACCCTGAGCAAAAACGAAAGATTATCGGTAACGAATTTGTCTACGTCTTTGATGATGAAGCTAGCAAGCTCACTGATGTTGCCTTTCTCGCTCAAGGAACCCTCTACACCGACATTATCGAATCTGGAACCAAAACAGCCCAAACTATCAAGTCTCACCACAACGTCGGTGGACTTCCAGAGGACATGCAGTTTGAACTCATTGAGCCACTCAACACCCTCTTTAAAGATGAGGTGCGCGCTCTTGGTACTGCTCTTGGCATGCCTGATGACATCGTTTGGCGCCAACCCTTCCCAGGACCAGGACTTGGTATCCGTGTGATGGGTGAAATCACCGAAGAAAAGCTCAAAACCGTCCGCGAATCGGATGCGATTTTGCGTGAAGAAATCAAAAAAGCAGGACTTGAACGTGACGTGTGGCAATATTTCACCGTTAACACCGGCGTGCGTTCCGTTGGGGTCATGGGGGATGGCAGAACCTATGACTACACCATCGCCATTCGTGCCATCACATCTATTGACGGCATGACCGCTGACTTTGCCAAACTCCCTTGGGAAGTCCTCCAAAAGATTTCAACCCGCATCGTTAACGAAGTCGATCACGTCAACCGCATCGTCTATGACATCACCAGCAAACCACCTGCAACAGTAGAGTGGGAGTAAAATAGTCCACTGGACTGTTTTAGCTGAAACATCACTGAAAAACCGCATGAAATCAAGTGTTTCAGCGGTTTTCTTTTATTAACTGCGTTGAGGACTCCTTTTTTCGTTCAACAGACTACGCTAGTCAAACTTCAAAAAGAAGTGCTAATAATAAGGTCGTTTTCATAGCCACATGCCTCAATCGATTTTAGCCGATACTCGTCTAATAGAGATATAAACAATCAACACTGATCATGACAAAAACGACAACTTGTGACAAAAAGAACTTGGGGGATAACAGTTTGATGACCTTTAAACAAAAAGCCACCAAAAGAAAAAAGTTATGGTATAATAGGATTTCCTACGAGATAGAGATTAAAAAAATAGAAAGAAGAACATCATGAAAAAATTAACCACTATCGCCTTGACTGGTCTAGCTTCCTTAGCGCTCTTAAGTGCTTGTGGCTCAACTAGTCAGTCCACTCCAAAAGAAACACAGACAAGCAGTTCTACGACTGCTACTTCCAAGGAGGAGACGACAAGTGTTGACAAGACCAAGTATGAAACAGTGATGAACGACATCAATACCAAGCTCAATCCTGACGGGGATCAAGGATTTAAAACTTCAATTATCCATGTGGACGACAAAGATGATGCCAAGGGGCACGATGAAATCCGCCTCACTCTAACAGGAGAGGCTAAAACCAAGATGGCTGAGCTCGTCAAAGCGGTTGAGGATGGAACAGCTAATGACGATCAAAAAAATACCTTAACCCTGCTTCGTCTCTCTATTTCAGAAATCGCTAAGGATTTACCCGATGAAACAACGGTCATTAATTTGGGCTACGAGGAAAACAACAAGACCTTTAAATCTCTTGCCAAGTCATCCAAGACCAAAGACATCATCCCAACAGGAGAAATGATCCTAGATGGTGAAGACGAATAAATTTAAAAATCGACAAAGGCGAATAGCTTTTGTCGGTTTTTTTAGATACAATAAGCAGCTTGATTACAACTCTCTAGCAATCACCTCTGACAAGCGTTCATAGCCTGCTGGGCTAAGGTGTAGCCCATCGGTCGTATAGTTGCTCGCTAACTGACCACTGCTATCCGTTAGTGCGGTGTAGGCATCAATAAACTCTGTGCCACAAAGGACCTGCAAGGCTTGATTGAGCTCTTGAATGGTTTGATTGTTACGGATTTTAACCTTAGCACGGTGTTCCTCACGTTCACTGACAGGGAGAACAGATAAGATAAAAATGGGAATAAAGGGAAATTCTGACTTGATTTTCTCTATAATATTGGACAATCGCTCAATAATGGACGCATTGCTATATCCTCTACCGATATCGTTGGTTCCTATTAAAATAAATAGTTTACTCGGTTCTAATGACAAGATGTGATCCGTAAGATGTTGGAGCAGCCAGACACTGTCTGTTCCTGCAATCCCACGATTAACCAAGGGCAATTGTCTGCCGAGATATTTTTTAAGCGGATAAAAATCCGTAATCGAATCTCCAACAAAGAGGAGACAGTCTTTTGGTTCCTTATGATTTTTCTCTTTAAATTCCGCTAAACGCTTTTGTTGATAAGCCTCCAACTCCGGACTTCCCGTTTCAATCATAACAACTTCCTTTCATAAGATATGAGAGCGTTAAACGAACAAAAGGAAATTAGGAAAGCTGACGAAGAACCTAAAAATTCTAGGAAGCTTTATCTATTTCCTGCAGTTCGTAGCTCGAGTTCAATTTCATAAGATACAAAGGGCGTTAAAAAATCCGTAAGAAAATAGGGAATCTTCCTAGAAGCATTAGCTTCTAGGAAGATGAGTCTTTTTCCTTAGGATTTTAGCCCGTGTTCAGTTTCATAAGCTACAAAGTACATTCAAACTTTTTCAGTTCGTTGTTTGTCTGCACTTGTTATCTTTTCTTTTCGATAGGGGCTAGGGCTGCGGAGAGTTTTTTGACACCGACGCTTTCAAAGGAAATGGTCACTTCTTGCTGGTCACCACTGCCATTCACGGCAATCACTTGTCCCTCTCCCCATTTGCGGTGAAGGGCGGTATCTCCTACCTGCCAACTGGCCGTAGCTGTTTTTCCTGTTGCGGGATTTTGACCACTTAGGCGCTGTTTGCGTAGGCGAAGCGCTTCTTGTAGGCTGACTCCCTGTTTAAATCCAGATGACTGGGAGCTAGAGGACGCAAAGCTCACATTAACGGGTCTGGCAAGCCCTTCGTAATCAAGGAGGGTTTCTGAGATTTCTCTAATAAAGCGAGAGGGGCGATTGTAGTCCGTGCGACCAAACAAGGTTCTGCGGTTGGCGTTGGTCAGATAGAGCTTTTGCTCGGCACGAGTAATCCCTACATAAGCCAAGCGTCGCTCTTCTTCCAATTCTTCTGGGACTTCACTGGCTCTTGAAAGAGGAAAAATACCTTCTTCCAGACCAATGACAAAGACAATCGGAAACTCCAATCCTTTGGCAGCGTGAAGGGTCATGAGAGTGACCTCAGATGCTTCTGACGTGGTATCGTCTGTATCTGCAATCAGTGCCAAATCATTCAAGAAACGGCTCAAACGCTCACTTCCTACTTCTTCCTCGCTAGGGCTATTTTGCCGATCAAAATTCTTGGTCACGGAGAGAAATTCTTCGATATTTTCGATGCGGTTTTGACTCTCAAGGGTGTTTTGCAATTCCAGAGCACTCAGGTAGCCCGTTTCTTTGAGGAGGCGTTCTACTATTTCTGTAATGGTCAAATCATCGAGCTGCTCTCTGAGGTTGAGCAAAAAATTCCCCAAATCAAATACAGCTTGGGCAGCCTTACCTTTGATGGGAGATAGGATAATATTGGCAGAAGCCTCCAAAAGACTCATCTCTCGTTCGTTAGCAAAAGTACGAATTTTCTCCAAGGTACCTGGCCCCACGCCACGCTTAGGCTCGTTAATGATGCGCTCATAACTGATATTATCACTGGTGTTTGCCACCACATTCAAGTAAGCGATGACATCACGGATTTCCTTACGGTTGTAGAATTTGGTTCCGCCGACCATGGTGTAGGGAATGGTCGCCTTTAAAAAGGCTTCTTCAATGGTCCGAGACTGGGCATTGGTGCGGTAGAGAACGGCAAAATCTTGGTAGCGATATTTGGTTTCATGCGTCAGGGCTTGGATCTGATTGGCTACATAAAAGGCTTCGTCTTGCTCATCATTGCCTTGATAATAGACAATTTTCGCCCCTTCTTCGTTTTGTGTCCAGAGATTTTTAGGACGGCGTTCTTGATTGTTTTGGATAACTTCGTTAGCAGCTTGAAGGATGGTCTTGGTCGAGCGATAATTTTCCTCCAGCAAGACGACTTTGGCTTCTGGATAGTCTGCTTCAAAATTGAGGATATTTTGCATATCTGCCCCACGCCAGCCATAGATGGACTGATCGGCATCTCCGACTACACAGATGTTTTTAAAGCGTTTGGCAAGAAGCTTAACCAACTGATACTGGGCTTGATTGGTGTCTTGGTACTCATCTACATGAATATACTGGTAACGTTGCTGATAGTAGGATAAAACCTCGGGTTTTTGGTCAAATAAACGCAGTGTCACCATGATGAGGTCATCAAAATCAAGGGATTCACTGTTTCTGAGCTCTGTCTGATAGGCCTTGTAACACTTGGCAACGACCTGACGATAGACATCACTTGCCTGTGCTTCATAGGTGTCCTCATCGATGAGGTCATTTTTGGCATTGGAGATGGTTGCTAAAATGCCTCGTTCACTCCAATTCTTGGGATCGAGATTGAGCGTTTTTAAAATCCGCTTCATAAGGGTGCGCTGTTCCCCGGGATCGATAATGGTGAAATTGCGATTATAGCCAATCTGATCACCATCTTTTCGCAAAATGCGCACACACATACTGTGAAAGGTGGCAATCAAGCTGTCTTGGGTTGCCGGATTGAGCGCAAAAGCTCTTTCTTTCATCTCTCTTGCCGCCTTATTGGTAAAGGTGATAGCAAGGATATTCCACGGGTTAACGCCTTTTTCATCAATGAGATAAGCGATTCGATGGGTCAAAACACGGGTCTTACCAGATCCTGCTCCTGCCATGATGAGAAGAGGACCTTGCGTGGTTTTGACTGCCTCTTTTTGCTTATCATTCATACCGGTTAATAAAGGATTCATGCTGTCCTTTCTTTTCTTGTTTTAGCTTAGACTTGAAAAAGAGCTTGGGACAAAAGGAGTTCCAAACTCTTTTTTCAGAAGGATTTTCCCTCTTTTATTTAATCAATTCATAAATGGCTTCTGCATAGATAGCAGCGGCGCGGTAAAGATCATCTAGCGCCATAAATTCATTGGCTTGGTGCATAGTATTGATAGAGTCTGGGAACATAGCACCAAAGGCAACGCCACGCTCTAGGAGACGACCAAAGGTTCCACCACCGATGACTTGTTCATGACCTTTTAGACCTGTTTGTTTTTCATAGACAGATAAGAGGGTCTCAACCAATTCATCATCCATTGGCACGTAGTGTGGTGTGTGGTGAGAGTCGGAAATAGTGATGGCTTTTGGTCCAGCAATCTTGCTGAGTTCTTCCTTGATTTTTAGCTCATCAGTTCCTTTTGGATAGCGGAAGTTCAGGGCGATGGTGTTGTCACTAGAGTTTTCATCAAAACGAAAGACACCAGCGTTCATGCTAAGAGGTCCCATCTTGTCATCAGTGTAAGCAACACCGAGTTTTTCTCCTGCAAAATCATTGTGGAGGCTAGCTGTCACCTCAATATAAGCCTTAGCAGGTCCATAGAAATCAAATTGGCTGAGGAAAAGACCAAGAAGCGTTGCCCCATTAACCCCTTCTTCTGGTGTAGAACCATGGGCAGATTTTCCGTAGATAGTCACTTCTAATTTGCCATCATTTTCCACAACTTGACCAGTCACCTTGTGGCTCGCCACAAAGTTAGCAAGGAGGTCAGAGACTTCTTGGGCAGATACAGAGCCTGAAATAACGGCTGTGGCAGACTCAGGTACCATGTTTTCACGCAGACCACCATTGAAACTGTGAAGAACAACTAAACCTTCATTTTTTCCGTCAAAATGGAGGTACTCAGTGATGTTTCCTTTTTCACCATTGATGATAGGGAAATCCGCATCTGGTGAGAAACCAAAATCAGGATTTTTCAAGCCATTGTGGGCAAAATAGTAGTCCATATCACCCCAGCCGGACTCTTCGTCCGTTCCGACCACGAAACGCACCTTGCGAGAGACTGGAAGTCCTAATTCTTTGATAATCTTAAGCCCGTAGTAGCAAGCCATAGTTGGTCCCTTGTCATCAGATGAGCCACGCGCATAGAGGCGACCATCTTTGATGACAGGTTTATAAGGGTCAGTCTCCCAACCACTACCAGCTGGCACCACATCCAAATGAGCAAAGATACCAAGCACTTCATCGCCCTCACCGTATTCAAAATCGCCAGCATAGTTGTCGATGTTGCGAGTCTTATAACCATCACGCTCAGCCATCGCTAGGAAATGATGAAGCGCCTTAACCGGTCCAGGTCCAAAAGGATGTTCCTTGTCGGCTTTGCTGTCATCACGTTCTGAATTAATCTCCAAAAGGCTGATCAAGTCCGCCATAAAATCGTCTTTGCGTTTTTCAAATTCCGCCTTAAAATCTACTGTCATCTCTGATGCCTCCTCTAAAATAATCTTTTGCAGGGCTTTCACCTGTTTACAATTCCTCTTTATTGTACCATATTCATCCAAAAAATGCTGAAAAAAAGAGAAGACAGAAGCATTTATCCTCTGCTCTCTTCTCTTTCTTGATCTATTTGCTTGAGTTTTTCTTGTGTGGCTTCTGCGACTTTTTTTGGTAAGCCAAGAGCGGTCAATTCCTCGAGACTGGCGGCTCTTATCTTAGCTAAACTCTTAAAGTGTTTCATCAATTTTTGTTTACGCTTTGGTCCTAAGCCTTCAATATCATCAAGCTGGGAGGAGAAGGAATTTTTCGAGCGCACTTGACGGTGGAAGGTAATGGCAAATCGATGCACCTCGTCTTGAATCCGGTGAAGGAGGAAAAACTCCTGTGACTGGCGCTTGAGAGGAACGACCGATAAAGGATCCCCGTAAAGGAGATCGTGGGTTTCATGGCGGTCATTTTTTTGCAGACCAGCAACAGGAATGCTCAAGCCCAAGTCCTTTAAGACTTCTTTGGCGCTATTGACCTGTCCTTGTCCCCCATCAATGATGATCAAATCTGGGAGAGGGAGCCCTTCTTTTTTCACCCGACTATAACGCCGCTTGATGACTTCGCGCATGCTGGCGTAATCATCTGGTCCCTCTACAGTCTTAATCTTGTACTTGCGGTATTCTTTTTTCTGTGGTTTTCCGTCAATAAAGACCACCATAGCAGAGACAGGACTGGTTCCCATGATATTAGAGTTGTCAAAAGCCTCGATCCGGTGAAGAGCTGGGAGCCCCATGATTTGACCGAGCTGCTCAATAGCCCCCTTAGTCTTTTGAAAATCACGTTCCAAAAGAGCAAATTTTTGCTCCAAACTAACCCGAGCGTTTTTAGTAGCTAGACTGACTAGTTGCTTCTTCTCTCCACGTTTGGGAACGATGACCTTACTGCCTTTGACCAGAGCGCTGACAGCTGTTTCATCGATTCCTTTTGGAATAAAGATTTCTTGTGGTTTGAAATGGGCTTCTTCTTGATAAAATTGTCCGATATAGGTCAAGAAATCTTCTTCGGGATCATTGTAGTAGGGAAAGAGATTGACATCACGCTGAATGAGTTTTCCTTGTCTGATGAAAAAGACCTGCACACACATCCAGCCCTTTTCAACCGCAAAGCCAAAAATATCACGGTCCATCATGTCTTGGTGCATGACCCGTTGTTTGGTTCTAAGGGTCTGGATATTAGTGAGCAAATCGCGGTATTCTGCCGCACGCTCAAATGCCATATCCGCTGCGGCTTCTTCCATCTTCTTTTTCAAATCATGGACAATCTGGTCATCCTGACCATTGAGGAAATGCTTGACATCCTCAATCATCTCTTCATAAAAACCAGGTGGATTGTGACAAATAGTATGGGCACAGCACTGCCCCATGTGGTAGTAAAAACAAACCTTGTTGGCTGGATTGGTGCATTTTTTGAAAGGAAAAATCCGGTCCAGCAGGCGCTTGATCTCGGTCGCTGCCCCGCTATCAGGATAGGGACCAAAATAAATGCCATCATGTTTTTTGACTTGACGGGTAATCAAGAGCCGCGGATAGGTTTCCTTAGTAATCTTGATAAAAGGATAGGACTTGTCGTCTTTGAGTCGGATATTATACTTAGGTTGGTGTTCTTGGATAAGATTAATTTCAAGAAGCAGCGCTTCGATGTTAGATTCGGTCACGATATACTCAAAATCCACAATCTCAGACACCAAGGCTTCGGTCTTGGTATCGTGGCTCCCTCTAAAGTAACTCCGCACCCGATTTTTCAAATTTTTTGCCTTGCCGACATAGATGATGGTGCCGTGTTTATCCTTATGAAGATAACATCCAGGCTGCGTGGGTAATAAGGCCAATTTATCTTTAATCAGTTGGTTCATGCTAATATTTTAACAAAAAAACAAACCATCCAACAAGCAAAAAGTTTCTGTTGTCAGATGGTTGTTTTTGGAGGTAAAGGGTTAGAGGGCGAGGAGTTTTAAGATGGCCTCTCGGTAAGTGAGGAGCTTGTTTTTATCTGCCTTATCCTCGCTGGTGAGCTGAATTTCGCCCACAATTTGGGCTGGACGGTGGTTGAGGATATAAATCTTGTCACTGAGAGCCAAAGCCTCCTCAATACTGTGGGTAATGAGAAGGGTGGTCAATCCCAGCTGTTTGTGAACGTCTAGATACCAGTCATGGAGTTCTAACTTGGTCAGCTCATCAAGGGCGCTAAAAGCCTCATCTAAGAGAAAGAGCGAATGTCCAAAGAGATACGTGCGAAGTAAGGCCACGCGCTGCCTCATTCCACCGCTTAACTCATGCGGATATTTGTCTGCGATACTTTCAAGCTGAAAGGTCTTTAAGATATCATGCGCCTCTTGGCTAGCTTTTTCTTTATGAACTCGTCTTATCAAGAGGGGTAACATGACATTTCCAATCACGGTTTTGTGTTCTAAAAGCAGGTCTTTTTGTAGCATATAGCTGACCTCGCCTTTTGGATTTTGCTTTTGGTCAATCCAGATACTGCCGTCTTGTCCCTCTAAAATCCCTGCAATCAGGTTAAAGAGGGTGCTTTTGCCAATTCCGCTTGGACCAAGGAGGGAGACGATCTCTCCTTTTTCAACCTCCAGGGTCAAATCCTTTAAAATCGCTTCTGTGCCGTAAGCGTAGCTTACATGATCTAATCGTAATGCTATCATTTATCTGTCAAAAAATCGTTGGTAAATCCTTTATCGGTCAAGTCTGTTTTCAAAACGCCGTGCTCCTTATCCCACTTGTAAAAAGCGTTCCAGCGTTTGGCATCGATGTAGCCCCACTTGTCCTTGTCGCTAGCGTATGCTTTTGAGAGGTAGTGCTGAGACTCGTGGACGAAATCTTTTTTCTTCTCCAACTCTGGAGCATTTTTAATCAAGATGTCCGCTGCCTCATCGGGATGGTCCATAGCGTACTGGTAGCCTTTTTTAATCGCCTTGACCACTTTTTTAGCTTGTTCTTTATTGTTTTTGAGGTAATCGTTATTGGCAATGATCACAGGCGAGTAATAGTCAAAATCTTTCACAAAGTCTCTCATGTAGAAGAAATTGGTATCCACCCCTTCAGACTTAGCCAAAAGCCCGTCCCAACCATAGTAAATCCAAGCCGCATCAAAAACCTTGTTAGCGATAGGCGTGATGGAGTTGGAGTCATTGTTTGGCACTTTTTCGACCTTGTTAAAGTCGCCACCATCTGAATCCACTAGGGTCTTTAGCATAGCGAGTTCTGTTGGGTCATTCCAAGTACCGTATTTATGACCATCTAGGGCTTTGGGGCTTTTGATGTCATCTTCTTTTCTTGAGATGATTCCAGACGTGTTGTGTTCCACAATGGCTGCTACGGCTGTGATGCCTGCGCCTTTTTCTAATTTTTTAGCCATATAGTCTTGAAAATAGACCGCAAAAGGGGCTTTTCCATTAATCACCAAGTCTGATGAGCTATCCTCTGGTGGGAGCTTGATGTCCACATCTACTCCTGCGTCTTTAAAGTAGCCCTTGTCCTTAGCGACATATAGGCCTGTATGATTGGTATTTGGAGTCCAGTCAAGGATAATCTCCACCTTTTTATTGTCTGCTTTTTTCTGGCTAGATTGACTAGCAGAATGGCTACAAGCCGCAAGTCCGATGAAACTGGCAGCTAAAAGTCCGATTCCTAGCATTTTGGTGCGCTTTTTCATATTTCACTCTCCTTTTTCTTTTTGGCTAAGGCTTGAGCAAGCTGTTGCTAAAGCTCTTGTTCTATCTACCGAGGATTATGCGTCCGACCTAACACCTCTTATCTGTTTTTAATGGGTGGCATCTGCATTCCTTTTTCTAAAATGTTTAATGTTTCCACTTGATGACATATCTTTCACTGATGTCCACCAGTTTCATTCCCAAGAGACTAATCAGGGAAATGAGGATAATAATGGCAAACATGGTATCGTACTCAAAGAGCTTTTTTGACTGGATCATATAGACCCCAAGCCCTTCAAAACCACCGAGCCACTCCGATACCACCGTTGTAATAAAGGCATAAGAGACACTGACACGCAGACCAGCGTAAAAGTAAGGGAGGCTTGAAGGAATCTTCAAATGCCAGAGGATTTGAAAACGACTGGCCTTCATCAACTCAAAGAGCGTCAGCATATCCTTGTCACAATGCCGAAAGCCATCTAGAATACTGACCAAAATGGGAAAGGTCACCGTTAGGATAATCAACACAATCTTTGGCAGCATCCCATATCCCAGCCACAAGACCAGGATAGGGGCGATGGCAATGGTGGGGATGGTCTGGATAACCACCATGGCAGGGTAAATCATATCATAGAGCCATGAAAAACGATCCATCACCGCAGCCAGCACAATGGCAAGAAGAACGCCCAAACCAAGCCCCAAGAGCGCCACCTTGATGGTCGCAAGCCCGTGATAGAAGAGCATATCCCTATCTCTGACAAAAGCTTCTAAAATCTCAAAGGGAGAGGGCAGGATAAACTTAGGTAGCGCGTGCAAAAAGCCCATCCCCTGCCAAAAACCAAGAAATAAAACAAATCCAATCAAGCCGATATGCCGTCTGATGCCTTGTCTCCATCCATTCATTTGCTTCTCCTTTCTCTTTAAAATCTAGGACGAGCGAACTAAAAAAAGACACTCCTCCCATGGAAGAGTGTCTTCATTCTTTGAATGAAACGAATTCCCTACGCTGGCATTACCCAGATCAGGTGCGGTCGAAGCTTACGCTTCCTCTCAGACTGTACACAGACTCCCATTACATTTTCAATGATAGCGCAATCATTCTGAAAAGTCAACTGATTGATTTACCAATTAAGAATTTGTTCTTCGCTCAATCAAACGGTAATAGGTTCTGCTCGTCAGACGATAGATGATAAAGTAAATCAGAGAAATCACGATAACCGTGATACCAGACACCCAATATACGAGGGCAGTATCCGTCACGCCAAAACCTTTTAGCATAGAACTAAGGATAGGGAGTGCCACCATAAAGTGAATAACGGCTAACACCAAAGGCATAAAGAAGAGCATGAGTACTTGCGAATTGATGGAGGACTTGATGTCTGATAGGCTCATTCCTACCTGCTGTAAGATATGATAGGATTTTTTATCCTCTTGTCCTTCGGAGAGTTGCTTATAGTAGATGATCATGGCTGCACCAAGGATAAAATTGATTCCTAGAATCACCCCAATAAAGAGAAGCTCTCCAAAGAAACCAAAGGCATCATCGAGATAATCTTCTCTCGTCTCGATGCTTAGCGTTTCATCCTTGACGCTAGCTTTTAGTTTATTTTGATCGGTTTTGGAAAGGTCAGCCATGGTAGTGTAGGTTGTGTTTAAAAGAGGCTGCTTGGTACTGGTTTGATAACGCTCTTTCATGGCTTGAAAGACGTGGTCGTCTTTAACCACGATGAGGGCGCTATCGATAAAGGCAACCAGATTGTTCACATTTTTCACTTGAGAGGGTTGTTCCACTACTTGGTAGGAAGTCCCAAACCAGTTGAGCTGATTAAGGTTGTGTTTAGGCGCATAGATGGCGATTTCATTGTCACCTAAATCATGCTTCAGATGGTTGCCCAAAGCCTTGAAGTCATCCTCAAGCACCACTGTTGCCACAGCAAAATTACCCGAGGATTTGGCAGCGTTTAGGCTGTCTTGGTTGATACTCCAGTCTTTTTGGAAATGAGGCAGTTGATACATTTCGCTCTGATAGGTCGTAAAAGCGTCTTTAGACACGCTATGATAGACCTGCTCGTCAAAGAGAGCGAGTGCTTCTGCTCTAGACGTTTTATCCACTTCTACCACTGTATTTTTGGGGTAGTATTGCTGCGCTAGATGGTTGACATTGGTATAGAGCACAGTGGTGGACGCTAGTGTCACAAAGGACATCGTAGCCAAGATAGTGATGGTAGCAAGTCCTGCTGCGTGCTGTTTCATGCGAAAGAGCATCTGTGAGATGACCATGAAATGCTTGGGTTGATAATAATAGCGCTTGTTTTTGCGGCGCATTTTCAGATACCAAGTAGTAAAACTGATATAAAAGAGGTAAGTCCCAAGAATCACCAAGATAACCGCCAAAAAGAACTTATAGACAACGAGGATATCAATCTTATTGCGATAAAGGATTGAAATGGTATAACCCGCTCCCAAAAAGAGAATACTAAGGAGAGCAAGAAAGCTATTGCCACGCGGCTCTTTTTCACCAGTTTCTTTTGCCCGCAACAACTGAAGTCCAGATGAGCGCAAGATACGAATAACCGTCACGCCTTCTAAGCCAAGGAAAATCAAGGAAAAAATCCCGATATTTGTGAGATACGCTAAGGGCGAAAGGGCAAAGGCAAGGCTCTTAACTTTAATCACATTGACAAAGATAAGGTATAAAAAGTTAGCCAAAACCGTTCCTAAAACACTCCCCAAGATAAGGGTGAGGATAAAGAGAAAGGTAAGCTCTAAGGTCACAACGAGGAGCAACTGCCCCTTATTCATACCAAGGATATGATAAAGACCAAAGGCACGACTGCGTTGCCGCATCAAAAATTGATAGCTATAAAGGGCGAGAATAGCGGTAAAAATCATCATGACCCAAACACCCAGACCTAGCGCTAGATTGACACTACCAGAAGTGGAGTTGGCTGTTGGTTCCATTAGGATGAGTAATAAACTGAGGAGCATGATAAAACTCGTGACCGACACAAGGATAAAAGGAATAAACTGACCAAGAGATTGCTTGATATTTTGAAAAGCTAGTTTCAAATAAAACATCCTACTCACCTCCTAGGATAACCGACATGCTAAGGGAGATGTCCCGACTGAAATCTTGCTGACTACGCTCT
Organism: Streptococcus sp. STR1/CE/0325; assembly: GCF_055386095.1. Classification (NCBI taxonomy): domain Bacteria; kingdom Bacillati; phylum Bacillota; class Bacilli; order Lactobacillales; family Streptococcaceae; genus Streptococcus; species Streptococcus sp. STR1/CE/0325. The sequence goes on along the minus strand of NZ_AP045018.1, from coordinate 866,896 downwards.
CCCTTATGCAATTGGTGGAAGATCTGACCGTCTTTGATAAAGAGGACACGGCTCGCGTGACTAGCGGCATTGGCTGAGTGGGTTACCATGAGAATGGTCTGTCCTTTTTGGTTAATGGTTTCAAATAGCTGGAGTAAGCGCTCTGAGTTGCTATAATCTAGAGCAGCTGTCGGCTCATCTGCAAGGAGGAGCTGAGGGCTGGTCATCAGACTTCTGGCGATGGCGACCCGCTGCTTTTGCCCACCAGATAGCTCAAAAGGACGCTTATTGAGCAAGTCTTTGATGGATAACAAAGGAGCCAGTTGTTGAAGGCGATGTTCCATCTCCTTGGGACTGCGTTTGGACAAGACCATGGGGAGATAGATATTATCTCTGACGGATAGGGTATCTAGCAAATTAAAGTCTTGAAAGACAAACCCCAAGTGGTCTAGGCGAAATTGGGCTAGACGACTATCCTTGATTTGCGTGATGTCTTGGCTATTAAGATAGACCGAGCCGTTGGTTGGTTTTTCAAGGGTCGCAAGGATATTGAGTAGCGTGGTCTTCCCTGAACCGGACTCTCCCATGATAGCGATAAACTCACCCTCATGCACGGTGAAAGAAACATCCTTCAAGGCTCTGGTCTCTTCTTTAGAAAAGCGAGTACGGTAAATTTTTTGTAATTGGTTAATTTCTAATAACATGCTAAACTCCTTTGATTATTCATTGTGGTTAAGGTAGGCCCTAGCCTCCTCAAGGGGATGATTGCTGATATGTTCTGGTTGGATAGGGGTATTGAAATAAGAGTTTCCCTCACGATCTTTTAAGCTAGCAACAGTGAGATTAAGCCTTGTGCCATCATAGAGCAAAAAAGTACGATTAACAGATGTGTAACCAGCACTGACTTTTCCCCAAAAACTAACGTGAGGTAAACCTTTAAAGGATAAGGCTGTGATTTCCCCTGAACTTGCGGTTTGTTTATCGAGTAAAATTGCAACAGGAACAGACTTCTTGCCTTGCTTTGCTAAACGGATAGACGGTTCTGCTGAGAAACGCCCGTCTTTCAAAATCCAGTCCTGCTCTTTTCCTCTTTGATCGATGGATTTTAGTAGAGAGCCGTCTGGCAAAAGGCTAGACACCGATAGAATCATAGGTGTCAGATTGCCTCCCCTATTTCCCCTCAAATCCAGAATAACAGCTTTGTAAGATTCACTGAGTAGGGCTGTATTCACCTTGTTTGCATAGGTTTCTTCTTGTTTCTGATCTAAATCTAGCATTTCCGGCAGGTGTATATAGAGTAAATCATCGTCTAAACGCTTGATAACAGGAAGTTGCTCCGCTTCTTTTATCGTTTCTTGTTTTGCACTATCTAAAAAGGAATGCTCGCTCCCTCCAATCTTAGCTGCTTGCTCTATAAGAGGGTAAGTATCTTGGATTGTTTTAGACTTCTTCAGTTCACGAAGAATAACGGAACGTTCTCGATTCCAATTCTCTTGATGACTTCTTAGCCCTTCACGATCAATGAGCTGAATCGCTTCTGTTGCATAACGTTGGGGCGAAGGGGGAATCAGCCAAAACCCAAATCGTGGACCCAGCCAGTAAAGTAAACCACTGAGCAAGATAAGAGCAAGACCAAAAATTTTCAGCCAACGTTTCATTTGTCAAACCTCCTTTTGTTCTAATGTTTTGATACATCTAGTATAACACTTCAAGTGGCCCTCTAACCTTACAACTTGAGACGGATTTCTTACAATTTTGTAAGGTTAGAACAGACAAAGGCTGACATTTTTGTTATAATCATAGCCGAAAACAAAGGAGACACATATGACTAAACAAGCAAAAACATCTATCGGCAAGGTCTTTGGTAATGTGACCAAGGTGCTGGGTTTACTCGATACGGTCGAAATCGTCGGTAAAGTCACAGATAGTGCCATGCCCATCGTTACTAAAGCCCTAGATCGCCACCACGAACACCAAAAAAGTCTCGTACGACTCGATGATGTCACTCATCTAGAGCGACATACAGCTCAGGCTTATCTGGAAGAGCAAGGCTTTGTCGTCAGCCAAGTCCTTGCTAAGCCGAGTCTCAAATGGCATACCGCTAAAATCGATGAAGTCGTTGGCATGAGTCCAAAGCCTAGTAAATTGCCTAAAGGGGCACTTGTGAAGCTCTATTATGTCGATGAGGCTCTGGTTACTGCTAGTCAAAAGCTCACACAGGTGCCAGATTTGATAGGAACAGACCTTTTTCGAGCAGAGCAAGTTCTCGAAGAGCAAGGTTTTCGCCTAGTGCGAGAGTTGCTCCCTGCCAAAGCCAGCTATCATGACAAGCGCCCTTTTAGCGTTCTTAGCATGACTCCAAGACCCAACCGTATTCAGACCAGTCTAGCTAAAGGCAGCATCATCAAACTCGGCTACATCGATAACGAAACCCTTGAAAAAAGCCGACAGCTAGCCAAACATAAGGGGCTTGATGTAACCAAGCTATCTAAACAAGCAAAAGATTGGCTCAAGAATAAACAGTAAAAAAGAGGGGCTTCCCTCTTTTTCTTATGCTTCTAAATATGGTTCTAAGTCTTCCAAAGCACGTTTGGCGATAGCTTCATAGCGCTCTTTTTTATCACGAATGCGTGGACCATCCAACTCTTTGATAATACCAAAGTTGACATTCATGGGTTGGAAATGCTTGCTTTCGGTATGGGTAATATAGTAAGGCAAACTACCGATAGCCGTCGTACGTGGAAAGACCACTTCTTGTTCTTCTTTAAAGAGGCGAGCGGCATTAATACCAGCCACCAAACCACTAGCTGCCGACTCCACATAGCCCTCAACACCTGTCATCTGACCGGCAAAAAAGAGATTAGCTTGCTTCTTAGATTGGAAGGTCTGGGTTAAAAGATTAGGCGAATCCATATAAGAATTGCAATGCATAACCCCGTAACGAACAAACTCCGCATTTTCTAAGCCTGGAATCATAGAAAAGACTCGTTTTTGCTCTCCCCACTTGAGGTGAGTTTGAAAACCAACAATATTGTACAGACTCCCTGCAGCATTATCTTGGCGCAACTGCACCACAGCGTAAGGGGTCTTGTAGTCGCCATCACGCGGTCCCTTATAGTCGTCTGGATACTCTAGCCCAACTGGTTTCATCGGTCCATAAAGCATGGTCTTGACCCCACGCTTGGCCATGACCTCAATGGGCATACAGCCCTCAAAATATTTTTCCTTCTCAAAACTATTGAGCGGTGCTTCTTCAGCATTGATCAAAGCTTCTTGAAAAGCGAGAAACTCCTCTTTGGTCATAGGACAGTTGAGATAAGCTGCCTCCCCTTTGTCATAGCGCGATTTGAGATAGACCTTGTCCATATTGATGCTAGCCACATCCACAATCGGTGCTGCCGCATCATAGAAATAAAAACCATCTCCCTCGTTAAGGGCATGAATTTTTTCTGCCAAGGCATCACTGGTCAAAGGACCAGTCGCAATAATGGTAATGGCGTCTTCTGGTAGCTCTGTGATCTCTTCACGCACCACCTCAATCAAAGGATGATTAGTGATGGTTTGCGTCACAAAATCAGAAAAACCGTCACGGTCAACTGCCAAAGCCCCTCCAGCTGGAACACGGGTGCTTTCAGCTGCCTGCATAATAACCGAATCCAAACGGCGCATCTCTTCCTTTAAAAGCCCGACAGCATTGGTTAGCGCATCCCCACGTAACGAATTGGAACACACTAACTCCGCAAAACCATCCGTCTTATGTTGCGGGGTTGGTTTCACCCCACGCATCTCATAGAGGCGAACAGGAATACCACGCTTGGCGATTTGATAAGCCGCCTCACTACCAGCTAGCCCTGCTCCAATAACATTGATATAATTTTTCACAGTCTTCTCCTTGTTTTTATCGTCCTTTCATTATATCATAAAACCTAAAAAAACGGGAAAACAAGCTCTTTTCTCATTGTGCTGCTGGTTTAGAAAGTAAAATCATAAAAAAATCTTGTAAGCGATTAAAAAATATGATATGATAAATGAGGTAAAAATATTTGATTTTCAAAGGAGTTTTTATGAAAAAACGTCATATTGTCCTCACTTTGGGGATGGCTACTTTACTCGCTGCTTGTTCTAGCCAAGGTTCTAAAAGCAGCTCGTCTGATGCAACAGTCTGGGATAAGATCGAGAAAAAAGGCGAACTCGTTGTCGCAACACCAACCACTTATCGTCCAACTTCTTACTATGATGACAATAAAAAATTGGTCGGCTATGAAGTGGACATGATGAAAGCCATCGGTGAGAAACTAAAAGTCAAAGTCAAATTTGTCGAAACAGGATTTGACCAAGCCTTTTCTTCTGTTGACAGTGGTCGTGTTGATGTGTCTCTTAACAACCTTGACATCACACCAGAACGCCAAGAAAAATATAACATCTCTACGCCTTATAAGTACGGAGTCGGGGGCGCTATTGTCCGTGGTGACGGGACTTCTGGCATTGAGAAAAAAGACCTTAGCGATTGGAAGGGCAAAAAAGCTGCGGGTGCAGCTGGCACTAACTTTATGAAGATCGCTAAAAAACAAGGGGCTGAACTGGTGACTTATGATAATGTTGACGGTGACGTTTACCTTAACGATGTGGCAAATGGTCGTACTGACTTCATTCCAAACGACTATGTCGCTCAAAAACTCTTCGTTGATGCGATGAAGGAAAAAAATCCTAATCTCAATGTTAAGATGAGCGATGTCCTCTACAACCCAAGCGAAAACGGTATCATCATGAGCAAGAAAGACAAATCTCTTGTGAAGAAAATCGATGCTGCTATTGATGAGATGAAAAAAGACGGTAGCCTTAAAAAACTCTCTGAAAAATACTACAACGGTCTTGATTTGACCAAACCATTTGAATCAAACGAAAAAATCCCTGTGATCGACATCTCAGACGTCAAAGACGCAGGATAAGCCTTAACCACAACAAAGGGCCTATGGCCCTTTTTCACTAAACCATTATGAAAATGAATAGGAAAATATCATGAAAACAAAAACTATCATCACCCTCTTAGGAGCTAGTCTCCTACTAAGCGCTTGTTCTAGCCAATCTAAGACGAGCCAATCAACAACGACCCTAGACAGCATCCAAAAGAAAGGCGAACTCTTAGTCGCAACCCCGACCACCTACCGTCCAACTTCCTACTACGATGACAAACACGAACTGGTCGGCTACGAAGTGGACATGATGAAAGCCATTGCCGAAAAACTCAAGGTTAAGGTCAAGTTTGTTAAACTCGGCTTCACCGAATCTTTCTCAGCCCTTGATAGCGGGCGCGTGGATGTGTCACTCAACAACTTTGACATCAGCAAGGAATACCAAGACAAATATAACGTCTCAACCCCTTACAAATACGGAGTAGGGGCGGAAATCGTCCGTGCAGACGGTACTTCTCACATTGAGAAAAAAGACCTCAGCGACTGGAAAGGCAAAAAAGCCGCGGGTGCTTCTGGGCGTAGCTATATGAAGATTGCTAAAAAACAAGGGGCTGAGCTAGTCATCTATGACAATGTTGATGGCGACGTTTACCTCAACGACGTCGCAGATGGCAGAACCGATTTTATCCCTAACGACTATATCGCGCAGAAACTCTTTATCGATAGTGTCAAAAAGAAAAATCCTAATCTCAATGTCAAGATGGGAGATGTTTACTACAACCCAACGAAAAATGGCATCCTCATGAGCAAAAAGGATAGCTCTTTGGTCAAAGAAATCGATAAGGCGATTGACGAGATGAAAAAAGACGGCAGCCTTAAAAAACTCTCTGAAAAATACTACCAAGGTAATGATGTGACTAAACCATTTGAAGCGCCAGATGGTGGGAAAATTCCTGTCATTGATTACAGTGACGTCAAAGATGCAGGATAGACGTGTGAATACCGGATAATCAAAAAGAGAAAATCCAATGGATTTTCTCTTTTTCGATGCCTTTATCTCTCTTCTAAGCGATAATAGTCAATTGTCAATTTTCCTGGTCCTTGAACCAAGCCAGAGTAGGTGCCCCAATCTGTTGCTTGAGCTTGCTGTAAGATGGTAAAGCCAGCTCCTTTAAGACGCTTTATTTGAGCATCCACATCCGCCACTTCAAGATGAAGCGTCGCAAGGGTTTCTTTGGAATGTTCCTCAGAAACAGGTAGAAGCATCACTCCGAAATCATCCAGTGTCCACTGGGAAAAGGTCTCATCAGCATAATCGGCTGCGGTTTCAAATAAGACTTCAAAATCTTGGTTAGCCTTTGGTAGATCTGCAACAATAAGCGTTATCTGATTGAGCTTCATTTCTTTTTCTCCTACAATTTTCCTAAAATGCTGTCCCAAGCGGCATCATAACCGACTCTCGTTTCAGATGAGAAGATGATAAAATCATCTGCCGGATCAAAATTCAGAGCTTTTTTAATCATCGCCTCATGCTTATTCCATTTGCCACGCGGAATCTTATCAGCTTTTGTCGCAACAATAATCGTCGGAATCTCATAATATTTGAGAAACTCATACATCTGAACATCTTCTTTTGATGGGGCGTGTCTAAGATCAACGAGGCTAACGACAGCTTCTAGGTTATCTCTATGGACCAAGTATTCCTCAATCATCTTGCCCCACTTGGCACGCTCGGTCTTTGAGACCTTGGCATAGCCGTAGCCAGGAACATCGACAAAACGAATTTTTCCATCAATATTGTAGAAATTTAATAATTGCGTTTTTCCTGGTTTTCCAGAGGTTCTGGCCAAGTTTTTACGCCCTAAAAGGGTATTGATAAAACTTGATTTTCCCACATTGGACCGCCCAGCTAAAGCAATCTCAGGCAAATCATCATCTGGATAATGCGAACGATTGGCTGCACTGAGCTGCAAATCGGCATTGTGGGTATTTAAGACTTGTTCTTCCATCCGAAGTCCCCCTTGCTAGGCGGTTTCTAAGATTGGCTCTGCCAACCCTTCGACAGCCTCTTTGGTGATAATGACCTTGGTCACATCTTCCTTACTTGGCACTTCAAACATGACGTCTAGCATGATCTCCTCGATAATAGAACGTAGTCCCCTAGCTCCTGTTTTTCTCTCAATCGCCTTTTCAGCAATCGCTTTTAGAGCATCGGCTTCAAAGTCCAACTCCACCCCATCGTAAGACAGCAAGGTTTGGTATTGTTTGACCAAGGCATTGCGAGGCTCGGTCAAAATGCGCACCAAATCTTCTACCGTTAATTGCTCAAGGGCTGCCAAAACTGGGAGACGCCCGATAAATTCAGGAATAATCCCAAATTTTTGAATATCTTCGGAGATGATTTCCTGCATATAAGAAGCATCATCATCAATCTTACGGTTATTTTGCCCAAAACCAATCACCTTTTCTCCCAAGCGCTGTTTGACGATGTCTTCAATCCCATCAAAGGCTCCACCAACGATAAAGAGAATGTTTTTGGTATTGATTTGAATCATTTCTTGATGCGGGTGCTTTCTGCCACCTTGTGGTGGGACGTTGGCAACCGTTCCTTCGACAATCTTAAGAAGCGCCTGTTGCACCCCTTCACCAGAAACATCACGCGTAATGGAGACATTCTCGCCTTTCTTGGCGATTTTATCAATTTCATCGATATAAATGATGCCACGCTCTGCTCGCTCGATGTTGTAATCAGCTGCTTGGATGAGCTTGAGGAGGATATTTTCGACATCTTCACCCACATATCCCGCTTCTGTCAGAGCGGTTGCATCCGCCATGGCAAAAGGCACATTAAGACTTTTAGCTAGGGTCTGTGCTAAAAAGGTTTTTCCTGAGCCGGTCGGACCGATCATGAGGATATTAGATTTTTGCAAATCCACATCCTTGTCCTCTCTGCTTTCAGCAAAGCTAATGCGTTTGTAATGGTTGTAAACAGCGACTGCTAATGCACGCTTGGCACGGTCTTGTCCAATCACATAATGGTTAAGAATGTGCAGCAATTCCTTTGGTTTTGGTACTTCGGTCAAATCCGCCAAGACCTCCTCAGCTAGTTCTTCACGGATGATTTCTTGGGATAATTCCACACATTCATTACAGATAAAGACGCCATTTCCTGCAATGATTTTTTGAACTTCTTCTTGACTTTTACCGCAAAATGAGCAGTAAACATTGTCTTGTGTTCTATTTCCAGTCATTTTTCGTTATTCTCCTTAAAATAAGGTGCCATAAAAGGCATGGATAGTATTCACTAAATTGGTAAAGGCATTGAGCAAAAAGATGACACCTAAACCATGGCGATTTTTACGAAAGGCAGGGATAGCAGCAAGCACGCAGATGACGCAAAGGGCTGCGGTAAAAACTCCAAAAATACTGCGTTGCATGCTTATCTCCTCCTAAAGCGATTGACGGTGAAATCATAGGCGTTTTTCTTATCTTTGGGATAAACCACCTCATCGATCAAGTCAAATAAGGACCAGTCTAACGCTGGAAAGACGGTATCACCTGCAACTTCTGCATCCACTATGGTCTGAAGGAGTTCATCATAATAAGGCTCAAAGGCTTGAAAAACCTGACTGCCTCCTGTGATATAGAGGGTCTTTTCCTGCTGTTGATACCAAGAAAGAACCTGCTCAATGCTATGAAAAACCTTGACACCTTCCATCTCAAAATCCTTGTCCCGTGTCAAAATTAGAATCTCACGCTGTGTCAACAAACGACGGTTCATGCCGTCAAAGGTCACGCGTCCCATCAAAATAGCTTGATTTAAAGTGGTTTCTTTGAAATGAGCCAACTCCTTTGGCAGATGCCAAGGCAGGCGACCATCTTTTCCGATCACCTGATTCTTATCTTGCGCCCAGATGGCAACGATTTTTTTGGTCATGCCCTGTCCTCTTTCTTCCTAGATGGCTAGGTCAAACTTGAGTTGGGGTTTGACCGGCTCATAATCAACTAATTCAAAATCCTCTGGCTTGATGTCAAAAAAGTTAGTGCTATCAGGCACATTGAGCAACAAGCGCGGCTGACAATCAGACGGAGTACGACTCAACAGCTCTTTTGCTTGTTCAAATTGGTTGTCATAAATGTGGAGATTATTGACAAAGTAAAAGAACTTGCCCACCTGCCAACCAAAATGCTTGGCAATCATCATCTGAAGCGCCACATACTGCATGGCATTGATATGGTGCGCCACCAGCATATCGTTGCTACGCTGGGTTAGGGTCGCATCTAGGTAAATGGTGTCGCCGATTTTTCTCACATCAAACATGGTTTGAAAGGCACAAGGCAACAAGCCTTCTGTCCGCTCAAAAGCGTCATAATCCCAAAGGGAGATGACATTTCGACGATTCCACGGATTTTCCTCCAACTGTTTGAGGAGCTTATCGATAATGGCATGGTTTTTCACAACCGCTCCATAACGCTCACCAATGGTTCCAGTTTCTCCCACTTCCCAGTCGTTCCAGTAGCTAACCCCGTACTTCTCATTGAGTACAGAAAGGCTGTTGCTCTGGTCTTGGTAAATCCAAAAAATCTCCTTGATGGCAGACTTGATAGGAATAGGACGAAGTGTGGTGATGGGAAACTCTCCTTTTGCCAAATCATAGACGGCAAAACTCCCTGTGATATACTTGGAATGAGCGGTTTTTCCATCCTTGTACTTAGGACGAGCCTGCTGACTCATGACCCCTTCTTCCATAATCATTTGAATGTTTTGTTTGAAAATCTCATCTGCTTTTGTCATAATGCCCTCAATTTGTGTTACTTCTAGCTATTTTACCGAAAATAGACAAAAAAAGCTACTAAAAAACGTGTCTTGGCATTTTAGAAAGTACATGACGGATTTGTAAATCAAAAAACGCTCCTAGAAGCGTTTCAAGTGCTTATATTCTCTTGGTTTTCCTTGCTATAAGGGGGAAAAAATCACTAAGTCAGTGTTTTAGAAAGCGCTTATCAACGTGCGCTTGTGCGGTTTTTAGACACCTTGATGGGAGCTGCCAAGGCGTGTGACGTTTTTTGTGAGGCGATTTTTAGTTTTTATGCTAAAATAAGAACGATAAGAATGAGGAGACTTATTTATGACAATGATTGGAATTGATAAAATTGGCTTTGCAACGCCAAAATATAAACTTGATTTAACGGATTTGGCTCTGGCTAGACAGACCGACCCAGAAAAATACCACTCGGGACTGTTGCTTGATGAGATTAGTATCGCGCCTATTAGCGAAGACATCGTCACTCTAGCTGCTTCTAGTGCCAAGGATATCTTGACCAAAGATGATCGTGAAAGCATTGATATGGTCATTGTTGCCACCGAAACAGGGATTGACCAAAGTAAGGCAGCGGCAGTTTATGTGCATCATTTGCTGGATATCCAGCCCTTTGCCCGCTCATTTGAGGTCAAGGAAGCCTGTTATAGTGCGACAGCTGCCCTTCACTATGCCAAACTGCATATTGAAAAATCCCCTGAGTCCAAGGTTCTCGTCATTGCCAGTGACATCGCTAAATACGGGATTGCTTCTGCGGGCGAGCCAACTCAAGGCGCTGGTAGCGTTGCTATGCTCATCACAAGTCATCCACGTATTCTCGCTTTTAACGATGACAATGTCGCACAAACCCGTGACATCATGGATTTTTGGCGACCAAACTATTCTGACGTTCCTATGGTGGATGGTCTCTACTCGACCAAGCAATACCTTGACTCGCTCAAAACGACCTGGAAGGAATATCAAAAACGAACAGGCCTGACTTTAGAGGACTTTGCTGCCTTTTGTTTCCATATTCCCTTCCCTAAACTAGCCCTCAAGGGTCTAAACAAGATTATGGATCGCTCGTTGACACCTGAGAAAAAAGAGGCCTTGAGCCTTGCTTTTGACGACTCCATTCGTTACAGCAAGCAGGTCGGCAACATCTATACTGGCTCGCTTTACTTAAGTTTTCTTTCTCTCCTAGAAACGAGTTCTACCCTCAAAGCAGGGGATCGCATTGGCTTTTTCAGCTATGGCAGTGGTGCTGTTTGTGAAATCTTCAGTGGACAATTAGTGGACGGTTATAAAGACATGCTTTTGGCCAACCGTCAAGAAAATCTTGATAAACGTACAGCCTTGAGCGTTGAGGAATACGAAACCCTCTTCTACGAAAAGCCTCAATTCGATGATAAGGGAGATGCGGCCTTCTCCTCTTATGATAAAAATGCCTTCTACCTCTCTGGCATGACAAACCACCAACGCCAGTACAAAAACACTGAGGAAGACGCATGAGCTTAAAAGGATTTGCAAAAAAAGCACCCAAAGATCGTCAAGATATGCTGGCTGACAGCTATCTGACACCAGATAGCCAAAGCATTTTGAAAAACCAAGAAACCTTAGCACTTGAGCTTGCGGATAACATGGTTGAGCAGGTCGTTACTACCCACGCCCTTCCCTTTGCTGTGATTTCAGATGTGGAGGTGGATGGCACAAACTACCAAGTCCCTATGGTGACCGAGGAACCCTCTGTTGTGGCAGCTGCTCAGTTTGCTAGCCAAATCATCAAACGTTCTGGCGGCTTTGCCACACAAGTTCACGATAGGCAGATGATTGGTCAAGTAGCCCTCTATGATGTCCCAGATTTCAAGCAAGCGACGGCTGCCATTCAAGAGGCAGCCACTCACCTTTTAGAACTCGCCAATCAAGCCTATCCCTCTATCGTCAAAAGGGGAGGCGGTGCTCGCTCTCTTTGGGTCAAAAAAGCTGGGATCCATCCCTCTTTTCTCATCGTTTATGTGGCTATTGACACCAAAGAAGCCATGGGAGCCAACATGATCAACACCATGATGGAAGCCTTGAAAGCCCCTCTGGAAGCCTTGAGCGCAGGACAAGCGCTGATGGGGATTTTGTCCAATTATGCCACACAGTCTTTGGTCACGGCTAACTGTGACATCCCTTATCGCCTGCTAAGCCGAGAAAAAGGGCAAGGAGAGATAATCGCTAGGCGCATTGTCTTAGCTGATGAGCTTGCTAAGGTAGATCCTCACCGCGCAGCAACCCACAATAAAGGAATTTTCAATGGTATCGATGCTATGGTCATGGCGACAGGAAATGATACCAGAGCCATTGAGGCGGCTGGGCATAGCTATGCTTGTCATAGTGGAAGCTATCAAGGATTGACCCAGTGGGAACTTGATGCAGACAAGCAAGTCTTGCGTGGCAGCCTAACCCTACCCATGCCGATTGCAACCAAAGGGGGCTCTATTGGCATCAATCCCAGCGTTCGTCTGGCTTTTGATCTCTTGGGAGAACCTGACGCAAAAACCTTAGCCAGCATCATCGTTTCCGTTGGGCTTGCTCAAAATTTTGCTGCTCTTCGGGCCTTGGTGACAACCGGCATCCAAGCAGGGCACATGAAACTGCAAGCCAAGTCTCTCGCCCTTCTTGCTGGCGCTAAAGATGAGGAAGTTCCTGCTTTGGTGTCGCTTCTCACTCAAAATAAGCCGATGAATCTTGAAAAGGCTAAAGAGGGGCTCAGGCAATTAAGAAAATCTATCTAAAACAAACCCATCCTTATTTAGGATGGGTTATTGTTATTATTACGGTTGATGGTTTGGCGCTCTAAAATATTTTGTTGGATAAGGCTTACGACCTCATCGTTGGTAGGTAAGTCCGAGTGCTGAGCGTCTTCACCAGTAACGGTGACTTCGGTATATTTCTTTGCCTGTCCTTGATAGATATACTTTCCTGCAGATACGCTGGCATCTGGGACCAGCTCGTCAGAATCATAGGTAATGGTCCCTGCTACCGAGTACATGATAAGGCTGGTGGGAATGGTCTTTCTATCTGCGATAAAGTCCGCTAACATCTCTGACTTGTTATTGATATTGGTTTCGTTGAAGTTATAGGGCGTTCCGATGGTCATGAGCTTTTTGAGGTCAATGTCATAATCTGCTAAATAATTTTCAATAAAGGCGGTATAGATGAGCCCACCGTTGGAGTGAGCCACCCCTTTAAAATTATTAAAATTATAGCGATTTTGTAGCGCCTCAAAGGCTTGGTTGACCATCTGAGCTTGTTTTTTGATATTGTTATAGCCATCTTTATTGTTTTCAAAGCCAATCACAATCACAGGCTCATTATCATTGGTAGCAATGCGTCCATTGTAGGTGATAGTCCCATTGTTCCAGACCTTGACCTTGAGGAGGCTATGCTTAACCCCTCGTCTATTTTGATTGAGTTTATTCACCAGACCATCAAAACGATTTTCCGTAGCAGAGCTCCCCGGTATCATGATAATGGGAGAAAGTCTTGAGTTATAAAATTTATCAACCGCCTTAATATTATCCTTGGTCCAGTAATAAGACGGAATGGCTAGTCCAACTAAACCGCAGATGACCAGCGCAAATAACCATTTCATCCCTTTAGTCATGGGCTTCTCCTTTCTCATCTAGTTCTTCTAGGCAAGCATGAAGATAATTATTGTACTTGATAAATGGCAGATAAAGCAAGACGTCTAAGATAAAGAGCAACAGACCAAATCCTAGAGCTCTAAGACTCCCACCTGTACCGATAAAGGCATAAAGGACACTGGGTGTCCCGTTTGGAACGGGATAGACACTAGGAGGAATGAGACCGAGTTTTAAGCCCGCAGCAGCTAGAAGAACATTAATCAGTGGAATAAAGACAAAAGGAATCAAGAACAAGACGTTAAAAAAGAGAGGAATCCCCACCATAAAAGCGACGCTATGGTTGAAAAGGGTTGGAAAAAGGCTGGCTGCTGCCACCTTACGATCCTTGGGATTTCTAGCGTGGAGAATGGTGGCGACCAAGCAAGCCAAGGTTGCTCCTAAACCTGAAAAGCTACCATAAGCCGTATAAAGGGTGGTATCTGTGAACAAGTAAGGAATATCACGAATAGAATCTGATTCCAAAGCGGCTTTGAGGTTGGCTAGGGCGTAGTTATCAGTGATAAAGGGAACTTCGTTAAAGGGATTGCTATTGCCAAGCCAAGCTGAAAGACTCTTGAAGGTTGTGTTTAAAAGCACATTGATCACATTGTGCCGATGGATCAAAAGACTGGTAAAGAAATTGTTAACCGCACTGAGAATATTGAAAGCTGAAAGCAAATAAAAGACAAGATTAAGCCCGATAGCGATCAAAAAGGTATAAATCACAGGACGGATGGTTCTTGGCTGGTAGATATAGTGCTGATCTCTTAGCCGGTCATCTGCTTTATGACTACTAAGACGAAATACCTGTCCCACAAGATAACCCATAACAATGGCGAAAAACAGATTGATATTGACTGGAAGATTGATACGAGTGAGATTACCATCATTTAAAAAGCCATCAAAAAGAGTTCTAGAGCTGATAATCAAGGAAAAAATCAAGGCTGTCACCCCTGCTGTGGTCGTACTTCTCCCGTAAGTTCCCACCGTATAACGCGCTGCAAAATAAGTGGCCAAGGGAGCGGTTAAACCAGCTAATAAGGCTGTAAAATTCGTCAGTAGCCGGCCTGTTTGGGTGAAAAAGGGAAACCAGCGACCAACCCCAAACAACTGGTTGAGATAAGCATAATCTGAAAACAACATTTCAGAAAGACTTAGGGTAATGGTGGCACACAGGAAAAATGGAAAAAGAGAGACCAAAGTGGCTTGTGTCACTTGAATCAATCGCATTCGTCGCATACTTAGTAAAGCAGCCAGTAAATGATGTTTCATGACGGACCTTTCTAACGTTACTATTGCCTTTGATTTTAGCATAGATTTGTGAAAAAGACAACTCAATCTATTTTGCAGAAATATATTTATGTAAAATAAGAGCATCACTTTATCCGAGCATAAAAAAGCTACTTGGCACACTTGTGCAAGTTTAAGTCCTGTGGCTTATGCCTTTTCTAGGAACTCCAGTTTTCAATCGCCTAGTAATGGCTAGGATTGTCCCCTCAACGAAAATAAAAAAGAGCGGTATTCACCGCTCTGCTTTGATTTATTTGGTCTTATTGCGATAAAAGACAAGGTTTAAAAAAATAGATAAGACTGTCGCAATCACGATTCCATTGGTCAAAAACATCTGAAGACCATCTGGCAGGCTAGAAAAGAGGGAGGTCCCACTAAAGCCAACCCCTGCTGCGACAGAAACCGCTGCAATGATAAAATCATGCTCATTTTTCTTGAAATCCACTTCATTAAGAATAGACATCCCTTGAAGGGCCACCATCCCAAACATGACCAGCATTCCACCACCTAGTACAGGACTTGGAATCATCTGCGCTAGCGCACCAAACTTTGGAAAGAGACCAAGAATGATTAAAAAGGCAGCTGCATAATAAATTGGACGGCGGGTCTTGATCCCAGAGAGTTTCACCAAGCCTACATTTTGAGAAAAGCCGGTATAAGGGAAGGTATTAAAAATACCACCAAGAAGAACCGCAAGCCCTTCTGCTCGGTAGCCGTTACCTAGGCGTTTGCTGGTAATCGGGTCATCTGTGATTTCAGACAGGGCATAATACACTCCTGTTGACTCCACCAAGGATACCGTCGCGATGATACACATCATCAAACTAGAGGTCCACTCAAATTTTGGCACACCAAAATAGAAAGGAACTGGAATATGAACCATCTTGGCTTGTAAGACAGGGGTCACATCGACAAGGCCCATGCCGGCTGCAACAAAGGTTCCCACCACAAGCCCAATCAAGATAGAAATTGACTTGACAAATCCCTTGGTAAAGGCGTTAATGGCGAGGATAATAGCTACGGTCAAAAGAGCCAAAATCATGCTTTGAAAGGTCGGTTTGTCCACGTTATTGCCCATATTTCCAATAGCAACTGGAATCAAGGTCAATCCAATGGTGGTAATCACCGAACCTGTCACGAGTTTTGGAAAGAAGCGAGCAATCTTAGAGAAAATCGGTGCCACAAGGATGACGTATAGACCAGAGACAATCAAAGCGCCAAACATGGTGCCACTGTCAAACTGTTTCCCGATAATAGACAAAGGCGCAACCGATTGAAAGGCGACCCCCAATACAACAGGGAGCCCAATCCCTAGATGTTTGGACATGTGAACCTGCAAGAGCGTTGCCACCCCACACATGAAAATATCGGTAGAAATCAAGTAAGTCAGCTGCTCAGACGAGTAGCCTAGTGCACTAGCAATGAGGATAGGCACAAGGATAGAGCCTGAATACATGGCTAGCAAGTGCTGCAAGCCCAAAACTGCGGACTGGGAATGAGAATGTTCGTTTTGTGTCATTATGCATCTGCCTCCAAGAATTGTACCTTACCATCAACAAATTGTCCTAGTCTAGCCAGTGACACGACCCGAATGCCCTTAGCTTCTAAGAGTTTTCGACCGTCTTGGAAAGATTTTTCAATGACAATCCCAACACCTTCAACCTTGGCACCTGCTTGTTCGATGATGTCAATCAAGCCCTTGGCTGCCTGACCATTGGCTAGGAAGTCATCGATGATTAAGACCTTATCATCGGATGACAAAAACTTGCTAGCGATAGACACGGTACTGGTCACCTGCTTGGTAAAGGAATAGACCTCAGCGGTCAAGATACCTTCTGTCATGGTAATATTTTTAGACTTTTTGGCAAAAATCATGGGAACACCCAAAACTTCTGCGGTATAGAGAGCTGGCGCGATACCAGAGGCCTCAATCGTCACGACCTTGGTAATGCCTGCCTCTTGAAAGACATCTTTGAAAACCTGTGCCATAGCTTTCATCAACTGAGTATCCACCTGATGTGTTAAGAAACTATCCACCTTGAGGATGTTTTCTCCCAAGACTTGACCCCTATCTAGGATATGTTGCTCCAATACTTTCATCTGTTTTCTTCACCTCTTATAAAGAATCGCCATTCCAAATAGAATTTTTCACAATGACATAATCCACGTGACGCAGACTAGCAATGTCCTTGCCTCCTGCGTAGGAGATAGAGCTTTGTAAGTCTTCTTTCATTTCTTGCAGGGTATCTGCCAGATGCCCCTTGGTGGCAAGGAGGATTTTCTTGCCTTCAACATTTTTATGCTCCCCTTTTTGGTATTCAGAAGCAGAACCAAAGTATTCCTTATAGGTCTCGCCATCTACTTCTACTACTGTCCCTGGGCTTTCGATATGACCAGCAAAGAGGGAACCAATCATAACCATACTCGCACCAAAACGGATAGACTTGGCGATGTCACCGTGAGTTCTGATTCCACCGTCTGCGATGATTGGTTTTCTTGCGGCCTTAGCACACCAGCGTAGAGCTGCTAGCTGCCAACCGCCAGTTCCAAATCCTGTCTTAACCTTAGTGATGCAAACCTTACCCGGACCGATGCCCACCTTTGTTGCGTCAGCTCCGGCATTTTCAAGTTCTCTCACAGCTTCTGGTGTGCCGACATTTCCTGCGATGACAAAGGTTTTCGGCAATTCTTTCTTAATATGGCGAATCATCTCAATCACGCTATCAGAGTGACCATGAGCGATATCAATGGTGATAAACTCAGGAGCATCTTCCTTGAGGGAGGTCACAAAATCATACTCATAGTCTTTGACCCCAACAGAAATCGACGCTATCAAACCTTGCTGGTGCATGCGTTGGATAAAATCCTTGCGAGTGGTTTCTTCAAAACGGTGCATGATGTAAAAGTAGCCATCCTTAGCCAACTGCTCGGCGATGTTTTCATCAATGATGGTTTGCATATTGGCTGGAATGACGGGGAGTTTGAAGGTATAACCGCCAAATTCAACACTGGTATCTACCTCCGAACGGCTCTTGACGATACACTTGTTAGGAATTAACTGAATATCTTCGTAATCAAAAATGGGAAATTCATTTAACACGGTGTGTCTCCTTTTAAATAACTAATGTTTATAGTCCTATTTTAAACCATTATCCATGATTTGTCAATTTTACAAATCACGATAGAAAAAACGTTCGCTTTTATTCTTAACAAAAAAGAACCCCTTGTCCGAAAACAAGGGGTGAAAGGCACCACTCTCGTGATGTGCTTGACTGGTTCACACAATCAAGCAACGTCCGCTCCTGCGTTAATGACGTCCTCATGCTAGACAAGGTTTGTCGAAACAAACCTACATCGACTCATCGCATATAACTATTATAACACAATCACAGCAAAGGTGCAATCGTTTTGACCAATAATCCTATCACACGCGTGCCTAAACTTTCTTCCCTTAAGCTGTCAAGTGTGACCTCACGACAGGATTTGAGAGTATCTTCAAAATCAGCTTCAATCTGGCGAATCGCAGGCACTTGATACATATACACCCCGCACTCAAAATGATGATAAAGACTGCGGTAATCAAGGTTAATCGTGCCGACAACAGCCTTCATGCGATCGCTGACAAAGACCTTGGCATGGACAAAACCGGGGGTGTATTCGTAGATTTTGACCCCTGCTTTCAACAAGGCTGGATAATAGGTCTTAGCAAGAGCGTAAGGGACAGGCTTATCCGGAATCCCTGGCATGATGATTTTCACATCAACTCCACGTTCAGCAGCAAACTGAAGCGCATGTTCCAACTCACTGTCTAAAATCAAGTATGGCGTCATGATGTGCACATACTCCTGCGCTTGGTTTAAGATATCTACATAAACGTTTTCTCCGACCTTATCACTATCCAGCGGCGAATCGCCATACGGAATCACATAACCTTGACCGGCAATCTGAGGCGTTTGCGACTTGTTGAGGTAGTCGGTGAAGTCCAGCTCTCTTTCCGTGATGGACCACATTTGTAAGAACAAAATGGTAAAGACATCTACGGCTTGACCTTCTAGCATAATAGCAACATCCTTCCAGTGCCCAAAGCGGTCAATATAGTTGATATACTCATCTGCAAGATTGACCCCACCTGTAAAGGCGACTTTGCCGTCAATCACCACAATCTTTCTGTGATCACGGTAGTTGTAATAGGTCGAAATAAAGGGTGAAATGGGAGAAAAGGCTTTGGCTTTGATGCCAATATCAGCCAGACGCTTGGCGTAGTCAAACGAAAGCGTGGAAAATTCATTCATGCCATCATAAAGCACCCGCACCTCGACGCCTTCTCTGACCTTTTGCTCCAAAATCGTGAGAATCTCTCCCCACATGACCCCTTCTGCAATGATAAAGTATTCGAGAAAAATGAAATGCTTGGCTTTTTTGAGCTGTTCTTTTAGAGCTTCAAACTTCTCTTCACCACTCTTAAAATAGGTGACCTTAGTGCCTTTATAGACAGGGAAATGATCCCTCGTGCGCTGGAAGTAACGAACCAAATTATAGGTGGTGGAGTGACCACGCTTCAGCTCATCGACCACCTGCTGATTTTCAACGAGGTAGGGTCTGCTCACATCTGTTAGATAGGCTAAGCGATTTTTCAAACTGCGATAGCCCCAATCAAACTTGGTATAAGCGAGGAACAAGACGCCACCTAATGGCGCTATCATAATCAAAATCAGCCAAGTAATTCGAGAGAGGGCATCCATCTCACTATTGACCAAATAAAGCACCGCCAAGACTTCCAAGAGAATCTCAATCGCTCTGAAATACACTTCGTACTGACTAAACCAATAAAAGCTAGCCAGCAACATCAAGACTTGTAGCAAAAGAAGCAAAGAAATGATTGTGGTTCGACTAAAAATACCCCGTAAAAAGCTCTTTTTCCCTTTATGAAGAAGACGTGTGATTTGTGTTTTTGTTGTGTTGGATTGCTGTGTGTTGTCCACCATTCCTTTCCTTTCTCGTGACATAAAATTTCTGTGTTAGAAGAGCCCGATTGCTTGTCCTTGTGGGGTGACATCCATATTAAGGGCGGCTGGTTTTTTAGGCAGACCTGGCATGGTTAAGACATCACCTGTTAGGGCAACCACAAACCCTGCCCCTAGTTTTGGAATCAATTCTCGAATGGTGATGGTAAAGTCTTCTGGCGCACCTAGTAAGTTTGGATCATCTGAGAGGCTGTACTGGGTCTTGGCCACACAAACCGGCAGCCTATCCCAACCGTTTGCCTGTAAGAGTGCCAGTTGTTTCTTTGCTTTTTCACTAAATTGAATTCCATTTGCCCCGTAGATGCGTGTGGCGATGGCAGTGAGTTTTTCTTCAAGACTAGCTGAGGCTGCATAGAGAGCTTGGAAGTGGCTTTCTTGCTCCAAAGCTGATAGCACCGCTTTTGCCAAGTCTTCTCCGCCTTCTGCTCCTTTTTCCCAAACTCTGGTTAGGGCTACTGGCACACCTTTTTCCTGACAAAGTTTGGTCAAAAGTGCCACTTCTTGGTCGGTATCCGTGATAAAGTGATTGAGCGCCACCACAACTGGCACACCATACTGGTGCATATTATCGATATGACGGTTGAGGTTGGCAAAGCCTTTTTCCAATGCGACTAAATCTTCGGTGGATAGCTGGTCTTTTTTCAAGCCACCGTGCATCTTGAGCGCACGAATCGTGGCAACAATCACAATAGCATCTGGACTTTTGGGCAGATTTGGCACCTTGATGTCAAGGAATTTCTCAGCCCCTAGGTCAGCACCAAAGCCCGCTTCGGTAATCACATAGTCGGCTAGCCCAAGAGCCATCTTGGTCGCTAAGACCGAATTACAACCGTGGGCAATATTGGCAAAAGGTCCGCCGTGAACCAAGGCTGGTGTACCGTAAATGGTTTGCACCAAATTGGGCTTCAAGGCGTCTTTTAAGAGGAGAGCGAGCGCACCTTCGACCTGTAAGTCGCTGACATAAACAGGCTCACGATCGACATTATAAGCCACAACGATAGAAGCCAAGCGCTTTTTGAGGTCTTCCAAATCCGTCGCCAGACACAAAATGGCCATAATCTCACTAGCAACTGTGATGTCAAAACCATCCTCACGTGGCAGACTATTGAGCGGTCCGCCTAGTCCCACGATAACCTGACGCAACGCGCGGTCATTGAGATCAACCACCCGCTTCCAGATGACCCGTCTAGTATCAATCTTTAGCTCATTACCCTGTTGCAAATGGTTATCCAAAAGGGCAGAAAGGGCGTTATTAGCACTTGTGATGGCGTGCATATCACCGGTAAAGTGCAGATTGATGTCCTCCATCGGTAGCACCTGCGCATAACCGCCACCTGCAGCTCCTCCCTTGATCCCCATTACAGGACCAAGGGACGGTTCTCTGAGTGCTACCATGGTTTGTTTGCCTAAACGATTGAGCGCATCCGCAAGACCGATGGTCACGGTGGACTTGCCCTCACCAGCTGGTGTCGGGTTGATAGCTGTCACAAGAACTAGTTTTCCCAAGTCTTTTTCCTGACTCTTTGCCACTACCTCATAACTGAGCTTTGCCTTATAATGTCCGTATAACTCCAAGTCTTGTGCGCTTAGACCGACCTTTTCACCGATGTCAAGAATGGGGTTTAAGGTCACACTTTGTGCAATTTCGATATCTGATGCCATGTCTAGGGCCTCCTTGTGGATTGATTAGGATTATTATACCACAAAATCAGAACAAAACGAATGAAAATCACCTGAAAAATCTTACTTTAAAATTAAAAAACGATTTTTTTATTTAAAAACAAGGATTACGTTCGTTAAACAAGCAATTCTACTCTTCTAACAAAAAAGTCATCTTGTTGCCTAACAAGAAAACTCCTTTTATTATAGCACGAAAAGACGCCACCAAGCTAGTCAGAAAACACACTTGATGGCATCTTTTTTTAAGTCACCAAAGCAGATAAGGTATGGTCAAAGAGGTGTTCTTTTTTGTCACGATCTAGGTCCATGTAGTAAGCGTAAAAAATATCCATCACCAAAAGCACTGGAAACTGAGGAGAGATGTGGTTTCCTTGAGAAAGATTTTTCTTTACTGCTACCAAAACCAGCTCATCACAAATCTCTCTTAGACTTTGACGATTGGCTGAGGTCACTAGAATGGTCTTAGCGCCTTTTTCTTTGGCTTTTTTCATGGCATCTCTAATCAAGCGATTGTCCCCAGACACAGAAATTCCAATCAAAAGACTATCTTTGTCTAACATGATATGGTTGACCCGCATCATGTGGTCATCTGTAATCGCCTCACAGACCATGCCAAGTCGCATGAAGCGAAACTTCATTTCTTGAGCCACCAAGCCTGAGCTGCCTTGCCCATAAAAATAGACACGCCTCGCTTGATTGAGGAGCTGACTAACTCTTAAAAACTGATCCTCATCAATCAGACTAAAGGTCTTATCCAAGAGGTCACTATAATTAGACAAAACATTTTTGGTCAAATCCTTCACCAATCGGTGCGGGGTTTGATGTGAAGCCTGAAAGTTATAGATAAACTGCCTGTAACCATTAAACCCACACTTTTTGGCAAAGCGTGTCAAGGACGGGACAGAAACGTAGAGGATACTAGCGACTGAACGGGCAGACAAATCATGTTTGATCGCTTCATCAGATAAAAAATACTTGGCAATTTTCTTCTCCAGATAAGTCAGATTACTATAAACCGACTCAATGATAGGAAAGATGCTTTTTTCTAGGGCCATAACAGCTCCTTTTCTTTTTCTTACTCTAAAAGGAAAATTTCATTTAGAAACCGCTTTTATTCTTATTCTACCATTTTTTTCTTATTTTTTCTATTTTTTGATATAAAAAAACGCAAAAGCGGTATAATCAGCATTAACACCACCTCTCCCCAACTTCTTACCGACCTTTGGACAAGGTCTTTTTTTGTTGACGTCAACAAAAAAACTCCCCAAAAAAGTTAGACAAAAAATCTAACGATTGAGGGCAGTTCAAATTAGTAAGGTTTCTTGAAAAAGTATTAACCTATTTTATTGTTCTTTCAATAGCTATTAAAAGTGTCTGACAACAAAGCTAATGGCAATAGATGTACTGTCATTGATAGAAATAATTTGACTAGCAAGACTAAAAACTCCTAGAAAAATGCCACTTACCAGAACAGAAAAGATAAACCATTGTGTTTTCATCATGATAGTGTTTTGCCTTTCTTGAAGAAAATTATCTTTAACGAATAATTAAGGAATTTCCATAAGCTGCTAAAAAGAAAGCAAAATAAATGAGTTGATATTTAAATTGGACACGATTGAATAGCATATGATTCTCACTTCCGATACATCTTAAACTGCAAATAGAGGTCATTATAGACGCCGAGCCAGTGTTGGCCGAGGTTATTATAGACTTCGAGGTGATCGATGGTCTTTTGGTCAGGATAAAAGGCTTTGTCGTCTCTGACTTCTTTTGGTAGGAGCGCCTTTGCCTTGGTATTTGGTGTGGCATAGCCGATGTACTCGGCATTTTGCGCAGCATTTTCAGGTCTTAGAAGGAAGTTGAGAAAGGCGTAGGCTTCTTTTTGGTGTTTGACAGTCTTTGGGATGACCAGATTGTCAAACCAGAGGTTGGAGCCTTCGCTTGGCACGACGTAGTGCAGGTGTTCGTTGGCTTCCAGCATTTCTCTAGCTTCGCCTGAGAAGGTGACACCAATGGCGGCGTCGCCTTGGATCATGTAGCCTTTTAGCTCGTCACCGACGATGGCTTTGACGTTGGGGGTGAGCTGGGTCAGCTTGGCTTTTGCCTCTTCTAGCTGCGCCATCTTGGTACTATTAACACTATAGCCAAGACTATCTAGCCCCACTCCCATAATCTCACGAGCCCCATCAACGAGGAGGATATTATTACGGTAAGCGTCTGACCAGAGGTCATTCCAGTGCTCTGGCGCTTTTTCGACCAGCTCGTCATTATAGACGATACCGACTGTCCCCCAGAAATAAGGGATCGAATAGTCATTGTGCGGGTCAAAGGGCTTGTCTAAGAACTCTTTGCCGATATTTTCCATGCCCTTAATCTTGGACTTGTCCAGCTTAACGAGGAGATTTTCCTTTTTCATCTTATCAATCATGTAGTCACTTGGTACAAGGATGTCATAGGTAGTCCCACCTTGCTTGACCTTGGTGTACATGGCTTCGTTGGAGTCAAAGGTCTCGTACTGGACTTTGATGCCTGTTTCTTTGGTGAATTTTTTGAGCAAATCGGGGTCGATATAGTCTCCCCAGTTGTAGATGATGAGCTTGTCTGAAGGACCTGACTCTCTCGTCATGACAAAGGTCAGACCGGCAAGGAGACCAACGATGGCGATGACTCCTAGTAAGAAAGAATAGAGTTTACGCATGCTTGTCCTCCTTGTCCTGTGAGATAAAGTAATAGCCGATAACCAGCAGGATACTAAAGAGAAAGACGACGGTAGAAAGGGCATTAATCTCTAGCGAGATGCCCCGTCTAGCTCTGGAGTAAATCTCAACCGAGAGGGTCGAAAAACTATTTCCCGTGACAAAGAAGGTCACCGCAAAGTCATCTAGCGAATAGGTAAAGGCCATAAAGTAGCCAGCAATGACAGCTGGGGTCAGATACGGTAGCATGACCTCTTTTAGCATCTGAAAGCGAGTCGCACCGAGGTCATAGGCGGCGTTAATCATGTCCTGATTCATCTCTTTGAGCCTTGGCAGTACCATCAAAACTACGATGGGAATAGAAAAAGCGATGTGGCTAAGGAGAACAGAAACAAAGCCTAGCTGAAATCCTAGAGCTGTAAAGAGGATGAGAAAGCTCGCTCCGATCATCACGTCTGGTGCGACGATAAGGACGTTATTCAGGGAAAGCAGACCATTTTGCCACTTCTGCTGGCTCTGATGGATGTAAATGGCACCAAAAGTCCCGATAAAGGTAGCAATCAGACTCGATAAAAAGGCAAGAAGAAAGGTCTCGACCAAAATGAGGATGAGGTGTTTATCTCCAAAGAGTGTCCCGTAATGCTCAAACGTCCAGCCGGTAAATTGATTCATGTCGCCACCTTTATTAAAGGAATAAACAATCAAATAAAGGATGGGCAGATAGAGAATCAAAAAGACGATGAGTAAGTAAAGATTAGCAAATTTTTTCATTTCCGACGCTCCTTTGTCACCCACATGGTGGCTAGCATAGCTAGGATGAGAATCACCCCAATAGTTGCCCCCATGCCCTTATTTTGAGTGGTTAAAAAATGTTGTTCGATGGCGGTTCCTAGTGTAATCACACGGTTCCCACCAATTAAGCGAGTCAACATAAAGAGACTAAGGCTCGGAATAAAGACTGACTGAATCCCACTTCTCACGCCGTTGAGAGAGAGGGGAAAAATCACCCTTTTAAAGGTCTGGTAATCATTTGCCCCAAGGTCACGACTGGCATTGACCAGATTGGCGTCAATATCGTCTAGTGCGTTAAAAATCGGTAAAATCATAAAGGGCAACTCGATATAGCTAGCGACAAAGATAAAGGAGAAATCCGTAAACAAAATCTGCTGCGGCCCCACTCCGATAAAGCTGAGGAAGGCATTGATCCCCCCGTGCTGGCTAAAAATCCCCATAAAAGCATAAGCCTTGAGCAAGAGGTTGATCCAAGTCGGTAGGATAATCAGCATGAGCCAGAGCTGCTTGTGCTTTAGCCTTGTGAGGAAAAAAGCGGTCGGATAGCTGATGAGTAAGGTCACCAGCGTAATAATCCCTGCATAAAGGATAGAGTTAAAACTCATGCGCAGGTAGGTCCAGCTGCTAAAGAAGGTCTGGTAGTTCGCTAAGGTCACATGCCCCTCTAGGTCAAAAAAGGACTGATAGATGATGAGCAGGACTGGCGCAATGATGAAAAGCAAGAGCCAAAGCAGATAAGGGAGCGAAAAAAGGTTAGCCGTTTTCTTCATTTCTCTCCTCCTCGATGGCATGGATGAGACCATCCTCAACTTCTTCGACTTCGACGTACTCTTCAATCCGAGCGTCAAATTCTTCTTCGGTTTCATTGAGACGCATGATATGGATGTCTTCTGGGGTAAAGTCTAGACCGATAATCTCGCCTTCAATAGCCTTTCTGGTTGAGTGAATCATCCATTCATTACCAAAATCGTCATAGGCGATGATCTCATAGTGGACCCCACGAAAGAGCTGGGTATCGACCTTGACTTGGAGTTTGCCTTCTTCTGGGAGGGTGATTTGCAAATCTTCTGGACGGATAACGACC
Source organism: Streptococcus sp. STR1/CE/0325 (assembly GCF_055386095.1). Lineage (NCBI taxonomy): Bacteria > Bacillati > Bacillota > Bacilli > Lactobacillales > Streptococcaceae > Streptococcus > Streptococcus sp. STR1/CE/0325. The sequence goes on along the minus strand of NZ_AP045018.1, from coordinate 840,968 downwards.
TCGACAGGCTCATGTGGCTTCATCCCACCGTCCACGGCTTCAAAGCGCTTGCCATTAAATTCGACCAAGTAGTCCTCAATCATGGTCCCTTTCAAAATATTGGACTCCCCGATAAAGGTCGCAACAAAATGGTTGATGGGTTCGTCATAAATGTCAACAGGGGTACCAGATTGGACAATCTCTCCTTCATTCATGACAAAAATCCAGTCACTCATGGCAAGCGCCTCTTCTTGGTCATGCGTGACAAAGACAAAGGTAATGCCGAGGCGCTGTTGGAGCTCACGCAGTTCGTACTGCATGTCAGTTCTGAGTTTCAAATCAAGAGCGGATAAAGGTTCGTCAAGAAGGACGACTTTGGGTTCGTTGATGATGGCTCTTGCAATCGCCACCCGCTGGCGTTGTCCGCCAGATAATTTTTGGATGGCTCGCTTTTCATAGCCATCTAGGCGCATCATCTTGAGGACCTCTTTGACCCGTCGTTCGATTTCTGTTTTTTCTACTTTTTTGAGAGATAGAGGAAAAGCGACGTTTTCAAAAACGGTCATGTGCGGAAAAAGAGCGTAATTCTGAAAAACAGTGTGGACATCGCGTTTATTGATGGGAACGTCGTTGATCCGCTTGCCGTCTAGGTAAACATCTCCAGACGTTGCATCTAAGAGTCCTGCGATGATGTTGAGGATGGTTGATTTTCCTGATCCTGATGCGCCAAGAAGGGTGTAGAATTTCCCTTCTTCTAATTCAAAGTTGATGTCTTTTAAGACTTGTGTGCCACTGTCTTCAAACGTTTTTGTGACGTGTTTAAATTCAATAATAGGTTGAGGCAAGGCAGTTCTCTTTCTTTTTCGTTACTCCAAGGCTTCACCGATGATGCGCACCTCAGGTTCTAGGGTGACACCAGAGTGAAGGCGAACTTTCTCAATCACAGCGGCGATTAAATTTTCATAATCTTGGGCTGTTCCTTGATCAACATTTATCATAAACCCAGCATGTTTCTGGCTGACCTCAACACCACCGATACGGTAGCCTTTGAGACCTGCTTCCATGATGAGTTGACCAGCAAAATAACCGTGTGGGCGCTTGAAGACAGAGCCACAGGAAGGGTACTCTAGGGGCTGTTTCAAGGCTCTCAGGTAGTTTAAGCGATTCATCTCCTGCTGGATGAGATGATAGTCGCCAGGGCTAAGGGCAAATTTGGCAGAAATCACAATGGCACCGCTGTCTTGGATAAATGAGCTTCGGTAGCCAAAACGCAAATCTTCTGTTTCAAGGGTCTTAATCTGACCATCACGGGTCAAGATTTGAGCCGACACCAAAACATGGGCAATCTCGCCACCATAAGCTCCTGCATTCATAAAGACAGCGCCACCAACGCTACCTGGAATCCCACAGGCAAACTCAAAGCCCGTCAAACTGTGATAGAGAGCGACTTTGGTGGTCTCTATCAGGCTAGCCCCTGCTTCTGCTTCAATGGTATAGCCATTGACTGTGATGTTATCGAGGCGATCAAACAGAATGACAAAGCCTCTAATTCCCCCATCTCGGACGATGAGATTACTAGCATTTCCTAGGACAATCCAAGGGATATTGTATTCGTTTGCAAAAACAACCAAACGGATGAGTTCTGCCTTATTTTTAGGAAAGGCGAGATAGTCCGCAGGACCTCCGACCTTGGTATAGGTGTAGTCTTTTAGGGGAGCGTCAAAGCGAATCTCAATATCAGTGAGTTCTTGCTTGATTTGCTCATGGATTTGTGTCATTTTGGTTCTCTTTCTTATCATTTCGTTATAATACTAATCAAACTAGTCACGCACTTTTGGGGCGGACTCGTCCTTTATTATATCAAAATGTTGGGCATTTGACGAGATGAATCCGTATTTTTTCATATCCGCTTGTAGTTTTGCCAAGTCTAACTGAGACAAGACTTGCCCTGTTTTGGGGTGTTTGAGCTGTTTTGAGGCAATTTCAACCAAGGGAACCAAGACAAAGGCACGCTCTAGGAGGTAAGGATGGGGGATGGTGAGTTCCTCTTTTTCGATTAGCTCCTCACCGTAGAGTAAAAGGTCAATATCAATGGTTCTAGGACCCCAGTGTTCGATGCGTTTGCGGTCCAAGTCCGCTTCAATGGTCTGTGTTTCAAGAAGCAGCGCTTCTGGTGAAAGGCTTGTTTCTAAGAGGCAAACGAGATTGAGGAAGTCCGATTGATCTTCCTTGCCCCAAGCCTTGGTCTCATAGACCGACGAGATGGCTAGGAGCTGGCTGTGGGAGAGCTTGTTTAAGCGCTCCAGCGCCCTCGTCAAGTAGCTTTCGCGATCTCCGATGTTTCCCCCTAATCCTAAGTAAACATGTGTCATCTGCTTCTCTCCAATCGAATGCCCACCTGATCGTAATGCCCAGCAATAGGTGGATTTTCCTTAAAAATCGATAGCTCAATCGCAAGAATGGAAGGAAACTGGGCAAACAACCGCTCGATAATGGCTCCAGCTAATCGCTCCAAGAGGAGGTAGCGGCTCTCCTCCATTTCCTGTCTCATGCTCTCAAAAACCTGTCCGTAATGGACTGTGTCTGTCAAGTCATCCGACTGACTGGCTGCGGTCAGATCCAGCGATAAGACGAGGTCACAGACAAAGATCTGCCCCAATTTTTGCTCCTCGGCAAAAGCCCCATGATAGCCGTAAAACCGACAGCCTTTTAAGATAATCTGATCCATCAGCACACCTCGTTCCATAGCTTAGCGATTGGCTGATTTGCCTCGACATCATGGACCCGTACCAAGCGACAACCTTTTGAAAAGGCATAGCTGGATAGTGCTGCGGTCATGGTGTCACGCTCTAAAGGTTTGGTGCCACCTCCAAGCAGATGATCCACCACCCGTTTTCTGGAGATGCCAAACAAAACAGGATAGCCAAGACACGTTAGCTGATCTAGGTCTTTGAGCAGGGCGATATTATCATCGACGCCCTTAGCAAAGCCAAAACCAGGGTCTAACCAGATATTTTCTTTTTTGACTCCTGCGTCTAGAGCGGCTTGCGTGCGATCTAAGAGAAACTGCTTGACCTCTTGCACCACATCTTGATAACCTTCTTCTGCTTGATTGTGCATGAGGATGATAGGCACTTCTTTTTGGGCAGCAAGCGCAAGCATACCGCCATCATAAAGGCCAGACCAGACATCATTTAGAATGTCCGCTCCTGCTTCAAGGGCAGCCGCTGCTGTTGTTGTCTTGTAGGTATCCACACTGACCCAGCAGTCAAACCTAGCTTTGATGGCTTCGATGATAGGAAGGATACGAGACATCTCTTCTTCTGCTGTGACAAAGGTGGCACCGGGACGGGTGGATTCGCCTCCGACATCGATAATGCGAGCGCCTTTGTTTAGCATGGATTCAACTTGACGAAGAGCGTGATCCACAGCTTGGTAGTTGCCGCCGTCTGAAAAGGAATCAGGGGTAACGTTTAAAATTCCCATGATCCCGTAGCTATTAGCGAGTTCTTGTGAAAATGCCTTCATGCTTTACTCCTTGATCAGTTGAATAACTTCTTGCCGCTTCTCTTTATCCTCTTTAAAAACACCGCGTGTGACTAAGGTAACGGTCTTACTTCCCGGCTTTTTGATGCCTCTGATGGTCATACACATGTGTTCAGCTTCGACCATGACCAAGACACCTGCTGGGCTGAGGGCTTGCTCTAGACTGTCTGCGATTTGCGTCGTCAATCGTTCCTGTAATTGAGGGCGTTTGCTGGCGATTTCAACCGCCCTTGCCAATTTACTAAGACCCGTGACCTGACCATTGGGCAGGTAAGCCACATGAGCCTTGCCATAAAAAGGCAACAAGTGGTGCTCACAAGTGGATGAAAAGGAAATGTCTTTGACCAAGACCAGCTCCTTGTGGTTTTCTTCAAAAATAGCGCTAAAGGCACTGGCAGGGTCTTGATTCAGACCGGAAAAGACTTCTTCGTACATCCGCGCCACACGATCAGGAGTTTCTTTTAACCCTTCACGGTCTGGATCTTCGCCGATCGCTTTTAATAATTGGACAATAGCGGTTTTAATATCTGGTGTGTTCATGCTTCTTTCGTTCTAATCGTTTTTTTGTGCCATCAGATAAGTTCTGACTTGGGAAATAAAATAAAGGGAGCCTGTCACCAAGTAAGTGACATTCTCGTCTGTCGCATCATCTAACCAAGCTCGCCAATCGCTGATAGCTGGATAATGAGGCGCATAATCTTTTGGTTGCATGGCTTTTGGATAGTCAAAGCTGGTGACTTCTACTTGACCAAGGGCTTCTAAATCCTCAAGCATGCCCTCAACGGGTTTGGTTGAAAGGGCAGCAAACAGAATCTTGAGCGTTTCTTTGACCCTGCCTTCTTTCTTGAGATCTTGGATGACTGCAACGAGCGCCTCGACACTCTCACGGTTATGAGCGCCGTCAATCATGAGATTGGGTCTGATCCATTCGGTTCTCCCTGCCCAGACAGCTGTTTTAAGCCCTTCTTGGATAATGGTTTTGCTCACTTGCGGGTAATCTTTTTTTAAGAGCCAAGCTGTGATGACAGCTAGACTGGCATTGGACTGTTGGTGCTTACCTGGCATGGGCGAGGTAAAGGGACCTAGCAGCTGTCCATTTTCTAAACGAAGAGAAAATGAAGAATTCGGCTCCTCAAGGAGTTGAACTGTCTTTCCTAGGGCAAAGGTCGGACAAGCGAGCTCTTTTGCCCTTGTTTCAAAAACGCTAGCCACATCTGCGCGCGTGGTCGCATAGATAAAGGGTTCACCACCTGTTAAGACGCCTGCTTTTTGCGCTGCAATATCCGCATAACTCTCACCCAACAAATCCTGATGATCCAAACCAATAGAGGGGCAGACCACTGCCAAGGCGTGAAAAACATTGGTCGAATCATAGCGTCCGCCAAGCCCAGCTTCAATGACAGCGAGATCAACCTTCTTATCACGTCCAAAATAAAGGAACATGATGAGAGTGATGATCTCAAACTCCGTAGCCGCCTCGTAAGGCGTTTCAAGAGGAAGGCGCTCCACCACAGGCTTAACCTCAGCAACTAGTTGCACCAAATCAGCTTGAGGTATCATCTCCCCATCAATACTGATGCGCTCTCTAAAATCCATCAAATAAGGCGAGGTAAAGGTCCCCACACGATAACCAGCATGGGTAAAGATATGCTGCAAATCATTGGTCGTTGACCCTTTACCGTTGGTGCCGACCACATGAATGGCTCTTAGCTGATCTTGTGGATTTGAAAACTGCTCAAGGAGCCACTTCATCCGTTCAATCCCTGGTTTAATCCCAAATTTTAGCTGGGCGTGAATCCAGTCTAAGGCTTCTTGATAGGTCACTCTACTACCACTCCTTTCTGGTCAACCGAAAGCACCACCGTTTCGCCCTCTAAGTCTAGGCTTTTAATGGCAGTTTGAATACTCAATGCTCTTTCTTTAGGCGCTAATACCATGACCGTTGGGCCCGCACCAGAGAGATAGGTAGCATAGGCTCCCAATCCTTTTGCGGTTTCTTTAATGGGGAGAAATTCCTTAACCAAAGGCCTACGGTAGTGTTCGTGGAAACGGTCCGCTTCCATGGCAAGACCTGCTGTCTTTAAATCACCTGTCAATAGCCCTGCAATCGCTAGATTGGCAATGCTGCTAGCTGTCACCGCTTCAGAATAGGAAAGCTGGCTAGGAAGCGCCCCACGACTGTCCTTGGTCTTAAGCTCATAAGGAGGGATAAAGGCAATAAAGCTGGCCCCTTCAAAAGGAACCGTGATGCTACTGACCTCTTCCTCCACGATGGACGCAATAACCAAATTTCCCATTAAAGCAGGCGCAACATTATCTGGATGTCCCTCAATTTGAGTGGCTATAGTCAATTTTTCTTGGACAGAGAGGTTTAGATGAGCCAACTGATTGGCTAGCTCAATCCCTGCAACGATGACAGAACTAGACGATCCTAGCCCTCTTGCAAGCGGAATATCACTCACCATCTTGATCTGATGCGGAGGTAAATCGGGTGCCACTTTTGTAGCGACTGCGATGAGGAGATTGCGCTCATCACTAGGGATACCTGCTCCTAGCTCATGCTCCACCTGCCACGACGCAGCAGGCTCAAGCACCTCTATCTGTAAATACTTGGATAAGGCGATGCCAACAGAGTCAAAGCCCGGTCCTAGATTGGCTGATGTTGCTGGTACGCTGATTTTCATTCCTTTTCTCCAATCACTTTGAAAACATTGAGTGGTTTGGCTGTTGTCAAGCGAGAAAGTGCTCGCTCAAGTCCAACCTTTTGAATGGGCTGCGTGATAATAGCAGTATGTGTCTTGTTTTGGGTGACTTGAGCAACAGGAAGTGCCAGCTGGTCAAACCAGATAAGGTCTTTATTTTCCATAGAAAGGTAGTAAGAGGCCACCACATCTTCTGGATTTGCCTTAGAAAGCTGGGGTAGTTGAGGTTGAAAGACTGGAAGGCTCTCGCCTCTTTTTAGGGCACGACTGATGGTCACAATATCTGATAAAACAGACACCGCTGTTGGCAGCTGACCTGCTCCAGGCCCAGTATAGCCGACACGATCAAGGCCAAAACTCTCCACGACCAAACCGTTGGTGACCCCATTAACATTGGCAAGGGGATGATTGCTTGCAATCAAACTAGGGGCAACCTCAAGATGATAGCCAGAAGCAAGACGACTGGCTTCACCGACGAGCTTGATGACGTAGCCAAGATCACGAGCAAGGGCGACATCCATTGACGTAATGTTTGTAATCCCTTGATAGCTGACCTCTTCACTCGTACCTGGGTAGCCAATAGAAAAGCGTCCTAAGATGGCGAGTTTATAGGCCGCATCCAGACCACTCACATCATTGGTCGGATCGCTTTCAGCATAACCTAGCTCTTTTGCCTTTGCCAGTGCTTCCTCATAAGACCAGCCCGCTTCGTCCATCTGGGTCAGCATGAAATTCGTCGTTCCATTTAAAATCCCTAGAATACGCTGGATGTCATCCACCATCAAGGATTGCGAAAGGTTGCGTAGGATAGGAATGCCACCTGCCACTGCTGCTTCATAGAGTAGGGCTGTTTTGTTCTCTTTTGCCAATTGCGCAAGAGCCAGTCCTTTTTCAGCTATTAAATCTTTATTAGCTGTGACAACGGATTTTCCCGCCATTAAGGCCTCTTGAATCAGGCTATGAGCAGGTTCTAGACCTCCGATGAGTTCGACAACGATAGCAATCTCTGGATTGGTGAAAATATCCTTTGGATCCGTTACAAAGGCATAAGGATAGTCTTGTGATAGGTTTTTAGCCCGTTCTTCATTTCGCACCAAAACCTTAGCAATCACGATTTCTTCTCCCAAGAGCGCCTCTAAGCGTTCCTTATTTTCTAAAAGGAGCTTTGGAAGTCCTTTTGCAACCGTTCCAAATCCCAATAAGGCGAGTTGTACCATCATCTGCACCTCCTTAACATGATACTGCTTCCATTATAACAAAAATTCGGTCAAATAGCGGATTACAACACAAAAAAACGCTGGATTTCAACGTTTTTTTACTGATTTCTGAAACGGATCACGTCGATTTTCCCAAAAAAGCCGAATGAGGGTGTTGGTGGCAAGACTAATCCTTGCGCGTTTCTCTGTGGGTAAACTGGACATGGTGGCAATGAGTTGGCTGATTTTGCTCGTCGGATGGGTCTGAAAGTCATTGAGACTGGTGATGCCAGCTTCTTGTAAGGTATCAAAGAGGGTATCGACATACTGTTTTAACTCGGTAGGCCCCAGCTCTTTTAAGAGCTCGTCAAAGGTTTTTTCGAGCTGTCTGCTGACGGCGGTGCCTTGTGACAGATACACAAAGCCTGTTCCTTCCACCTTCCAGTTAAAGACATCATGCTGTTCCAAACCACTCTTGTTACTGTCCACGATGAGAGGGGCTATATCACTTGAGAGCATGATCCCTACAATGGAATCTTTTGGACGAATGACCAAAAGATGGGGTTTGATCTTGCGGTAATCCGAAGAAGCAAGGACAGATGTGTGTAAGCCAGGAGCATCAAAAACAGCAACGAGAGAAATCAACTCCTGCTCTCTTGCTCCCACAAAGCTGCTGGCATAGGTCGCAAGATTCCCCCCTTTTGAATGCCCTGACACCACCAAAGGTTGGGGATGGTCGTATAGCCATGCTTTTAGAAAGGCGACCGCTCGACGCTGCGCTGGAATCTCACGCATATAACTCATGTTAAAGTCTTCTCGCCAACCAATCAGGCTATCATCTGTCCCTCGAAAGACCAGCTGACGGTAGCTAAGACTAGGCAGCTCCCAAACAAGGGCTGCGAACTGCTTGTCAAAATCAGCATCCACCTCATTCACATAAGACAGCAAAGTCAAGTCCTTGAACCGCTCTGCTGCAAGTACTGCCTCAAAAAGCGCTAAACGATTCTTGGTCACGAGAAAATCCATCGACACCTGCTGAGGCAACATCTTTAGACTAGCTAGGGGGTAAGACGTTTTAAAGCTGAGTCCCTCTCCTAAAGGCAAGTAAGCCAATTCGTTTAGCACTAAGATATCTAGCACGCTCAAGGGCAGATCTGCAAAACTTATCTTTGCGACCTGTTTGACGTAGTCCAAAATATTGGTCATCTTTACTTATTTTCTTGGTCAAAAAGGGAACGGTATTCCCCGTAACCTTGCTCTTCTAGCTCCTCATAAGGAATAAAGCGAAGAGCAGCTGAATTGATACAGTAACGAAGACCACCTTCACTAAGCGGGCCATCATTAAAGACGTGACCGAGGTGAGAGCCTGCTTCACGGCTTCTGACCTCAATACGACGCATGTTATGAGAGAGATCCTCATGATTGGTCACCATACGGTTAGTGATCGGTTTGGTAAAAGCAGGCCAGCCGCAGCCTGAATTATACTTATTGAGGGATGAAAAGAGAGGCTCGCCACTCACCACATCCACATAGATCCCTTTTTCAAAATGCTTGTCATACTTCCCTGTAAAGGCATGTTCTGTTGCTGCATTTTGTGTGACTTCATAAGCTAAAAAACCGATGCGCTCTCGCAATTCTTCTTTGGTTTCTGTCATAGCTCTTTCTCCTTTATCTAGTCTTCTGCAATGATTTTACCATCATGCTTGATAACATAGTCTTGAACAATTTCCCCATTTTCAAAAATGATACCATGGAGAACACCTCCATAAACCGCACCGCCATCCATCCCCACCTTCTTATCTTCTTGCCAGAGATGAGGGGTTCCGATCGGTTCTTTCAAGAGGTGATGGACTGGAGTATGCCCAAAGACAATAGTCTTTCCAGTGTGATTGACCCCTTCATGAAAGGGTTGTCTGATCCAAACTTTTTGATAGTCCGTCGTTTCTCTCCAATCCTCTAGACTTAAATCAAGACCTGCGTGGACAAAGATGGTCTGCGGTGTTTCAATATGATAGGGAAGCGAGCGCATAAATGCAACCAAGTCCGCACATTCTTTGCGAATGCGCTCTTTTTCCCTCAGATTATCTACCGGTGTTTCCAAAGGCTGTTTCAAAAGAGAGTTGATGGTGGTATCACCACCATTAATCTGATAGTGGCAGTAGGGTCTTGCGGTATAGCCCTTGTCTTCAAACCACGTGAGAAACATGTATTCATGATTGCCCATGAGGCACTGAGCTTTGCCATCATCCACTAAGCTCTTAACCAACTCAAGGACGGCCCTGCTATCATCCCCACGGTCTATCAAGTCCCCTAGAAAAATCAAGGGCATCTCCCCATCCCAGTAAGTCAAGACTTCCTCTAGCATTTGGATTTTTCCGTGGACATCTCCTATGACAAAATATCGTTCCATCCTAGACCTCCCTTTGTTCGATAGCGAATTATTTGGCGTCGTCATCCATACTCAAGACGCTGAGGAAAGCCTCTTGTGGTACCTCAACCGAACCGATGGATTTCATCCGTTTCTTCCCTGCTTTTTGCTTTTCAAGGAGTTTACGCTTACGCGATACATCCCCACCATAACATTTAGCCAAGACATTCTTACGCAGCGCCTTGATATCTGTTCTTGCTACAATTTTATGTCCGATGGCAGCTTGGATAGGCACCTCAAACTGCTGACGTGGAATGATTTTCTTCAACTTTTCAACGATGACCTTCCCACGCTCATAAGCAAAATCCTTATGCACGATAAAGCTAAGGGCATCGACCTTATCTCCATTTAGCAAAATATCCATCTTAACGAGTTTTGAGATACGATATTCTGAGATTTCGTAGTCAAAGCTAGCATAGCCTCTAGTGGAGGACTTGAGCTTATCAAAGAAATCAAAGACAATCTCAGCAAGAGGAATCTGGTAGATGACGTTGACCCGATTGTCATCGATGTATTCCATGGTCACAAAGTCCCCACGTTTTCTTTGGGCAAGCTCCATCACTGCACCAACAAATTCCTGTGGCACCATGATTTGCGCCTTGACATAAGGTTCTTCGATGCTCTCAACCTTGGTTGGGTCAGGAAACTCACTGGGGTTAGACACTTCTAGTTGGGAACCATCGGTGGTATTGACGTGATAGACCACCGATGGTGCCGTCATAATGAGGTCAATGTTGAACTCACGCTCCAAACGTTCTTGAACCACATCCATGTGAAGTAGCCCCAAGAAACCACAACGAAAACCAAAACCCAAGGCTTGTGAAGTTTCTGGCTCAAACTGAAGGCTGGCATCATTGAGTTGCAGTTTTTCTAAAGCCTCACGCAGATCATTGTATTTATTGGACTCAATAGGATAAATCCCTGCAAACACCATGGGATTCATCTGTTTATAGCCAGCTAAGGGTTCAGTCGCAGGATTATCTGCAAGAGTGATGGTATCCCCTACACGAGTGTCGGCTACGGTCTTGATAGAGGCAGCGATATAGCCAACATCTCCCGTTGCTAGAAAATCTCGACCAATGGCTTTTGGTGTGAAAATCCCAACTTCTGTGACATCAAAGGTCTTACCATTTGACATCATCTGAATCTTGTCACCCGGTTTCACCATCCCATCCATGACACGTACCTGCAGGATAACCCCACGATAACTGTCATAAACTGAGTCGAAAATCAAGGCCTTGAGAGGGGCTTCAACATCTCCAGACGGCGCTGGAACCTTCTCAACAATCTGCTCTAGAATCTCCTCGATCCCGATACCTGCCTTAGCTGAAGCAAGGACAGCCTCACTGGCATCAAGACCGATGACATCCTCTACCTCATGACGAACTCGTTCAGGATCTGCGGCAGGTAGATCAATTTTATTGATAACTGGTAGGATTTCAAGATCATTATCAAGAGCCAGATAGACATTAGCCAACGTCTGCGCCTCAATCCCTTGGGCCGCATCCACCACCAAGATCGCCCCTTCACAGGCCGCCAAACTGCGCGATACCTCATAGGTAAAGTCCACATGTCCAGGCGTGTCAATCAAGTGAAAAATATAAGTTTCTCCGTCTTTTGCCGTGTAATTGAGCTCAATAGCATTGAGCTTGATGGTAATCCCACGTTCTCGCTCCAAATCCATGCTATCTAACAACTGATCTTGCATCTCACGGCTTGAGACCGTCTCGGTTTTCTCCAAAATCCGGTCAGCTAGAGTGGATTTCCCATGGTCAATATGCGCAATGATAGAAAAATTCCGAATGCGCTCTTGTCTTTCTTTTAATTCTTGTACGTTCATGTCGTTTCCTTACTATTTCGGTCAATACTTCTATTATAGCAAAAAAACTAAAAAACAGAACAAAAAAATCAACCAAAACACGAGGTTCTGATTGATTTTGTTTTATTTTGTCCCAACGCTGAGGCGGTTGAGGGCACGTTCGAGGGCGATTTTAGCCCGCTTCATTTCATCAACTTGATTAGCAGCCTGTGCTTCTTTTAGCTGACGTTCTGCTCTGGCTTTTGCTCGCTCAGCCCTACTGGTGTCAATGTCACGGTCACGCTCGGCTGAATTGGCGATAATGGTAACGGTATTATCTTTCACTTCGATAATACCGCCATTGACTGCAATCCAATCGACATGCTCATCCTCTGCCTTATCCCTAATCTTCATTTCATGAATGACCAAGGGAGCAATCATGTTGACGTGACCAGGCAAAATCCCCATCTCACCGTCTGGTGTCTTGATAGAGATATAGTAAGCCTTGCGGTTACACTTAATCCCGTCTGGTGTGACAATTTGAATGGTCATTTCTGCCATAGTGCTACCTCACTAATAGCCCATTTTCTTGGCTTTTTCAATCACATCTTCAATCGGACCGACACTTCTAAAGGCATCTTCTGGAAGATGGTCATAACGTCCTTCCAAGATTTCCTTAAAGCCACGAACAGTTTCTGCAACAGGAACATAAGAACCTGGTTGTCCTGTAAATTGTTCTGCAACGTTGAAGTTTTGAGAAAGGAAGAACTGAATACGACGAGCACGACCTACCAAGGTTTTTTCCTCATCAGACAATTCATCCATCCCTAAGATGGCAATGATATCCTGCAATTCACGGTAACGTTGCAAGACATGTTGCACCTCTGTTGCAACCGCATAGTGCTCTTCACCGACAATCTCAGGAGCAAGTGCTCGTGAGCTAGAAGCAAGTGGGTCAACGGCTGGGTAAATCCCCATCTGTGTTAACTTACGCTCCAAGTTGGTCGTTGAATCCAAGTGGGCAAAAGCTGTCGCTGGTGCTGGGTCGGTATAGTCATCCGCAGGCACATAGATGGCTTGGATGGAAGTGATAGACCCTTTCTTGGTTGAGGTGATCCGCTCTTGGAGTTGTCCCATTTCCGTTGCAAGAGTTGGTTGATAACCAACGGCTGACGGCATCCGACCAAGAAGGGCAGATACTTCTGACCCTGCTTGGGTGAAACGGAAAATGTTGTCAATGAAGAGAAGCACATCCTGACCTTCCTCATCACGGAAGTACTCGGCAATGGTCAATCCTGTTAAGGCAACCCGCATCCGTGCTCCAGGTGGCTCATTCATCTGACCAAAGACCATGGCGGTCTTTGCGATAACGCCAGACTCCTTCATTTCCCAGTAGAGGTCATTTCCTTCACGGGTGCGCTCTCCAACCCCTGTAAAGACGGAGATTCCCCCGTGTTCTTGAGCGATATTGTGGATCAATTCTTGGATGAGAACGGTTTTTCCAACCCCCGCACCTCCAAAGAGTCCGACCTTTCCTCCCTTTAGATAAGGCGCAAGAAGGTCAATGACCTTAATCCCTGTCTCTAAAATCTCAGAAGCGGTGGAAAGTTCATCAAAAGCAGGCGCTTTTTTATGAATAGGGTCACGTTCCACATCTTTTCCAATAGGTGCTTCAAGGTCAATGGTATCTCCCAAGACGTTGAAGACCCGTCCCAAGGTCTCATTTCCCACAGGAACACTGATGGGACGACCAGTATCTAATACCTCTAAGCCGCGCGTCAAACCATCAGTTGACTCCATAGCGATAGTCCGTACAAGACCGTCACCTAGTTCAAGCGCGACTTCAAGCACGACTTTTTGTTTTTTTTCTGCATCTTTATAGACAATCAATGCATTATTAATCTCAGGGATGGTCTCGCCTGCAGCAAATGCCACATCGACAACGGGACCGACTACCTGAGCAATTCTGCCTAAGCTCATGTCTTTCTCCTTCTTATCCCTTTTTATTTTCTACTCTAGCGCATTGGCACCGGCTACGATTTCAGTGATTTCTTGTGTAATGGCAGCTTGGCGTGCTCTATTGTATTGGATGGTCAAATCATTGATGACATTGGTGGCATTATCTGTTGCCGTTTGCATGGCTGTCATCCCAGCTGCATGCTCAGCTGTTTTGGCATCCACAATTGCCCCATAAATCAAACTTTCAGCATATTGAGGAAGCAACTGCTCTAGGATGACTTCACGATTAGGCTCTAGCTCAAATCCTGCTTCCATATCATCACTCGCTTCTTCTGCGACCAAATCAGAAAGAGGAAGCATTTGTTGTACCCTGACCTGGCTGGTCAAACTATTGACATGGTGATTGTAGCAGACATAGAGCTGGTCGATGAGCTCCGCTTGATACATATCAATGGATTTTGAGATAATTCGTCCAACATCCTCAAAACTAGGCTGATCTGCCAAACCACGCAATTCAAAAGCAACATTCATGCCTCTAGACTTGAAGAAATCTGCACCAATGCCACCGATGGCGATAATGGTATAATCTTCTTGACCATCTTCATGGTGTTCTTTGATGATTTCCATGACCGCCTTTAAAATCTTGGCATTATAACCACCGACCAAGCCCTTGTCTGAGGTAATCACGATATACCCTGTTGTTTTCACCGGACGTGAAGCAAGCATGGGATTGGTTGCTCCAGAGGTGGCGGTTAACTCACTCTTTAAGAGGTCCGTTGTGATCTGGCGAACCTTAGAAGCATAGACTTGATAAGCCTTGGCTGCTTGCTCGGATTTGACCAATTTAGCAGACTGCACCATCCGCATGGCGCTAGTGATTTTACTCGTTTTCTCTGTTGAGATGATTTTATCTTTGATTTCACTAAGAGATCCTACCATGATTAGTCCCTCCTATTGAAATGTGGATTGGTCTTTAAATTCTTGAATAGCTTTATCTAAAACAGCTTCATCAGGAAGATCTTTCGTTTCACGAATGGTTGCAAGGATATCCTCGTGTTTCAAATCAAAATAATCATACAAGGCTGTTTCAAATGCAGAAATATCCTCAACAGGAACACTGTCCAAGAAGCCGTGGGTAAGCGCGTATAGAATCAAGACTTCTTTTTCGACTGGGAGAGGTTGATGAAGGGGTTGTTTCAAGACTTCAATGGTTCTGCGACCGCGATTGAGTTTGGCTTGAGTCGCTGCATCAAGGTCAGAACCAAACTGCGTAAAGGCCTCCAACTCACGATAAGAAGCCAGATCTAGCCGAAGGGTACCAGATACTTTTTTCATGGCCTTAATCTGCGCTGCTCCCCCGACCCGAGATACAGAAGAACCTGCATCAATCGCTGGACGAATCCCTGCGTTAAAGAGGTTTTCCTGCAAGAAGATCTGACCATCTGTGATGGAAATCACGTTAGTAGCGATATAAGCCGAGATATCTCCTGCTTGGGTCTCGATGAAAGGCATAGCCGTGATAGAGCCTCCCCCCAAAGCCTTAGAAAGCTTGGCCGAACGCTCAAGCAAGCGACTATGAAGATAGAAGACATCCCCTGGATAAGCCTCACGACCTGGCGGACGACGAAGTAAGAGAGAAAGCTCACGATAAGCTACCGCTTGCTTAGAGAGGTCATCATAGACAATCAAAGCATCCTTACCATTATACATAAACTCCTCTGCCATCGCTACCCCAGCATAAGGAGCGATATAAAGCAAAGGAGATGGCTGTGAGGCAGAAGCCGTCACAACAATCGTATAATCTAGAGCACCATATTTTCTAAGGGTTTCCACCTGCGTTCTCACAGTGGATTCTTTTTGTCCAATCGCCACATAGATACAAATGACACCTTTTCCTTTTTGGTTGATGATGGTATCAATGGCAATGGCTGTTTTCCCTGTTTGACGGTCTCCGATAACCAACTCACGTTGCCCACGTCCAATCGGAACAAGCGCATCAATAGCCTTAATCCCAGTTTGGAGTGGCTCATTGACAGACTCACGCTCCATAACACCAGGTGCTGGTGCTTCAACGGGTCTGGTTTTTGTCGTATGGATCTCTCCTAGACCATCCACAGGCTGTCCAAGAGGGTTCACAACCCGTCCGATAAGAGCGTCCCCAACAGGAACTTCCATGATTTTTCCAGTGCGTTTCACCATATCGCCTTCACGAATGGTGGTAAAATCACCCAAAATAATGATCCCGACATCACTTGATTCCAAGTTTTGTGCCATACCATAGACACCGTTTTGGAACTCAAGCAACTCGCCACTCATGACATTGTCCAAGCCACGAGCACGAGCAATCCCGTCACCGACATAAGTGATGACACCTGTTTCTGTGACATCAAATTTTGGCTGAAAATTCTCGATTTGCTTTTTAATTAAAGCGCTAATTTCTTGTGTATTAATGGCCAAACGTCACACCACTTTCTATTTAAAATTCATTTTCAACTCTTGCAATTGACGACGAATACTGGTATCGATAATCTGGTTGTTTGCCGTAATGACAAAACCACCGATGATTTGTTCGTCAATATCTTCAATGAGTCTGCGCACCTGAATGCCTAACTTTTGCTCAACTAAGTGTTTGATTCGCTCTGCTTGTTGAGTGGATAAAGCCACAGCAGTTTTGACTGTCACGTCCACTTGTTTGCTTTTCTTATCCAAGATAGCCAGAGTTTTTGTTAAGATCGGCTCGAGATAGCTGCTACGTCCATTATAAGAGATAGTTGACAAGAAATTCTTCATATAAGGTGAGCTCTCTTCACCAAGCGTTGCAACCAAGTCTTGTTTATCTTTTTGTGTCAAAGCGATGCTAGTCAGTGCTTGGTCTAACTGCGTATCCTTAAACACGCTCAAAAGCTCTTCTAGCTCTTTTGAAATGACTGAAACTTGATCTTGTTCAACGGCTACTTCTGCCAAACTCTTAGCATATTGAGCGATGAGGGCTTGTTCTTTTCGATTCATTAGGCTTCTCCTAACTGATCAAGATACTCATCAATCAGCTGGCTTTGCGCTTGTTTATCTAACTGTTTTGAAAGAATTTTTTCTGCTAAGAGCACGCTTAAATCAGCGACCTCACCCTTGACACTAGCTAGAGCTTCTGCCTTGCTTTGGGCAATGTCTTGATGTGCTCTTTCTTTCAAACGACTGGCTTCATCTTTTGCTTCTGCGATGATTTTTTGACCCTTGGACTGCCCAGTTTCCTTAGCAGTATCAATGATCTGGCTCGCTTCTTCTTTGGCATGACTCAGCTCTACTTCACGTTTTTTAGCAAGCTCATCTGCTTTGAGACGAGAAAGCTCAGCACGATCAATATCGTTTGAAATCTTTTCCTCACGAGCCTTAAAAATTCCTGTGATTTGTTCCCAAGCAAAACGCTTGATGAGAAACATCAGCAAAAGAACAGAACCTGCTGTGATGATGATATTTCCTAAGGTTGTTGCATTAATCAACATTGACATAGTTTCTTTCTCCTTTCCTATTCTTCGTGGTTAACCTTATTACCAATGTAAGTAGAGGCTAGAATGATAAAGACATACGCCTGAATTCCTGAAATAAACATGGAAAAGACTGTCCAAAGCATATTAAGAAGAAAAGCAAGAGGAGCAACTGCTACATGGATGTGAGACAGTTGTAAAATTAAAGACGTCACGACTTCTCCGACATAGATATTACCGTAAAGCCGTAGGGCTAGGGAAGCCATGTTTGAGAATTCTTCTAAGATATTCATCGGCAACATAGCAGGATAGGGCGTCAAAAACTCTTTGAAATAAGCTTTAACACCATTCTTTCTGATTCCTTCGACATGTGAGATGAGGGTAATCATCAAAGAAAGGGTAATATCTACACCAAAATTAGACGTTGGTGATGTCCAAAAATTATACTCCTTATTCTCCAGCTTAATCATCAAACCAATATTATTGGCGACAAGTAGAAAGAAGAAAAGGACAAAGAAGAAGAGACTGTAATTTTTTGTATATTTTCCTAAATTGGAATGAATAGTTGACTGCACAAATTCGTAAAACCACTCTAAGACATTTTGTTTTCCTGAGGGTTTTATCGCCATTTTTCGACTTGCCCAATAGACAAAGCTAAAAACAAGAAGAACCGTAATCAAAGACATGGCTAAAATGGTAAGGTCAAAGGTTATTCCAAATAGGTTTACGGTTGGATTTTCAACAGTTTCCAACATTCTCCCTCCTTACTAAATCCTGTCTGAGACTTTATTTTCCAACGAAGAAAGTAAAGGCAAAGAGGACGAAGAAAGTTCCTTCGATAAAGGCAACACCAAGAAACATGAGTGAACGCAGTTTGTCAAACATTTCAGGTTGGCGAGCTGACGCTTTAGCGATATTTGATACCAAAATTCCCTCACCGATGCTGACACCGAGCACGGCAAGACCAAGGGCCAAAATTGCAAAATTCATAACGAATCTCCTTTAAAAATAAAATGTTTTACTCTAATAGTCTAGACCTATTTTTTTAAAATGTCAACGAAAAAAGATAATCTAAAGTCCCTTTCTTGAGGGATTTTTGACCTTTTTTGACGGAATGTCTAATTTCTTTTTTCTTCTTTATATTTGCTCTAAAAAAGAGAGGTTCCCCTCTCTTTTTAATGCTTATTTTTCATTTGGTTCTGACAATTGCCAGATGTCACGCGCATACTCTGTGATGGTATCATCAGATGTGAAGCGATCAGATGTGGCGATATTAGAAAGGCTCATTTGCATCCAGCGTTTCTTGTCACGATAAAGCGCATCAATTCTCTCTTGTGCTGCAACATAAGAGCTAAAGTCTTCTAACAAGAAATACTCATCATTATGGGTGATCAAGGCTTCATAGATTTCCATGCCTTCGCTTCTTGATTTTGGTAGGGTACCATTGATAAAGGTATCAACCACGCGCATGATGGTTGGATTAGACTCATAAAGACCCCGTGAATAGTAATCGTGAGCATTGTAGTGAGCATAGACTTGATCCTTATCCATACCAAAGATAACGATATTGTCATCTCCGACCTCGTCCTTGATTTCGATATTAGCGCCGTCTAGTGTTGCAAGCGTAATGGCTCCTGTCATCATGAACTTCATATTAGAGGTTCCAGACGCTTCCTTAGACGCTAGAGAAATCTGTTCGGACACATCTGCTGCTGGGATAATCAGCTCAGCTAGGCTAACGTTATAGTTTTCTAGGAAAACAACCTTGAGCTTGCCATTTAGGCTTTCGTCATGATTGATGAGCTCAGCCATGTCATTGATGAGTTTGATAACAGATTTGGCAAAGTGATAACCAGGAGCCGCCTTGGCACCAAAGATAAAGACACGTGGCACCATATCAAGATCTGGATTGTCTTTTAAATCCCAGTAGAGCTTGATGATATGAAGCAGGTTGAGCAACTGACGCTTGTAAGCGTGGAGACGCTTGACTTGCACATCAAAGATAGCATCGGTTGACACTTCAATGCCCGTTGTTTCCTTGATGTGATGCGCCAATTTCGCCTTAGCGGCTTGCTTGACTTGGTAGAATTTATCCAAGACCCCCTCATCATCCAAATGCTCTAGCAAGTGACGTAATTCGTGAACGTCCTTGCGCCAGCCTGTTCCGATGGTTTCATCAATGGCACGTGACAACTCAGGCGCAGCAATTTGCGTCCAACGCCGTTGCACGATACCGTTGGTTTTATTGTTGAATTTCTCTGGATAAAGCGTATAGAAATCACGCAGAGTATCAGCCTTTAAGAGATCCGTATGCAGTTTTGCCACCCCATTGACTGAATGCCCACCAATGATCGCCAAATGCGCCATGTGAACTTGGTTATCTTTGATAATCCGTGTGTGCTCAATGACTTCAGGTGCCACACCTTTTTCAGCCATTTCCACCACAAAACGGTGGTCAATCTCTAGGATAATCTGATAAACCCGTGGGAGGACATGCTGGAAGAGTTCAACATTCCATTTTTCCAAGGCTTCTGAAAGGATGGTATGGTTGGTGTAAGACATGGTCTTAACCGTCGCATTCCAAGCTGTCTCCCACTCAAGACCATAATCGTCAATCAAAAGGCGCATGAACTCAGCTGGAGCAACCGCTGGATGGGTATCGTTGATGTGGACGGCTACTTTTTCATAGATGCGCTCAAGAGGCAGACCTTGTTTGAGGTAGGACTTGATAATGGTTTGAAGTCCAGCACTGGTCATAAAATATTCTTGGATTAAGCGTAGTTGTTGCCCTTCGTAGTTGGAGTCATCTGGGTAAAGGACTGCCGTAATGTCTTGGATCCTACGACGATCGCTCAAGGTTGGGTAGTTGAGCTCGTATTCTTCTGGGATTTCCACGTCCCAAAGACGTAGGTTATTAACCACCTTATTTTGATAGCCGATTTGTGGGATGTCGTAAGGAACTGCTCTTAGGACCAAAGCATTCTCATAAACAGGACGAATCTTGCCATCTTCCTTACTCAAATAAACATTACCAAAGAGTTTGACATCCACCATGTTGTGCTCTTTTTTGACTTCCCAAACGTTCCCGTTTGAGCCAAACCAAGAGTCGGCAAGTTCCACCTGATAGCCATCAACGATACGCTGTTTAAAAAGACCGTATTTGTAGCGCAGACCGTTACCAAACCCTAGATAACCAGTCGTTGCAAGAGAGTCCATAAAGGCAGCAGCTAGACGACCCAAACCGCCATTTCCAAGCGCCATGTCATGTTCAGACTCCTTGACCGCTTCAAAGTCAAGCCCAAGGTCGTCAAAGGCTTCCTTGACCGTTTCTAAAATGCCCAAATTCAAAAGGTTAGTTTCTAACATCCGACCAGGCAAAAACTCGATAGAGAAATAGTAAACCACTTTTTCTTTATCTTCTGAGATTTTCTCATTACGCTCAATCCAGTCGGTGGTATAGTATTTCCGAAGAACCTTAGCTAGCGTGGTAAAGAGTTCTGCTGGGACAGCGTCCTCAAGGCGAATCATCTTTTCCTCGTAGAGTTTTTCCTTAAAATCTTTGATAAATTGTTCTTTGGTTAATGTACTCGTTGACATGATACTCCTTCTTTTAGTCTAATAAATCTTGATAAAGTCCTTCATACCCAAGACTCGCTGTATCCCACGAAAAATCTCTCGTCATGGCCTGCTCTTGTAGAGAAGCCCAAATCTCAGGCTCATCATGATAAAGCGCAAGCGCGCGGTCTAGGGTTTCCACTAACCAGTAGCCTGAGAAATGATTAAAGCCAAAACCTGTTCCAGTGCCTTCATATTGGTTGTACGGCTCAACCGTGTCTTTTAAGCCACCAACCTCATGAACTAGAGGCAGACTACCATAGCGCATGGCAATCATCTGAGATAAGCCACATGGTTCAAAGGCACTCGGCATAAGGAAAATGTCACTTGCCCCGTAAATTTGTTGGGCAAAGCCTAAGTCAAAGGTAATATGGGCAGAGAGCTTGTCTGGATAGGCTTTAGCGAACCACTTGAAGGCTTCTTCAAAGTCGTGATAACCTGTTCCAAGTAAGACGATTTGCAAATCACGTTGAAGGATTTGGTGGAGTTCTTGAACCACTAAGTCAAAGCCTTTTTGATCCGTCAAACGAGACACCACTCCAATAAGAGGCACGTCTGCTCTCACAGGCAGACCTAGCTGCTCTTGTAGTTGCTTCTTGTCAAAGGCTTTGCCAGACAAGTCCTTGACAGAAAAATGCGCTGGCAAATGACGGTCACTTTCTGGGTCAAACAGTTCTGTATCAATCCCATTGATAAGACCAGACAACTTATAGGCAATCATATTGATAATGCCTTCTAATCCCTTACCAAAGGCTGGTGTTTTGATTTCTTCGGCATAACTTGGTGAAACGGTAGTCACTCGGTCTGCGTAGAAAAGGCCTGCCTTCATCCAGTTGAGACCATCATGGAAACGCAAGGTCCCGTCTAGGTAACGCTCGCTTCCTACCCCAAACAAATCCCAGAGCATACTTGGGTCAAACTGACCTTGAAACTCAATATTATGAATGGTAAAGACAGTCTTGATGTTCCTGTAAGCCTCGATCCAGTGGTATTTTTCACGCAAGAGATAAGGCATCATAGCCGTGTGATAATCATGCACATGGAGAATATCTGGTATAAAGCCGATTTTTTCCATGGCTTCAAGCGCTGCCAATTGGAAGAAAGCAAAGCGTTCCCCATCATCCCAAGACCCGTAAACCTGACCACGGAAGAAATACTCTTGGTTATCAATGAAGTAAAAGGTCACGCCGTCTCTTTTTGCTTTTTTAATGCCAACGTACTTCCTACGCCAACCCACATAGGTCTCAAAAGACAAGACGTCCTCTATCTCCTGATCAAATTTTTGATCAATGCTATCATAGTAAGGTAAAATCACGGCCACTTCCTGACCGTGCTGAACAAGAGATTTGGGGAGTGCCCCGATGACATCCCCAAGACCCCCTGTCTTGACAAAAGGAACTCCTTCTGCCGCGACACTTAAAATTTTCATGCAATGATATCCTCTGTTACTTTCGTTCCTTTTTTGATCACAAGCGGTGCTTCTGGGCGACCCTTGATGGTCACGCCATCTGCAATCTCGACACCCTTGTCAATAATCGCATACTCAACAACAGCTCCTTTTCCAACCTTAACACGAGGGAAGATAATACTGTGTTTAAGGCTACTATCACTCTCTACTCTGACATTACGAGATAAAATAGAGCGCTCAACCTGTCCTTCAATGATACTACCAGATGCAAATTGAGAAACAGCAACCTGAGAATGTGCGGCATAGTAAGTTGGCTCTTCGTTTTTCACCTTGGTATAAACTTTTTGGTTTGGACTAAAGAGAGAATAGAATTTTTGAGAGTCCAACATATCCATATTCGCTTGATAGTAGCTAGGAACAGAATAGATATTAGAGAGATAGCCAGTATATTCGTAAGCAAAAGCACCAACCTTAGAAGCCAAGTTTCTCAAAACATAGCGAAGTTTTTGAGGATGCTCTTTTTCCAACTCTTTTTCTAATTCTTCAATCAACCAGTTGGTATCCACGATAAAAATATCGGTGGACATGTTGTAGGTTTCTTCTTCAGATTGACTGCTAAACAACTGGCATCCGGTCACATGATCGGTCTCATCCACGCTTAAAATGGCATTGACTTCTGAGATTTGCTCTTTTGGTAGTTTCTTATACACCACTGTCATTGGTGAGTGGGTAGTATTGTGAAGGTGGAAGACCTGATTGAGATCGATATTAATCAAAATATCACAGTTCATGGCTACCGTTTGGTCACTACCAGACCGTCTGAGATAGGTGAGCAGCTGCTCATAGTATTCGCGACCAACGGTACTGCTTTCAACACTGGTGTTATAGATACCGAGATAGTAGTGGCTAAGAAGAGTAGAAAGTCCCCACTCACGACCGCTTCTAATATGGTCAAAAACAGAAGCAACATTGTCTTGTTGGAAGATACCATAGATGCTTCTAATCCCAGCATTGGCTAGGCTAGATAGCGGAAAGTCAATCAAACGGTATTTTCCACCAAAAGGAAGGGTGGCAAGTGGCCTGTGATCGGTCAAATACGACATGTCATGAAAGCCTACGGTATTGCCCAAAATGGCTGAGTATTTATCAATCTTCATCTACTGGTACCCCCACTACTTCATTATATCCAACAACTTGTACTTCCTCGGTGCCATCGATTTCCACACCTTCTGAAATAACTGCACCTTCACCGATGATAGCTCGTTTAATCTTAGCGCCACTACCGATAATGGCTCCACTCATAATCACAGAGTCTTCCACCACTGCACCTTTTCTAATTTGTGCTTCGGTAGAAAGAATGGAGTGCTTGACCGTTCCATCTACAAAGCAACCATCCACAACAAGAGAGTCAGAGACACTGGCATCCTCACCAAAGAAGTTAGATGGTGAAATGTGGTTGCGTGAGTAGATTTTCCACTGGCGATCCCTACTATCTAGCGCATTGTTGGGATCGATATATTCCATATTAGCTTCCCAGAGCGACTCGATGGTACCGACGTCCTTCCAGTAACCGCTAAATTCATAAGCATAGACACTCTCACCAGACTCGAGGTAGGTTGGGATAACATTTTTACCAAAGTCGGACATGTCAATGCCACCTTTTTCTGCGGCGACCAACATATTTCTGAGACGTTGCCAGTCAAAGATATAAATTCCCATAGAAGCCTTGGTGGATTTTGGCTCAGCTGGTTTTTCTTCAAATTCGACAATCCGATTGTTGGCATCGGTATTCATGATACCAAAACGGCTGGCTTCTTTGAGAGGGACATCTAAGACCGCAACCGTCAAACTAGCATTGTTATCCTTGTGGGATTGGAGCATATCATCGTAGTCCATCTTGTAGATGTGATCCCCAGATAAGATTAAGACATACTCTGGATTGATGTGGTCGATATAGTCGATATTTTGGAAGATCGCATGGCTAGTACCTTCAAACCAACGATTTCCCTCACTGGCTGAGTAAGGTTGAAGAATGGAAACCCCTGTATTCACCCCATCTAGTCCCCAACTCGATCCATTTCCGATATGGTTGTTGAGAGCAAGCGGTTGGTACTGGGTGATGACCCCAACGTTTTGAATCCCAGAGTTGGCACAGTTAGAGAGGGCGAAATCGATAATGCGATAGCGTCCACCAAATTGAACCGCTGGTTTGGCGATGCTTTGGGTTAATTTTCCAAGTCGGGTTCCTTGTCCACCGGCAAGGATTAAGGCTAACATATCATGTTTCATCTGCTGCTCCTTTTTTCTTTTTTGTGATGGTGTTAGGGGTCAAAGGTTCCTTTAACTTCCAAATGCTGGCCCCCAAGGCAGGAAGGGTAAAGGTTAGCGTGTGTTGGTAAGACTTCCACATCTCTTCTTTGGTCTTTGTGACGGGGTTTCCTTTCACCCACGTCCCACCAAAATCAATACTTTCTGTATTCAGCACCTCTTCATAGCGACCGGCTAGAGGGACACCGATAGTGAAGTGTCGTCGTTCGACAGGTGTCATGTTAAAGATACAAATCAGCTCTTCACCTGCCTTATTTCTGCGAATGAGCGAAAGCACGGTCTCAGAACGATTATCCGCATCAATAATCTCTAGTCCCTCAAACGAGTCATCGATTTCCCAAAGAGCAGGATGCTCCTTATAAAAGTCATTGAGATGACTGGTGAAGTCCTGCATCTTTTGATTGAGCTCGTCGGCTTCTTTGAGATTGTCCCACTCCAGTTCGTGGTCGTATTTCCATTCTAAAAATTGACCAAACTCACTGCCCATAAAGAGCAGTTTCTTTCCTGGATGGCAGATCTGATAGGTGTAGAGGTTACGTAGTCCTGCAAATTGATTGTAGCGATCTCCCCACATCTTGTGCATGAGGCTCTTTTTGCCATGAACCACTTCATCATGAGAGAAAGGCAGGATAAAGTGTTCGTTAAAGGCATACATAAAGCTAAAGGTCACCAGATCAAAGTCATACTGCCGATAAACTGGATCTTCTTCGTAGAAACGCAAGATATCATTCATCCACCCCATGTTCCACTTATAGTCAAAGCCCAAGCCCCCTGCATACAGGCTCTTTGTGATGGCAATGTCTGCTGTCGCTTCTTCAGCAATCATCATGACACTAGGATGATAGTGCTTGATGACACCATTTAGCTTGCGAAGAAAATGGTAGCCCTCCAAATTATGGTTGTTTCCATACTGGTTAGGGGTCCAATCTCCCTCGTCGTAGTCGAGATACAGCATATTAGACACCGCATCCACTCGGATTCCGTCTAAATGAAAGTTCTCAATCCAGTAGAGAGCGCTTGAGATGAGAAAGGACTGCACTTCGTTTTTCCCAAGATCAAAATTCAGCGCCCCCCATCGTCTATTTTCCGCACGATTGGGGTCTTGATACTCATAGGTCGGTGTCCCGTCATAATAGGCAAGGGCATCATCATTTCGTGTAAAATGTCCGGGCACCCAATCCACGATTACTCCAATATGATTGAGATGACAAGCCTCGACAAAATCTTGAAAATCCTCGATGCTACCATAGGTCGGCTCAAGGGCAAAATAGCTCATGAGCTGATAGCCCCAGCTCATCCCAAGAGGATGCGCCATCAGCGGCATAAACTCCACATGCGTGTAGTTCATCTTGATTAGATAGGGCAAAAGATCTGTCTTTAGCTCCTTAAAGGTATAATCCTTTTTCCAAGAGCTAGCATGCACTTCGTAGATATTGACCGGCCGCTCCTTAAAGCCCAGCTGGTCTCTTTGTGCCATCCAAGCCTGATCTTTCCACTGCCTATGAAGCGTATGGGGAATCTTGGCTCCCGTACTAGGTCTCGCCTCTAGGATCGTCGCCATAGGGTCTATCTTTTCCACCCATTCACCATTTGGACGCTGGATGAGAAACTTATAAATCTGCCCAGGCTCGGCTTGGGTCACTCCTTGCCAAACACCAGCTTGGCTCCGCTCTAGGGAAAGAGGCTTTTCGTACCACTGAGTAAAATCTCCAATGACACGCACCGCTCTAGCATGCGGAGCATAGACCGAGAACTCATACTTACCATACTCCCCATCTGGAGCTTCGTGGACACCCAAAACGTCCTGCAAGTGAAACTGTTCTCCTGTTTGAAAGATCCGCAGTTCTTCTCTCACCAACCGGTCACCTCCTTTTTTTATTTTGTGAATTGTCAGATATTTTTCTGTAAAAAAAGAAACCGTTAAAAAGAACAAAAAGAAGTCCATCTTTAATGAACTTCTTTCTTTTTTCAAGGAACCATCTTATAAAGGAAAACCCTTTCAATTCCTCTTTATTATATCACGTTATTCTAATTTTGTCATGTGTAATTGGAGATTTTTTTCACTGTTTTGTAAATTGATTTCATATTGCTCATCTTTTTTGACCTGCCAAATGAGCTGAGAATCAGTAACCGCTATCATTTGCAGAGATTGGTCCAATTCAGCGAAAGTAAAATCAGAAAAAAGTCTGCCGGAAGTTTTTAGTTTTATAGCCGTCTTAATGGTTTCGATCATCTTTTTATTTTGGCTCACTAAGTTCCAGTCCACTTGATTGACGGTATCTGGAGCATTATAGGAGTTCATCGCCCGCTCTCTATCGTCTGGTGTGACTTCACCATTTTCTCCTGTTGGGTAAACTTTGGTACGTCCAAATTCTTGCCCTAATTGCATAAAGACCATTCCTGGCATCATGAGATTGATGCGGTTGGCAATGATAATGCGTTCTTGATGGGTTTCTTTGCTATCATCTGGATGGAGAACCCAGAGCAAATCATTGAGATTGTAGTTGTCGTGCGCTTCAATGTAGTTAAGTAACTGACTAGGAGTCAGATAAGGCGCAAAATGTCTGCTTCCTTGTAAACAATCCGCTAGAGCGTAGCCGAGAGCCTCTCCAGAAACAAAGCCACGTTTGAAGTCGCCGTAAACTTCTGCTCCCTTAACACTATTTCGTTCATCATCATTGAAAAAACCAATCCCAGGAAGCTGATCGGCATTCCCTTTTTTAGCCTTATCACCAGGGGCTAGCACCTCTCCCATATCCCAACCTTCACCGTAGAGGAGGATGCGTGGGTCGATGTCATCTACCGCTTGACGAATGGCTCTCATGGTCGTGACATCATGAAGTCCCATTAGATCAAATCTAAAACCGTCAATGCCATATTCTTCGATCCAAAAGCGGATGGAATCCACCATGTACTTGCGCATCATCTCTTTTTCGCTGGCGGTTTCATTGCCACAACCAGAGCCATCATAGAAACTACCGTCTGCCTTCATCCGGTAATAATAATCTGGAACAGTTAGTTGGAAAGGCGATTTTCGTGAAGAATAGGTATGGTTATAAACCACATCCATGATGACCCCAATTCCTGCTTCATGATAGGCTTGGATCATCTGCTTGAGTTCTAAAATCCGAATTTCTGGCTGATGGGCATTTGTCGTTAGACTTGCATCTGGAACATTATAGTTCTCAGGATCATAGCCCCAGTTATACTGGTAATTGCCATCCTTGTCAAAGACATGGTGATGATCAAAAATCGGCTGCAACTGGATATAGTTGACCCCTAACTCCTTGATATAGTCCAAAGTAGTCGCATCACCGAGAGCATTGGTGGTCTTTTGAGCTGCTCCTAGAAACGTTCCACGAAGCTCTGGAGCAACCCCCGATGAATCAGAAATCGACAAATCTCTGACATGTAGCTCCATGATAACCGCTTGATTCGGATTTCCCAGACGCCAAGTGGCTTTTTCATCTTGGTGCACCTCAAAATCAAGAGGGACCCTGCGCTCTTTTGAGAGGACAACAGAGCGCTTCTCATCAGCTGTCGCTGCAATCGCATACGGGTCAGGAGAAATCCTTGTTTCCCCGTCCTTATCTCTTAGGCGAAAGGCATAGACCTTACCATCATAGTCGCCTGAAAGAGATGCTTCCCACAAACCAATCGTATTTTGCTGATGGTTAGACGAAGCCCTCGTTCCCCTTGTCATCTCAAATACAGCTGAGATTGGTGCTTGCTCATCAGGCGTGTCATATAAGAGCAAGTCCACTTGATGCGCTGTCGGTGCCCAAAGGCGAAAAGTCGTTTGATCTTCTTGATAGCGAAAACCTAACCAACCAGAAAAGCCCCATTTTTGATCAAAATCCTGTGCTTGCGTCGCCATATCAAAGGCATTTTCATCACGCTCTCGGTAATAAGGACTGGTCAAGGCTGCTTGTTTGGAGTAGTAGAGGGTATCATCTCCCTGCACCAGCCAAATCTGCGTCTCCTCTTCTCCGTAAGCGAGATTCACCGTGATATCTCTGGTTTTTTGAGAAAAATCATAATTGGTCACAAGAAAATAAACCTGTGGTTGAAAATCATCAAACACATACTCCAGCTCCGCCTTCATGCCAAAGGCTTCTTTTTCTTGAAATTGATTGGCAAAGCCATCTCTATCCACTTGCCACTGCCAAATCAAATCTTTTTCTTCTCGCTTATCTGCTCGGTGATAATGTAAGACTACCTTATGCTTCATCAGAAGCCTCCTCATATTGTTCTAAATCTTCTACTTCGTTAGCAAATTTTTCAGCCAAGGCCTTGAGTTCTGCCTCATCCAGACTAATCGCCTCGTCAGCAATCTCATCGGTATTAGCGAAAAATTCGATATGATTTTTTAGGTTTTCAAGATGAATAGGCGCATCACCACCATATTCACCATCTAGGTTAATCATCATCCGCTGGTCACTCAGAGGCGTAATAGTTAGCTCATTTGTTTTGATATATTCAATCCGTCTATCATCAATATGCTTGCCCCCTTGAATCATCAATCGAATCAAATGAACAATCTCAATCATATTGGCTGTTTTAACTAAAATCAAGGTGAACATGCCATCATCGAGCTTGGCATCAGGCGCTAGCTGCTCAAAGCCACCAACAGAATTGGTCAGCGCCACAAAAATCATGGACACATCGCCTTCAAACTCCCCGTGGTCATGGCGAATTTTCACCGGCACATTGCTCACCCTTGGCAGCAACTCCACTCCCTTAGCCAGATAAGCCAAATAACCAAAGGTCGTTTTGAGTTGGCTAGGCACGCTATAAGTCAGCTCAGTCAGGCTTCCTGCTGCTGCAATATTGATGAAATAGCTATCCTCATAGGCTTTTCCAATATCCATGTGAATGGTCTGGTGTTTTCCAATCAAGTGAGCTGCTTCTAAAGGATTGCCTCTTGGAACTTTGAGGGCTCTTGCAAAATCATTGGTCGTTCCTGTTGGGATGATGGCAAGGCGCGGCCGGTGTTTTAAGGGGGCAATACCATTCACCACTTCATTGATGGTGCCATCTCCTCCTGCTGCCACAATCAACTCAAAACCAGCTTGACCAGCTCGTCTGGCTTCGTTTTTTGCTGAATCCTTTTCTGGTGTTGTTTGAAAAGCAGACGTCTCGTAGCCAAACCCTTCCAAGATATCTAAAATATCTGCAATGTTTTTCTTGATGATTTCTTGACCAGAGGTCGGGTTGTAGATGACTCTAGCCTTTTTCTTTCTTCTTTTCATGTCAATGCCTCCAACCAGTCTTCATCTTTGATAGCAATGCCAAGTTCCTGCGCTTTTGTGAGCTTGCTTCCTGCGTCTTGTCCTGCTACCACCAAATCCGTCTTTTTCGACACACTGCCTGTGACTTTGGCGCCAAGCGCTTCTAACTTGCTCTTTGCTTCTTGCCTGCTCAGGCGCTCTAACTTACCTGTTAAAACGACGGTTAAACCAGATAGACTGCCTTGACTACTTGGGATTTGTCCTAAATAGCGGTCGTTAACCCCTGCTTTTTTTAGCTCTTCAAGTACCTGTTTTGCTCCTTCTCGTTCAAAATAAGTCTTCAAACTAAAGGCAACAGCCGCACCCAAACCATCAATGGCTGCAATCGCTTCTGGACTAGCCTCAAGTACAGCATCCATACTACCAAAGGTCATCAATAACTGCTTGGAAACCTTAGCCCCCACATGTCTAATCCCAAGACCAAATAAAAGGCGCTCTGCCGAATTTTCCTTTGAGGCTTGGATAGCTTGGTAAAATTTTTCTGCCGACTTCTCCTTAATACCAGCAAGCGTCAGAAAATCCGCTACATCCAAGGTATATAAATCCGCCACATCTCGCACCAAACCTGCCTGATATAGCTTCTCAATAACAGACGGACCCAGCCCAACAATATTCATGGCATCTCGACTGACAAAATGAGCGAGACGTTCCTTAATCTGGCTTGGGCAAATTGGATTGATACAGCGCAGAGCCACCTCATCCTCATAGTGAATGAGCTCCTCCCCACAAGACGGACAAAGACTTGGAATCTCAAGTGGCACTTGATCTTGACGCTTCGCCATCACCACTTCCAAAACCGCTGGAATAATGTCACCTGCCTTATAGACAATGACCGTATCCCCTAGTCTAATATCCTTTTGGGCGATATAGTCCACATTATGCAAGGTAGCCCTGCTCACCTTGGTCCCTGCTAGTTGAACGGGTTTTAGGTTAGCCGTTGGCGTGACGACACCTGTTCGCCCAACTGTCCAGTCCACGCTTTCGATATTAGTTTCTTTTTCCTCAGCTGGAAACTTATAAGCCACCGCCCAGCGTGGTGCTTTCACCGTAAAGCCTAGCTCTTCTTGCATAGCAAGGCTATTCACCTTGATGACTATGCCATCGATTTCGTAAGGGAGTTCCTCACGTTTTTGTCCCATTTCTTGGATAAAAGCCCAAACGTCATCCATATTTTTTGCCAAGAGACGATGCGGATTGACGGCAAATCCCAGCCTTTCCAAATGTTGCAGGGTTGCTTCTTGGGTCTCTTCGTTTGGCTCCCCTGCTTCTTGGTAGAAAAAGGTCGCAAGCCCTCTTTCACGCACCACACGTGTATCTAGTTGGCGAAGGGTTCCTGCTGCGGCATTTCTTGGGTTGGCAAATTCCGTTTCTCCACGTTCTTGCCGCTGCTGGTTAAGGCGCAAAAAAGCGTCCTTAGGCAGATAAGCCTCGCCACGAACGGTCAGATTGAAGGGGGCTTCTAAAATCTGAGGAATATCTGCAATGCGTTTGATATTTTCAGTGATATCCTCACCTGTCACCCCATCCCCACGTGTCGCACCGACCATGAGCCTACCTTCTTGATAGGTCAGGGACAGGGACAGACCATCAATTTTTAACTCAACCAGATAAGTCGCATCTGGATAGACGTTTCTCACTCGCTTATCAAAATCATCTAATTCTTCGCGTGAAAAGGCATCTTGCAAGCTATAAAGAGGATAGCGGTGCTGGTATTTCTCAAAACCAGATAGAATTTGATCCCCCACCCTTTGTGTTGGGCTGTTTGGTAAAATGGCATCTGGATGCGCTTTTTCTAGCGCCACTAACTCGCGGTAGAGACGGTCGTATTCTTGGTCGGAGACCAAGGGTTGATCTGCTGTGTAATAGGCCTCAGAATAGCGATTGAGCTTTTCAACTAAGGCAGTCATGTTATCCATCATCTTTGTTATTTTCCTATTTGTTGTATTCATTCGTCCTTTCTATTTTACCAAAAAGTCCTTTTTTCGACTAGAAAGAGATGTTTTGAAAACCCTTTCTTTACCGGTACAAAAAATCAAACTCCCTCTCAGACGTTTGACTCTTTCTCAAAGACAATCACTCCATCACAAACCCTCTCCATCAAGTCCTCATCATGAGAAATTAACAAAATCAATCGTCCTGCTTGCTTGAGTTGTCGCAAGCCTTCCGCTAAAGCCAGCATGTGCTTTAAATCTAGACCGCTAGAGGGCTCATCGAGCACCAAAATTGGCTTTTCCGACAAAAAGCTAGCTGCAAGCAAGACCCTTTGCTGCTCTCCTTGAGACAAGCTCTGAGGATGGCGCGTGAGCAAATGCGTCAGGTTGAGCGCTGAAATCATCTCCGTATCTAAAGACGCTTTTTTTTGCCCTAGAGTTAATTCTTTTTCCACCGTTTCACAAAAGAGCTGTAACTGAACATTCTGCATGACGTAGGCACTTAAAAAAAGGCGCTCTTTCGCTTTTTTTAGCTGATTTTGCCACACAATTCTTGCCTTTTTATCCTCCAAAAGACCAACCAAATAGCGGGCAAACGTCGATTTGCCAGCACCATTTGGTCCCGTGATGCCAATAATCTGGTGAGAAGAAAGAAATAGATAATCCACATAAGACAAAACCTCTCGTCCTGCTTTAACCGTTAGCTGCTCAATACTCAAGTCTGGCTCTAGTGTTCGTAGCTCTGGCGACAAGGCAGGCTCCCTTTCAACCAAAGGTCTTAACCCCATGCTTGCCAGCTCGTTGTCATCCAAAGCTAGAAAATCCTTGGCAGCCCAGACTTGTGTTTTTCGGTCCGCTTCAAAATACAAGTACCGATCCCCTATTCCAGTCAAATAAGACAGACGGTGCTCTGCAACGATCAAGGTCTTTCCCTCTTCTTTCAAAGTCTGCAAGATATTCGCCAGCGCTCGGATATGTTCCTTATCAAGATTAGCCGTCGGCTCATCTAAAACAATCACTGGACTTCCCTGCATGTAGGCGGTGGCTATGACAACCAACTGTTTTTGACCGCCCGACAAGCTCACCATCTCTCTTTTTAACAGGGCTTGAAGGGACGGCATTAGTCGCAATAATTGTGACAAACGCTGGTCAATCGCTTGAGACGATAAGCCTTGATTTTCACATGGAAAAACCAATTCCTGCAAGACTTGGTCATGGAAAAATTGCGTTTCTGGATTTTGAAACACGCTCGCCACCTGTTTGGAGAGGCTTTCTATGGTTTCTTCCCTCGTATTTTTGCCAAATACACTCAACTCCCCCCTTAAATGCCCCGTCTCGTATTCTGGAATCAAGCCATTAATCAATTTTAAAAAGGTGGATTTTCCCGAACCAGACGAGCCACAGCACACTACGCATTCCCCAGACAAAAGTGACAACTCCTCCATTTGACAATAAGAATGCTCATCATTCGGGTAAGAAAAGGCTAAACCTCTTGCTACAACCGGTTGTGCAGCAAAAGAAAGGTCAGACACCATAAACCAACACTCCAATCTAACCACGTCCACTTGGACACGATATACTCCTTGGGGCTTTCCCCAATAACCAAACCCTTGGTCAAACTCGCCACAGTTAGGTCACTCGCCCTACGCAACAAGGAAAACATGAGCGGAATCAAATACAGCGTCAACATTTTCCATGGGATAAACAGAATTTGTCTCAAAAAAATGCCTCTCACGCGTAGATTGTCACGCAACTGAAAGGCATCGTCTTTGATGGTGGGAAGAAAACGAAATACCACACCCAAGGTCAATAAGAAAGCTTCTGGGAAATGCCATTTTCTCAAAGCATGGATGAGTTCATAGGTTGACGTGGTTTTCATTAGAAAGTGTCCTGCCATCAAGGGAGCCCAGATGAGCATCATGATAAAAGCCATCCGACTAAGACCAACTGGTAAAGCAGAACTATCCTTCATCCACCAGAATAAAGCAAAACCCAAAACGCTCACCAAGGTCATCAGATAACGCTTATGACTAAAGGCTAAAACGGCAATGCTTCCAATCACATACCATCTCGCATGGTCGCTTAAAACCATACTATAACTCAACCCCACCACCAAGACAAAAAGAAGTTTGCTCCTGGCATCTAATCTCATGAAAGAAAACCAGATGGCTTCATATAGCGCTCCACGACGCGTAAGCCAATCACACCACTAATGAGCGCTGCTGCAATGATCGTAAAAGATAACCAAAGCACATTTCCGAGATTAAAATCAAGCATCACCCGAGTGACATAAGCAGCTGATTTTCCTCTAGCGTAGAGGCTTTCCATATAAGCATCTCGCATAAACCACATGAGAAAAATAGGCCCAAGATTTCCAAAAGAAAACACAACAAAACTAAGCAGGTTAGTCACTGTCTTTTTGTAACCACCTTGTTTCGCCACAAGGTCCGCCAGCACACCAAACAGAAGGCTTGGGACAAAGGAAGCTGTCAAATAACCAGACAAAGAGAAAAATCCAGCCATAACAGCCCCCACCAAAGTAATGGCGCCAAACTTAGGCACCTTAGAAACCAGCACCATATAGACAGGCCCCGCCAAAAGGGCAGCAAAGGCTGGCGCATACTTCATATTGCCCGAGTGATCCACCAAAAAGCCAAGCAGAGTTCCTAACCCCACACAAACAAAATAGAGGGCAGCAAAAGCACCCGTCACCATAATATCCTTAACCGATAAGGCTTTCATACTATCTCCTTTTTTCATATTATCCCCCTTATTATACCATGATTTTAGGTCAAGGTAAATGTGAAAATGAAAGGAGGTGGTTTGGGTTAGTTTTTTTCATCAGCGCAAGGCTATCCTAGGTATTTTCTAATTATTTTTTCCCAATTTCCTTTTTTGAAAAACGATCAACCTCTTCATTCCAGTCGTTTCCATTGTGCCCTTTTACCCATTCCACTTCTAAAACCAGCTCTTTTTTCCATATAACTGATAATTCTTGATAATCTGCAGAGATTAAAATAGTACCAGATCCAAACCTCTTGCTGGACTTTCTGACGGAATTTTTCTTTTCCGAAACGAGATTTTCTCTTTCTCATCAACCGATAAAAGGTGATTAAACCACGATAATCTGTGACGATACAAACTCTCAAACAATCGCAAATGTTTAGTTTTTTAATCGCTTTCAACTCCGTCAGAACAGCACGAAGCTCTGATACCACAGGAGAATGTAGCCACTCTTTTTCAGGAGTCACATAACCTCGTCCTTTACGAACAATTGTTCGATCATCATCTAAGACGATAAAGGCTGAAACGATCTTGCGGTGATTGTTGTGATTAAAAGACCCATCGGTAAATAATAGTCTGAAGCTGTCATCACATATCTACCTTAAACAAAAAAGACACTCTTTCGAGTGTCCTTTTCAATCATCAAGATGATTATTTGAGAGTTACAGAAGCACCAGCTTCTTCCAATTTAGCTTTGATTTCTTCAGCTTCAGCTGCAGCAACACCTTCTTTGATAAGACCAGGTGCACCGTCAACGAGTGCTTTAGCTTCTTTAAGTCCAAGACCAGTGATTTCACGAACCACTTTGATAACGCCGACTTTCTTGTCACCTGCAGATGTCAATTCGATATCGAATGAATCTTTAGCAGCAGCGTCGTCAGCACCACCTGCAGCAGCAACTGCAACAGGAGCAGCAGCTGTTACACCAAATTCTTCCTCGATAGCTTTAACAAGGTCGTTAAGTTCAAGGATTGTAGCTTCTTTAATTTCAGCAATAATGTTTTCAATGTTCAATGCCATTGTCAATTTCCTCCAATATAATATGTTTTAAATAAGATAGGGTTTAGGCAGCTAAATACATTAAGCTGCGTCTTCTTTTTCTGCCACTGCTTTGACCGCGTATGCAACATTGCGTACTGGTGCTTGAAGCACTGAAAGAAGCATTGAAAGAAGACCTTCGCGGTTTGGTAGGGTCGCAAGTGCAACGATTTCTTCTTTAGAAGAAACAGCACCTTCGATTGCACCACCTTTGATTTCAAGGGCTTCAGCAGTTTTTGAGAAGTCGTTAAGAATCTTCGCTGGAGCGATAACATCTTCGTTAGAAAAAGCAACTGCAGTTGGTCCGACAAAGATGTCTGTCAAACCTTCAAGACCAGCTTGTTCAGCAGCACGACGAAGAATAGAGTTTTTGATGACTTTAAATTCAACGCCACTTTCACGAAGATTACGACGAAGAACAGTATCTTGCTCAACAGTCAATCCACGAGAATCAACGACAACGATTGATGCAGCAGCTTTCATTTTCTCAGCAACTACTTCAACCAATTCTGCTTTTTTAGCAATACTTGCTTGACTCATTTTCTGTTTACCTCCGTTATTATTTTGGCTGGGCACAAAAAAACGCGCCCAAACCCAGACACGAAAGTACAATCCGTTATATCAAACGTTTTGTGCCTCGGTAGGATTTACGAGCTAAAGGCTCACCTACTGTCTTAGGTCAGTTTTATTTCAAAACCTCTAATAGAATATCATACCTGATCCTGCTTGTCAAATATTTTTTTGATTTTTTTCGTTTTTTTCTTTATTTCCCTCTTAGAAAAACTCGAAAAAGCCTGCCATATCAAGATTTTTAGGAATCTAAAAAAATATGGTCAATTTTGGTCAAAAATCTTGCTTTTCTCTTTTTTGTGTGTTATAATAGTCAAAGAAGGTCAGATAAAACATCTTACCTTCGACACATTACTGATTTATTTTAGAAACAAAAACATTAAGAAACTATTAAAGGAGATTTTATATGAACAATAATTTTGATCGTTTTGGTAATATGGATGACATTTTCAACCAACTCATGGGCAACATGAGAGGATATAGCACAGAAAATCGTCGTTACCTCATTAATGGACGTGAAATCACGCCTGAAGAATTCGAATACTATCGTCAAACTGGACGTTTGCCTCAAAGCGCTCAAGCACAAGAGCAAGCAGCTACTCCAAAACAAGGCGCAATTAAAAATGATGGTGTTCTTGCAAAACTCGGACGAAACCTCACTGAAGAAGCCCGTCAAAACATGCTCGATCCTGTCATCGGACGTAACAAAGAAATCCAAGAAACAGCTGAAATCCTAGCCCGTCGTACCAAGAACAATCCGGTCTTGGTCGGTGACGCTGGGGTTGGTAAGACAGCGGTCGTTGAAGGACTAGCTCAAGCCATCGTTAACGGGGATGTCCCTGCTGCCATCAAGAACAAAGAACTCATCAGTATTGATATTTCTGGTCTTGAAGCAGGAACACAATACCGTGGTAGCTTTGAAGAAAACGTGCAAAACCTTGTCAATGAAGTTAAGGAAGCTGGTAACATCATCCTCTTCTTTGATGAAATCCATCAAATCCTTGGCGCTGGAGCAACAGGTGAAAATGGCTCAAAAGGTCTTGCTGATATCCTCAAACCTGCCCTTTCTCGTGGAGAATTGACCGTTATCGGAGCAACCACTCAAGACGAGTACCGCAACACTATTTTGAAGAACGCTGCCTTGGCACGTCGTTTCAACGAAGTTAAGGTCAATGCTCCTTCTGCTGAGGATACCTTCCATATCTTGCAAGGGATCCGCGCCCTTTACGAGCAACACCACAACATCGTTCTTCCTGATGATGTTTTGAAGGCTGCGGTAGATTACTCTATCCAGTACATTCCTCAACGTAGCCTCCCTGATAAGGCCATCGACCTTGTGGACGTGACTGCAGCTCACTTGGCAGCCCAACACCCTGCTACTGATGTCAATAGTTTAGAAAAAGCGATCGCAGAGCAAAAGGCTAAACAAGAAGAATACGCAGAAAACCAAGATTATGAAAAAGCCCTTCATGCTAAGACACGCATCGAAGATCTCGAAAAACAATTGGCTAACCACACCGAAGAACAAAAAGTGACCGCTACAGTCAATGACGTGGCAGAGTCTGTGGAGCGCATCACTGGTATCCCTGTTTCACAAATGGGAACGAGCGACATCGAACGCTTAAAAGATATGAATGCCCGCTTGAAGAACAAGGTCATCGGTCAAGACGAAGCCGTTGAAGCCGTTTCTCGTGCTATCCGCCGTAACCGTGCTGGCTTTGATGATGGCAATCGCCCAATCGGTAGCTTCCTCTTTGTCGGCCCAACTGGTGTTGGTAAGACTGAGCTAGCCAAACAACTAGCCGTTGACCTCTTTGGTACTAAAGAATCCATCATCCGTCTGGACATGTCTGAGTACTCTGATCGTGTCGCTGTCTCAAAACTCATCGGAACAACGGCTGGTTATGTCGGTTATGATGACAATAACAACACCCTCACTGAGCGTGTGCGTCGCAATCCTTACTCTATCATCCTCCTTGATGAGATTGAAAAGGCTGACCCACAAGTCATCACCCTACTCCTTCAAGTTCTAGATGATGGTCGTTTGACCGATGGTCAAGGAAACACAGTCAACTTCA
The DNA here is from genome assembly GCF_055386095.1 of Streptococcus sp. STR1/CE/0325. NCBI lineage: Bacteria > Bacillati > Bacillota > Bacilli > Lactobacillales > Streptococcaceae > Streptococcus > Streptococcus sp. STR1/CE/0325. Next base: position 802,835 of record NZ_AP045018.1, on the reverse strand, counting down.
AGAACACCGTCATCATCGCGACTTCAAATGCTGGTTTTGGTTACGAAACCTTCACAGGCGATGAGAAGAAAGACGAAGACATCATGAAGAAGATTGCACCGTTCTTCCGTCCTGAGTTCCTCAACCGTTTCAACGCTATTATCGAGTTCTCTCACCTTGGTAAGAAAGAATTGAAAGAAATCGTCGAGCTCATGCTGGCTGATGTCAATATCACACTCGCTAAGAAGGATATCGACCTTGCAGTTAGTGATGCGGCTAAGGAATACCTCATCGAAGAAGGTTATGATGAAGCCATGGGTGTGCGTCCACTACGTCGTGTCATTGAGCAACAAATCCGTGACAAGGTCACTGACTTCTATCTCGATCATATCGATGCGAAACACCTCTATGCCAATATGAAAGATGGTGAATTGGTCATCACTGAACGTGAGAACGATAAAAAAGACTAATACCAAAAGAGGCTGAAAAACGTAGTCAGCCTCTTTTTATTTCTCGCTGTTATTTTAAATCTCGTGAAGTTATTCCCTACTAGGCTCTTTTCGGAGGTGATTGGAAAACAAATTCCTTGTCTAGATGGACTAAAATCGTTGATTTAATAGGCTTTTATGTTGACTGTTCTTCTTGAAAATAGCAATTTTATCTCTTTTTCTGCCAAAATTTGACAAAAAGTAAGAAACAACGTCGTTCATTAGAACACCAAAGCCCTCAACTACTAGCACTAGTCGAGGGCTTTTTTGACGTTCTTTTCAGATTACCAGGTGCTTTTAGGCTGGCAATACTGATTTATTTTTTGCCATCCAACCATTTGCAGATGACATGCAAAATCATGCCTGCAATGACTTCTGCTATAGTGACACTATAACTATCGTCTTGTCCTTTTAGAGGTCTGTTGGCCTTGCTAGTCTCCCCTACTTTCTTTTTTTATAGCCATCAACATTTCCCTTGCTGATAAAGTGGACAAACACGCCGAAAAAAACACCAGAAAGACTGTAAATCAAGACACTCTTCCAACTCAAAAACTCATGCAAATAAGGTCTGCCGCTCAAGAGAGGTTGAATGAGCCACATGGTTAGACCAAAAGAGAATCCTGCTTTCAAACCAACATGATGGATCTGCTTCTTCTCTTTTTCGGACAAGTCTTCGTAGTCCACCTTGGTCAAATCCACGTCAGTAGCCTTGGTCATGATATAAAGAGATAAACCAATCAAAACAAACATGAGAAAGGCGGGGTAGCCATAAGCAACGATAACCGGATAGCGACTGGCAAATAAAATAGAAATGAAATTTCCAATGAGTAAAATCCACACCAGATAAATCAAAGCCACATTCCCAATCCGATCTGCTTCTCGTCTTTTTTGCTCGTCTAAGGGTCCTGTAATACCGTAGAAACGTTTGATGATTTTTTCTGTCCATGTTTCTTTTTTCATCTGTCTTTCCTCCTCTATGGTGTCCAAAAAAGGCTATTGAGATCCGTTTCTAACTCTCTGGCTAGATTTAGACATAACTCTAGTGTCGGGTTGTACTTGTCGTTTTCGATCCGATTGATGGTTTGTCTAGCAACCCCGACTCGCTTTGCCAGCTCTAGCTGCGATAGCCCCATGCGCATGCGATAATCACTGACTCGATTCATCCCTCACCTCCTAAAATTGTCTCATATAAGTGACGTCCTTATAGGATAAGTTTAGTCCTTTTCTTATGATATGTCAACTATAAATGACATATTTTTTGAAAATGCTCTCCTTTCTACACACAAAAAAGAGAAAACCAAAATTGGTCTTCTCTTTTCATTTTACATGATACGTATCTTACTAGATATCATCTTTACGACTGTTCTTTTTCTTACCAAGAACGCCTAATGCTGATAGGGCAACTCCTAGGCCGAGTAAAGAGAGACGTCCGTCTTCTTTTACGCCTGTTTGCGGAAGTGCTGCTGCTTTGGCTGATTGAGAAGCAGAGGTACTCATCACAGATTGGGACATACTTGGTTTCAAGTGAGCACGGCTCATGCTTTCACTGAGAGAAACAGAAACAGAGATAGATAAAGACTGGCTTGTGCTTGCTGACCTTGATAAAGAATCTTGCTGAGATACAAAGGCAGATCTAGAAAGACTGGTGCTGACACTTTCTGACAGATGAGCTGATTCACGTTTAGAGATAGACTCGCTAAGTGACATAGATGTAGAAACTGACGCACTTGTGCTCATGCTGATAGATAGAGAGCGACGAGCTGATTCAGAAGCTAAGGCTGAATGACTCTTACTCATACTTTCTGAGACGAATCTTGAATCGCGTTGTGACACCGACTGGCTCAAGCTACGGCTCTCTAACTCTTGGGAAAGAGAACGGCTTTGGCTGATGCTTAAACTTTCGGATTGACGGTCTGAAGCCTGTCTAGACGCTGATTCACTCAGACTAATGCTTTCTGAAGCTATGCTTGAAGCACGTTTCGATGCGGATTCGCTTTCGCTTAGGCTTTCAGACAGGTGAGCTGAATCACGTTTAGAACTTGATTCGCTAAGGCTGACACTTTCAGAAGCGAAATGAGAATTTTGCTTAGAGGTTGAAGTGCTTAGGCTCATCTCTTGTGACAATTCAGACGCCGAGCGACTCAAACTTGCTGATGCAGTAGATCTAGAGAGGCTTTCGCTCTCGGAACGTTCTGACATAGAGCGGCTCTCGCTTGCTGAAGACATCGATCTACTCATGCTCTCACTTTCTGATTGCTCTGATGCAGAACGGCTGAGGCTGCGAGATGCGACAGATTTGCTGATACTTTCGCTTTCTGAAACCTCAGAAAGGGAACGACTCTCACTTGCAGATGCGTTTGACCTAGAAATGCTTTCGCTAGCTTCAGAATTTGATTTAGAGATACTTTCACTTTGTGAAACATTTGATCTCGAAATACTTTCGCTGGCTGATGAGTTCGACTTACTGATACTGTCGCTTTCGCTGGCTTGAGATTCAGAACGGCTGAGACTGATAGAGGCAGCTGATCTTGATAGGCTCTCACTTTCTGACAGAGCTGAAGTTGAGCGACTCATGCTAACAGATTCAGCTGACTTACTGATGCTGTCACTTTCTGAAGCACGGGATTCAGACTTGCTCATAGAATCTAGACTCTTCGATTCACTATCGCTGAGACTTTCTGATTGGTAAGTCGAATCACGTCTAGAACCTGACTCACTTAGACTAACGCTTTCAGAAGCAAAATGAGAATTTTGCTTAGAGGTTGAAGTGCTTTGACTCATCTCTTGAGAAAGTAGAGAAGCTGAACGACTCAGACTTTCTGAAGCATTTGATTGGCTAAGGCTCTCACTTGCAGATGCGTTTGATTTAGAAATGCTTTCGCTAGCTTCAGAATTTGATTTAGAGATACTTTCGCTTTGTGAAGCATTTGATCTCGAAATACTTTCTCTAGCTGATGAGTTCGACTTACTGATACTGTCGCTTTCGCTGGCTTGAGATTCAGAACGACTGAGGCTCTCTGAAGCACGTGATTCAGAACGGCTAACAGAATCTAGGCTCTTTGATTCGCTCTCGCTTAGACTTTCTGACTGATAAGTCGAATCGCGTCTAGACCCTGACTCGCTTAGACTTGCTTTTTCTGAGGCAAGAGAATTGCTGCAACTTTCGCTAAGTGAAATCTGGATAGACGTTTGAAGCGATCTTGATAGAGATGCGGATTCACTATCGCTGAGACTTTCAGAAAGTAACTTAGAATCACGCTTAGACATTGACTCAGATACAGAAACACTATCGCTTAGGCTTGCAGACGCCACTAACGAATCACGATTTGAGATGGAAAGGGATAATGAGTCGCTTTCACTCAGGCTAAGAGAAAGGAGATTAGACTGACGTTTTGAAGTCGAATCACTCTCGCTCATGCTTTCTGAAGCATAGACAGAATTACGTTTAGAACCTGACTCGCTTAGACTTGCTTTTTCTGAGGCAAGAGAATTGCTGCAACTTTCGCTGAGTGAAATCTGGATAGACGTTTGAAGCGACGCTGACAAGGAAGCCGAATCGCTCTCGCTTGCGCTCACTGAAGCAATGATCGAGTTGCGTTCAGAAATAGAGCGGCTCAAACTATCATTTTCAGAAACAAGAGAGGCTGATCTGCTCATACTGTCTTCGGCTTTAGAATCACTCGTGCTAAGACTTTCAGAGAGTTTAGAATTGCGGATGCTTTCGCTTTCTGATGCCTTAGATTCGCTGATGCTGAGGCTCTCAGATGCTTTAGAATCTCGAATACTCAAACTTTCTGACGCCTTGGACTCACTAACACTAAGACTTTCTGAAACTTTAGAATCCCGAATGCTCTCACTTTCTGACGCTTTAGATGCACTGATGCTAGTGCTTTCAGAGCTCTTTGATTCACTTGTACTGATGCTTTCTGAACTTCTAGATTCACTTTCACTTGTGCTGATGGAAGCGTTCGTTGAATCGCGTTTAGAGTTTGAAAGGCTCATGCTTTCGCTAGCTGATGAGTTTGACTTACTAATACTGTCGCTTTCTGATGCAAGTGATTGGCTACGGCTCTCGCTCACTGACGTATTCGTAGATTCTAACTTAGATGTAGATTCTGACGCTGATGTGCTGTCGCTGAGGCTAGTTGACTCATTGATCGAATCACGTTTCGATGCGGATTCTGATGCAGAGGTGCTGTCACTCATGCTCGTTGAAGCAATTGTGGATTCACGCTGAGACGCTGACTCAGATGTTGACGTACTATCGCTAAGACTGGTTGACTCATTGATCGAATCACGTTTTGAGGCGGATTCTGATGCAGATGTGCTATCACTCAAGCTGGTTGAAGCAATCGTTGATTCACGCTGAGACGCCGATTCGCTGAGACTTAGACTCTCTGAAGCGTTTGTTGATTCACGTTTGGACGTAGATTCTGATACGGACGTACTATCGCTGAGACTGGTTGACTCATTGATCGAATCACGTTTTGAGGCGGATTCTGATGCAGATGTGCTATCACTCAAGCTGGTTGAAGCAATCGTTGATTCACGCTGAGACGCCGATTCGCTGAAACTTAGACTCTCTGAAGCGTTTGTTGATTCACGTTTGGACGTAGATTCTGACGCTGACGTACTATCGCTAAGACTGGTTGACTCATTGATGGAATCACGTTTTGATGCGGATTCTGATGCAGATGTGCTATCACTCAAGCTGGTTGAAGCAATCGTTGATTCACGTTTGGACGTAGATTCGCTAATGCTGAGGTTCTCTGATACAAGTGACCGACTGCGACTCTCGCTGATCGACGTATTCGTTGATTCTAGCTTAGAAGTAGATTCAGATGCTGATGTACTATCGCTGAGGCTGGTTGATTCATTGATCGAATCACGTTTCGATGCGGATTCTGAAGCAGATGTGCTGTCGCTCATGCTCGTTGAAGCAATTGTGGATTCACGCTTAGATGCAGACTCGCTGAGACTTAGACTTTCTGAAACGATTGAAGCTGACCGGCTTTCGTTCGCAGATGAAATTGATTTCGATATGCTTTCACTTTCGGATGAATTCGACTTGGAAATACTATCACTTTGTGAAGCATTAGATCTCGAAATGCTTTCGCTAGCTGATGAGTTAGACTTACTAATGCTGTCGCTTTCTGATACAAGTGATTGGCTACGGCTCTCGCTCACTGACGTATTCGTAGATTCTAACTTAGACGTAGATTCTGACGCTGACGTACTATCACTAAGACTGGTTGACTCATTGATGGAATCACGTTTTGATGCGGATTCTGATGCAGAGGTGCTATCACTCAAGCTCGTTGAAGCTATCGTGGACTCACGTCTTGAAGCGGATTCGCTTGTACTGATACTTTCTGATGTATTAGTGGATTCGCGTTTAGACGTAGACTCGGACGCTGACGTGCTGTCGCTGAGACTTGTTGACTCATTGATGAAATCACGTTTCGATGCGGATTCTGATGCAGAGGTGCTATCACTCAAGCTGGTTGAAGCAATCGTTGATTCACGTCTTGATGCTGACTCACTTGTACTGATGCTTTCTGATGCATTCGTGGATTCACGTTTGGACGTAGATTCGCTAATGCTGAGGTTCTCTGATACAAGTGACCGACTGCGACTCTCGCTGATCGACGTATTCGTTGATTCTAGCTTAGAAGTAGATTCAGATGCTGATGTACTATCGCTGAGGCTGGTTGATTCATTGATCGAATCACGTTTCGATGCGGATTCTGAAGCAGATGTGCTGTCGCTCATGCTCGTTGAAGCAATTGTGGATTCACGCTTAGATGCCGATTCAGATGTTGACGTGCTGTCGCTGAGGCTAGTTGACTCATTGATAAAATCACGTTTTGATGCTGATTCTGAAGCTGATGTGCTATCGCTCATGCTCGTTGAAGCGATTGTGGATTCACGCTTAGATGCAGACTCAGATGTTGACGTACTATCGCTGAGGCTGGTTGATTCATTAATTGAATCACGTTTTGATGCTGATTCCGAAGCAGATGTGCTGTCGCTCATGCTCGTTGAAGCGATCGTGGACTCACGCTTAGATGCAGACTCAGATGTTGACGTACTATCGCTGAGGCTGGTTGATTCATTAATTGAATCACGTTTTGATGCTGATTCAGAGGCAGAGGTGCTGTCACTCATGCTCGTTGAAGCGATTGTGGATTCACGCTTAGATGCAGACTCAGATGTTGACGTACTATCGCTGAGGCTGGTTGATTCATTAATTGAATCACGTTTTGATGCTGATTCAGAGGCAGAGGTGCTGTCACTCATGCTGGTTGAAGCGATTGTGGATTCACGCTTAGATGCAGACTCAGATGTTGACGTACTATCGCTGAGGCTGGTTGATTCATTAATTGAATCACGTTTTGATGCAGATTCAGAGGCAGAGGTGCTGTCACTCATGCTCGTTGAAGCGATTGTGGATTCACGCTTAGATGCGGATTCACTTGTACTGATGCTTTCTGAGGCGTTTGTTGATTCACGTTTGGACGTAGATTCTGATACGGACGTACTATCGCTGAGGCTGGTTGATTCATTAATTGAATCACGTTTTGATGCAGATTCAGAGGCAGAGGTGCTGTCACTCATGCTCGTTGAAGCGATTGTGGATTCACGCTTAGAAGCCGATTCAGATGTTGACGTGCTATCACTTAGACTGGTTGATTCATTGATCGAATCACGTTTTGATGCAGATTCAGAGGCAGAGGTGCTGTCACTCATGCTCGTTGAAGCGATTGTGGATTCACGCTTAGATGCGGATTCACTTGTACTGATGCTTTCTGAGGCGTTTGTTGATTCACGTTTGGACGTAGATTCTGATACGGACGTACTATCGCTGAGACTGGTTGACTCATTGATCGAATCACGTTTCGATGCTGATTCCGAAGCAGATGTACTGTCGCTCATGCTCGTTGAAGCAATCGTTGATTCACGCTTAGATGCAGACTCGCTGAGACTTAGACTTTCTGAAACGATTGAAGCTGACCGGCTTTCGTTCGCAGATGAAATTGATTTCGATATGCTTTCACTTTCGGATGAATTCGACTTGGAAATACTATCACTTTGTGAAGAGTTTGATTTCGAAATACTTTCGCTAGCCGATGAGTTCGACTTGCTGATGCTATCGCTTTCTGATACAAGTGACCGACTGCGACTCTCGCTGATCGACGTATTCGTTGATTCTAGCTTAGAAGTAGATTCAGACGCTGACGTACTATCGCTGAGGCTAGTTGACTCATTGATCGAATCACGTTTTGATGCGGATTCTGAGGCAGATGTGCTGTCGCTCATGCTCGTTGAAGCGATCGTAGACTCACGTCTTGAAGCGGATTCGCTTGTACTGATACTTTCTGATATATTAGTGGATTCGCGTTTAGACGTAGACTCGGACGCTGACGTGCTGTCGCTGAGGCTAGTTGACTCATTGATCGAATCACGTTTTGATGCGGATTCTGAAGCAGATGTACTGTCGCTCATGCTCGTTGAAGCAATCGTAGACTCACGTCTTGAAGCGGATTCGCTTGTACTGATACTTTCTGATATATTAGTGGATTCGCGTTTAGACGTAGACTCGGACGCTGACGTGCTGTCGCTGAGGCTAGTTGACTCATTGATGAAATCACGTTTTGAGGCTGATTCTGATGCAGAGGTGCTGTCACTCAAGCTCGTTGAAGTAAGCGTGGATTCACGTTTAGACGTGGATTCACTGATGCTGAGGCTCTCTGATACAAGAGATTGGCTACGGCTCTCACTGGCAGATGAATTTGATTTTGAAATGCTTTCACTTGCGGATGAGTTGGATTTCGAAATGCTCTCGCTTTGTGAAGCAAGCGAACGACTGATACTGTCTGTCTGCGTGGAATTCGACTTAGAAATACTTTCGCTTGCGGATGAGTTAGATTTCGAAATGCTCTCACTTTGCGAAGCAAGTGAACGGCTAATGCTGTCTGTCTGCGTGGAATTCGACTTAGAAATGCTTTCACTTACTGATGAGTTGGATTTCGAAATGCTCTCGCTTTGTGAAGCAAGCGAACGACTGATACTGTCTGTCTGCGTGGAATTCGACTTAGAAATACTTTCGCTTGCGGATGAGTTAGATTTCGAAATGCTCTCACTTTGCGAAGCAAGTGAACGGCTAATGCTGTCTGTCTGCGTGGAATTCGACTTAGAAATACTTTCGCTTGCGGATGAGTTAGATTTCGAAATACTCTCACTTTGCGAAGCAAGTGATCGACTAATGCTTTCGGTTTGCGTCGAATTTGATTTAGAAATGCTTTCACTTCGTGAGGCAAGCGAACGGCTGATACTTTCACTTGCGGATGAGTTGGAGCGGCTGATGCTCAAACTTTCTGACGTTCTCGAGTTAGATTTGCTGATGCTTTCTGAAGCGTCGGTAGAATCCTTCTTAGAAAGAGACTGACTCAAGCTAAGACTTTCGCTCGAATTAGACTTACTGATACTTTCGCTTCTTGAAGCAAGCGAGCGACTAATGCTGTCATTTTGTGATGAGTTCGAACGACTGATACTTTCACTTTGTGAGGAATTCGAACGGCTAATACTTTCGCTTGCGGATGAGTTGGAGCGGCTGATGCTCAAACTTTCTGACGTTCTGGAGTTGGCCTTGCTGGTTGCTTCGGATGCACGAGAATTTTGTTCGGATGTTGAAATACTGATAGAGGTTGAGGTGCTTTGACTCCTACTCAAAGAATCTTTCACATCTTGTGTGCGGTCGTGGAAGGTGTAGGTAACAGTTTGTACACCATTTTTAAACTCAACAGTTTGACCAGAACGGTAACCATCCGCTGTATCAACGTTGGTGCGTTTAAATTCATAACGATTACCATAATCTACCCCATTGATAGTCAACTTTTCAGATGACATAGCATTTTGACTAGGCGTCAAATCAATAGTTTCCCCAGCTGGTTGGGCGTAGAATTTTTCATCCTTCAAGGTTGCACCAGTTTGGTCATCGATATACCTAACCTTGATAAAGGCACCATTGGCGGTATAATCCATCGATTCCAACTGGAACTGTTGCAAGTTGCTGGCACCACCCGTTGAGGCGTTGATGTTGAGAGTCAGATATTTTGATTTCGTTTGATCTCCAGAAAAGTTTCCTGCTTGGGTTAACCAAGTCTGTACCATATTGGCATTCTTAGGTGTAAAGGTCTGACCATTATAGGTAATGGTTAACTTTTTAGTATCCGCCTTATATGTAATTTCATAATCTTTTAGACCAGTATTAGAGGTGCTTGGATTGGAGGTCAATTTAACAGCTGGAGCATCTTGACTGTTCACTCCATAAGGCTGAGCCTTACCTGTATTATCTACATAAAAGAAGGCTCCAAAAGCGGTATTTTCATTAGTGAATGGATCTGCTGCCGAATTTGCATCTGCAGTATTCGGATAAGTATCTAGTTTAAAGCCAAAACTTCCTTTGAAGGCTGCCCCAGTCGCACCTAGACCAGAACCTTGCGCTCCTACGGCTCCGATGTCACCCGTAGAAAAGACAAGGGCAATCCCGTCTCCTCCACTCCATCTTACTTTATCCCCTAAGTTAATCTTTCCTTTGAGGGTAAAGTCCTTGGTCATATCAACCTTGGTATTGAGGGTGTAGGAACCTTTTTTATTTCCTTGGTTAGGTGTTAGGGTAACAGTGCCGTCACTTCCCATGGTTGCATCTGCATAGGTTTTAAAGAAACCATCTTGGGTATCCTTGGTCACATGTACCTTGATGTCCTCTTGGGTCATCGTAGCATTGCCCAAATCATATTGGGCATAGTTAGGGCGAGTATCTCCAATAATCCTAAACCCTGTTCCGGTTGGGATGGGTTGTCCTTCGTTTTCAGGACGAGGAAGGGCATTGCTCTTGCGTCCACTACGCGCCACAGAAGTGCTGGTCGTTGGGGTTGCCTGCGCCACAGCATAGGTGGCTGTTTCCAACAGCGCTTTGTTCTCAGTGTTGGTAAGCGGCGCTACGACAGACGCGTCCAAAGCGACACGAGAGCTAGCAGAAGCTTCACTGGTCGCAGATAGAGATGGTGTTTCAGAGCTACTCAAAAGAGAGGTCTCTTTTGCTGGAGTCTGGCTAAGACTATCCGAAAGGCTTGGACTCTTTTCTGAGTTGCTCAAGCTCGTTGAGGTCTTATCCGCCAAAGACTGGCTAAGAGATAGACTTTCGCTTTGACTAACAGAAAGCGATAGACTCTCACTTGCTGTGCTTTCAGATTGAGAAGTGGTTGTGCTGGTGCTTTCTGAGATAGAGGTCTCAGCCGTTTCTTTCTCCTCACGCTTGAGGGTGACTTGATCCTTCCCTGCAAGGGTGACTTGATCACCAGTTTGCGCTTGCTCGCTTTCTTGGATCTCTTCAGCATGCACGAGATTTTGCTGGGCGACGACGCCAGCGCCTAGAGCTCCCATCGAGAGCAGAGCTTTCATGTAAGCGCTATGCCCTTCTAGAGCCTCTAGGCTTTCTTCATTCACTGTGACACGATCCGAGGCGTTCTTGCCACCAAGTACTCGCATGAGCCCAAGTTGTGACATGACCGTTCGCACCCAATTTTTACCTGATTTGTGAAGTTTGACCCGACTTTTGCGGTCAATTTCTTCAAAATCTTTATTAAAACGTTTACGCTTCATGCTCATCCCTTTTCTTTTTTTATTTTTGATAGACCTATCGGTCTATACAGTTGTTTTTATTCTACACTTTATTCCTAAATAACTCAATAGGAAAGGTTTAATTTGACGAAAAAATTCGGAAATTGATAGAAATTTCTCACGAACTTTATCTGATATTTGTTTTTTGCGCCATTTTTTAACCCAAATAGGCTCGGTAAGCCTCCTCCGTCACCAAATCACTAGCTGTTTCTTGCGCTGTTACCAAGCGCTCAAAATACGACCGGTCCCTCAAGCAAGTCTCGATACAGGCAACCATGCTTTGCGCGTCATCTCTTGCAAAAACTTGCTCTTTAGAGAGGTACTGAGGTTGATGAAGGGTTTCTCTAAATCCTAAATTCAAATGGCGATGTTCAAAGCTAGCCCGCAGGGCAGATAAGATTTCGCCGTGGTGGTTGATATCCAGATAAAAGGCGGTTTGCTTTAAGAGTTGTCTGGCTTTTGCTACTGAGATATTTGGATACAGGCGAACATTTTTATAGCGAGAGTAGCTTAGGAGCTTTGGGGACATCTCGGTTAAGGCACCAATATGGAAGGTCAGTTCTGGCAAGCCTTCGACCAGTCTATCCAACTGTTCAATCTCATCAGAGTTGGTGAGAATGAGCGCCTCATGGTTCCAAGTGACCTCTCTTTGGAAAGGATAGAGGAAGCCGAGGTAATGGACTTTTTCCTTCTCTTTTTCGCTTAGCAAGGGCATCATCTTCGTATAAGTGGCCTTACTTTGAACTAACACGTTCGCTTTTTCACCGATTTTCTCAAACAAATAGCGCATATTGCCAGGAATACTGTCTGTGATGTCCTCCTGCCAGAAGAGATAGTGGCTGGCTCCTCCTATACCCAATGCCACAAAAAACGGAGTGGATAAGGAATTGTAACAAATCTTATCAAGGACAAAACCAGCTTTTTCCAAATAATAGCGAATAAAGCCAACCTTGTCTGAAAAGAGCTGATCTTTTTCTCCCTCACTCAGTAAAATCGCGCCTGTTCGGTGGTTTTCGCTGATGACTTCTCTGCCGAGACGATCGTAATAGCTGGTTTTCAAAGCGACTTCCTCTGCATCATAAACAGTCTGAGCAAAGCGCTGTCCCTTATCATTGTAGCGATCGGTAAAGACCACGCGCTTTCCTGCTTCATCTAACCAGTCCACCTGCTTAATCAACCGGTCATGTGTGGGGCTAGAAAAAACAATTCTAGCGCGCTTGTAGTGATAGTCATAGACTTCACCTTCTGTATTATTGCCCCTAATTTCCCACAATTTTGGCACGGTTAATTCATTAAAATAAAGGGGGCGTCCGTCGTCTTTAGGGTCATAACCGGTGAAAAATTGATAGGGCGACGTCACATCATCAGGTAGAAAACCGTCGTCCTCTAGAACCACCGTTGGTGCCTTGTACCCTGATTTTAGAAGGGAAAAATGCAAATCCCAGCTTTTTTGATGGTAGCGTTCAAATAAATTGATCATGCTTCTCCTCCTATTAGCTCTCTCCAGCGTTCGATGAGTTCTTCTGTGAGATAAGGGCTTGCAATCGCATAGGAAGCCTCAAAAACAGGGGTGAGGTCTTCTTTTTCAAAGAAAGTCACCACGCTGTCTTTAAAATCTCTCACAATCTCACGTTCATCCTTGCCTTCTTTATGTTCGATTAAAAAACCGTTTTTACCTTCCTGCACAAAGGTTGGATTGCCGTAAGGCACATCAAAACCAATAATCGGTAAACCAGATCCAACCGCTTCTAACAAGGTTAGACCAAAACCTTCACTGGTTGACCCTGCTAGATAGAGCTGGTATTGCTGATAGATGTCCTCCAAATGATGGTGCCCCATCAAGCGGATGTACTCGCTAGCCTCATGTTTTTTGATTAAGTCTTCAAGTTTAGAGCGCTCCACCCCTTCACCGTAAATGTCAAAGGTAAACTCTGGTAAGACCTTTCTAATCTCGATAGCCGCTAAAACCAGCCAATCGATATGCTTTTCAGAAGCTAGCCTTGAAGCGGTGATGGCTGAAAAAGGCTTTCTCTCAATCGAAGGACGCTTCAACTCGTCTAGACTACCGACTGGAATGGTCACAATCTTTGGCTCTACGCCCTTATACTTGAGGAACTGATCCGCCAAGGTTTTCTTTTGTAAATCCGTTGAAACAATGAAGAAATCCACCTCAGCAACACTATCAAACTCATACTCGTAATAGTTGTTCCATAGAATGGTGTAGTCCGTCACATTGCTAGGACTATAATGTTCGGCATGGACGACAACACCTAAGCGAGCCTCGCCTTTATTTTCAAAAGCAGCCCGTCCAAGACCAGTCGAGCGATCCATGATGAGGACGTCTTCACGCCCTAACTGCAAGCACCTAAAGAAATACCCAATCCAATGTTCCTTGGAATAAAAAATCTGATCCTTGAAGCGATAAATGTTCTCTGTGCCTTCTTGAATCAACTCATCATAAGCGACACTACCGTCACGGTTGAAAAAAGTACGTTGATAGAGGGTAGCTTGATTGTTTTTCGGGATAAAATACTCTGAAAAAGTCTTTTGAAACGAATAATAGTCTTTACGCACCAGGGCACCTTTTGAGACGACCTCTACTCGGTGAACCAACTCTTTACTCCCTCTTTCAAAATAAACCCGCAAGTAGTCCTCATCATTGAAAAAGAGTTTCATGGTCACTCCCTCGTCCACTTCGCGAACGATTGGGTTACGATAAGCGCGCTTGAGCTCTTCTAAGGTATAGGTCGTTGGGGCAATGGGCATATCCGTAAAGAAATTATAGAGCCAGATAATCTCCTCGTCTAAAAATCCAATGTTGCGTGTCAAGGTTGCGATGTTTTCATGGTTGAAAAAATCCATAAAAATAAACTTGCTCTCGACACCTAGCTTTCTCAAGATAGCACCACGATAGGCTTGAGCGTACTCGACACCGCTGCTTGCCCAACCAATCCCTAGGTTAATGTTATAAATGGTCAAATCATTCTCCTTTCACTCAGCCATTAAGCAAAGTAAATCTCCACTTCATCTTTTTCATTGTAGCTCACCTCAGAAAGCAAGAGGTTTCTCACCAAGAGCCTGTGGACTTCCTTACGCATCTCTTGATAAGCCGCCAAGGCTTCCTTGTGGTATTCAAAATAAGGGTTGCGCTGGGCAGTTTGCCTGCTTGCGACCACTGTTCTCAACTGTTGGAGGTAGTCCACTTCCTCAATCCACGCCTCATCAATGGCTTTTAACAAAGCTGCTCTCACAAAGTCATCATAGTCTTCTTTCAGAAAGGCTTGCTTGGCTGCTAAATTATGACTTGCAAGCTCCATCAAAAATTCTCGTAAAGCGTGCTTACTCAAGGGAATCAATTCATGAAAGAAATCCAAATGATAAGTGAGGTTCTCAAAGATAAACTGCCGCACGACAAACTCATTCAAATCCGTTTGGCTATCGATAAAGGCATCAATCTCAGCACCAATCAACTGCAAGGCATCTAACTGCTCATGACCACCAAAAATCAGCTGATTTCTCTCGTTATAGACGAGTTGTCGTTGCACCTTGACACTCTCGTCGTATTCAAGGGTGGTTAAGCGCTGGCGTTTACCGATGCCGTCACTTTTTTCCTGCGCTGCTTTGACCAAACGTCTAAAACGTGCTTGGGTCAATGCTTTAGGGGACTTGTTTTCGCGTTCTTTTTGATGCTTTTTGAAATAGTCCTGTGCCCACTCGTCACCGTTTTTGGTGATAAGGTCGTCCTCTAAAGAGACAAAGAATTGACTAAAACCAGGGTCGCCTTGCCTGCCTGAGCGTCCTCTCATCTGAAGGTCGATGCGCTCACTTTCCATGCGTTCTGTCCCAATGACAGCTAGCCCTCCCAGGGCTTCAACACCCTCTCCTAACTTGATGTCTGTCCCTCTTCCTGCCATGTTGGTTGCGACCGTGACACTGCCTAGCTGCCCTGCTTCTGCGATCATCTCTGCTTCTTTGGCAGCGTGGTGGGCGTTGAGGAGGTTATGGGGAATTTTTTCTAAAAGGAGGAGCTCCGAATAGAGTTCCGACATCCGTACAGAGCCTGTCACCAGAAGGATGGGTTGTTTTTTAGCATAGATTTCCTTGACTAGCTGCATTGATGCCAGCAACTTTTCTGGTAGGGTGGTATAAATCTTATCGGGATAATCTATGCGCTGGATAGGCTTATGGGTGGGAACTTGGATGACTTCCATATTATAGACTTCCACAAATTCATCCTCGGCGACTTTTCCTGTTCCTGTCATGCCAGAAAGTTTTTCAAACATGAGAAAGAGATTTTGGTAGGTGATGGAGGCAACTGCTCGACTTTCGTCTGTGATTTTACAACCCTCTTTGGCTTCTAAGGCTTGGTGTTGTCCGCCTTGGAGCTTATTTCCTTCTAAGATGCGCCCATTGCTCTTATCGAGTAGCTTGATTTCTAAGCCTTCTTTTCCTTTTTCAACCACATAATCCTTTCCTTTTTCAAAAAGATAGTGGGCACGAAGCGAGAGAACCAAACGACGAATCAAGTCAAAATTGTCTTCGCTAAAGAGTTGCTGGTCTGAAAAGTAACGTTCGGCTTGATCGATTCCTTTTTGGGTCAGCCAGATTTCTTGACTTTCCTGATCGTAGTGGAAATCCTCTTCTTCTGTTAAACTCAGGATAAAATCATTGGCATAGGTGTGCAGATTGGACTGCAACCTAGGAGAGCCTGAGATGACCAAAGGAGTCTGCGCCATATCCAATAAAACCGCATCCGCTTCATCAACGATGGCATAGTAGAGCTCTGGCATGTATTTGGTGTCTTTTGAAATGGCGAGGTTATCAATCAAATAGTCAAAACCAAGCGCTGAATTGGTGGTATAGACGATATCTTGCTGATAGATGAGCTTTTTTTGCTTAGCACTCAACTGCTCCTTGTCGTCCTCTGCCACACCAACACCGACGCTTAGCCCCAAAAACTGATAGACAGGCGCCATCTCTGTGGCATCGCGAATGGCGAGGTAACTACTCGTTGTCACCAGAAAGACGCTTTTTTCAGTAAGGGCATTGAGGTAAAGAGGCATAGTGGCAGTCAGGGTCTTGCCTTCGCCTGTTTTCATCTCAGCGAGGTTACCTTCATGTAAAATAATGGCACCAATCACCTGCACATCATAGGGGAACTGCCCCAAAACACGCTTATCCACCTCACGCACCACCGCAAAAGCCTCAGGCAAAAGACTGTCTAGACTCTCGCCTTTTTGCAGACGCTCTTTAAACACCGTGGTTTTTTGACGGAGTTCCTCATCAGATAGTGCCTGCATCTGAGGGGCTAGGGAGTTGATTTTGTCAAGGATTTTTCCAATCCTTTTTAAACGATAATAATCGAGTGAGAAATAATGATGCTTCACTTTCTCCCCTTTCTAACAGAGTTGCGGTTGCTGTAAAAACAAATCAATCGGATTGCGGATAGGCGCAAGAAGCTTGAGCGCCTTGGTTTCTTCGGGGGCTTGAAATGTATAAATCTGGTTGCCTGCCTCTGCCAAATCTCCTTCTTCCTTCATCAGATAGACCTCGCCTCCAGCTAGGGCGCTTCTAGCATAGAGGGCAGCTTGATTTTCTAGATCACCTGTCCCGATAAAAAACAGTCTGGTTTCTGGCATTCGTTCTCGGTCGTATCTCGCCTTAAGTGTTTTGATAAAATCCTCGCTAAAAGCGTCATCTCGTTCTTTTCCTTGTACGATCATAACCCCTTTTTCATTCTTGAGTGAACTGGTTTTCAAATCTTTCTCGTAGCGCTCATTCAAAAATAAAACCTTGAAACTCTTTAATTCTTCTTGCTCAAGCACTTCTTCTAATAGCAAGTGCTGAAAATCCAGCAATTCACAACCGGCATTAATCAGCGAAATCTGGTAAGCATGGGCTTCTTTGGGGTAGGTGAACTGCCCGCTTCCTTCTTTGATGACACTAAAGCCGATTTCTTCTTGAAAGGCATTGTAAAAACCAATGCGCAGATAGAGGCTCTCTTCTGGCAACATCCTTGCTTCTAAGATCAACCGATAAGACTGCCCTTTTTTTAACAAGGGAAGCTGGGCAGCTTTTTTCTCCGCTTGGTAATCGGCAAAAGAGCGCCACTCAAAAAGCGCATTTCCTGCTGGGATCAAGGGATTTGCCAGCTGGGCACGCCCTTCTTCAAAGGTCAAGCGACTGCCATACAAATAAGTGTCTTTTCCATATCCAGTCCAAGTAATGGCGTATCTCATGTGTTCTCCTTACGGTTAAAGCCAAGTTTTAGCAGCTGTTTATACTGATTTAAAAACCAAGGGATGGTAAAGTGCGACCCGTCTGTATGCCGTCCTGTCCAAGACCGCCCAATAATCTGCACGTCCTTGCCGCTCAAGGTTGTCATCAACTGTGAAAAGGCCTTGCTATCGTAGTCATCATTTTTCATATAAGCAATGTAGAATTTAGTGCCGTGATAAGAGGCATCTTGACATTTTTGCCAAAATCTCTCATCTAAGGTCTTAGCTTGCGACAAACCAACTGCCCCCTCCATGGTTAGGAGCAAGTCTAGCGAAGTTGGAAAACCATTGGGTCTGACCCGCTTTTCTAACAAGGCCATGCTCCCCAAGTGAAAAAGCGGCTTTGATAAGACAAAGGCATAGGGGTCTAGTTCCATCCCGTGATACATAGCGCCATAAGTTCCCATAGACATGCCAGAGAGGATGAGGTCTTTATTAGTAAAGCCTAAGAGGTCCAAGTGGTCTTTAATGAGCTTTGGAATGGCTTTTTCCAGCTCGTTCGTCCCCATATAAAAGCTCCCTCCCTCAAGACCTGGGTCGCAAATGAGAAGAAAGGGCGCTCCTAGACCTTTCATCATGCCGTATCCTTCAAAACCATCTGCCGTCCGATACCCTGAAAAATAAACACAAAGTGGCGGCTTGAAATCACCCGGATGAAAGAAATAAGGAATTTCACGTCGCTCTTGATCAACAATCCGCTTGCCACCTAAAACAAACTCTCCAAATCCATGGCGACTCCAGCGGTAATGCAAGGGCCCGACCTTGAGATTTCCCTTTCCCTTGGCAAGAAGTGTCACAAGGAGATAGCCTTTTTGATTGGAGTTGACAATACTGGGTTTCTTGAGAGCGTCGCCTTCAAATTCCCAGACCTGCGACACATCTGAAAGTGTTGCTGAAACGACATGTCTGACCCTCATTTTGAGATCAAGCGTTTCATCAGCGATAAACTCCTGCCAAAGCTCCATCTCCTTGGTCGGATCATAGGCAATCGACTCACCAAATGCTCCGATCACCTGATAATCGCTAGTCTCGTCTATCTCAAGATCCAGATAAGCCGAGCCGATATAGTGGGCGCTTCCTCTAAAAGACGGTGCTGGGAGGAACTCCTTGACATAAATCTTTTGACCAAATAGGCTTGGAAATAAAATTTTTGAAAAGAGAGCCACCACATCTAAAGAACCATCAAGCCTAATGGCTTGAGCAAAGGTGCGCTCGACAAAGCCCGACAAGCCCTTATCTCTCTTATCCCAATCAGTTCTCACAAAAACGTGATGCGGCTCAATCAAAGGCTCAAGCAGACGAAGTGTTTCTGGATAAGTCGTGTCTGATAAAAGGAGTGCTTCTAGCCCTTGAAATTTTTCCTTTGCTGCCTTTGCCGCTTCTTTTTGCGCTTGAAAGGTCGCAACAAATTCTGAAATAGCTTCTGGTTGGATAAAGAACCACTCTAGGCTTTCTGAACTTTCTCGTCCATCCATTAGATTAGCGCTTCCTATCTGCAAGACCTTTGCTGTCTTAGTAGCCATAGCCCACTCCTTCCTTTATCTTTTCAACCAAATGCCCATCGGTATAATCTGAAATCTTATCCACCGCATACATCATAGAGGTATTCCAATTTCTAAGCCCGTCTAAATAGTAATGCAGGGCTTCTGTCAGCTGATTTGAAGCCTGTAAGACATACCCATTTTCAAGATGCGTGACGGCGTCAGAAGCTACTAGGTTAATCTGCGGAACACCTGCGCTCAGCCCTGCAATCTGAGTATAAAGGTCTGGCTCTTGCGATAGGTCAATAATCAGCCTTGCTTCGCTGAGGCTCTTAATAATAGCAAGATCGTTAGGCAGCAATTCCAGCACCGCACGCCTTTGTGGGGGTGATTCTTCTTCCTCGTCATCGTTATCAACCCCTTGGTTTTCACTCACACCTTTTGCTGTTTTTTCCTTCACACTCAAAAATGGCTCCTCAAAAACAGACAAGTGTTGTTCCATTTTTTCTTCTAACTGGGCTTTTCTTGACGGATCTTGGTAGGAAATCAATTTTAGATAAATCCTTGCATCCTTTCTCATCACCTCCACGATCTGCGCCAAAGCCTCATCCAAAACCTCATCGCTCAGCTGATCAATCAAAACATACAGGTATAACTCTCTCAAACGCTGACTTTTTCCCAGACTTAAACGCGTATCAAAAGGGGAAATCTGCAAGACTGGAACCAGTGATTGGTAGGGCAGGTTAGCTTTGGTGCTTTTTTTATCCACCAAAACCAAATCGGTCTGCAATAAGGCAAAATCATCGTTTTCTTCCACACGAAAGCGGTCTCCAAAGAAGGACATCATCAATTTTGCCTGATGTTTGTGCTTGGTCACGAGACTGTTGTGAGCAGGGTGACTCGCTAGCATAAGGACTGTTTCTTGATGAAACTGTTTATGGGCAAATCCAGCTACTTTTTCTTCAATCAAGGCTGCCATATTCGGATAGCTACTTTGGTGAAAAAAGACTTGATAGTCTGGATTGACCTCTATCTGACCCGTCTTTTTATCCTCGCGTATCCGCCAGTTTCCAGCTTGATTGAGGTAATCTTGATGATGTGGACTATTGTCTTTAAAATAAAGCACACTAGACAAAAAACCTCTATCATCAAACATCAATTCATAGTCTTTTTCTCCATCCTTAAAAAAGATGATGCGCATCAAGTGAGCGGCTTCTCCAAAATCAATGTGTGCTAGCTCTTTGCCGTCTTGATAGACAAGGACCAAAAAGGGTGTGTAAACAAACTCAATATTCTCCCCCCAATCAAAATCTCTAAAATCAAGAATCTTTGGCTTGGTCTCTTCTATCCCTTGGATTTGGTCAAAAATCGCGATCGTCTCCACCTCAAACAAGCCATAACGGTGCAAGAAGTAGCGCAGGTGAGGCATGTGATTTAAAACCAAAAGGCCCACATTTTCTTTCACTGCCTGAAACATCTGCAAGTGGTTAATGGTGTCATCAAACTTAATCGGAGAAACACCGTAATACCAAGGCTCGGTCACATCTCCCCAAGGATTTTCTTTGGGATACCAAGCTGGAACAAAGTAAAACATAGCGCCTCCTTTCTAAAAAATCGAGCGGTATTCTTTCTTCAACTGCATGGTGAGAATTTCCTCGTTAATCATCAACATCATGCCAGCTGTCATCATCAACATCCCCACTAGTGAGGCAAGAGGCTTTAAAGCATCATCTGAAAGAGCAAGAAACATGGGCACCACCATGAAAAAGCTGGTCACTACCCCACTAAATAAGCCAAAGAAACGAACATAACGGGTCACATAAGCTTTGGTTTCCTTGCCTGAACGTACGCCAATGATATAATCTCCAGAATTTCTAAACTCACGAGCAATTTTCGTTGGATCCACATTGACAAAAGCAAAAGCATAGGATAGCCCCAAAATCAAGGCACCATAAATCAAGATGCCGCTAGCACTGGTTGTCGCAAAAAACTGGCTAAAGCGCTCAAGAAGAGAAGGACTGAGCACGAAAGAAAACAAGGATAAGAGATACTGCGGCAAAGCCAAAAAAGTATAAGCGTACATAATCGCCATACCGTTAGAGGGGTTGACCCTAATCGGTAGATAAGTTTCTTTGACCAAATCATTGTGAATGGACACCCGTTTCATCGGAATACGGTACTCCGCTCGCTCAAAAACAACCATCATATAAATCGTCAAACAAAGCCAAATCACAGAAAACACCCCATAACCCAGTGTTCTAGGCTCAAAGGATTCTACCAAACCAGATAGCAAACCAAACTGAGAAACGACAATGCTCGCAAGCATCAAAAGGCTCATGCCACCGATGCCATAGCGGCTATTAACTTGGCTTAAAAATGCCAAGACAAATGCCCCTGCCACTAAAATCGCTATCCAAACCACGACAGCCAAGACAACAGCATAGCCAGACAGCAAGTAAGGTGCTATGGTGAGCGCTATGGTGAGCGCTTGTAGTACCGCAATCACAATCATGACAAGATACTGACGTTTGCTTTGCTTTTCTTCTGACTCTTGACGGCGTTTCCTACCTGCGGCAAAGACCCGCAACAAAATCATGGCGTACATCCAAGGTCCAAGCCCCAAAGAAAACAAACCCACCTGTGAGAGATTGCCGCTCGTCACCAAGCCAGAAGCCTGCAAAAAAGCATTCTCAGACTTTAATAAGGCGTTCGTATCTAACAGAGGCAGCGGAATCAAACGCCCCAGCAAGAAAACAGATAATAGCCCCAAAGATACCAGACACTTTGACAACAAGCGATGCTTATAAAAAAATCTTCTCATTTTTGTTCCCTATCTTTCTCTAAAAGTGGAAAAAACCTTTCAGCGCACTCCATACCCCGACCAACAAACCGATCACAATCATCAGGGCAAATAAGAGGGAAAAGAAAGGAAAGGGGTCTTTTTCTTTCTTTGTGCTGATTTGATGCCGTTCTTGATCCAGACGGCTTTGGATGCTTTTTTTCAAATCATGGTTGGCCATACGTTCTCTTCTTTCCATTTTCAAACAGTCTATCCCTTATTATATCAAATATTCAGCAACTTTTCCCCTGTAAGCCTGCATTTTCCCTTAGTTTTTCCTTTATCTTTTCTCCAATTATTTCCGTAAATAAAATTATGTAAAATAAATGGCAAAAAAAGAGAGCATAAGCTCTCTTTAACTGCATTAAACAACTGTATTAAGCGTTTTTCACTGTTTCAAGGAATTTTGGACGAAGGGTCGTTCCCATGTGTTTGATGGTTCTGATTTGCGTGAGCGGAATATCCAACTTCTCATAGACTGTCCGCCAAGGTTCCCATGCAAGACCTGTTGCTTCTTCGATTTTAACGTTGAGGTTACGGACATTGCCGGTAAAGGAAATGGTGGTGCTAAAGCCTGCGGTACGTCCTTTTCCGTTATCTTTCCAAGTCTTATGCGTTAGGATTTCATTGCCATCTTGATCGTAGCTGACTTCATCCCACTCGATATTGTAGCGCGCTACATAAGCCCCGCGGTGTTGGATAACAAGGTCACTGGTCTTATAAGAAGTAATCTTGGTTTCAACATAGTCCGTGCTATTTTGAAGCGTCGCTGTTGAGTTGTCCTTCAAGAAGGCTGTGCGGTAAGAAATTGGCACCCCTGGGTTTTTCTTGTTAAATTGGCTACCTTCTTCTAGCAATTCTTGAAGTTTTTCGATGCCACCGCTCACCACTTTGGCAGCCCCGTTTGGATTTCCACCGATAATCACAGCAGTAATCTTGGTTTCTTTCAAGATTTTGCTGTACTCAGAGCTTGGAGAAAGTCCAACCCCTTGGATAGCTGCGGTGAGAGCTGCGGTAAATTGATCGCTCTTGCTAGTGGTTTCGACCTTGACATACATAGAACGGCCATAAGACACGCTGGACACATAAACTGGCGGCGTTTTTTCTGTCACCCCACGACGTGCCAAGTATTCTGGTGTCACCCCTGCGCCAAAGACGTCGGCTGGATTTTCTGGCAAATCAAAGTCAGCTGTGTAGTAAATTTGCTTAAAGTTGATGACTTTGGTTTGTTTTTCGCCAGAGTGAGTCGCACCAAAATCAATTTTTAGGGGAACAGCAATCTTTTCAAAATCAAGACCAAATTTAGCCTTTAATTGTTGCATGCTTTGAGCATCGACAGAATCGTACTGCATCTTAGCAGGCACGTTGTGCGTGTCGGCATAGTTGTTGTTCCAGTTGGCAACAAGCCCGTTGATGGCATCTCTAACGGTGCTGGCTTTTGGATTTTTCACCACAGCACGGCTCTGACCATTGGTTAGACCGGGCAAATCCACACTCACGCCGATAGCAGATCTTGGAACGATGATCGGATTTGGATTGTTTTCCAAAAGACGTTGATCCGCTTTTAAAAGAGCGCC
This sequence comes from Streptococcus sp. STR1/CE/0325, assembly GCF_055386095.1. Lineage (NCBI taxonomy): Bacteria > Bacillati > Bacillota > Bacilli > Lactobacillales > Streptococcaceae > Streptococcus > Streptococcus sp. STR1/CE/0325. The sequence goes on along the minus strand of NZ_AP045018.1, from coordinate 779,507 downwards.
TGGATAAACACGGTTGTCATTTGCCGTGATGATAGAAATGTCAGGTGTGCTATTTGAGAAGCTCTTCTTCTCTTTTTCAATCACGATAAACTCACCCGGACGTTTTTTCGTTTCTTTAGGAAAGACATTACTGATTTTTTCGCCTTGATGCGCCAAGATTTCATTCTCGTTGTAGGTCATATCCAGCAAGTAATCGTTTAATTTTTGCTTTTCAGGAGACATCACCTCAGCAACTTCTGGTTGTTCCGTCACTACTGGAGCTGAAACTACGGGTTGGGTAACTGGTGCTGCGACACTTGGTGTGGTGGTTTCTGTTTTTGGTACTTCAAGAGTCGCTTCTAGTGCAGGTGTACTCTCAGGTTGACTTTCTGGTGTTGCTACTTCACTCACGCCATCTGGGATGGTCGTTGTTGTGGTGGTCGTCGTAGTCGTTGTTGTGGTGGTGCTGATATGCGTCACCGTGTCGGTCGTTGTTGTGGTGGTCGTGGTGGTGGTCGTGGTGGTCTTGATCTGATCTGCTTCTACCTTTTGGCTAGAGAAAACCCCAGCTGTTAGAAGGAGACTTCCTAAAAGGACAGAACTGGTACCAACAGTAAATTTACGAATAGAAAAACGATCGCGTTTTTGCAAAGACATAGCCTTTCTCCTTAAATAATGGTAAAAATAATTCGGTTTAAGGGATATGTTAACCCTTACAAATAATTATAACATACTTTTTATAAAATTCTAGTCTTGTTTTAAAAAATGCTCTTTTTTTGTTTCTTTTATCGATTATCAAAATAAAAAAGAGAATGAACATTCATTCTCTTTGAAAGACTATTTGACTTTTTCTTCCTTGTAGTCACACTCACTGTTGCTGCAGACGACTTGCTTGCCGCCGCGTCCTTTTTTCTCCACCAGATAGTCACCACTCTTAGGACAATTGCGTCCAACTGGCATATCCCATGAGGTGAAGTCACAGTCTGGGAAGCGATCACAGCCATAAAACAAGCGGTTTTTCTTGCTCTTTCGCTCGATGACCTGACCCTTGTGACATTGCGGACAAGTCACACCGATTTCCTTGGTAATGGCCTTGGTGTTGTGGCACTCTGGGAAATTACTACAAGCGTAAAACTTGCCGTAGCGCCCTAGTTTGATGACCATTTCATGACCACAGACATCACAGAGAAAGCCTGCCGGCTCATCCTTGATCTGGATTTTTTCAATCTCTGTTTCCGCTTTTTCTAGGTCCTTCTCGAAAGGATGGTAAAACTGGTCGATAACCTTTTGCCATTGTTCTTTTCCGATTTCAATCTCATCGAGTTTGCCTTCCATATCTGCTGTGAAGGCAACATTAACAATGTCTGGGAAAAACTCAACAATCAGCTGATTAACAATTTCACCTAGTTCTGTCGGCTCAAAACGCTTGGCTGCGAGCTTAACATAATAGCGTTTTTGCAAGGTATCAAGGGTTGGTGCATAGGTTGAAGGGCGTCCTACCCCATTTTCTTCTAAGGTTTTAATCAGCGTCGCTTCGGAATAACGGGCAGGTGGTTGAGTGAAGTGCTGTTCTGGTGTGGTGTTCACCTTTTTAACTAGCTCTCCTTCTTCCATGTCAGGTAGCATCTTGTTCTTATCTGAGTCGTTATAGACTGCTAGATAACCGTTAAACTTGACCTGACTGCCGTTGGCGATAAAGAGAACACCGTTTTGCGTCAAGGATACCTTCATGGTATCAAAGATAGCTGCGGTCATCTGACTAGCCACAAAACGCGTCCAAATGAGGGTGTAGAGTTTGAGCTGATCCTTGTCTAGGTATTTGGCAATGGACTCAGGGGTCAGATGAACATCAGACGGACGGATGGCTTCATGGGCATCCTGAGCACTGGCGGCATTTTTGACACGATTACCGTGCTTGGAGTAACTTTCACCAAAGCGCTCTGTGATAAAGCGAGCCGCCTCGCCTTGCGCCACAGGGCTAATCCTTGTGGAGTCCGTCCGCATATAGGTAATGAGCCCTTGCTGACCGCTGCTCCCTAGCTTGATGCCCTCATAAAGCTGCTGGGCAACCATCATGGTTTTTCTGGTTCTAAAGTTAATCTTATTTGCCGCATCCTGCTGGAGTGATGAGGTGGTATAAGGCAGAGGCGCTTGGCGTTTGCGCTCTTTTTTCTCCACTTTTTCCACCAAAAAGTCATCGCTATATAGCCTAGAGAGGACAGCCTTCACATCCTCTTGTGTTTTTAGCGGATGTTTTTTGCCATCTACGCCATAAAAACTTGCCTTAAACTGCTTTCTGCCTTTTTTAAAGAGACCATCAATACTCCAATATTCCTCTGGATTAAAGGACTTAATTTCATTTTCACGGTCAATGATGAGCTTTAAGGCAACGGACTGCACCCGTCCAGCCGAGAGACCGCGCTTGACTTTCTTCCATAAAAGAGGGGAAATCGAATACCCTACAATCCGGTCCAAAACCCGTCTAGCCTGCTGGGCATCCACCAAGTCCATATTGATCTGGCGAGGTTCTTTAAAGGCTTGTTTGACCGCATCTTTGGTGATTTCATTAAAGACCACACGGTTCTTGTCATCCAAATCCAGATTTAAAATATGAGAAAGGTGCCAAGAAATCGCCTCTCCCTCCCTATCCGGGTCACTGGCGAGAAAGACTTGCTTGGATTTTTTCGCTTCTTTTTTGAGTTCATTGATCAAAGGACCTTTACCTCTGATATTGATGTATTCGGGTTCATAATTATTGTCAAAGTCAATGGACATGCTAGACTTTTTCAAGTCTCTGATATGACCGACACTGGCTAAGACCTTGTAATTGCGACCGAGATATTTTTCGATGGTCTTGGCCTTAGCAGGTGACTCGACAATGACCAGATTTTTCTTGCTGGTCTTGGTCTTACTGGTTTTTCTTTTGGTTGTCTTTGTTGCGGTTGCTACCATAACATACACTTTCTTCTATAATTTAATCAAAACTGTTAGTATAATAGCCCACTTTTGATTGGCTGTCAAGACTTTACTATCTTTCTCTGAAAAAAAGCTGTCTTTTACAGGGCATATTCCACCAAAATATCCTGCGCAGACATGGTGCACTTGGCCCCGTCTTGGATGAGTTTGTGACAGCCAGCGGATCTGCCATCTAGGATATTACCTGGGACGGCAAAGACATCTCTGCCTTCTTCCATAGCTCGCTCGCAGGTGATCAGACTGCCTGAACGAAGTTTGGCTTCGACAACGACAATTCCCCTAACCAAACCTGCAATAATCCGATTTCTAGCAGGAAAATGGTAGGCTAACGGCTGCTCTTTTGGCCCGTATTCGGTTAAAATCAAGTGATGTTTGGCGATATAGTCCTGAAGTGGCGCATTTTCTTTGAGATAAACCACATCTAGACCTGTTCCGATAACCGCGATGGTCTTACCACCATTTTTAAGACTAGCTGCGTGGGAAGCTGTATCGATGCCTCTGGCTAATCCACTGACAATGACATAGCGATTGCTCAAATCTTGAACCAATTTTTTCACCGAACACACGCCCACTTCCGAACAATTCCTAGAGCCAACGATGCCGAGTTTAAATTCCTGTAAGAGACTGAGGTCTCCTTGGTAAAAAAGAAGAACAGGCGGGTCATAGATTTGCTTCAAATCAAAAGGATAACAATCATCTAAAATCGAAAAGCTGGGAAATGTTTGAAACTCCTGTTTTAGCTGAGGAATGTCAAGAGCACGGTAGCGCTCCATAAAAAGACTGGGACTTTTGCAGTTGGAAACCACCGCCATATCCCGAAGAGACAAGGATTTTTCAGTCTGCTCTTGATAGGCTAAGATACGATTGATACCGAGATTGGTTAGACCTGCTTTTTTTAACTTATATAATTCAAAATTGTTCATACGAAAACCTCCTATCTTTTTATTCGTAGAAGCTAACGTGAACAATAAAAAAGACCGAGAAGCCTCGATCTTTTCCTCATTAGAACTTGTCTTTGATGTCATCAACCAAATCTTTGGCCTTATCAGCGACTTTTTCAGAACCTTCAACTACAGCATTTTTGAGGTCTTCTGCACCGTCTTTAGCTGTGTGAACTGCTGATTCTGCCATGTCTTTTGACTTGTCTAAAACGTCCTTAGCTCCGTCTTTAAGATCTTTTAAGATGTCCATCATCTTGTCCTCCTTTTCTTAATATTTTCATTATGACGGAAAACATTGCCTTTGTCAACTATAAACAGAATCTTTCTATTTTGTGCTGTCTTTCACAAAAACAAGACTTTTTCGAAGGATGTGAAAGTTCCGAGCAAAATACTTGAAAACGAATACACTTTATATTATCATTAGAAAGTAACAATAAGAGACAGACCTTGATTTATAGTCTGCCTAATATTTTTTGGAGGTATTGTTATGTCTGATACAAAAACCATTTCAGCTGCGGCTGCCATGCTCAACGTCTTAAAGACTTGGGGCGTTGAAACCATTTATGGGATTCCTTCTGGAACGCTTAGTGGTGTGATGGATGCCTTAGCTGAAGATGACGACATCCGCTTCTTGCAAGTGCGCCACGAAGAAACAGGTGCCCTTGCTGCGGTTATGCAAGCTAAATTTGGTGGAAACCTTGGTGTCTGTGTGGGTTCTGGTGGACCTGGTGCCACTCACTTGATTAACGGTATCTACGATGCGGCTATGGATGCGACACCAATGCTTGCTATCCTTGGTTCTCGTCCAGTTAACGAGCTTAACTACGACGCTTTCCAAGAGCTTAACCAAAACCCAATGTATAACGGTATTGCTGTTTACAACAAACGCGTGGCAACAGCTGAACAATTGCCAAAAGTTATCGACGAAGCTTGCCGTACAGCTATTGCAAGAAAAGGACCTGCTGTTGTTGAAATCCCTGTTAACTTTGGTTTTGAACAAATTCCAGCAGATTCTTACTACGGTTCTGGAACTTACGACCGTACATTCGTTGCACCACGTCTTAACGAAGTGGAAATTGATAAGGCTGTTGAAATCCTTAACAATGCGAAACGTCCTGTTATCTACGCTGGTTTTGGTGGGGTAAAAGCTGGAGATGTCATCACTGAACTCTCTAAGAAGATCAAAGCGCCAATCATCACAACTGGTAAAAACTTTGAAGCCTTTGAGTGGGACTACGAAGGCTTGACTGGTTCTGCTTACCGTGTTGGTTGGAAACCAGCTAACGAAGTGGTCTTTGAAGCAGACACCATTCTCTTCCTTGGATCAAACTTCCCATTTGCTGAAGCTTACCAAGCCTTCAAAAATACAGACAAATTCATCCAAGTGGATATCGATCCATTCAAACTTGGTAAACGTCATCCACTTGATGCTTCTATCCTTGGTGATGTTAAAGAAGCAACTGAGGCTATCCTTGAAAAAGTTAACCCAGTGGAAGACAGCGCTTGGTGGCGTGCTACCCTTAAAAACAACCAAAACTGGCGTGATTACATGGCTAAACTTGAAAACAAAGAAGAAGGCCCACTTCAATTGTACCAAGTTTACAATGCCATCAACAAATACGCAGACGAAGATGCTATCTACTCTATTGATGTCGGTAACACAACCCTTACCTCTATTCGTCACTTGCATATGACACCTAAGAACATGTGGCGGACTTCTCCACTCTTTGCAACCATGGGAATTGCTCTTCCTGGTGGTATCGCAGCCAAGAAAGACAACCCAGATCGCCAAGTGTGGAACCTCATGGGAGATGGCGCCTTCAACATGTGCTACCCTGATGTCATCACAAACGTTTACTACGATCTTCCTGTTATTAACGTAGTCTTTTCTAACGCTGAATATGGTTTCATCAAAGACAAATACGAAGACACTAACAAACACCTCTTCGGAGTTGATTTTGTCAATGCTGACTATGCCAAAATCGGTGAAGCACAAGGTGCTATCGGCTTTACAGTTGATCGCATCGAAGACATCGATAAGGTCATGAAAGAAGCTGTTGAACTCAACAAGGCTGGTAAGACTGTTGTCATTGATGCACGCATCACTCAAGACCGTCCAATCCCAGTTGAAGTTTTAGAACTTGATCCAAAACAACACTCTGAAGAAGCCATCAAAGCCTTCAAAGAAAAATATGAAGCTGAAGAATTGGTGCCATTCCGCCTCTTCCTTGAAGAAGAAGGACTCGAATCACGCGCAGTGAAATAAGCGCTCATATAAAAATGAACCCCAGATTTAAAGTCTGGGGTTTTTGCGTGAAAGATTAGGACTCCACCATAGACTTAATGGGTTCAAAACTCCTACGGTGAATGGGGGTGACGCCATATTTTTTGAGCCCCTCTAGGTGTTCCTTGGTGCCGTAACCTGCATTTTGCAGAAAACCATAATGGGGATAGGTCTTGGCATAATCTGCCATCATCTGATCTCTTGTCACCTTAGCCACGATAGAGGCCGCGGCGATAGAGAGCGAATTGGCATCGCCCTTGATGATGGCGGTTTGTGGGATGGCAAGATCCAACTCCATGGCATCAATCAAGAGGTGATCTAGAGTGTGACCCTGCTGCTTGATGGCTTGGACTGCCCGTTTCATGGCAAGCTTAGTGGCTTGATAGATATTTAACTGGTCGATTTCCTCCACATCAGCTACCCCTACTCCGATGGCGAGAGCCTTTTCTTGGATGGTCTGATAGAGGGCTTGGTGCTTGCTTTTAGGAATTTTTTTACTATCGTCAAGACCAGCAATCACCGTTTCCTTGGGAAGTAAGACACAGGCTGCCACCACAGGACCCGCTAGCGGGCCTCTGCCGACCTCATCAATCCCAGCAACCCAGTTAGCGCCTTCTTTCCAAAAAGCCCGTTCATAGCGCAGCATCTTTTCTAGACGAGCCGCTTCTTCTTTTTCCTTTAATAGGGCGCGTTTACGCTTTTGGATAGCGGTTTGGACACCTTTTCTAGCGTCCTGTTCAAACACACCCCAGCTCTCATCGTCTAGGCTAGTGATTGTCGCTAACTCTTGTTCGATTTCCTTAATGGTCGCCATCTGCTTCCTCTTTCAAGCGATCTAGCGTATAGGTGCCTAGCTTACCATCTCTTACCTCTTTGATAAAGAGCTGATAAAAGCGGTCATACTCTTCTTTAAAGCCCAATTTTCTGGTCAAATCCATGATGATCTCAGGTGTTTCTGCCTCTAAATCAATGGAAGGAAAACGCTTGGTCAAACGCTCTGGATAGTAGGTTTTAAAATAATCCAATCCAAAAATCGTGACATCATCTAGGGGAAGGACCGTGTCCTTAATCGCACCCGTCAGGGCTAATTTGAGCCCGACTTCACGATCCTCAAACTTGGGCCACAAAATCCCTGGGGTGTCTAGGATTTCCAAATCCTTGTTGGACTTGAGCCACTGCTGTCCCTTGGTTACACCCGGTTTATTACCCACGACAGCGATTTTCTTTCCAGCCAAGCGGTTCATCAGCGTGGACTTGCCGACGTTAGGAATACCGATAATCATGGTTCGCAGGGTTTCTTTTTGAATCCCTCTTTGCCTCAAGCGCTCAAGTCGCTCTTTCATCAAGTGTTTGGCGGCGTCGGTCACTTTTTTGACCGTTGCCTGCTCTTTTGAGTTGATGACCAGAGCTTCCATGCCCTCTTTTCTAAAATGCGCTGCCCATTCTGCGGTGAGTTTGGGATCTGCGAGGTCAGACTTGTTGAGCAACACCAATTTGGGCTTGTCCCCTACAATCTTGGTTAACATGGGATTTTGACTGGAAAATGGAATCCTTGCATCCACTAAAATGGTCACAAAATCCACGAATTTCAACTGTTCTTGCACCTGTCGTCTGGCTTTTGACATGTGACCTGGAAACCATTGAATGGTTGACATCTTTTCTCCTCCTCGTTTTCTCGGTTCTTTTATTATATCATAAATCGGTTCTCTCTTGTTTTAAATGTACAAACCCAGGGAAAAATAGTACAATAACAATAATCAGTTAGTATTCAAATCTTAAATAGTCATTAAGAAAGGACAGCCATGAACCTCCAATATCTCGAACAGCTCATCGCCTTTGAGGAAGAAGGCACGCTCTCAAAAGCAGCCGAGACCTTACTTTTATCTCAACCGTCCCTGACCCGTAACATGAAAACCCTCGAAGATGAGCTAGGTGTGCAGCTCTTTCTTCGCAAGAAAAATAAGATTTCCCTCACAGAAACAGGAAAATACACTGTTAAAGAAGCAAGGAAGCTACTGGTCCATGAGCAGGTGTTTTTTGAAAATGTCCAGCGTTTTTCGCTCCAAGCCACTACCCTTTTTGGCGGCATTTGCGCCCCAGGTGTCGAGTGGGAGCTGAAAAACCGTCTCGCTGATAAAAAACTGCCCCAAACTCTAAAACTCGAACTCCTATCCCATCAAGACTTGGTTGAGGCACTTTTGTCTCAACGCCTCCAATTTATCGTCACAGACCAAAAGGTTACTGATGATCAAGTCCTGTCTTCTGGCTTTTTTAAGGAACAACTCTATCTAGCTGTTCCGCCTGCCCATCCCTATGCCTTAAAAGAAGAGCTGACCCTAGCGGATTTGGCCAACATCACCATGCTACTGCGCTCTGACCTTGGCATCTGGCAACCCTTGGTGGACGGCTTAACCGACACCAAATTCATCGTCCAAAAGGACTGGGAAGCCTTTGAGGAACTGATTTCCGCTTCGGCTTTACCGAGCTTTTCCACCAATATCACCCAGCAAGCCAGAGAAACCGATGACCAAAGGATTCACATTCCTTTTTCAGATGCCATCGCCACCAAGACCTTTTACCTTTCGGTTTTAAAGAAAAATCGCGCTATCCTGACCCAACTCACAACTAACTAGGACAAGTTTCCTAGTTTTTTTATAGTCCTAATGTCAGAAAGATCGCTCACCATTCCCCGATAAGTCATACCAAAGACACTAGCGTAGCGGGTCATGGTATAGTCGCCCATGGCTAGAACCTCCTTGGTCGGCGCTGCCCCTTGGAAGATAAAATAAAGCTCCTTTCCCATCAGCTGGTCTTCGATGATGCCGTATTGGTTATCAAGGAAATTTCGCACCAAACCACTAATGCCATGCCAATAAACAGGCGAGCCAATGACCACGACATCCGCTAGGAGAAGTCTCTCTAAGACCTCATGAAACTGGCTATCTCTAAAGGTTTGACCATAACCATAAATCTTATAATCACACAGATGTAATACCTCATAGGCCTGCCCTTCTAGCAGAGCTTTGGCAAGTCGCATGGTATTGCCGCAAGGATTGGGACTACCGTTAATCACTAAAATACGCATTTCTTTTCCTTTCAAAAAGGGCAAGACTTCCCAGTCCTGCCCTTCGTTTTCTTCACGACGAAAGATTTTCTAAACGCACGCCTTTTGACAACTAAAGACCTAAACTGCCTTCCTTAGTCCAGCGCAAAAACGTTGAAACAGAAATGCCGAGTTTTAGGGCTGCTTCTGAAACGGAGACCTCTCCTTGTTCCCATAAGTGCTTGACGTTGGGATAGTGAGCAGGTTTCTTGATTTTGGGACGACCAAACTTGATGCCCTTGGCTTTGGCAGCACGAATGCCTTCTCTTTGTCTTTTGCGAATGTTTCCGCGCTCGATATGTGAGACATAAGACAAGATTTGCAGAACCAAATCAGATAAAAACTTCCCTGTCAGTCCATGCGGGCGCTCCTTGGTATTTAACAAGGGAAAGTCCAAGACTTGGATATCTATTTCCTTTTGGTGGGACAAAAACTGCCATTCGGTTAGGATATCCTCGTAGTTTCGCCCCAAGCGGTCAAGAGACGTCACCACCAAAAGGTCTCCTCTCTTTAAGCGCTTGATGAGCCGTCTATAGGCTGGTCGGTCAAAATCCTTGCCACTTTTCTTATCAATATAGATGCGCTGCTTGTCTAAGCCTTCTGCTAGCAGGGCAGTGACCTGCCTATCAATATTTTGGTCTCTAGAAGAGACCCTCACATAACCATACTTCATTGTCCTTCTCCTTTCTCTTGAACCATAGGAGATGATAAAAAGAAGGATGGCTCAACGGTTGCCGTCAAGTCATCCACAGCCTTTCTTTTAAGGCTTTAGAAAGGCATCTATGGCTGGAAAAGCCACCTCATTAAAGCGCTGGTCCAACCAGTGCCCACCGCCGTCCACTGTCACTAAGCGAGCAGATGGGATGAGGTCCTTGGCTTCTTGGGCGTAAGTGTAAGGCACCACCTCATCATCTGTCCCGTGTACGATGAGGGTTTGGGCTTGGATTTGGCGGAGCTTTTGCTTCCAATCCACATCTAGAGCATCGGTGAGATAGATTTTGCCCAATCTCGCATTGCGATGAGTGATGACCTCTGGAATGTCGTCTTTATTTGTGACACCAAGGTTTTGATAGGTTTCCCTAACATCATCAAAGAGGACAAAGGCGGGAAAAAGAAGAACTAACTGCTTGACCTCTTTGGGGTGGTCTGCGGCATAGAGGCTTGCCACCACTCCCCCTTGACTCGCTCCAAGTAGGTGAATCACCTGTTCATCAACGAAAGCCTCCTTGGAAAGAGCAGAAACAACACGCGCTAGGTCGTCTTTTTCCGTCATGATAGACATGGAAAGCATATCCTGTCCGCCACTTTTAGAGCGCGTGCTCCCGCCGTAATAGTCAAAGCGATAAACCACATAGCCCAGCCTAGCTAAGTGTTCCGCATAGTCTTCATACATCTCCAAAGTGTTGTTAAACCCGTGAGAAATGACCACCAACGGACGTTTTTCATTTTGATAATCTTTAGGAGCGGTGATAACACCGACCAGATCGCCATGCTGTCCCTTAACCGTGTAGCTCTCTGTGACCAAGTCACGCACAGACCTGCGCTCTTTGGACGTTAAGGTCTGAGATGAGGCGGGGCTACTGCTTGTAGCTGTCCTTTGAGAAGTTTCTTGACAAGCAACTAAACAAAGCAGGCTGCCGAGTAATACGATCCCTTTTACAAATCCTTTCATCCTCACAAAACCTGCCTCCTTTTTTCTTTTGCCCTTTATTTTACCATATCAGAGGTCAAAACCGACTATTTGACTGTTTCTTTGAGCCATTTTTCGACATGCTCTGCCACTTGGTCGCTATTTTTATCTTGGAAGATAAAGTGGGTATTGCCTTTGATGCCTTCTTTTGGCAGATCGACCACGACACCCTTGTTGCCCTTTTCCTTATTGAGTGCTTCTACAAAGTCATAAGCCGTTTGGCGCATACCTTGCCACATGGCAGTTGCTGGGATGTCCTTGTCGCCATTATCGATATAGTCACCATAGTAGAAGGTCACTGGAATCTTTTGCTTAGCGATTGCCTTAAACTCTTCACTATCAGCTGTTGGCGCTCCTCCTGGCTCAATCGCCACAATCGCCCCGATATGATCGGTATAGCGAGCAGCTGTCCAGCCTGCTGCACCACCTTGTGAGTGGGTGACGACAATGGATTTTTTACCTGTGCGTTTGTAAACCTCATCAATGGTCTTAGCCAAGGCTTTTGCGACCACTTCATTGTCATAGTCCGCCCCCATATCTGATTTCATCCCAGTATCTGGTGTCATCTGACGGAAAAATTGGTTAAGGGATTCCTCATCATTTGGAAACTGGGAATCTTTATAGGCTTCTGATTGCCCATTTTCCCAGCGCCCAATCCGGAACTGGGTGTACCAGCGTTGGTCGAGGGTCTTGGTGCTAATGTCACCAGCAACCGAGGTCTGACCAGCTTCCCCACGCCGTGGTTGATCGACCAAGTAAACGCTATGCCCTTGTTTGAGGAAGTAATCTGACCAACCATCACGCCCATCTGGTGTCGTCTGCCAACCCATCCGAGATTGACCATAGCCGTGGAGAAAGACCATTGGTAACTCACTATCCTTTTCAGGAATTTGGAACAAAACATTGGCATGATCCACGTGAGAGGTCTGACCAGCACCTGACTCCTCCCATTGATCACTTGGGTTAAAGGTACCTGGTGAAGTCTTGACCTCACCTCCAGCTGAGAAAATCCCTTGATCCGCTAGGCGAATGACCTTACTATCAGAGGAGGTTGCGGCCTTACTTGAGTTATTACTATTGGTCGTTGAGCAAGCAGCCAGTAAAATGCTGGCAATCGCTGCGGTAGTGACGAGTTTGATTTTTGTATTCATGTTAACATCTCCTTTTTGCTTTTGTCGCTGTTGGACATGTTCTAGTATAAGGGATTGTCTCTTCACTGTAAAATAGGATTTTTTGATGGCAGTATGCGTTTTTTGAATAGTAGAAATACTAAATCTCAAACAGACTGATTTGAAAAGCGCTTGGACTTGTGCTACAATAGAGTTCAATATACCAATTTTAGCCACAAAAAAGGAAATAATGAAAGAAAAACTTCAAATCTTACTCAAACGCAGCACCTATTATATGGAAATCCTAATTGCTATTATCCTTATTTTGGTGATTGTTGTCCTTCTCGGTCGCTTTATTCTAGACTTAGTTGTCGGTATTCCCAAACAGTCTGTCGATACCTTTTTACAAAGCACCATTGACCAAGCCATGAACATCACCATTGCTATTGAGTTGGTCAAGATGATTGCTCAACCCAAACCAGCCACTATCATCGAGCTTTTGCTCTTTGCCACCGCAAGACAAATCGTTATCTTTCATCACAATATGATGGATATCCTCATCGGCGTTGTCGCCATCGCCGTCCTTTTTGCCATCAAGCGCTTTTTAATCCGTGAAAATACGGAAGAAGATTAAAAAATCCCTCTGGAATCTAATCGTCCAGAGGGTGTTTTATTGTTTCTTTATCCTTTTTCCTTAAAAATCAACACCCGATACCGCCAAAGAATGGAGAGGACCAAGATACTGCCGAGCGCAATTTCAAAGTCAGCTAACCAAGCGAGGTGATAGAGATGGAGGAAATGAAGGCCGATTTTGAGCGAATAGGCGGTGCTGACAAAAGGAAAGGTCAGAGCCGAGCAACCCGCTGCAAAGCTGGTTTTGAGAATGATGGGCAAGAGATAAAGCACCAAGAGATAGATGGCTTGCGATAAGATGAGAAGGATCAAAACCGCAGGGTGATAGGCCCGCTCACCAAAGAGGTGCAAATAACCGCTTAACAGCAAGGGAAAAGGAGCTGTGTAAATCGCCATTTGTGGACGTAAGAGATGAGGCAGAGTCTTTTGGAGTAGCTGTTTCAAGAGAAAAGGATAGAGGGTCAGGGTCGCTACTAGACCAATGACCAGTCCGAAAATCCCCAAGACAGGACGTTGCACCACCTGATTGGTCAAAGCTGTCATGGCAATCCCCACATACAAAACCGTCCAACTCGGACTCAGCCCTTCCATGCGTCTTGTCTTGACTTGACGATAGGTAAACCAGAGAATCATGCCAAGATGCAGGAGAAAAGCCCCATACCACATGACCTGAGCCAACAAAACAAAGGGAACAACCCAGCGAAAGACATAGGTGGAGAGTAACATGGTCCCCATGGGGTAAGTACCCATCGCAGCAAAAATCGGGGGCAATTTTAGCTCATCCTTATAGTAAGGAAAATCCACTAAAACACTAATGGTCAGATAGACCCAGAGCAAAAGCGCCAGACCATTAAAAAGATGAACAAATAGTGGATGAATGTCCACCAAGAGATTTCCCAAAGCAGCCAGCCCTAAAAAGAGACCAGACATGACCAAAGGCGGATGTTTGCGTAACATAAGCGTGTCTCCTCGTCATTGATAATTGATAGATGAACACGCTTATTATACTACTTTGCATCCCTTTTGTACGGTTTTTGCTACGGCTTATGCTGATAGCTTTGGTCAAACTACTTTTGGGTCATCAAGTGGCAGTTCGTCACAACGATGACATCGCCTATCTCCAACATGATAAAGAGGTAGGACACCGACATCGTCTTTACTAGGATTTGCTCATTTATTTTTAAGAGCAGGTAGAAACACTCTGACACGCCCCTCTACCCACTCACAATAGCGCACTTTGACTCAATCGGATGAGTTCCTCCTAGTAGCGCACACTAATTAAACCTTGTGCGAGGTTACGGTCTTTTTGCCAAAAGGTCGCATATTGGCTATAAAAGTCTCCTACCTCTCTACTCATGCTTTCTGACTGGGTAATATTTTTCACCGCTAAATGGCGCAAATCTTCAATAAGATTGGAAAAAGCATGCCGGTCATTCCCGCCAGCTTCTACTGTTTCCTTAAAAACCAGTAAGACTTTGCGCTCACTCTCTTTGGTCTCAGGATTTAAGATGAGGTTGTAAACTTGGCTTAGTATTGTTTCTCGCTCAAATCTTTCTATCATCTTTTCTACTTTCTTTCTGAAACTTTGGGCTCAACTCTCTTTTTTTGTAGGGGTTGAGGAAATAAGAACGGGGGACAAGCAAGGGGCTGGTACAGTCAATAGCATCCCCGATTTTAGCACAATCATAGACAGCCTCTCCTAGGAAAACGGGTTTGGCATGGATAGTGTCAATCCTTATTGAGAGCGTGCAGGAGAACCAAAAAACGGGTTCAGTTTCCCTCTCATCAGTCACCTGCCAACGCAAATAGCCCAGCTCAAAGGCTTCTCTCACCCACTCAGGTGAATTGTTCTCATAGCCAACTTCCCAAACCTCAACCAGTCTGCCTTTGTAGTCAAACATTTTGCACCACTTCCTCTACTAAATACCGTGGTATCCTATACTATTTATGGGTGATAGATGACTTTTCCAAAAATGTGTTTTAAGGTTAATGAAACCCAATCGGACTCAAATACCGTACTTTCTCGCTCAAGTGAATGTTTGGCATCGTTGATTTCAAATCTTTCTTTGTCATTTAACTGTTCTAAAGGCTCTAGCAATCGCTTCAAAAAGACTGCCTCAGCCAAATACTTCTTGAGTTGTCGAGAGTTTTTTGTAGAAAGTGCTTCAAATGTGTCCAATGCTGTGTCCGTCATAATCGTTCTCCTCAAAAAATAGTTTTTTGTCTTTTTCTGAATCGACACCTTTAGTTTACCACACTTTCCTGGCTTTTTTCCCATGTCCTGAATGGTCATACTTTTTTGCTTAAACGGTCATTTGGTGAAAAGTCAAGGCGAACCCCTCGTCTAACAGACGTCCTTTCGTCTTACCCCCATTATAGACCTTTTCCCTATCTTTGTCTGAATTTTAGCATCAAAAAACGCTAGAACACTAGCGTTTTCATTAGGAACGGTAGATCCTCGTCACATTTGACACAGCAAAAACTAGCATAATGAGCAAGATACTGTAAGTCGTTGCAGGAGGATAGATGGTCAGCGTCAAGGCGATTCCGATACATTTGACCAAGACATCATAGCGCATCCAGCTACGACCCGCCATAAACTCTCGCATGTGCTCCTGATTTTCGGCAATAGCAAAGAGAGACTTGTACATCTGCGTATTGAAAAAAGTGACAAGAAGGATGACCAAGCCATAAAAGGTCTGTGCTATCCGATTATCAAAATGATCCGACACAATACTGGTCGTGTAGGGAAATAAGGAAGAGAAAAAGAGTAAAAACATGGTGTTCCACACCACCTTATCAGATACCTTTCTCACCTCTTCCCAGCCTCTGTGCATGTTGACCCACATGGTTCCAAGCCAGAAAAAAGAAAGCGCATAAGCAAAATAGCTGGTCCGCAACTCCCAAAATCCTGCTAAGGTCAAGGTTTTCGGATGTTCCAATTCTAAGACTAAAATGGTCATAATAATCGCTAAAACAGCGTCGGTAAAGGCCACTAAACGTTCTTTTGACATAAATCTTCCTTTCTAAATTTTCTTTTTTTATCATAACCTATCTCTATGGATTTGTCTAGTTTTTCTTTGAAAAGATAATTTTCATTTGTGAAAGCGTTATCTTTTTAGTATAATAAAGGTAACTTCTCATGGGAAAGGGGAATGTATGGTCTTTTTACAAAAAGAAAAACGACTGATGGGAACAACCGTTCGAGTGGCGGTGGAGCATCCTCAGGCAGCCCAACTCTTGGAACAGGCTTTTTCACTTCTGTACACCTACGAAAAGCGTTTCAGTGCCAATAGTGAAACGTCTGAACTAGCAGTTGTTAACCAAGCAGCTGGCGTGCATCCCGTCAAGGTGCATCCCGACCTCTTTCGGCTCATCGCTATCGGAAAAGCGCACAGCCTAGCTCCAAACAGTCAGCTCAATATCGCCATTGGACCCTTGATCCAGACTTGGCGCATCGGCTTTTCGGATGCTAGAGTGCCTCAGCCAGATGAGATTGAGCAGGCACTGTCTGTGACGCAGGCTGACAATATCCTTCTTGATGCCGACCAGCAGAGCGTTTTTTTGAGCCAAAAGGGCATGAAACTCGATCTTGGAGCCTTAGCTAAAGGATATAGCTCTGACTTGGTGGCGGATTTTTTGAAAAAATCAGGAGTCACTTCTGCCCTCATTGATCTTGGGGGCAATGTGCTCACTATAGGAAAACACCCTCTAAGGAAAAATCCGTGGCGAGTGGGTATTCAACATCCAAGACAGGCAAGGGGAAATCACCTCGTGACCCTAGCACTTGAAGGACAGTCAGTGGTCACTTCTGGCATCTATGAGCGCAAGCTCACCGTAAACGGCAAGACCTACCAT
Source organism: Streptococcus sp. STR1/CE/0325 (assembly GCF_055386095.1). Taxonomy (NCBI): domain Bacteria; kingdom Bacillati; phylum Bacillota; class Bacilli; order Lactobacillales; family Streptococcaceae; genus Streptococcus; species Streptococcus sp. STR1/CE/0325. The sequence continues at coordinate 762,934 of NZ_AP045018.1, read as the reverse complement.
CATATCTTTGACCAACAGACCGGCTATCCTATGGACACACAGATCGCTAGTCTTAGCATCCTCTCTAGGACCTCTCTAGAGGGGGAGATTTGGACGACGAGACTTTTTGGGCTAGCACCTGAGGTGATTTTTGAGCAGGTGGAAAGCCTAGCTGACATTGACGTTCTCCTCGTGACGCGCACAGGGAAAGTGACCTATTCATCAGGACTTTCTCCTTATCTTCATCCCTAACAGAAAGGATATTTTATGCAACAGTTTATCGCTCTTGTGGAAACCAATTCCAAACGATAGCGTCATCAACACCCATAACTATCAAGCCATGTACTATCCAGACGGTTCCTATACAGGGATCAATGAAATCGTCTTTAATTTCAAACCATGGTTGGACTGGTATCTCAAAGAAACTGGTCAACAACTGGTCGGAGGCAAACCAAGTCCCATACCAGCAGCTCATGCAGATGCAACATCTGGAGCCTGCAGCCATTAAGCATTAAAATTTCAATAACTGACTAAAGAAAAGGCCTAGAACGTATTTGTTCTAGACCTTTTTCTATTTAACTTAACGTACCTGTTCAAAATTCAAATGCACGATAATTTTATCCCCATAGCCGCTACGCTCCAAATCACGCTGCAAGCGGTAACCGATATAGTGCTCGGCAATGATGATATAGCCTGCCTCCAAAAGACGGTGCTCCACCAAGGACTGAATCATGCTAATGGTCGGACGCTCGGTGTGTGCTTCTTCAAGGTCGATGACCACTTTTTTGACCACCTGTGCCAAATCCTGACTCAACTTATCATCAATGACATAGACGGTCTTGGCCGCTTTTAACACGGCTTGATAAATCTTATCAGGGTTAAACTCTGTAATTTGTCCATTTCGTTTGATGACTTGCATGGGATTTTTCCTCTCTTTTTGTTTTATTATACCAAATTTTGATAGCTTTGTCACCTGTCTCTGGCTAAAAAACAAGGGCTAGTCGCTTGAGGAAAAAAGATTTACTATCCTTATATCAACTCAAAAACGACTTCATGAGTTGGCTTGACCAAACCTCTTTGATGGAGGGTTTCAGCGATTTGGACCGAGTTCCAAGCAGCGCCTTTTAAGAGATTGTCTGACACGACCCAGAGGTGGATGCCATTTTCTTGATCGAGATCACGTCTAATCCGACCGACAAAGGTTTCTTTTTTGCCAACAGCTTTGATAGCTTGAGGGTAGATTTGCTCCTTTGGATTATCCTCAAGAACAGCTCCTGGGAACTCAGCGATCGCCACCTTGACTTCTTCGATTGGAGCCACTTCCTTGGTCTCGATATAGACGGACTCTGAGTGCCCTGATAAAACTGGAATACGCACACAGGTTGCTGACACCTTGATGCTCTCATCTTCCATGATTTTCTTGGTTTCCTTGGTCATCTTCATCTCTTCGTAGGTGTAGTCATTCTCCGTGAAGAGATCGATCTGAGGAAGGGCATTAAAAGCGATTGGGTAGTGCTTTTTATCCCCACCGCTCGGCAAGATCTCAGCTGTCACCTCAAGAGGAGAAAGGCCATCATTTAAGACCTGGCGATACTGGTTTTTGGTCTCCTCAATAGCACGCGCCCCTGCACCAGATACCGCCTGATAGGTCGAAACGATGATGCGATCTAGGCCCCATTTACGACGAATAGGCTCCAGCGCCACCATCATCTGGATGGTCGAACAGTTGGGACAAGCAATGATGCCCTTGTGGGCATCCAGCGCATGGGCATTGACCTCAGGCACGACCAGAGGCACATCCTTGTGCTGACGAAAATAAGAGGTATTGTCCACTACCACAGCGCCAGCCTTAACGGCATAAGGCGCGTATTTGGCAGAGGTGGAGCCACCCGCTGAAAAGAGGGCGATATCCACCCCGTCAAAGGAATCCTCGGTCGTCTCTTCTATCTCAATTTCCTGTCCCCTAAAGGTCAGGATTTTCCCTTTGGAGCGATATGACGACAAAAGACGCAATTCATCAATCGGAAGACTGCTCTCCTCAAGCATTCTAATCATTTCTGTTCCAACGGCACCCGTTGCACCGACCACAGCTACACAATAACCCATAGCCAATCTCCTTTTTCTTTTTTCCTATTGTACCATATTCTGAGCTGCTTTTCTCGAAATCAACCTAATTTTCTTTCTTTTTTAGAAAATAACGCAAAACAGATGCCCAAAGCGAGCATCTGTTGATTTGGATTATGGGGTAGGAAGCAATTTTTCTTTGACCAAAAAATCATGGGCTACACTCTTAGCAGATTTGCCCTCCACCTTGACGGCGTAGTTCATGGCAATCATCTGATCACTGGTCACTTTTCCTGAGAGTTGGTCGAGGACTTTTTCCAACTCTGGATAGCGTTTCAAGGTCTCCTCACGCAGAAGCGGTGCCGCTTGATAAGGAGGAAAGAGGTGCTTGTCATCCTCTAAAACCCTTAGATGATACTGCTTGATCTCGCTATCGGTGGAGTAGGCATCGATAACCTGCACTTCTCCTGTCTTGATGGCCTCATAGCGTAGAGCCGGCTCAAGCGTCTGAACCTTTAGATGAAGATGATAAAGGTCTTTTAGACCGATATTGCCATCTTCACGGTCATTAAATTCTAGGGTAAAGCCAGCTCTTAACTGGTCTTCATGCCCTTTTAGATCTGAGAGGGTCTTTAGCCCTTGGCTTTTAGCCAAATCTTCGGTCACTGCGACCGCATAGGTATTTTGATAAGCCATGGGCTTGAGATAGACCAGTTTGTTCTGCTGGTAAATCCCCGTCTTTGCGGCTTCATAGACCACCTTGGCATCTGTTGAGTTGGTCGGATTTTGATGCAAAAGACTGGTGGTAATGGTTCCGGTAAATTCTGGATAGATATCGATGTCTTTAGATTTTAGGGCATCGTAGAGAAAGCTAGTTTTACCAAAATTTGGCTTGAGTGAGACCTTGATATCTGTTTGTTCCTCGATTAATTCTTTATACATATTAATCAAGATATCTGGTTCAACGCCTAGCTTTCCTGCGATGACCAAATGTTTGGGACTGCTTTCCTTATGAAAAACATTAGGAGCATAGGACAGAAATAAAACTAGGGCTAACACCACCCAAGACCAAATAAAACGTTTCAAAGACACTTTTTCTAAGCGTTTTAGCAAGGCATTAAACAAAATGGCTAAAATAGCTGAAGAAAGAGCCCCTATCAAAATCAGTGCACTATTGTTGCGGTCAATCCCTAAAAGGATAAAAGAACCAAGACCGCCAGCCCCAATCAAAGCCGCTAGAGTTGCCGTTCCGATAATCAAAACCGCCGAAGTCCTAATCCCTGACATGATAACAGGCATAGCCAAGGCCAGCTCAAAGGTTTTCAACCGCTCCCACTTGGTCATCCCAAAAGCCTCTCCTGCCTCTATCAGACTAGGATCGATACCTGCTAGACCCGTGAGGGTATTTTGTAGGATAGGAAACATAGCATAAATAACCAGCACCACCACCGCTGGTAGAGTTCCAATGCCAAGCAAGGGAATAAAAAGACCCAAAAGAGCTAGAGAAGGAATGGTTTGAAACACCCCTGCTAGCTGCAAAACGACAGCCCCCATGCGCTTTTTACTCGACAAAACTATAGCCAAAGGAAGGGCTAAAAACACAGCGATAAAAAGAGACAAGAGGGAAATCTGAATATGCTCCAACAATGCCTTGACCCAATCCTCATAGCGATCTAAAAAAGTGACAAGTAAATTAGACATGACGACCTCCAAATAAATCTCTGACAAAATCAGTCTTAGGCTGGGCACAAATCACCTCTGGACGATCGATTTGAAGGATTTCTCCATCTTTTAAGACAGCGATTTGATCTGCTAGTTTTAAGGCTTCATCGATATCATGGGTCACAAAAACCACTGTCATCCCAAACTCCTTTTGCAAATCCAAGGTCAAATCCTGTAACTGTTTCTTAGAAATGGGGTCAAGAGCAGAAAAAGGCTCATCCATGAGCAGGATTTTAGGATTGGTGATAATGGCTCGAAGGATACCCACACGTTGCTGCTCCCCACCTGAGAGGTCGCTAGGCATGCGGTAGAGATAATCCTTAGCAGGAAGCCCTACACGATCTAACAGGCTCTTTGCTTTCTTTAGCTGTTTCTCCTTAGACCATCCCTTCATTTTGGGGATGAGGGCAATGTTCTCAAAAACGTTCAAATTGGGAAAAAGAGCAATCTGCTGCAAAACATAGCCCATCTCAAGGCGTAAATCGCGCAAAGGAAGGTCACTCATCAAGGTTCCATCTAGGTAAATGGCACCACTGCTTTCTTTCACCAAGCGGTTGATCATCTTGAGCAGAGTCGTCTTGCCACTGCCACTTGGACCAACCATCACAAAAAATTGCTGGGCAGGAATTTCAAAGCTCACTGCCTTGATGACTTCCTTATCCCCATAGGATTGGCTCACCCTTTCAAATCTGATCATACTATCTCTTTTCTATCTTTTCCTCTTGGTTTCTAAAAACCAAATGCAAGGGGTAACACTTTCAGTATATCACTTTGGCAGCGTTTCCTCAAAAATTTGGTTCCTTTTCATCTTCTCTTTCTCCTTTCTTGCTTTTTACTGTAAAAAAACGTATGATAAAGATATGATAACACAAACGATTTTAGCCCTTTACCAAGAAAGGGATTTACCTTTTTGGCAAAAACTTCAGGATAACCTTCGTGGGTGGCTGGAGCTAGACCTCATTGAAAAAAGTCAGCTCAAGAGCCAAGACCTCTTCTCTTATCCAGCTATCTTCTCCCTAGAGAAGGTTACGACGAACTTGCCTGTCTTGGTTTTAGACGCGCATGCAGACTTCTGTGACACCTTCCGAGACATCGGTCGTTTTCTCCGGCAGCTTTCTTCTCCTTTGGACAATCTGCCCTTTCGCATGACCTTGTATGCACCAACTGGGGCAGTGCGCTGGAGTAACCATCGTTCAGATGGGCAGTTTTTTAGCGAGGATGAGCCTATCTCACCCTTGGAAAACTGGATTATAGAGGCAATCAAGGACAGTCCTCAGCACAGCCTTCATCTGCCCTTGGCTCTGGATCAGGAAAATCAAATCATCTTTCACAGCTACCAAGGGCTCTATGATAAGAACCAGCACCTCACAGGTATCCTCTTTTACGTCCATGATTTGAAGCCGCTCCTTGCCACCTATCTCAATGATAGCGGACAAGCTCTGGTCGGCTGGTCTGACACCACTTCTGGTGCGTCCATCAGCAATCATTTTTTTGAAGAAGATGACTTCTTGTAGAAAAGTAAAAAACACCTTTCCAAATCTGTACTGACCCCCAAAAGTTGGACATTTTATTTATCTAAAGGATTTAGTTCTGTACCCCACAGGACTAAGTCCTTTTAGTTTTGCTTTGATTCGTTTGTTGTTGTAGTAAAAAATGTAATCTGTGATAGCTTGCTCAAGGTCATCAAGGGATTGATAAGACTTCTCAAATCCATAAAACATTTCAGATTTGAGAATGCCAAAGAAGGACTCCATCATCCCATTATCTGGACTATTTCCCTTGCGAGACATAGAGGAACGAATTCCTTTGGTTTTCAAAAAGTGATGATAAGATTGGTGCTGGTATTGCCAGCCTTGATCGCTGTGAAGAATGGTTCCGCTATATGAATCTGCTGGAAAAACCTTCTCAAGCATGGTTTTAATCTGTTTCAAGTCAGGGGAGCGAGATAGGGTAAAATCAATAATCTCACTGTTATAGCCATCAAGAACAGGGGAGAGATAAAGTTTCCCTCCAGGTAAGGCAAACTCCGTCACATCGGTATAGCACTTCTCGTAAGGTTTAGAGCCTTCGAATTGACGTTTAATCAGATTATCAGACTTCTTACCAACCTCACCTTTGTAAGAAGAATACTTGCGCTTACGACGAATACGAGCGGTCAAGCCTAACTCTTTCATCAAGCGCTGCACCTTTTTGTGATTGATGATAAAGCCACGATTTCGTAATTCTAAATGAATCCGACGATAGCCGTAATTACCTTTATGGTCATCATAAATAGATTGTATTTCATCCTTGATAGTTTTCTCCTTATCTGGCTTAGCCAGTCGCTTCACTTGATAGTAATAGGTGGAGCGTGGCAAATCAAGGATTTCGAGTAGCGTTTCTAGGGAAAACTGATTCGTTAATGCTTGAATGATTTCTGTTGCTCTTTGCGCTTTGCTTCGTCCCTCAAGCGGTATTCTCTCAGCTTTTTTAGCACAGCATTCTCCGCTCTAAGGTATTCATTTTCATGTTTTAGTCGTTCTAACTCTGTCATTTGGTCCAAAGTCTTTTTTGGTTTACGTCCCATCTTTGGTGGTCTCCCTCTTGATTTTTCAAGAATAGTATAACCGTTTTTCTTGTATTTGGCTATCCAATTTGGGAGCATCCCTCGATTTGGCAAGGCATAATCAAGGGAAACTGAGAGTTGAGAGCAACCATGAATCAAGACTTTATCCATTATTTCCTGCTTTAATTCGGGTGAATAATACCGATTTTTACCCTTTTCAACAATCTCAACACCATATTTATCCATGAGTTTAACCATGTACTTGAGATTGGAAGGACAGACTTCATATCGCTGACTGATCTGAGGCCATGATACACCTCTCTTTCTCAACTTGTATATACCTCGTTTATCTTCATAACTTAATTTCATAAGAAAAGCACCCCAATCGTTAGATTTTGTGTCTAACTTTTGGGGTGCAGTTCAATCGGAAAGGCGTTTTTCTTATTTAACCAAAAGATTTAAAATCAAAGCGATAATAGCTGGTCCGCCTTGCATGAGGAGGATTCTAGGATTGCTAGAAACCGCTCCGTAAATAGCGACCAAGATGATGTAAACTAAGATGGCTGGAACTAGGCTTGGATTGAAAACCAAACCGTAGAAGATTCCAAGACCAAGAAGACCATTGTAAATCCCTTGATTTTTAAAGAGGGTGTTGAGCGAGTTCATCTGTAACTCCTCACGCTTCATCCCAAAGACCTGCGAGGTCTTGTCGGAATCTGTAATAATGGTTTCTAGATACATGATATAGAAACACTCCAAAGCAACTAAAACGGCAAAGATGGTTGATAAAATAGACATGATATTCTCCTTTACTACATGTGTAATGTGTTTATTCCTCACTTGGACGGTAGAGGACAAGACCAAGCACCATAAAGAGGACTAAGGTTCCAAACAAGAAGGTGACTTGATGGTGGATATTTCCAGTTAGTGAAATCGTCTCACGAAGACCAGACACCGCATAGGTCATCGGCAACCATGAGCTGATGTGTTGATAGATGCGACTGGTCAGCTGAATCGGATAAGTCCCTGCACTCGATGCCAACTGCAAGAGCATCAAAATAAGTGAAGCAAAGCTACCCAGCTTATTATCCAAACTGATAATGGTCGTCACCATAGCCATAAAGGTGGCACTGGTCAAGAGGATAAGACCAAGGGTGGCTCCCTCATGAACGGCACTGAGGCCAAGGAGATGCACCGCCCCGTAAACCAAGACACCTGCCACTAGACTGACGACACCATTGACACTCATGCGAGATAATAACCAATCCCAACGGCTGGTTAGCTTGCGACCAGATGGGAGGGTGCTAAAGACCATATTGGTGGATAGGGCCACAACAAAGAGCGAAACAGAAATCATGTACGGTGCCATACCGACCCCATTTTTATCGACCTTGCTGCTGTCTGAGTGCTTCAAGGTCACTGGCTCAGATAAGGTCTCTGCATTATCCTTAGTGGTGTTTACTAATTTAAGCTTACTATCAGCTTGAGAAAGACCGCTATTCAAGCTATCTGCACCTGTCTCTAATTGGTCAAGACCAGCCGAGAGTTGGGCTGAGCCAGAAAGGAGACGACCTGCGCCTGACGCTAACTGGTCTGTTCCTTGGGACAAACGATCCGCTCCTGAGAGCAACTGACCGCTGTTAGCAGCTAATTGATCAGCGCCTTGGCTCAATCTAGCCACACCGTCGGTATAAGCTCCGATACCTGCTGCTAATTGGTTGCTGCCGGCTACTAATTGAGATTCTAATTGCCCAAGGCCTGCTGCCAACTGACCAGCACCTGGTGCCAACTGCGTGGAGGCTGCCGTGCTGACAGATGATAAACCTTGCCCCAAACGATTAATGGTTGAGCTAGCAGCTGGAAGTAATTGATTAGAGGCTTGTGCCAATTGAGAAAGACCACTGCCTGCTCCTGATAGACCAGAAAGACTTCCCTCCAAGCCCTGTACAGTAGCTAAAATGCTGCTGGCTTCTGCTACGGATGAATTTGAACTAGTGCTAAGAGCTGCTGTTAGTTCAGCTTGTTGATCGCTTGAAAGGCTTTGATAAGCACTGGTTGCAGTCAAGGCATTGAGACTTGCAGCTTGTTCATTTTGGCTATTGGCGATAATGCTTTGGGCAAAGCTAGCAATGCTGGTCAGAGCTGCTTTGACCCCTCCTAAATCTGGTGTTCCAGAAGCCGCGCTGGCTTGGATTTGCTCATTCATGCTGACCAAGCCTTGGCTGAGTTGAGCCATCTGTGCCTGTTGATCGGCTGAAAGGCTACTTTCTTGCGCCAGTTTGTTCAATCCTTGTGCTAGCTGGCTAGCACCTGTGGTTAATTGATTGACCTGAGTGGAGCCACTAGCAAGGCGATTAGCACCAGACAAGAGAGCATCCGAATTAGCATTGAGCTGACCAGCACCAGAAGCTAGAGTCGCCACCCCATTGGTGTAGGTCGCTAAACCACTGGACAAGGCGCCTGTTCCAGCGCTCAACTGATCAGCGCCACTACTAAGGCTAGAAAGACCAGATGATAGAGCAGCGCTACCTTGACCCAGACGTGCTGCACCAGCAGCTAGCTGACTGCTACCAGTGGCAGCTTGAGACAAACCATCTTTTAGTTGGCCCATGCTGCTAAAGAGCGTCGTGCTATAAGTACGGGTGATATTGCTCGAGACCCGTTCTTTTAGCTTATTCACAGCCGTTTCACCCATCTTGCTTGCAATAAAGCTGTGTCCGCTAGAGGTTTCATAGGCAATGGTCGCCTGCTCTGGATGGTCAGACAAGACACTAGATGCCTTAGCTGACAAATCCTCAGGAAGAGTAACGACCATATAGTAATCCCCCTGGTCTAAGCCTTTTTTAGCCTCCTTGGCATCGACAAAATGATAATCCAGAGCATCATTTTTCTCCAAAGACTTGACCATGTCCTTTCCTATGGTCAAGGTCCTACCATTGACACTGGCTGCCTTGTCTTGGTTGACCACAGCAACAGGCAAATCAGAGACTTTCCCATAAGGGTCCCACATGGAACTCAAGAAAATGAGATTATACAGAGCTGGGATACAAGAAACACCCAATAAAACAACTAGAAATTTCGGCTTTTTTAAAATAGCTTTCCACTCTGTTAACATTCTAAACCTCCTTTGTCACAAAATAGTAAAATTCCTGTATAATAGAATAGCAGGCTTTTCTTTATTAAGCAAGCCATAAACTCCCGTTTCTTGACAACATTAGACAGACTGTCCAATTTCATAAGGAGAAAACCATGCCAAATAGTCAAAAACGTATTCAAACCAAAACCTTACTTGAAAATAGCCTTATCACCCTCCTTCAAATCAAACCCTTCGACCAGATTACAGCCATTGAAATTGCAAAGGGAGCCGGCATCAGCAGAGCCAGTTTTTACAACTATTACAAGGATAAATACGACATGATTGATTGCTATCAACATCAATTTTTTGAGCAGATTGAAAGAATTTTTGAAGCGGATCAGCATAATCGTAAAAAAGCCATTCTCGAGATTTTCAAACGACTAGAAACCGATGACCTCCTGACCGCTCTTCTTTCACCAAACGGGACCAAGGAAATCCAAGATTTTCTGCGCCATAAGCTCCAAAGTTTGATTTTAAGTGACATCCAACTCTTTGAGGGACTTACGCCAGCTGAACAAGAATATGGCGTTGTTTTTTTGACCAATGCTTATTTTTCGGTCTGCCAAACTTGGATCGCAAACGGCAAAAAAGAAAGCCCAGCGGAAATGACAGCCCTTCTAGGAAGACTGCGTCACTTTTTTGCCACATTTGACCGTTAAAAAGGCCTTGGAATTCTTCCAAGGTCTCTTTTAGTTCATATTCACCCGATGCCACTCATTGATGACATAAGCCAAACGGCAAAGCAAATCATAACCTTCTGGGTCGATTTCTTCTGAGGTTTCACTAGAATTACCCAAGTGGGCGGTGTAGAGAGCAACCATATAAGGTTTTTCTTCCTCTACGATAGCGTCAATATTGAGCGCCTCTCTCACATAGCCTGGTTTTTGATAGATTTTCACATCAGGCACATAAGTCTTGTAATACTCTCCTGGGAAGGACTCTCCGATAAAGTTTAGCACATCGGCATATTTCTTTTTGTGCTTCCAGAGGTAATCGAGGACTTGGATATAGTAGCTGCTGGTCGTTTTATTGTCCTCTTGATTGATGGTTTTAATCTGACCTTTTCCTTCTCCGTAGCGGTCAAACTGGCTATATGCTTTTTTAAAGCCACCTAACAGTCCTGCAAGGACATGGGCTGGCGTATTTTCAGAATAAACCAGAGAATACTCCTGCATCTCAGGAATGGTCATGGTGTCACCAAACTGATTGCGATAAGCCTGATATTCTCCGATGTACTCATAGTCCGTATGAGTGATGTCATACTCTTCGGTCAAAGAGAGTTTCCCCTTATCCACTGCATCGACGATTAGCATATTGAGTGGCAACTTATAGGTGCTCCCTGCTGTCATAGGCTGGGTGTCGTTCATGGAAAATTCCTCATTGGTCTCGATATTGCGATAAGTAAACGCCACATCCTTATCATCAATCCCGTACTCTTTCATATAAGCCTTGACCGTATCGACCAAGCTCATATTGGCATAATCATAGTAAAGCCCGTAGCTATTCATGGTGTCTAAATCCTTGTCCATGACTGCCTTTTTGGCTGCACTACTTTTTTTGGTTTCCTTGACTACTAGACCTGTCTTTTTCTCGTCTTTTTTCTTGGTCTGCTGCAAGGCCTTCAGCCACTCTGGATGAGTGGAAACGGCATAGGTTGCGCCAATAGATAAGAGACCTAGACCACAACCGATGCCAATACCGATCCACCATTTCTTAGAAATCATATTCTTTTTCATCATCGTCTCACACTCTTACTAAAATTCAGTCACCTTCAATTATAGCAAGTTTTAACCGCTTTTACAATCATAGGTACTCATTATTTTAAGGCTTTTTTGCATCATCAACGAAAGGAGCATTTTTTAGAAAAGAAAGCGGTTTACTTGAAAAATGAAACAGAAAATGATATGCTTGACAAGGAAATACTGGGAGGTGATACATGCTCATTCAACTGGAACACATCCAAAAGAGTTTTGATAAAAAAGGGCAGCCCATCTTGACAGATGTCTCCTTTGGCATTGAACGCGGTGAGGTGGTCGGCTTGATTGGTGAGAACGGCAGTGGCAAGAGCACCATTTTAAAACTCATCAATGGCTTTGTCCAAGCCGATAGCGGCGAGATTTTCTTTCACGGCAAACCGCAAAACGCACAAGATCGCAAAACCCAGCGTGACAATCGGCAAAAACTGCCCTATATCTTTCAAAATGCGAATTTATTAGGCAACAAATCGGTTTTTTATCACCTGAGTTTGGTCTATAAGCTCCAAAAACGCCCCGTCGATCACAAGCAAATCGAGGACATCCTCACTTTCATGGGGATTCCTCACCTCAAGCACAACCTCTGCAAGACCCTGAGTGGTGGTCAAGCCCAAAAGGTCGCGATTGCCATGGCACTGCTAGGAGAGCCAGAACTCCTCTTGTGTGACGAGATTAGCTCTGCGCTGGACTATAAGAGCGAGGTCGAGATTTTCAATCTGCTAAAACACCTCAATCAGGACAAAAAGATTTCAATTCTGATGATTTCTCATAACCTGACCCTCTTAAAACAGATGTGTGATCGGATTTTAGTGCTAGAAAACGGACAAATCCGCCGTGTTATCCAGCCGAAAAAAACAGATCAACCGCTGATTGCCAAGGATTATTATCAATATGTGGAGGAATTTTTGAGTCATGATTGATGCCCTCATAAAAAACAAGGAAGCAATCATCCACGCCTTTTGGGAAACTAACTTTATGATGGCCATTACTATGCTAGTTTGTCTTTTGGTCTCTCTCCCTCTTGGTCTCTTGCTCTATGCACTGAGAAAAGAGGTCTTACTCAAACAACCCTTTTTTTACCATCTCTTAAGCATCAGCCTAAATATGCTGCGTAGTGTTCCCTTTTTGATTTTTATTTTCCTACTCATTCCCCTAAGCCGTTCCATCTTTGGCACTTCTTTTGGGAATCTCCCTGCAACGCTTCCCCTATCCTTGGTATCGATTAGCCTTTATACCCGCTTTATCGAACAGGCCCTTTTAAATGTACCTTCTGCCATTTTGGACCGCGCCATCAGCATGGGGGCTACGCGCCTGCAAATGATTCGCTATTTTCTTTTGCCTTCCATCAAAAACGACCTCATCCTCTCCTTTACATCGGTAGTGATTAGCATGCTATCCTACTCCACCGTCATGGGAGTCATCGGGGCTGGAGGTTTGGGAGAATATGCCTATCGCTACGGCTATCAAGAATACGACTACCCTCTCATGTACGGGATTGTCTTGATTTTTGTGGTCTATGTCTTTATCGTCCAATCCATCGGCTATCTCTTAGCCGGTCGCTATATCAAGGAGAAATAATACCTATGAATATCAAACGCTTGGCAAGTTTCTTTGCCGCAACCGCTCTTACTACCCTCCTTCTAACCGCTTGTGCTTCTAAGACAAGCAGCTCCAAAGAAAGTAGTTCTACCAAAAAAGAAGATAAGGTTATCAAGGTTGCCTCACACACCGCACCCATGACTGATATGTTAGACCTCATCAAGGACGATGTCAAAAAAGACGGTTACACTCTTGAAGTGGTCAAAGTCTCAGACAATGTCCAAGCTAATGTCGCCCTCAATAACAAAGAAGTGGATGCCAACTTCTTCCAACACAAACTCTTCATGGAAGAATTTAACAAAGGCAACAATGCTAACCTCGTCCAAGTCCAACCCATCTACAATGCCATCGTTGCTTTTTACTCTAAGAACTACAAGAGCCTTGATGACCTCCCAGAAGGGGCAAATGTCGCTATCCCATCTGATACCACCAACAAGACCCGCGCCCTACGTCTCCTTGCTTCATCTGGTCTTATCACCCTTGATGACGACAAGAGTTACAGCGTAACACCAAAAGACATCACAGAAAACAAAAAGAACCTCAAATTCACAGAAGTATCCCTCTTAAACCTCAACCAAGCCTATGACGAAGCGGATTTGGTCTTCAACTATCCTGCTTACGCATCTAAAATTGGTCTCACACCAAGTGAAAATGGTCTTCTCTTAGAAAACCCAGTCGATCCAACCTTTGCCGTCTCCCTCGTTGCTCGTGAAGATAACAAGGATAGCGACAAGGTCAAAGAGATAAAAAAAGTCTTGACCAGTGACAAAATTAAAGACTTTATCGATAACAAACTCAAAGGACACGCTGTCGTTGCTTTTAAATAATCAATGACCATCAAAAAAGACGATGCCTTATCGCACAGATAAGCGTCGCCTTTTTTTATTCTAACAAAAACACGAGAATTTCTCCCCGTGTTTATAGTCGTTTCGTTTATCTTTTATGACTTGGTTAACTCGTCTTGCTAACTCCAATTATGTCTGCGACAACGCCACCTCGTCCTAAAAGCAAACGAAACGACTATATCATTGACTAAGCAAGCGCTGCTTGGTAGAGTTCGCTCACCTTAGCCCAGTTGACAATCTCAAAGAAAGCCTTGATGTAGTTTGGACGCACGTTACGATAATTGAGGTAGTAGGCATGCTCCCAAACATCCAAACCAAGAATTGGTGTTAAGCCTTGCATAACCGGATGATCTTGGTTACCTGTTGAGATGACAGAGAGTTTGCCTGCTGCATCCATCACTAACCAAGCCCAACCAGAACCAAACCGAGTCGTTGCTGCTTGGGTGAAAGTTTCCTTAAAGGCATCAAACGAACCAAACGCATCATCAATCGCAGCTGCCAACTCAGCAGAAGGAGCTGTTTTTTCTGGAGAAAGGATTTCCCAGAAAAGAGCGTGGTTGAGGTGTCCCCCACCGTTATTGATCACCGCTTGACGGATGTCTGCTGGTAGATTTTTTTCTGGATCAGCCAGAAGCGCTAATAAGTCTTCGCCGATTTCAGGGTGTTTTTCAAGTGCTGCGTTAACATTTGCCACATAAGTCGCATGGTGCTTGTCATGGTGGAGAATCATGGTCTCCTCGTCAAAGTGAGGCGCTAGGGCATCATAGGCATAGGGTAATTCTGGTAAAATAATAGCCATCTGGTTTTCCTCTTTTCATTTTTTGTTTACCTTTTCATAGTACCGCAAATTTCTGATTCTGACAAGTATTTTGCCCTAGTTACTAAGGCTTGCAACTTTTAAGAGAGCCAGATCAAAAAGATCTTCCTTCTCACTGTATCCGCTTTTAATCTGGTAATCCGTCTCAATTAAGACACGCATGGCAGCTTTAAGTTGAGAAAGAGCGTAAGGTCTAGCATCTCTTAGGGCAAACTTGACACGGTAGGGATTGAGCCGCTGTCCCAGATAGTCAGAGAGTTCTGCGGTGATTTGTCCTTCTGCCCTTCCCATGCCTTGCAGGGTTTTGACTTGGGCAAAAAAACGCAGCTGCGACAACATAATGGCAATGAGTTTGACAACGTCCTCTCCTTGAAGTAAGAGATCATGCACCAGCTCACGCGCTTCTTTTACCTGTCCTGACAAGCTATACTGGGTTAGATCAAAAATGTTGTCTTGCAAACTTTTGGGAATGGCCTCCTTAATATCCCAAAGGCTGATGGAATCGGTGCCTTTATAGCTTTTCAAAAAAGAAAGGTGCTTCATAACCGTTCCAAATTCAAACTGAGAGCGCTCCAGTAACTGCTCCAAAGCACCTCTTTCAAATCGCATCTCTGCCTCCTTGATAAAGCGATGAACATAGCCCTCAAACTCTTTTTCCTTGAGGGGTGTCGCCTCAATAATGGTCGCATCGCGTTTCAAGAGCTTGACCAAGCGGCGTTTCCCGTCCAATTTCCCAGGCGCCAAAAGAATTAACCGTGTCGTTTCGACAGGCTCTTCCAGATAGCGTTCAAATTGTTTGAGCTCTTTTTCGTCAAGGTAATTTTTCTTCTGGGTGGTCACGTCTAAGACATGGTCCAAGATAACAATTTTTTGATCCGAAAAAAAAGGCAGACTCTCCAAATCCAGAGCAACATCCGCATAATTCGCTTCCGCCACATCAAAAAAAGAATAGGTCAAATCACTCGCATCAAAAGCGATTTGCCCAAGCAAAGCCTCTTTCAGATATTGATATTGTCCGAGATCCTCCCCTGTTAACACTAAAATCTGGGGAAGGTGATCCTTGTCTAAGCGTTCCACTTCTTCTATTGCAATCATGCTCCTATTATACCACAAATGATCTTGCCTTTTCCAATAACTATGGTAAAATGAAAAGGTGGCATTGCCACATGTCGACCACTCTTTAACAGAGTAAATGATTCGCGTTAAGTGTGTGTGAATGGGATGTTGTCACACAACGAAGCCAACAAGTGGCGCGGTGAATCATTGCATCCGCTGTTAACTACTTTTACGTTAACAGGTACATCATTTAAGAAGGAGACACATATGTTTCAATTTAAAGTACCTCAACTGACGACCAAACGTTTGGTAACCCTTGCGATTTTGATCAGTTTGTCTATTATCATCAGCAAGTTTTCCATCATTATCATCCCAAACCAATTGGTGCTTAGTTTTACCTTCCTCGTGGATACGATTATCGGCATGATTGCTGGTCCTATCTGGGGTTTTATCAGCTTAGGGCTGATTGATGTGGTGGATTATCTCTCAAGCGGTCAGGGCAATTTCATCATCTGGTGGACCCTGATGGAAGCCATCCAAGGATTTCTCTATGGACTCTTTTTCTACAAGCGTCCTTTGAGTTGGACGAGCAAAAAAGACTGGCTCTATGTGAGCTTGGCTGTTTTTGTCGTCATGCTATTTGGTACCTTCATCATGACGCCGCTTCTCATCCAGATTTATTTCCACGTCCCATTTTGGGCTCAATACGCCGCGGGACGCTGGTTCAAGATCTTTGAGATTCCACTTCGCATTGTGGTCACCATGCTGGTGCTGCCACAATTGCAACGGATTCCTGAGCTCAAACGTTTAATGAATAACTAATCAAAAGGACTGCCCTATCATCCCTAGGGTAGTCCTCTTTTGTTTTTTAAATCAAATGCTTCTCACGCTTGTCAAACACTTCCTTAGCCAAATTCACCAAACGCTCGATTAGCTGGCTATAAGGAAGTCCCATATTCTCCCAAAGCAGCGGATACATGGACCACTGGGTAAAGCCTGGCATGGTGTTAAGCTCATTGAGATAGACCTGCCCATCTGCCGTCACAAAAAAGTCACAACGTGCTAAACCACAGCCACCAATAGCACGAAAGGCTTGTTCAGCATAGTTTCTGACTCTTGCCATTACGGTCTCATCCACCTCAGCTGGAATAGCCATGGTGATTTTATTGTCAATATATTTGGCCTTGTAGTCATAAAAGGCCACGTCCTTGATGACTTCACCAGCTAAGGTGGTTTTGACCTCTTGATTGCCCAAGATACCGACCTCAATCTCACGCGCATCCACGCCCTGCTCAATCAAGATACGGTCATCATAACGGCTGGCTAAATCTAGTGCTGCCTCCAAATCCTCCTCATTTTCCGCCTTGGAAATGCCGACACTAGACCCCATGTTAGCTGGTTTGACAAAGACTGGATAAGTCAAACGTTCAGACACCTGAGCCAGCGTTTCCGTCACACTTTGCCCGTCTAGATGCACCAGATAAGGCACTTGTGGAATCCCTTGGGTTTCTAGCACCATTTTGGTGATAATCTTGTCCATCGCCACACTAGAAGGCAGAACGCTCGTGCCCACATAAGGCAAACGCAAAACTTCAAGAAAACCTTGGATCGACCCGTCCTCTCCCATGGGACCATGAAGAACTGGAAAGACCACCGCTCCTTCCTCTGCGATGTCGCTTGGTTTAATGGCTTTTGACAGATCCACTGTACTATTTGTCATCAAGCGCTCATTTTCTTTGGGTTTATGGTCAAAGACCTGTGTCCGGATGAACTGACCATCTTTGGTAATAAAGTAGGTTTTGACTTGAAAACGTTCATAATTGACCGCACGCATGACGCTCTCTGCGGATAAGACAGACACTTCACGCTCAGCAGAGCGGCCACCGTAGAGTAAAATTAAGGTTTCTTTTGACATGATTGTTCTCTTTTCTCTTAGACTCTTTCCCTTCTATGATAGCACATGCCACGCTTTTTTTCAAAAGAAAGTCGCAACAAAACAAATCAACCAGCCAAGAAATCTGACTGGTTGATACCACATAAAAGAAAGACGGTATTGACTACAATTCTGTTCGATTTTCAATCGCCCGTAGCAGAGTCACTTCATCTGCGTACTCGATGTCACTACCGACTGCAAGCCCTCTCGCGAGGCGGGTCACCTTGATGCCAGCTGGTTTTAAAATCCGTGAAATATACATGGCAGTTGCCTCACCGTCTGCCGTGGCACTAGTCGCAAGGATGACCTCGCTCACTTCGCTATCCATCAAACGGGTCACCAAGGTCTTGAGGTTGATGTCGTCAGGCCCTACTCCATTCATGGGAGAAATAAGACCATGCAAAACATGATACCGCCCTCGGTATTCATTGAGCTTTTCCATCGCAGAAACATCCTTACTGCTTTCAACAATCAAAAGCACTTGGTCATCTCTAGTCTCATCTTGGCAGATGGCACAGGGATCTTGATCCGTCAGATTGCCACAAATAGTGCAGTAAGTCAACTCACGCTTGGCTGAGAGGAGGTTTTTAGCAAAATCATTGACATCTTCATCGCTCATACTCAAGGTATGAAAGGCAAGACGGGTCGCTGTCTTGATCCCAATACCTGGTAACTTGGAAAAAGACTCGATGAGTTTGGCAACTGGTGTTGGATAAAGCATCCGTGTTCTCCTTTCTTAATTGACACCATACATAGAAACATAAAGATTGATGATATCTCTTGTAATTTTATGGCTAGTGCTTCCAACCAAATCTAAACTATGGGGCAAGACCACCGCCACTGCAATTTTGGGATCGCTACTTGGCGCATAAGCGACCACATTGAGATTACTGGTATAAACAGAGCCTCCTGAGGCAGTTTTGACAAAGGCTTCGGCTGTTCCGGTCTTGGCTGAGATACTCACTGCCTCACCCCTAGACATCTCTGAACCTGTGGTGTAAGCAGAGCCACCATGAACCACGTTATAAAACCCATTTTGAATGATACTCATATCATCACTCGATAATTTGACCTCATCTAGCTTTTTCCCTTCAATTGATCTGACCAGCTTACCTAGGCCGCCTTGTTCATTGTTATCATAAACGCCTTCAACCAAGTGAGGGGCAATGCGTGTTCCCCCATTTGCCACCGTGGCTGCGTACTGGGCTAGCTGCAAGGTCGTGTAGTTGTCAAACTGACCAAAGGCTTCTGTCAAAGTATTAGCAAGGCTAAACTCTTTTGGCGTAAAGCCTGCAGATTCGCCAGGAAGGTCAATTCCTGTTTTAACCCCAAGCCCATACTGAGCATAGGTGTCACGCAACTCTTTCATCGCCTTCTCATAAGCAGCTGTTCCAATGCTGGTGGTATCTAGACCGTTTTCTCCCATCAAACGAAGTGCCACCTGCACCATATAGGTGTTGGACGAATACTCCAAAGCCTGCATGGCAGTGATGGGAAGAGCGCCACTAGTGAACCATGACTTGATACCAGCAACTTGCTGGTCATAAAGCACTTGGTTGCCGGTGATGGCATCATGTTCCCAGCCAGCAGATAGGGTCGCTCCCTTGACCACCGAACCTGGGGTAAAGACCTGTGTCATGGTTCCCAAAGCATCTGACGTCACCTCTCCTGTCTCAGGGTCATGAGAAAGACCTGTCATGGCTAAAACGGCTCCATTTTGCGGATTGAGTGCCACGGCATAGACCCCTTCAGAGTAGGTGAGATTGCCTGCTGCAAGGTCGGATTGGAAATAATTTTTTAAAATAGCTTCGACCCCATCTTGGAAGGCCAAGTCAATGGTTAACTTGAGATTATCGCCTTTTTTGCCTTCTTCAGTGACCTTATCTCCGATGATTTTTCCTTTTTTATCAAGTGTAATCTCACGCACACTGCGTTTGCCTTGGAGGTCGGATTCATAGGCTTTTTCAAGGTAGCTAATCCCAACTCGGTCATTGAGTGAGTAACCTTTTTTCAAGTATTCCTTGGCATCTTCTTGGGGCAATCCTGTTTTTTCCGTCGAAACACGCCCAATAATAGAAGCTAGGGAATTGGACACATCCTGACGTTTCCAGTCGGTTTTAATCGAGATACCTTCTAGCTTGGACTTGTTGGCTGTGATATAGGCCAGTTGATCAGCTGTGAGTGGATCCGTCACGAGAGAAACGGTACTAAAACTAGAGGCGGCATTCATCTGCGTAAAGAGAGCGATGATCTTTAGCTCCTCGCCGCTATACTGGATTTTATCCTCTGGCACTGCTTTTAAAGCATTTTTGTAGATGGTGGCTTCTGTTAAGGAATTGCCAAACTGATCGTAGCGCTGATTTTTAGGCAGGCTCTCCACCACTGCCTTATAAACCTTGGGATCGGCTAAATAGTAATCCCGCTTAGACTGGTCGCTGACGTTGACATCACTGATAGAAACATAGTGCAACAAATCTTGTGCCAAGGTTTTGATATACTCTGCGGTCATGGTATTGCTTCTGGTAAAGGCGACCACCTCTTTTTCTTCATTGTTGACCAGAGCTACTCCCTTGGCGTCATAAATCTGCCCCCTCGGCGTTGAGGTTTTGATGGTGTAGTGGGTGGCATCCACTAATTTTTTCTGGTAAAACTCACGATTGACCAGCTGCATCTGGGCGAGTCGCAAGACCAAGAGGCTAAATAGTAGGACAATCACAAAAAAGAGGAGATAAATCCTCCGTGAAATCATATTTGAAAGACGTTTGTTGGGACTTTTTGACTTTGTCACGCTTACGTTCACTCCACTCCAATAGACTATTTTTATTCTACCATATTTTACTAAAAAAAGACTAAACGAGATGTCATCTTGATGAAAATAAAAATGGATGACTCGCATCCATTTTCACCTCATTATTTACCGAGGTAGTATTCGTCCAAGACGTTTAGTTTTTCGTCAAATTCAAAAACAAGTGGTGGGAAGTTAGGGATTTCCACATCCATGATTTCATCGTCTGAAAGACCTTTGATGTGCTTAACAAGGGCACGAATAGAGTTCCCGTGAGCTCCTACAAATACGTTTTGACCTTGTTTAAGTGCTGGCGCAATCTTGTCTTCCCAGAATGGAAGGGCGCGCTCTAGGGTCAATTTCAAGTTTTCTGCGTCTGGCACAACAGAATCGTCAAGAAGAGCATAACGACGGTCTTTGTGAGCAGAGTATTCGCTATCACGTGGCATAAGTGGAGGAAGCACATCGTAAGAACGACGCCAGATATGAACTTGCTCATCTCCAAATTCTGCGGCAGCTTCTGCCTTGTTTTTACCAGTCAAATCACCGTAGTGACGTTCGTTCAAGCGCCATGATTTTTCAACTGGAACCCAAAGTTGATCTGAGTATTCCAAAGCCAAGTTAGTGGTTTTGATCGCACGTTTCAAAACAGAAGTAAAGGCAAGGTCAAATTCAATACCTGCTTCTTTGATGAGTTTTCCAGCTTCGATCGCTTGAGCGGTTCCTTTTTCAGAAAGATCCACATCAGCCCAACCTGTAAAGAGGTTAGCCTTGTTCCATTCTGACTCACCGTGACGTGCAAAAACTAATTTTACCATTTGCGTTCTCCTTTTTCTTTTCGCAACTCAAATTGCATTACCTTATCATTCTACAAAAAAATCCTGAAAAAAGCTAGTCATAAATGAAAAATCTCACAAAAATTTAAGCTTCCAAGGTCAGCGCAAAGGCAATCGCCAAATCAGCATAGCGCGCCTTTTTGTCCAAATCAACGTGATTACCAAGAGCGCCCAAATCCCAGCTATCTTCTAAAAGACTATCCCCTGTATGGAAAAAGTGGAGGTGCTCTATCTCACGAAATTTGGCAAGCGCAGCCACTGCCGAGCACTCCATATCAACGGCAATAGCACCCTCAAAACGCCGTCTTGTCACCTTATCCTTGGTTTCTCGGTAAATACCGTCCGTCGTCCAAACCTTACCCGTCTGATAGGAAATCTGATGTTGGTCGAGAAAATCTTGAAAGGCTTTTCCTAATGTTTCATTGACTGCAATCTCTCGACTAGATGGCTGATAGTGATAGCTCGTCCCCTCATCACGAATGGCAGAGGTCGGTAGGATAATCGATGTCGCCTCCAGATCAATAAGACTGCCACAACTGCCAAAAAGGATCAAGCGCTTCATCCCCATGGCAATCCAGTCTTCCATGATGGCGATACAAGCAGGAGCGCCCACACAGGCGTTGAAAACACCTATTGTTTTACCATCAACAAAAATCCGATAGATAGGCACTTCCAGATTCGCCATCGTCGTTGTTGCCACCCACTCATGAGGGTAACGCTCTAAGATTTTGGCAAAGGTCGTGCGCTCAAAACAACTGATCACTGTTTCTGGGAAATTCTCAACAGGGTCATTTAAGTCTTTGGGATTGATCATAGCGATCGTATTTGGATCAAATTCTTCTAAAATCATGGGCTTTCTCCTAGATGAGGGTGTCATCTTCCTTTTCATCAAACTGCCTTTTCTCCTTATCCTCCATCTCTCGTGGTTTCATGAGGTGACTGGAGAGGACAATCATGCCAATACGCATGATGGAAAAAAGCAATAAGGCTACAAATATGATTGTTTTCATGGGCTACTTCTACTTATCAAAAATGGTTGAGAAACCCTCAACCATTTTAATCTTTATGTAAAGTCGTTGCTAAATTATTTAACAGCGTCCTTGAGTGCTTTACCTGCTTTGAAAGCTGGTACTTTTGATGCTGCGATAGTGATTTCTTTACCAGTTTGTGGGTTGCGACCTTTACGGGCAGCACGTTCACGCACTTCAAAGTTACCAAAACCGATGAGTTGAACTTTTTCACCAGCTTTAAGAAACTCTTCAATTGCTGAGAAAACTGCATCAACTGCTGCTGCTGAGTCTTTTTTTGTAAGTTCAGTTACTTCTGCAACCTTTGCTACTAAATCTTGTTTATTTGCCATTTTGAACAAATCCTCCATTTATTTTTACATGTTATATGATAACCTAAAAACCCACTCGGGTCAAGTATTTTACAGCGCTTTATGGATTTTTCTTGAAAATATCAAAGGTTAACTCATCCTTTGCTAAATCAAGGCTAGTCGCTTTTAAATAAATTCCTTCTTTATTATCTAATTGGTCGAATCTTAGGACAATCGTTGAACTGCTCGGTTTAATCTGAACCATCTTAGGCAGATCGTAACTGCTCTTGACATACTTGAGAACTTCAGAAACAGGAAGAGGCAAGGTCCCTACTGAAAATGAGGTCACTGTTAGTTGGACATTCCCATCTCCTAGACGATTCGGTTCAAAGTAAAGGTAAAGAGGCACATCATAGCCCAGCAACGTATAAGTCCCTTCAAATAAGATAGCCCGTGAGGTCGCATAAATCTGATAGGTCGCCCCCTTACTTTGATAACTTTTTAAGAAAGCCGCAACAGTCTGATTGAGCTGTTCTTTATTAGTGGTAAAACTACCGACCTTGATATCTGTTTTGGTGTTTCTGGTCGTTTGTTTGGTCTGGGTCTCTCTTGGCTGGATCATTCGGCTTGCAATCACACCCCAAAAAGCGAGATTAACTGCAAGAAGGATGAGAAAAGCCCATTTCCAGCTATTACTTTTTCTTCCATTGGTTCTTGGTTTCATTGATTTTCTCCATGACGGCATCACTCATAATCTGATAACCGATATTATTAGGATGGAAATGATCACCTGAAAAAAGGGCATCATTGATAACTGTAGTCTGCTCACCATCGCTTTGCACGATTCCTTCTTGTCCGTCCACGCCCTTATACAAGCGGTCGTTGATGGGCACAAAATAAACCCCATCATATTCCTTGGTAACACTTTCTGTTGCGTCATTCCAAGTCTCAACCACATCCTGCATCTCAGTCAAATCTGGAAAATTTAAATAAAAAGGATTATAGATGCCTAGGATATAAATCGGCAGATTGGGATTATCCTTTCGAGCGAGCTCGATAATCTGACGCAGGCGCTTTTGATAAGCCTTTCGTGGCTCGGTAAACGAGGACAAAGATAAATCAGATAGATTTTTACGAATGACAGCCAAAACATCATTCCCCCCAACCGTTAGGGTCATGAAATCCGCCTGTTTTAAGGCCTTTTGAATGGTCGTTTTTTCTTTCATCCGTGTCAAAATCTGTTGACTGGTATTGCCTGACACACCAAAATTAGAAAACGTGACTTTGTTATCTCCTTTGTCCTCAAGGCTAGATTGAACCAAAGGAACAAAACCACCTTGATTAGTGGAATCCCCTACCCCTTGGGTCAAGGAATCGCCGATTGCCACATAATGAAGTGTCTGGCTTTTTTTCTGTAAAAAATCCTGCTTGGTCAACTGGGGATTGGACTTAGGGATAAGTACAGAAAAGAGGACACTCGCTAAAATCAGGATCAGAATAAAGACAAGTGAGTCCTTGAGCCAGCTCTTAAGCATAGCGCACCATCACCGCAAAGGCATCTTCCCCAGTATGAGTCTGAATGATAGACCCCGTCTCAAGCACCGTAATCTCCTGTTCTAGCAAAGGCTGTAAGGTCTCTTTCATCTGGCGAGCTAAAGTGGAAGCACCCGCATAGGAAATGCCGATTTCAGCTATCTCCTTGCCCGATAGATCTGCTACCAAACCATCTAGCCACTTGGTAAAGGTCTTGTTCCCCCTGCCTTTGACAATAGGATTAAGCTCCGAATCCTTGAGTTCCATAATGACCTTGATATTTAATAGCGAACTCAAAAAACCAGTCACTCGCCCAATGCGTCCCCCTTTGGTCAGATTTTCCAAAGTAGAAATGCCGATATAAAGGCGAGTCTTTTCCTTGACTTCCTCCACTCGGCTAAGAATAGCCTCCATGCTAGCACCAGTCTTGGCTAGTCTCGCGGCTTCCACCACTTGAAATGCCAGTGCTTGATCGGTAAAGGTCGAGTCTAAGACCGTCACAGGAGCTTCTGCAATCAAAGCCCCCTGACGAGAAGCCTCGGCTGTCCCAGACAGGCTTCTTGTGATATGGATGGCTAGGATATCAGTTGCTCCTTCTTGCACCAAACCTTCATAGGTTTCTGCAAACAAACCGACCGAAGGTTGGCTGGTCTTTGGCAAGTCTTTACTATTTCTCATCAGCTCAAGAAACTTACCTTCTTCTTTTAAATCATTATCTGAATAAACCACCCCATCAACTGTCACCGAGAGAGGAACCACTGTAATTCCTAGTTCTTCTACTAAGTGCGATGGGATCGTTACTGACGAATCCGTCACAATTTTAATCATAAGTTCTATCCTACTTTATTTTTTGTGCTTTCTATTATATCAGATTTAACCTTATTTTAGAAATCATTTTTCAACCTAAGCAGCCTCTCATAAGACCATCAGTTACTTTTCTATTCTCTAATCCTTGTTCAACAATGCTCTCGCCTGCACCCGAGCGGCTTCTGTCACGTCTTGACCTGCCAACATCTTGGCAATCTCTTCTACGCGCTCTTCTGGCTCTAGCAGACGCACCAAGGAAACCGTCGAAGAGGCGTTGCTTCTTTTTTCTATAAAAAACTGATAGTCCGCAATCGCAATCACCTGTGGAAGATGAGAGATAGCGAGCACCTGACCGTGTTGCCCGATTTTATAGATTTTTTGAGCAATCGCCTGTGCCACTCGCCCAGACACGCCTGTATCCACCTCGTCAAAGACGATACTGGTCTTGTCTTCCTTTCTAGAAAAGGCGGACTTGATGGCCAGCATCAAGCGGGACAATTCCCCACCCGAAGCCACCTTAACCAAGGGTTTAAAGCCTTCTCCAGGGTTGGTTGAAATGTAGAATTCCACCGTTTCATTGCCCTCACGGCTAAATTTGCCCTTGGTGAATTGGACTTGAAAATCAGCCTTTTCCATATAAAGCTCAGTCAATTCCTGCTTGATTTCCTGCTCCAATAATTGAGCCAACTGATGACGTTTCTCGCTTAGCTGGACGCTGGCTTCTAGCAATTCTTTCTCCAAACGTTTGAGCTCTGCTTCCATATCCTCATCTGAGAGGTCACTACCGGTCAGCTCATTGTACTCGGCTAAAATGGTTTGATAGTAAGCCAAAACATCGCTGACATCTTCCCCGTATTTTTTGGTAATGCCATAGATGATGTCCAGCCGCTCCTCAATCTCTGCTAGACGATCCCCATCAAAGGAAAGGCTGTCCATCCGGTCTGCAAGGCGCTGGGTGATGTCCTCTAAAGCATAGTAAGTCTCACTCAACTGGGCACTCAAGCGCTCTAGGTCCTCATCTTCTTGCTCCTCTAATTCATTAAGGGCGGAGCGGATATTACCAAGGCTAGAGAAATCCTCGTCATCCAAGAAATGATAGGCACGGCTCAGACTCTCAGCCAATTCCTTATCTGTCAAGAGTTTATCACGTTCTTGATTGAGGATTTTATCCTCATCCATCTGCAAGTCCACCGCTTCAATCTCAGCCAGCTGATCTGACAAGCGTTCAATCCTTGCCTTGTGTTCCAAAGCATTCTTACGCTTGGTGACCACCCGCCTTCTCAGAGATTTATAGGCATCAAAAACGGTTTGATAATGCGCTTTGGACTTTTGAAAGGCTTCATCACCAAAAGCATCCAACATGCTGATGTGGCGCTTAGGTTTCATCAGTTCTTCTTGATCATGTTGACCATGGATATCAACCAAAAACTGCCCCACCTGACGCAGGAGACTGAGATTGACCATTTGCCCATTGATACGGCTGATGCTTCTACCATTGGCAAAAATCTCCCTGCGAATAATCAGCTCATCACTGCTATCAATACCATTTTCCTCCAAGACCTGAATCAAATCAGGGTGCTTATCCACAGAGAAAAAACCTTGAATCTCAGCCTTGGGTGCTCCATGACGAATGACCTCAACACTCGCACGCGCTCCCAGCATCATATTCATCGCATCAATAATAATCGACTTCCCTGCTCCAGTCTCTCCGGTCAGCACGGTCATGCCATTTTCAAAATTTAAAGAAATCTCCTCAATAATGGCGAAATTTTTAATGGAAATATCTAATAACATGGTATCCTCTTCTGCTTATTTTAATGTGGTATTGGCTTCTTCCACCACTTGAGAAATCCTCGTTTCGCTCACTAAGCTAGGCTCCTTAGTTTTTTCTAAAAGCAACAAAAACTCAATATTACCGTGTCCACCTTGGATGGGAGAAAAATCCAGATGCTTGACACTAAAGCCTAGTTCTTCCGAACGCTTGCAAACCTTTTGGATCGCCGCTTGATGGACCTTGGGATCTTTTATGATACCGTTTTTCCCAACGTGTTCACGACCTGCTTCAAATTGAGGCTTGATGAGAGCCACCACCTGACCTTGGTCAGCTAACAGCTCATACAAGGGCGGCAAAATCAAATCCAACGAGATAAAACTCACATCAATAGAGGCAAAGGTGGGCTGGCCTTGTGTGAAATCTTCTGCCTTGGCATAGCGGAAATTGTACTGTTCCATACTGATGACTCTAGGATCTTGACGCAATTTCCAAACCAACTGATTGGTCCCGACATCAACGGCATAGACCAGCTTTGCCCCATTTTGCAAGAGTACATCGGTAAAGCCACCTGTTGAAGCACCAATATCTAGCGCAATTTGCTCCTCTACCGAGAGGTTAAAGACACTTAGCGCTTTTTCGAGCTTCAAGCCACCACGACTCACATACTTCAGTTTCTCCCCTTTGAGTTTGAGTTCGGTGCTGCTGTCGATTTTTTCACCCGGCTTATCATAACGGTGACCATCCAAAACCGCCACCACTAAGCCTGCCATCACACCGCGTTTGGCTTGTTCTCGTGTGTCAAAGAGTCCTTGTTGGTAGGCAAGGACATCCACTCGTTCTTTAGGCATCTAGTCTCAACCTTTCTAAAAGCGCCTGAATCTCTTGACCGTCAAAGGACGTTTGAAGCGTCAAACCCTGCAATAGGGCTTGTGCCTTGTTCAAACTATTCTCTAGGAAAACATAGGACTGGTCCAATCCAAGGAGACGAGGGTAGGTGGATTTTTCCACAGCCTCATCCTTGTTAGGGGTCTTACCTAGACTATCAAAATCTGCGGTCACATCCAAAATGTCATCCCTGATTTGAAAGGCAAGACCGACCCACTCCCCGATTTGACGACATAAGTCCACGACTGCTGCTTTTTTTTGCGCCATCAAGGCCGCTGCGACAAAAGGAAAGGTCAAAAGACAGCCTGTCTTATGGGCATGAATCTGACGCAAATCCTCTAGTGAAATAGCTTTACCCTCGCTCATCATATCTAAGCTCTGCCCAAGAACCATCCCACGACCGCCGGAAGCTTTTGACAGTTCCTTAATCAAAGACAAGCGCACGCTTTCAGGCAATTCAAGCTCCGCAAGAAAACCAAAAGGGTCAAGAAAAAGCGCATCTCCAGCCAAGATAGCGGTCGCTTCATCAAATTGCTTATGGTTGGTCGCACGCCCTCGCCTAAAATCATCATTGTCCATAGCAGGCAGATCGTCGTGGATAAGGCTGCCTGTGTGAATCATCTCCAGACAAGCCGCCACTTGATAGTGTGCTTCTCTAAGCGCCATACCAAAACCTTTGGTCATCTCAAGACACAGCAAGGGACGAATGCGCTTGCCACCTGCTGTGATGGAGTAGCGCACCGCCTCATTTAATCGATTTTTCTCCGGATAGTAGCCCAAAAGGGTCGCTTCTAATTGTTCTTTCATCCCAAATCATCCATTTCTAGGCTGCTACCATCTGCTTGCATGACCTTGACCAATGTTTTTTCTGCTTCTTGCAAGGTTTTTTGGAGTTCTTTTGACAGCAACATGCCTTTTTGAAATTCAGACAAGGCCTCCTCCAAAGGCACATCACCATTCTCCAACTTGCTCACAATAGCTTCTAGGGTTTCTAACCCTTCTTCAAAACTCTGTTTTTTTGACATGTTTTACCTCAACTTCTATTTGTCCATCTTTTAAAACCACCGTCAGCTGGTCGCCTTTTTTGACGTCTTGGGTCGAACTCACCAGATGATCATCTGCCTTGATATAAGCGTAACCGCGCTCGATAATCCGATGCATATCCAAGGACAAGAGAGCCTCTTGTGCCTTTTCTAGACGTGCCATTTTACGGTCATAGAGATTTTCCATTTGACTGTTTAAAAGGCGCTCGAGATGGCTGATGCGCTCTTGATTTCTCCCCACTCTAGCTGCGACATCTAAGGAAAGCAGACGACCCACCAACTGATGATGGGCTTCTTTTGCCCTAGTCAAGCGCTTTTGCCCTAATTCTGACAGATTAGTCGTCAGAACATCCACTTTCTGGAGGGCTGGTTCATATAAACGAGCTGGCTGGCGAAACATCACCGACTGACTCAGCATACTCAAATGTTCATCTGCTCGATTCAAGAGTTTTTCCATAGCTCGATAAGCCCTTTGATTTCGGTCTAACAACCAAACTAAGAGATCTTGCTTGGTGACTGGAGTGACCAGTTCCGCAGCAGCTGTTGGGGTCGCTGCCCGCTTATCTGCTACAAAATCCGCCAAGGTGGTATCCGTCTCATGCCCAACGCTAGAAATAACTGGCAGCTTAGAGGCGAAAATCGCCTCCACCACCGCCTCTTCGTTAAAAGCCCAAAGGTCTTCAATCGAACCGCCCCCCCGACCGACAATCAGGGCATCCACCTCTTTATGCTCGTTAGCTCGCTCGATTTGAGCAACAATCTCCTCACTGGCTCCTTGTCCCTGCACCTTAGCTGGAAATAAGAGAATCTCCACTCCTGGAAAACGCCTAGCGATGGTGGTGGCAATATCTCTGATAACGGCTCCGCTAGGACTGGTCACCACACCTACTTTTTTCACAAAGCGTGGCAGAGCTTGCTTGTGCTTGGCATCAAAATAGCCCGCCTCAGACAATTTTTTCTTGAGTTGTTCAAATTGCAAGGCCAAGGCCCCTTGACCATCTGGCTCTAACTTTTCAATAATCAAGGAATAGCTACCGTTTGGCTCATAGAGTTGGACACGACCAATCGCATTGACCTTGAGCCCTTCTTCAAGCTCAAAGCCCAGCTGACGATAAACACCAGACCAAATCGTGGCTTGAATCACCGCCTTTTCATCCTTGAGGGAAAAATACTGATGGCTCGGCCGTTTTCTAAAATTGGAGACCTGACCCGTCACATAAACACGTTCCAAATAAGGATCACGGTCAAATTTCATCTTCAGATAACTGGTCAAAGTGGCTACCGATAAGTAATCTGACATCGCCATCTCCTTTCTTTGTATCCTCTATTATATCAAATTATCCTAAAAAAGGGGAGCTGGACCCATTGCCCGCTCCCTCGTCTTCTAGGATATTAGGATATGACCGAACGCTCAGCCGCCTGATAGGTCTGCTCTAGAAGCATGGTGATGGTCATAGGGCCCACACCACCAGGTACTGGAGTGATGAGACTAGCCACTTCTTCGACCTCATCAAAAGCCACATCACCGATGATTTTTCCAGCATCTGTACGATTGATCCCCACATCAATCACCACAGCTCCCTCCTTAACGTAGTCCTTGGTGATGAAGTGACCTTGTCCAATCGCAATCACCAAAATATCCGCTGTCTTAGTGACCTCTTTGAGATTCTCGGTCTTAGAATGGGCAATGGTTACCGTAGCTTCTCTAGCAAGAAGGAGCTGGGCCATAGGCTTTCCAACGATATTGCTACTTCCCACCACAACAGCTCGTTTTCCTGAAATCGCTACGTCATAGGCATCTAGCATAGCGATGACACCAGCGGGCGTACACGGTAACATCAAGGGATGGCCTGTCCAGAGAAGCCCCATGTTCATAGGATGAAAACCATCTACGTCCTTTTTAGGATCGATAGCTAAAAGAATGGCCTCTTCATCAATATGAGGAGGAAGAGGAAGCTGCACCAAAATACCGTGATAGCGACTGTTTTGATTATAAGCCTCTACCTGTGCTAGCAACTCCTCTTGCGAAATGGTCTCAGGCAAACGTACCACCTCACTATGAAAACCAGCAGCAAGAGCTGCTCGCTCTTTATTGCGCACATAAACTTGACTGGCTGGATCCTCACCCACCAACAAGACCACAAGACCAGGGACCACACCCGTCGTCTCCTCTAGGACTTGAACCTTCTTTGCCAATTCCTCTTGCATGCGTTTTGCTAAAGCCTTACCATCAATCATTTTAGACATGTTTTTCTTTTTCCTTTCCTAACGAAAAAAGGCACCCCAAAAAGGTGCTCTTTTTAATAAAGCAAATCGTAAATCTCCATTGCAATCAAATCAATGCTGTCAAAGGTATACGTTTCACGCGCCGCTACGTCACGAAGCGTAAAAACTGGGCCATTTTCAGGATCGTTGCTAAAGGAAACTTCTGCCACCACGACACCTTCGCGCTCAAAATGGCGCTTTAGGTTGCTACCGTCAGTTGCCATCAATTCCAAACGATTGATAATTCGAACTAAGTGTGATTCCATTTCGTTTCTCCTCTTTTTCTTATCGTCTTTATTTTACCACATTCATCCGAGAAAAACGACCAAAATCTCACTTTTTCATGAAATTTTTCTGTTTTTGCTCATTCGCACGCCCTGTTACCGTGTAGAAAATCCTCTTAGTTGTTTTTCTTTTGATGAAATGATAAAATATCTATTAAACTATCGTTTATATTATTCGCCTTTACTTTTCGTTACACTAAAGGTAAAAAATCGAGAGCCACTATGCAAACCACCTTAGAACAAATCAGCGAACGCATTAGACAATTACGCATCAAACAAGGTCTCACGCAGCAAGAATTGGCAGAAAAAACCGATCTTAGCGTCCCTTATATCAGCCAAATCGAAAACAATCATCGCAACATCTCCCTTGAAACACTCCTCAAGATGACACAGGCTTTGAACACGCCACTGAGTGACTTTTTTCTTCCCTTTTCCTCCGTGACGCCAAACGAGCTGACCGATTTAATCTTAGAGTTGCAAAAAATTCAACCATCTAAAGAACTTCTCCAACATATCCTAGCTATTATCCGCCTCTCACGGGATAACTAGACTTGCCACAGCCTGAAAAGGCTGTTTTTTTCGTCAATCAAGGTCAAACTTTTTACTTGCATTCTTGCCAAATCCTGCTATAATAAGGTCTATATATTTGACTATTACTGACTTTTTAGCCAGTAAACAGTATAGAAAGAGGTAAGGCAAATGTTATGTCAAAATTGTCAATTAAATGAAGCCGGTATTCACCTCTATGTGACGGTGAATGGGCAGAACCAGCAGCTTGACCTCTGCCAACGCTGCTACCAAATCATGAAATCCAATCCTTCCCTTCGTAATGAAAGCCAAAGAAATCCACTGGAGGACTTCTTCAATGATTTGAGCCAATTCAGAGCCTTTAATGCGGAGGCTAATCAAAGAGAGCAGGCTAAGAAGCAACAACAAATACCGCCTCAACCACCAAAACAGGGCGGTCTCTTGGCTGAATTTGGCATCAATATCACAGAGCAGGCTAGACAAGGTAAAATTGATCCCGTGATTGGTCGGGACAAGGAGATTATCCGTGTCATCGAAATTTTGAATCGCAGAACCAAAAACAACCCTGTCCTCATCGGTGAGCCTGGTGTCGGAAAAACAGCCGTTGTTGAAGGTTTAGCTCAAAAAATCGTCGATGGCAGCGTCCCTCAAAAACTGCAAAATAAAGAAGTGATTCGCCTTGATGTCGTGAGTTTGGTGCAGGGCACTGGTATTCGTGGACAGTTTGAAGAACGCATGCAAGAGTTGATGAAAGAGATTGAGGAACGCGATGATGTAATCCTTTTCATTGACGAAATCCACGAAATCGTAGGGGCGGGCTCGGCAGGAGATGGCAATATGGATGCTGGAAATATCCTCAAGCCAGCCCTTGCTCGTGGGGAGTTTCAACTGGTTGGTGCAACCACTCTGAAAGAGTACCGTATCATCGAAAAAGATGCCGCATTGGAACGCCGCATGCAGCCTGTCAAGGTCGATGAACCAAGCGTTGAAGAAACCATTACCATCCTACGTGGCATTCAGCCTAAATATCAGGACTACCATCATGTGACCTATACAGATGAAGCCATTGAGGCAGCAGCCACCCTCTCCAACCGCTACATTCAAGATCGTTTCTTGCCAGATAAAGCCATTGACCTCCTTGACGAAGCAGGGTCTAAGATGAATCTCACACTCAATCTCATTGATCCAAAAGAAATTGATCGACGCTTGATTGAGGCAGAAAACCTCAAGGCCCAAGCCACTCGTGAGGAAAATTACGAACGTGCTGCCTACTACCGTGATCAAATCACCCAATACAAGGATATGCAGGCCAATCAAAATCAGCACATTGATTTTCCTGTGATCACGGCAAAACACATTCAAAAAATCATCGAAGAAAGAACGCAAATTCCAGTCGGAGACTTAAAAGAAAAAGAACAGTCTCAACTCATCAATCTTGCTCATGATTTGAAACAACACGTCATCGGTCAAGACGAGGCAGTAGATAAGATTGCAAAAGCCATCCGCAGAAACCGTGTTGGACTAGGCAGTCCAAATCGCCCTATCGGTAGTTTTCTCTTTGTCGGACCGACCGGCGTTGGAAAAACAGAACTAGCCAAACAGCTGACGACAGAACTTTTCGGCTCTCCTGAACGCAGCATGATTCGCTTTGATATGAGCGAGTACATGGAAAAACACGCCGTGGCAAAACTCATCGGCGCACCTCCTGGCTATGTGGGCTACGACGAAGCCGGGCAACTCACCGAGCAAGTGAGACGCAATCCCTACTCCTTGATTTTGCTGGACGAGGTCGAAAAAGCCCATCCTGATGTGCTGCACATGTTTCTACAAGTCCTTGATGATGGTCGCCTCACCGATGGCCAAGGACGGACCGTGAGCTTTAAGGATACCATTATCATCATGACTTCTAATGCCGGAACAGGTAAGGTGGAGGCTTCGGTCGGATTTGCAGCAACCAAAGAAAACAAACAACACTCTGTTTTGGGGCAATTAGACCAATTCTTCAGTCCAGAATTTATGAACCGTTTTGATGGGATCATCGAATTTTCTGCTCTCAAAAAAGACCATCTTTTGACCATTGTTGATCTCATGCTAGAGGAGGTTAAAAAACGCCTCTCTAGCCGACAAATCAACCTCAC
This sequence comes from Streptococcus sp. STR1/CE/0325, assembly GCF_055386095.1. Taxonomy (NCBI): domain Bacteria; kingdom Bacillati; phylum Bacillota; class Bacilli; order Lactobacillales; family Streptococcaceae; genus Streptococcus; species Streptococcus sp. STR1/CE/0325. The sequence goes on along the minus strand of NZ_AP045018.1, from coordinate 729,288 downwards.
CATCACCCCAGAAGTGAAGGATAAATTGGTCGAGTTGGGCTATAATCCAAAAATGGGTGCTAGACCCTTGCGCAGAACCATTCAAGATCATATCGAAGACACCCTAACCGACTACTATCTCGAACACCCAGAACAGTCAAGGCTCCTAGCAACCCTAAATGATGATGGCAAAATCATCGTAACCGCAAATGAAAATGCAGTGGTCAAAACCGTCTAAAGCCTTTAAACGAGAGCCAGACGATTGTCTGACTCTCATTTTTTGTGCTTCTTCCACAAGAAAATCATTAAATTCTCAAAGTTTGTTCTTTTCCATTGTCCGATTGGTGCGGATATGCTAAAATATAACCAACGGTCAGCCGTTTTGCTTGCCATATCCTTTCATCTCAACATTGGATGCAAGCATTTCTATAGCGCGACCTCAAAACCTTGCTGAAACAAAGAAAGAGGAAAAATCACATGACATATCCCACTTTTGGAGAGAAAAAAGACGGCGTGACCTACACCCCTCGTTACGGGGTTTATGCCATTATCCCAAATCAGACCCGCGATCAGATTATCCTAGTCCAAGCGCCCAACGGCTCTTGGTTTTTACCCGGCGGAGAAATCGAAGCTGGCGAAGACAAACTTAGCGCTCTTGCGCGTGAACTCGTTGAGGAACTAGGGTTCACCGCAACGATTGGGCAATATTACGGACAAGCCGACGAGTACTTTTACTCCAGTCACCGTGATCAATATTTCTACAATCCCGCCTACCTTTACGAAGTCACTGCTTTTGAGGCTATCGGTCAACCGCTGGAGGATTTTAACCATTTGGCTTGGTTTTCCATTGACGAAGCCCTCCAAAAACTCAAACGTGGCAGCCACCAATGGGGAGTAAAAGCTTGGCAAAAATCACATCAATAACTAAAATTTATCCCATTTTATGGTATAATAAACGTGAAGATATTATCGATATAGAAAGGATTTGCCATGCGACTTATCAATACCACCAGTAGCCACCGTGAGTTGGTCAGCAACCAGCTCAATCACACCGATGCCCAATTGGTTGAGGTCTATTCGGCTGGAAACACCGATGTCATCTTTACCAAGGCACCTAAGCACTATGAACTGCTCATCTCAAACAAATACCGTGCCATCAAGGACACCGAGATTGAAACCATCCGCGAGTTCTTTTTAAAACGTAAAATTAATAAAAACATTGCTCGCTTTGACCAAATCAAAACCATTCACAGCAAACACTTGATTGAGATGTCTATTCCAATCGTTGAAGAGTAAAAATATCCCAACCCTCTCATTTATAGCAAAAAAATGAACTTGAGTGTTTCACTCAAGTTCATTTTTCTTATTCAAATCCTTCTGCAAGGGCATCCTTGAAGTGTTCTTCCAAGATACTTGCGCAGTGATCGCAGACAAAGGCATGGTAAGGGCGTTCTTTGGTCGTTGGATCTAGACGACGGCAACGATCACAAACTTCTCCTTTGGCACGCTCTACAACAAAGGCAACGTCATCAAAGCGAATGGCGCCTTCTGGTGCTGGTTCATCAAGAACGGTTAATTGCGAAACGATGAGGAGTTGGGCAATGTCGCTATCAAGCGCTGCTAGAAGAGTTTTCACCTCTTGGCTTGCATAGACGCTCAAGTGAGCTTCTAGGGATTTTCCGATGCGTTTTTCATTTCTAGCTTCTTCCAAAGCCTTTTGTGCCTTGCTTCTAAAGTCTAGGAAAGCGTTCCATTCTTCTAGAATACTGTCTTGACCAGCAAAGGTTTCGACCATTGGCATTTCACTCAACTGAACAAAGGCTTCAGGCTCACTGAGGTAAGACCAGATTTCCTCTGCTGTATGTGGCAAGATTGGGGTTAAGAGTTTGGTGATTTTCACCAAGATGTCATAAAAGACTGTTTGCATCTGACGACGAGCGAGAGCATCTGCTGCTTCGATATAAACCACATCCTTGGCAAAATCCAAGTAGAAGGCAGACAAATCAACCGTCACAAAGTTGACCACCGCCTTATAAATCGCCATAAAGTCATAGTTATCGTAGGCTTCTCGGATTGTTGCCACCAACTGATTAAAGCGGATGGTCATGTACTTATCTACAGGACGCAAATCTTCATAAGCTACTCGGTCTGTTTCTGGATTAAAATCTGATGTATTAGCTAAGAGGAAACGAAGGGTGTTTCTAATCTTGCGATAGGTTTCTGATACCTGACCTAAGATTTCCATGGAAACCCGAACATCATTGTCCGTATCCACTGACGTTACCCAAAGACGGAGGATTTCAGCCCCGTATTGTTTAGCCACATCATTTGGTGAGATGATATTGCCTTTTGATTTAGACATTTTCTCACCCTTGCCATCTAAAACGAAACCTTGAGACAAGACTGCCTTATAAGGTGCAATGCCATTGACCGCTACAGAAGTGATGAGTGAAGAGTTAAACCAACCACGGTACTGGTCGCTACCTTCCAGATAAAGGTCAGCTGGGTAATCAAGGTCTGGACGAGTTTTCATCACACCATTCCATGAAGAGCCAGAGTCAAACCAAACGTCCATGATATCCGTTTCTTTGGTGAAGTGACCATTTGGCGATCCTGGATGCGTAAAGCCTTTCGGCAATAAATCCTTGGCATCACGTTCCCACCAGATGATAGAGCCATGCTCCTCAAAGAGATCAGCCACATGATCAGTCACTTCCTTGCTCATAATAGCGGTACCGTCTTCGGCATAGAAAATCGGTAGCGGCACACCCCAAGCACGCTGACGTGAAATTACCCAGTCACCGCGGTCGCGGATCATATTGTAAAGGCGAGTATGACCCCATGAAGGGTAGAAGGTGGTCTTATCGATTTGATCTAAGATTTCCTCACGGAATTGTGACACAGAAGCAAACCACTGTGGAACCGCTCTCCAGATGATTGGCTTTTTCGTCCGCCAGTCAAATGGATAGGAGTGAGAGATTTCTTCTTGCGCTAAGAGCAACTCACCCAATTTTTCAATGACAACAGATGTGACTTTTTCGTAGAATTGTCCTGCAAAGTCAGGGCCTGCTTCCTCGGTCATCATACCACGCTCATCCACTGTCACGACGACGTCAACGCCATTGGCAACACCAACATTGTAGTCATCCTCACCAAATCCTGGTGCCGTGTGGACAATCCCTGTTCCTGAATCCGTTGTGACATGGTCACCAAGGACAACCAACTCATCCACTTCTTCATCCCAAGGGTGCTCAGTCACAATATGATTGAGGTCACTGCCCTTGTAAGTGGCTAGGACTTCCACATCTTCCCAACCAAATTTTTGAGATAGGCTGGTTAATAATTCACTAGCAATGACAAACTGACGTGTTTCATCTTTTGGACGCACCAAGACATAGTCAATATCAGCACCGACCGTCAAAGCGCGAGAGGCTGTCACTGTAAATGGTGTCGTCGTCCAAACCACGAGATAAGTGTCGGTATCCAAAACGCCCTTACCATCCTTGACACGGTTAGCATAGTAAAGTGATGTCGAAACCAAATCATGGTACTCGATTTCTGCTTCTGCAAGAGCAGACTCTGATGACCAAGACCAATAAACCGGCTTAGCACCACGATAGATATAGCCCTTATCAGCCATAGCACCAAAAACACGAACCTGTGCAGCTTCAAAATCAGGTGTCAATGTCACATAAGGATTTTCCCAATCTGCAGCGATACCCAAGCGTTTGAAATCCTCACGTTGCTTGTCCACCTGACTCAGCGCATAATCCCGGCACATCTTGAGGTAGTCTGACAAATTAATTTCTTTACGTTTGACCCCTTGTTTGGCCAACATCTGCTCGATTGGAAGACCATGTGTGTCCCAACCTGGGACAAAAGGTGCCCGAAAGCCCATCATAGACTTAGAGCGGGTGATGATGTCTTTTGAAATCTTATTTAGCGCATGACCAAGATGGATGTTTCCGTTGGCATAGGGAGGGCCATCGTGTAAGAAAAAGGTCGGTTTATCAGCATTCAATTCTTGACGTTTTTGATAAATCGCCTCTTCCTGCCAACCTTTTTGCCATTCTGGCTCTTTGTTTGGTAAACCTGCCCGCATTGGGAAGGCTGTTTTTCCGAGATTTAGCGTTTCTTTTAATTTCATTTCTTACCTCCTCTTCATAAACAAAAAAACTTTCGTCAAAAGGACGAAAGTTCGTGGTACCACCTTAATTTAGACACTAGCTCAGCTAGCATCCCTCCTTGGTTAGTAACGTTAACCAAACGTTTCACCCTACTCTTGTTCAGATGAAAATGATGACAAAAGGATAATCGTCATCTAAGGGATTACAAGTCTTCCACCACCACCTGCTCGCTGGAAATATTAGATAACCATCGTGTTTTTGTTATTCATGAATATTCAATTTAAATGTTTGGGTGTAATCCAAAGGGTCGCTGACCTCTTCTTCAACGGTTTCTGCGACAACCTCTTCAGAAAAATCTGGCAGATCCAACTGTTGCGTCATCTCTAACTGTTGGTTACCTTCTTGCATCCGTCTTTGCAATTCTTCCATTTCTTCTGCGGAAAATTGACGTGTGGCATCCAAGGAATTTTCATCCGTTGCTACAGGCACATCTTCATTAAGGACTTTTTCCACGACCTCTTTAAAGGCGGAATCGGAATTTTGCAGATAAACAGCTGTCGGCTGAAGGAGCTCGCTCCACTCAGGCGACATAATCAAACTATGCTGCGCCTCAATAGCTGCCAATAAACGCTGGTGAAAGACACGGCTCTGACGCTTGAGATTCTCCGTTTCAATAGCAATCCCTTTGGCATCATCCGTCGCTTCACGAATAAGGTTATTGGCCTTAATCTTGGCTTCTTCAATCAAACGATCGGCTTGATTATGCGCGCCATTGATGATATTTTGTGCTTCATTTTTGGCAGAAAGTTTCACCTTGTCGGCTGTCTCTTGAGCCAACATCACAGATTGACCCAAGGATTCTTTCATGTCATCGAAATAAGCCAATTTATCTTCCAAGGAACGGATGCGATTGTCTTTTTCTTGGCTGATGCGCAACAATTCTTCGTAATCTTCAATCAAAAGATCCAAAAACTCATTGACTTCATCTTCGCTATAACCACGAAATTTTACACGGAATGTCTTTTCTTTAATATCAAGTGGTGTCAGTGCCATAGGCTCTCCTTAATCTTTTATTAACTTATGAATGTTCAACTTATATTTTCCCTTCTTGGTGCTCCCAAGATTCTCCGTCAGTTGAAAACGTCCGTAGCCGCGTACACTCACTAAATCATTCTGATTGAGCTCAATAAATGCTTTAGATGCTTCACGGTAATTGACAAAAATACGACCTTGATCAATTAACCCAGCCACCTTACTGCGTGATAAACCAAGAACAGCAGATAAAACGCTATCAAGACGCAGACTGCTCGCTAAGACGACTGCCTCTTCTCCCTGACTTTGGTTTTCTAATTTTTGATCAAAAGAAAGCTCCTCAAACGTCACTGGTGCTCGTCCAATTTTATCTAAATGATTCACCAGATAAGTAAACCATTTGCGATCCAAAAAGAGCTGTGCTCGTCCTTTTTGAACTAAAATATCTCCAAAAATGGAACGTTCTACCCCAAGTTGATTGAGCAGCGCTCCTAAGATTTGCCGATGTTCCAGCTGATAAAACTTATTGGGATACTGAATCTCTAATAACATGATTTCAAAATCCCTCTCATCATAGGAATAATAAGGCGGCACAATCAGAACTCTCGCATACTCCATCTCTGACAGAGACGTTGAAACCAGATACTCTTGTCCCAGATAGTCTAGGACTGAACTAGCCACTGAAATTTGTCTAGGATTCAAAAAAGCCGTCAGCTGAGGAATATAAGTTTCCTGCGCTTTTTGAGACAAATCGTTCATGCGATCAATCAGCTCTTCCTCACCAGAGTCAAAATGCTGATAAAGCTTCAAAGGTCTTGACATTATTTTACCACAAATTACTTAAAAAACGACTAAATAAATCTAACAGAAAAATAATAAGGACAATCGAAAAATCAAAGCCTGCAAATCTCAAATTCAAGCGCTCAAAGGGACGAACAATCGGATAAACAATCCATGTCAAAAACCGTCCAATCCTTGTCTGATAGGCTCCTGGAAACCAAGACATAAACGCATATAGGATGAGAAGGAGCGAATAAAGACGAATAATACGCAGGGTAATGTAAATGAGTAATCCCGTCATATTAACGTCTCTTCATGTCAAAATCAAAGGACATGTCTGCACCGCTATTTGGGAAATTCAAATCATCCACATCCACAATGACCGAAGAAGGGGTCAACAGATACATGGATGATCCGACTTTTTGAAGTTTTCCTGACAAAACCTCACTAGCCCCATCAATGAAGTCCAAGCAACGGCGTGCTTGAGCTTCTAACATGTTTTGAAAATCCATCAAAACACATTCATTTTGATTAAGGAGGGCAACAATTTCCTTAGCATCCTCATATTTCTTAGGGTATTTAATCGCAATCGTCACACTCCCCTGCTGTGGAGAGAAAGATTTTCTCTCTTGATTTTGTGAATTCATCGTTTGCCTCACTTGTTGTTTTGCTTCTATTGTTTGATGAGTAGCTTCTTGTTTCGGTAACGAAGCTCTCCTTTGCTCCTGATCTTTAGGGGATGAAGGCGTGTTTACCGAAGCCTCTTCGACTTCACTGAGTTCATCCGTCTCCAGATAGGAAAGCACTTTATCAAATGTATTTTTAAAAAATCCCATAGTTTCCTCACTCGTCAAAGAAGGCTCGACCAACTCTAACAAAGGTCGCTCCATGTTCGATAGCAATCTCAAAGTCACCACTCATCCCCATGCTCAACTGATCAAAGGGCATCCGAGGATAATGCAGCGCTTGTAAATCTTTCTGAAGCTGCTGTGTTTGTTTGAACAAATCATGAAGTTCAGACGGACTTGCTTCCAAAGGGGCCATAGTCATCAAACCAACCAAGACAATGTTTTTTAAATCTCTCATGGATGCAACTGCATCCATAACCTCTTCCTTACGAAAGCCATGCTTGGTTACCTCACCCGATACATTAACCTGTAAAAAACACTGAATGGGGTGCTCTGCACGTTTATCGATTTCCTTGGCTAATTTCAGCGAATCAAGCGCATGAAAATAATCCACCTTGTTGATGACATCCTTGACCTTGCGTGTTTGTAAGGTTCCTATGAGATGCCAAGTCAAGTTTTTATCCTTTAAAAGGGCTTGACGCTCTAGAAGCTGGTCCACACGATTTTCACCGATATGCTCCAAACCCAGATCCATGAGTTGACCTGCTGTTTCAACATCCACGGACTTAGTCACAGCAATCACATAGACATCATCTTTGCGATTGGCCTTCTTTTTGGCATGCTCAACCTGATCTAAAATCTTATTTCGGTGTTCAACTAAACTCATTTTAACGGTTCTTAAAGAATGGTGGTGTTTCTAGTTCGTCATCACCATCGAAACTATTTTGTTGGAAACTAGACATGCTCAATTGACTATCAAGTTGACCTTCTGTTGGACGGGTAATGGTTTCATTTTTCAAATCCCAATTTCCAAAAGCAGAAGTCTCTTGCTGGGTGCTCGTTTGTTGCACGCTCTGTTGACCAGGCATTTCATGATTTTCCGCCATGTCAAAATTAGCTTGACGTCTTTCAAAACTAGAAGCAGACACAGGTGTGCTAGACTCCGTTGTTCGATTTGCACCTAAGTTCCCACTTGGTTGAGAGAGGATACGTTGTTTTGGTTGTGCGCTTGCAAAAGGATTAGTCTCTTTTCCTACTCCTGTTGCAACAACGGTCACACGAATCTCGTCTTTCATATCCATATCAATAGCGGTACCAAGCCAGATGTTGACTCCCTTACCAGCTGCTTGACTGACGATTTCTGAAGCTTCTTCTGCTTCAGTCAAGGTCATATCCATGCCACCTGTCACATTGACGATAACATCCTCAGCACCATCAATGGTCGTCTCAAGTAGCGGAGAGTAGATTGCCTTACGTGCTGCTTCCACAATACGCTCTTCACCACTACCGATACCAATACCCATGAGGGCATTACCTTTATTTGCCATCACAGTTTTCACATCCGCAAAGTCAAGGTTAATCAACCCTGGGCTTGTAATCAAGTCGGTGATCCCTTGAACACCTTGACGAAGGACATTATCGGCTTCGCTAAGCGCTTCTAGAAGAGGGGTTTTCTTATCTACGATTTCAAGCAAATTATTGTTAGAAATAATCAACAAGGTATCCACTTGCTCTCTGAGCTCAGAAATCCCTTCGATGGCAAAATTGCCCCGTTTATTTCCTTCAAAACCAAATGGTCGAGTGACCACGGCAACTGTGAGAGCTCCAAGGCTCTTGGCGATACGAGCAATCACTGGAGCAGCTCCTGTACCAGAGCCTCCTCCCATACCAGCTGTGATAAAGACCATATCAGCCCCATTAAGCGCTTCTGTCAAGACTTCTTCGCTTTCTTCGGCAGCTTTTTTACCTACTTCAGGCTGACCTCCAGCACCAAGACCACGCGTCAACTTAGGGCCTAACTGAATTACAGTCTCAGCCTTAGATGAGCTAAGGGCTTGAATATCAGTGTTTGCAGCGATAAACTCAACACCTGCTACACCTTCATCAATCATTCGGTTAATGGCATTGCCACCGCCACCACCAACTCCAATTACTTTAATAACTGCACCTTGTACCGATGCTGCATCAAATGAAAATGTCATTGTTCTTTTTCCTCTTTTCACTAATCAAATAAACTACCAAAGACACCGCGAACCCGATCTGTCAATTTTGGTTTTGGCTCTTTCGGTTCTTGTGGTGTTTCTACTACTGTTTCGACCGTCTCAACTTCAACCGTTTCTGGCTGTCTTATGCTTTCCGTTCTTGGAAATTCCTGAACAGGAACGCTAAAACTTGGTTGCACTTGAGGACGATCCGGTTTACGTCTTAATAATTCCTCGCCAAAGACAGCTCCTTGAGCCAAGACATCAACGTCGGTCATCATACCCACATACTCTACCAAGCTAATCACATTGGCAAACATCGGGTTTCTAATCCCCACTTGGTTAGGCACATGCAACTTCACATTGGTCTTAAAAATCTCTCTGGCTAACTCCACCACGCCAGGCATAATAGCTCCTCCGCCGATGAGGATGATGCCTCCAGGGAGGTCTAAGAGACGACCACGTTCTAAATCTTGCTTGATTCGCTCCAAAATATGACGAACACGCGCTGAAATAATCTCTGAAAGGTAACGTTCACTCACCTCAACAGGCTCAGTCTTTCCGACCACTTGAACTTGAACAGTTTCCTCTTCACTCGTACTTGTAATATCCGCACTTCCAAAATTAAATTTCAAAGCCTCAGCCACTTTCATGGATGTTTTCAAGACTTTTGAAATATCTTTGGTGACGTATTCTCCACCTTCTGGGTAAATATTGGTGTACTGCAACTCTTGCGCGCGCATAGAGGCAACAGTTGATTGACCTGCTCCCAAATCAATCACCGTAGCACCAAACTCACGTTCGCCTTCATTAAGGACAGCCTTGGTCATTGCAAGCGGGGAAATCACGATATTTTCGACCTTGATGCCTGCTCGCTCAACCGTTTTTCTTAAATTATGTAAAATCGTGCTAGGACCAGTGTAAAGTAACCCTCTCATCTCAAGGCGAATGCCCATCATACCCCTAGGATCTCTAATGCCTTGAAAACCATCCACAATGAACTCTTCAGGAACCAGAGAAATCACCTCACGTTCTGGCGTGATACTCTTTGTCAGAGCAGAACGCACCACACTATCAACGTCTTCGTCCTTGATTTCTTTTGATTCGCTTGGGACTGGAATCATGCCTTGAGTTGGCTCAATCTGAAGCAAATTAGCTGGTAAACCAACGTTGACACGGTCAATGGTAATCCCTGATTTTTCTTCTGCTTGCTCAACAGCTGCCTTAATCGCCAGCGCTGCGGCTTCAATATCGACAATAATGCCGTCTTTTACCCCTTCACTAGGGACATTGCTCACACCGATGACGTTCATCTCACCTTTGATGAATTCTGCAACCAAGACTTTTATCGAGTTTGTTCCAATATCTAATCCTGTAAAAAAGCCATTTCTAGCCATTCTCCATTCCTCTAACTTTCCAATCTTACTAGTCTTTGCTATCTAAAAATAGAACTATTCGCATGCTATTATAACATAAAAACGCGTCAAATGCCTAACATTTTACGCGTTTTGTAAGAGAAACTTAAAATTCCTTTCCTCACTCTATTCAGAAGCAGAAGTCGAGGTGCTTTCTTCTGAATCAGAACTAGAAGAGGTGGTTTCATCCGTTTCATTCTGTTGTGTTTGCGTCTTTTCTTCGCTTTTCTTTTCCTTACTTGCTTCTTTCAAGCTGCTTTCCAAGTCAGACGATGTGGTATAAATTCCAACTTCCATATCAACAATGGAAGGCTCACTCAAGTTTTTCTTAATTTCCTCATAGTAAGGCAGTTTGGCGCTTAATTCTGACAAGGGAACGCGCACGCTATTGCCATCATAAAACTCAACCAAAAGCAAGTCCTTGGTAGCTTTAGTTGGAGATAAGGAAATCGCTCGGATTTGCTTGGTGAGCTTAGGGCTTAAAGATTTCAAGGACTGAATCAAGGATTTCATCATCGTTTTATCGGTTAAAGAAACACTGATATAGCCTTCTGTTATCTGTTTTTCTTGGTTGTCATTGACGACAACCCCATTATCCAAAATTGGTCGATACCCTGACTTGGTTGACTGATAAGCAAAAATCTGGTGTTCTTTGACCTTAACCTCAAAATGATTGAAAAAACGATAGTCCATTGTCGCTTCAGAAATCCAAGGGTTGCGCGCCACCAGACCATTTTCATAACGTTTATGGTGAAAAATCAAATCCGTAATGTAATCGGTCGGCTTCACCGCTAAATCCGTTATAATAGCTGCTTGCGTTGCTTGTTCTTGACCTGACACTTGAATGTCTTTTGCTTTACTGTAAGGGCTAAGGTAAAAAGCAGAAACGAGGAGGATTAAACTTGCCAAAACGACAATCGGCCGTGAACGTCGTTTGGCCTTTGCAACCTCTGTCAAGAGTTTCTTTTGAACAGGTACCTTTGATCTCTTTGTTTTTTTGGGTTTTTTGACTTTTTTAGGCTTGGCTTTTTTTTCTTTGTCCTCTAATTGCGTTTCTTTCTCAACTTCTTCAAAAACTTCACCTCTAGCCTCGGCTTGACGTTTTTTGAGTTCACGTTCTTTTTCTTTGGTGATTTTTGCATCACGTTCTTTTTTTTTCTTCAAGAACTCAATGTTGCGCTTTTGCCATTCGGTTAAAGCCTTTGGTTGACTTTTTTTCTCTTTATCTTCTTGTTCTTTTGCCATAGTATCCTTTTGATGTTTTGACTAGGATAACTTCATATCCTTCTTCAAGCGTGCATAAAAATCACTTAAAGACGTTAATTCCTTGGTTTCTTTCATTGCATTTTGGTAGCTTTCAGCTTGATCCAATAAGATCTTGACCTCTTCATCTAGGCTTTCTAAACTCAAATTTTCTTCGGCTAACTGCCTAGCATACCCTTGCTTTTCAAAATAAGCGGCATTTTCCAGCTGATCCCCCCGACTTGCTGCTTTTCCAAGCGGAACGATGAGATGGAGCTTCTGAAGAGCTAACAGCTCAAACAAGGTATTAGAGCCTCCCCTTGTCACGACCACATCTGCCAAATCCAGCAAGGGCTGGTAGAGATCGGTCACATAGTCCACTCGGTAAAGGTGATCTTGTAAAGTATTCAACTCTGGTTGCCCTGTGATGTTGATGATATTATAACGCTCGCTCAAGTTCGGGTGAGCTGTGATAAAGTCATTAAAAACCTTAGCACCAGCAGAACCACCAACAAATAAGAGAGTCGGACGATCTAACGTCATGTGGGCCTTGATGGCTTCCAATTCTTTTGGAAGGCTTGCGCTTGTCGGTCTAATCTTTGTAATCGCACCAACATGGACGACTTTAGGATCAGAGCTGTCTTGCTCAAAAGTGGTGTAGAGTTTGGTCGCAAAGCGTGAGGCAATTTTATTAGCAAGCCCCATAGAGAGATCGGACTCATGCACAAACACAGGAATTCCTAAGAGACGAGCGGCAATCACAGGAGGAACAGACACGAATCCACCTTTAGAGAACAGGGCTTTAGGCCTTAGTCTCACCAGAATAGCAAAGGACTGTAAAATCCCGTAACCCACCTTAAAAACGTCTGCTAGATTTTGCCAACTAAAATAGCGCCGCAATTTTCCTGTGGCAATACCATGAAAGGTCACATCTAGCTGCAATTTCTGGATTTCTTGGTACTCAACTCCATGCTTATCCCCGATATAATGCACTTCAAACCCGTCATCAAGAAGCAGGGGAATCAAGAGTAAATTAAGGGTCACATGACCAACTGTTCCACCACCGGTTAGCGCGATCTTCGGTTTAGCCATGCTCTTCTCCTTTTAAATCCTCAAAAGTCGCGATAAATTCGTCCCCGCGCACTTCAAAATTCGGATACATATCCCAGCTCGCATTGGCAGGACTAAGAAGAACGACATCCCCTTCTTGTGCCAACTCATAGGCTTTTCTCGTCGCATCAGCTACACGCTCGGCTAACACATAAGGCACCTGTGCTTGCTCTGCTGCCATGGTGAGTTTTGGTGTCACTTCTCCCAAGATGACCATCCCCTTTAGCCCCACCAAGTCAGGAATCAAATCTTCAAAACCAATGCCACGATCGAGTCCGCCAGCAATCAAGATGACCTTTTGCTTGTCAAAGCCAGAGAGAGCCTTTTTCGTCGCTAAACTATTGGTCGATTTACTATCGTTGTAAAAAGCAACCTGCTGAATCTGACCGAGATGCTGCAAGCGGTGTTTAACACCTGTAAAGTGAGAAAGGGCAGTCCGAATAGCATCATCCTCTATCCCCCAAGTCTTGGCAACCACAATCGTTGCTAGAGCATTTTCCACATTGTGTTCCCCAGGCACACCCAGATCAGCTGCTTTCATGATTGGCTGGTCTTTGAAGTAGAGAAGACCATCTTTGAGGTAAGCTCCATCCACCACTTCTTGGCTAGAAAAAGGAACGACCTTGGCTTTGGTTTTTTTCGCCAATTCTTTAGCCATGTCTTGCCCAAAATTAAGAACCAGCGTATCTTCTGCCGTCATCCGGTCTTGCAGATGCCACTTGGCTGCCACATAGTCCTCAAAACTTCCGTGATAATCCAGATGAGTGGGAAGAAGGTTAGTAATGACCGCCACATTTGGATGAAAGTCAGTGACCCCCATCAACTGGAAGCTAGAAAGCTCCATGATGAGCGTGTCGGTACTTTCTGCCTTTCTTGCCACACTGCTAGCAGGAAAACCGATATTACCAGATAGAAGACCTGAGCGACCCGCAGCTTGAAAGACTTCTGCAATCATGGTTGTGGTGGTCGTTTTTCCGTTTGAGCCGGTAATACCAATAATAGGCGCTTCTGAAATCCAGTAGGCCAACTCCACCTCTGTCAAGACAGGAATGCCTTTTTCTAAGGCACGCTGAACCATGGCGTTGCTATAAGGAATTCCTGGATTTTTCACCATCAAAGCGAAATCCTCTTCTAGCAAATCAAGAGGATGCTCACCACAAATCACCTTGATGCCCTCTTCAAGCAGGGCTTGAGCGCTCGGATTTTCGTCAAAGGGCTTGCCATCATTGACTGTGACAATGGCTCCCAACTCCGCTAAGAGGCGGGCTGCTGCTTCACCAGACTTGGCAAGACCTAGCACGAGTACTTTTTTATCTTTTACTTTTGTTGTTGCTTTCATATCGATAGACTCTTTTCCTAATATCTTCACTCTATTTTACCTTTAATTGCCCTATTTTTCAAGAACGCCACAGCCTTTGCCCATGCAAAAAAGATGAGAGAGCCTCTCATCTTTTACTGGTTTCCTTCTTTTTTTTCGGAAGAGGTTTGAGCCTCATAACATCTCTTAGGGCGAAAAAGCCTACGATCGCCATTCCTCCTCCAACAAAAATTTCAGGCGGAGACTGAATCAAACGAATAAAGCTAAGGATAGAAAGGACGATCAAACAGGCAATGCCTGCCACAAGAAAAATCATGTGCATGGTTCCCTTGATGGATTTCGGTGCGACGAACACATAGTATAAAATCATAGCAACCGCAATAATCAAGTAAAACATTCCTACCTCCTTCTCTAAGATACAAAGGGCGTTAAGAAAGCGAGAAGAAAATAGACAGTTTGACGCTGGAACTTTCAGTTCCTAGGAAAACTAGAGATTTTCTCGACGCTTTTAGCCCGTGTTCAGTTTCATAAGATACAAAGCCCGTTAAGCGAACACAGAAAAATAAGAAAGCTGACGAAGAACGGATTGCGTTCTAGGAAGGTTTCGCAGTTCCATAAGATACAAGGTTCCTAGGCTTTGTTCAATTTCTTCTTCAAACAGCCAATTAGGCTTCTTCAATCGCTTGCTTTTTCTTCTTAGCCGCCTTAGCACGCAAGTTTTTATCCAAAATTTGTTTTCTCAAGCGAATAGACTCCGGAGTGACTTCCATATACTCATCGTCATTCAAGAACTCTAAGGATTCTTCCAAAGTCAAGATCCGTGGTGTCTTGATGACAGCCGTTTGATCCTTGGTTGCAGAACGCACGTTGGTCATCTGTTTCGCCTTGGTAATGTTGACCGTCAAGTCGTTATCACGCGAGTTTTCTCCGATAATCATGCCTTCATAGACTTCTGTCCCTGGATTGACAAAGATGGTCCCACGCTCTTCAATTGACATGATAGAGTAGGTCGTTGCCTTACCGGTATCGATAGACACCAAGGCACCTCTATGACGACCACCGATTTCACCTGGAACAACTGGCAGATACTGGTCAAAGGTATGGTTCATAATTCCGTAACCACGTGTCATAGAAAGGAACTCGGTCGAATAACCAATCAAACCACGCGCAGGCACAAGGAAGATCAAGCGCGTTTGACCATTTCCAGTTGACTGCATATCAAGCATCTCACCCTTACGCTCAGAAAGAGATTGGATAACAGAACCTTGGTACTCTTCTGGTGTGTCGATTTGCACACGCTCAAAAGGCTCCATCTTCACCCCATCAATCTCTTTGATGATAACCTCTGGACGAGAGACTTGAAGCTCATACCCTTCACGACGCATGGTCTCAATTAGAATAGACAAGTGCAGCTCCCCACGTCCTGACACCGTCCACTTATCTGGAGAATCTGTCGGATCCACACGCAAGGACACGTCTGTTTGCAACTCAGCCATGAGACGCTCTTCGACTTTACGAGAGGTAACCCATTTTCCTTCACGCCCTGCAAATGGCGAGTTGTTAACCAAGAAAGTCATCTGAAGCGTTGGCTCATCAATGCGAAGCACTGGAAGAGGCTCAACCGCATCCGTCGGTGTGATGGTTTCCCCGACAAAGATATCCTCCATACCAGATACGGCAATCAAATCTCCTGCTTTAGCTTCTTGGATTTCACGACGCTCCAGACCAAAGAAGCCAAAAAGCTTTGTGACACGGAAATTCTTTGTGGTGCCATCCAACTTAGACAATGTCACCTGATCTCCGACCTTGATAGTGCCACGGAAAACACGCCCGATACCGATACGTCCAACAAAATCATTGTAGTCTAGGAGCGATACTTGGAACTGGAGGGGCTCATCCGAATTGTCAATAGGCGCTGGGATGTGGTCAATAATGGTATCAAAAATCGGTGCCATTGTCTTTTCTTGATCCGCTGGATTGTCAGAAAGCGAAGAGGTTCCATTGATAGCTGAGGCATAAACCACTGGAAACTCCAATTGATCATCATCTGCACCCAATTCGATAAAGAGTTCCAACACCTCATCAACTACTTCTTCTGGACGAGCAGAAGGTTTGTCAATTTTATTGACCACCACGATTGGAGTCAAGTTTTGCTCCAAAGCTTTTTTCAAAACAAAACGCGTCTGTGGCATGGTACCTTCGTAAGCATCAACGACGAGCACGACACCATCAACCATTTTCATGATCCGCTCAACCTCACCACCAAAGTCCGCGTGTCCTGGGGTATCCATAATATTGATGCGCACATCATTGTAGGCAACTGCTGTATTTTTCGCCAAAATGGTAATTCCGCGTTCTTTCTCTAGATCATTGGAATCCATAGCCCGCTCATAAAGCGTGGTTCTTGCATCTAAAGTTTGGGATTGCTTCAACAACTCGTCAACAAGGGTGGTTTTCCCGTGGTCAACGTGGGCAATAATCGCAACGTTGCGAATATCTTCTCTTAATTTCGTCATGATGTCCTCTATCTCTTAAAATTTTCTATTAACCCATCAATTATAGCACAGATTAAACAAAAAGACACCAAGAAAATCGCGGTAAACGTTTTCTAGGTGTCTTTCTTATTTGATTTCGTTACAACATTTTCATTCTTTCCTTATTTCTCATCATCTTTGACAATTAAAACCAAATCTAATTGCACTATCAGAGTGAGGACAAATAGCACAGTGATTAGAATGTTTCTGTTATACAAATAGCGGTCTAAAAAGATATAAATATTAAATAAAAAATAGTAGAACAGCCATTTTTTATAGAAATGCCGATTGAACTTTCGCCGCTTCATCCTTTTTACCTCCTCAACCTATCTCTCTCTTTTTATTTTACTCCTTTCTGGTACAAAAAGAAAGAAGATACTGTTGTACCTTCTTTGCCATCCTTATTTACTTTCTTTGACCTTACCATTCCAGTAGTCAAAACCGTCTTTTAAGGCATAGACCTGCGTGTAGCCTGCTTTTTTGAGTTGCAAGATTGCTCTTGCTAGGTTGCTCCCTCTGGCAGAGTCATAGACAAGGACGGGACGGTCTTTTCTAAGGGCAGAGAGCGACTCTTGAAACTGCCCCATTTGGAAATTTCTAGCTCCTAGGATGTGCTTTTTCCTAAAACTCTCAGGGTCTCTGACATCGATGACCTGCCCCTCTCTCATATAGGCTTCAAAAGTGCGATTATCCACGAAATCAGCTGCTTTTCTGACGCGGTAATATTGGAAACCAAACCATACCAAAAGACCGATTAGAACAATCCATAAAATCAATGTGACCATATTCTCTCCTTAGTCTTTGACTGAAAATTGACGGGCCAAACTAGCTGCTCCGATAATACCAGCATCATTGCCCAGTTCTGCGAGCTTGATTTTCGTTGTGAGACGCACCTGCGGAAAGGCATAGCGCTTAAACTGGTCTTCGACCTTGGCTCTTAAAAACTCACCCGCAGCAGATACCCCACCACCGATGACAATGGCATCTGGGTTGAGGATATTGCCTAGATTGGCAGCTGCCAAACCAAGATAAAAGGCAACCTTATCGACCACTTGACCGGCAAAGAAATCACCTGACTCAGCTGCAACAAAGACATCCTTGCTGGCCACCAAATCTCCATTATCAATAGCAAGTTTGATGGCAGATTCACCCTCATACTCCTCAGCTAGTAGGCGCGCTACACGGACCACACCCGTCGCAGAAGCCACCGTTTCAAGACAGCCTTTGTTGCCACAGGTACACTCAAAGCCATCTGGCTCTACAATCATGTGACCAATCTCACCACCAGCACCAGCCACACCATGAATGAGGTTGCCATCTGCAATGATGCCGCCACCAACACCCGTTCCAAGGGTCATAAAGACAACATCTGGCTGATTTTCACCAGCTCCCATCCAGCGCTCCCCTAGAGCAGCCACGTTAGCATCGTTATCAATGGCAAAAGGGATACCAAGTGCTTGCTCAATCGCAGCTCCTACTTCTTGCTTTTGTGCCCAGTTGAGGTTAAAAGCCCCTGTCACTGTTTTGGCCTTACGATCCACTGCCCCTGGAGACCCCATGCCAATCCCAGCCACATCTTGGCTAGAAAGACCATACAAATCTAAACGGTGCTGAATAGAAGCAATGATGTCTGGAACGATATGTTTGCCCTCTTCTAAGCTGTTGGTTTCAATCGCCCATTTTTCCTGCACTTGGCCATCCAAGGTCAAAATGCCAAATTTAATGGTTGTTCCACCTAAATCAATCCCTATTAATTTTTGTGTCATCTTCTCTTTCCTTTTCTAAACGATGTTCACGCCTTAAAATCAATTCGGCTTCTAAGTACTCCATCTTGTCCAACAAACCTGCTTGATACAAGGCTTCTAGCTCTATTTTCATCATTTCGATATCATACAAACGTTTGCCTAGATAGACCAAAATGCCAAAGCGTTTTAGAAGTTGCTGCACATCATATAAAGTTTTCATATACACTTGATTCTATCAAAAAATCCTTAATTTTTCAATCCTTCTTCCATTCAAAAATGACTAGGAATAATCCCTAGTCATTTTCACTTTTATCGCATTAACGCGCTGCTTTTCCAAGCTCAGCTCTTAGCATCCAAACAATCTTTTCTGCTTCACCAATCGCATCAGAAAATAAGTTATTTGATGCCTCGTCACCCTCTTCATCTGTGATGGCAAGACCTGTTTGGTAGAGGCTAATCAAGTAAGTATAAACATCCACGATACGTTCTAGATGCTCCGCCATCGTCTTATCGTAACTTCCAGGAACTTCTTCAAGGTTAGATGCTTCATCAAATTCCTTCAAAGTCGAATAAGGATGACCACCAAGAGCAATCAAACGCTCACTCATCTCGTCCAAATGCGCATTCAAACCATCCATGAGCTCGTCCATCTTAGGATGGAGGTAGAAGAACCCCTCACCTCGCATATACCAGTGAGCTTGATGGATAATCGAAATTGCTTTAGATAGGTCTGCCACAGCTTGATTTAACACCGCTTGACTTTGTTCATAGGTTGGTAATTCGTTCACAGTAATTTTCATTTTCTTTTCCTCCTTTCTTTATATTTTAGAACAATTCTAATTAAAAAGCAAATATTTTACTTCTTTTTACGAATAAAAAGATATGATGATTGTTCTCTTATTTTTCGGGGCATTGACAGGCTATTTCCTGTCTCAAATTGTCCTTTATTTCCCAGATTTTCCTTTTTCAAGCCGTTTTCATACCTGTCCGACTTGTTCTTTTAGGCTACCTCTTTTTCACTTTTGTCTCATCGTCGGGCGGCTCTTAACCAAGCATGCTTGTCCATCTTGTCACCACCACCTGCCTTGGTTTTTGACTGGTCTTGAGATAGGATTTGCTCTTCTTGCTTATGGCTATTTAGAGCATATCCTTTCGTTTCCCGTGGTCCTCCTCTTAGGGCTTGGATTTGTCCTTAGTCTGTATGATAGCGCCCATCAGGAGTATCCTCTTTTGATTTGGGTCATTGGAACACTTTTCTTAATTCCCATCACTGGGATAACACCTTTTAGTTTACTCTTATTGGCTTTTGGCATCTTGGCTTTCATCTTTCCTATTCCCATCGGCAGTGGAGATTTCTTGTACCTAGCCAGTCTTGCACTCGTTTTTTCTTTCCAAGACATGCTCCTCTTAATCCAGTTCGCCAGCCTTTCAGGTATTCTTTATTGCCTAATGAAGAGAAAAACCAACGAAACCATCGCTTTTGTTCCTTTTCTATGGGCAGGGCTAATCTTAATCACTTTTCTCTCTTTATGACGCTTTCACCTTTTATTTGTCTTTTAAATCATCTGGGAGGGTAATTCCTAGCTCTTTTGCAACAGCATCATTGACCACAGGGGTTCCTTGATCAAAAATCTCAACCGGTAAATCAGACACCTTTTTACCAGACAAGATTTGTGCGGCCATCTTACCTGTTGCCACACCTAAATCATGCTGATTGATGACAACAGAAGCAAGACCGCCTTCTTCAACCATCTTTGCAGCGCTTGGATAAATCGGTTTCTTTTGCTCTTTTGCGGCAGAAACCACGCTAGAAAAGGCACTGGCAATCGTGTTATCTAGGGGAATATAAACGGCATCAACCTTGCCTAACATGACGTTCATGGTTGTTGCGATTTCATTGCTAGAAGGAACCGCATAAAGCGAAACCTCATAACCTTCTTTTTGAGCTAGTGACTTGAACTCTTCGACTTGTGATTTAGAATTGTCTTCGTTACTGGAGTAGAGGACACCGACACGCTTCACATCAGGGGTGAGGCGTTTCATCAAGGTAATTTGTTTGGCAATCGGGGTATGGTCAGAAACGCCGGTCACATTTTTATCTGGCTTTTTCAAATCCTTAACCAATTTTGCTCCCACAGGATCGCTAACAGCTCCCATCACAACAGGAATATCAGAAGTCGCATTTGCCAAACCTTGGGCGGCTGGTGTTGCGATGCCGATGAGCACATCATTTTTGTGGTCAACCAAGGTCTGACTCATGCTTTGTACCTTGCTTTGATCAGCTTGGGCATTGAGAAAATCAATCTTTAAGTCTTTCCCGCTATAACCACTTTCTTTCAAACCATCTTGGATGCCCTTATAAATCTCATCCAAGGATTCATGGGTGACATATTGCAAAACGCCCACTCTAGCCACTTTTTGACTAGCTTTTTCTTTGGTTTTACCAAACTGAGAATAAAGCCCACCTCCCACTAGAAGGACGACTAAAGCAAGCAACACGACCATTAACGATTTATTTTTCATTTCTCTTCTCCTTGTCTTTTGTTTTCATTGGTGATTGTCCTTTGAACTTTGCCATCGTTTCATCGCTTGACTCCTTTCTATTTCCTTCAAAACAAAAACGCCCCCACATAGAAAATTCTATGTGAGGACGTCAAAAACGCGGTGCCACCTCTCTTATGGGTACCAAAAAAGACCCATCTCCTTAGACCTGTCCAACAACAGGTTGCACGATAAGGGGTGCCTACCGAATTCTTATGGTTTCGAATTCTATGATAACCTCAGTCCAATATTCATAAAGACCTGCTACCCACTTTCACCAACCGCGAGCTCTCTACTTAGAAGTTCTTTACTACTTTTCTGATTGTCACCATTTTAAACATTTTTCAGACTTTTGTCAAGTTTTATTGTCCGATTTTTTATTTTTTCTTCACTTTCACTTTTTTTGACGAAAACGGACGAACTATTGGTCTTTTGTGGATAGCTTGTCTAGTCTCTGATTAACTGTGGCGAGTAGCTCTTCTAAAAGCAACTTGAGAAGCCCCAATACACGCGGGTCATCGCTTTTAAGGTAAGCCTTAATCCCAGCCAAAGGATCTTGTCCACTGGTATAAAAATCTTCTAAAGAAATCTGCTCGTCTTTTTTATCTGTCATGTGCTCACTCCTTTTTCTTTTAGTGTATCACACCCAAACACTAAAAACAAGATAAAAAAAGGCCCTCCTTGCACCGGCAAAGAGGGAACATAAACTGTCTTTCGACAATTTTAGGAGATTTATGAAAAAGAAAAGTTTTTAGGATGGTTATATTGTAAGGTATTTAGCTTAAAGAAACCTTAAAGCATCTTATTTTTTTCCTTCTTTTATGAATAAGAAAAATCTGGAACTTTTTTCGCTCCAGATTTGCTTTTTTTACGCTTAAAAATTGCGTTTTGAACGATTGTAGCCATAACGCTCGACAAAGTCTTCTCTAAATTCTAAGAGATTGTCATCCAAGATGGCTTGTCTGACATTTTTCATGAGGTTAAGCAAGAAATAGAGATTGTGATAGCTGGTTAGTCTGATACCAAAGGTCTCATCCGCTTTAAGGAGGTGACGTAGATAAGCCCTCGTGTAGTTCTTGCAGGTATAACAATCACAGTTGTGATCAAGTGGGGTGAAATCCTCGGCATATTGAGCATTTTTCACCACTAAACGACCTTCACTGGTCATGCAGGTTCCGTTTCTTGCAATCCGAGTCGGTAGAACACAATCAAACATATCGACCCCTCTAATCACCCCATCAATCAAGCTATCTGGCGCTCCAACACCCATGAGGTAGCGCGGCTTATCTTCTGGTAAGAGAGGGGTAGTAAAATCAAGCACTGCATTCATTTCTTCGTGGGTCTCCCCAACCGCTAGACCTCCGATGGAATAACCAGGGAAATCCATGCTCACCAAATCTTGGGCAGACTGTCTTCTCAAATCCTCAAAGCCCGCTCCTTGAACAATGCCAAAGAGACCTTGGTCTTCTGGACGACGATGAGCCTTTAGGCCACGTTCTGCCCAACGAGAGGTGCGCTCGATGGATTTTTTCACATAATCATAAGGTTGATAGAACTGTGGGCATTCGTCAAAACTCATCATGATGTCACTTCCGAGATTGTTTTGAATGGAAATGGCCTTTTCAGGTGAGAGAAACATCTTGGCACCATTGAGATGGTTTTTAAAGGTCACCCCTTCTTCTGTGATGTGACGGCTATCTGCTAAAGAATAGACCTGAAAACCACCACTATCGGTCAAAATCGGCTGATTCCAGTTCATAAATTGATGCAAACCACCCGCTCTTGCGACCAACTCATCACCTGGACGGAGCCAGAGATGGTAGGTATTAGATAAAATAATACCTGAACCCATGGTCTTGAGTTCCTCTGGCGAGAGAGTCTTGACGGTTGCTTGTGTCCCCACAGGCATAAACATAGGAGTAGGAAAGGTACCGTGCGGTGTGATAATCTCACCCAAACGGGCACCTGTGTGTTTTTCTTTTTTAATCAATCGATATTGAATCGGTGGTGTTGTCATTTTGTCTCCTTTATCTGCAAATGGCAAAAACAGTGCCACGCGTTTTTTCAACTGTTCCAGTGTACCAAAAAATCCACGTCTTGTCATGCTTTATGGTATAATAAAACGGTTAGGAGAATACTATGTCGAATCATCATATCAAACAATTTGCAAAACAGTTCCTAAGGGAAAATAAAAGTCACTACGCTGTCTTTTTGACCCCTATTATCCTGTCGATTCTGTCTTTATGGGTACTTTTTTGGGATCAGGGCAGACAATCGCTCTTTAATTTTTCAAACCTCATCACCTTGATTGCTACGATGTTTACCACGTCCGCTTCTTTTTCTGTTTTGGATCTGTTGCACCGCAAAAAGCAAGCGCTTGATTTTACAGACAGCAGCCTTATTTTTTCGAGAAAGATTTTTTTCCAGTGGCTACTGCTGATAGGGCTAAAATTTTTACTCATCTTCACCCTTTCTTTTCTCGTCTTGATGCTAGCAACCTTGCTTCTTTTAGGCTTGGGACTTGGGCAAACTCTTGCCTTTGAACTGTTGATACTCATAGCTCTTGCCGTCAACTTGCCGCTCTATTATTCTTATCTCTTTGCAGATCTGATCCTCTATGAACAACTGACACAAGGAATTTATCTCGGTCCTTTCCTTGCCTTGCGCTTATCCAGGCAACTGATGGCAGGAAAGCGAATCAAAGCCTTCTTGCTTGATCTTTCGTTTATTCTCTGGTATGTTTCCATTCCGTTTACTCTGGGTTTGACGTATTTTATCCTCCTGCCTTATCAAACGACCAGTCGTATCTTCTTTTACCAACAGCTCATCTTTGAAACCATGGAAAAAGGATTACAGAAAAAAGACTTAGCCTAAGGGGCTAAGCCTTTTTTAATGCTTCTTGACAGTTGGGACAAAGTCCGTAAACGACTAACTGAGAACGGGTGACTTGATAACCTGTTCGTCTTTCAATCGCCTGATGAATATTAGGATGGTGGCTATCCATAAAATCCTCAATAGCCCCGCAACGTTCGCACACGATATGAGGGTGTTCATTTCCCATAAAATCATAGCGACTGGTGCTGTCTTGGCTAACCTTCAACTCACTAATAAACCCCTCATCCACCAGCAATTTAAGATTGTTATAAACCGTTGCTAAACTCATGCTTGGAAAAGAAGGCAAGAGATCACGGTAAATCATCTCTGCACTCGGATGATTAGGACTTCCGATAAGGTAATACAAAATCGCCTTTCTGGTATCTGTCAAGCGAATGCCCTTTCCTTTTAGGTGATCCAGCGCATTCTGATAAAGTAATTGTCTATCTTCTTCGAGATGAGTGTGCATATCCTCCACTCCTTATCGTAATAGGTTTATTATATCACAAAATCTAAAAAGACAGAAGCCATTCCTTATTTTAGTCTTGATTTTCTTCAAAAATCGCTTTTGCCCGCGTCAAAGCAGACCAAGCCTTGGGCCAACCGGCATAAAAGGCCAGGTGGGTCAACATGGCGGCCATCTCTTCTTTTGTGATGCCGTTTTGCTTACCAAGTTTGAGATGGGCATCGAGTTGTTCGAGATTGCCTGCTGAAACAAGGCTTGCAATAGTAATCATAGACCGTGTCTTAGGGGTTAGGACGCTATCTTCTTTGAACCAAACTTCCCCAAAAAGGACATCATCATTAAAATGTGCAAAATCTGGGGCGAAATCCCCTAGCAAATCCTGTCCTGCTGTTTGTTTTTCTGCCATTTTAGTTCTCCTTTTGATTGGCTGCTTGGTAATCTTCTTCAGAAACCGCCTCTTCCCACTTGGCGCTGCCTTTGGTGATAGCGATATGGGCAAAATAACTGTCCTTGGTCGCCCCGTGCCAGTGTTTGACATTTTCCCTAGTGACAACCACATCACCCTTTTTCAAGTGTCTAGCAGGCTTGCCCCACTCTTGATAGAGGCCTTCACCAGCGCTCACCAAAAGGACTTGATAGCCATTTTCATGACGGTGCCAATGATTGCGACAAGACGGCTCAAAACTGACTTGTGCGATGCCAACCTCGTCATCTGGCGTCGTGGCTAAAAATTCCAAATAAGATAGACCTGTAAAATAGTCTTGATAGGCCGTATTTTCCTGACCGATTGGAAATGGGCTGGTTTGTTCTAATTCGCTTTTGTTCATACTTTTACCTCAAGTTTTTTCTTAGATAATGCCTTACTTGGCTTCGTACCAAGTTTTTCCTGCGTGTTCATCGACAATGAGAGGAACACTTAAATCCACCGCTTGTTCCATGATTTCTTTGACCAGTTGACTGACAGCTTCGAGTTCTGCTTTTGGCACTTCTAGGACGATTTCGTCATGCACCTGCAAGAGCATCTTGGCCTCAAAACCTCCCTCAACCAAGCGTTTATCTAGCTCAATCATAGCCAATTTCAAAATATCTGCGGCACTTCCTTGGATGGGAGAATTAATAGCGGTGCGCTCAGCAAAACTTCTGACATTGAAATTTCTCGAATTGATGTCTGGCAACTCTCTTCTGCGTTTAAAGATGGTTTCCACATAGCCCTTATCCTTGGCCTCACGGACAATGGTCTCCATATAAGCCTTGATACCTGGATAGCGCTCAAAGTAAGTTTCGATATAGTGTTTGGCTTCTTTTCTGGTAATGCCTAGATTATTGGACAGACCAAAATCAGAAATTCCATAAACCACACCAAAGTTAACCGCCTTAGCATTGCGCCTGTCGTTATCCGTCACCTGATCTGGCGAAGCAATCCCAAAGACCCGCATGGCTGTGCTGGTGTGGATGTCCGCCCCATGTAAAAAGCCGTCAATCAAATGCTGGTCTTTGGCGATATGTGCCAAAACCCGCAATTCAATCTGAGAATAGTCCGAGCTTAATAAGACCGCATCCTCACGAGAAGGCACAAAAGCCTTACGAATTAAACGCCCTTGCTCTAAGCGAATGGGGATATTTTGAAGATTGGGATCAATGCTTGATAAGCGCCCCGTTTGGGTCAAATCCTGAACGTAACGCGTATGAATCTTCCCATCGGATAGGATATAATCTTGAAGACCAATCACATAAGTCGATTGTAGCTTGGTAATCTGACGATAATCCAAGATTTTAGAGACGATTTCAGACTGACCAGCAAGACGCTCTAAAACATCTGCAGCTGTCGAATAGCCTGTCTTGGTTTTTTTGGTTGCCGATAGAGGTAGACCCAGTTTTTCAAATAAAAGGATGCCCAGCTGCTTGGGAGAATTGATATTAAATTCCTCACCCGCCAAGTCATAGATGTCCTGTGTCAACTGGTCAATGACCACTTGATTGTCCCTAGCCATCTCCTCTAAGGTTTCTTTTTTGACGGTAATACCTGCAATTTCCATCTTGCCTAGAACATGAGCGAGAGGAATTTCCATATCAAAGAGCAGACTTTCTTGACCATTGTCGTGAAGGGCCTGCAAGATAGGCTCCTTGGTTTCCACTAGGACTTGCACTTTATTGGCCAAATGCTGCAACAAGGTTTCTTTTTCCGGAATCGCTCGTTTAGCGCCCTTGCCATAGACCGCATCATCACTAGGCAAGTCTCTTTGCCCATAAAGGCTAGCAATGGTGGTTAAAGTATTATCCTCTACCGTAGAGAGCAGGTACTTGGCCAAACGGCTGTCAAAGGAGGCTTGGGGGAAGTCAATTCCAAAGCGACTGAGCAGGACCTGACTGCGCTTGGCATCATAGGTTTGAATCGGCTTAGCCAGCAGCTCTCGTAAGAGAGGATGCTCCAACAAAGAAACAGCCTGTGTCGCAAAAATCCGCTCCTTATTGCCCCAAGCAAAGCCAATCACTTCTTCGGTGTGATAGTTGTCTCCCAAAATTTCAAAATAGAAAAAGTCATCTGGCGCAAACATCTCTGCGGACAACTCTTCCACCTCTTGGTAGGAAACTTGCTCAATAGCTGTCTCAGGCACATCTAAGCCCAACTTAAACTGTTTGAAACCCAGCTCATCATAAAGTGGCAACAAGAGCTCTGGTCTCGGTCCTTGGTAGCGAATATCATCCAAACCAATGGTAATTGGTGCCTTGGTATCAATGGTTGCCAAAGTCTTCGACAAGAAAGCCTGTTCCTTATCTTGAAGCAGATTTTCCTTCATCTTGGAGGGTTTCATCTGATCGATGCGCTCATAGATCCCCTCTAAACTACCGTACTCATGTAAGAGCTTGAGACCTGTCTTTTCACCGATTTTGGTCACACCGGGAATATTATCCGACTTGTCCCCCATCAAGGCCTTGAGGTCAATGAACTGCTCAGGAGTAAGCCCCATTTTTTCAAACAGATAGTCGGGGGTAAAAGCTTCAAACTCAGCCACTCCTTTTTTGGAGATTTCCACCACTGTGTGAGCATCCGTCAGTTGGATCAGGTCCTTGTCCCCACTGACAATGGTGATGGCAAAAGCTTCATCATCCTGCTCAGCTAGTTTATCCAAGGTCCCGATAATGTCATCTGCCTCATAATTTTCAAGGTCGTAATAGGCAATCCCTAACCCTTCTAGCATCTCACGAATATAAGGGAATTGCTCACGAAACTCATCAGGAGTCTTGGCTCTTCCAGCCTTATAATCGGTAAACATCTCTGTCCGAAAAGTCGTTTTACCCGCATCAAAAGCCACCAGCACATGCGTCGGGTTGATGCGTTTCATGACATGGTCCAACATCAAATGAAAACCATAAATGGCATTGGTATGCAGACCACTGGTCGTTTGGAAGCGATCCAGCTGATTGTAAAGGGCAAAAAAGGCCCGATAAGCCACAGACGAACCATCTATCAATAATAATCTGTTTTTCTTCATACCCTTATTTTATCAAAATTAAGCCTTTATTTCAAAAAAGACAAAAAGAGGCTGAGACAAAAAAATGAATCAACCTCCTTATACTTTCTAAATAAACGACTGACGCAGTAGGTGATGGGGCTACGAACTAAAAATGTTTCATTTTGAGTTCTGTCCCACTCTCAAAAAGCTGTCCCTAAAGGAACAGCTTGTCAGTCATCTTATTTCGCAACTGGATAAACAGATACTTGGCGTTTGTCACGACCTTTGCGCTCAAAACGAACCACACCTTCAACCTTAGCGTAAAGGGTGTCATCTCCACCACGACCAACGTTTACACCTGGATAGATATGTGTTCCACGTTGACGGTAAAGGATAGAACCACCAGATACAGTTTGTCCGTCAGCAGCTTTTGCGCCAAGACGTTTAGCTTGAGAGTCACGTCCGTTTGATGTTGAACCTCCACCTTTTTTGTGGGCGAAGTGTTGCAAATTAGCAAGATTTAGTTTTAACATATTGATAATCCTTTCTGATTTCTTAGATAAGGCTAGCAACAAGGAAATCCCTCTACTAGCGCAGTTGACTTTTCTAAAGTCTAACAGGATTGATGCTGAACGTCAGCAATCTTCCTTATATCTAGTCTTTATTAAGCGTTGATGGCTTTAATAACAACTTTGGTATAAGGTTGACGATGACCTTGTTTACGGTGGCTACCTTTTTTAGGTTTGTATTTGAAAGTGACAACTTTCTTTTGTTTGCCTTGTTTTTCAACCGTACCAACAACAGTTGCTCCAGCTACAAGCGGTGTTCCAACAAGAGTCTTCTCACCACCAACCAAAACAACTTCATCAAATGTTACATCTGATCCTGCTTCTACGTCCAATTTTTCAACGTAGATGGCTTGACCAACTTCAACTTTAACTTGTTTTCCACCAGTTTTAATGATTGCGTATGTGCTCATTATGCACCTCCTATATAAAATATTTTGAGGTTTCCCTCTTAGTGAAGACTCGCCTAGCATCGTGGAGTAACTCACTTAAAACGATGGTCGAGCGGTTGCACAGGACGTGCATTTAGTCAACTGTTATAGTTTACCATACCTGCTCACAGATTGCAAGAAAAAGATGATTTTTCTTCTTTACTTTAAGCCACGATAGCTTTTGCGACTTCTTCGGTAGTCATCCGTGAGAAATAATCTGCAATCGGTAGTTTCTCTAAGGTCGCAAGGACATCCTTATAGTCATAAGGGACACCAACGAGAGCGTCTTCAACATCAACCACATCTTTGATGCCAAAGAAATCACCATAAATCTTAATCGATTGGATAATAGATTTTTCAACATTGGCATAGGTTGTGATTTTTCCAGCTGGATAGCGAACATCACGTGTAATGGTATATTCTGGCGCTTGTCCGTAGGTCCAATCCCAAGTACCAAACTGTTCTTTTTCTAGTTGTTTAATCTTAGCCAAATCATCATCTGATAACACATACTCCGTCATATCTGGATAGTGTTCTTTCATCTTGGCAAGCAACAAGTCAGAAAACTCATTGACCGTAATCTTTTCTGGAAGTTCATCTAAGATATTGGTCACACGCGCCCGAACAGATTTGACCCCTTTAGATTCAATCTTGTCCTTGCTCACCTTGAGGGCATCTCCAAGAACGGTCATATCCACATCAAACAAGAGGCAACCATGGTGCATCATACGTCCCTTGTGGTAGGCTTGAGCATTGCCGCAGAATTTTTTGCCATCAATTTCAAGGTCATTACGTCCAGTAAATTCCGCCTTAACTCCTAAATCTGCAAGGGTTTCAATGACGGGAGCAGAGAAAGTCTTAAAGTCAAAAGCCCCTTCCTCACTCTTGTTTGAGATGATAGTGTAATTGAGGTTATTCAAGTCGTGATAAACCGCACCACCCCCTGACAAGCGACGGACAACACGAATATCGTGGGCATCGGTGTATTCTTTATTGATTTCTTGAATAGTGTTTTGGTGGCGGCCAATGATGATGGAAGGGCGGTTAATCCAAAGAATGAACAACTCCTCTTCATCCACCAACTCCCTAAAAGCATAGGCTTCAAGAGCAATATTGTAGGCTGTTTCGTTGCTAGTGTTGACAATATATTTCATGTTCTTATCCTCACAAAAATGTGCAAAAAGGACAAAGTAAACTCTTGTCCTTTTCGACACTCAATTCTTAATTATTTGCGTTTTGGTGGGTTGTGGATGGCTTCGCCAAGTACATCAAGGAAAGCTTCGTACATCACTTCTGAATAAGTTGGGTGTCCGTGGATAGATTGTGCCACATCGTCCACTGTCAATTCAGATTCCATGATGGTAGATGCTTCGTTGATGAGTTCGGCAGCAGATGGACCAATGATGTGTACACCAAGGACTTCATGGTATTTCTTATCTGCGATGACTTTTACAAAGCCTTGAGCTTCGCTTGATGCGATAGAGCGTCCATTTCCAGCAAAGCTAGCACGTCCAATCAAGACATCACCATATTTTTCGCGGGCTTGATCTTCTGTGAGACCACACATAGCCACTTCAGGATGCGTATAAACCGCTGCTGGTGTGAATTCAAGATGAGCCTTACGCGTATTGCCGTGAAGAGCGTTTTCTGCTGCGACTTCACCCATACGGTAGGCTGCGTGTGCAAGCATCTTGGTACCATTGACATCACCTGGAGCATAGATCCCTGGGATAGAAGTTTCTTGGAAGTCATTGACCTTGATACGACCACGGTCCATAGCAAGATCGAGTTCTTCAAGACCTTCTAGCTGTGGCACACGACCGATAGACAGAAGGGCTTTTTCTGCAACAACCACTTCACCGTTATTGAGTTTGAGGTTTAATTGACCGTCTTTTTCAACGATTTCTTCCAAACCAACAGAAGTCAAAATCTTCATGCCCTTCTTAGACAAGATTTTTTGCAATTCAAGTGAGATTTCTTTATCCATAGCTGGGATGATACGGTCTGCCATCTCAATAACAGTCACTTCAGTACCAAATGACTCAAATACCAAACCAAGTTCAACACCAACAACCCCACCACCGATAACGGCAAGAGATTTTGGCACTTCACGCATATCCAAGATCTCATCAGAAGTAAGGACAAGCGGCGAGTCAATACCTGGGATATTGATACGAGAAACCTTAGAACCCGTTGCAAGGATAATATTGCGACCCTTAATGGTCTTATCTGCAATCGTCACACTCTTATCTGGGTGAACTTGACCAAGACCATCAAAAACAGTCACCTTGTTAGCCTTCAAAAGACCACGAACCCCGCCTGTCAATGTTTTAACAACAGAGTTCTTAAAGTCAACAGTCTTATCCATATCAACAGTGAACTCACTTGAAGACAACTTAATCCCACGACCAGCTGCAACCTTAAGGTTGTCTAGGATACGCGCATTTTTAAGATAAGTCTTAGTTGGGATACATCCTCTGTTCAAGCAGGTTCCACCGTATTCGATTTTTTCCACAATGGCGATTTTTCCGCCCAATTGTGCACCACGAATAGCCGCATAGTATCCAGCAGGACCACCTCCGATGACAACAATATCATACTCGTCTGCACCAAGTTCTGCTTTTGGTGCTTGTGCTTCACCTGGAGTGGCTTTTGGTACTTCAAGTCCAGCTGCTTCTAGCTCTTTTGCAGCAGAACTTTCACCAACCACTTCACCTGCTTCACCAATATATCCGATGACTTCTGTAACAGGTACAGTCTCGCCATTGCCACGAACAATCTTAACCAATACACCAGAGTCTTCTGCTTCTAGTTCCATGTTGGTCTTATCAGACATGATCTCAAGGAGGACTTCTCCTTCTTTAACCTCATCTCCTTCTTGTTTTTTCCACTCGATGATTTCACCTTCTTGCATATCTACACCGAGTTTTGGCATAATAATCTCGACAGCCATTCGTTTCTCCTTTGTTTCTTTGCTTGTAAATAAATCGTTTCAATACCCTTATGCTCTTATCAGATAAGGAGTTCCATTGGGTTTTCCAAGATATGTTTCAAATCAACCATAAACTTAGCACCATTCATACCATCCACTAAGCGGTGGTCAATGGTCAGGCAAAGCGCCATAATTGGACGAATCACCACTTCTCCGTCTAATGCTACTGGTGTTGGAACAGTTGCTGCAACACCCAAAATAGCAGAGTTTGGTTGGTTAATAATTGGGTTGAAGCTCTTGGTACCAAACATACCCAAGTTAGTAATAGAGAAGGTTGAACCTGACATTTCAGCTGCCTTCAACTTACCAGTTTGAGCTTTTTTAATCACGTCCTTAGAAGCCACAACAAACTCAGACAAGCTCATCTTGTCTGCTCCGTGCACCACTGGAACGACCAAACCATCATCAAGACCAACGGCAATACCAAGGTTAACGAAGTTATGAATTTCAATATCGTTAGCGTCGTTGATGAGTGAGGCATTGAGGTAACGGTGCTCAGGCTTCATCAGCGTTCTCACTACAGCAAGACCGATCAAGTCAGTAAAGGTCACTTTGTTCCCTGTTTTGTTCATGATTGGCTCAAGCACTTGTTTTCTAAGCGCCATAAGATTTGTCATGTCCACATCATAGTTAAGGGTAAAGGTTGGAGCTGTGAGGTAAGAGTTGACCATACCTTTTGAAATTGCCTTACGCATAGCGCTCATCTTGATGATTTCAACATCACCTGCAGGAGCTTTTTCTGGTGCCGCTTCTGGAGTAGCAACCACTGCTGCTGGCGTTTCTTTGACTTCTTCTTGACCAAGAGCAGAAAGAACGTCACGTTTCATAATCTTACCAGCTACACCGCTACCACTAACGTCAGCGAGGTCAAGTCCCTTATCTTCTGCAATCTTACGGGCAAGTGGAGAAACACGTGGACCTGAAGCTTTAGCTGCTGCAACATCATCCTTATGAATCCGACCTCTCGCTCCAGAACCTGAAACGCTAAAGAGGTCAATTCCTAGTTCTTTAGCTAATTTACGCGCTGCTGGAGTAGCTCTAACTTTTCCATTTTCATTGACCGCTGCAAGGACAGGGGCTTTTTCTGGTGCTGAGGCTTGAGGTGCTTCTTGAGCTGGGGTTTCAGTCGCTGTTTCTAGTGCTGCGTTAGCAGAGCCTGCCTCTACGACTTCGCCTGCTTCACCGAGATAACCGATGATTTCTGTAACAGGAACGGTTTCACCATCTCCACGCACAATTTTAATCAAAACACCAGAATCTTCTGCTTCTAGTTCCATGTTGGTTTTATCAGACATGATTTCAAGGAGAACTTCCCCTTCTTTGACCTCATCGCCTTCTTTCTTTTTCCACTCGATGATTTCACCTTCTTGCATATCTACACCGAGTTTTGGCATAATAATTTCGATAGCCATTCGTTTTTCCCTTCTAATCTAATTGATATTAAACTCATGTTCAGATAGGTAATAGAGGTATATCATCAATATACCTCTTACCTTGCCTGCTATTCTTTATTAGCCACTTTGTAAATCGCTTCTTTGATTTTTTCGACACTTGGAATAACAGCTTGCTCCAAGACACGAGCGTAAGGAATTGGCACATCTTCACCAGCAATCCGTACAATTGGGTGATCAAGATAGTCAAAGACTTCGCTTTCTGCAACGAGTGAAGCAATCTCACCGATATAACCACCTGTCTTATGCGCATCGTTGACCAAGATCAAACGACCTGTCTTTTTAACAGAGTCAAAAATCATTTCCTTATCAAGCGGAACAAGGGTCCTAGGGTCAACCACTTCAACACTGATGCCATCCGCTGCCACTTCTTCAGCTGCTTGAAGCGCACGTTCTAACATACGACCATAAGACACAAGGGTGATGTCTGTCCCTTCACGTTTGATCTCGCCTTTTCCAAGTGGGATATAGAAATCAGGGTCAAGTGTTACCTCTTCTTTTTTACCGTAAAGAGATTTTGGTTCCATGAAAAGAACGATGTTATTATCGCGAATGGATGACTTAAGAAGCCCCTTTGCATCATTAGCTGTTCCCGGAGCAACCACCTTGATCCCTGGAATATGCGCAAGCCACGCTTCAAGAGATTGGGAGTGTTGAGCGGCTGAACCAATACCAGCTCCAGAAGCCACACGGAAGGTTACAGGGGTTTTAAGACCGCCACCAAACATGTAGTTGTTTTTCGCACCGTTGTTAACAATAGCATCAAGGGCAATGGTGATGAAGTCCATGAAGGTCAAGTCGATAATTGGACGAAGACCAGTGATCGCAGCTCCGATAGCAGAACCTGCAATCGCTGCTTCTGAGATAGGCGTGTCGCGAACGCGTTTTTCACCAAATTCTGCTAGCATTCCAACGGAGGTACCAAAGTCCCCGCCGTAGATACCAACGTCTTCCCCCATCAAATAAATATCTTCATCTTTACGCATTTCCTCAGTCATAGCAAGGTTGATTGCTTCACGTAAAGCCATTACTTTAGTTTCTGACATACTTTTTTCTCCTAGCTGTTTCATTTTCAAACGTGTTTCTAACTAATCTACCCAGATATCTTCAAAAGCTACAGAGACATCTGGATCTGGACTGTTGATGGCAAATTCGTAAGCATCATCAACTTCTTGTTTCACTTGAGCATTAATCTCATCCAATTCTTCATTGGTTGCAAGTCCATGCTCTGTTAGATAAGCGCGGAACTTAAGCATAGGATCTTTTTTCTTCCACTCATCCACTTCTTCTTTGGTACGATACACACCAGCATCTGCTGTTGAGTGACCAAACCAACGGTAAGATACCACTTCCACGATAGCAGGACCTTTGCCTGAACGCACATGGTCAACCGCTTTACCCATGGTTTCGTAAACAGCAACCACATCGTTTCCATCCTCACAGTAGTATCCTGGGATACCGTAGGCTTCTGCACGTGTGTAGAGGTGAGGTGTATTGGTTGCTTTTTTGATATCCATAGAGATACCATAGCCGTTATTCAAGATGAAGAAGATAACAGGAAGTTTCCAAGTTGCCGCTAAGTTGACAGACTCATGGAAAGAACCTTCGTTGGTTGCACCGTCTCCTGAAAAGGCAACAACGATATGGTCTGTGCCTTTGTATTGTTGCGTCAGAGCAGCACCAACTGCAAGGGCAAAACCACCCCCTACGATACCAGTTGTTCCGTAGTTTCCTTTTTCAAAATCTGCCAAGTGCATAGAGCCACCACGACCTTTTGAAACACCAGTCGCTTTACCAGCAAGCTCTGCCATCATCGCATTCAAGTCCATGTCTTTGGCGATACATTGACCATGTCCACGGTGGTTTGAGAAAATCAAATCATCATAAGAAAGGTGAGCCACAGCACCAACGTTTGCTGCTTCTTCTCCGACGGAAAAGTGTGTCATCCCTTGTACAAATCCACGACGAACCAACTTGTTGATCCGAGAATCGAACTCTCTGATTCGTTGCATTTGTAGATACATTTCCAAACCTTTTTCTCTAGAAATCGTTACCATAATGGCCTCCATAATTTTTATTACATTTCAATTATACCGTTTTCTTTCACAATATGCAACTAGAAAAGTTCTTGTGAAATCAACAATGAAAAGGCTTTTCAAGGCATTTATTGATAACAATTTCACAAAGTTGTTTCTGTATATTTTGAACCTTATTCTAATAATTCCGACAAGCGTTCCCAATCTGCCATCAAGCGAACTTCTTCCTCTGAAATCGCCTCCAATTTGGCTTGTAACTCCATAAGAACCTGGTTATCATTCGTCGTGTGCATCTCTTCTTCAATCTGGGACAGCTCTTTTTCGACTGCTTCTAATCGTTTTTCGACATGCTCCAGTTGACGTTCGAGTTTGCGTCTTTCCCTTTGGGTTTCTTTTTGTTGCTGATAGTCTAGGGGCCCTTGAGAAGAATGGTCCTGACTTTCCTTAGGGGTTTCTTTTTGAGCTTCTTGAGCTTTTTTTTCCAAATAGTAATCATAATCCCCAAGATAAACATTTGTGCCATCAGGCGATAGCTCAACCACCTTGGTAGCTAAACGGTTGATAAAATAACGGTCGTGACTGACAAAAAGCAGAGTCCCTTCAAAAGCAATCAGCGCATCTTCCAAAACCTCTTTGCTGGCAAGATCCAAGTGGTTGGTCGGTTCGTCTAGAATGAGAAAGTTTTGGCGTTCCATGGATAGTTTTGCTAGCAAGAGTCTTGCTTTTTCACCACCTGAGAGCATGCCAACTGTCTTTTCCACGTCATCTCCAGAGAAAAGAAAGGCACCGAGTCGGTTTCTGATGTCCACTTCTGGTGTCGTTGAAAAATCCTGCCATAGTTCCTCCAGTACACTCAAAGAAGGAGTGAGGCGGGCTTGGGACTGGTCGTAGTAACCAAGACTGACTTGAGCACCAAAGCGCATCTCCCCAGAAATCAAAGGAAGAAAGCCCATAATGGTTTTAAGCAGGGTCGTCTTTCCCACACCGTTTGGGCCGACAATGGCGATGGCTTCTTGCTTTCTCACCGCTAGATTGACAGGGGAAGCTAAGACCGTTTGATCGTAACCGATAGCGCCATTTTCCATCATCAAGACTTCATTTCCAGATGGTTTTTCCACCTCAAAGACCATGTTGGCGGTTTTTTGCCCCTTGGTCGGCTGATCCAGACGTTCCATTTTTTCGAGCTGTTTTCTACGAGACTGGGCACGCTTGGTGGTTGAGCTTCTAGCGATGTTGCGTTTGACAAAATCCTCTAGCTTTGCAATCTCCTTGGCTTGCTTGTCGTATTGTTTTTGTTCTTGCAACAAACGCTCTTCCTTGAGCTGGATGAACTGAGAATAATTGCCCGGATAAAGATATAAGGCACTAGGTGTCAGATCTGCTGTCTTAGTCGCTACCTTGTCCAAAAAATAACGGTCATGACTGACAATAAGGAGCGCACCTTGATAGTGGGAGAGATAATTTTCTAGCCAAGCGATGGTTTCAATATCCAAATGGTTGGTCGGCTCATCTAGAATCAATAAATCTGGTTTTTCAAGGAGCATCTTAGCAAGAGCAAGACGAGTCTTTTGCCCACCCGAAAGCGACGAAACCTGCATCTGCCACATGCTCTCGTCAAATTGAAAGCCATTGAGCATGCTCTTGATGTCGCTATCATAAGTGAACCCACCCTTGGTCCGAAAGTCTTCTGACAAGCGGTCATAGTCCGCCATAAAGGCCGAGAGCGCCTCTGCGCTCAAGTTAGCCATCTCAAGCTCCATCTGACGGAGTTGCTGTTCGATGGCTCTAACCTCTGAAAAGACCGATGCCAACTCATCAAACAAGGTCCGCTCAGAAATCAAGGTGCTGTGCTGGGTCAGATAAGAAAGCGCTAAATCTTTTTTTCGCATCACCTCACCAGAAGTCGGCTCTTCTACGCCGGCTAAAATATCAAGCAGAGTGGTTTTTCCAGCACCGTTACGCCCCACAAGGGCAATCCGGTCCTTATCTCCCACTTGTAAAGAGATATTCGTAAACAAAGTATCGCCCCCAAAGGAGCGTTCAATTTTATTGGCTTGTAAGATAATCATAATCAAATTGTAGCAAAAATGAAGGCAATCGTCCATTGTCCAAAGAAAAAAAGCCAAGCAGGCACTAGCGATAGAGTGCTTGCACGGCTTTGATATCTGTTTCTTGAATGCCATAATTTGAACCAGCTGACTGCATCACAGAAGGCTCAGCATCATCATGCCCAAGTCCAATGGCATGCCCAAGCTCGTGTTCTGCTGTATAGGCGATTCTGTCCTCGTTATAGCCATAAGCATCATTGAGCAAATAATAACGATTGAGCTTGACTGTCACGTGTAACAAACGACTGGTAATGCCATCACTTTCTGTCTCAGCAATCCCTGCTGCTGCACTTCTGCTATTATCCTCGTCTGTGGCAACAATATCAGCGCTCGCTTCCTTATCCACCAAAACAAAGGTAAAGCTACCTGTGTCATTCCAATCTTGAATAGCCCGGTGATAAGCGCTCACAAAGGTGGGGTCTGTCGATTTGATATAAATCGTCGCACTATTTTTCTCCCACCGGAGATCTTTTTGTTGCGTGTGATCATCTGTGAGTAGTGCTTCTTGACTAGAACTCTCACCTGTCATCGTCCTTGCTTTTCCCCTGAGCTCTGTCACCATCTGTGCGAGCTGTCCTGCAAAATCCGAATCACTGTGATTGATATACCATAGCACCCCTACGGCAAGAAAACCTAAGATCACCACCGTTTTTAACAGACCAAGCATGAGCCGAAAAATCAAGCCAATCATCGTTCTTATCAGACCTAATACTGTTTTCAATCGCTCTTCCTCCTGTTCTAAAAATTTAGTATAGCAGGTTTGGCTTAAAAAAACTTAAAAAGTGAGGGGTTCTTACCTCCTCACTCCTTTTTCTAACGCACTTCCATAATGACTGGTAAAATGGCTGGTCGGCGTTTGGTTTGTTCAAATAAGAATTTACCGACCTGATCTCTCACGCTATTTTTCAATTCAGACCAGTCAAAGTTAGGCTGATTGAGGTAGTCTTCCACCACTTGGTTGACCAAATCAGCACTTTCTCTGAGGATATCTCTGCTCTTTTTCACATAGACAAAACCTCGGGTATTGACACGCGCCTTGGAGATAATCTTTTTCTCACGCTTGTTGACCGTCATCGCCACGATGAAAATCCCGTCCTCTGACAAAATCCTGCGGTCTCTTAGGACGACGTTACCCACATCTCCCATAGCATTACCGTCAATCATGACATCACTGGCAGGAACCGTGCCTTCGTGGAGGAAACGATCGCCCTGATAAACCATGACATCCCCACGCTTCATAATGTAGATATTCTCAGGAAGCATGCCGACCTCCTGCGCCAAATCAGCGTGCGCTTGCAGGTCGCGGTACTCCCCTTGGATAGGGAAGAGAAATTCTGGCTTGACGAGATTAATCAAGAGCTGCAAGTCCCTGCCACTCGCATGTCCTGACACCTTGAGCTGATCGGTAATGAGACGTACAGACCCGCCTGCCTTGTAAATGAGGTTTTCAACACGTGCCACCATGGCTTCTTTAGCGATGCTTGGGGTGGTAACGATATAGACCAAGTCTCCCTCTTTGATGCTGACATAACGGTGGCGGCCAATTGCCATCTTGCGAAGTCCGTTGATCGGCTCACCCATCCGTCCGGTCTCAAGGATGATGAGTTCATGATCTTCATAACGATTCATGTCTTTTGGCTTAATCATGAGGCGGTCATCTGCTACGGACAATTTATTCAAGCGAATGGCTGTTCTGACAATATTTTCCGCATCAAAACCAGTCAGGACAACTCTTCGTCCAGTCTCAGCTGCCGCATCAAAGACCTGCTGAATGCGAACCAAGTTGCTAGCCACCGCAGCCACAATGACCCGTCCTGTGGCATCTTCGATGGTTTCTTCCACTTCGATGCCCACCTCTGCTTCACTGGCCACTTGGACTTGGCTAGTCGCATTGGCAGAATCTGCCAAAAGAGCCAGCACGCCTTCATTTCCAATCTCTACCAGACGGGCGAGGTCGGTCTTGTAATAAGGGCGAGCTGCTTGGTCAAATTTGAAATCACCCGTATAGACAATATTGCCCTCACTCGTTCCGACCACAATACCTAGACTCTCTGGGATGGAGTGGGTCGTTTTAAAGAAGGAAATGGTCGCATCATGAAACTCAATTTCAGTGTCTGCGGACACCACATGAAACTGGTTGAATTTCTTGATATTGTTATTGTTTTTCACGACGAGTTTGGCGAGTTCGATGGTCAATTCAGATCCAAAAACAGGGACTCTCACCTCCTGCAAGAGGTAAGGAAGAGCTCCGATAGCATCGGCGTGTCCATGAGTCAAAAAGACACCTTGAATGCGGTCCTTATTTTCCACCAAGTAATCAAGGTTAGGAATGACCACGTCCACCCCTAGCTGCTCGTTTTCAGGGTATTTGAGTCCTGCATCAAGGACAAAGATGGACTCGCCCACCTCTGCGAGGTAAAAGTTCTTCCCATTTTCTCTCACGCCACCTAGGGCGATGATTTTAATCTCTTTTTGAGGTTTCATTGTTTCTCCTATTCTTTCATTTTTCTTATCTTTTTTTCATCATGACAAAGCATAATCCTTGTTTTCGTCTTAGCAACGATACAGTCTTTTTTATTATATCATACTTTTGATAAAAAAAGAGCCTGAGAACTCTTTTTTGTCTCAGGCCTCATCTGCATCAAATAATCGGTAATAATCACTCAAGGTTAATTGATCTTTTTCTTCTTTGTTCAAATCTTTGATGATGCGTCCATTTTTCATGACCAAGAGGCGATTGCCATAGGTCAGCGCATCCTCCATTCGGTGGGTAATCATGAGTGCTGTGAGCTGATCTTTCTTGATAAAGCTATCTGTCAGCTGCATCAAAGACTGGCTTGTCTTGGGATCAAGGGCTGCGGTGTGCTCGTCTAAAAGCAAGAGTTCTGGACGCTTCAAGGTCGCCATCAAAAGACTCAGTGCTTGACGTTGCCCACCAGATAAAAGCCCTGCTGGAGTTTCGATATGCTGCTCCAAACGATTTCCCACCCGAGCTAAGAGGTCTTGAAAGGCTGGTTTTTGCCTTTCGATTTGCCTGCTTGTTAATCCCCGCTTTTCTCCCCTAAACTGGGCAATCAAGAGGTTTTCAGCAACGGTCATCCGAGGAGCTGTCCCCATTTTGGGGTCTTGAAAGACCCGTGAGAGATACTTGGCCCGCTTTTGGGCAGTCAGAAAAGTCACATCCTCGCCTAAGATAAAAATTCGTCCGCTCGTCAGTGGCAAGGTGCCTGCAATCACGTTAAAGAGGGTTGATTTTCCTGCCCCATTACCTCCTAAAACCGTAATAAAATCTCCTTCGTAAATGGTCAAGTCAATCTGATTCAAAATTACTTTTTGTCCATCAAATCCATTATTGACCGCTACGGTTGCTTCTTTTAATTCGACAATGGGTTTCATTTGGACCACCTCGCTCTCTTTAACAGACGTTTCTTTAGCTCTGGCACCATCAAGGCAATCGCTAAGATTAAGGCGCTAAAGAGTTTTAGATAATTAGTATTGAGACCAACAGCCAAAACAGCCCAGATGAGCAGTTGGTAAAAGATGGAGCCCACCGCAATGGTCAAGAGGCGCTCAAACAAGGTCAACTCCCCTGAAATCACGACTTCACCGATGATAATGCTGGCAAGACCGATAACAATGACACCAACCCCTTTTGACACATCTGCATAACCGTCTTGTTGACTGATAAGAGCCCCAGAAAGGGCGATAATACTGTTAGACACCACAAGCCCCATGACTTCCATACGGTCGGTATCAATCCCAAAACTCTTGGCCATATCTGCGTTATCCCCTGTTGCGATATAGGCTTGACCCAAGCGGGTGTAGAAAAAACCAATCAAGCCTGCGATGACCACCGCCGCAACAACAACCCCTAAAATGAGGAGGTTCCACTCTTTTGAAAAGGGGAGGAAATCCTGCAAGCGCTTAGTGTCTAGAAGCCCCAGATTAGCCCGCCCCATGATCATGAGCATGATCGAGTGGCAAGAGGTCATGACTAAGATCCCAGCCAACAGAGTCGGAATCTTGCCCTTAGTATAGAGCAGACCCGTGGCAAGACCAGCCAAAGCCCCTGCAAACATAGCACAAAGCGTCGCCAAAAAGGGATTGACCCCGTGAACCATCAAGGTCACAGCAACCGCCCCTCCTAGTGGAAAAGACCCTTCAGTCGTCATATCTGGGAAATTTAAAATCCGAAAGGTCATAAAAATCCCTAGCCCCAAAATAGACCACAAAAGGCCTTGTGAAATAACGGAAACCAGCATAAATACCCTCACTTTCTCAGTTAATCAGATGACTTACTCTTTCTTCATCAAAAGAAAAATCAGAAATCATAAAGATATGCCCCTATTCTACCACATTTTCAGAACTTTGTGATATAATATTAGGCACGATTTTAAAACGACGGAGGAAATCATGTCTTTTGATGGCTTTTTTCTACACTATATGACCAAAGATTTGGAGCATCAGCTCCTTGGTGGGCGCATCCAGAAGGTCAATCAACCTTTTGAGATGGAATTGGTGCTTGGCATCAGACAAAACCGCACCAACTACAAGCTCCTGCTCTCTGCTCACTCGGTCTTTAGTCGAGTGCAGCTGACCCAGACCACTTTTCAAAATCCCCCCCAGCCTAACACCTTTACCATGATCATGCGCAAGTACCTGCAAGGGGCTGTGATTGAAAGCATCCAGCAGGTGGAAAATGACCGTATCCTTGAGATTAAGGTGTCTAATAAAAACGAAATCGGAGACCACATCCAAGTCACCCTCGTCGTCGAACTCATGGGCAAGCACAGCAACATCATTCTTTTGGATAAAAATGAAGGAAAGATTATCGAATCCATCAAACATGTGGGCTTTTCCCAAAACACCTACCGCACCATCCTTCCTGGTAGCACTTACCTGACACCACCTTTTAGAGAGCATCAGCTCAACCCTTTTACCGCAAGCGACGAGGAAATTTTTGAGCGCCTGCATACCACAGACGGACAAGCTAAAACACTGCAAGAACAGTTTCAAGGTCTAGGACGCGATACAGCTCAAGAACTGGAGAAACAGCTCAGTGCCACCAAGGAAAAACTCCAAGCCTTTAAAGCCTTTTTTGCAGCGCCCCTCGCTCCGAAGCTGACGGCATCTTCTTTTTCTGCTGTGGCGTTTTCCTCTGGAACAAAGACCTTTGACTCATTGGAAGGGCTTTTAGACTATTATTATCAAGACAAAGCGCTAGAGGACCGCATCAAACAACAAGCGAGTGACCTCATCCACAAGGTGCAGTCCGAGTTGGAGAAAAACCGCAAAAAGCTACGTAAGCAAGAACAAGAGCTAGCCGACACCGAAAAAGCCGAGAGCTTTAGGCAAAAGGGAGAACTCCTCAACACCTATCTCCACCTCGTTCCCAATGACCAAACAACAGTCACTCTTGATAACTACTATACAGGAGAGCCTCTTACGATTGCACTTGATATTGCCCTTAGCCCTAGCCAAAATGCCCAACGTTACTTTAAGAAATACCAAAAATTAAAGGAAGCCGTCAAGCACCTGAGCCACCTCATTGAAGAAACCAAGCAAACCATCGCTTACTTTGAAAGTGTAGAACTCGCCCTTGCCCAAGCCTCCTTGGAAGAGGTGGCAGACATCCGTGAGGAGCTGGTCCAAATCGGCTTTCTCAAAAAACGCCACGGGCAAAAACAGCATAAGCGAAAAGCACCAGAGCGCTATCTCGCTAGCGACGGCAAGACCATCATCTTGGTAGGGCGCAACAATTTGCAAAACGAAGAAGTCAGCTTTAAATTGACTAAAAAAGGAGAACTCTGGTTCCATGCCAAGGAC
This sequence comes from Streptococcus sp. STR1/CE/0325, assembly GCF_055386095.1. NCBI lineage: Bacteria > Bacillati > Bacillota > Bacilli > Lactobacillales > Streptococcaceae > Streptococcus > Streptococcus sp. STR1/CE/0325. Next base: position 686,430 of record NZ_AP045018.1, on the reverse strand, counting down.
ATCCCAGGTAGCCATGTCATCATCAAGGACAACCTTGACCCAAGCGACGAGGTCAAGACCGATGCGGCTGAATTGGCGGCCTATTTCTCCAAGGCCAGACACTCTAACTTAGTGCAGGTGGATATGATTGAAGCCAAAAAACTCCACAAACCTACTGGCGTAAAACCGGGATTTGTCACCTACACAGGGCAAAAGACCCTGCGGGTCACACCAGATGAAGTCAAGATTCAAGCCATGAAAATAGAGAAATAAACCAAAAACGTCTAGGAAAATCCTAGACGTTTTTTAATCTTCTTCCAACAAATGCAGGATATCCAAATCATCTGGAACTAAGTGATGGTAACGCTTAGCCAGCTGTCTGGCTTTTTCTTTTTGTCCCATCTCACGCGCCAGATAAGCATAGTCTTTCAAGAAATCTGGATTGTCCTTGAGGTCGTTTTCCACTTCCTCGTAGAGGGAAATGGCCGCTTCTTCTTGTTCCAAGGCTTGATGGCTCTTGGCTTTTAGCCAAGAAGTCAAAGGCGATAAGGTTTCTTCGTCAGACAAGAGATCAAGCAGCTCTTGATAACGCTCCTCTTCCAAATAGAGATTGGAGAGGCGCAGTAAGACCTTTTCTTGATCCTCAGCCACCTCCTTTGCCTTTAGGAGGTAGTTTTCAGCTTGGGCCAAATCATGCGTTTCATAAGACAGTTGTGAGGCTAGTAGCAACAACTCACTATCAAACTCATTTTTACGCAAGCCTTGTTGGGCAAGCCGCAATGCTTCTTCAATGTGATGCTCCTCGTGAAGGCTCATAGCGTAAGCATACTCATAGCCGGGAAAATCTGGATTCATGGTTTCTAATTGTTTGAAATAAAGATTCGCCCGCTGATATTCCCCTTGGTCTGATAATAGCAAGGCCAACTCAAAGACGGTCTGATCGTCATACTCAATCTCCACTGCCTTTTCTAAAAATTCGATTGCCGCCTCAAATTTTCCTTGATAAGCATAAGCCAGCCCAATGCGCTGATAGGTAGACACCCCTGTCTGCTCTAAGATCTCACGGTTATCTAAGCTAGCATAATGACGGATAGCTTCACTGAAACGCTCCAAATTGAACTCAATCTCTGCTAAACCAAAGGTCACCAAAGGGTCTTGACTAAGGGCATGCGCCTCAAGCAATTTTTCAAGAGCCACATCTGTCAAACCCTCCATATCATAGAGATCCGCCATGACCATGAGGCTATTGACATAATAGGGACTGTCTTTTTCAATCTGATCGAGATAAAAGAAAGCCTGTTCACTATCACCTTCTTCGGCTGCAATTTGAGCAAGATTGAGATACACTTCGGGGAAATCTTGGCCAATAGTCAAATACACTGACTTTGCCTCCTCCCAAAAGCCGATCTGTTCCAGATAAGTCCCAAGCTCTAGCAAAACCGCTGGATCATCTAAGGCCAGTGCCTCTTCTAGGTGCTCGTGAAAGTTCTGTAAATCTCCTGATTCTAGAGCGGATAGTGTCGCCTCACTGGCTGAGTGCTTCATGGTTTTCCTCCTTTTCGTCCTCCTCATAAAGACCGCTGACTTTTCGGTACCAATCAAAAATTTCCTTGACCACAACCTTAATAGCAGAATAGACTGGAATCCCTAGAAAGACCCCCCAAACACCAAACATGGAACCAGCCGTAAGGAGGATAAACATGATGGTAATCGGGTGAATACTGAGCTTGCTTCCTAACACCAACGGGGTGACAAAACGTCCCTCAATGGTCTGCTCAATAGCAAAGACCGCCAAAACCTTAATCAACATAACAGGCCCAGCTACTGCGCCCAGGATAACCACAGGCACCATAGCCAAAAAACTGCCTAGATAAGGAATCATATTAAGTACCCCTGCCATCACTCCAAACGTAACGGCATAAGGCAGACCAATCAAGGTAAACATGATGGAAAACATGATCCCAACCACAATGGCAACCGTCACCTGACCTTGCACATAACCAGAGAACTGCTCATTGATACCAGATAAAATCCGTGACACAGATGCCCTAGACCTAACTGGCAAATACTTGACAAAACCTTCTTTCATGGACTTGGCATCTCTCAGGAGATAAAACAGAATGAAAGGCGAGATGATAAGAGCGACAATGACCCGAGCAAGAGCTGAGGTAAAGCTCCCTATCCAGTTGACCGCACCACGTGAGAAGGTCTCTGCGTAGCCGAGCGCCTTTTGGCTAAAGCTATCCACCAAGTCCTCCAGTTGAGGTCGAAGATTAGCCAGTCGCTCGTCCTGCAAAAGATGGGTGGACTGGCGCTCGACACTTCTGATATAAGAAGGAAGGTTACGAATAAAGCTCATCACCTGACTCTCTGCCATCGGCAAGAAACTAGCAATACCAACCAAAATAACCAAAACCAACCCAATAAAAACAAGAGCAATAGCAAGCGTGCGATTCATCCCTTTTTTCTCCAACCAAGAAACGAGAGGCTCAAGCAAGTAGTAAAAGATGGTCGAAATCACCAAAGGTAGCATAATGGCTGCCCCAAAATAAAGCAGGGGTTTAAACAGCCCACTAATCTTGGTAAAGACCAAGATATTAAGGAAAAAAAGTAACGTCACAAGAAGTGTGACCACAGCTTGATTGTTCAAAAACCATTTGAAAAACCAAGTCTTAGACGGTTGTTCAGGTGTTTTCATTGTTCCTCCAGTTCATGATTTATCAGATGTTTGATACCTCCTCCGAGATGGGGGAGGGTTTCTTTTAACACAGCAGGATTGAGATCCTTGTCAGATAGTTGGTCCAAAGAAAGCCAAACCAAGGAGCGCTTATCCTCTTTTTCTACGATAGCTTTTGGGGGCTGTCCGTCTAGGCTGACCAGATACAACAACTCGATATTATGGTGCAGCATCCCTTCTAGGTCAAAGAGATTTTCCACCACATAGACCAGCTCGCCGACGCTGGCTTCTACCCCCAGCTCTTCTTTAATTTCTCTTTTCAGAGCTATCTGACTGGTTTCTCCGACAGTAACTGCTCCACCTGGCAAGTAGTAACGCTCTAGCTTCGGCGCATAAACCGCAAGGATCTGATCGTCTTTTCTAATCACAGCACCGACCCGAAAGCTCGCTCTCTCACCATTCTCCGTAAAGCGAAAATCATGCGTCATAAAAGACCACCTCTTTTTCTACAAGCATTTGTTGGTCATAGGTAAACTTGGCGGAAAAGAAGGGAACATCCTCCAAAATCCAGCGAAACATTTCATAGTCGCCTTCCCAAGTCGGCTTATCCAAAACCGCTTCATAGGGTACCCACTCAAGTGTCCCTTCAATGCAGTCTTCTCGCAAGTCTCCATCAAAATCTGTCACTTGAAATACATAAGTGTACCAATCTTCATCAGGAGTGAAATGAGGAAACGTAATGACCCCACGAAAACGCATGCTTTTCACGTGAAGTCCTGTTTCTTCCAAAATCTCACGCTTGGCACAGTCTTCTGGGCTTTCCCCTTGCTCTAGTTTTCCCCCAACAGAGATCCACTTGCCCTCATGAACATCATTTGGCTTTTTGTTGCGGTGCATAAGAAGCAGCGCCTCACCATTATCAATATAGCAAATCGTTGCCAGTTTAACCATAACCACTCCTTTCTGTGTGTTTTTTATTATACCACAATCTGCATTGGAGAACCTTTAAAAAGCTCCTTTCTCTTCGTTAAAAAAGCAGGACATAACATCCTGCTGTTACCATTTAAGCTGAACATGATCCGTCATCTCTTTGTAGGCGGTATCGACCTTATCTTTCATCTCCTCGTCAAGTTCTTTGCGGTATTTCCCCCCTTTGATAAAATCCTCTAAAATCATAATGCGGTAGTCATAGTAATCATAACCTTCTTGACCGCCTTCGCCTTTATCCCAAGCCCAAACCAAGGTTGGGTGGGCTTTGATGGTTTTGACGATGGTCTTGTTATTTCTTTTTTCAAAGGTCACATCCATCAAAAGGCCCCGTTCTGTCCAAGGATTTTCTAGCATCTCATAGATCTGATTGGAGATAAAATTCCCCATAGAATAAATGATGAACTTCTTCTCACCATCTTTTGTCACCGTTTCTGCCGGCTCAACCACATGAGGATGTCCTCCAAAAACCACATCTGCTCCCCAGTCAATCATCTGATGATAGAGTTTGATTTGCTCATCTGTCGGCTCTAGTCGGTATTCAACTCCCATCTGCGGCATGACAATCGTCACGTCCGCTTCTTTTTCCGCTCGTTTGATGTCCGCTTTTATCTTATTTTCATCTAGGTCGGATAAATGCTTTTGATATTCCTCATCCGTGAGACCAGCTTCTAATCCATTGTAACCGTAGGAATAGCCTAAAATAGCAATCTTGATGCCATTGACCTTTTTAATCAAAATCGGCTCTTTCTCCCGATCCTTGGCATAAATACCGATGGTATCTAGTCCCAAGTCTTGAAAAGTCTTTTGGGTCTCAAGCGCCCCTTCTAAACCAGAGTCCAGCAAGTGATTGTGCGCCAAATCGACCACATCATAGCCCACTTTTTTCATGGTGCTAGCAATCTCCTTTGGCGCATTGAACAAAGGATAACCTGCTAAGGGATAGTCAGACGAGATGGTGCCTTCAAAATCCCCGATAGCCAAGTCTGCCTGCTCTATCCAAGGCTTGGCATACTTGAAATAAGGATTAAAATCATAAGTCCCATCGTCTTTCCTAGGACTGGTATAAAGGCGATCGTGAAGGAGAATGTCACCATTCGCCACCACTCTGGCTGTTTTCACTTTCGTTTCAACCGGCTGATTCTTCAGCCCTTGCGACAAACCATAAGCCGCTAGTCCAAAAACAACAATCGCTCCTGCCATTAAGGCCAATCCATGTTTCTTTTTCATTACACGCTCCTCCTTGCCTCTATTGTACCATCTTTCTAGAGAAAAAAACTATATTTTCTCAAAAAAAGAGCATGAGTTTTAAACTCACACTCTATTGGTTTATTCATCTACTTTCTTACGAAGGGCACCAAAGAGGATTCCTGAAACAACTGCTCCAATCAAGACAAAGACAAGATAAAGAATTGGGTTGCTCGTAAGGGCAATGACGAAGATACCGCCGTGTGGCGCAAGTAATTTGATACCTGCTAGACCAACCAAGCCACCTGCTACTGCAGAACCAGCGATAAAGCTTGGAATAGCACGAGCTGGGTCAGCTGCGGCAAATGGAATAGCACCTTCTGTGATGAAAGAAAGTCCCATGATAATGTTGGTCAAACCTGATTCACGTTCTTCTTCGGTAAATTTATCCTTGAAAAGAAGGGTTGCAATAAAGACTGCGAGCGGTGGTACCATACCTCCTGCCATAACAGCTGCCATGACGATAGATCCACCTGTCGAAACGCTGGCTGCCAAGGTTCCTGTACCAAAGACATAAGCGGCTTTATTGACCGGACCACCCATATCCACTGCCATCATCGCTCCTACCACTAAACCAAGGAGAACCGCAGAGCTACCAGACAAGCCTTGAAGGAAGTTGTTGAGTCCTGTATTGATTGCTGCCATTGGGATATTGACAAAGAGCATGAGGAAACCAGTAATAAAGACCCCAAGCACTGGGTAAAGGAGGATAGACTTGATTCCTTCTAGGCTACGAGGCAGACCAGCAAGCGCCTTACGAAGGGCTAAAATCACACCACCAGCAAGGAAACCACCGACCAAGGCACCAAGGAAACCAGAAGAGACCCCAGCAAGACCAAGTGTCGCCTCACCACCTGAAGCAAATGGAATCTTGCCCCAAGCTAAACCGCTTGAAGCGATGCTACCTGCCACAAAACCAGCAACAAGACCTGGTTTTTCAGCGATAGAGTAGGCGATGTAACCTGCAAGAACAGGAAGCATGAAGCCAAAGGCTGCCTTACCGATATTGATGAACATGGAAGCCATCTCATGATAAGAACCGAGGTTGCCGAGCTGATCTTTTGGCACACCCAGCATATTATCAATCAAGAAGGCAATGGCAATCATAATCCCGCCACCGATGACAAACGGTAGCATCTGACTGACCCCACCCATCAGGTGTTTGTAAAAGGCACTACCAAGGCTGCTTGGCGCTTCACTGCTCGTTTGAGCGCTCGCTCCTGCTTCATTGTGGTAAACAGGTGCTTTTTCATCTAAAATCGTTTGGATGAGCTCTTCTGGCTTTTTAATGCCGTCAGCTACTGGACGAGAAATCAAATGCTTCCCGTTAAAGCGTGGCATCTCTACCGCCTTATCTGCTGCGATGATGACCCCTTTGGCTTTTTTGATGTCGTCTGCACTAAGGGCATTGCCAACACCAGAAGCACCGTTGGTTTCAACCTTGATAGCGACACCCATCTCAGCTGCTTTTTTCTTGAGGGCTTCTTCAGCCATATAAGTGTGGGCAATCCCTGTGGTACATGCTGTGACCGCAACGATGAAGTCTTGACCTGCTTGAGGAGCACTTGTTTCCTCTTTCTTTTCGTCACTAGCTTGGTCAAACGTTGCCACCACCTCATCTGGAGTGTTGGCTTTTCTGAGTTTATCCGCAAAACCATCTTTTAAGAGGTATTGGGAGAGTTGGGCTAGAGCCGCCAAGTGGGTATCGTTGGCCCCATCTGGTGCTGCAATCATAAAGAAAAGATCCGTCGGCTGCCCGTCAAGCGCTTCATAGTCCACTCCTTTAGTAGAGCGTGCAAAGAGAACAGTCGCTTCCTTTACCGCTTCATTTTTACTGTGGGGCATGGCAATCCCATCGCCAAGTCCTGTTGACGTTTGGGCTTCACGCGCCATGATACCTGCCTTAAAGACATCAAAGTCACTCACATAGCCTTCTTCGACCAAGCGAAGAACCATCTCATCGATTGCTGCCTCCTTGGTGGTGGCTTGCAAATCCATGATCATGACATCTTTTCTTAATACATCTTGGATATTCATAGTTTTACTACCTCTACTTGTTGATAAATTTCTTTGATGAATGAGAGTTCGGCTAAATCATCGGAGAAAGCGGTCGCTGTGCCACAAGCTACGCCCCATTTGAGGGCTTCAACGGGATCTTTTGTGGTCATGATGCTACCCGCAAAGCCTGCCACCATCGAATCACCCGCACCGACCGAATTTTTCACCTGCCCCTTAATAGGTCTGGCAAAATAAGTCGCTTCTGCCGTTACCAGCAAGGCCCCATCTCCTGCCATGGAGATGATGACGTTTTTTGCACCCATTTCGAGTAATTTTTTGGCTTCTTGCTGGATATCATCTAAATCTGTCAAGGTTTTTCCAAAAATCATGCCTAGCTCATGATGGTTAGGCTTGACCAAAAGGGGTTCAAAAGCTAGACTATCTAGCAAGGTCTGCCCTTCAAAATCACAAACCACCTCAGCTCCCTGAGCCTTGACGATAGCGATTAAATCTTGATAAATGCTATTCCCTAGATTATGAGGCGCTGAGCCTGCAAAGACCACCACATCCTCAGCTGTCACACGAGCCAGCTTTTCTTTTAAAGCCTCAAGTTGCTCTGGCGTGATGGTAGGACCAAGTCCGTTGACTTCTGTCTCTTGGTCTGCCTTGATTTTGACATTGATTCTGGTGTCTTGATCTACCTTTACAAAGTCAATGCCAATGCCTTCTGCCAACAAGCCGTCTTTGACAAATTGACCCGTAAAACCACCTAGAAAACCAGTGGCGATACTGTCTTTTCCCAAACGCTTCAAAATCCGGCTCACATTAATCCCTTTTCCTCCGACAAACTTGTCCTCGCTCTCCATCCGATTGACCTCGCCTAAGGTCAATTGGGGCAAGCGAACGATAAAGTCAATGGAAGGATTTAAAGTGACGGTATAAATCATACTTCTATTACCCTCGTTTTCTCTTTTAGTTGTCGCACCAAGGCCTTTTCGCTGCTGTTGGTCACAAGGACCACATCTTCCACATGCGCCACCTTGACAAAATAGGTCTGGTTGCACTTGGAATCATCCGCCAAGACATAAGAAACCTTGCTATTTTTGATGATGGCTTTTTTGACCATGGCTTCTTCCAGATCAGGGGTGGTGATAAACTCACTATCAAGACCGTTCATGCCTAGAAAAGCCTTGTCAAAACTCACTTGGTTGATTTGCTCAACCGCAATAGGACCGATATTGGCATCCGTTGAAGGCTTGACATAACCACCAACAATGATGGTCTGGATGCCTTTTTCTACGAGCTTGACCGCATGGTGAATGGAATTGGTCACCACCGTTAGATTGACTTGACGAATGGCATCAATGAAGAGTTCTGTGGTTGTGCCAGGATCAATAAAAATCACATCGCCATCGTCAATCAAATTCACCGCTGCCTGAGCTAGCGCTTTTTTCTTTTGAACGTTTTTGATAGATTTTTGCTGGATGGTTAACTCCTCTTTTGAGGTCTTGATTTTTTCCGCCCCGCCGTGAATCCGACGTAGCAGATGCTCACTCTCAAGCTCATCCAAATCCCGTCTAACCGTTGACTCTGAGGTTTCCAATAGACTGACCAAGTCCTCGAGACTGACCACATCTTCCCAGCGTAATTTCTCCATAATCAGGCGCTTACGTTCTGATTTGAGAATAAGACCACCTCCAATCTGAAATCGTTTACAGTTATCATTTTACCACTTTTTAAAGACTTGTCAAGCAAAATCTGTCATTTTCTATCAAAAACCGTTAAATTTTAAAGAAAAATTTATCAATCACCCCAAAAAAGCACCTCATCATTGACTTTTTGAGAAAAGAGCGGTAAAATGAATATAGAAAAAGGAGCTGGTCTGCAAACCAACTCCATGTAGAACCGTCTAAGACGGTGGCTCGTTTTAAATTATTAAAGAATAACCGTTAACTCCCCAAAGCTAGACGGTTATTTTTTTGTCGTTTTTACGAGTTCAAGTATCAACATCACTATAGCGATAACAAAGTTACCAGCTGCAAGCATGAGTGTCAATACTTCAAACGTTGACAAAAGTTGCTCCTCCTTTCTGGCAGATTTTAATGATTCGCCCATAGGCATCACCGTCCTTTCAGAAATGAGAGCCACCGTCTCTACTTTTCTACGCTGTCTATTACATCATAAAAATCTCCTTTTCTGATCGCGAATTGATAGGCAAGAATTTCTCTCATCTGCTGCTTGTTTTCGGCAGATTACGTTCACTACATTTGGTGTCGTTTTTGGTGTGAGAACGCCGTCTACATCTTTGAAGGCCACCAACTGTCCCTTGGTATTTTCTTCATATTCTCAACTAGTCCACACTTAGCTTTGATATCCCTATTAGATGCATAAAGGAATTTGTCCCTAGCTGGCTGGTGCTTTGCGGATTTTTTTGCTATACTAGATAAATCTGTCCTTTGCTCGCTCGCAAGTGTCAGTGACCATTGCAGCTGGCGAGTAGAACACGTCGCTATTTTCTTCGGGAAAATTTCTGCCAAAGGCAGAATCGCGACTTTGTATCTTATGAAACTGAACACGGAGCTAACTTCTTCAGAAAAAAGATAGGTTTTCTTAAAGTCTTTATGACTTTTTCAAAAATCTCCTATTTTTCTTTTGAAGTTTTCGCTAAAGCGAACCGCTCCTTTGTATCTTATGTAACTGAACACGGGCTAAAATCCTAGAGAAAAAGACTCATCTTCCTGGAAGCTAATGCTTCTTCGTCAGATTCCCTATTTTCTTACGGATTTTTGAACGCCCTTTGTATCTTACTCTTAAAATAGAAAGGTTATGATGTCAAAAACACGTTTAGGTCTTTTTCTGGGGCTATTAACTTATGCGCTCTGGGGGTTGTTATCCCTATTTTGGAAGTTGCTTTCTAGTATTGATAGCTACACGGTGCTGTCCTACCGTGTCATCTTTACCTGTCTGACCATGCTGATTTATATGCTGCTTAGTAGGCAAGAGGAGCGCTACAAGAGGGAGCTTGGTCTGTTTATATCAGACAAAAAGATGTTTGGCACGATGGTTCTAGCGGGCTTTTTGATTGCGACCAATTGGTTGCTATTTATCTGGTCTGTCAACAATGGACGCGCGACCGAGGCCAGTCTTGGCTACTATATCATGCCCCTTTTTTCCATTTTTCTCTCACTTCTTATCCTAAAAGAGCGGCTCAACGCTTGGTCTATGGTCGCCCTTGGTTTAGTGGGAGTGGGTCTAGCTAGCCTCATCCTTCAAACCGGCTATATTCCGATGATTTCTTTAACCCTAGCTCTTACATTTGGGCTTTATGGTCTCATCAAAAAAGGTATCCCTCTCTCTAGTGATGTCACCATGCTGATTGAAAGTAGCGTGGTCTTGCCTTTTGCGGCTGGTTACCTTCTCTTTTTCTCCCAAACCTCTCTAGCCGAGGTGGGACTGCTAAAAGCCCTTCTTCTTGTTTCTTCTGGGGTTATCACAGCGATTCCACTTCTCCTCTTTTCATCGGCGCTCAAACTAGCCCCTTTAAATGTCATCAGCTTTTTACAATACATCAATCCCACCTTGCAGCTGATCCTAGCTGTTAGCTTTTTTAACGAAGTGGTCTCCCCCGAACAGTGGCTGAGTTTTTCCTTTATCTGGCTGGCCATATTGGTCTTTCTCATTGGGCAAATCCGCACTTTTCGGCAGGAAAAAAAGAAGGTGTCTTGATAATTTCCATACTTTTTCAGAAAACATCTTGACGATAGCTTGAAAATCCTATATAATAAACACCAACAAAATAGATTTTTCGATTGATGCAGCCTGGAGAGCAAGGTCAGCTGACCTTCGCCGAAGGAGTCATACTCTCAGGCGTCTCTTAGGGACAAAGACAGGTTGCGGACGAACTTCTGGAGAGACCGTTTTTACGGCACCGAAGGGGCAAGGTTGTCTTAAGACTACCCAATCTCTCAGGTAAAAGGACAGGAGAAATATGTTTCAAAAAGTTATCTTCTCACCAAAGACATTTTTTGAGATGCTTTTCTTTTGCATGATTTACTGAGATGACTAGGGGCTTGCCTTAGTCTTTTTTAAATGAAAAGGAGAAATGTATGCTACATCTATTGACTCAAGTCGACAATCTGGTCTGGGGAGCTCCCCTCTTAATCTTACTGGTCGGCACAGGCATCTACCTGACCTGTCGCTTAGGCGCTTTGCAAATCACCAAGCTCCCCAAGGCTTTTCGCCTTATCTTTAGCGAAGATCAAGGCGAGGGCGATATTTCTAGCTTTGGCGCTCTTGCGACTGCCCTTGCTGCGACTGTCGGGACAGGTAATATCGTCGGAGTTGCTACTGCCATCACCTCTGGGGGACCGGGTGCTCTCTTTTGGATGTGGATGGCTGCCTTTTTTGGGATGGCGACCAAGTACGCCGAAGGGCTCCTCGCCATCAAGTACCGCACCAAGGATGAAAACGGCGAGGTGTCTGGCGGTCCTATGTACTACATCCTGCACGGGATGGGGAAAAAATGGAAGCCGCTAGCACAATTTTTCGCCCTAGCTGGGGTCTTGGTGGCGCTACTTGGGATTGGAACCTTTACGCAGGTCAATGCCATCACTTCCTCACTTGAAAATAGCTTTGGTTTTGCGCCTTCGCTCACCAGTATCGTTTTAGCTATTCTCACAACGCTCATCATCTTCGGGGGAATTCAATCTATCTCAAAGGTGTCAGAAAAAGTCGTGCCGTTCATGGCGTTGCTCTATATCGGGGCATCTTGTTGGATCCTTTTCGTCCACCGAGAGGCGCTGTTACCAACACTTGGCTTGGTCTTTCAGTCTGCTTTTACCAAAACAGCAGCAGTCGGAGGTTTTCTAGGAGCGACTCTCAAAGAAACCATTCAAAGAGGGATTGCTAGAGGAGTCTTTTCAAATGAATCAGGGCTTGGCTCTGCTCCTATTGCCGCAGCTGCAGCAAAGACTAAGGAGCCAGTCGAGCAGGGCTTGATTTCGATGACGGGGACCTTTATTGACACCATCATTATCTGCACCATGACGGGGCTAACCATTCTCGTGACAGGCGAGTGGACGACAACACTCAGCGGTGCTCCGCTCACGCAGGCGGCTTTTTCATCCATTTTTGGACCTATGGGAAGTTTCTTGCTCACATTTTGCTTAATGCTCTTTGCCTTTACCACCATTTTAGGCTGGAGTTATTACGGAGAGCGCTGCTTTGAGTTTTTGTTTGGCACCAAGGGGATTAAGGCCTATCGCATGATCTTTGTCCTGATGGTAGCCTTGGGGGGCTTTTTACAACTGGATTTGGTCTGGATTTTAGCAGACATTGTCAATGGACTGATGGCTCTGCCAAATCTCATCGCCCTACTGGCTCTTTCTCCTGTCATTATCCAAGAAACCAAGAGGTATTTTTCAAATAAATAAGAGAGCTGGGAAACATCGAAGTCTGTGAAATGACTGATTTTTCCCACTCTCTTTTTATCTGTGTGCTTGAGCGCTATTTTCTAAAAAAAGCAATTATGGTATAATAAGGTTTACTGTTAAAAAGGAGACAACATGACACAAGAAACGTCACAAGACCGTCTAAAGTTAGCACAAAGAGGACCAATCATCAGTATCAGCGTCTATCTCATCCTAGCCTTGATAAAGTTACTCGCTGGACATGCCTTTCACTCAGCTGCCTTGGTCGCAGACGGGGTTAATAATGTCTCAGATATTATCGGCAATGCCACGATTTTAATCGGTATTTATCTGGCTAAAAAACCAGCTGATGCCGACCATAAGTTTGGGCATTGGAAGATTGAGGATTTGGCGAGTCTCATCACCTCCTTTATCATGTTTACCGTGGGTTTTCAGCTCTTGATTGATACCACAAGGCAGCTCTTTGAGAGTAAAACCAGTCCGATCGATCCTCTTGCCATGTGGGTGGGGCTGGGATCCGCTCTTGCTATGTTTTTACTCTACCTCTACAATCGCCATCTGGCAAGGCGCACCCGCTCTTTTGCCCTAGTCGCTGCCTCAAAGGACAATCTCTCTGACGCTTTGACCTCTCTTGGAACAGTGATGGCGGTTTTGGCTAGCTGGTTGCATTTCCCCATTATTGACCGTTTGACGGCATTTGTCATTACTGCTTTTATCCTCAAGGCTGCCTATGATGTCTTTATCACCAGTAGCTTTAGCTTATCAGATGGTTTTGATGACAAGGCGTTGCGTACCTATGAGGAAGCTATCTTGACCATTCCAAAGGTCATAGCCGTCAAATCCCAGCGCGGGCGCTCTTATGGGAGCAATGTTTTCTTGGACGTGGTGCTTGAGATGCACCCAGACCTATCCGTCTATGAAAGCCACGCCATCACCGAACAGGTCGAACAGTTGCTTCGAGATGATTTTGGCGTTTATGACATCGATATTCACGTCGAGCCTGCCCAAATCCCAGAAGATGAAATCCTCGCCAATATCGAGAAAAAACTCTATGCCTATGAGCTAGACTTTCTCACCAAGGAAGGTGACTATGAAAAGCGTCTCAGCGATAGCTTTTATCTGGTCAACGAAACCGGTCAGCTCGTCAAAACGAAACGTATGCTGGAAAATCCCACTATCTATCCCAAAAAACTATCCCACTTTAGGCTGACGAGCATCAGCCAAAAAACCAAGATGCTGACCTATCAAGTGGACGGCAGGGAGCACATCAGTCTATGGCGACGTCACGAAAATTGGCGCATGCTCTACCATCAGATCACCCCTAAAATGTAACACAAAACCTCTAGGACAAAATCCTAGAGGCTTTTTTCGATGGTCGAGATAAGCGCTACTCTCCCTTGACTTGGGGTGTTGCCACATCTTCACCAAACCATTTTTGAGAAATCCTTTGAAACTCTCCCTTGGCGTAGAGCTCTTTTAGGGCTTGGTTAATCTTTTGGACCAAGGTCTGGTCGGTTTTTCTAGCCCCAACAGCAAAACTTTCCATACCGTACGGGCTAGACAGCAAGCGGTATTGTGAGAGGACGCCTTCTTGATTGAGGTAATAGTCGGCATAGACCTTATCCATCAAAAGGGCATCAATCCTACCATATTTGACATCGATCAAGCCTTCTGTAAAGGTGCCATACTGGATGGCATCCTTGTCCTTGACCTTGTCTTTTAGACGCTTTGGCTGACTGAGAAAATCACCGTAACCAGATGAGCCACTCTGCACGCCTAGGGTCTTTCCGGTCATGTCGGCTAGGGTCTTAATCCCAGCGGATTTTTTGGTGACCAAGACCTGCTCATTTTTCATATAAGGCAGGGTAAAGCGTACCTTTTGGGCACGTTCTGGTGTTTCTGAATAGCCGTTCCAGATGAGGTCAATCTTGCCTTGCTCAAGCTCAGTTTCCTTTAAATCCCAGTTAATGGGCTGCCAGTCCACGGTGATGCCATAAGTGGCAAAGACACGATTGGCAAGGTCAATATCAAAGCCTGTATTCTTACCCTTGTCATCCTCAAATCCCATGGGAACAAAGGTATTGTCAAATCCAATCACGATGCGCTTTTCCTTGACATAAGTCTGCCACAAATCTTGATTGAGATGGCTTCTTTTCGGCAGGCTTTGCTCTTTTTTGCCACAAGCCGCTAAAATAAAACAGACCAAACAAAGTGTAAAACAGGTGACGAGTTTTTTCATAGGTCACCTCATTTCGGTTGGATTTCGATGAGTTCATCTGCCACACGTTCTGCAAAATCAAGGTCGTGGGTGATGATCAGCTGGGTCATGCCTGAGGCTTTGTTTTGCAGGATAAGCTTTTCGACTTCTTGGCGCAATTCTGGATCAAGCGCTGAGGTCGGCTCATCATAGCCGATGATTTCTGGATCAATCATCATGGCACGCGCTAGAGCAACCCGTTGTTTTTGCCCACCAGACAGGGCATAAGGATAGAGATGACTGTGCTCTCCTAAGCCAAGACGGCTAAGGAGCTGCAATGCTTTTTCCTTTGCCTCCTGCTCTTTCATGCTTTTTGTTTTGATAGGAGAAAGCGTTAAATTCTCTAAGACACTCAAGTGTGGAAAGAGCTGAAAGTCTTGAAAAACAAAGCCAAGGAGCTGCTCTTTTGCCAGATAGTCCAGTCCCACTTCCTTGCCCTTATAGAAAATCTGCCCCGAATCAATGCTCTCAAGACCAGCTAGCATCCTAAGCAGAGTGGTCTTTCCCCCACCAGACTGCCCGACAATAGCTAGGGTCTTTCCTTCTTGAATGTTTAGATGAAAATCCTCAAAAATTTGCTTGTCAAAAAAGCGTTTGGATAAATGCCTGATTTCTAACATCTCTTTTCACCTCCTTACCTGTAATTTGAAAAACGTTTTTCCACCTGTTTGGATAAGAGGGTCAAGCCTCCAATCATCAAAAGGTAAAACCCGCCTGCAATAAACATGGGAAGAAGACTAGCATCACGATTAGCAGCCGTGCGACTGGCTAGAAGCAAATCCCCAATTCCCAAAGTGTAAACCAAGGACGAATCCTTGACCAAGGTCATGATTTCGTTAAAGACACTAGGCAGGACAATCTTTACCACCTGAGGTAAAATGATATAGCGAATGGTCTGAAACGGGGTAAAGTTGAGCACCTTGGCTGCTTCGTACTGCCCTTTTGGAATGGTCTCAATTCCCCCACGGAAAATCTCAGCAAAATAAGCCGCATAATTGAGCGTAAAAGCGACAATAGCAGCTGGAAAACGCTCCAAGACGATTCCGACATTGGGCAAGATATAGTAAATAAAAATCAACTGGAGCAATAAAGGTGTCCCCCTCATCACCCAGATATAAAGCGTCAAAAACCATTTGAGAGGCTTAAACGGCAGGCGCATCAGAAACGCCAAGGCTGCTCCCAAGGGAATGGACAAGACCAAGACCCAAGCAAAGACCTCCAAAGTCACCCAGGCTCCTTTTAAAAGATTGGGTAAAATATCGAGTAAGTAGGTCATACTTTCCTCCTTTATGAAAGATTAATCCCTTTCATTGTACCATATTTCACGCATTTTCAGGAAAAAAAGATAGATTTTGACGCAAAGCGTAAGATTTCAAAAAGAAAAAAATATCTTTTTTTTCAAAAAAGTATTGCCATATCGACAAAGCTGTGTTACACTAGGAGCAAGTATTTGATAACACACAAGATTAAGAAAGGAGCTGCTCTCATGATGAATGTGGTTTTAGCTGTCATTATTTTGCTCATCGTAACATCCGTTCATATCGAGAGTAGATCATGACGCTTTTTTCTTTACCTTCGTTTAGAAAACTCGCCATCTACCCTCGAATAAAGGGTGGGGCGAGTTTTTTGTTTTACCAGATACCAAATTTATTTCCTGCGCAGTCTTTGCTCTTATGGCACAAGGCTATGCGACCATAGAAAGGGTGTTTTCATGACAAAAAAACCTGCATCACTCACATTAGGGACGTTCTGCAGTCGGGTTCTAAATGGAACGGCGATTGCTGTTTTGGTGGGGCTCTTGCCAAATGCCATTTTAT
This sequence comes from Streptococcus sp. STR1/CE/0325, assembly GCF_055386095.1. NCBI lineage: Bacteria > Bacillati > Bacillota > Bacilli > Lactobacillales > Streptococcaceae > Streptococcus > Streptococcus sp. STR1/CE/0325. Next base: position 670,038 of record NZ_AP045018.1, on the reverse strand, counting down.
CTGTGATCCTCACTGCTCCTTTTTTGAGTCATCTTCCCTTCATTGCCACTTGGCAGTCCGCAAATGTCCTCTTTCAATCCTTGGTTCCTGCTCTTATGGGAGCCTTGATTGCAACAGAGTTTGGCTTTAAGGGGATCAAGCTAGGATTTGTAGCTGCTGCAACGGCCGTCGGATCTGGCGTCACGGCAAAATCTTTGGTGGCTAGCAACCTTTTGACCCAGCTAAAGGCAGCAAATAGTAGTCCCGACATCTTAAAAGCAGCTACAACACTGTCCACCAGCTATGTTACAGCTGGGACAGGCGACATCATCAACGCCATGTTGGTAGCAAGTCTCTCAGTAGCTGTCCTACTTCTCTTAGGAGATCGCTTAGGATCACTGAGCATCATCTTGCTTCCCATCATGGGAGCTTTGGTGGCTGCCGTTGGACTCTTGATCCTGCCTTATACCAAGTCCATTACGACGGAAATTGGGGTGATGATCCAGCACTTTACCGACCTGCAACCCTATGTCATGAGCCTACTCATCTGCATTTCCTTTGCCATTTTGATTGTCTCACCGATTTCAACAGTGGCTATCGGGCTTGCCATTGGTCTTAATGGTCTAGCAGCTGGGGCTTCTGCCATGGGAGTGGCTGCAACCACCATGGTGCTCGTCGTTCACTCCTTTAGTGTCAATAAACCAGGTGTCACTTTGGCACTCGCCCTTGGTTCGATGAAGATGATGATGCCAAATGTCTTTAGACACCCAATTGTTTATATCAATATCGTCACCACTGCTGCCCTTTGTTCCCTCTTGGTGCCACTCTTTCACATCACAGGAACACCAGCTAGTGCCGGTTTTGGCTTAGTGGGACTGACTGGACTCTTTGCTTCTATCACAGGTGGTTTGTCGCCCCTCTTAGCTCTTGTGGCTTGGATTGCCCTTCCACTTGTGGTGGCTTGTCTCACGCGCTTTGTCTATGTCAGCGTGTTAAAACTTTATAAATCTGACGTCTTTCGCTTCACTGCTTAGTGCAGTCTTTGTTACATGAAAAGGAGATCTCACATGACTGTTCAATTAGATTGGAATAACCTTGGATTTGCTTATCGTAAATTGCCTTATCGCTATATCGCTCGTTACAAGGACGGAGCTTGGCAGACGGGTGGCTTGAGTGAAGAGTCAACCCTTGATATCGGCGAATGCTCGCCTTGTCTGCACTATGGTCAACAGGCCTTTGAAGGACTCAAGGCTTACCGAACCAAGGATGGGCATATCCAACTCTTTCGCCCAGATCAAAATGCAGCTCGCTTGCAACGTTCAGCAGAACGCCTTCTCATGCCAGCTGTTCCGACAGACCTCTTCCTTCATGCGGTCAAGTCCGTTGTTAGGGCTAACAGCGATTACGTCCCACCTTACGGGACAGGGGCTACCCTTTATCTACGTCCTTTGTTGATTGGAGTTGGAGACATCATCGGTGTTAAACCGGCTGAAGAATACCTCTTTGTCGTTTTTGCCATGCCAGTTGGTAACTACTTCAAAGGAGGATTGACCCCAACTAACTTCCTCGTTTCTGAACATTATGACCGCGCTGCCCCTTATGGAACAGGAGCAGCAAAAGTCGGCGGAAACTACGCTGCCAGCTACCTGCCTGGTAAGCTCGCCAAGGAACGCGAATTTTCAGACGTTATCTACCTTGATCCAGCTACCCATACTAAGATTGAAGAAGTGGGCGCCGCTAACTTCTTTGGGATTACCAAGGACAATACCTTTGTCACCCCTCTTAGTCCTTCTATTCTACCGTCTATCACCAAATACTCCCTCCTTTATCTAGCGAAACACCGCCTCGGTATGGAAGCTATCGAAGGGGAGGTGCCTATCGCAGAGCTGGACCGTTTTGCAGAGGCAGGAGCTTGTGGCACGGCTGCTGTCATCTCTCCGATTGGTGGGATTCAGTACAAGGACAAGTTTCACGTCTTTTATAGCGAAACCGAAGTCGGACCAGTCACCAGACGACTCTATGACGAACTCACCGGTATTCAGTTTGGCGATGTGGAAGCGCCAGAGGGCTGGATTTATCCCGTGGATTGAGATACAGAAAAAGAGAAAATCCTGTGATTTTCTCTTTTTATTATCGTCCATTCTTTTCCATGAAGACTTGAATACGCTCTGGTATGCCTAAAAGAAAGGCAAGCATTTTGTCTGACCATTCCTTTTCAATGGCTTGACGTTGGGATGGCTCTAGTGACTTAATGATGTGTTTATCCAAATGAATGTCATCAAGGGCTGGATTGGTGTTCATCATGGTTTTGCCATTGACTTTAATTTGACAGATATTGTAGGTTAAATTGAAATCGATGTGAAACTCAACGTCCTCCCAAGCAATCTCCGTAAAGCTGACTTTCCCAAACAAATTGCGCTTGACCAGATAAACGCCGTCTTCGCCAAATAGCATGCCCACCTTGAGCAATTTAACAAACATGGCAAAGATATTTTTAGAGTGGAGGGCGCTGAATTTGGGGTATTGTTTCCAAAAGGAAAGGGCGGATACAAAGCCGAGGCATTCTTTTGGAAGGAGAACATCAGATTGTTCTTCGTTTGCCGTTTGTGAAATCAGCCACTCCAAATTGTTTTCTGAGAGTGGTTTCCAAAAGACCTCTTCTGCTAAATCGCATAAATAGCGGTATTTAGCTAGATCAATGGTTTTAACATCAAAGGCTTCTGCTTCCATTAAGGCTAGCAAATCAGCAGATGGATAGTGATATCCTGGAATGTTCTCGCTAGATGTCATGTTCTCCTGCTCTTCCTTGACAGAAGAGCGGGTTTCTCCATCTAAGAATTGGTCAAATAAAGCCGTTAGCTCATGAAGCGAATGCGGCCAAAAATCACCATAAGCATACACATTGACAGGCGCGATGCAAAAGCCATAGATATTGGCTAAAAAATCATTTGCCGTCACGATGGTTGGCGCTTCTGAGACATTTTGCAGTAATTTTCCCAAGGCACATGAGGCTAGATACTGTTCCCAAGACGCATAACTCTTTTGAATACGTTGTGTCTCTTGGTTAAACATCTGGGTAAACTCTTCCTCGCTAATCAGTCGTCCGGAGTGGGCCTTCACTAAAATATCAATAATGCGACAATCATCAAAGCCTTGAAGATCCTTTCCTGCACTTAACTGCTGCAAGGAACGTAAGAAAATTTGCATGTCTTGATCTGAAACAAAATCAATCGCTGCATCCACGTCCTCTATGCTATGGTAGTAGCCATTTTTTAAGTCTGAAAGCTCTGTTAATAGGCTTTCTTCATCAAAAATACCATAATTTTCAGATAGTCCATAACGGAGCAAGCCACGCATCATGCGGTTCATGCCAGAGATGGTGGTGTCTAGTAAGTCCTTTTCGATAAACTGCTCGCTCATCCTGCTTGCGATATAGGGCTGATAACTGTAAGGGCTGCGTAATAGGGCGTATTTTGATTTCATAGGCTTTCTTGTATGGTCATCGTGACGTCCGACCATACCTTCCTTTTTCTTTCTTGTCACCTCTTATACTACTACATGAGCGTCCTATTTGCAAGTTATTTTGCGAAATTTCCGAACGATTTTGATGTGATGACCTAGAGAGGTTTAGATAAGGAAAATCCCGACCGGATAGCTATCTGGTCGGGGATTTTCTAGGCTTCTAACTGTTCACGTTGCAACTCGTACAAACGATAGTAAGCGCCTTTTTGGGCAATCAATTCTTCGTGACTGCCACTTTCGATGATTTTGCCCTTATCCAAAACATAGATGCGGTCAGCATCTTGAATGGTAGAAAGGCGGTGGGCAACGGCAATGGTTGTGCGATTTTGCCGCATCTTTTTAAGAGAAGCCTGCACCACTTCTTCTGTCTTGGTGTCAATGCTAGCTGTTGCCTCATCTAAGATCAAAATCTTAGGTTTTCTGGCAATGGTTCTGGCAAAGGTGATCAACTGACGCTCGCCGCTGGACAAACGAGCCCCTTTTTCTCCAATCGACTCTTCATAACCCTTGGGCAATTTTTCAATGAAATCAGCTGCATCGACAAACTCTGCTGCTACTTTTATTTCCTCAAGCGAAAGGTCTTGATGCAGGCTAATATTTTGGGCAATGGTCCCGTGATAGAGAAAGGGTTCTTGCAAAATCAAGCCCATGGCCCGTCTCAAAGCCTTCTCGCTGTACATTCGGATGTCCTTGCCATCAATCAAAACCTGACCCGACGAAAATTCATAAAAGCGCATGAGCACATTGATAATCGAGGATTTTCCAGAACCCGTCGCACCAACAAAGGCAATGGTTTCGCCTTGGTTGACCTCGAAAGACACCTTGTCTAAAATCAGGTGCTTGCCATCATAAGAAAAGGAAACGTCCTTAAAGGTAATCTTGCCTTCTTCAACGCTCGTGTACGCACCTGTTTGCTTGATTGTTGCATCTGCTTCATCCATCATATCAAAGACCCGCTTGGCTGAAACCATAGAGGTTTGCAAGGTGGAAAAATTTTGTGTCACTTCAATCAAAGGGTCAAACAAACGATTGACATACTGGATGAAGGCGTACATGAGACCAGTGCTCAACGCAAGACTAGGTGCTGTTAAGCCAAAGTAAGTCATCAAAACAGCATAAGCAAGGAGTTTTAAAAGAGACATAGCTGGCCTTAAAAAGAGACTATCCAGAGCCATAGAGCGATTAGCATAACGCACATGCTCTTGATTCAGAGCTTGAAAATCCGCTTCAAGACGCTTTTCTTGCCCAAAAATCTGAATAATCCGCATGCCGATAATGCCTTCTGACAGACGGCTATTGATGTCGGCTAAGAGGCTTCTCGTTTTTTCAACCACTCGCGTTGAGAGTCTGCGATAGCCATAGACCAAGAGAAAAATCAAGGGCAAAAACAAAGAAACCAGACCTGTCAAACGGCTATTGAGAGTCACCATAGTATAAAAAGTGACCAGAAAAATAAAAATAGCCGAAAATAAACTCGCTAATAAACCAGAGAACATCTCGCTGATGGTCTCGGTATCATTGGTCAAACGAGAGATAATCTCGCCTTGCGGTGTTTGGTCAAAATACCGCATGTTCTTTTTTGCCATACTTGTAAAAGCATCTCGTCTAATATCGCGTACCACGCTAAAAGATACCTTGGCAAAATAGAGATTACCAAAATAAGATAAAAAGGTCTGAAGTAGATAAGCGCTATAATAGCCTATTAAAATCCAGCCCATCATCTGCCCCTTACCATTTAGAAAATGATCGATAAAATAAGAAGCAATCAAGGGAATACCACTTTGAACCATTGTTGAAAGCAGCAGCAAGGTCAAAGCCAAGCAGGCTAGCCAGCCATAAGGTTTGAGATAAGTGAGTAAGCGGCGCAGAACCTTATTTTCTTTTTCTTTCATCAGCTTTCCTCTCCTTCCTTATTTAACTGCTGGGCTTCGTAGGCGGCGTGATACCAGCCATTTTGTGCAAGGAGCTCGTCATGTGTCCCTTTTTCTAGCACATGTCCTTCTTCTAAAACGACGATAATATCCGCATGCCTAATCGCACTCAAGCGGTGCGAAGCCATAATCGTGGTTTTGCCTTTTCTGATGTCTCTTAGATGAGTGATAATAGCATGCTCGGTTTTTGCATCCACAGCAGAAAGGGCATCATCCAATAACAAAATCTCTGGTTCGAGTAATAAAGCACGGCTAAGGGCGAGCCGTTGTTTCTGACCGCCTGATAAGGCAAGCCCTTTTTCACCGATGAGGGTGTCGTACCCATCTGGGAGATGGTTCACATCTTGGTCAAAGCTGGCTAGATGCGTGACTCTTTTTACCTCATCAAGAGAAGCATCTGGCTTACCAAAGCGGATATTATCCAAAAGAGAGCCGGCAAAGAGGACTTGTTCTTGCGGGACATAGCCCATCAAGTGCCGCAGACTCGCCAAATCATAGTCACACAGCGAATGATGCGACAGGCGAATTTCCCCTTGGGTCACGTCATATTCTCGCAACAAAAGCCGAAGCAACGTGGACTTCCCACTGCCTTTTGGTCCGACTAAGGCCAGGGTCTTTCCTTCCTCTAAGGTCAGAAACACATCTTCCAAAACCGTCTGCTCATCATAGGCAAAGCGGTCAATCGCCATCTCGATTGGACCATTTTTAGCCCTTAAAGCCCCTTTGGGGGAGGTGATTTCTGGCTGAATCTCTAACAGCTCGGTCAAGCGGTCATAAGAAACACTGCCGCGTTGCAAGAGATTAAACAAAAATCCCATGGCCATCAAGGGCCAGACCAACATATCCAGATAAGTCATGAAGGTCACAAGATTTCCCACACTCAGCTGACCTTGCCCAATCAAGTGACTGCCCACCAACAAGGACAAAAGATAAGATGCCCCCACAAATAAAAGGACCAGAGGGTTAAAGAGGACATCATAGCGCATCACTGCCATATTTTTCAAGAAGGCTTGGTTGTTGATGCCTACAAAATCGGCAATGAGAGCATCCTCTTCTCCGACAGACTTGGTAACCTTGATCCCTGCCACACTTTCTTGCACTTGATTGTTCAGATCTGAGAAAGCCTCATTCGCTGTTTTGACACGGTAGTGCAGTTGCTTTGACAAGCGATTGGTCGCAAACGTCATTAAGGGCAAGGGGAGAATCGCAACTAGCGTCATCTGCCAAGAAATATGAAAAAACATAGTCACAAGGGTCACCATGGCTGTGATGGAGGCATCAACCGCTGACATAACCCCTGGACCTGCCAAACGTGTCAGTGCATTGATATCATTGGTCGCATGTGCCATCAAATCCCCTGTCCGGTGCTTTTCATAAAAGCTCGGCGATAAACGCAAAAAATGCGCAAATAGACGCTCTCGCATAATCTGCCCCAGACGATACGAGGTCCCAATGATATACATGCGCCAAACGTAACGCAAACCGTACATCGCAAAGGCCGAAAGCAGCAGATAAAGCAGCTGCACCAGCAACTCCTGTCGGGTCAAGCTCTGGTTGGCAATCTGGTCAATCACCCTTCCCATGACAAAGGGAGGGATGAGATTGAGCACTGCTACCAAGGCAAGGGAAAAAATCCCAATCCCATACCGCCATTTTTCCAAGGTGAAAAACCACCATAATCGTTTAATAATCGACATCAGATTCCTTTCTATCGTCATTGCCCTTTGCTTTTAGAACGAAGAAACTTGCTCTAGGTATAACTACAGTTAAAAAAGACAAGTTAACAAAGTCACAAAAGATAAACGAAATGACTGTACAAAAGCGCAGGACTTGTCCTATTCCAACAAGTCCTTTTTGCTGTTTTTCTTCAAAAATTGATACGTTCCATAAGCCAAAAGCCCACCGATACTATTGGTCCACAAATCGTCAATCTCAAATACCCGATTGACATCAAACAAGATATCCAAAACCACCTGCATGCTCTCAATGAAAAAGCTAATGCCAAGCGCGAGAAGAAAAGCCTTACGATAAGACCGATACTGAGGATAGAGGACGAGGACACACAGCATCAAGGGATAAAGCAAGAGGCAATTAGCTAGATTTTGTCCGACAATCCACACCAACTCAAACCAAGTTTTAATCTCAGGCAAATGGACAAGACTATTAAAGGGAATGAGCAAAAACGCCACGCGCCCCACATAAAAAACGCCCGGCGTCTGGACATCCGTCAGATGGGGCTGGGGGGAAAAGCAAAGCAAGCTCACTCCTAAAATACAAGCCAAAAGCGCCAACTGAAAGCGTCTGCGCCTAATCATTTTCTCTTCTCCCGAATGACAAAATGCCCTGTTTTTTCCTTATATAAAATTTCTTGATGGTCATTTTCAATCACATCCTGCATGCGAGATGGCTTAGCAGAATGTTTTTTCTTGCGGCGTTTGTGCCCCTCTTTTTTCTCATGGTAACGAATTTCCTTTGGCTGTGGATTTTCCAAAACAAAATAAGCACAACCAAACTGGCAATACTCCGCCAGATAATCCTCGAGCTGATGAATAAGTAGCCCAGTGCGTTTTTTCTTCTTGTCCTTGTAAAAACCTCTCAGACGCAGCTGCTCCGCCCCCCAGTCGCCCACGATATAGTCATACTTGAGCAAGATTTCGCTAAAACGCTCACCAAAGCGATCGGGATGAAAAGCGTCTTTGTAATCCTTTCGCAAATAAAAGGTCAAATCGTCTGCGGTGATGACGTCTTGGTTTTGTTCAAACTGTGGTCCTGGAAATCGGTTATAATTGTATAATTCTGGTTCAATCTCTCTTTTCATCCTGTCTCCTATTGATCATTTCTAGATGCTTGCAAGACCTTGTGATAGACTGAAACCAACTCATGCCCAATCGCTTCAATCCGTTTTTTCCTTGCCACTTCATAGCCAGCCTCGGTCTTGTGACTTTCTCCAGCCAAAATCGCTCGCAAGCGCTCGACAAAACCATCCACAGAGGTCGCAAACTCAGCTGCATCCTTGTCTAGCCAACCCTCATAAACCGGAATATCACGAATCAGCAAGTGTTGCCTACTCGCTAGGGCTTCTAGGACCACGATGCCTTCTGTTTCTTCCTTACTAGGGAAAAAGAAAGCATCCGCAGCACTCATGGCGCCTTCAAAGACATCCCCCTTGATATAGCCAGCAAAGGTAACATTTTCAGGATGATTTTTCGTCACGAGGCGCCTCACAGAAGGCGGAATCACCCATTTATTGGTTTCACCAAACCAGATAAACCGTACCTCTGGCATGCGTTTTGCCACTTCGATAAAATCTTCAATCCCTTTTCGCTTAAAATAAAGACCCGCACACATGACCACGGCTTGTCCTTCTTTGATCCCAAAATAATCTCGAAAAGCCGCTTCTTTTTGCGCTGTCGAATGGTAACGCTCCAAATCAATTCCATTTGACACCACATAAATGGGACGACCAATCCCATAACCTTGTATCAGCCGCTTAGAATAAGGGGTCGGTGTGATGATGGCATCTGCTTTCTTGTAAAATTGGCATAAATACCAACGAAACAAAGGACTAATCCAATTTGACCCAATAAAAGAGTTTCTGAAATCCTCCTCGGTCGAGTGACCGTGCATGATGACCTTTTTTCCTTCTTTTTGGGCTTTGTTCATTAAGAGCCAAGACTTCACCCCATAAGTATTCATGTGAACCAAATCATACTCAGCCTTAGGGTCGGTTGTATAGGCTTGGTGCACCATTTTTAGCGCTTTTTCTTGGTGCTTAATCGCCCTTCCTATCCCTGATTTTCTAAGGTAATGTTCTGCTTCCAAATAGAGTAATACTTTCATGTCTCTATTATACCGTAAATTCGCTGAAAAACAAACTCTCACCCGCTTTCCCACTCTTTCCTAGACAAAAAGACTGAAGTCAGTTTTCATCACTGTCCTTCAGTCTTATTCCCTTATTCAGGCTTACTTTTCTGTCGTTCCTCTTTCTTTGATGCCATGATTGAGGATGATTTCTTTTTCTTCCAGCTCTTCTTTATTCATAATCTTGGTGAGCATGCGCATGCTGACCGCACCAAGGTCATAAATCGGTTGGCTGATAGAGCTCAAGTTTGGACGGGTGTAGTTGACCACTGGGGAGTCGTTGCTGGTGATGAGTTCAAAGTCTTCTGGAACAGAAACCCCTTCTGCAAAAAGACCGTTGAGCACACCTGCTGCCAACTCATCCTCTGTCACATAAGCTGCCGTTGCTCCTGATTTGACCAAGCGTTTGGCGAGGTTGTAGCCATCTTCGTAGGTGTATTTGACCTCAAAGACCAAACCTTCGGTGTAATTAATCTTACTGTCCTTGAGTCCTTCTTTGTAGCCTGCTAGACGTACCTTGCCATTGATGTCATTGATGAGTGGTCCTGAGACAAAAGCAATCTTTTTATGGCGTTTTGCAAGGACAGCAACCGCATCATGCACGGCTTGTTTGTAATCAATATTGACATTTGGCAACTGATGCTCCAAATCCACTGTTCCAGCTAGCACCACTGGCGTGCGTGAGCGAGAAAACTCAGAGCGCATCTTGTCCGTCAAGTGATAACTCATAAAGATGATGCCATCCACCTGTTTTGAGAAAAGAGAGTTGACCACTTCGACTTCCTTGTCCTCATCTTCATCACTTGAAGCCAGAACAATATTGTACTTATACATGGCTGCGATGTCATCAATTCCTTTTGCCAAAACAGAAAAATATGAATTGGCCAAGGTTGGAATCACCACACCAACCGTCGTCGTTTTCTTGCTAGCAAGACCCCTTGCCACAGCATTTGGGCGATAATCTAGGCGCTCAATAACCTCTAAAACGCGCTGTCTGGTATTTTCTTTAACATTTTTATTGCCATTTACAACACGGCTGACCGTTGCCATAGAAACACCAGCCTCGCGTGCCACATCATAAATAGTAATAGTATCATCATGATTCATTTGTATTACCAAGCCTTTCTGTCTAGTTTTCCATCCTATTCCTATTATACCACTTTGTGGAAACACTTTCAAACAATTTAATAAGAAATTTAAGCATATTTCACAAACTTTTTGGACGTTGCCCCAAAATTTGTCAAAAATTCTTCTCTTTAACGAACATTTTCACCACAAGAAAAGAAAATCTTCCTTTCTTGAGCTAAGACTTGCTTTTTGCTCACTTTTTTGAAAAAATAGAAGACAGAAAGAAGGTATGCTTATGAGTAAATTATCTACGATTCAAACATTCTTACAAGAAAAAGGGGCTGAAGTGGCCATTATTTCTAGCCCAACCACCATCAACTATCTAACCGGCTACTACGGTGACCCTCACGAGCGCCAACAGTTCCTCTTTGTCTTTTCTGACAAGGATCCTATTTTGTTTCTCCCTCAACTTGATCAAGTCAGAGCCAGTCAGATCCTTTCTTTCCCAGTCATTGGTTATCTGGATTCTGAAAATCCTTGGGAGAAAATCAAGGCTATCCTTCCTGTAAAGGGAACAGGACCTATCTATGCTGAGTTTGACAACCTCAACCTCACCAAGTTTAATGGGCTAAAAACTGTCTTTTCAGGGGATTTCAAGGATTTGACCCCAACTATCAACCACATGAAACTCATCAAGTCTGAGGACGAAATCAAGAAAATGCTAGTTGCAGGAGATTTTGCCGATAAGGCAGTCCAAGTGGGCTTTGATGCTATCTCTCTAGAAGCGACCGAACTTGATATCATCGCTAAGATTGAATACGAGATGAAAAAACAAGGCGTGGACAAGATGAGTTTTGAAACCATGGTCCTAACAGGTGATAATGCCGCTAATCCTCACGGTATTCCGGGTATGAATAGGATTGAAAATAACGCCCTTCTCCTCTTTGACCTTGGTGTGGAAACCCTCGGCTACACTAGTGATATGACCAGAACCGTTGCTGTCGGTCGTCCCGATGCTTTCAAAAAAGACATCTACGCCATCTGTCTGGAAGCCCAACTCACTGCCCAAGACTTTGTGAAACCGGGTGTTACGGCTGCTGAGGTCGATCAGGCTGCTCGTCACGTCATCGAAAAAGCAGGCTACGGCAACTACTTCAACCACCGCTTGGGACATGGTCTTGGAATGGAAGTCCATGAATTTCCATCCATCGCAGCTGGCAATGATCTGGTTATTGAAGAAGGCATGTGCTTCTCGATTGAACCAGGTATCTACATCCCAGGAAAAGTGGGGGTGCGTATCGAAGACTGCGGCTATGTAACCAAGGAAGGTTTTCAACCTTTCACCAAAACCAGCAAGGAATTGCTTTATTACTAAAGCTAAAAGCAAACGAAACGACTATAAAAAAACGAGATGGAATGATTTTTCCGTCTCGTTTTTTTATCTGGTGTTAAAAGCCTTCATCTGCCTTGCGATATCACGTTTTTGCTCTCTTTGCTTGATACTATCGCGTTTGTCATAGTCGTGTTTTCCCTTAGCAAGACCGATCAAAACCTTGGCAAAACCATTTTTAAGATAGACCTTCAAGGGCACAAGGGTCATACCTGTTCCCTTTAATTCCTGCGTAAGTTTTGCGATTTCTTTTTTCTTGAGCAGGAGCTTTCGTGTTCTGGTTGGATCTTGATTCCAGATATTGCCTTGTTCATAAGGGGTGATATGGACATTGACCAACCAAGCTTCCCCGTTTTTAATCTGGGCATAGCCATCTTTTAGTGCCATCCTCGCTGCACGCACACTCTTAATCTCTGTTCCTGTCAGCACTAGACCGGCTTCAACAGTATCAACAATGGTGTAGTCATGTCTGACTTTTTTATTTTGCGCGATGAGATTTCCTTCGCCTTTTGGCATGTTCGTCTCCTTTCTTTCCTCGTGGTCCCTTTTTATCCTGCGGTTTGCGTCTTGGTTTTTGCTTTTGGGATGTTGTCTTTTTTTCCACGACATCAAAGTCACTTGGCACATAGGCAAAATCGATTTCGCCTGTTTCCTTATCAGCTCTCATGACCTTGATGCGAATGGGTTGCCCTGCTCTAAAGACCTTGCCTGATCGTTCGCCTTGTAGGGTTAGGGTTCGTTCATTATAGACGTAAAATTCTGGGAAGTTGGTCACATGAATCAAGCCCTCAACCGTATTTGGCAAGGCCACAAACAGACCAAATTTGACCACCGTACTCACAATAGCGTCAAACTCTTGACCCACGTATTTTTCCAGATACTCAGCTTTTTTCATGCCTTCAACCATGCGCTCGGCATCAATAGCCCTACGCTCTAGCTGAGAAGAAGAGGTTGCAAGAGCTGGGATTCGTTCTTCAAAATGCGCAATCATCTCTGGCGTTTTCATCTGATAATCCCTAATCAAACGGTGCACTAAAAGGTCAGGGTAGCGCCTGATTGGACTGGTAAAATGCGTGTAAAAGGGAGCTGCTAGACCATAATGACCGTGATTGTGTTCAGAATATCTAGCCTGTTGCATGGAGCGCAATAACATCATGGCCATAGCTTCGCTGCCTTGCTTGCCTTTCATCTTTTCCATGACCTCTTGCAGGGCAGACTGGCTCATCTTGTTAGCAGTACCACGCGCTGCAATGCCAAAGACACTGGCATAGTCTAAGAATTGTTGCAATTTCTCCGCCTTTGGCTCCTCGTGGACTCGATAGATAAAAGGTAGCTCTTGCTTTGAAAAATGCTCTGCCACACATTCATTGGCAGCCAACATAAAGGACTCAATCATGCGCTCGGCAACACCACGTTCTCTGACCACGATGTCAACAGGAACACCCTTATCATCCACCAAAATCTTGGCTTCTGCCGTATCAAAATCCAGCGCCCCACGTTTTCTGCGCATGTTTTCTAAAGTCTGGTGGAGTTCAGCCATAAGCGTGATACTAGGAACGATGTCTTGGTAGGTCTTTGTGAGTTCTTGATCTCCTGCCAAAATCTGGTTGACATCATGATAGGTCATGCGATGCTTGGTCTTGATGACGGATTGTGTAATCTGATAAGCCACCACCTGACCTCTAGGATTGATCTCCATAATAGCCGATTGGGTCAAGCGGTTGACCCGTGGATTGAGGGAACAAATCCCATTGGACAAACGTTCTGGCAACATTGGAACCACACGGTCCGTCACATAGACCGAAGTCCCACGTCGAACCGCCTCCTTATCCAGCGCCGAGCCTTCTCTAACATAGTAGGACACATCTGCAATATGCACCCCCAACTCAATATTGCCATTTGGCAACTTTTTGACATGGACCGCATCGTCCAAATCCTTGGCATCTGCTCCGTCAATGGTAAAGGTGATTTCAGAACGTAAATCAACACGCCCCATCAAATCCTCTTCGCTCGGCTCATCTGGCACTTGCTCGGCTTCTTTTAAGACCTCTTCTGGAAATTCTGAGACAATGTCCATGGACTCTAGCACTTCTAGTACATCGATACCAGTATCATTCTCATGACCGATAATATCCAGCACATGGCCGACAAAATAGTCATGATGACGGCTCGGGTACTTGTCAATAGCGACCTTAATCACTTCCGTCCCATCAAGAACCACAGGCTCTTTTTTGATATAAATCCGCTGTTTAATTTTAGGATTTTTGCTCAACATATAGCCGATATACTTGGGTTTTTGCTCATCTAGGATGAACTTACCGACACTGGTCTTGAGGCTATGCTCGACAATGCCTACTACCTTGGCTTCTGCCCCCATCCCCTTGAGGCGATTGGCCACCTTGATGATTTCCACCTCAACGGTATCACCGTCTATGGCATGCCCCACGCTATCACGCCCGACAAAAAGGTCCTCTTCAGCCTCATCAATCGTAACAAAGCCAAAGCCTGCCTTGTTGGCATGAAAGACACCTTTTAACCGCATGCCTTTTTCTTCTTTTTTAGGTCTTAGGGACAAGTTGCCATCTGGATGAAAGCGCAAGAGACCTTGGCTCTCCATCTGGGATAGGGTTTTAATCAGACTAGGAAAACGCTTAGAGCCTGTCATCTGCAAATGACTGGCCAGCTGATCCACGCTTGTTTTCCCAGCCTCTTCTAAATAGGTTGTAATCTGTGTTTTCATATTTCTCTTTCTTTCTTGATTTGGTTAAAATCTTGGGAGATGTTCTCCCATAAACTGAAAAAATGAGCTAGACCAAGCTAAGCTCATTTTTAATGACTTGATAAAATAGCTAAAGCTAAAGCTACTGCTAACCAGAAAAAGACTAAGATCCCCGTAAAACGTTGCATGAAAGCTTCAAAACCACGCGCCTTGGTGCGTTCAAAAAGCGCCTCAGAACCGCTACTGTCAAATACGTTACTACTTGGATTTTTCTGGGGTTGCATAAAAATAGCAATCACTAAAATGGCTGATAATACCAACAAAATTGTCAGTAATAAATTATACATGCTGTTTTCCTCCGATATGGTCTTTTCTATTTTACCATATTTTTCTTTATCTTTCAAGATGAAGCGTTACTTTTCGTTCTTTCGGGCAATATTTTAAGGCTTCAATCTTTTCTGGATGCTGTGCTTTGTTCTTACTGGTTAGGTAGTTGACCTGTCCACATGACTGACAGGCCAGATTAATCTTAATGCGCACCCCTCATCCTCTCTCCTTTTCTAATGCTTACTGCGGCAAGTGCCTAAGCGCCTCATCAAGGGCTTGTTTGGTCTCAACGAGTGTCCCTTGATTGTCAATAACCACCTGACTCCAAGCCCTCTTATCCCGCAAGGGCAACTGATGAGACAAACGAAGCAGGGCTTCTTTTCTGCTGTATTTGTTTCGGTCCATCAGACGTTGGATTTGTGTCTCTTCATCCACATAAACCAGCCAAATCTCATCAAACCAAGACTGGTAGTTTTTTTCAAACAAGAGGGGAATATCCATAAAGACCACCCGCTCTTTCTCAAGTGCTTGGAGAGCTTCTTCTTTTAAGCCCTGTCTGATAATGGCGTCTTGCAGATCAGCTGAGCGCTCAAGCAAAGACGGTGTTGAAAAAAGCAACTGTGATAGGGCTTTTCTATCCAACTCACCGGATTTGTCCAAGATACCGCTTCCAAATTCAGCCACCAACGCTTCATAAAGCGGCCCACCCTTTTTTTGTTTGGCATGAACCCAAGCATCTGCGTCAATGACACAGTAGCTTTTTTCTTTTAACCATTGGCTAACAGTTGACTTTCCAGAAGCAATACCGCCGGTTAATCCAATCAATGTTCCCATCAGCTTCTCCCTTTCTGACACTGCGGGCAGATATGGGTCCCTCTACCGCCTAATTTAAACTTCTCAATAGGATGACCACAGCGCCTGCAAGGCTGACCCTCACGGCCATAGACTTGAAGGTAATCCTGCATGCTTCCTTTTTGACCTAGATTTTCATAAGTCCTAATCGTTGACCCGCCCTTTTCAATAGCTAACGCTAAAACAGTGATAATTGCTTGGTGCAAGGCCTTTGCTTCCTTTTGTGAAAGAGACTGAGCCGGTCTTTCTGGATGGATACGAGACTGATACAGCACCTCATCAACATAAATGTTGCCAAGACCTGCTACGGCTTTTTGGTCCAGTAAATAAGGTTTGATGGCCCGACTCGAACGCTTTAATCCTTCTATAAAAGGCTGGTAGAAAAAGGCTTCCTGTACAGGCTCTGGTCCTAGTTTTTTGGACTTGAAATAAGCGGCTTCCTCGTCTTTGTTGAGATAGTCCATGGTGCCAAACTTACGCACATCTTGATAAACCAAGTGACTGCCATCTGAAAAATCAAACTGCACTCTGGCATGCTTATCTAGAGGCACTTCCCCTTCATGGTAAAAATACTTCCCCGACATGCGCAAGTGAGACACAATCAAACCACCGCTCAGCTCAAGAATTAGGTACTTGCCCCTACGACGAAGAGCGCTCACGTGTTGCCCCAAAAGGGCTGAGGCAAACTCATCTGCGTGTGGTCTCATCATCCGTGGATAAAAGACGCTGACATTTGCAATGGTCTTACCTAGGACGAGCTGCTCTAGGCTTGTTCTCACGCTTTCGACTTCTGGTAATTCTGGCATCAATATTCCTTCTTGTTGTAACCAAAGTCCGCCAAGTCTAACTTTTTATCCCGCCAGTTTTTCTTGACTTTGACCCAAGTTTCTAAATAGACCTTATCTCCTAGCATGAGTTCAATATCACGTCTGGCGAGACTGCCGATTTTCTTCAGCATGGCTCCGCCTTTTCCGATGATAATCCCTTTTTGGCTAGCACGTTCAACCATGATGGTGGCTTGGATATGAATCTTATCTGATTCTTGATCACGTTTCATGGAGTCAATGACTACTGCTACAGAATGCGGCACCTCTTGCTGGGTCAGATGCAAGACCTTCTCACGAATCATCTCAGAGACCAAAAAACGCTCAGGGTGATCCGTGATCTGATCGGC
Source organism: Streptococcus sp. STR1/CE/0325 (assembly GCF_055386095.1). NCBI lineage: Bacteria > Bacillati > Bacillota > Bacilli > Lactobacillales > Streptococcaceae > Streptococcus > Streptococcus sp. STR1/CE/0325. The sequence continues at coordinate 653,215 of NZ_AP045018.1, read as the reverse complement.
TGGGAAGTATTGGTGCCCTTCTTCCAGATTTTCGGTCAAAATCTCAAGCAAACGGGTCACGTTGTTGCCTTGTGTCGCTGATATTGGGACAATCTCTGCAAAATCCATCTGCTCCTTATAGTCCTCAATTTTCTCAAGCAGTTGATCAGGGTGCACCTTGTCAATCTTGTTGATGACAAGGATAACAGGAACCTTTGCCTGTTTGAGGCGCTCGATAATCATGTCATCTCCCTTGCCCCTTGTTTCATCAGCTGGCACCATGAACAGCACCATATCTACCTCTCTTAGGGTACTGTAAGCCGAATCCACCATGAAATCCCCAAGCGCTGTCTTTGGCTTATGGATACCTGGGGTATCAATAAAGACAATCTGCTCATTGTCTGTGGTATAGATTCCCATGATTTTATTGCGTGTGGTTTGAGCCTTGTCACTCATGATGGCGATTTTTTGTCCCATCACATAGTTCAAAAAGGTTGATTTCCCCACATTTGGTCGTCCCAAAATCGCTACAAATCCAGATTTAAATGTCATTTATTTTCTATTCTCCTTAATATCTTTTTCCTAACGCACCAATAATTGCCATAATTTGGGTAAAAAAATGATACAGCCTGTTAGCAAGGCATAAATCGAAACCACTAAGACCGCACCTGCTGCCATGTCTTTGGCATATTTAGCCAACATAGAAAAATGATAGTCACTCGCCAAATCCACCACATTTTCGATAGCAGAGTTGACAATCTCAAAAGCAATGACCAAGGTAATGCTCAAAAGCAAAAAGAGCCATTCTACAGCAGAAATCTTGAAAAACCAACCTGCCGCCAAAGCTAAAATAGCCGACAGGGCATGCTTTTTCATATTTCGCTCTTCCTTAAAGGCAGTCACAATACCAGTAATAGCAAACTCCATACTGGCAATTAACTCTCTATTTTTCCACTTTTTTTGTGGGTTATTGTCGTGTGAGTCCATAGGCAGTCAATATCTCTTCCTGTAAACCAAACATCTCTTTTTCTTCTTCAGGGGTGTAGTGGTCATAGCCATTGATATGTAAAAAACCATGCACGGCTAAAAAGCCCATTTCTCGCTCAAAACTATGCCCATAGCTTTCTGCCTGCTCTTTTGCCTTATCGATTGAGATAAACAACTCACCGATATAGCTATCAAACTCTGCCATCATCTCTGCCAAATCCGTATCTGCCATGAGGTCTGCTTCATCAAAAACGATGTCTACTTCTGGCTTGTACTCTAAGCTAATCACATCCGTGGGACGATCTGTATCACGGTAGAGGAGATTAAGCTCGTGGCTACGTTCATTGGTCACAAACGTTACTGCCATCTCCTTGTTTTCTTTGCCTAGCTTTTCTGCCGCAAATTGTAAAATCGCTTGAGTTTGCTCCTTGATTGCGTCTGAAACTTGCTTGGTTTCATCGACCATTTCGATATACATAGATCACCTACTTCATTTGATATTCTTATTTTACCATAAGTTTGCTCTTTTCTCTAGGATGGAACTGATTTTAGAACTGTAAGACTTAGAAAAAGAAGTGAAAAAGGTCACCTCTTCATGTCTTATTCATTTTCCCAAACCCTTTGGCTGATGTCTCGAATGAGTAGCAATTTTTGCCATTGGTCCTCTTCGCTCAAGACGTTACCCTCCTCGGTTGAGGCAAACCCACACTGGGTCGATAGAGCTAGGTTTTCTAAAGGAACATAAGAACTGGCTTCATCAATGCGCTCAATCACTTTATCTTGGTCTTCCAAATCTGGGTGTTTAGACGTGATCAAACCAAGCACAAGGGTTACATCTGGTCGCTGGTTCCAAATCTTAGCCAAGGGCTCAAAACCACCGCTGCGTGCATCATCGTATTCCAAATAGTAAACCTGATAAGGAAGTCGTCCCAAATAATCAGCAATGCCATCATAGGCTCCCTCAAACAAGTAAGTGGATTTGAAATTTCCACGACAAATATGGGTGGCTAGTAGCAAGTCTTCCGGTAAATGAGAAAGCGCCTTGTTAATAACATAGACATCATCTTCTGCCAATTGTTTGAGCTCAGCCAAACGCTCAGGGTTGTCTGCTTCTTGAATCAATTGGTGTAAAAGATAAGCCCAAGTCGTATCGTCCAGCTGCACAAACCGAGCCCCCAAGTCATAAAAATGCTGGATGGTATCATGATAGGCCTGAGCCAAATCGTCAAGAAAATCTTGCCAAGTGTCATAAAAATCCAAAGCTAAATCACTCCGGTGGTCTCGCCCCACAATCAAACTTGGGCTAGGAATGGTCACCTTTGGCACTACACCTTCAGGTGTAATCGATTTTAAATAGGCAAAATCCCGATAGAAGGGATGGTTCTTATTTTCTCTTACCTTGCCAGTTAGGCGCACATTAGTTTTTCTCGTTTTAGCGCCATGGAAATGGTAAGAGTCCTCCTGTTCATAAGACTCAAACCCTTCCAAGTGCCATAAAAAGTCCAAATGCCACCAAGACCGACCAAACTCCCCGTCAGACACTAGGGGTAAACCGACTTCAACCTCTTTAGCCACTAAGTCTTTGACCAAGTCATCCTGCAAATGTAGCAATTCTTCCTGCGAAATCTCGCCTTTTTCAACTTGCTGTCTAGCTGCTTTTAAAACTTGTGGTCGCAAATAAGACCCCACATGATGAAAATGATGCTGTTTTCCCATAATTCTTCCTCCTTGTCCTAAAGCTTACCCCTATTTTAACACCAAGGCTTATAGTTGTAAAATATAGAATAAATATATAAAGATATAGTTTTTATCGATAAGAAAAGATGAGCCAATAGCCCACCTTCAATCCTTAGCGGTATTCCTTAATCTTCGTCATGGTCTTCATAAGCCTTGATAATTTCTGCCACCACAGGGTGACGCACCACATCTTTAGCGGAGAAATGAACAAAGTCAATTTCTCTAATGCCCTCTAATTTGTCCATAGCATCTACTAAGCCTGACTTAACCTTTTTGGGCAAGTCAATTTGACTAGTATCCCCATTGACAATCATCTTAGACTGAAAACCCAGACGGGTCAAAAACATCTTCATCTGCATGATGGTGGTATTTTGCGCCTCATCCAAGATAACAAAGGCATCATCTAGGGTCCGACCCCGCATATAGGCAAGAGGGGCAATCTCAATAATCTCACGCTCCATCAGTCTAGTGGTCTGCTCTTTTCCTAAAATACGGTAAAGGGCATCATAAACAGGACGCAAATAAGGATCCACCTTTTCCTTCAAATCTCCAGGGAGAAAACCCAGATTTTCCCCCGCCTCCACGGCAGGACGCGTGAGAATGATGCGTTTGACCTGACCACGTTTTAAGGCCATGACCGCCAAAGTGACCGCCAAAAAAGTCTTTCCTGTCCCTGCTGGACCAATCCCAAAGACAATGTCATGTTTTTTAATACTATCCACATAAACCTTTTGCCCCAAAGTCTTGACTCTGATGGGTTTTCCAGAAAAGTCCTTGACAATCTCTTCCTCATAGAGGGCGACAAACTGATCAATCTTACCATCTCTGACCATCGAGATGGCGGTCACCATGTCTGCGGTATTGATAAGCATCCCTCGCTTCACCAAGACCAAGAGGGCTTCAATGACTTGTCTAGTCTCTTCGACCGCAACTTCATCTCCAATCACCTGCACCCTCTCAGTTCTCGCATGAATGGTCACACCTAGCGATTGTTCCAAGAGATGCAAGTGGCGCTCATTGCTCCCAAAAAGGGCCAGGAGGTCTTCTGGATGGCTGAGTTGAATATCTCGTTTGGTATCTTGCAAATTTGTTCTCCTTTTCTTCTCTCTTTATTATATCACGTTCATTTCTAGAACAGGACGAAAAACGACAAAAACACTAACGAAAACGCTAGTGCTAATCAAGAAATGGAGGTTTAGTGTTCCATATACTCTTCCCATAGACGGTCAAACTCCAGCAAGTTAAAGGAAAAATCAGCTGCCTCTTCTAGATAAGTGCTGACCTCATCAAAATCCTCACTCTGTTTTGGAAAATGAATGTCCAAAAAGACTGCCTCAGCCAAATCAGCTGCGATAAGATCCTCTTGGCTATGCCGCTTGGTCATGAGCCAATGGTAAAAAGACTGTTTCATTTCCACGTTCTCTCTAAGAAATCATGACGGAGCTTGCTTGAAAGCATGTACCGAAAGGGATCTTTTTTGTAAAAGTCTTGATGATACTCCTCAGCCTCATAAAAAGTACTGGCTGGCTCAATCGTGGTGACAATTGGGTCGCTAAAACGAGCAGACGCTGCTAACCTTGCTTTTGACGCTTCAGCCGTCGCTTTTTGTGTCTCATCAAAATAAAAGATCACTGGACGGTAGCTATCGCCACGGTCTTGAAATTGACCAAAAGCATCCGTTGGATCAGTCTGCTGCCAGTAGAGTTCTACTAAGTCTTCATAGGAAATCTTCTCAGGATCAAAGATAATCTCCACAGCCTCTGTATGGCCTGTTGTCTTTGAACACACTTGTTCATAAGTGGGATTTTCCACATGGCCTCCCGTATAGCCACTGCGTACCGAGAGAACTCCTTCCATTTCTTCAAAAGGTTGCACCATACACCAGAAACAACCTCCTGCAAATATCGCACGTTCCATAAGGGTCACCTTACCTTTCATTGGTCTATTATACCATAAAATTAGCACTCTATCTAGTCGTTTGCTTATTTTTTTGAAAAATGCGATAACCTTCTTTTACTCTTCTTCCAAAAAAGCTAGTAAAGTCTTAGAAAAAGAATCAGCCAATTGGAAAATAGAACCATGACCTGCATGAGGATAGAGGATGAGCTGACTATTTTTTATCTTCTCATGCAAAAGATAAGAGTTCTCTGTTGGGACCTGCCTATCCTCTTCTCCATTGACAATCAAGGTTGGCTGAGTAATATATCCCATATCTTCTTGGGGTTCTTTTCCCCAACGCTTAATCGCTATTAACTGCCTTAAAAATCCGATAAGACTCATGGCCTTATCAGTATGAGTCGCAGATCGCCCTTCCATTCGTCCTAGAACCTTCTTTGCCTCTCTTCTCCCTCTTTCATCATGGGTATAAAAAATATAACGCTTGGAATCTTCTCTTTCCACACTGGCTTTTAGCATGTAGCGAAAAGTTCTTTGTGGCACCTTCTCCACTTCAATACCACCACGAGGAGCTGTTCCGACTAAGATAAGACGATTCACCAAAAGAGGGTTCATCCTCACGATTTCTTGGGCAATCATGCCACCCATTGATAGCCCAAGAAGGTTGATCCTTTCGTATCCCATAGACTGGATGATCCTAGTCGCCTGCTTAGCCATTCCTGAAATAGTCGTTGCCACTTGACCTTGACTGGCTCCGACACCTGAAAGGTCTAACACGATAACATGCACGCTTTCAGCTAATAAATCAAGCAATCTAGGATCCCAATGATCTAAGGTGGCTGCTAAATGCGTCAGCATGATTAAGGGAAGTTTTGACTTCCCTTTACTCAGTTCACGGTAGGCAATTTTATCTCCAGAAACTGTGAGATATTGATTTTTAGTAGCTAGATAGGACATTGCTTACTCCTTATTGATTAGAAACGGATAACCGTTTTTCCACGTGAGCGACCATTAGCCACCTTGTCAAGGGCAAGGTTAATCTCTTCAAATGGATAGACGGTATCAATAGAGGGTTTAACTTGCGCTTGGCTAAGAAGATTAGCGGCTTCTTGTAGCTGTTTGCCATCACTTTTGACAAAGATAAAATGGTAATGCACCCCATATTTTTCAGCCATTTTATCCCACTTACGACCAGCTAATCCCAAAAGAATCTGTTTCCATTTAGGCAGTTTCATACGTCTTGCGAAATCCCCATTTGGCATCCCACGCAGAGAAACCAGATGGCCACCTTTTTTCATAATGGTCATTTGCTTCTGCGTTTCTGCCCCTCCTAGTGTATCTAGAACAAAATCAATCTCGCTCAGTAATGTTGTATAATCTTCCTTTTTAAAATCAATAAAACGGTCTGCCCCCAGAGCGATAACACGCTCAGCATTTTCCCCACTTCCGTTGGTGATAACTGTCAACCCCTTTGCCTTAGCAATCGGAATAGCCATAGCACCGACACCACCGGTACCGCCAGAGATAAAAATCGTCTGACCAGCCCGAACCTGCATCAAATCTAAAGCCTGCATAATGGTTAGGGCTGTCAAAGGGATTGCCGCCGCTTCAACATCGCTCAAATTCTCTGGCACTTTTGCTAGGGCTTGAGCGTCAACCGCTACATACTCAGCAAAAGCTCCGATACTCTCAAGTGGTAGGCGAGCAAAGACCCGTTCCCCCACCGCAAAGTTGCTCACCTCAGCTCCGACCTTCTCTATGCGACCGACTAGCTCATTGCCGGCTGTCTGAGGGATCTTGTAAGGCACAATCATCTTGACTTCTCCTCTAGAAATCATATTATCTAAGGGATTGACTCCTGCTGCGGTCACTTTAACGAGAACTTGATGGGGCTTGATATTGGGTTGGTCCACCTCTTTTAAGGCTAAGGCGATATTGTGTTTGTCATATTTGATGTGTTGGGCTACTTTCATGATGTCTCTTTTCTATTGTTTATTTGTTTTTGTATCTGTTTCAAGTATAAGTTTAGGCTTAAAAAATCTGATCTTATGTCCGATTTTTCTCCGCAGATTGGTACAGATTTCTAATCACATTGTCCAAGCTTTGCTGACGCAATTTATCCTCTAATTCTTGTTCTACACTTGAAAAAATAGGGATCATAGCAGTTTCAATATGCTGACCGACCGGACATTCTTGATTGGCATTTTGGTGAATCTGGAACAGTTTGATGTGATCCACTTCTTGTGTCGCAAAATAAATATCCAATAAGAAAATATCCTGAGGTGATTTAACCAACTGATAACCCGATTTCCCTTGATGGGAGGTGATGAGATTTGCTTTTTTCAAAAGGGCAATGATTTTTCGAATATAGCTAGCATTGGTTCCAACACTTTGAGCCAAATCTTGCGAACTCAAGACTTCTTTGCTCTCACTAATCATTGTCAAAATATGCAGTGCAACAGAGAATTTTGTATCCATATCTCTCTCCTGTTCTTGTATCAACTTCAACAACAAGTTTACCACAAAATGATTCCCTTGACAAGGGTTTAATTTAAAAATCTTTCACACTAGCCAAAAAAGACAAGCGATACTCAAATCTGCTTGTCTTTTGATGGGCTTATTATGTCAAGTATTTGCTGAAAAATTCGGTGAGTTTTTCACTTTCAAGGGTGACATAAGGTTCTTTCCAGTAGGTTTCAATGTGGCTAGCACCGTCCACCAGATAGCGTTCCTTATCCTTGCTGGAGGCTTTTTCAAAAATGGCATCCGTCATGTAGCGCGTGTCGGCATCCTTACCTGCAATCATGAGCAGAGGTTGATCGATGAGTTCAGCCTGATTTTGCGCATCAAAAGCCATGAGGTACATAAGACTTTCTGTGGTGTACCAACTTTGCGCATTGGGATGATAGTAGGTGTCCCCGTAGTAGATGGTTCCCTCACGGTAAAGCCCTGCTGGGATTGCCTCAATTTGTTCCTCGCTCAAGTGAATGCGACCAGGTAAGTATTGCCCTACATAGTCGATTTCGCCTGTTGCAAGGCGTTTGTCACGCGCCTTTTTAGCCTCCTCTAAGCGTTTAGCAATTCCTGCCACATCGCTATCCAAAAAGCCATTGCGTCTGACACGACCACTATTGAAAAGACTCACCGTTGCCACTGCCTTAAAGCGTTTGTCGGTCTTTGCTGCTTCAGCCGTGTAGCCACCGCCACCACAGATTCCTAGAGCACCGAGACGATCCTTATCCACCCCTGGAAAACCCTCCAAGAAGTCTGCCATAGCTCTGATGTCCTCCACACGATTGGTTGGATAGTCTGTGTTCCTTGGTTCACCGCCACTAGCACCTTGGTAGCTGGCATCTGCTGCGATGGTGATAAAGCCTGCTTCGGCTAATTTTTGAGCAAAGAAACCTGCTACTTGCTCTTTGACCCCACCATTAGGATGGGCAACCGTGATAGCTGGATAAGAGCCCTTTTCATCATAGTCAGCTGGTGTGTAAACATTGGCAGCAATCGTTACCCCACGGCTATCATAATTAACTGTTTGGATATTGACAGCTCCTTGTACATTTTGCGTCAAAGCTCCGTCATAAACTAAACCAAATGGATTTTCTTGTGTCATGATTGTCTCCTTTTATTTTTTTCTATTCTCATTTATTTTTTCTAAAAAATCAAGCGTTTGCTGGATGACCTTTGTCTGCGTCTTTCCACTAAAAGTATGCCCCACCCCCTCTAAAGTGATGAGCTGAGCATTTTTTAGCTCTGCCACCAACCTTTGCGAGTAAGAAAGAGGCACCACACTGTCTGAAGTCCCATGAAAAATAAGAACAGGTTTTTCATAAGTCCTAGCTTTTTGATACAAATCTTGAGACAGGGCTGCTTGGGCGTAAGCCCGCCCCAAGGTCATTCCCATAAGAGAAAAGGTTTCTGGAATAGCCTGAGTAGAGCCAAACCGTTTCTTCATCTCATCTTCAAGGACAAAGGCAGGATAAAAGAGGACCAAGCGCGAAATGTCACTGCGTTCACTCGCCACTAAGCTCGCCACCACACCTCCTTGACTGGCACCGATGAGAGAAATCTGCCCCCTATCCACAAAAGGCGCGCCTTTTAGGTTATCAATAACCTGCACTAAGTCCTCTTTTTCGCTCAAGATGGACATATCCGTCATCTTTCCACCACTTCGACTGGAGGGATTCCCACCATAAAAATCAAAGGTATAAACCGCAAATCCTCTCTCCGCCAAGGCTCTCGCATAAGGTTCACCATAAGCATAAGAAGAACCTAAACCATGCGCATAGATGACCAAAGGATGCTCGTTGCGATCACTAGGGCGGTGGAGCTCGCCAAAAATCATGCCACCGGGTCCTTCAATACTGCGTGTTTCCTTGATGATGGCCCTTTCCTGAGAGGGAGCTGTGGTTTCTTGCCTACACGCGCCTAGCCCTAAGGTCACCACCAAACATACGAGTACGCTTAGTCGTCTCATGGCTCAAATTTTTCTTTGAGTGTAGCCAGTTCGCTATTGTCTGTCGCTGTTCCAACCAGATCCATTTTGAGCTGGCTAGCAAAGCGGGTCATGGCATAGACCGTTGATTCCTTAGAGAGTTCTGTTGGGCTAGCGCCTTGCATGATAAAGTAGAGTTTTTTCCCTTCAAAAGGATTTTCCCCACCTTCTAATTCCGCTGTGCGGTCTAAGAGGGTCTTGAGACTGCCTGCCATGGCGTGCCAATAAACTGGTGTGCCGATGACGATGGTCTTAGCCGCCTTGACCTTAGAGAGGACCTCCTGCAACTGGTCGCCTTCTAATTTTTGCCCCAAAAAGCCAATCTTGTAATCAATGAGATCCAACTGCTCATAGGCTTGGTTGCCCATCAAATCCTTGGCCATTTTGACAGTATTGCCGTCCTTATTTTGACTCGCATTGATAAACAGCACGCTACTCTCCTTACTTTCTCCACTCACACGGGTATTGACTGACGACGTTGAAGCGCCGCTACTCTTTTGGGCGCTACTGCACCCTGCTAATACTAAGATTGCTCCTAGAAAAAGGGCTAGAATACTTGTCCATTTCATGATTATCATCCTTTCTTTTTATACTTGTCGCACAATGTACACCTTATGGTACAATGAAAAAAATGAAGAAAGAGGGTGTTTGATGGCAGATCGAATGGCGAAAAACCTGTGTATCATAAGGTTGTACCTTTTTGCAAATCCTATTTGTCTTCCTTTAACCAACGAGAAAAGGTCGAATGAGAGACCCCTAGAAGTTTGGCACCTTTTCGCAAACTAATCAAACGCTTTTGCCACAAAGCCTTAATCCTCTCAAAATGCACCGGACGCTCTAGTCTTGGTCTACCAAATCGAACACCTTTTTCCTTGGCGAGTGCAATGCCTTCTTGCTGCCGTTTTCTTATCTGCTCACGCTCCATCTGAGCCACATAGGATAAGACCTGTAAGACCAAGTCTGCCAAAAATTGACCCGTCAAACCACTAACCTGCTCTGTGGTATTGAGTAGGGGAAAATCCAAGACCTGTATCTCCACCCCACCTTGCTTGGTCAAGTAGTTCCACTCTCTTATGATTTCCTCATAATTACGACCTAGGCGGTCAATGGAGGTCACCGTTAGGCGATCCCCCTTTTTTAACCGTTTGAGCAGGGCTTGATAGGCTGGGCGCTGAAAGTCCTTGCCTGAGCGCTTATCCACATAAATGCTTTCCTCTTTGATGCCTTCCTTTTTTAAAGCGACCAGTTGCCGATTGATATTTTGATCTCGTGATGAGACCCTTGCATAACCATAGTTCACATCTTACCTCCCAAACCTTGATGTTTTGAAGACAGATATTGAGACGAATGACAGGTTTATTGTAGCATCATTCTGTGATCGGTTTGCAAAAATGAGAAAGAAAACACCTCTTTTCTTGTTTATCCCCTTATTTCTTGCTACAATAAAGAGTATAACAGTCGTGTCTAAGACCCGGTCAAGAAAAAATGTGTTTTAAGGAAAAAATCTTATGTATAGTATGAAAGAAACCAGAGAGATGACAGGGCTAACCTATGATGCCATCAAATTTTACTGCAATAAAGGCCTCATCCCTCAAGTCAAGCGGGATAAAAATAACTACCGCATCTTTGACCAAGCAGCCATTGACTGGCTCCTCAACCTCAACTGCCTCAAACAGTGTGGATTTTCCATCAAGGAGATGCAGGACTACCTCGTCCTTTGCCAAGAAGGCAAGGAAAGCATCCCAAAGCGCCAAGCCATGTTGGAACAAAAGCAAAAGGAATTGCTCCAAAAACAAAACACCATCCAAGAAGCCCTTTCTTATATCGACCAAAAACAAGACTATTACCAAGAGGTGCTAGAGGACAAAATTCCCTATACCAGTACCTTTCAAACCACATAAAAGATGGGGCAAATCCCCATCTTTTATCATCTAATCATGCGTTCTCGTAATAAAGCTGCCTTCTCCTGCGCCTTGATTTCCGCCAGTAAGCGCTCAAAAGCTGACTGGGCGAGCTGTCCTTTTGACCCCAAACGCTTAAAATCAATCCTCAAGCTATCCAGAAAAACCGGATCCGTTCCATTTTCCTGATAGACATCACCTTGAAAGAAATAGCGCCTTGTTTTACGGTCGATGGCTAAAAGAGACGAGCGCCAGCGCGCCTTTGGGCGATCTGGTTTCCAACTGATTTTCAACTGTGGACCATGATAATACCAGCCCATGACTTGGAGCTTGATCAAGCGCTGCCTCAAGGCATCGTGGTAGTCGGCAAAAAGTGCTTTTTCTTTCTGATTAACAGACAAAAAAGGGTGAAAATCTTGGATACCTTGGTAGTCTTCTTGGCTCATCCAGTCTGCCTTTTCCTCTTTTTCAAAACGGCTCGAATGGGCATCTCGAAAGGGAGTGTAGCCCGTAAGACTTTCAGTTGTCCCCAAGCCTGCTATCTCGTCTTGGCTATAATAGGTGAGATAATGCTTGTGATTTTTCCCTTTGGGCACTTGTAAAATCTGGATGCTCTCACGCGCCCGAATCGGTACAGACAAGAGCCCTTGGTAGAGATTAGAGCGGGTAAAGGTTTTGATGGCCCTTGGTTCTTTGGCGTAACCTTTTGGGGAACGATTGAGCGTATAAAAGCTGTCCTCCCCATCCAATCGAAACACGATCGCAAAGAGCAAATCAGTTCTCTTTTTATCCAGTCTAAAAATCGGCGTATGAAAGAGGGCATCGTGCTTAAATAATTCTAAAAATTTTCCTGCTAAAACAAGGCGATTATGTAAGGGCATCATATCAGTAGTCTAACATCTTTTCATGATCCTGACAAGATTTCCAAACAAAAAAAGACTGAGAGAACCAGTCTTTTTAAATCTAAACAATGGCTTCTTCCCTTTCTCTCGCCCTGCGCCGTTTGACGAAGTTGACATAATTGAGACTATAGGTCCAACCTGCAAAGACGATACCCATAAGAACCAGATTGTCTTTTAAAAGATAACATATAAAGATACCCGCAAGCGCCATTGCTAAAGTCTGGGCATGTTCCCACAGGCTAAAGCGATAGATGTCGCGATTATAAGGAGAGGTCAAAAGCAGACCGATGAAAAAAAGAGCGATGCCTGCACCAAAAAAGATGAGGCCCATGTGACGATGGTGGCTATTTGGCAGCATCTCAATGCCAACTGTAAAGAGATTGACCCCGATGATGATGACATTGTTGGCATAAGAGAGTAGCCTTGTCCCTGCTACCTGATGATGATTCATATTGAGGTAAGTCTGGGAAATATAAGCTGAAAACAGACAGCTCATGCCAAAAAAGAGACCAAAACCTGCCAGATAGTCATTTTGATAGGTCCTGATGATGGCAATGACCGACTCACCAAAGGTAATGATGGTAATCAACTGCAAGCGCTCAACAATATGAGGAAAATTGATCAAAGAAATATCAAATCCCCTTTCCCTTTGGAAAATCAAGGGTCGAAACGCTGGAATCAAGTAAAAAATCAAGCCCCATTCATTGAATGGCCAAAAGCCTAGCCAGACACATAGACTAAGAATCGCATAAAGAATGGTCAACTCCATCATAAAGCGCATGGACTGTACCAACTCCGTCTCAAAACCGATGAGACGGCCTCTGAGATAGTATTGCAAGGCAATAATGGCATAAGCCAAAGTGATGAGAATGGCAAATGGTAAAGCGTGGGTGCGATAGTCCAAACTCAAGTGATTGGCGAGATTTCCAATGATGAACATGGACGGAATGATGGTCAGTATATCAATACGATCCCTCTCCCCATAAACGTTAAGATAAAAGGTCTCATACATCCACAAGGACAAAATCACAAAAGATCCTGTGAAAAACGTTAACACTGAACGCAACGTCACATGATCCCCGTGCAGTAATCCTGTTAAAATGGAGGTTGCAAACACAAAAACCAAGTCGTAAAACAATTCATAATTCGATACCCGTTTGGCAATAATTTCTGGCATCCCTAATAATCACCTTTTCTAAAAATTAAGATACAAAGGGCGTTTAAAAATCCGTAAGAAAATAGGAAATCTAACGAAGAAGCGCTAGCTTCTAGGAAGATAAGGCTTTTTCTCTAGGATTTTAGCCCGTGTTCCACTCGCCAGCGATAAAGGTCATCATCACTCCTCTTTATCGCACGCTTCTTGCTACTAGGCAAGAAGCTAGGCGACTGACTTGCTTTTCCTCCAGTTTCGACAATAAACTGCAGGAAAAACTGCGCAGTTACATAAGATACAAAGGGCGTTAAAAAAGCAAGAAGAAAATAGACAGTTGGACGAAGGAACCCCAATGCCTAGGAAAACTGGGCTTTTTCTCGACACTTTTAGGGCGGGTTGCAGAGGTCTTAGAACATCTCTTTTATCACACATTGCAATAACTACTATGCAAACCAACTCAAGAGCCAAGACAAGAGGCTCATTCCCACAATCACTGCATGCCAAGGCCAAAACATGACCACCAGTCCAACGGTTTCACGCATTTGCGCACTGGGGAGATAGTAAAAAGCAGTCTTTGAGCCGATACTACGACCTTTTAAGCCTAGACGGCGCATATAAACGCCTGCTCTAAGGGCATGAAAACTATTGGTCACGACAGCTACACGGTAAGGTCCTTGATCCTTTTCTTCCATGATAGCCTTTGAAAAGGTCAAATTCTCCAAGGTCGTGGTGGATTGATTCTCGACGAGGAGGCTTTCTTCTGGGAAGCCCTTCTCTTTCAAATAAGCCGCCATGGCTTCTGCTTCTGAGACCAACTCGTCACTGCCTTGACCACCTGAGACGATGAGCTTGGACTTTTTGTTATAGCGTTCATAGAGGGCTTTTCCCTTTTCCAAACGCTGAGCGAGTAAAGGAGGAACCTTGTCACCGATCAAACCAGAACCCAGTACAATGATATAATCCGGCCGATAACCTAGGGGCAGACGATTGTAAACAAAACCGTAAAGCGTATAGGCGAGATACAAGAAACTCACATACAACAGTCCCTCATCCATCAGCCCTGAAAAACGCATCATAATCGGATGATGTGGCAGATAATGAAGCGTAATAGTCCCCGCAATACCAAGACCGTAAAAAAGGGACAAGAGATTGGCAAGACGCATGCCCTCAAAGGTCATCATCTGCCTGCCATTAAATAGCAAATACAAGCTAGAGGCCACCACGCTAATCGGGATCAAGGCTAAAAAGACATAAACGATTAAAATAGCCGTTTCCTTATCCCAGCGCTCAACGTTCACCACCAAGGCACCTGCTATAAAAAGTGCCAAGCATAGCACGGTTATCAGCAGCAAATAAGCATTGACCAAACGCCTAGCATCCCACAGATAAGACACCACAAAGAGAACCAAAGGTAAGAGGTAAAACAAATGAAGCCATATCACCATTTATTCTCTCACCCTAGTCCTTTCTAATCCGCTCTGTGCCCAAGCTATCTTGCTTGATTTTACCTGCTTTCATGAGACCGCCTAGAGCTTTTTTAAACTGCCCTTTTGAAATGCCAAAGGTTCTTTTAATCTCATCTGGTGAAGACTTGTCATTTAAGGTCATAAAACCACCCTGCTGATCCAAATAAGTCAAAATCATCTGAGCATCCTGTTCTAACATCTCAAATGACCGAGGTTTCAAGGACAAATTGAGGGTGCGATCAACCTCACGATAGCCGATGACCCGTACCTTTAAAACCTCTCCTAGACGGGGTTCTTGGTAACGTTCACTCGGATGAATAAAGCCCAGCATATTATTTTCTGGTAGATACACAAAGGTTCCAGAGAGCTTGAGGCGATAGACGATGGCAGGCCACTCTTGGTTTTGCATATTATCATAGGCCCGTCCTGCTAGATGCCTAAAGACCTCAGCATCAGCTGGATGCGCCCAGATCCTATCTTTGCTATCTACTGACAGGTGCACATAAAGGCGGTCGCCCTTTTTAGGCCAAAGCTGCTTCAACTCTGGGAGAATATCCAGTGAAACCACCACTTCCTTATCAGGAAGACCTACTGAAAGAAAGACTCCCAAGTCCTTTCTGACACTGGTCACTTCCCCCCAAGCATAGCGCGTCTTGGTCGGCCCTTGGTAGTTCGTCGTTAAACGTGCCTTTTGCTTCATATCAAGATAAGCAAAACCGCTCACCATCTCTCCTAACGCGTGTTCTCCTTCAGCCTTATCTAGGGCAAAGGTCTGCCCGTCTTTTTGAACAAAATAATACCGATCGTTTTCATCAATCACAAGAGCCGTGAGATCGGTTGCCAGTAATGTCTGCATGTTTTTTCCTTTCTTTTATAACGAAAAGGGCGAAAATGAATTCTCGTCCTTTTCTCGTTTTCCTTTTTAAACGTCCAACAACTCTTTTTCCTTGGCAGCCGTCATTTGATCAATGTGTTTCACGGCATCATCGGTTGCTTTTTGAATATCTTTTTCCAATTTTTTCAATTGGTCCTCGGTGATCTCCTTAGCCTTTTCTTGCTTTTTCGCAGCATCCATCGCATCTCTGCGGATGTTACGAATGGCAATCTTAGCGTTTTCACCAACTTTTTTCACTTCCTTAGCCAAATCACGGCGTGTCTCCTCTGTCAAAGCAGGGATCACCAAACGAATAACAGAACCATCATTAGCTGGATTAATACCAAGATCAGATTCGTTGATGGCACGCTCAATGTCTTTTAATACGGTTTTATCAAACGGTGTCACCAAAAGCACCCGCGCTTCTGGAATAGTGATGGAAGCCAACTGGTTAAGTGGCGTTGGCGCGCCGTAATATTCCACTTGAATGCGGTCTAAGAGACTCGCATTGGCACGACCAGCACGAATGCTTGCAAATTCACGGCTAAGCGATTGATGCGATTGTTGAAAACGTTCTTTTGCTGTTTCGATAATGTTACTCACAAGATAACTCCTTTTTAAGATAATTTATTAGAAACGGTTGTTCCAATTTGCTCACCAAAGATAACCCGCTTGATATTTCCTGGTTGGTTGAGGTTAAAGACCACCAGATCAATGTCATTGTCCATGGATAATGAGCTTGCGGTTGAATCCATGATTTTAAGACCACGTTTTAGGACTTCAATATGGGTCAATTCGTCAAACTTAATGGCATCGGCATTGGTTCTTGGATCAGCATTATAGACCCCGTCCACCCCATTTTTAGCCATGAGAATGGCATCAGCTTGGATCTCAGCTGCACGAAGGGCCGCAGTGGTATCCGTTGAAAAATAAGGCGAACCCGTTCCCGCTGCAAAGATGACGATCCGTCCTTTTTCTAAGTGACGAAGGGCCCGTCCTCTGACATAAGGTTCAGCAATTTGTTGCATAGCAATTGCTGTTTGCACCCGTGTATCAATGCCTTGTGCTTTTAAACTATCCGCCATCACAAGGGCGTTCATCACTGTTCCAAGCATCCCAGTATAGTCCGCCTGAACACGGTCCATCCCAGCTGCCTCAGCTGGTTCTCCGCGCCAAAGATTGCCACCACCGATAACCAAGGCGATCTCAACCCCTGACTCTGCCACTTCTTTGATCTCTTTTGCCATGGCTTGAACAGTTGGCAAATCAATCCCAACACCACGCTCACCTGCTAGGGCTTCTCCAGACAACTTAATCAAGACACGATGATATTTTGGTTTTCCCATTTTGTCACTCCTTCTTTTATCCCTACTATTTTACCATATTTTAAACTGTTTATATAGTCATTTTTAATGTTTTCGGTAAAATAAAAATAGCTCTCAAATCGAAAGCTATGACCATCCTTTAAAATGTAAAGATCTTTTCTCATAGTAAGAAGTGATTCATTTGAGCTTTCAAGACTCAAAATCAGTTCCAATTCTAAAACTTTATCTGATATATAATTTGGGTTCTGTATCACGCTTAATATAAAGTGGATGTTTTGGTTCACCACTCTTATTTGTATCCAAACAATGCAACGAATTAATTAGATCATAAACTTCCTGTGAACGATTTTTAAAATGACCATGATTTCCCCAGCAGGCAATCGTTAATTCTGCTTTGTTGGCATATTCTTTGATATAGGAATCATTATCATTCCCAATAGGATCTTTTTCTTCATATAATCCCTGTGGATTCGTTGTTCTAAACGCAAATAGATTAGCCATGAGGATACCCCCATAACCCCAGTTCTTCGCAAAATCAACACATCGTCTAATCGTCGGATCATCTTTGTTCTCATCAGCAGTTGATGGATTTAACCCGATAAATAAGACGGTAGGTTTGGTCTCATCCCAAATTCTTGATAAAATATACCGATATTTTCTATCCTCTGATAAAATGGCATCTTTTTTCATCGTCAATCTCCACTTCTTATCCAATAGCGCTGGTCATAGATGCATGTATCTTCATTTTACCATACTTTACGCATTTTATATAGTCAAATATGATTTTTAAAGCAAAAAACATAAAACCAGCCTCGTCACGACGCGGCTGGTTTCTCGTTTGGATAGGATTAAGAATGTCCCTAATCTTTTTTATCCCAATCTTTTAATCGTTGGCATGAATGTCATAGGCACTTAATAAGTACTCGCCTACACCTGGTGCATCTGGGTCATGTGTCCCTTTTCCCTTATCGAGAGCACGAAGGGCAGCTAATTCGTCAGCCGTCAACTCAAAATCAAAGATGTCTTTGTTAGAGGTCATCCGGCTTTTCTTGGTGGATTTTGGCAAGACCACGATGCCTTCTTGGTTTTCAAAACGCAAAATGATTTGACCAGCATCCTTGTCATATTTCTTAGCGAGACGAGTAATGATAGGCTCTTCAAAGAGGGTGCGATTGCCCTGTCCAAGTGGTGCCCATGCTTCTAGCACGACCTTGTCTTTAGCGAGAAGTTCACGTAATTCTCTTTGCTGGAAGTAAGGGTTAAACTCCACCTGATTGACAGCAGGAAGGGTGGCAAATTTGGGAACAAATTGTTTCCAAAAGTTTGGTGTAAAGTTCGAAACACCGATGGATTTGATTTTCCCAACAGCTTTGGCGTCTTCAAGAGCCTTCCAAGCCCGCTCAACTTCGCCATAGGGTTGGTGAAGGAGATAAAGGTCAAGATAATCTAGCCCCATTTTTTCAAGAGTAGCATCAATGGTGGCTTTGGCCGTTTCATAAGCAAAATCCTGAATCCAGAGCTTACTGGTGACAAAGATGTCTTCGCGTGGAATACCAGAATCCTTGATGGCTTGACCGACTTCTTTTTCATTGAAATAAGCCTGCGCGGTGTCGATATGGCGGTAGCCAACTTCCAAGGCTTCTCTTACAGCTGCATAAGTGGAGCCGTCTGCTGGGATTTGGAACACGCCAAAACCAATAGCTGGAATGTTGTTTCCGTCGTTTAGGGTAAACGTTTGTGTCATCTCTCGTCTCACTTTCTTGATTTGATGGTTCTAGTATAAAGCAAAATCGTCTCTTTGAAAAATATCAAAAAAGTATAATAGTATTCAAAAAACAAATAGTGAAACTCCATCGTCAAATACTATCAAAAAGAGAGAATGACTCTTATTCTCTCTTTGGATTGATCAATTTTTCCTAATCTTCCATCTTAATCATAGATTTGATGGTTTTCCTTTCATCCATATCCTCATAAGCAGCGGAAATGGCGTCAAGATCGTAAGACTTGGTAAAGACCTTGCCTGGGTTGATCTCTCCTTTTAGGACCGCATCTAAAAGCCCCCCCTTAACATAAGTGGTAACAGAGGCTGGTCCTCCTGCAAAGATAATATTGTTCATGAAGTATTGGTTAAAATTAATAGCATCTCCGTGTGGAACACCGACACGCCCCACCACTGCTCCTGGTCTTGCAATAGCGATAGCCGTCTCGGTAGAGAGTTCTGTTCCCACACATTCTAGTGCCGCATCAACACCGGCTCCATTGGTGAGTTCTAGGACTTTTTTAATCCCTTCTTCACCACGCTCTGCGACAATATCCGTTGCTCCAAACTCGAGAGCCAAATCTTGTCTGTCCTTGTGGCGGCTCATGACGATAATGCGCTTTGCCCCTCTCATCTTTGCCGCAATGACTGCACAAAGACCAACGGCGCCATCACCGACCACAGCAACCGTATCGCCTTTTGTGACATTGGCTACACGCGCTGCATGATAGCCTGTTGGCATGACATCAGCTAAGGACAAAAAGGAAGCCAGCATCCCTTGGCTATAATCGCTAGGTTTTCCAGGAATCTTAATCAAAGACCAGTCTGCATGGGTATAGCGGACATACTCGGCTTGATAACCTGAGCTAAAGTTGCTTGCCCTATCATGTGACTGACAGCCTCCCTCAAACCCAGCTAAACAAGCCGCACAGTGCCCACAGCCATGTGTGAAGGGCGCAATGACAAAATCTCCCGGAATCACAGTATTGATAGCTGATCCTGTCTCTTCGACAATACCGATAATCTCGTGGCCGCTATTGTGTGACCCTTCTTCTTTTGGGCTTAACCCACGATAAGCCCAGAGATCTGAACCACAGACACAAGAGCGAACGACACGGATGATCACATCATCATCTGCTTCAATTCTTGGTTTTTCGATGTCTTTGATGGCCACTTGGCCTGCTTTAACAAAAATAGCTGATTTCATAGTTTGTCCTTTCTGTATTAAGAAAAATCATAAAGTTGTGGATAAGTATGGCACTCAGGATGTTTAGGATGACAGATCGCTCGACCAAAATAAATCATAGCTTGATGAGCCTTTAGCCACAAGTCTGGTGGCAAGACCTCCATGACTCTTTTTTCCACTTCCAAAGGGGTAGCTGATTTTTTGACGATATCATGGTGCTTGCAGATGCGCTCCACATGGGTATCCACAGCAAAAGCAGGAATCCCAAAGCCCACACTCATGACCACATTGGCTGTCTTTCGCCCGACACCCGCTAGACTGGTCAGCTCTTCTCTAGTTTGTGGGACTTGCCCATCAAAGTCAGCAAGGAGCTGCTGGGCACATTTTTTGAGAAACTTTGCCTTGTTGCGATAAAGCCCTAGCCTTGAGATATAGGCAGCTATCTCCTCTTCGCTGGCTGCTGCCATCTTCTCAGGTGTTGGAAGGGCATTAAATAAAGCTGGGGTCGCCTTATTGACCGCTGCATCAGTGGTCTGGGCAGACAGCATGACGGCTACCAAGAGTTCAAAATGATTGGTAAAATCAAGGCTGGGCTTGGCATCGGGAAAGAGGGCGATAATTTCTTCGATGACTTTTCTGGCACGTTTTTTAGATAAGACCATCGATTTCTTCTCCTCTTTCTTTAGCGGCTTGTTCACGCTCTAAGCGGTATTTGCGGTTAGGATTTAAGGTGTTAAAGAGTTCTTCTAGCTTTTCCTTGGTCCAGATATCCGCCGCAGAAACAAAGTTGCCGTCCTTATCTTTAAACGATATTGGTTTATCTCCCATAATCCCATCCTAATCCACAAATTCAAATTCAAAATTGCCGATACGCACAGTATCTCCGTCTCTTGCTCCACGCTCACGTAGCGCCTCATCCACTCCCATAGCCCTAAGCTGTCTTGCAAATTTCATGAGTGACTCGTCACGCTCAAGATTGGTCATGCTAAAGAGTTTTTCCAGCTTCTCACCCGATAGTACCCAAGCCGCATCATCTGCCCGAGAAATTTCAAAGGCTTTTTCCTCCTCATGAAATCCATAATAAGCCGCTTCTTCCAGCTCATCAATCTCGTAAAGCGCAAACTCGTCTGTTACCTTAAGCAGATCTGCCGTCGCTTCAAGAAGGGCATCTAAGCCCTTATGGGCTACGCTTGAAATAGGGAAAATCTGTGGCAGCTCATCAAATTCATCATAGTTGGCTGCCAATTTTTCCTTGAAAATCTTGAGGTTTTCCTCAGATTCTGGCATATCCATTTTATTGGCAACGATGAGTTGCGGACGCTCCATAAGACGGAGATTATAAGTTTCCAGTTCCTTGTTAATCGCTAAGTAATCCTCATAAGGATCACGTCCCTCGCTTGCTGCCATATCAATGATATGAAGAATCACTCGAGTGCGCTCAATGTGACGCAAAAACTGTGTCCCAAGCCCTACACCTTGGCTGGCTCCTTCGATGAGACCGGGGAGATCTGCCACGACAAAGCTCTCACCAGACTTGGTTTGGACCATGCCGATATTAGGCACAATGGTGGTGAAGTGATAGGCACCAATCTTTGGCTTAGCTGCTGAGATGACACTCAAGAGAGTGGATTTCCCAACAGACGGAAAACCAACCAAACCCACATCAGCCAAGAGTTTCAACTCCAAGAGCAATTCTCTTTCTTCACCAGGTTCACCGTTTTCAGAAATCTCAGGAGCGGGATTTCGAGGGGTAGCAAAGCGGATATTGCCACGACCCCCACGACCGCCTTTTGCCACGACATATTCTTGTCCATTTTCAATCAAGTCAGCTAAAATTTTCCCTGTTTCTTGATCTTTGACCAGGGTTCCTGGTGGTACTTTGACCAAAAGATCCTCTGCCCCTCTACCGTGCATGCCTTTGGTCATGCCTTTTTCACCATCTTTTGCCTTAAATTTACGATTATAACGAAAATCCATGAGGGTGCGAAGTCCCTCATCAACGACAAAAATCACATTGCCACCACGGCCACCATCACCGCCCCAAGGACCGCCATTTGGCACATACTTTTCACGGCGAAAGGCCACCATGCCATCGCCACCACGACCTGCCTTGACGCTGATCTTGGCTGTGTCTAAAAACATACTCATTGTTTCTCCTTCATTCTAAAAAAGGCAGGCATGCGTCTTTTTTGTTGAACATGCCTACCACCATTTTTAATTGTCTTAGTTTGCTAGCGAGGTAATGGCTGTCAAAACCAACGCCCCAACTGTAATCACTAGCATGATGACCACAACAACTAGGGTCAAAATTTCAAACGGTGTTTTTTTTCTTGTTTCATTGTCACCAAAAGCCATGTTTCTACCTCTATTTTACAAAATCTGTTCTCCTCTATCCTATCATAAAATAAACTAAGACGCAACCAAGAGCTGTCTGGTGGAGAGATGATTTTTAAGTGTCTTTTGCGCTCAAATATGGTATCATGGAATCAATATATGAAAAGGAGAGTGGCCCTATGACCCTACCACAATTTGATCAATTATTAGACAAATACGCTGACCTTTTGATTAAAAAAGGCATCAATATCGAAAAAGGACAAACCCTCATCATCACCATTGATGTCAGACAGTACGCTTTTGCAAGACTCTTGACCAAAAAAGCCTATGACAGAGGGGCTAGCGAGGTCTTCGTTGACTATACCGACGAGGTGATCACAAAGGATAAACTCCTCTACGCTGATGAAGATCGTCTAGCAAACGTCCCACAATACCTGATTGACAAATCCGACTACCTCATCGGTAAGAAAGCCAAACGCTTGGTAGTGCGCTCGGCAGATCCCGGTGCATTTGCTGGAGTAGATGCCAAACGCCTTTCAACTTACAACCAAGCTATGGCTAAGGCTTTGGAAAATCAACGTATTGCCACCCAAGCCAACAAAGTCAGCTGGAACTTAGTGGCAGCGGCTGGACCAGAATGGGCTGCGATGGTCTTTCCAGAACTCACGAGCGAAGAAGAGCAGATGGATGCCCTTTGGGACGCTATCTTTAAGAT
The DNA here is from genome assembly GCF_055386095.1 of Streptococcus sp. STR1/CE/0325. NCBI lineage: Bacteria > Bacillati > Bacillota > Bacilli > Lactobacillales > Streptococcaceae > Streptococcus > Streptococcus sp. STR1/CE/0325. The sequence goes on along the minus strand of NZ_AP045018.1, from coordinate 630,503 downwards.
GAACCGTGTCTATGACGAGGACCCTATCGCAGCTTGGGACAAGCACGAACAAACCTTGACCGAAAAAGCGAAAATCCTCAACGACTGGCAATTTGACGCCCTTCACTACACCGCACCTGGAACAGACCTCATCCTTGGGATGCCCGAAAATCACGTCTGGGAGGCAGCAGGAGCGCTCAATGCAGACGGTGAAGCCTTCATTGCCAACATGCCAACCGAAGAAGTCTTTACCGCTCCTGACTACCGCAGGGCTGATGGCTATGTGTCTAGCACCAAGCCCCTCAGCTATGCGGGTGTCGTGATTGAGGACATGACCTTTACCTTTAAGGACGGACAAATCGTGGATGTGACGGCAAAAAAAGGCGAAGAAACCCTCAAGCGCTTGATTGAGGATCATGATGGGGCTCGGTCCCTCGGTGAGGTGGCGCTAGTCCCTCACAAAACACCAATTTCCCTTTCTGGTCTGACTTTCTTTAACACTCTTTTTGATGAAAATGCTTCGAACCACTTGGCAATCGGCTCTGCCTATGCCCACAGCGTCAAAGGTGGCGTGGATATGACCCAAGAGGAACTAAAAGCAGCTGGACTCAACCGCTCAACGGCTCACGTGGACTTTATGATTGGTTCAGACAAGATGGATATTGACGGCATCACTAAGGACGGCAAGCGCGTGCCGATCTTCCGTGGTGGTGAGTGGGCTATCTAGGAAAGTAGGACGATATGATTGGCAGTTTATTTGTTGGTTTTCTCATCGCCTTGATCGCATCAAGCATCACGAATCGCGGAGAAAGCATGGGCTGTATCGGAAAAATCATCCTTGGTCTTTTAGGAGCTAGCCTTGGACAACTCCTCTTTGGTGATTGGGGACCAAAACTTCTTGGAACCGCTATTGTGCCTTCTATTTTAGGTGCTGTCATTCTTCTTACGATTTTTTGGAGAAGACATTCTTAATAAAAACAACGCATCCCCCATTTCATAAGAGATGGGGGATTGATTTATAGCTGATCCAGCTGTTCTTTGAAGGCTTGTAATTCTGGAGTTAAAGGCTGGTGCTTATGATAAGCATAACTGACATAAAAGGGGAGATATTCATCTTTGGCTTGAGGGATTTTTACCAAATCCTCAAAAGCAGGGGAAAAAGCAGCACTACTTAAAAAACTAATGCCTAAATTCTCACGAATCATCTGACTAATAAGGATAAAGTCATCCACCAACAAGACCGAATCCAATACCCGAGAACCAAGCACTTTTTGAAAAGCCTGCAAATGGATATAATGCTCATCCAAGACGATGAGGTGTTCTTTTTCAATATCTGCCACTCTCAAAAAGGACGCTGGGCAAGCGGGTGTTCCTTGGCTAAAACAAAATAAAAAGGGCATTCATAGAGGGAGTGACTAACCAAATCAGGATGTTTGATTGCTTCAAAGCTCCCAAGCAGGCTAAAATCCAACTCACCTTTGTCTAAAAGCGACAACAAGTCAGCCGAACCCTTTCTTACCAACTCCACCCTTTGAAAAAAGGACCAGTCTGGCATGTGATGATGAAGTTTAGAAAACAAATCCGTTGAAATAATGGGAGGAAAACCAAGTAATTGACGCTTTTGCTTGGAGCGTTCGATAGCCTTTTGAGCTTGATTGAGATTTCCCAAAATGCTAGATAGATGTCTGGCTAAGATTTCCCCTTGTGGGCTTAGTTGACTCACTCTATTTCCCACCGTTTTTTCAACCAAAGTCGCTCCAAAACGTTGTTCCAAACGTTTGATGGCGTAGGTCACTGTTGGTTGTGTGACACCAAAATACCGTGCTACTTCTGTGAAAGACTTGAGCTTGCTGAGTTGATAAAAATATTCCAAATCTTTGGTATTCATACCCCTTCTCCTTATAAAGAAATATTATCGTTTCTAGGCAAGTTGACTATATCCCTTCTCCTAGCGTACAATAAAACCGCTCAAGATAACGGACGTTCTATCTAATCCACCTGATCAAGGATGCTTTCAAAAATCGATAGAAATGTGAGTTGTTGCTCTTTGGGCAGCTGCTTGAGTTTCATAGCCAGTCGCCTCAAGGGAAGAGTCTCGGAATCTTTTGAAACACTTAGCTTAGAAAAATCAAAAAATTCCTCAATGGTCAAATCCAGTGCTGTGATGACCTTTTCAAGCGTCTGAAGGCTGGTATTGTGGGTTTGGTTTTCGAGTTGGTTGATAAATTTTAACCCTAGACCAGCTTTTTCAGATAAGGCTTCTTGACTCAACCCTTTGGCTTGTCTATGAATTTTGACTTGATTGGCCACATACTTTTGTAAATCATTTGCTTTATCCATACTTATAGGATACAAGTTTCCCAATCATTCAGTAACAAGTTATTTCGTACATTGTATTATTTTTAAAACTTTTGTGCTATAATCATATCTAATACCAAAATAAAAGGAGGATTTCCTATGAAAGGATACCAAATCTTAAACAACCCATTTCTCAATAAAGGGACAGCCTTTACCTTAGAAGAAAGAAAAGAGTACGGGCTTATCGGTCTGCTCCCACCGCAGGTGCAAACCTTAAAAGAGCAAGCCAAGCAAACCTACGCTCAATATCAGAAAAAAGGGAGCGACCTTGAAAAACGTCATTTTTTGATGGAGATTTTCAATACCAATCGCACGCTCTTTTACTATCTTTTTAAAGAGCATATCGTTGAGTTCAATCCCATCGTCTATGATCCAGTGATTGCAGAAAGCATCGAGCATTATAGTGAACTCTTCATCGATCCACAGTATGCTGCTTTTTTGGATATCAATCATCCTGAATTGATTCGAGAAAGCCTTGAAAATGCTGCTGAAGATCGTGACATTCGCTTGATTGTGGTAACAGACGCTGAAGGGATTCTAGGAATTGGTGACTGGGGCACGCAAGGGGTGGATATTTCTATCGGCAAACTCATGATTTATACCGCAGCTGCTGGTATTGATCCTAAAAGTGTCCTGCCTGTTGTGATTGACGCTGGAACCAATCGAGAGACCTTGTTAGAAGATCCGCTTTATTTAGGAAACCATCACAAACGCATTGACGCAGAGCCGTATCATGCTTTTATTGATCAGTTTGTTGAAACGGCAGAAGAGCTTTTCCCAAAACTGTATTTGCATTTTGAGGATTTTGGTAGAAGCAATGCTGCACCGATCCTTAATCGCTATAAGGACAAACTTCCTGTGTTTAACGATGACATCGAAGGCACTGGAATTGTGACCTTGGCAGGAATTTTTGGGGCACTTGCCATTTCAAAGGAAAAACTGACTGATCAAATCTATCTCTGCTATGGTGGGGGATCTGCTGGTGCTGGGATTGCTCATAGGGTCTTGCTTGAGATGATGGCTGAGGGATTGAGTGAAGAAGAGGCCTATAAGCATTTCTTTATGGTGGATAAAGAAGGGCTCTTATTTGATGACATGGAGGGCCTCACTCCAGCCCAACGTCCTTTTGCCAAAAAACGTGCGGATTTTCCTGCTGATGTGGACTATACCAATCTACTTGACGTCGTTAAGACCGTAAAACCAACCATTCTGGTCGGCACCTCTACTCAACCTAAGACCTTCACCAAAGAAATCGTAGAGAGCATGTGTCAATTCACGCAGCGTCCGATCATCTTCCCTCTTAGCAATCCAACCAAGCTGGCTGAGGCTTCTGCAAAAGACCTCATCACTTGGTCAGATGGTAAAGCCTTGGTGGCAACTGGAATTCCATCTGATGCCGTGGAGTATAAAGGGGTGAGCTATACGATTGGTCAAGCCAACAATTCCCTCATTTACCCAGGAATAGGGCTTGGAATGCTGGCTTCTGAGGCAAAACTTTTGACCGATGAGATGATTTCAGCTGCCGCTCACTCCCTCACAGGAATTGTCGATTTCGATCAAAAAGGCGCAGCTGTCTTGCCTCCTGTTGAAAAGTTACATGACTTTTCACTTAATGTTGCGCTTGCTGTGGCAAACAAAGCCAAGGAACAGGGGCTTTCTCGTACGTCTGAAAAGGATATGACCAAAGCTGTTCAAAATCTCAGATGGGAACCGAAATACTAGAGGAGGTTTTATGCTCTTGTTATCCTCTTTAGCCAGTATTTTTCCTATTTTTGCCTTGATTGCCTTAGGTTATGTATTGGCTCAAAAGGGTTGGTTTCAAGGTGATTTTGCCCAAGAGATTTCCAATCTCATCATGAAAATCGCACTTCCTGCCTCGGTTTTTAGCGCTGTTTTAACCTATCTAGACAGGAGTAAGCTCCTTTCTTTGGCAAGTGGTCTCTTCTACACCCTAGCGATTTTCACTCTTTGCTATCTTCTTGCCTTTCTCATGATCAAGCTCTTTAGGATTCCCAAAGGCCGTCGTGGGACTTTTGTCAATACGGTAGTGAACGCCAATACCATCTTCATCGGATTGCCTTTAAATATCGCTCTTTTTGGCAATCAAGCTCTGCCTTATTTTTTGTTGTATTATGTGGCAAATACCGTTTCCACATGGACCTTGGGGAGTTATCTGATGGCAACAGATGCCCAATCAGGTGAGCGTAACTCGAGCCATTTTGACTGGAAAAAGCTCTTTTCTCCGCCTTTAATCGGATTTCTCCTTGCTTTGCTCCTGCTTTTAGCTGGGCTTTCACTACCAAGTTTTGTCAACCAAAGTCTCACTTATCTCGGCAATCTTGTGACACCTTTAGCGCTTCTTTACATCGGAATTAGCTTGGCTAAATCTGGATTTTCTTCCCTGCATTTAGATAAGGATACCCTTTTAGCCCTTGTGGGACGCTTTATTCTAGCGCCCGCGGTGACCATTTTCATCTTACTCTTTTTTGGAAATGATTTGCCAGAACTAGAAAGCAAAATCTTTATCATCCAGTCAGCAGCTCCCGCTCTTGCCATTTTACCTATCTTAGCCCAGCAAGGAAAAGGGGATGTGGACTATGCGACGAATCTAGTGACGTGGAGCACTCTTTTGTTCTTGCTTGTTGTGCCCATCATGTCAAGCCCCAGATAAAATGGACAGTTAAAAAAGTTAGTTTTTTAGAAGGTATGCTTCCCTAAATTCTAAGGGAGTCATACCTTTTAATTTTTCTTGTGGTCTGTGGCAATTATACCAGTCGATGTATTCCCTGATTTGTTGGACGAGGGCTTCCCTATCCTCAGGTGGAAATAGTCTCAAGGATTCACTCTTCAAGTGGGAAAAGAAATTCTCGCATGCCGCATTATCATAACAATTTCCCTTGCCAGAATGAGAAATGGTCACACCGTATTGATCTAATTTTCGGAGATACTGTTGATTGGTATATTGAAAACCTTGGTCAGAATGAAGAACACAGACTTTGGTTGAATCCCAAGAATCGTGAAAGACCTGATCTATATTGTCAAAAACTAACTTGTTATCATTGAAATCTGATAGCGTATAGGCTAAAATGGAATTGTCATAACAATCTTTTATGACACTTAAGAACATCCTCCCTTGTTTGTGGTAAACGTAGCTAACATCTGTCGTCAGTTTTTGGAGAGGGCGTTCTGCTTTAAAGTTTCGGGCAAGCATGTTGTAGTGGACGTGTCTTGCCTTTTCATTTATCTCTCGTTGCGTGCAGGATTGGTACCGCTTCTTCCGAATCGGAGACCGATGACCAAGAATACGCATATAGCGCAAGACAGTTTTAGGGTTAGGATAAAGTTGATAGTGTCTTCTCAGTTGATAAGAGATGAAGCGATAGCCTTTTTGAGTGTCATGGAAGATAGCTGTAATCTTTTGGGCTAAGTTCGCATCAAACTGCTTATAGATTGGTCTCCCCTTGCTCAACCAAAGGTAGTAGGAAGACCTAGGAAAGCCCAAATAGGCACATAAAGAGGAGACTGAGTAACGATCTTTCAACTGCTCCACGACTTGATAGAGGTGGACTCTTCTCACGGATTGAGGAGAGTCCTTAAGGTCTTTAAAATTGCATTCTCCATTCGTAGATAAGCATTCTGTTCCTCTAGGGTCATCTCCTCTATATTCCTTGTCTTGGGACGACCAGTGGACTTCCTACCTCGTAAATCTTGGGAGAGTAAAGTAGGGTCTTCTCGGTATTTTCTTGTCCAAGTCAAAACTTGGTTGTCTGATTTTAACCCATATTTTTTGACAATAGAAGGCATCCCTCCGCTCTTTCCACTGAGGTAGTCTTCCACTACCTGTAATTTGAACTCGGGTGGATATTTGGTGAACTTGCTTCCTTTTTTAGCCATAAAAAAAGAACCTCCTTATATGAACAGTATATAACTTTTTTATACTGTCCATTATAAGCGGTTCTTTTCATCATTCAACTCTTTTTCTAAAACAAAACTGCGAAAATTTTCTTTTCGCAGTTTTTCTTATTTTTCAGACAAGGCTTGAACCAAAAGCTGTCCCATTAATTTGGGAGACCAAGGGTTTTGCCCTGTGATAATTCTACCGTCTCTGACAGCATAGGGGCTGTAAAAACGTTTCTTGCTGTAAAGAGCCCCCTGTGCCTTGAGGGCATTTTCCGTTGAAAAGGGAACTTTTTTCATAGTGCCGTTTAATATTTCTTCTGTATTGGTAAAGCCAGTTACCTTTTTACCCTCGATAAAGGGGGTGCCATCAGGCTTTTTCATGGGAAGTAAACCCACCACACCGTGGCAGACAGCAGTGACATAGCCCCCTTTTGCATAGATGCTTTCAGCGATATGTGCCAAGTCTTGGTTGTCTGGAAAATCCCACATGACACCGTGTCCGCCAGTGTAGTAGATGGCGATGTAGTCATCTGGATTGATGTGACTAGGGGCTAGGGTGTTTCCTAAAAACTGCTCCCTAAAGTCCGCTTGGTGATAGACCTTGCGGTCCACAGCGCTCATGAGGCGCATGCTATGGGGATCAAGAGGGACATAGCCGCCTTTAGGACTGACCACATCTACCTCATAACCTGCTTGTCTAACGACCTCATAAAATTCAGCCGCCTCACCTAGCCAAAGCCCAGTGAGACGCTTATTCTCTCCATATTTATCTGTATTGGTTTCAACGATTAGAATTTTCTTTTTCATCTGTCCTCTTTTCTTGTGTTGCGAATTCTTTTTCGAGAATTTCGGTCAGTTTTTTTAAATCCCCAATCATCCGCTCTAGATTGACTCGGTAATATCTGTTTCTCCCTTCTTTGCGATAACTCAAGACACCTGCTTGGGTCAAGAGTTTGAGATGATGGGAGATCGTGGGAGCAGATAAGGACGAGCCCTCTACTATCTCAGACACGCTCAGCTCCCCTTGCTTGGTCAGCTGCGTGACAATCTCTTGCCTATGGCAATCACGTAGCATATCAAATACAGGCGCACATTGGTTAAATACCGATAAACAATATTCTTGCATCTTCTTCTCCTTCGTCTTTGGCGGCTTGTGGGATGAGGCTGTCACTCCTTAATGGTAGCGGTATGAGAGGGGGATAACTCCCTTTCCTACTATGTTCATGCGAGCCTTCGTCGCTTGATGGAGAATCCTCTTTCTTTTTATCATTTGAAAAATTTAAAACCATTTTACCTTGATTTCATTTCCCTGTCAAGCTGCTTTCTTGGAAAAGAATGAGAACCACTTTCTCCAATTTCAATAATGTTCGTTTATTTCACGTTTTCATTTGCTTTATTCTATCCAATCATTTATACTATTAAAGGAAACCTTAACCAAAACTTAAAGGAGAAGAACATGTCTAAACATCGCTTGTTAAAATGCTCAGCTATCCTCGGTGCAGCTATGACGCTATCCTTTGCCCAGCAGGCAAAAGCACAAGAAAATAGCACACCAAGCACGCCAGAAACCAAACTCAATACAGAAACTTTATCCAATCAAGCTGAGTCAAACACCCTTCAAACACCTGCAGAAAACGAACAACCAAGTGCTATCGCACCAGTTGAAGGGCAAGAGGTCAATGTTCGGATTTTAGCAACAACGGATTTACACACTAACTTGGTCAACTACGACTACTATCAGGATAAACCCGTCGAAACCCTAGGTCTAGCTAAGACCGCACTTTTGATTGAAGAAGCCAAAAAAGAAAATCCAAATGTGGTCATCGTAGATAACGGCGACACTATCCAAGGCACCCCACTTGGTACCTATGAAGCCGTGGTCAACCCTCTCAAAAAAGGGGAAGAACACCCTATGTATAAGGCGCTTAACGCCCTTGGCTATGATGTCGGCACTCTTGGTAACCACGAGTTTAACTACGGTCTTGACTTCCTTGATAACGTCATCAAGACAGCCAATATGCCCATCGTCAATGCTAACGTTCTTGATGCTAAAACCCAAGATTTCTTCTACCAACCTTATCAGATCCTAACCAAGACCTTTAAGGATGAAACAGGTCAGCCAGTCACCCTTAAAATCGGGGTCACAGGGATTGTCCCACCACAGATTCTCCAATGGGATAAGGCAAATCTTGAAGGCAAGGTCATCGTCAGGGATTCCGTTGATGCCATCAAGGATATGATTCCTGTCTTGCGTTCAAAAGGCGCTGACATCGTTTTGGTGCTATCTCACTCTGGTATCGGAGATGATATTTATGAACACGGCGAAGAAAATGTCGGCTACCAAATCGCTAGCTTACCTGGGGTGGATGCCGTTGTGACCGGCCACTCTCACTCTGAGTTCCCAAGCGGAAATGGCACTGGCTTTTATGAAAAACTAAAAGGTGTGGACGGCATCAATGGTAAAATCAATGGCATTCCTGTGACCATGGCTGGTAAATACGGTGATCATCTAGGAGTTATTGACCTTGATTTGACCTATCAAGATGGCAAATGGCAGGTCAAAAACAGCAAGGGCAGCATCCGAAAAATCGATACCAAATCCGACAAGGCAGATCAAACCATCATCGCTATCGCTAAACCCGCCCATGACAGCACCGTCACTTATGTGCGTGAAGAAGTGGGACAAACAACGGCTCCTATCACTAGCTATTTTGCCCTCGTCAAGGATGACCCATCCGTCCAAATCGTCAATAATGCTCAAATCTGGTACGCCAAAAAAGAACTCGCTGGCACACCAGAAGGCAAATTGCCACTACTTTCTGCGGCGGCACCTTTCAAGGCAGGAACTCGTAACGACCCAACTGCCTATACCAGCATCCCTGCTGGCCCTATCGCCATCAAAAACGTAGCTGACCTCTACCTCTACGACAATGTGACGGCTATCCTCAAGGTAACGGGCGCTCAACTCAAGGAATGGTTGGAAATGTCTGCTGGGCAATTTAACACCATTGATCCAAGCAAACAAGAACCTCAAAACTTGATTGACACCAACTTTAGAACCTACAACTTTGATGTCATTGACGGTGTGACCTATCAGATTGATGTCACCCAACCAAACAAGTATGACCGTGACGGTAAAGTGGTCAATCCAGATGCCAATCGCATCAAAGATTTGTCTTATCAAGGTAAGGCGATTGACCCTGAGCAAGAATTTATCGTGGTCAGCAACAACTACCGTGCTAATGGTAAATTCCCAGGTGTGAGAGATGCGAGCCTTAAAAAGCTCCTCAATCTAGAAAATCGCCAAGCCATCATCAACTACATCGTATCTGAAAAAACCATCAATCCAAGTGCCGATAACAACTGGACTTTTGCAGATACCATCAAAGGGTTGGATTTGCGTTTCCTTACCGCTGAAACTGCCAAAGACTTGATTGCTCATAGCCCTGACATCACTTATCTAGGCGCTTCAGACAAGGAAGGTTTTGGTAGCTATCGCTATACTTATACTGAACTTGCCCAAGCACCAACGCTTGGCAAAGACCCAGATAACGGTGTCTTGCTCCCTCAAGAAAATCACCCAAGCACAACAGCACCAAAGAAAACTCTTCACCTCTCTGATGGCAGCCGCATCACGCTACCTCACCCTCAAGAAGTAGCTAACCATCACATGACTCCAACGCATCACCAAGCAGCCAACCAAACATCTAAAACAAGTCACCAGCAACTCCCTCAAACAGGAGATAAAAACCAAGCTCTAAGTCTCCTTGGTCTAGCTAGCCTTGTCTTAGCAGGACTTGGATTCAAGAAAGTCAAACACGATTAAACAGTCCTAAAATCAGTCAGAGCAAAATCTGACTGATTTTATGCTATAATGAGGGCAAAGACTATACAAAGGAGATTGATATGATTGTTAAGAAAGAACACCCACATATCCGTGTGATTGCACCGTCCAATTCTCTCACCGCTATCGGGGGTTTTACAGCCAATCAAGCCGCTTATGATCACCTCACTGCTTTGGGATTTCATGTGAGTTTTGCCCCTCACGTTGAGGAAGTCGATGCTTTGGGTTCTTCCTCTATCGAAAGCCGTATCCATGATCTCCATCAAGCCTTCCTTGATTCTGATGTAGATATTGTCCTAAGTGTCATTGGAGGGAGTAACTGCAATGAACTCCTCCCTTATCTGGACTACGATTTGATTAAAAAACACCCTAAGATTTTCTGTGGCTATTCGGACACCACAGCTCTGCTCAATGCTATCTACACCAAAACAGGTCTTAAAACCTACATGGGACCGAGTTATTCAAGCTTTAAGATGGCAGACCTCCAAGACTATCAAACCAAAAGCTGGCTCAATGCCATCCGAGAAGAAACCTTCACCTTAATGCCTAGTACCACTTGGGGCAGCAACGCTTGGTATTTGGAGGATCCAGAGCTAACCTTTTACCCCACCCAGTGGAAGGTCTATCAAGGTGGCAGCGCTCAAGGTAGAGCTATCGGAGGCAATCTCTCCACCTTTTCTCTGTTGCGCGGCACTTCTTATGCGCCAAAACCTCGTGACTATGTCCTCTTTGTCGAAAATGCCGAAGAATATGACTACCTTGAATTTAACCGTAACTTAGCCAGCCTCTTGCAAGCCTATCCAAGTCCTAAAGCCCTTCTCATCGGGCGCTTTCCCAAAGAATGCCAAATGACTGAGGATATTCTTCGACATATCCTAGACAAGCACCCTATTCTAAAAACCATTCCTGTCCTCTATGATTTGGATTTTGCCCATACCCAACCACTTTTTACCATTCGAATTGGCGAAAATGTGCGTGTTGATAGCAAGCAGATGACCATCCAGTTTGGAAAATTGACAAATGAAGATTAAGCCCTTACCATAAAAAAGCAAGGTCTTTTGAAAGGAGAAACACTATGACTAACATGGCATGCGTCACAGGTGCCACCTCAGGATTTGGCACCGCCATTTGCCGAACCTTGGTAACTGCTGGCTACCGCGTCATCGGAACTGGACGACGAAAAAAGCGTCTAGAAACACTCAAGGCAGAGTTGGGAGACCATTTTTTTCCACTCGCTTTTGATTTGACTGACCGCTTAGAGACACAAACAGCGCTCAGATCTCTACCTGAAAACTGGCAGGCGATTGATCTTTTGGTCAATAATGCTGGTCTAGCTTTAGGGCTTGAAGCCGCCCACCAAGCCAACCTAGATGATTGGGAACAGATGACGAAAAAGCTGCCAAAGTCTATGAAAACATCGCCTACATCACCCCACAAGACATCGCCAATATGGTCCTTTGGCTCAACCAACAGCCCGAACACGTCAACGTCAACCGTATCGAGGTCATGCCAACCGCTCAAACATTTTCACCCCTTTACGTTTCACGAGACGAAAATTAAATCAAAAAGACACCCTATCCTAAAGCAGATGAGGCATTCATCTGTTGGGATAGGGCTTTTTCTATCTCCGTCCAAATCCTGCTGGACTTTGTGGTTGACCATCTCTTTGTCCACCTGCACCCGGACCAGTCTGGGTCAGCTCAGTAAGAGTTTCACCATTGACCACAAGAGTTCCACCCGTATAGCTTCCTTTGCCATCATAGTCAAAGGCAGACTGGGCAGTAATCGCAATCTCGCCTCCTGTAATGGTGAGGTCGCCGTTAGAATCAATGGCATCCGTATCACCTGCACCGACCGCTACCTTGATCTTGCCTCCTGAAATGGTAATGGCTACCCCATCTTGGGACTCGCCTGGTACACTTTCACCTTTTTGGGAGTCACTAGCATTGATTCCATCATCAGAAGCAGTGAGATCTAGCTCTCCGCCTGTGATGGTCACGGTTTTGCCTTCAAGAGCCTCGTAACTCTTTGTTACCGTTATTTTTCCACCTGTGATGAGAGCGGCATTTGAGGCATGGATGCCGTCATCACCCGCTTCTATGGTCACCGTTCCCGACTCCATATAGACATTTCCAAGACTGGTGTCCTCGTCGTTATCTGCGTGAATGGCATCCTCTGTTGCGGTGAGCTGGAGGGTCGCCTCCTTAATATTGAGGGCATCATTGGCAGAAAGGGCGTGTTTTTGCCCTGTAAGGGTATAAGTACCACCAGTAATTCTGAGGTCGTCATTGCTCTCAATCGCATTGGCATAGTTGCCCGTAACCGTAAGACTGCCTGAACCATTGAGGGTCAGATCATCCTTGCTGTAAATGGCAGCATCATATTGCGTGTTGCTGTGGTTTGAGCTATCTGAAATACTATTTTTGGTGCCCTCTGCTAGGGTCAAAAAGGTCTTGTCCGCATTTTCCACCACAATCGCCGCATCATCTCCGGTCATGGTGACACCATTTAGGACGATTTGCACCTTATCGGTGTCGCTCGTCTTAACCACGACTTGCACTCCTTGGCTAGAGCCAGATAGGACATAGGTCCCCGCCTTGGTGATGGTCACCGTTTGACCACTGACTTTTGCTCCCTCTCCTTCCACTTGGGCGCTAGCACCTTTGAGCGCAATCTTTGTAGCTGTCTTTTCATCATAGGATGCATCGCTATCACGCGCAGAAAAATATTGACTTTTAGTGCTTGTTTGGGTGGTCTGTGTCGTTTGACTAGCGCTGCTGGTGCTATTTTGATTTGTCCCAGAGCTACAAGCCCCAAGGAGTAAGCTGGATAAAAGTAGGGGAAAGATTGTTTTTCTTAGTTTTTTCATGGGAAATCCTTTCTATAATTCATTTTCCTTGGTCACATAACGGCTGAGGGAAATCTCTAGATTGCCATTTCTCGTTCTGAGTTTATCGATAAAGGCTTTTTCAGATAGCTGACCGTTAAGACCAACCACATACTTGAGCTTAAATAGGCTACCCATATCAGAGGTTTTGACCGTGAGCAGCTCCGTGTGATTGGTCGCTTCCTTGAAAATATCCTCAAAAATCGTGTCATAGTCCAAACTTTCTGGAATCACGATGGTCAACTGCCTCAGACTCTCTTTCATTTGCCCAAAGTTTAGCCTTTCAAGCAACACCATGACCCCAGACAGTAACAGCGTCAGAACACAAGCCAGAACCAAATAGCCCATCCCAACTGCAATCCCGATGGTCATGGCTAGAAAAATAGCTAAAAGCTCTTTTGCCCCACCCGGTGCTGAACGAAAGCGAATCAAACTAAAGGCACCCATAACCGCCACCCCAGCGCCCAAGGAACCATTGACCAAGAAAATCACCACCGCAATCAGGCTAGGCAGCAAGACCAAACTCATAACAAAGGACTTGGTGTAGATACTCTTATACTGGTAGCTCTTGGCTAAGAGAATACCAAGAAGCAGAGAGACAAAGAGAGCTAACAACATCTCCAAACCACCCACACTAGTATCTGGAAAGACATCTAAAAATAGGGAATCAAGCATATAAAACTCCTTTATAGTTGGTCGTTTTTTTGTAAGCGACACCGTACTTAGAAAAAGACTGAGGGAAGATCTGGTGCTGGTCTAAAATCTCAGATAACCACAAGGGGTAGCTGCCTGGCACCTTGACCTCCATGATGACCCACCCCTCATCTAAGAGGGGAAGCCCGTATCGCTTGCTATCTAGTGTCAAGTCACTTCTGCGGTAGAGCAGGTCGTAGTCAATGGTAATGCGAACCGCCTCATCCTCTAAACCCTTTAACGAATAGCGACTATAATAGATATACATCATAGGAGCTAGCTCTCCGTAGCGCTGAATCAGCCAGTCTAACTCACTTTTAATCTGACTCTCTGCTAGCTGGTCCTCACCGACTAGATAGCCCTGTGCTTGAGCGATGGGAGCTGTAATTCGCCTTTTATAGACGATTTTCTTGACCTTTTTCTTGATTTCAAGAAAGGCTTGACTATCCTGACTTGGCGCATGGTCGTAGGTCCGAATCCGCAGCTTTTCCTTAAAATAAGGTTTTTCCAAAGACTCACGAATCATGCGAAAGTTGGGCGTGTCGTAGTAGAGATTGCTAATGGTGGAGTGCGCGTGCTCATCCTCTCTCATGTACTGGAACAGGTCTAGAAAAAGCCCACATAAATCTTTCTTTTTAACCAGATACTTAGTTTCATAGCGTTGAAATTTATCCTTAAAGGTCGTTTTTGACATGATCTTATCCCCGTTTCTTTTGAATAATATTAGGATAAAGGATAAAACTTAAGAAAAAATGAAAGAAATCTGAAACAAAACTAAATTAAATTGTATATTTAAATTTTAAAATCGATAATTCTCAACAAAAAAGAACCCCAAATTAGGGTTCTTACTAAGTTATCCGCTACTAGATGGGGCAAAACCTTTAACGTGTGATCGCTTGATCCGTCGTTAATAAAGAGGTAATAGAGGTTTTCGCCTAGATTTTCTGCGATTTTTTCACTTCCTCATAAGAGAGGGGAATGCTTTCTTCTTCATTATAGCAAGACACGATAATGTCTAACCTTCCCTCTCCTTTTTAGTGATTTCCCAGATATTTTTTAGCTTCTTCTAGGATGGGTAGCTCACGATTTGCCACCAAACGAGCGATAGGTGTAACCGCATTTTTGTGATAAGAAGCGATTGCCTCGTCTAAGCTTAAAAGGACTGTTTTTAGCTGAAAATCGTCTTTTTCAGCTTGCGTCAGTTCTTTTTTAGTAAACTGCTCAATCTGGCACAAAAAATAATGCGTGATATTGTGTCTATGAATCAGGTTGTAATAATCACTGACCACTCCAAGTTTTTGAACGATCTCTACCACAACACCTAACTCTTCTTTTAGTTCCCTTTGCAGCGCTGCTTCAAGATTTTCTCCCTCTTCGACACCACCACCTGCTGTTTCAATAAAAGTTGCTCGCCCAAAATCATCGTCCCTATGGACTTCTACAAAGTAAAACTGTCTCTTTTGGTCAAAAACTATCCCTCTAGCAATCATGCGGTCGTGATCTATATGCGTCTTTTTCCACTCAGTATCTTCAAGCTCTAGGAAAACTGTCACGATTTAATGACCTCTTGTGTTTTAGCGTAGTTGGCTTCGACAGCTTCCTTGTCTTTTTTCCACCAATCTTCATTAGCGGTGTACCACTGGATGGTTTCCTTGAGACCTGCTTCAAAGTTGGTAAATTCTGGTTTCCAGCCTAGCTCGTCACGCAGTTTTGAGGCGTCAATAGCGTAGCGCAAATCATGTCCAGCACGATCGGTCACATGGTCATAAGCATCAGGTGCTTGTCCCATTTCCTTGAGAATGAGTTCCAAGACTTCCTTATTGCTCTTTTCACCGTCTGCACCGATTAGGTAAGTTTCACCGATTTTTCCTTTAGTGAGAATGGTCCAGACACCTGATGAGTGATCGTTGGTGTGGATCCAGTCACGGACGTTTTTCCCTTCGCCGTAGAGTTTTGGCTTGATGCCACTTAGGATATTGGTGATTTGACGTGGGATAAACTTCTCAATATGTTGGTAAGGACCATAGTTATTTGAACAGTTAGAAATGGTCGCTTTGACCCCAAAAGAACGCACCCATGCTTTGACAATCAAATCAGAAGCTGCCTTGGTCGAAGAGTAAGGCGAGCTTGGATTGTACTTGGTTTCTGCGGTGAATTTTTCCCCAAAACCTTCTCCGTGACCTGGTAAATCCTCACGCAGTGGAAGATCCCCGTAAACCTCGTCAGTTGAAACGTGGTGGAAACGCAAATCATACTTTCTCGCCGCCTCTAAAAGCGTATAAGTCCCAATAAAGTTGGTATAGATAAAAGGACTTGGGTCATTGAGAGAGTTGTCATTGTGGCTTTCAGCCGCATAGTGGACGATAGCGTCCGCTTTTTGGGCTAAGCGATCCACCAGCTCAGCGTCCGCAATATCTCCGACAACCAGCTCCACACGCTCCCCAAGGATTTCTTCGATATTGGCACGGTTTCCAGCGTAAGTCAGCTTATCTAGCACCGTGATGTGGACATCTGGATAGTTATTGTAAACGTAATGCACAAAGTTTGAGCCGATAAAACCAGCCCCACCTGTGACGATGATGTGTTTGTATGTTGTCATGTTTTCTCCAAAAATTTTTGTTGGGCTTTTCTATCGCCCGTCATTTTCTCGTTTGGCTATCAAGCGAGCTTACAGCTCTTCTTTTTTTAGCGGTTTGACATCTTTTAAAAATGGATGCTGCTTATCCGCTTCAGAGACTTCTGCCGCTGCCACATCTTCCCATGTGATATCTAGGCTTGGGTCGGCGTAGTTGACAAAGGCATACTTAGGCTTAAGCTCTAAGGCCCAGTAGTCATTGACCAAATAAGTATAGGCAGCTTTTTCAGAAAGGACTTGAAAGCCATTTGCCACACCACGTGGGACGAAAATCCCCTTGCTGGCATCGATTACGGTCTGATAGGTGTGACCAAAAGTCTCACCCTCACGCAGATCCACCCAAGTACCTAGGACGCGTCCCTCATCAGCGATGGAGATGTATTTGTCCCAAGGCTCGGCGTGAAGACCACGAAGAACATTTTTACGTGAAAAGCTGATATTGTTTTGGAGCTTGCCTTCTTTGAAAAAACTTTCTGGAAAGCCTAAAGGCAACATTTTTTCCTTTTGGAAATTTTCCTTAAACCAGCCACGATTGTCGCCGTGAACAGGAATGTCAAATTCCAAGAGACCTGGGATGTCTTCAATTTTTTTAACTGCAAGGGTTTTGCCGAAAAATTGTTCTGTCATTAGTTATCTTCTCCAATCAAACGCAAGAGGTACTTGCCGTATTCATTTTTCTTGAGCGGTTGCGCTAGCGCATAGACCTCATCTCGTGTGATATAACCCATACGGTAGGCGATTTCTTCAAGGTTTGCCACCTGCACATTTTGCATGCGTTGCACGGTTTCGATGTATTGGGCCGCCTCTAAAAGGCTCTCATGCGTGCCTGTATCTAGCCAAGCAAAACCACGTCCCATGAGTTCGACAGAGAGGTCGCCACGCTCTAGATAAGCCTTGTTAACATCTGTGATTTCAAGCTCGCCACGTGGGCTTGGTTTGATGGTTTTTGCTATCTCAACCACGTCATTATCATAGAAATAAAGCCCTGTCACTGCATAGTGCGACTTAGGATATTCTGGTTTTTCCTCGATAGAGATGGCATTCATCTCCTTGTCAAACTCAACCACACCAAAGCGCTCTGGGTCCTTGACTTGATAGCCAAAAACAGTCGCACCTTTTTCCTTGCTGGCTGCTTTTTGCAACATTTTAGAAAGCCCTGGCCCATGGTAAATATTGTCCCCTAAGATAAGGGCAACGCTGTCATCACCGATAAAGTCCTCACCAATTAGAAAAGCCTGAGCAAGACCGTCTGGGCTTGGTTGCACAGCATAAGACAAGGAAATGCCAAACTCAGATCCATCTCCTAACAACTCCTCAAAACGTGGTAAATCCTGCGGAGTGGAGATGATGAGGATGTCTCTAATCCCTGCAAGCATAAGAGTTGAAAGCGGATAATAGACCATCGGTTTGTCATAAATGGGCATGAGCTGTTTGGAGGCAGCTCGTGTGATGGGATAAAGGCGGGTGCCTGATCCTCCTGCTAAAATAATACCTTTCATCTTAAAAGCCTTTCACGATTTTTATTGATATGCTTCCTTTATTTTATCATTTTCTCCGTCTGCTGTCATGCTCTGCCTGCAAGCCGTTTCACATAGTTTTCTATTGGATAGTCCCGAACGTCTAGGCGTGGACTGTGTCCCATAACCAGTTCTGCCAACATTTTTCCCAGTAGAGGACCTGTCGTTAGTCCTGATGAGCCTAAGCCACTGGCGGCATAAAGACGAGGAGCATCAGGAATTTGACCAAAAAATGGGCAAAAATCACTGGTATAGGCTCTCGTACCGACACGGACTGTCTTTCCTAAAGCTTCCTGCAATGGTGGAAAATAGGGAAGCGCCTCCTTTTCTAGACGGTCAAGAACAGCTTGTTCTGGTGTCAGATCAAACCCTTGATCATTTTCATGACTGGCCCCAACACTCATTTGTCCCCCAGAAAAAGGAATCACATCAATCTCTCCCTCTGGCATCAAGACAGGCGACCTATCCCAATCTGACCTTGCTAGCTGGTAATCCAAGAGCTGCCCCTTTTGCGGACGGACATCCACCTCATATCCCAAAGGAGCCAGCATCTCTCCCAACCAAGCCCCACATGCTAAAATAACCGCATCAAAAGGCTTTTCATCAACCAAATAACCTACCTCAGTCGGCTTGAGCTGCACCCGCTGACGCATCACGCAAACACCACTAGCTTCTAAGAGTGTCTCTGTCAGTAACTTCCCATCCACATGAGCGGCACCGCTAGCATAAAGAACCTGCTCTGCTCCAGCTAATCCTGAAAAAGCTAGACCCGCCTCAGCCAAAGATAACAAACGAAGCTCGCCAATCATAGGAGATTGTGCCTTCCTCTTATCTGCCAAAGCTTGTAATTCTGCCAAGCGCTTCGCATCTTTACGAAAGAGATAAGCCCCCGTTTGCTGATAAAAGTCGGTAGCATAACCGTTTTTTTCCACATCCTGGAGCAACTCGGCATAAAAGTCTGCCCCAAGCTTTGCTAAACGGTACCAAGCCTTGTGCCTGCGCTTTGAAAACCAAGGGCAGATAATACCCGCAGCAGCCCTTGTGGCCTGCCCCTCTCCGTGATCAAAAACACTAATCTCAAGATGTTCTTCTTTAGATAAATAATAAGCAGCTGTCGCACCAACGATGCCTGCCCCAATCACCGCAACTCGCATCTAGCCCCTCCTAGATATCCAAAAAAGGATTGGTTGAGACTTGCGATGAAAGAATTTCCACCTCCCAGCCCTCCTCTTTTTTCCACTGGTTCAATAACTCACTCACCTTTGGAACAAAGAGATGCTCGATATGATGACCTGGATCAATAGCCAAAAGCCCCTCACTCAACATATCCTGCGCTGTATGATAGTAGATATCCCCTGTGATATAGACATCTGCCTTTTTGGCAATAGCATCTGGGTAAAAGTCGTCGCCACTACCCCCACAAATCGCCACACGCTCAAGCATCTGTTCCTCTGGATTGCCGTAGGTCACCAATCTCACATGAGAAAGACCAAACGACGCCTTAACCTTGTCTGCCAAAGACAGCAAGGATTGACGAGGGACATGCCCCACACGACCAATACCATGACCATCCTTGGTAGCACGCAGAACCTCTACCTCCTCAATCCCAAGCAAATCATAGAACCAGTCGTTCAAACCACCCTCAACCACGTCAATATTAGAATGACTAACATAAACAGCGATACCGTGCTCGACCAAAGACAAAAGACGAGCCGTCTTAGGTGACCAGACCAAATCTTTCAAGGGACGAAAAATCGGTGCGTGCTTGACAATGATCAAATCCACCTGTTTCTCAATCGCCTCTTGAGCGGTCTCTTCTCTAAGATCAAGGGTCACCATAACCCGCTTGACCTCCTTATCCAAGCGACCAATTTGTAGCCCGACCGTATCCCCTTCAAGGGACAAATCCTTGGGACAAAAAGTTTCATAGCGTGCGATAATCTGACTAGCTTTCATCTAAAACCTCCTCTATTTGTTTGATTTTAATCATTAAATCTTGCCTAGCTTGGTTATGAGTTTGTGGAATCTGTGACAGAGCCTTAGCGAGTTTTTCACGCTCTCTGCTCCATTTTTCCCTAAAAATGGGAGACAAGTCCTTTAGCAGATGAGGTCCAAAGCGCAACTCTCTAGGAGAAAGAGAAGACTGCCCTTTTTCCACCACCAAAATCTCATAATATTTGCCCTGTTCTTTCAAAAGGCGTTCATCAATAATGTTGAAATCATGCGCCATCAGCCAAGCTCTCAGCTCATCTTCGCGATTATTGGGTTGTAAAATCAAGCGTTCGACTTGTGCTAGCTTGTCTCTGCCGCCTTCTAAAATATCTGCAATCAAACGCCCCCCCATACCACAAATGGTGATGATGTTCACCTCGTCACTCGCCTCAAAAGCTGCCAAACCATCAGCCAACCTCACCTCAATCTGAGAAGAAAGACCCGCTGCCTTCACATGAGCTAGAGCTGACTCATAAGGTCCCTTGACCACCTCTCCTGCAATCGCACAGTCAATCACGCCTCTCTCCACCAAATAAAGGGGCAAATAAGCATGATCACTCCCCACATCCAAAAGACGACTTCCCCTTGGAACAAAGTCTGCCACCAAACGCAGACGCTGAGATAACTGAGTCTCCATAACAACCTTTCTAAAAATAAGATACAAAGGGCGTTAAGAAAGCGAGAAGAAAATAGACAGTTAGACGTTGGAACTCTCGTTCCTAGGAAAACTGGAGATTTTCTCGACGCTTTTAGCCCGTGTTCAATTTCATAAGATACAAATTTAGCTCGAATTCCACTCGCCAGCGATAAAGGTCACTCACGTTCCTCTTTATCCCACGCTTCTTGCTATAAGGCAAGAAGCTAGGCGACTGAGCTGTTTTTTCGCTCGGTCAATTTGACCTCAAGTCTAAACTAACTCAAAACAAAGAAGCTGAGCACCTTGTCCCAGCCTCTTTGTTCTATTCCTTAAATAAGGGAATCAGCCCCATAAATCATGTGTCGAGGCCAAGAGGTCATCCGACAAAGGAGCAAGGGGAGGCTTCTTGTTCGAGCGATTTTCTCTTCGTTCTTCAATGTCACGCAGGCTAAGAACACCTTCGCTTCTCCAATTCGTTACGATTTTTCGCAAATAATTCCACGTTCTAACATTGTTATAGACGCTCTCTCTTAGTGCCTCACGGATGATTTCTGGCTTGAGCCCTTGATTTAGCCACTCTCGCAAATCCTCCAACTCTAAAGGCGTCAACAGCCAGCCACTCTCTTCAAAATCTCGAAGAAGGCCCTGTACCGCCTCATCTAAGGTTAGCGTTTTTGCTACTTCTTGTCCCTCATCCTGACTCAAGCGATCCAACTTTTCAAAAGCAAGACTCGTATCAAATAAAGTATCCGTTTCACGATCAATATTGATCTCACGAATGGCAAGAAGTCCTTCTTGTGTCAACCTCTTGATAGAACGGTTGACCTCATCTAGAGTCTTGCCCAAGGCATTGGCCACCTGACTAGGGGGCAATTCTTCAACCTTGGTCGTGTTTTGCAAGTGGAAAAACTGCCAGACTAAAAAATCATCTGCGCTAGAAAAGAGCGATTTATAATTCAAAAACAGCTGACTAGGGAGCACCAGTTGCCCAGATTGATAATGTTCTAAAAAACTCATGTCCCCTCCTCTTTTTTCGAGTTTTTAATAGTGCATCAAAACCTTGTAGTCATAATCTCCGATAGCTTTTCGACCCTCAAGTTCGTCTAGCTCAATCAAGAAGGCACAACCAGCGACGATACCACCCAAACGCTCCACCATCTCAATAGTTGCCTTGACCGTTCCGCCTGTCGCCAAGAGATCATCCACGATCAAGACCCGCTGACCAGGTTTAATGGCATCTGCGTGCATGGTAAGAGTATCGATACCATACTCTTTTTCATAGTCTGCGCTAATGACCTCACGTGGCAATTTTCCTGGTTTTCTCACTGGCGCAAAACCAACGCCCAACTCAAAGGCTACCGGACAGCCAACGATAAAACCACGCGCCTCAGGACCTACAATCATATCAATATGCTTATCCATTGCATACTGCACAATCTCACGCACCGCGTAGCTATAAGCCTTGCCATCTGCCATCAAGGGGCTAATATCGCGAAACATAATCCCTTCTTTGGGGTAATTTTCAATGGTTGCGATATAATCTTTTAAGTTCATATTTCTTTCTCTCGTTCTTTTTTACTGACACCAAAGGTCTTCTTCATTATAGCATGATTTACCCAAAGCGTAAACGCTAAAGCGAATCTTCTGCTGTCAAATACTCATAAATATCTCTTGGTTTTCCTAGAGCCATCAATTCTTGAAAGGCCACCAATTCTTTTAAATCTTGGTAAATCTGACTGTCTGCTATCGCCCGCCTTGGCGCATCTGGGATGTAGTGCATGACCCCGTCCTCAATGCGAATAAAGCCTAGCTCCTCAAAAATTTGAATCATCTTGACCAATAAAATGGCAGGTATCCTCAGATAATCCGCTAACTCTTTTAATTTATAGCGAATATCACAAGATTGGAATTGTTTGACCGCTTGATAGAGCACCTTAAACTGATCTCTTGTGCCATACCCGGTCAGATAGTAGGGGTGTTTGATCTGATTTTTAAAGTAGATAACCTCAAAAGAATGGTCACTAAAGAGAGCTTTCAACCTCTCCACTTGCTCAGGCACCTCCAAAAGGACCACTTCTCTTCCCGCTACTCCTTCACTAAGAAAAGGCACTTGTTCAGGAAGAGGGGCTGTTTTGGCACGAATATCAATGAGCTGAACCCCATTGACCCGTGCATCCACCAGCATGAGCTGGAGGGTACGTTGGCCATTCCACACATTCATGGACAGATTGACCGCTAATTCTAGCTGACTAGCCTGCAAGAATTCTTGCATGAGATGCCCTTGGTTAAAGGCCACTAAATCAAAGGTCTGCTCACCATCGGTGATTTTTAGCTTGAGGTGGGCATTGCCCTGTCCCATTTGTCTGGCTTGCTTGACACTCACGTCTTTCAAGCGAAAGACAGGCTTGGGATTCTCCATGCCAAAAGGAGCTAACCTTTCCAAACTTTTGAGGGTATCTAGGGTCAAATCTCCCAAGCTCAAATCCTGATCAATCACAAGACTTGGACGATGAGGCCCTTCTTTGGTCACTTCTGCCACATAATTTTCTAAAACTGCTTCGAGTTCCTCTAGGCGATCCAGTGCCAAGGTCATCCCAGCAGCGCCGCTATGCCCCCCAAAGGCGAGAAAGAGGTCTGAATGTGGAGAAAGCGCCTCAAACAAATCCACCCCTTCTGGGCTTCTGGCACTTCCTTTGGCTTCGCCATCTTCAATCCCCAGCACAATCACAGGCTGACCCAGTTCTTCTAGGAGCCTGCTTGCTACAATGCCTAGCACCCCACGGTGCCAGCCTTCCTTAGCCAAGACTTGGGCTTTTTGACTGGGATTGACTTGCTCTTTGGCTTCTTCTAAGATGGTTTTGACCAGTTCTTTACGCTCTTCATTCTTGTCATAGACTAATTGTGCCAACTCTTTGGCTTCTTCGTCGTCAAAGCCTGTCAACAGCTCAAGGGCAGGCGCTGGATCGTCCAATCTTCCTAGGGCATTGAGCTGCGGCGCAATGGTAAACCCAACTGTCTCTTCATTGACCTGCTCAGGCTCAATACCTGACAAGTCCAATAGAGCCTCTAGTCCCAGACGCTCTGTTTCTCTGATTTTCTTGAGACCATATTTGACCAAAAGACGGTTCTCATCCACCAAGGGAACCATGTCAGCAATGGTACCAATAGCCACCAAATCCAGCATCTCAGTCGGAATACTCTCAAGCAGCGCACAGGCCAATTTAAAGGCGACACCGCAACCTGCCAATCCCTTAAAAGGGTAGTCTCCTTCTGGATGTTCGGGATGAATGATGGCATAAGCATCTGGCAGGTTCTCAGGCAACTTATGGTGATCGGTCACAATCACGTCCACGCCCTGCTCCGTGGCATAAGCAATCGCTTCATGACCAGCGACACCATTATCCACCGTGATTATCAAAGAAACCCCTTCATTTTCAATAAAGTAACGGTAGATGCTCTGGTTGGGACCATAGCCATCACTAAAGCGGTTAGGCAGATAAATGTGATTTTCCGCCCCTAGCATCTCCAAGGTTTCTTTCATGATAGAAGCAGATGTCATGCCGTCGGCATCATAATCCCCGTAAACCAATATGGTTTCACCGGTCTCAATCGCCCGACGAATCCGCTCCACTGCTTTTTCCATATCATGGAGTAAAAAAGGATCATGCAAGTCTGACAAATCCGCCTGCAAGAAGGCTTCTAAGTCTTCCTGATTCGTCACCCCACGATTTAAGAGAACTTCTAAAGCCAAGTCAGACAATTTCTCTTTTTTAGCGGCTTTAGTCAACGCCTCTTGCGGCTCTTTTCTTTGCGAAAACTGCCAATCATACTTTGCGGAAATCATTTATAATGAAACACCTTTCTAGCCATCCAGTCTCCCAAAACAGGAAAAAGAGCATAGCACTTAGCCGCTAGCGCCAAAGCAAGGGGGAGATTTAGCTCACGCTTGGGACGACCCATCACCGCAACCGTCTTTTTGGCCACGGTCTGTGCGCTCAACAAAAAGGGCTTGACCTTGTCCAAATAATTGCCACTAGGATCTGCCACCTCAAAAAATCCCGTTTCAATGGGACCGGGATTGACAGTGGTCACATAGACACCAAAGGGATGCAGTTCCAAGCGCAGGGCATTGGAAAAACCAATCAGGGCAAACTTGGTAGCAGAATAGACGCTAGACTTGGCAGAGGCTATGAGGCCCGCCATGCTGACCACATTGATGATGTGCCCTTGTCCCCTTTCTTTCATCCGCTCACCAATCAGTCTAGCAAGGCGCATACTAGCCAGCGTATTGACCGCAAACATGTCTTCAACCTCTTGATCGCTAAAGTCCTCAAAGGAGCGAAATAGACCGTAACCCGCATTATTGATGAGGACATCCACACGACCATAAATCTCATAGAGGCGCTCAACAGCGTCTCTCACCGCCTCATCATCGGTAATATCAAGGGCTAGTGGAGTGACATTGGCTTTTTCTTGATACAGCGCTTCTAAGTGTTCTTGACTGCGCCCAATAGCGATGACACGAGCCTCAGCCAACTCTTCGACTAAGGCTCTCGCTAGACCGCCTGAAGCCCCCGTGACAACCACCACGCTATCTTTTGCTCTCATAGGTCAATTTCCTCTAAATCACGCACCACATGGGTATTCTCAAAAATAGCCCTCGCATCCTTGGCCAACTGGCTGACTTCTCTACCCAGAAAACGTGAACTCACATGGTTGAGCAAGAGCCGTTTGGCGCTGGCTTCTTTAGCTACTTGAGCGGCTTGGATATTGGTGGAGTGACCATGACTTTTGGCGATTTTTTCATCCCCTTTACCATAAGTGGACTCGTGTACCAAGACATCTGCCCCTACGCCTAAGCGAACACTGGCAGGTGTTTTTCTCGTATCTCCCAAGATGGTAATCACCTTGCCTTTTTTAGGCTCAGAGATGTAGTCCTTGGCAATGATTTCACGACCATCTTCTAGAATGATATTTTCTCCGTTTTTCACTCGACCAAAGAGGGGACCAAAAGGAACACCTGCTTCTATCAGCTTTTGGGCATCTAGTGTCCCTTCCAAATCTTTTTGCATGATGCGATAGCCCACACAAAAGATGGAATGATCCAATTTATCCGCATAGACCACAAATTTGTCGTCTTCCATGATTTTTCCCAAAGACTTTTCATCAAATTCATGAAAATGAATCCGATAAGGCAAGCGCGCTCCCGTCACCTTGAGACTAGCCAGAACAAAGGACTTGATTCCAACTGGACCATAGAGATCAATATCGGTCTGCTCCTCGCTTGCCTGAAAGGAACGGCTAGATAAAAAGCCTGGCAAACCGAGGACGTGGTCGCCATGCAAATGGGTGATAAAAATTTTACGGATTTTTCTTGGTTTGATAGTGGTTTCAAGGATCTGACGTTGGGTGCCTTCGCCACAATCAAACATCCAAATTTCATTGATTTCATCTAATAATTTGAGAACCAGACTAGAAACATTTCTTGCCTTGCTGGGCTGACCCGCACCGGTTCCTAAAAATTGTAACTGCATAACTCATACTTTCTATTCGTTTGTGATCTCGTCATATCGTCCTAAAGGCAAACTAAGCAACGAGATAAAGGATAAAATGACGGTCTTTGTAGGCATAGTAGCGCTCTCCTGAAAAAGCCAGCGCAACCTCCATCAACTCCTCTTGACTAGGACTTTCTAGCTTCATTGTCCCGTCTTTTAGCTGGCTGGCGCTTCCTAGTAGCAAACCCGCCACCTCAAGAGGCTGACTTTCTTCTTCCTCAAAAAAGACACCCATTTCAATGCGCCCTTTCCTTTCTCTCACTTGATAATGGGGGAAGATGAGGGCCAATTCAAATAAGACAGCAGGCGTAATGGCTTCCTTTTCTTCACTAAAGACCAGCGCCAACTCCTCACGCGCGTAGGCAAAGCCGTAAGACTTCCCCGACAGGTTTAGCCGGACAAAGGGCTTTTCTTCCGAAAAATCAGGCGCTTCCTGCCACAAATCCAAGGCCTTGGTCAAGTCCAAATAATAGTCGGTCGCCCGCTTGGGAGAGCCTTTTTGATAATGTTCGGCAAAATAAGCATTCAACACACTGGGCGGTGGGGTAATCCACTGCAACTGTTCTTCTTTTGACAGACCAGATAAGACCCTCGTCAAATACACCTCATCCAAACGGGTAAAGCCGCCATATTTTAGGGCTAATGCGATGATTGTTTCCATTCAAATGCCTCCAAACGCCATTGATTTTTAGGTGCAATATAGCCAGACAAAGTACCACCAGAAAATGCCGCTTCAAAATCCCTGTTCCCCAGCAAAACATATTTCACCAAATCGTAGATAGCAGCGACTTCTTCAGCGCTCACCTTGACGTGAAAGGGAACAAATAACTCTTGCAACTCACCCAAGATAATCTCCCTAAGATCCTCTCTAGCCTCAAGCGACTTAGCAGAGAGTCGGACATTATGAAATGCTGTAGCCTGCAAATGCTTGACCTGATCCATCTTATTGTAGATGGCAAGTCGAGGAATGTCTCCCATCCCAAGATCATTTAAGAGATCAAGTACCACCTGCTCTTGCTCACTGTGGTTGGGGTCGCTAGCATCGATGACATGTAGCAGTAAATCCACCTGACGGCTCTCTTCTAGAGTGGAGCGAAAAGCAGCCACTAACTCGGTCGGCAGATCTCTAATAAAACCAACCGTATCCGTCAAAGTCGCTTGAAACCGCCCTTGGAGGTAAATTTGCTTGGTGGTAGCATCAAGCGTGGCAAACAGCTCATCGGCTTCATACTGGCTTTGGTCTGTCAGCACATTCATGATGGTGGACTTGCCCGCATTGGTGTAGCCCACCAGCCCTATCCGAAAAACCGTATCAGACAGGCGTTTTTCACGACTTCTCTCACGGCTCTTTTCGATTTTCTTGAGTTTTTGTTCGATATCGTGAATCTGGTTGCGAATGGTCCTGCGGTCCAACTCCAACTGGCTCTCACCCGGACCACGGCTTCCGATACCACCCGCCTGACGGCTCAGCATGATCCCTTGACCCGACAAGCGCGGCAACATGTACTGGAGCTGGGCTAGGTGGACTTGTAGCTTACCCTCGTGGCTTCTTGCCCGCATGGCAAAAATATCTAAAATCAGCTGCATACGGTCGATGACCTTAACACCTAGAATATCTTCTAAATTACTGTTTTGCCTAGGAGTCAAACGGTTATTGACAATGACGGTATCCACTTCATCTGCTTCTATCATCTGCTTGATTTCATCGAGTTTGCCTGAACCGACAAAGGTCTTGCTGTCATAGCGCTCACGGTTTTGAAGATAGGTTCCCACCACTTCAGCGCCTGCCGTTTTTGCAAGACTGGCCAACTCATCCATGGATAAAGCAAAGTCGTCCTCTCCTTTTAGGGCAACCCCAACTAAGATGACCCGCTCTTGCTGTTTTTTGGTCTCTAGCATCTGCTTCACCTCCTTTTATAGCATGTTCCATTATATCATAAAGTCCCTAAAATTTTTCCAATCAGCCTTAGCTTCACTTCAAAAAATCTGCGACCATTTCAAAAATAGACTCCGGATAATGAGGGTCTGAAATCGCATAAAAGGTGACCTGCATCCGATTGCGAAACCAAGTCAGTTGTCTCTTGGCAAAGCGTCTGGTTTGCTGCTTGAGTTTTGAAACCACCTCGTCTAAATCCGCCTCCCCTCTAAAGTAGGGAAACAATTCCTTATAGCCAATCCCTCTCGTGGCCTGGACATCTGGATAGTGGTCATAGAGCCAACGTGCCTCGTCTAAGAGCCCTTCTGCCATCATGGCATCCACCCTGCGATTGATTCGGTCGTACAAGACCTCCCGATCATCCATCAAGCCAATGATAAGTGCCTCATAGGGCGATTCTTGATTAACCAAATCTTGACCAAAACGCTCCAATTCTAACGCTCTCATCGCTCGTCTGCGATTGATTTCCTTAATTTCAATTTTGGCCTCTTGAACCCTAGCAAATAGCTCCTCGTCGCTCAGCTCCTCTAAGACCTTTCTATAAGCGAGGACTTGGGCTTGATCAAGCCCTCCACCAAGATGATAGCCCTCCAAAAAACTTTGTAAATAGAGCCCTGTCCCTCCAACGATAATGGGAACCTTGCCTTTTTTAGCAATGTCTTCCACCGCTTGAGTGGCTTCGGTCACAAAGTCATAGGCAGAGTAAGTCTCAGCCACATCTCTCACATCAATCAGATGATGAGGGACCTGTGCTTGCTCGTCTGGAGTCGCCTTGGCTGTACCAATATCTAACTTTCGATAGACCTGCTGACTGTCCCCGCTGATAATCTCACCATTAAAACGCTTACCCAGCGCAATGCCAAGTGCCGTTTTCCCGACAGCAGTCGGACCAACCACCACAATCACTTTTTTCTTCATTTTTCTCAACCTTTTCCTTGCATTTTCACTTCAAATTGGTTACTATGATTATAACACAGAAAAGGAGAAACACTATGGCTAAAAAACATGGATTTATCAAAGGTTTAGTCACAGGCGTTGTGGGATCAGCTGCCGCTGTTGCCGGTGCCGTTTACGCAGTGAAAAAGACCATCATCGACCCTGAAGAAGAAAAAGCAGCCTTCATCGAAGAAAACCGCAAAAAAGCAGCACGCCGTCGCGTGACACGCTAATCCTTAAAACAGACTTCTGAATCAGAAATCTGTTTTTTTTATCAGATTGCCACATCATTTTCATCTGAGAATTTTTTCGATAAAAAATAAAAAGCCCGAAGATACGGGCTTTTTGATGTTCGTTAAACATGCCACCACCGAGAATTGAACTCGGAACTGAGCATTACCATTGCTCTATTATACCATTTAACTATAGCGGCTTCACCAAACAACTATTTAATAATACCATAGAAAAACAAAAAACGCAAGCCCTTTTTTAACTTTTTTGGCAAAAAAGAAACGACCACAAAAACAGGTCGCCTTCATTGAAAACTAAATCAATCACTAGCCCAAGGAAATCCTAAATGATACGTCACCTTTTAGTTTCCGACGACTGGCTAACCTCTACTTGGGATTTTTGAGTACAAAAAAACATGTGACTTCTAATGAAAAGCGACGAAACTCCCCATTAGAAAGTGTCACATGGAATAAATCAACAGTCACTTCTCTGACTGTTGATTCTTGAGCTGAAAAATAGAAAAGCGAAAATCATACCTCAAATTTAATCGGACTAAAAGACCCAAATATCAGGATTTTATCCGCTCATAAAGGAGATGACTATCTCGAAATTACGGTTAAGCTCGTTTCCCCTGCGCTAAACTGTCCGCTGTGTGGGGGAAGGCGCATCAAATACGACTTTCAAAAATCATCCGCCATCCCTCTTCTTGACACTCAAGGATCTCCAACCCTGCTTCGCCTCAAGAAGAGGCGCTTTCAGTGTAAAAGTTCCTGCAAAGTCACCGTTTCTAAAACCTTTCTCGTTACTCTTTCTAAATCACCCATTACAGTTGACATGAGCCGTTTTTTTCTGTCCCATTATGAGGGGCAGGCTCTGTCCTTGTTTTTTGCTTTAGATCAAACCTTCTAAGAGGCTACGCATAAATTGCTCGGAGTCAAAGGGACCGATGTCATCGATTTTCTCACCAAAGCCGATGAGCTTAACAGGAATGTCCAGCTCTTCTCGGATGGCTAGGACCACACCCCCTCTGGCGCTACCGTCTAGTTTGGTGAGGACGATACCGGTGAGCGGTGTGATTTTTGAAAATTCCTTGGCTTGACTGAGGGCATTTTGCCCTGTTGAGGCATCAAGGGCAAGGAAGGTTTCATGAGGCGCTTCTGGCAACACACGCTTGATGATACGTCCGATCTTTTCCAACTCTGCCATGAGGTTGTCCTTGTTTTGCAGGCGACCGGCGGTATCGATAAGGAGGATATCCACTCCTTCTTTGACCGCGCGCTCCATGCCGTCAAAAACAACACTAGCTGGGTCGGACTTCTCAGGTCCCGTCACCACTGGAACACCTACACGCTCTCCCCACTCAACCAGCTGAGCGACTGCTCCAGCACGGAAGGTATCGGCTGCCACCAGCATGACCTTTTTACCTTCCGCTTTATACTGATGGGCGAGTTTGCCAATGGAGGTGGTTTTTCCGACTCCATTGACCCCGACAAAGAGCATGACCGTGAGCCCCTCTTGATAGTGGATGCTTTCATCAATCTGACCATCTTTCTCGTAAATATCCACTAGTTTTTCAATCACCACTCGGCGCAGATGATCTGGTTTTTGGGCATTTTCGAGCTTGGCTTCCTGACGGAGTTCCTCACTCAAACGGGTTGCCACAGCCACTCCCACGTCCGATAGGATGAGCAGTTCTTCTAACTCTTCAAAAAACTCCTCGTCCACCCGTCTAAAGTTGGCAAAAAAGGCATTGAGCCTTGCACCAAAGCCTGTTCTGGTCTTGGCTAGGGTGCGGTCATATTTTTCTTCGGTAGTGACTGGTGCTTCCTCAACAAGCTCTGATACAGCTTGGTCGCTGTTAACTGGGCTTTCCTCACTGGTCTCTACCTCTTCAAACTCAAGAGCACTTGAGTTAGGCTCGTCATCTGGGATAGGCTCTACTGACTCTGCATCTTGGACGACTAGTTCAGTTTCATCAGCTACCATCTGCTCTGTTGCTTGGGGCTCCTCGGCAACATTCTGAACTAGCTCGGGCGTTTCTTCTAGTTCTTCTTCTGGCTGTTCGACGTCTTCTTGAATGGTCAGCTCATCAACTACCTCGATATCTGATGCTGGCTCGATTTCTTCTGTGTCCTCTTTATCTTCTACCACAGCTTGGCTGACTTGGTCATCGAGGACTGGCGCTTCAACTAAGGTGGTGTCTTCTAGGTTTTCTTCCTCTTTAGAGAGAACGGTTGGTTCTACCACCTCTTGTGGTTCTTGGTCTTTTTTCTTTCGTCCAAATAAACGGTCAAATAAGCCCATCTGTCTCCTCCTTTAAGATGTATTGTCTCACAGCTTCTGCAACACCGGATGCTTCATTGGTCGCTCGGGTGACTGCCTTAGCAGCCGCTTTAGCTTTAGCAGTGCCATTTTGCATGGCAACTCCTAGTCCAGCCCAGCTCAACATGGAAAGGTCATTTTCCTCATCGCCCATGGCCATGACCTGACTTTGATCAATACCCAAATAATCGCTCAACTGAGCAAGACCAACCGCCTTATGCACACCTTTTGGCATGATTTCAAGGATGATGTCCCTTGATTTAAAGACTTCAAACTGGTCGTAAAGTTCTTTGGGAAGGCGTGTGATCTGCTGATCGAGGTGGTTACTTTCCACCACCGTGACGATTTTATTGTAAACCACATCACGCGGCAACTCCTCAAGGCTAGCAATGGTCACAAACTCCAGCATAGGATTGGCTTCTGGATAGAGGGACTGGTGATTCTGACTAGGAATACCGTACACCCGCCCCTCACTCAAAATGTCAACTGGCAAATCAAGGGCAAGCAAGGTTTCTGTAATCTTTGCCACTTCTTCAAAGGTCAGCTGATGCTTGGCAAGGATTTTTCCTGTATTTTGCTGAATCAAGCCACCATTAAAGGTGATGCTGTACTCGTCCTCACCGATAAGGTCAAGATCTTCCAAGACATGTTGGATGGCTTTTAGCGGACGACCGGTCGTGATCACCACCTTGACCCCTTTGTCACGTGCAAGTGCTAAAGCAACCTTGTTTTCTGCTGTAATCTCTTTTTTAGCATTAAAGAGGGTCCCATCCAAATCCAAGGCTAATAATTTTATCTCTGTCATGAGCTTCTCCTATTCTTCTTGTTCTTGATAATCCTTTAACTTGACCGACACCAAAGAGGACACTCCAGATTCCTGCATGGTAACTCCATACATGGTGTCTGCTGCCTGCATGGTGCCTTTTCGGTGCGTCACCACAATAAACTGGCTCGACTGGTCAAAGCGATTGAGATAATCCCCAAAGCGTTTGACATTGGCTTCATCAAGAGCTGCCTCCACCTCGTCTAGAATGACAAAGGGAATGGTCTTCACTCGAATGATAGCAAAAAGTAGCGCCAGAGCAGATAGTGCCTTTTCCCCTCCGCTCATGAGGTTGAGGGACTGGATTTTCTTACCTGGTGGCTGCACGGAAATCTCCACCCCAGCGCTCAAGAGGTCGTCTGAGGTCAAAAGCAAATCGGCTCTTCCACCGCCAAACATCTGACTAAAGGTCTCTTGAAAACTCCTTCTGATGGCTTCAAAGGTTTCTTGAAAACGCTCTTTCACCTCATCATTCATCTGATCGATGGTCTCGTCCAAGAGTTTTCTCGCTTCAAGCAAATCCTCCCTTTGCCCTGTCATAAAGTCCAAACGCTCAGACACGCTGCGGTACTGCTCAATCGCGTCAAGATTAATGGGACCTAGCGCTCTGATTTCCTTGACCAGTTGGGCTAGACGGTTGCGCATCAAGGGCTCATCCTCAACTGCTTGAGCTGTCTTTTTAGCTTGCTCAAAACTCAACTGATAGTCTTCTGCGAGGCTTCTGGCTGCTTTTCTAAGCTCTGTTTCCACGGTCTCGAGCTGGACTTTCTGGGTCGTTTGTTGGCGAATGAGGTCCTCATTTCTCTTAGACAACTGATCGCTTTTCGTCTCTCGCTCAGAAAGAAGGGCTTCCACGTCTTCTAGCTCAAACCTCAGATGGATCAAATCCTGCTCACAACTGGTCAAACTTGCCTTGGCTTTCGCTAGCTGATCTTTGAGGGCAACCGAGCCTTCTTCATCCATACTGGTAGAAGCAGCAAGGCTTGTCTCTAAGTTTTGTAAGGACTTCGCTAAGTCTTTTTCCTCCTCACCAAGGCGCTTCAAGGTTTCCTGCTCAAACTTCAACGCTCCTAATAGGTCACGCTCTTCTAGCTGGTTTTTAGAAAGACTTTGTCTCAAGCGTTCTGTTACTTGCTGCCAATCTGCTTGATCACGCTTGGTCTCTTCCATGCGTTTTGTTAAATGCTCTTTTTCAAGACGAATGACACCCAAGTCTGAGCGCACTTGGGTAAGGCGTTCTTTGGAGGCTCCTTCTTCTTGAGGAGAGCCTGTAAACCGATCTAGCAGCTGTTTGAGACGCTTTTCTTGTGTGTCGAGCTGCTCTTTTTGTAGCAACAACTTTTGCTCAACCAAGCGCTCCTCTTCCCTCTTTTGTTTTAAGGCCGAAAGTTGCTGAGCTAATTTTTCACGTTCTTCTTTTTGCTGAGATAAATGCTGTTCTTGGCTTCTTATCTTGGCATTTGCTTGGTCAATGCTCTCTTTTAGAGCAGCGATTTCTGGTTCAATAAACAGCATGCTCTGGCGCTGATTGGCACCTCCTGAAAAAGCACCTCCTGGGCGAATTTCACTCCCATCCAAGCAAATCAACCGCACCTGATAACGGATTTTTTGAGCCGCTTTGGTCGCTTGATTCAAATCCTCAAAAATCGCAATGGTTCCCAAAAGATTTTGAAAAATGGAAACTAAACGTTCTTCAACACTGACCAGATCCACCGCAAAGCCGATAAACCCCTCGCAAGAACGCAAGTCCTTGGCCAGATGAGGAGCAACCTCCCTTTTCTTAATGGTCGTCAAGGGTAAAAAGGTCGCTCGACCTTGCCGATTTTTCTTTAGAAAATCAATCCCTCGTTTAGCAGCCTGTTCATCCTCAACGATGACGTGCTGGCTGCTGCCACCAAAAGCCACCTCAAGAGCAGTTTGATAGGTCTTATCAAACCGGACATGCTGACTGACCGCACCAATGATGCCACCTAGTTGGTCTTGCTTTTGCAAAACTGCTTTTACCCCAGCGTAAAACTGGCTATGGTTTTGCAAGATTGTTTCTAAACTTTGCCGTCTCGCTTCTTTTTTCTTGAGGTCATCCAGGTCTTTGAATAAGCGCTCTTGTGCTTTTTGATAGCTCGCTTCCAGTCTTTGGCTATCTTCTTTTCGTACTTGGTAAGAAAGACGTAAGGTTTCTAGCTGATCTTGGCTGACGTTTAGGGCAGTTTCTAGCTGATCTTTTTCTTTTAAGAGGGCATTTAAGTCCTGCTGAGTGGCTTCTTGGTCTTTTTTCTCTCGATTTTCTTGATGCTTTTGATTCTCCAAATCAGCCAGAAGGCTGGTTTCTTCATTGGTCAAATCAGCTTCTTTTTGAACCAAGTGTAAATAGCTCTCCCGCAAGTTTTCCATCACCGCTTCTGGACTGGTACTGTAAGCTGTCAGCTCTTGAGTAAGGGACTGGATACGATGTTGCGTCTTTTCCAAATCTTGAGCTAACTCTTGACACCTTGCCTTGGATTGCTCTTTTTGCTCACCTAACTGCACGAGCTGACGAGAAAGCTGGTCTTTTTCTTGCTTGAGGCTTGCTGCCTTTTCCTTGGCTTGGCTAGCATTTAACTCTGAGAGCTGGAGACGATTTTCCAAATCACCCAAAAGCTGGGTCAACTGGAGACGCTCGCCCTGCTTTTGCTCCTGCTTTTGAGCAATTTTGCGGCGTTTTTCCTTTAACTGCTGGTGCTCTTCTTCTAGCTCCTTGCGGCGCTCATAGTAAGTTCCTAACTGTTTCTCGGTTTCTTCTAGTGCTTCCTTGGTGGTTTGCCGCTTCTGGTTAAATTGCTCAATGTCAAATAGCAATAGACTAAGAGCTAGCTGCAAGCGTTCTTCTTCTAAAACCTGATAGCGTTCGGCTGTTTTAGCCTGCTTTTCCAGAGGTTTGACCTGAGTTTCTAACTCATAGATGATGTCTGCCACACGGTCGAGATTGCCCTTGGTTTGGTCCAGTTTTTGCTGCGTTTCTTTCTTTCTGGTCTTGTATTTCAAGACCCCAGCCGCCTCTTCAAAAATACTTCTGCGCTCCTCGGGCTTACTGTTAAAGATAGCCTCGACTCGACCTTGGGAAATGATGGAAAAAGAATCCCTACCAAGACCCGTATCCATAAAGAGGTGGTGGATATCCTTGAGGCGCACTTTTTTGCCATCAATCAGATAGTCGTTGTCCCCATTGCGGTAGATCTGGCGCTCCACACGAATCTCTTCGCCAGCCCCCTTGATGAAACCATCACTATTATCCAGATACACGCAGACCTGAGCATAGTTAAGCGCAGGACGTTTCTCGCTTCCTGCAAAGATGACATCAGGCATCTTGCTACTTCTAAGGCTCTTGCTGCTGGATTCGCCCAAGGCCCAGCGCAGACTCTCGGTGATATTGCTCTTACCAGATCCATTTGGACCCACAATAGCCGTCACCCCTTTGTCAAACTGAATGCGGGTCTTGTCTGCAAAGGACTTGAACCCTTGCATCTCGATTGCTTTTAAAAACATGCTTGTTGCTTACTCCAAAACCGAAAGAGCAACCCGTGCTGCCTCTTGCTCGGCTAGTTTTTTTGATTTGCCAATCCCTTGGCTCAGGCGCTTGCCGTCCACCACAACCTCCACTTCAAAGGTCTTATCATGGGCTGGACCTGTTTCATTGATCACACAGTAGTCAATGACCACCTCACCCTTGACCTGCAAAAATTCTTGGAGGATGGTCTTGTAGTCCTTGACCTGATCATAATTGCCCTCCTCAATGCTAGGAATCATGACCAGCTCAATAAAGCGGCTCACCTCTTCCAAGCCTTGATCCAGATAAAGCGCCCCCAAAAAGGCTTCAAACAAGTCGCCTAAAATGGTCGCACGCTCTCTGCCTCCTGTTTTTTCCTCACCTTTTCCGAGCTTGACAAAGGCTTGAAAACCGCACTGCTTAGAAAAGCTAGCCAAACTCTCCTCACGCACCATGGTAGAGCGCATTTTGGAGAGATCTCCTTCTGCCTTATGAGGGTATTTTTCAAATAAATATCTCGAAATCAAAAGCTGCAAAACAGCGTCTCCTAAAAATTCCAAACGTTCATTATGTGAAATGTTTAGGAGGCGATGTTCATTGGCATAGCTGGTATGGGTAAAAGCCGTCTCAAGCAAGGTCTGGTCCTTAAAAGTAATGCCAAACCGCGCGTTTAAAGTATCGTATAAAGCGTTCATAGCCTATCCTTTCTTTTTCTCATGTCCTTTTATTATACCACAAATCAGATGAGCTTTTCGGTCTTGACCCTACTTTTCCCAATAAAAGACTAGAATATGGGGAATAGCACATCCTACTAGCTATAAAAATGCAGCCAGTTGGGGTGATAGGCTTTATAGCGGAAACTAAAAAAGCGGTGATTTTTCTAACATCTCCGCTCTTTCTCTTTGGTTATATATGATATAATAGCATCTGGCACAAACAAAACACCGCCTGCGAAAGGAGGTGAGTTGCCCATGTAGCATGAAGTCCTCATAAACGTTGTCGCGCCAACCTTGGTTGGGGTAGTGCTTGCACTATTTTCTAAATGGCTAGCGATGAATGCCACTAGCTCAAACAGCCTTAGTCGCAAACGACGTAAAAAAAGCCCTCTACAAAGTGGAACATTGAACTGCACCCCAAAAGTTAGACACAAAATCTAACGATTGGGGGGCTTTTCTTATGAAATTAAGTTATGAAGATAAACGAGGTATATACAAGTTGAGAAAGAGAGGTGTATCATGGCCTCAGATCAGTCAGCGATATGAAGTCTGTCCTTCCAATCTCAAGTACATGGTTAAACTCATGGATAAATATGGTGTTGAGATTGTTGAAAAGGAAAAAAATCGGTATTATTCACCCGAATTAAAGCAGGAAATAATGGATAAAGTCTTGATCCATGGTTGCTCTCAACTCTCAGTTTCCCTTGATTATGCCTTGCCAAATCGAGGGATGCTCCCAAATTGGATAGCCAAATACAAGAAAAACGGTTATACTATTCTTGAAAAACCAAGAGGGAGACCACCAAAGATGGGACGTAAACCAAAAAAGACTTTGGACCAAATGACAGAGTTAGAACGACTAAAACATGAAAATGAATACCTTAGAGCGGAGAATGCTGTGCTAAAAAAGCTGAGAGAATACCGCTTGAGGGACGAAGCAAAGCGCAAAGAGCAACAGAAATCATTCAAGCATTAACGAATCAGTTTTCCCTAGAAACGCTACTCGAAATCCTTGATTTGCCACGCTCCACCTATTACTATCAAGTGAAGCGACTGGCTAAGCCAGATAAGGAGAAAATTATCAAGGATGAAATACAATCTATTTATGATGACCATAAAGGTAATTACGGCTATCGTCGGATTCATTTAGAATTACGAAATCGTGGCTTTATCATCAATCACAAAAAGGTGCAGCGCTTGATGAAAGAGTTAGGCTTGACCGCTCGTATTCGTCGTAAGCGCAAGTATTCTTCTTACAAAGGTGAGGTTGGTAAGAAGTCTGATAATCTGATTAAACGTCAATTCGAAGGCTCTAAACCTTACGAGAAGGGCTATACCGATGTGACGGAGTTTGCCTTACCTGAAGGGAAACTTTATCTCTCCCCTGTTCTTGATGGCTATAACAGTGAGATTATTGATTTTACCTTATCTCGGTCACCTGACTTGAAACAGATTAAAACCATGCTTGAGAAGGTTTTTCCAGCAGATTCATATAGCGGAACCATTCTTCACAGCGATCAAGGCTGGCAATACCAGCACCAGTCTTATCATCACTTTTTGAAAACCAAAGGAATTCGTTCCTCTATGTCTCGCAAGGGAAATAGTCCAGATAATGGGATGATGGAGTCCTTCCTTGGCATTCTCAAATCTAAAATGTTTTATGGATTTGAGAAGTCTTATCAATCCCTTGATGACCTTGAGCAAGCTATCACAGATTACATTTTTTACTACAACAACAAACGAATCAAAGCAAAACTAAAAGGACTTAGTCCTGTGGGGTACAGAACTAAATCCTTTAGATAAATAAAATGTCCAACTTTTGTCAAATCTCATCCTTTTTTAGGCCTTAGATGGCTAGCGAAAAATTTAAAAACAAGCTGAAATTTCCCAACCTGTTCTAGATCCGTGTCAAAGGGGTGGCTTGATCGGGAGCGGTATCATAGACTCTAATCTCACGCTCCACATCATAGTCCGCTTGCATGAGGCTGGTTTTCATGGTCATGTTGGCTAGCTCCTTGACATTATTTTCCTTGCTCAAATGTCCCAGATAAACCCGTTTGGTGCGATTGCCCATGGTACGAAGAAGGCTCTGCGCCCCATCTTCATTGGACAAATGCCCCTTATCGGACAAAATCCGCTGCTTGGTTCGCCAAGGGTAGCTGCCTGAGCGCAACATCTCCACATCGTGGTTGGACTCCATCAGATAAGCATCCGCATTTTCCACCAGCCCAGCCAAACGCTCACTCACATAGCCCGTATCCGTCAAGAGGACAAAGGATTTGTCATCCTTCATAAAGCGGTAAAACTGCGGGTCAGCAGCGTCGTGACTAACACCAAAACTCTCAATATCCAAGTCCCCAAAGGTCAAGACACTGCCACGCTCAAAGACATGTTTTTGTGCCACATCGATTTTCCCCAGCAAATTTTGAGCGTCCATCACTTCCCAAGTCTTTTGATTGGCATAAAGATCCAGATGGTATTTGCGCGCCAAAACGCCAACCCCACTGATGTGATCACTATGCTCATGGGTGATAAAGATGGCATCCAAATCCTCTGGGCTCCGGTCAATTTCAGCTAAAAGCCCCGTAATTTTCTTACCAGAAAGCCCCGCATCCACCAAGATGCGTTTTTGCGGCGTTTCGAGGTAAAAGCTATTACCACTCGAACCAGACGCTAAAATACTATACAAAAATCCCTGACTCATGACTCTAAGCTCACTTCCTCCCATTCATCTAGGGCTTCTTGGGTCTTTTCATACGGCAGGACAATGGTAAAGGTCGAGCCCTCCCCATACCTGCTCTTGGCCCAGATAAAGCCTTTATGCTGTTTGATAATCTCTTTTGCGATGGCAAGACCTAGACCAGTGCCGCCTTGCGCCCGACTCCTTGCCTTATCCACCCGGTAAAAGCGGTCAAAAATCAAGGGCAGATCCTTCTTTGGAATCCCTAAACCTTGGTCGCTGATGGCAACAATGAGCTGGGTGTCCGTGGTCTTCATGCTGACTGTGATAGTGCCACCATTAGGGGAATATTTGATGGCGTTATTGAGCAGATTGTCCAAAACTTGGGTCATCTTATCCGTATCAATCTCTAGCCAGATAGGCGTGATAGGATAATCTCTAACCAGTTCATAGCTCTTCTCACTTGTGGTGTGCTGATTTTTTATCTGGTCAAAGCGGTTCAAAATCGAGGTGATGAAGGCGGTAAAGTTGGTCATCTCCACATCCAGCTGACTAGCCTTGTTATCAATCCGTGAGAGATTGAGCAAATCCGAAATCATCCGCATCATGCGGTTGGTCTCATCTAGGGACACCTTGATAAAATCAGGAGCCACAGGCTCACCCAAAGCCCCCTCATCCAAGGCTTCAAGATAGGCCTTGACCGAGGTCAAGGGCGTGCGCAACTCATGACTGACATTGGAAACAAACATGCGGCGCTCCCGTTCCTCTTTCTCCTGATCGGTGGTGTCATGTAAGACCGCTACCAGACCAGACACAAAACCATTTTCCTTACGATTGAGGGCAAAATGAATGCGAAGTGTCACAAACTCCCCATGTTCATCACGGCTATTTAAGACAATCTCAGGTGTTTTCAAGACCAAATCCTGATAACTATAAGGATTGTCACGGCCCAAGATATCCAAAATCGACAACTCAAAAGCCTGCTCCTTGGTGATATTGAGCTGCTTTTGCGCCATGGCATTGATCATGATGATCTTACCTGTCCGATTAGTCGCAATGACCCCATCGGTCATATAAGCCAAGATACTCGCTAGGCGGTTACGCTCTTGAGCTAGCTTATCATGCGTAGCTCCAAGCACCACTGACAAGTCATTGAGGTGGGTCGCCAAATCCATGAGATCGCGGTCTCCCTTAACCGTGATGGTTTGACTATAATCGCCTGAGATCAAAGACCTGACCTTGCCATTGAGTAAGCGAATAGCCTTAGACTGACGGTATTCCCGATAAGCCAAAAAGATAAAATAACAGGCAACAAAAGCGAGCAGGCAAAGAATTGCCAGCTCGAACCAACTCAAATGGTTAAGAAAAATATTATTCATGAACTCTCATATAGTAGCCGACCCCGCGTCTAGTCATGATATACTCTGGGCGGCTCGGCGTATCCTCTAGCTTTTCACGCAAACGACGAATGGTCACATCCACCGTTCTCACATCACCAAAATAATCATAGCCCCACACCGTTTCTAAAAGGTGTTCACGGGTCATGACTTGACCAATGTGGGTCGCTAAATGATGAAGCAACTCAAACTCACGGTGTGTCAACTCTAGCTCTTTGCCGCGCTTTTTAGCCAAAAAGGCATCGGGGACAATCTGCAACTCACCAATGTTAATCTTTGGAATCCCTGGACTGGCCTGATCTTCACTAAGGGCTGTCTCAATGTTTTCCGTGCGCCGCAAATGCGCCTTGACCCTCGCTAGCAGCTCACGGTTGGAGAAGGGCTTGGTCACATAGTCGTCTGCGCCAATCTCAAGACCAATCACCTTATCAAACTCGCTATCCTTAGCAGACAACATGATAATCGGCACATGACTGGTCTTTCTGACCTCTTTTGCCACCTCCAAACCATCGAGTTCTGGCAACATCAAATCCAAGATAATCAAATCTGGCTTTTCCGCCTCAAACTGGGCAAGTGCTTCTCGCCCATCTGCTGCTGTCACTGTTTCATAACCTTCCTTGGTCAGGTTAAATTTGATAATATCTGAAATCGGTTTTTCATCATCAACAATTAAAACTTTCTTCATACATTATCCTCACTTTCTATCCTTTATCCTATCGTTTCTCCTATACTAGATTATATCAAAAAAAATGAAAAAACGATACAACAAGCCTTATCGGTGGTTCTGCCACCATAAGGTCAGTAAAAATCCCACTTTTTTCCACCAAGGCAGTTGCTTACGGTAACTTCTAATTCTCTCTTGAAACTGTCTTGCTTCATCCTGTAAGCCTTGCGCTTGTGATTTTCCATCTCTAGCATAAAAGCCTGCTGGGTTGAAAAAGCTACGCTCATAACCTTCCTCGCCTGCTTTGGTCCTGTTACTCGAACGGTAGTCCTTAGTCGCTCTATCTCGAAACAGGGGGTCGTGAACCCCAGCAAGATCCACA
The DNA here is from genome assembly GCF_055386095.1 of Streptococcus sp. STR1/CE/0325. Lineage (NCBI taxonomy): Bacteria > Bacillati > Bacillota > Bacilli > Lactobacillales > Streptococcaceae > Streptococcus > Streptococcus sp. STR1/CE/0325. The sequence goes on along the minus strand of NZ_AP045018.1, from coordinate 588,896 downwards.
TCCAAGTCCCAGTGCCGCTTACCTTTCCCATAATTAAAACTAGCGCCATTGATAATGCCACGCTGGGTGATGCTTCTGGTTTCTGTTTCATTGAGAAAATGCCCCTTGCTATCAAGGATAAACTCACTGTGCCACTGCACCAAAATCTTGATGTTAAAGGTGGCAAGATTATCTGGAAAAGCCCCACTACTCTGATGCAATTTATTATGAAAACGTGCCGACGTAAAAGGACTATAAGCCTTCAGCCAAGTAGGAAAAAGAGCCAGATAACAAGCGAGAGCTTCCCTATCACTTTCTCTATCCTTTTGATAAGATTTTCTGATATAGTCCGCCTGCTGGGCTGAAATCACATAGCGCAACTGATGGATTTTCTTGGCTAACAAATCGTCTTGGCTGATACTATCTTTTGGAAAAGCCTGATCCACTACCCTAGACAACTCCTTCCAAAAAGGATGATGAGGGGCTAAATCCGCATCAAAGCCAGCCACCAAGGTTTGATTTTCCCTAAGCTGACCGGACAAGTCCTTCGGAAAATCCAAGACAGCCAAAAGGACTTCCAAACGTTCTCTAGCTGGTCTTTCCCGCTCCATTTGCCAAAAGGTCAAAAACAGCCTTGAGCCGACCAAGAGCTTTGAAACCATTAGTCTATCTCTAAGCGCCTTATCCAAGACCTCATCCGACCAGCCCTGCTTTTCAAGTTGTACTAGACAGGCTGCTTGTTGATAACGTTCGTTCAGTGCCTTTTGATTAAAGTCAGACGTTTTCTTGGCTAAGCTGTGCCATCTTTTTTCTCTCCTCATGCCCTTATTATACCATAGCCTTTAAAAAAGCTTGACAAAAGGCTTAAAAATCAGTATCATGAAAGCAAAAAAGGGGACTTGCTATGGCTTATCAAGTATTACGAAAAGGACGCGTCATCATGTCCAATTTTGCAACCTACCGCGAAGCGCAACGCTATGTCGATCAAAAAACAGGCTTTTTCGGCGAGCCCAAGCACTATTATGAAATCAGGAAAGACGGCTGCTACTTGACCACAGCCTGTGTGGATTATATGGGCCTAGCAGATGATGGCGTAGAGCTCACTACCTTGAGAGCCTTTCGGGACCACTACCTCACCGATCAGCCAAATGGACAAAGAGACATCGCCCACTACTACCGCATCGCCCCTCGTCTGGTGGATCTGATTGACCACTCCCCTGAGCGCACCGTCTATTTGGAACGGATCTATAACCAGTTGGTCAGACCGGCTATTGCTTTGATAGAGGCTGGTGAAAATGACAAGGCTTATGCCCTCTATAAATCCTTCACCCTCCAGTTGGAACAAGATCTTTTAGACTAAAACACAAAGAAGCTGACCTCAAGGTCAACTTCTTTTTCTATGACTTAATGATAGGGCTTATAACCTGTCTTATCTGCTTCAGTGATGGGACGAATCACCCGACAGGGCACACCAGCTGCCACACTATTTGACGGAATATCCTTGGTCACGACACTGCCAGAGCCGATGATAACATTGTCCCCAATGGTCACACCTTGATTGATATGGACCCCAGCTCCAACCCAGACATGACTACCAATCTTAACAGGCTTGGCATAACAAGCTCCGTTAGCGCGCTCTGTCGGATCGATGGCATGGTTAGACGTGTAGATACCCACACGAGGACCAAATAAGACATGATCCCCAATCGTAATCCCACCACCGTCTAGCATCACACAATCAAAATTAGCGTAGAAATTATCCCCAATTTCAATCCCGTCGCCAAATTCACACCGAAATTGGGGTTCAAAATAAGGAGATTTGCCCACTTTTTTCAGTAACTTGGCTAAAATAGCCTCTCGCTCCTGGGCTGGTCTGCCGTAACTGTTATTATACTCATTACTCAGCAAGACCGCCCGCTCACGCGCTTCGATCAACTCTTTGGTTACATCATCATACATGGCCCCACTACGAATGAGAGCACGTTGTTCCTCTAGGTTCATAGCTTTTTCCTCCCTCCAATAGCGCCTTTCCTTTTACTTTTAAGACCAGCGTTCAAAAACAAGTCTGGAACAGCTGCCCCAGACTTGCCATCTCTATTCTTAGTCTTCGATAACTTCTTCGACTTTTTCAACACGAGAATAGTTCTTGATGTCCGCCAAGATTTGCTCTACAAAAGCCTCTAGGCTTTCAGTATGCGTTTCCTTGCTACCGTAGCGACGCACATTGACCGTACCATCTGCCATTTCCTTGTCCCCGACAATCAACTGATAAGGAACTTTCTTGGTTTGGCTTTGACGAATCTTGTATTGCATCTTTTCATTGCGCTCATCCACCACGACACGCACGCCCTTGTCTTTGAGAGCGTTCGCTACTTGCCAAGCATAATCAGCGTGTGCTTCGTTTGAAATTGGAATCACAGTGACTTGGGTTGGCGCTAGCCAAGTTGGGAAGGCACCCTTGTAGGTTTCAATGAGGTAGGCAGTGAAGCGTTCCATGGTTGAAACCACCCCACGGTGAATCATGACAGGACGGTGTTCTTCGCCGTCAGCTCCCACATAAGTGAGACCAAAGCGCTCAGGAAGAAGGAAATCCAGCTGGATAGTTGAAAGGGTTTCATCATTTCCAAGAGCAGTTTTCACCTGAATATCTAGCTTAGGACCGTAGAAGGCTGCTTCTCCTTCTGCTTCATAATACTCCAACCCCATATCGTCCATGGCTGCCTTGAGCATGCTTTGAGAGATTTCCCACATCTCATCATTGTCAAAGTATTTTTCCTTGTCTTCTGGATCACGGTAAGACAAACGGAAGGAATAATCGGTCAAGTTAAAGTCTTCATAAACATCAATGATGAGTTGAAGAACTTTCTTAAACTCTTCACGGATTTGCTCTGGTGTCACAAAGATGTGGCCGTCATTGAGGGTCATCTCACGCACACGTTGAAGACCAGAAAGGGCACCTGATTTTTCATAGCGGTGCATCATTCCCAACTCAGCGATACGAATTGGCAATTCACGGTAAGAATGCACATGGTTTTTATAAACTTGGATGTGGTGTGGGCAGTTCATCGGACGAAGCACCAACTCCTCACCATCTCCCATGTCCATTGGTGGGAACATGTCCTCACGGTAGTGATCCCAGTGACCAGAAGTCTTGTAAAGCTCGACACTAGCAAGCGGTGGTGTATAAACGTGTTGATAACCAGACGCGATTTCCTTATCTGTGATGTAGCGCTCGATTGTACGACGCACTGTCGCACCATCTGGCAACCAGAATGGCAGACCTTGTCCCACTTCTTGGCTAATCATAAAGAGGTCTAGCTCTTTACCGAGTTTTCTGTGGTCACGTTCTTTGGCTTCCTCACGCATCTTGAGGTAGTGCTTGAGGTCTTTTTTATCAAACCATGCGGTTCCATAAACCCGTTGCATCATCGGATTTTCGCTCTTACCGCGCCAGTAAGCCCCTGCTACATTGAGGAGTTGGAAAACTTGGATCATACCAGTTGAAGGCACGTGTGGCCCACGGCAAAGGTCAGTGTATTCCCCTTGGCTATAGATGGTCAAACCACCCTCATCTTCTGAGTGCTCTTCGATGAGTTCCAACTTATAAGGGTCATTTTTAAAGATTTCCTTAGCTTCTTCCTTGCTGACTTCTTGACGAATACTTGGGAAGTTTTCTTTGACAATCTTTCTCATCTCTTCTTCGATACGAGGAAGGTCTTCATTTGAGATTTGACCTTCGGCGTTATCCGTATCATAGTAGAAACCGTCTTGAATCGCAGGACCTACTCCAAGATGAATGTCTGGATAAAGGCGACGCGCTGCTTGGGCAAACAAGTGAGCCGCAGAGTGACGAAGTAGCCCAAAAGCATCCTCATGATCTGGGGTCACAATCTCAAGGCTACCATCTTCTGTAATTGGACGAGTCGTGTCAATAAGTTTACCATTAAACTTACCCGCCAAGGCTTTCTTCGCCAACGATGGGCTAATGCTTTTTGCAATATCTTCTGTTGTGATACCTGGAAGGTATTCTCTTACGGCACCATCTGGAAATGTAATCTGAATCATTGTTTCTCTCCTTTTTCTTTACTCGAAACCTTTATTTCTTGTTACTCTTTTTCTACGCCAAGTTGCTTTTCTTTTTGAGCTAAAAAGCGCTCCAATTCCCTTTCTATATCCACATCTAAACGGTGAGACAACTCTAAAAGCCACCACATATTCTCTGCTAATTTTTCCTCTAGGACATAAGGGGCCTCATCATAGTAGCGTCCTTGTTTGGTCATAACCAAGCGATTGAGATTTCCAATATCATTGGAAAGCGCTAGTAAATCCTCTTCAATGGACCAAGGCTTATGAGATGCTTGATTTCAAGCCTCTCATAAGCCTTCCTAATCGCTATGCTACGCTCCAGCGCTTCTTTAATGTTCACCTATCTCTCCTTTTTAAAAAACAAAAAGCGACATCCAAAAAGGACGTCGCAACGTGGTTCCACCTTCATTTGTAACAGGACAAGTCCCATTACCTCGTTTTTGGCTCTAACGTGGCCACCGTTTTATGTTTGCATAAAAACTAGGGAAGAGTATTTGCTTGCTTTTGTTTACACCACTCACAGCAACGGGTGCTCTCTAGAAAACAATCCACAAGAAACATGTTTCCAACTGTTATTTTATCACTTTTCCAAAAAATTGCAAGGGATTAGCGTAAAAAATCTCGTAAAACATCGACAACTTTTTTAGGCGCTCTGACCACCTTGACTGAGGTCTTGGCTGTACTTCTAGCAGCCCGTCTTGGAAGATTCATGGCAGAACGTACGAGGCGAATTGACTGATCTTCTCTACTTCCTTTGACCGTCATAGAGAGCTTGTCATATTGTTTGACCTGCTTGGTGATCAGCATATCGAGGTAAAATTCATAGACCGATTGTCCAAAATGTTCCGCAGAAATAGCGTAACACTTCTCCTTCCAAAGGCTATCATCCTTTGGTGGTGTGGCTAGGATAGCTTCTAAAATGGCCCCAGACAAATCACTTTCTTGATAGTAAAGCGTACCAAACATCGGGTCACTCACCAAATCATCCAAGTAAGGATTGCCGTGCGCAATAATCGGCGTACCACTAGCGATACTCTCTGTATAAGTCAGACCTTGCGTTTCACTGGTTGACGCACTGACAAAAAAATCCGCCGCCTTATAATAAAGCACTGTTTCATCTGGTGAAATCATCCCTGTAAAAAGTACGTGATTCGTTAAGTTCAGGTCCTTGGCTAAATGTTTCAGTTCTTGAAGATAAGGTCCGTCACCTGCCACTACCAGCTTTACTTCTTGATGTTCTGCTAGGACTTCTGGAAAAGCCTTAATAATAGCTTGAATATTTTTTTCATAGGATACCCGTGACAAACTGAGCAGCATGGTCTCATCAGGAAGAATACCTAGTTTTTCACGCAAATCACTAATGGCTTCTTTGGTGATGTCTGGTCGCACATAGCGTTCTAAGCGAATACCTGTTGGAATAACCACCTTTGGCACCTTGACATCATAACCCTCAAGGAGATTGTAAACGATGCGACTCGGACAGATAATGCCGTCCACATCATTTAGATAAGCCCGCATGATGTATTTGATCATACTTGGACGAATAAGCTTGCCCTTGGCGATATAGTTGACATAATCCTCATACTGGGTGTGGTAGGTGTGCACCACCGGAATATTAAGCGCCCGACCGAGAATCTCCCCCAAAATGCCGAGACTAAACTCCGTCTGCGTGTGGATAATATCAAGCTGATAAGCCTTCGCAATCCGGTAAGCCGTCAATAACCCACGGTAGGCAATCCTACGATCAGTAAAGGAAATAAAAGGAACACTCGGCAAGCGGATAATAGACGCATCATCATAACGCCCATCCGTTAGCTTATCCGTTGTGGTAAAAATATAAACCTCGTGACCATTTTTTTCCAACATATCCTTTAAGGTCTCAATACTGGTCGCCACACCCGATACTTGAGGGAAATACGTATCTGTAAATAACCCCACTTTCATCCACTTTTTCTCCTTATAGTAAGATACAAAGGAGCGCTTCGCTTTAGCGAAAACTTCAAAAGAAAAATCTATCTTTTTTCTGAAGAAGTTAGCTCCGTGTTCCGTTTCAATAAGATACAAAGGTGCGGTTCTTGCTTTAGCAAGAAATCTTCCAAAGAAAATTAGAGAACTTGACGAAGAACCCTAAAGTTCTAGGAAAGTGAGTCTATTTTCAAAGGAAGATAGCACCGTGTTCAATGATGATACAAAGCCCGTTGAGCGAACACAGGAAAATTAAGAAAACTGACGAAGAACTTAGGCGTTCTAGGAAGGTTGCATAATTTTCCACAGTTCGTAGGGCGTGTTCCAATCGCCAGTGATAAAGGTCACTCACGCTCCTCTTTATCACACGCTTCTTGCTATCTGGCAAGAAGCTAGGCGACTGACTAGATTTTTCATTCGGTCAACTTGACCTCAGAAAAAGCGTCGCCACCATAAGATACAAAGGGCGTGAAGAAAGCAAGAAGAAAATAGACAGTTTGACGCTGGAACCTTCAGTTCCTAGGAAAACTGAAGATTTTCTCGATGCTTTTAGCCCATGTTCAGTTCATAAAATACAAAGCCCGTTAAGCGAACACAGGAAAATTAGGAAAGCTGACGAAGAACCCTAAAGTTCTAGGAAGCTTTATCTATTTTCCAAAGTTCGCAGGGCGTGTTCAGTTTCGTTTGCTTTTTATCATACCATAAATCCCAATTTTTTTCAAAAATCCTTAGAACAGATCTAATACCATAACCCTAAAAAACACTTTCTTCTCCCTTTATATCAAAAAAGCCCTCGGGATATTTCCCAAGAGCTCAAAACCATTCATTTAGGTTGGTTTATTATTTTTTAAGATTGTAGAAAGATTTCAAACCACGGTATTCAGCCACATCACCCAATTGATCTTCGATGCGAAGCAATTGGTTGTACTTAGCGATACGGTCTGTACGTGAAAGTGAACCTGTCTTGATTTGGCCAGCGTTTGTTGCCACAGCAATGTCAGAGATTGTTGAATCTTCTGTTTCACCTGAACGGTGTGAAACAACTGCAGTGTAACCAGCTTCTTTAGCCATTTCGATGGCATCGAAAGTTTCAGTCAATGTACCGATTTGGTTAACTTTGATAAGGATTGAGTTAGCTGCACCTTCTTCGATACCTTTTTCAAGGTATTCTGTGTTAGTTACGAAGAAGTCATCACCAACCAATTGGACTTTCTTACCAAGACGTTCTGTAAGAACTTTCCAACCATCCCAGTCGTTTTCGTCCATACCATCTTCGATAGAAAGGATTGGGTATTTGTTAACCAATTCTTCAAGGTAAGCCACTTGCTCGTCAGCTGTACGAACCGCTGCACCAGGACCTTCAAATTTAGTGTAATCGTAAACTTTACGTTCTTTATCGTAGAATTCTGATGATGCACAGTCAAAGCCGATGAAGACTTCTTCACCTGGTTTGTAACCAGCTGCTTCGATAGCTTTGATGATAGTTTCTACTGCATCTTCAGTACCGTCGAATTTAGGTGCAAATCCACCTTCGTCACCAACGGCTGTTTCAAGACCACGTTCTTTAAGGATTTTCTTAAGAGCGTGGAAGATTTCAGCACCGTAGCGAAGCGCTTCTTTGAAAGTTGGTGCGCCAACTGGCAAGATCATGAATTCTTGGAAAGCAATTGGTGCATCTGAGTGTGATCCACCGTTGATGATGTTCATCATTGGTGTTGGAAGCACTTTAGCGTTGAAACCGCCAAGGTAGTTGTAAAGTGGCACTTCAAGGTAGTCAGCAGCTGCACGTGCAACGGCAATAGACACACCAAGGATAGCGTTCGCTCCCAATTTACCTTTGTTAGGTGTACCGTCAAGGGCAATCATCATGCGGTCGATAGATTGTTGATCGCGTACATCAAAACCGATAAGGGCTTCTGCAATGATGTTGTTAACGTTGTCAACAGCCTTTTGAGTTCCAAGACCGCCGTAACGTGACTTGTCGCCGTCACGAAGTTCTACTGCTTCATGCTCACCAGTAGAAGCACCTGAAGGAACCATACCACGACCGAATGCACCGGATTCAGTGTAAACTTCCACTTCAATGGTTGGGTTACCGCGTGAGTCAAGGACTTCGCGAGCGTAAACATCAGTAATAATTGACATCTTCTTACTCTCCTTATTGAGTTTAATTTGTTACCTTTTTATCATATCATAATTTGGACGCTTAGGCAAATCAAAGACAAATTCTCTTGAAAAAATTTTTTGAAAGACTTAGAAAACGCTATCAAAACTTGGTTTGTGGTACAATAAAGCATAAACAAAAAAGGAGGGAGTATTCATGACAAATTTGGAAGACAAGGTTTTGACCTACGCCACCGGTGAAAAACGGCTCAATCCAGATGAACAGCGCAACTGTCTAGGGACCTTCCACGAGCGATTGGTGCTCACCATCTCTTTAGAGGATGCAGACAAACAGCAGGTCATCGCTGCCTTTCCTAAGCTATTAGAAACCTTGGCGAATCAGTACCAGCCTTTGACCGTAAAAATCTCCGCTCGCCTAAGCGGTCAAACCGAGATGGCTTATATGAAGGCAGCCAAGGATTTACATCTCCCTGCCACCATCATCGACGAAGAAAAAGCCCACTCGCCTTACGGTGTCGTGGTCCATAGCGACCATGCTGTGGAGATCACGGACCCCGACTTACGAGCACAATTTCCACAGGTCTTACAGACAAACAGCTGCCACTCCTCTGGTGACAAAAAATCCTTCTGGCACAAGCTACTCCATTTTTAAAAAGAAAAAAGCGTTTGAGAGACTAGCCAATAACTCCCTCAAGGGCTTTTTTTACTATTGAATGTTTAAGGAGAGCGCTTTTAGCACGAGTCACTCTCGTATAGCTTCCCCTTATTCATATAAACTCGAACTCAAAAAATACCTCAGCACAATATTAGCAATATAAACGTTTTAAGTTTTAGTCTGAAAATAAGTCAGTGACACAAGACAAAAACCACCCAATCTAGGTGGTTTCTTCATGTCATTTTTATTTCTTCTCTTTTGATTCTTCTGGCAAGAATTGGTAGAGGATGATTCCAAGGACAGTTGAGAAGGCGACACCTGTGATTTGGAAACCGTCGATTTGAAGCATGAGTCCTCCGATACCAGAAACCAAGATAACACTGGAGATAAGGAGGTTCTTCTTATCATCCAAGTTGGTTTTGGATTCGACCAAGATTTTTAGACCGCTAGCTGCGATAACTCCAAAGAGGGCGATGGAAAGTCCACCAACAACAGGAGTTGGAATGGAGTTGATGAGCGCTGAGATCTTGCCGATAAAGCTAAGGAGAATAGCAAGAACGGCTGCTCCTGCAATGACCGCAACAGAGTAAACCTTGTTGAGTGCCATCACCCCGATATTTTCCCCATAAGAAGTCACCGGAGGCGCACCGATGAAACCAGCGATGATTTGGGCTACCCCATCACCCGTTAAGGTACGGTCAAGACCTGGATCCTTAAAGAAATCACGGTTGGTCAAGCTATTTAGAACCACCACGTGACCAAAGTGTTCTGTCATGGTCACAAATGCGATGGGTGCCATGGTTAGGATAGCACTTGGATAAAGTTTGAAGGGTTCGTTGACAAAAGGAATGTAGAGGTCTGGAACACTGATCCAGTGTGCCTTAGCGACACCTGCAAAGCTGACAAACTCCTGACCTGTCACCATTCCAAAAAGGATGGCAAAGATATAACCAGTGAAAAGACCTAAGAGGATAGGGATAATGCCGACAATGCCTTTTCCAAAGATATTGAAGAAGATAACCGCAAGTAGGGTCACCATCCCGATGATGAGGTAGCTGGTATTATAGACCCCGTCTTTGAGCATAACGTCATTGACCGCAACACTCGCTAAGCTAAGCCCGATAACCATGACGATTGGTCCCACCACGATGGGAGGAAGAATCTTGTCAATCCAAGCATTTCCCATAAAGCGCACAATCAAGGCAACCACTAAGTAAACAAGACCCCCAACAATAGCTCCCTGTGCCACAGCTCCCATGCCGTCCGTCTTTAGCAAGGTCTGCATAGCAGCAATGTAGGCAAAGCTAGAACTCATGTAAGCTGGGATTTTAAACTTGGTCACCGTCAAATGGGCTAGGGTTCCAAGACCACTAGACAAGAGAGCAACCGTTGGGTCAATCCCAACAAGAATCGGCACCAAAACGGTAGAGCCAAACATGGCAAACAAATGCTGGAAAGATAAACCGATTAGCTCTCCTGTCGGTGGGATTTGATCCACATCATATCTCGCATTCGATGGGGTTGATTGGGTTTGTGTCACTGTTATTTCCTCCTATTTCTTCGTCAAAAAGACTGCGTCTTCTTGGTCAATCTCGCTAATATGCACCACAACATCTTCTTCTGAGCTGGTGGGGATATTCTTTCCCACATAGTCCGCTCGGATAGGAAGCTCCCTGTGCCCTCTATCAATCAAGACCGCTAAGCCCACACGCGCTGGACGCCCGTGGCTAACGAGATTGTCAATGGCAGCGCGAATAGTTCTACCTGTAAAGAGCACATCATCGACAAGGATAACCTCTTTACCTGCAATCGAAACATCCATCTGGGTGGTATCTGTCGTTTCCTTGACATCATCACGAAAGGGTTTGGTATCAAGGCTGGCAAGGGGCAAATCAATCCCTTCCAACTCTTTGATGCGCTCCTTGATCCTTGCTGCAATCTCGACACCTCTGGTCTTGATTCCTGCTAGCACCAGACCATCTAAGGACTTATGGCGTTCGATGATTTCATAAGTCATCCGCATGATGGTGCGCCGCATGGTCACGGCATCCATGATTTCCTTCTTGGTCAATCTAACCTCCTTATTTCAAAAAAAGAGCCTCCTTTTTCAAGGAAGCCTTCTAAAAATAGGATACTAGAAACCTAGTATGCCCTTCTTTCTTGCGATTCCTTGCCTGCCTCACGGGACAGGATTTAAAGGATTTTCTATTGTTTTATATTCTAACACGTTCACCCATATCTGGCAAGTGCTTTAATCGATTTTTCTTAATTTTTTCAGGTTTTCTTGAAAAACCCTTGGGACGTCTGCTTCAAAGACCATCTCTTCTCCTGTTCTTGGATGAGTGAGTCCCAAGCGTTTGGCATGGAGGAACTGCCCCTCTCCTTTTAAGGTTTTTCGTGGACCATAGAGGGGATCACCTGCCACAGGATGACCGATATAAGCCATGTGAACCCGAATTTGATGCGTACGACCTGTCTCAAGGGTCAACTCAACTAGGCTATAATCTCCAAAACGCTCCAAGACTTGAAAATGGGTCACAGCAGGCTTACCCTTAGATGTCACGGCTTGTTTTTTTCGGTCTTTTTCACTTCGTCCGATAGGTGCCTCGATGATCCCACGCTCTCTAGGGAGATTCCCGTGAACGAGAGCTACGTATTGACGCAGAGACTTTTTGTCCTTTAGCTCCGCTGCTAGGGCTTGATGGGCGTGATCGTTTTTGGCAATCATGAGAAGCCCAGACGTGTCCTTGTCGATACGGTGGACAATGCCTGGTCTGACCACCCCATTGATGGTGGAGAGATCCTTGATATGATAGAGCAGGGCATTGACCAAGGTCCCTGAGGTGTGACCTGCCGAAGGATGGACCACCATGCCTTGAGGTTTGTTAATGATGGCGAGATCTTCGTCTTCGTAGAGGATATCAAGAGGGATAGCCTCAGCTTGGTAGTCTAAGACCTCTTCTTTTCTCTCCTCATAGGAGATGACATCTCCTTCTTGCACCACATACTTGGCTTTTTTGAGGGTTTGATTGACGAAAATCTCCCCTTGTTTAATCATGTCGTTTGCCTGCGTGCGGGATAAAGGTGTCAAATCCGCTACTGCCTTATCTAAACGAGCGCCACCTTCTTTAACGATGACTTCCACTAGTTTCCTCCTTCCATAAAGCGATGAGCAAGAGCACCACTCCAATAGAGAGGTAGCTATCTGCTACATTAAAAATCGCAAAATCCATAAAATCCAAATGCACCATATCAACCACATAGCCAAGACGTAGCCGATCAATGAAATTGCCCAAACCACCTGCAATGATGAGAACCAAACTGGCTAGTAGCCACAAGGAGGACTGGTAATGCTTAATGACATAAAATATCGCTCCTCCAATGACCACCAAGGTAATGAGGGCAAAGAGCCACTGCTGGTTTTGCAGGATGGAAAAAGCCGCCCCGTAATTGCGCAGGTAAGTCAGGCTAAAGACACCAGACCAAAAAGGGCGCACCTCTTCTAGTGGGATGTGGGCTACCACCCACCACTTGCTGGCTTGATCTAGTAAAATCAAGATGAGGGGTGTCAGGACAAGTCCCCATTTTCTCATACTTTTCCTCCTGTTTCAAAATAAGCCTGTAATTCCGCCACAAAACGCACGCCACAAGGGGAAAGTTCCAACTCAGAACGTTTGATGGCAATGAGTTGATTGAGCGGTTGTCCTTCTAGCGGAAGGCTGATAATCTGACAGTTTGGCTCCTTTAAAAAGCCAGAACCCGTCGCATAACTATCTGTGCGCTCCAAGATGCCATTTAAAGTAGCGCGATCCGTCACGTCGTAAATCACAGAACTATTGCTACGATCCACCAAATGCTCAAAATAATAAGGGTAATCCTCCTTATCTTGAGTGAAACGCACCGCAGGTAGAGCTCTCACATCCTCGATGGTTAGCTTTTCTTTTTGCACTAGGGGGTGATTTTTTCGCACATAGATATGGGTCTTAAACTCCACCAAGGGGCTGTACTCTAGCCCTTCTTCGTCCAAACGCCTCAAAATCTGATGACGATTGCCATCATTGAGATACAAAATCCCCACCTCGCTATGACCAGCACTGACCTCATCTAAAATCTGCATCGTGGTTGACTCGACCAATCGAAAGCGAGTGTACTCTGGATATTTCGCTGAAAATTGGGTAATCAAAATCGGCAAAAAATCATAGTGGTGGCTGGCAATAGAAAAATCCTTGGTACTACCTGTTAATTGAGAATACTGGTTTTCAAAACCATCAAAATGCGTGACCAAATCCTTAGCCTTATCCAAAAAGCCTTCTCCTCGCTTGGTCAAGACCGCTCCTGTCGCAGATCTAGTAAAGAGTTTAAACCCTAGCTCGTTTTCCAAATCCTTAATCGCCACCGAAAGACTGGGTTGGCTGACAAAAAGCGTACTCGCCGCTTCTCTGAAAGTTCCGCTCTGGGCAATGGCTAGCGCATAGCGTAATTGTTGTATGTTCATACTGTTGCTTCCTTCATCTCACTAAGCTTCATTATATCATAAAATAAAGGGTGTGCCTATTTCAGAGGTCTTTGTCCTTCTCCTATGAAGAGAAAAAATTGCCAAAAAGTTTGAATTTCATTATAATAAAGCCATGACAACAGAACAAGATACCTTAAAACAACAAGCCCAGCTCATGGAAGGGCTGACTAATCTGCTCAACGAACTTACCGCCATCAATAAACCCCAGCTAGAAAAAAATATCGCCCACCACAGCCTCAATGAACTCCAAGTCATCGAGCTGGTAGCTCGCTTGCCCCAGCCCAATGTCACCAAACTCTCTCGAGCGACCTATATGACCAGAGGCAGCATCAGCAAGCTCACCAAAAAACTCATGACTCAAGGGTTGTTAAGTCAGTACCAGCATGCCAACAATAAAAAAGAAATCTATTTCCAACTCACCCCTGAAGGTCAGGCTATTTTTGAGCAACATCAGCACCTCCATGCTGAATGGCTCAAACGTGATGCAGCTGTCTTTGAACACATGAGCGCTCAAGAATTTGAGATTTTCTTTCGTTTTATCGGGCGTTATCGCCATCACCTCAACCATCTGAAAGACCAATAAGTCCAGATGGTTTTCTTTTTGTCTATCTTTTTGTTGACAAGGAAACAAAAATGGAGTAATATTGTTTCCGTAGAAACAATTAAGAAAGGAACTTTTCAATGACCAAACATCAGCTCACTTTTGGTTTGATCAGTAGTTTTCTCACAGGCTTAGGATTGACCATTGTTGGTCCTGTCCTTCCTATCCTCTTAGAAAGGCTAGTATCCTCCACTAAGGAGCAATCCCTCTATCTGACTGCGATTAGTAGCCTCTATGCTCTCGCTGTATTTTTGAGTGCACCTGTCTTGGGTCGGCTGAGTGACCATCTAGGGAGGCGACCGATTCTCTTACTTAGTCTTTCAGGCTCTGCTCTTGGTTATCTCCTCATGGGAGCTTTTCCTAGTCTTTGGGCTTTGATTTTGGGACGGCTCCTTGAGGGCTTGACTGGAGGAGAGATTGCCACTCTCTTTGCGTATTTTTCTGACAAGACCACTCCCAAAGACAGACTTCGTTATTTTGGCTGGCTGGGGGCAACCGTTGGATCGGCAACCACGATTGGTCCGCTCTTGGGTGGTTTTTTAGCTAGCTTTCAGACCAGTCTGCCCCTTTATTTCGGAGCTGGCATCAGTGCTCTAAACTTGATATACGGCTATCTGGTCATGCCTGAAAGTCTCACAAAAAAACAGCCCCTAAGTCTAACAGCACTCAATCCCTTGATGCAAGTGAGTCAAGTCTTTCAGAAATCTTTTTTGAATAGACTCCTCCTTGGTGCTTTTTTCCTCTGGTTACCTAGCGGTGCCTTGCAAGCTATCTTTCCCCAAGTCGCCTACCAAGCCTTAAACTTTTCACCCACAGCTACGGGGGCGAGTTATGCCATTATCGGTCTGATGGATATCCTCTGCCAAGTCCTGCTGATGCCAAGACTCAGCCGCTACTGGTCAGACCATCAGATTTCTCAACTAGGACTAGCTAGTCAATTCTTGGCTTATGCTCTACTGAGCTTATCTGTTTTTCTCCTTCATCCCCTTGTCTTTATCCTTGCCATACTCATCTTTGGCTTTGGTGATTCCCTCCTAGGACCTAGCCTTAATAGCCTCTTGTCTAAGGAAGTCAGCCCCCAAGACCAAGGGCAATTACAAGGTCGCATGCAAAGCCTTCAAGCCCTCGCACGAATTTTAGGACCGCTCCTAGCTGGGCAAATCTACCTGCTCTCTCCTAGCCTTGCTCTAGGGCTTGGTCTCCTTTTTTTACCTCTGTCGGCTCATTTCCTCTACGGTCAAACCAATATCCGCTCATACTAAAGCAGTTGAGGCTATCCTCAACTGCTTTAGTCATTTATGTCTCCTGTTGGTGTTGACAGTAGGTGATTTCAAAAGCATCAAGATCACGCTCATTTAGATCCCTTAGCCTTGACAGCAGGCTGTCTTTTTGTTCTTCCATCGCCATTTTAGACTTGTCTAAGCGCTCCTGCGCTTGATGGTAATGGTTAGGCGACTGCTTGATTTTGAGATAAACTAGGAGCAAATCCTGATAGCGAGCCATCTGGATGTCTTGCTGGGCGAGGTATTCTTGCGTCCTATTCCCAGCCAATTTCATGATGGTTTGACGCAGACGCTGATCTAAGTCTTGGATAGTGGCATGATTATCCGCCAGTTCTGGAGCCAGTCCTAAGATGACCTCCTCGAGACGCTCAGACCCCAAAACCTTATCCAAATCCACCTTTGACCATGACTGACGACGGGTCAAGAGCCTGGCATAAGCGCTCATTTCTTTTCTAAGCGACCTTAGAGAAGCCTCACTGCTTCCGCCACGTTTTCGGGCAAGGTAATCTTCCAAGAGATCATAATACGGTGCCTCCATCTCGTCCTTGCCTTTTAAGGCCTCGCCTTGATAGAGCATCGCGACCGGCTCTTGCGTATCTAGGTGCCAGCGATAAACCTCTTCATAATCTTCTCGCAACTCAGGTGCCAGATAGACTAGCATAGGCGTGATGTCTTCTTGCGTGTCAAACCGGATGAAAAAGGGCGTGGCAAGAAGTTCTATCACTGCCTCCTCTAACTCCAGTACTGGCTCAAGGTCCAAGTCAAAGCTAGCGTCACTTCTTCCTTTAGCCACACTTAATTTTACTTGCCCAATAGCCTTTAATAGCTCATTGGCTAAGCGAAAACACGCGATATGACGATCCTCCTCCCACGCCTGTAAAAAGGCTGCGTACAAATCTTGGATGGTCTCTAGTCTATCTACTAAGTCTTCCTGCGCCATCTGATTTCTCCTTTCCTCCCTTTATCCTACTTCAAGAGCTGAAGCAAGCTCTCATAGCTCTCAACCACATCATAGACGGCTGCCTTATCAAGATGACCTGCCTCTCCTAGCGCCTTAAAATGTGCCTTGGCACAAGTGATCTTGGCTTTTTCTTTTGCTTTTAGATCCAAACTATTCATGCTCCCTTTCGTCTCTGCGACAAAGTACACATGCTTGATGTCCCCCTCTTTAAAAGCGATCGCCCAGTCGGGATTGTATTTCCCTAGCGGCGTTGAAATGTAAAAACCGCTCGGTAACTTGCTATACACCACGACATCCTCGTGAGTTTCTAAGGCCTCATGAAAGTCTTTCTCCGTCTTTGAATCCACCTTGGTATAATGGTAAATATCTTTTTCAGAATCCAGTACAAACGGATCATCTCGCTGGGCAGTCGCTGGATTATCTGTAAAAATGGTGTGGTCATAGCTCCGCTCAAGAACATCATAAGAAATCCCCTCCACGATTCGACTAGCCATTTCCTGCTGAATCAGTTTGGACACATTTGAGATAAATTCCTCTGGATTGCACTTAAACAAGTCAAATTTTTCCGAGCGAATCCCATATAAAATATGAGCCACCGCTTTTCTAGTCAGCTGGGTCTTATCAGCTATCTGCCCTAGTAAATCATAGGAAATCTGCACATCGCTTGGTTTGATGTAACTATCCTTGATGCTATTTTTGCCTTCTTTAAAATCCAAACTTTCTTTTTCAATGCGTTCGAGCTGACCTTCTCTCACTTGATAGCGCAGTTGCGACACAGAGAGTTCTTGGTCAATCGCCTCGATACACTTTTGAATCAGCTCTTCCTCATCAAACGAAACTCGGTAAGAAGTCTTTTTGTTTATCCTTTCCCACAGGGCTAAAAATTCCCGCTTGTGAAGATTTTTTTGATTGATTTCATCTGAAAAGACAAGGGATTGATTGGCATTTTCGATAGGATAAGGTTTGCCTCTGACCAACTGTTCGACGATTTGCGACCCAAAGGCGCTCACTTCTTCTGGTAAGACCAGCTGATCTTTTTCCACCGCTTGATAGAAAGCCGCGGTCAACTGTCCCTCAACTGACACATACCCCTCACGAATCAGGCTATTGTAGATTTGGGTTGCCAAATCCTCAGTGCTTTCTATCTTGTCTCCTGCCTCATTTGTCAAGATAATATGCCTAAAGAAGGTCTTATCCACCTGATGAGGACGACCTTTCAAGACCTCTTTCATCTCACTTTGTAGGCTCTTAGTGAAGCTCTCATAGCTTTCATTGGCAATGACGGTCAAGTGGTTAATGGCATGCACTTCCTCCCCCAAGAGTTCCTTGTCCTGTCTGATTCCTTTTTGGTCAACAGCTAGCCGCATGCCACGACCGATAGACTGGCGCTTGGCAATGTCAGAGCCGGAGTGGCGAAGCGTACAAATCTGAAAGACATTGGGGTTATCCCAACCCTCTTTGAGCGCAGAATGGGAGAAGAGAAAGCGCACCGACTCATCAAAACTAAGCAAACGCTCCTTGTCCCTCATGATGAGGTCATAGGCATCCTTGTCATTTGAGTTGCCTTCTTTTCCTTTGACCTTAGAGTTGACCAGCTGCATGGTGTTGGTCTTTTTATTTTTATCCACGGAGAAATACCCCGCATGCACACGGTTTGCCTCAAGATTACCACGAAGATAGTCGGCATACTTCCCATCTGGGTGCTGCTTGAGATAAGCCGCCACTTGTGTGTCGTATTCCCTCTCAAAAATCTCGGCGTACTCACCATTTAGCGCCTGACCTGCTTCGTCATAGCGCTTATACTTAGCCACTTCATCGATGAAAAAGAGGGACAAGACCTTGATCCCACGCAAGAACAAGCTCTCTTCTTTTTTGAGGTGGGTCTTGATGGTCTCACGAATTTGGAGCTTGCGCAAATCCTCCTCATTGCTTTCCCCAATCACTTGCCCAACCGCCAATTTTCGCTCAGGACCAATCTGAATGGTATTGGCACCATCTCTCGCGTCAAAATGACTGAGCGTCCAGCCCCTATAAGCTGGCAGTTCACCAGACTCAGCATAAAGGTCAAAACCCTCTTCCACCAGCTTGGTTTTGCGCCTAATCCCCGTTTGACTGCGGTATTCAAACTCAATCCTCGCCTTAGGTTTCCCCGTTTTTTGTAGCACCAACTCTTGCAGATAGAGATAACCGTCAGTTCCAGTCCTGCCTTTTTGTTCAATCGCCTTGACAGCAATCTTTTTGACCAACCGTTGCTGATAGGCATCTAAAGCATCTAGGCGATAGACCATATCATAGGCTTCCTTGTGGGTCGCCGAATAGCGAAGGGTAAAGAGAGGTTTAAACTTCGTCAAACTGTCCTTGGTCTTTTTGCCTTCTACCGACTGGGGTTCATCGATGATGAGGATGGGATTCATACTAGCGATGACATCAATAGGCTTTCTAAAACGAAAACTTTCCTGCTCCATATGGATACGTCTCGCATCTTTTCCCCTAGCATTAAAGGCTTGGGAATTGATAATCATGACCCGAATATCCGAAGTCGTGGCAAAGGTCTCCAAGTCTCCTAATCGGCTAGAGTCGTAGACAAAGTAGCGCGGTTGCTTGCCGTACTCTTCCTTAAAATGATCCGCCATCATCTGAAAAGACTTGAGCACCCCCTCACGAATGGCAACACTGGGCACGACAATGATAAACTTACTCCAGCCATAGCGTTTGTTTAACTCCATGAGCGTGCGGATATAGGTGTAGGTCTTTCCCGTCCCTGTCTCCATCTCGATGGAAAAATTGTAGGACAAGCGCCCATCTACACGACTCGTCGCAAGTTTTTTTGACGGACGGATGCCATACTGTATCTGATGCGCCTGCACTCGCTCCAAGATAGAGCTTTCCTCCACTTCAATAGGGTTATTGCGATAAGCGTCCATGATGAGGTCAGACTCATCATTATAGGCACTTCGTCCTGTATCAAGGAGATAACGCAGCGCATCTCGCTTAGGCTGCCCCTCAAAAAGATCCACCACACTGGCAACTGCCTCTAGCTGAAAGCCTTGGTGTTTAAATTGCAGTTTCATTGGGAGTCTCCTTTACATTTGCATCTATATCTTTCACATTTGTGTCTGTATCTTTTTATGTGATAACAAAATCCGCCATCCAGTTCTTGTTTCATAGAAGAAAGCACATCATCAATTTTTTTCGTTAAACCACTGTTAGCTATAATTTGATTTTTCTGTGACATTCCCATCTGTATGACCTTATCTATTTCTTTCAGCTTGTCAAACACATCCATATTTTTTTGTGATAAAAAATAAATACTATTGAGTAATTGTTTAAATTTCATATACGCTTTATTATCAAAAAAGTATATCTGTGTATCCTGACAATTGAGTAAATCATTATAAGTCCCTTCCAGCTCACCAAGAACATTATATAGTTTATTAACTATATCTAGTCTTTTATCATTTAACTTTTCATTATCTGAATTACTAATTTCTTCCATATTCTTTTTTATTAACTCTTGAGTGTCATCAATTTCCTTGTCTATAATTTCTAGGTATTGCTCAACTGGAATTTGTAAATGAGATAAATAAACTATAACCTCACTATACAAGTCTATCTTTTT
Organism: Streptococcus sp. STR1/CE/0325; assembly: GCF_055386095.1. Lineage (NCBI taxonomy): Bacteria > Bacillati > Bacillota > Bacilli > Lactobacillales > Streptococcaceae > Streptococcus > Streptococcus sp. STR1/CE/0325. Next base: position 569,107 of record NZ_AP045018.1, on the reverse strand, counting down.
CGTAAATAGAGTCTGTCTTTTTCCATAAAAATACCCTAACCACGCTACTACAATAGTCACCATCACTGATATAATTTTATCCATCCTACACCACCTTTACTTTTGTTTCTGGGGAGATGTCGTTGAAGATTTCTTCTAGATTGATTTTTTGGGTGCTGGTTTCAAAGGTGCTGTCTTTAAAGATCGCTCTGAGAGGTTTTTCTTTTGCCATGCTTCTTAGGACTTCATCTGGGACATGGTCACTAAAGCAGGCAAGCAGTCCTCCTGCTGCTACGTCATAGACGGTCACGCCTTGAATGGTGCGTTTTTCAATGGTTTCAGAGAGATCCAGCCCCCACTTGAGCATGATTTCAAGCAAGAGGTCGAGGTCGGTGCGTTCGTCCTTGATGTTGGAGATACTCTCAAAGAGGTCACCTTTGCTAAAGTCAGCAGGATTTTTAGCAACGTTTTTAAAGTTGGAGCTATCAAGGCGAAAAGCCTTAAAGCCAAGGTCAAGGTCCTTGGTTTCCTCCGGCTTTTCTGCTCTTAGCTTAGCGGCTGCACGGCGAATCCGCTCACGCGCAATCTGGTCAATGGTCTCATAGCCTGCCTCTTTTGCTGCAGACTTGTCTGTTACTTTCTCATCAAGGGTACAAAGGATATACCTGCGGTTTCCCCCATCTTCAGCGTTGAGCTGCATGACCGCGTCTGCCGTTGTGGCAGAGCCTGCGAAGAAGTCGAGGATGAGGGAGTCCTCAGAAGAGCCAATACTGAGAATATTCTTTAATAATTTGGTTGGTTTTGGAAAATCAAATAGACGTTCTCCTGAAAATAGTTTCTTTATTTCTTCTGTAGAATTTTTATTATTTCCATACTCCGAACCCCAGAAATCATTAGGAATTTGTCCAGCTTTTAGTGCATCTTTTAAATAAATTTTTCTCATTGGATTTCCACCATTTTTAGGCCAATGTATCAAATTTTGTGAATCTAATTGCCAAAATTCCTTCTCAGATAACATCCAATTTTTAGTAAGTTTTGTTCCATTTTGTGTAATAACATCAAATTCATATCTTCCCCGAACACTGTCAATACATGGACGTCGTGCGTAAACTCCATTGTCATCTCTATATTGGTATTCTTTTTTAGCTGTATCTGACAAAGGAATTCTGCCAATGTAAGAAGTTGGAGATTTTTTATAAAAAAGTATAGAATCTTTAACTGTAGAAAATTTTCCTACATTAGCTTGTGAATTAAATCTTCTCCATGAGATATTCGCCACAAAATTCCCCTCCCCAAAGATTTCATCGCAGACTTGTTTGAGGTGAGCTTGTTCGTTGTCGTCGATGGAGATAAAGATGACCCCACTGTCTTTGAGGAGATTTCTTGCGAGGCGCAGACGCGGATAGATCATATTGAGCCAGTCGGAGTGGTAGCGGGCGGAGCTTTTCTCATTTTTACTCAGCCCTACTTTTTGCATGCCCTCCTCATCGAGGAGGTCCATATCCTCAGAGAGCTCTTCAGTTGGTATTTCAAATTTGTCTGAGTAAACAAAGTCTTTTCCAGTATTGTAGGGCGGATCGATATAAATCATATCGACCTTGCCCAGATAGGACTCCTGCAGGAGTTTGAGCACTTCCAGATTATCGCCAGTGATAAAGAGGTTCTCACTGGTGTCAAAATCAACACTTTCCTCAAGAACTGGTCTTAGGGTCTGGGTCGAGGGACGAGCGGTTTCTGCCATGGCACCTCGCTTACCCACCCAGAGAAACTCATAGGTCTCACGCCCTTCTGAGATGTCGTGAGAGAGCAGGTCTTTTAGCTTGTCAAAGTTTATAGCAGGTCGCAAATTGCCCTGATCATCTAGGCTTTCCGTCAGAACTTCAGGAAAAAGTTGACCGATAGCCTCAATATTCTGTAAAGTGATATTCTTACTCGTTAGGTCGAGGTTTTCTACTAGCTCCCCCCCCCCACTTGTATTTTTATACATGTTTTGAGTGTTCATTTTTGTTCCTTTCAACTGCTATACAAACATATTTATCTAATTTATCTAAAAGCAATTTTTTATAAAAATAATTATAAAAGAGTTTTTTTAGTTGATCGTTTTGATTCACAAAAGCACCAAATTCTCTTACATCGCTTAAATCCAGCCCTACACCACCTTTACTTTCGTTTCTGGGGTGATGTCGTTGAAGATTTCTTCCAGATTGATTTTTTGAGTGCTGGTTTCAAAGGTGCTGTCTTTAAAGATCGCTCTGAGGGGTTTTTCTTTTGCCATGCTTCTTAGGACTTCATCTGGGACATGGTCACTAAAGCAGGCAAGCAGTCCTCCTGCTGAGACGTCATAGACGGTCACGCCTTGAATGGTGCGTTTTTCAATGGTTTCAGAGAGATCCAGCCCCCACTTGAGCATGATTTCAAGCAAGAGGTCGAGGTCGGTGCGATCGTCCTTGATGTTGGAGATACTCTCAAAGAGGTCACCTTTGCTAAAGTCAGCAGGATTTTTAGCAAGGTTTTTAAAGTTGGAGCTATCAAGGCGAAAGGCCTTAAAGCCAAGGTCGAGGTCCTTGGTTTCCTCTGGCTTTTCTGCTCTTAGCTTAGCGGCTGCACGGCGAATCCGCTCTCGTGAAATTTGGTCAATGGTCTCATAGCCTGCCTCTTTTGCTGCAGACTTGTCTGTTACTTTCTCATCAAGGGTGCAGAGAATATACTTGCGACTACCCCCATCTTCAGCGTTGAGCTGCATAACTGCATCAGCTGTAGTGGCAGAGCCTGCGAAGAAGTCTAATATAAGCATATCTTTTTTACCATACATTTTCAACAACATTTTAATATACTCTGGATTTTTAGGCATAGAGAACAGTTTTTTAGAATCAAAACTTCCATATTTAAATGAAGCTGTTTCTGTCTTTAAGTCCCACTCATCTGTTGACTTTATCAAGCTCTTTTGTTGCTTATAAACATTTCTATCTTTCTCATAAATACTGTTATCCTTAAACAATAAAGAGTGGCTATCAAATAACTCCCTAAATTTTGTCTTTGTATAGGTATTTTCTAAAAGTCGTCCATTTTTAACTGATTTATAAAGTTTATACCCTTGACAAATTAATTCATTATCTTTTTCATTAAGGGGTTCTGTCCGTAGTATTAAACTATCACCCTTAACATATACCGAATAGTCTTTATCTCCTCCTGCTGCTACTGAGTTTGTACTTTCTCCAACTAATACTCTCTTACCATTCGAATAAAATCCAAATTCATCTTCATCTAAATTATCTTTTTTTACAATATTTTGAAACGGTTGTACTAAATCAAGATTTTTAGAATAAATATGTAAAATTTCATGATTTATAGAAACAAATTTCCCATTCTTTCTCCCTTTGGGATTATTTTCAATAGCTAAACTAGCCACAAAATTCTCTTCCCCAAAGATTTCATCGCAGACTTGTTTAAGGTGGGCTTGTTCGTTGTCGTCGATGGAGATAAAGATGACCCCACTGTCTTTGAGGAGATTTCTTGCGAGGCGCAGACGCGGATAGATCATATTGAGCCAGTCGGAGTGATAGCGGGCGGAGCTTTTCTCATTTTTACTCAGCCCTACTTTTTGCATACCTTCTTCATCAAGGAGATCCATATCCTCAGCGAGCTCTTCATCTGTCTTTTGAAATCTATCCTTATAAACAAAGTCTTTTCCGGTATTGTAGGGCGGGTCGATATAAATCATATCGACCTTGCCCAGATAGGACTCCTGCAGGAGTTTGAGCACTTCCAGATTATCGCCAGTGATAAAGAGGTTCTCACTGGTGTCAAAATCAACACTTTCCTCAAGAACTGGTCTTAGGGTCTGGGTCGAGGGACGAGCGGCTTCTACCATGGCACCTCGTTTACCCACCCAGAGAAACTCATAGGTCTCACGCCCTTCTGAGATGTCGTGAGAGAGCAGGTCTTTTAGCTTGTCAAAGTTTATAGCAGGTCGCAAATTGCCCTGATCATCTAGGCTTTCCGTCAGAACTTCAGGAAAAAGTTGACCGATGGTCTCGATATTCTGTAAAGTGATATTCTTGCTCGTTAAATCGAGAGGGGTTACCCCCCCCCCCATGTATTTTTATACATGTTTTGGGTGTTCATTTTTATCTCTTTCTTTTTTTGTCCGCAAGCAGTTTCTGCAAAGCCTTGTAGCTTTTTAGCATCTCCATTTGTTTTTTGGCGGACTTTTCTTGGTACATTTTCTTCTTGAGGCGTTCCGCCTCTTTTTCCAACTTGGCTAGCTCATCACTAGCTGCGATGAGCGCTTTGATGTCCTCTGCTGGACTAGGAGCCAGTAAACTTTTCTTTCCCACCTCCTTGACCAAAGCAGCATAGACCTCATCTAGGTTTTTGCCCTCAAAACTAAGCGTCACGTCATCACTGGTTTCAAAACGGTGGACGATACGGTGATAGCAACCCCCTGTCACACTAGAAAGGGGTTCCTTATAATGAATGAGCAGGCGCTCTTTGCCATCAGGTGTCACGAGGATAAAAATCGGGTAAATCTTGAGTCGCTTATCCAGCTCTGCTAATAGCTCAGTAGCCATCACCTCACCCACCAGTTCCACGCGCAAGACCAAAATCTGCGAAACCCTTTCTCCTTTCGGAATATGGCTGGTCTTTTCATCGATGGCATGGGTGATACTGATGCGACTAATCTCTTGTCTAAGCGTCTCCTCATCCCGCTTTTTTAAGCCCAACTGCTCGAAAAAACGACTATTCCCTCGCTTGTAGGGGGCGTAGATAATCTGCTCCTTTTGGAGTTTGGTATAGTCAGATAGATGAATCATGCTCATCCCCTTTCATCATGACAAAGAAACAGATTAACTCAAAATCATCACTCCCTGCGATGCCCTCTTGAAACTGCAGCTCTTCCGCTGAAAAGAGGGTATCCATAAAGGACTGATCAGCCGTCTCCATGAGTTTATCAATCGCCACCTGCAACAGTCTAGAGTAGGCTTTCATCTGAGTGCCATCATCGGTCTGTGACTTGAAGGCTTCTACCAAGTCTGTCTGTACCTGCTTTTGATCCTTGCAGAGGCTCCGCATGGTATCAAGCAGGGTCTTACTCTCAGAGATAGGCAGGACCAAATCGCCCTCTTGACTCATATAGACCAGATAGTAGGGATGGAGGCGATTTTTTTGATTCAGCCCCTTGGTTGTGTCCTTATTTTTAAGGAGAAAGACCACGCCGTTCGGCGCTTTGTCGCTGCCTCTTGTGACCGCCTGCAAGCCTTTAGGGGTTTTTTCTAATTCCGGATGCTCTTTGAGGTAGCGTCTGAGATCCATGCGATAGTCCTCTAACCCCAGATCCATGATGGAGATGCCAGCGTTCATGTCTTCAAGATCCACCACTTCCTCACGCAGGCGCTCTAGTTGTTTTTTACGATAAAGGGCTTCTTCACGCTCTTCCTGACTCAGGAGGTTATCGTCTCCTGTGGCGGTGAGAACCGAGATCTTCATCCGTGTTTCGACCCGACTTTTGAGATCGATGTACTCGTCTAGCTCGATATTGGGCCAAAAGTTGATGAGCTGGATGACCGCATTTTGACTACCGATTCGGTCAATCCGTCCAAAGCGCTGGACGATCCTAACAGGATTCCAGTGAATATCATAGTTGATGAGGCAGTCCGCATCTTGCAGGTTTTGCCCCTCAGAGATGACATCCGTTGCGATGAGAATATCGATCTCCCTCTCATCATCTGGAAAGAGGACCTGCTTGTCCTTGGACTTGGGTGAAAAGTAGGTCAAAAGACTATTCAAATCCTTGTGCTTGGTTGAAAGAGTCGTCTTGGTCCCATCCACACCAGAGACCTGAGCGGTGTGACGCTGGTAACGCTCTAGGACATAAGGACTGATATGCTCATAAAGGTAGCGCGTCGTGGTCGCAAAGGCGCTAAAGATGACCATCTTATAATTATCAGGATTGAAGGGATGACGCATCTTCTCATCGATGATTGTATAGAGGGTCTGTAACTTCGCATCATTTTCCGGTGTGATCCGTTCACACAAGCGCTCAATCTCTTCTAAAACCTCCAAGTCACTTCTGAGATCAGCCTGCCAACTCAGATAGTCCATGTCACTAAGGGCGATAGAAATCTTTTTCCCGACGACAAAGTCACTGTTGCTATCCTCGGTATCAAAGTCAGCCTCATCAAGACTGGCATCTCCCACTTGGCTATCCTGACCAGACTGCTCGTAGCGAGCAATGGCTTCTAGCGTGGCTTTTACATAAGCCTTAACCACATCAACCAAGGTATAGCGAAAGGCCTCAATCGAGCTCTCCAAGCGTTTGAGGAGGTTGATCTGCATGAGTTTTTTGAGCCCTTGTTCACGCCCCATTTGGGTCAGGTTTTTCCCCCCTTTTTCATACTTACTCATCTTAGAGGGATAGAGATAGCGACTAGGCTGGTAGATCAAAAGATTGAGCTTTTCCAAGAGTTGATAGATCTCCTGATAAGAGACCGACCCATCTACGGTCAGGTTGGGACTGTGGTTGATCGGCTTTAGACGAGTCGGAAAATCCCCGATAGCCTCCTTGTCATAGAAATCCCTGATATGCTGCCTGCTCCTTGCGATGGTCACACTATCTAAGACCTTGAAAAAATCAAAATCCAAATCGTCCAAGAGTTTTTGTGTGCTTCTCTCCTCGCTGGGCAGTTTTGCCCAGTTATTGTAGGTTGTTTGTGCTAAGCGAAAGATGTCGTTGATCGAATGCTTGGTCTCTAGCTTGGCATCAAAAGATTGGCTATCCCCTTCATAAGCGAGGGCAAGCTGATTTTTCAAGTCATTGAAACGATTGTTGACAGGGGTGGCAGATAGCATGAGGACCTTGGTCGGCACCCCATCTTTTATGATGCGGTTCATCAACCGTTGATAGCGATTTTCCTTGCTTGATTCTCCGTCGGTATGACCACCATTTCTAAAATTATGCGACTCGTCAATCACCACCAAATCATAGGTGTCAAAGCGGTTGAGCGAGAGGTCAATGCCGTTTGATACCCCCTTATCTCGACTGAGATCCGTGTGATACAGCACATCATACTGTAGGTGGCGGTCATAGATGGGATTGTTTTTATAGGCGTGACGGTACATGTTCCAGTTATGTTCTAGTTTTTTGGGGCAGAGTACCAAGATTCGTTTGCCCCGATAGGCATAGTAGGTCATGACCGCAAGCGCAGTAAAGGTCTTTCCTAGTCCGACAGAATCCGCCAAGATACAGCCATTGTACTGTTCTAACTTTGAGATGATGGACACGACCGCATCTTTTTGGAAATCATAGAGCAGATTCCACACCTTGCTTTCTCGGTAGTTGACCCCCTCATTTGGCAAATGATCCGCTTGATGATTCTCTAAAAACTCACTGAAAATATGGTAGAGCATGACATAGTAGAGAAACTCTGGAGTCTGCTCTTTATAAGCAATCTCAAGGCTCTCCAAAACCTCCTGCGTCACCTCACGAAAATATTCATCGGATGCCCAGTATTCATCAAACTCTTCCAGATAGGCTTTTGCTTCTTTTCCCTGATAAAGATGCCGATTTTTCCTAAAGAGAGCAGGCTCATAGCCTAGCTCCTTTTGATCAAAATTGTTGAGACGATCCACTGCATAGATGTCATCTGGGGTTTCAAGCCGTAAGCCGTCGCTAATATCCTCCTCCACATTGATCGACTTAAACCGTGCCTTTTGACGGATCCAGTCCGCACACTCTTTGGCGAGAGCTTTCTGGGTCAATTCATTCATGAGTTTGAGTTCGTAGCGAGCCCCAAAGACCGAGTCCTCCCTCATCTTCTTTGGAATGGTGTATTCCCTAAATTCTTTCTTGGTTTCATCGGTCAAAAAAGTGGGACGGTTAAAGATAAAACGAAAGTCAGCAAGTCCTTCTAATTGCGCCTTGAGCGCCTCATAGGCAAACATCGAAAAAGTCTCTGCAACGAGTTTGATGCGACTCTGTGGCACCATCACTTTTTTCAGTTCATCTCCAAGGCGCTTTGAGCGATTATCAATATCCATATAGATCTCCTTTTTCGTACATGTCTATTGTATCATAATCCAAGACAGATTGAGCAACAAATCAAAAAAAGAGAAAACAAGGATTGTCACTTTAAAAAAGCAAGCCGCCTTGTTTTCATCTTTTATTAAACCTTCTTCACAAACTCTGACTTGAGGCTCATAGCACCGAAACCATCAATCTTGCAGTCGATATTGTGGTCACCTTCGACAAGGCGGATAGACTTGACCCGTGTTCCTTGTTTGATAGGTTTTGGTGCACCCTTGACCTTCAAGTCTTTGATGACAACGACACTGTCGCCGTCTGCTAAACGCGTCCCGTTGCTATCTAGGACAACCAAGCCCTCTTCGACAACCTCATCGGCTGACCACTCATAGGCACATTCTGGGCAAACCAGAAGGGCGCCATCTTCATAAACGTATTCTGAACCACATTTTGGGCAATTTGGTAACATCATGTCTCCTATTCTACTGTAACAGATTTGGCGAGATTGCGTGGTTTGTCCACATCAAGTCCACGTTGAAGGGAAGCAAAGTAAGCAATCAACTGGGTTGGGATGACCATTGAAATGGCACTAAGATAAGGATGAACAGCCGTCACGATGATGTCATCTCCTGCTTTTTCGATTCCCTCTTCGACAATGGTCAAGACACTCGCCCCTCTAGCTGCCACTTCTGCGACATTGCCACGCGTATGGCTAGCAAGGACAGGACGGTTAGAGATAAGAGCGATAACAGGTGTGCCGTCCTCAATCAAGGAGATGGTGCCGTGTTTCAACTCACCAGCCGCAAAACCTTCGCACTGGATGTAGGAAATCTCCTTGAGCTTGAGACTCGCCTCCATAGCCACGTAGTAGTCCAAACCTCGACCGATATAAAAGGCATTGCGCGTGGTCGCAAGAAGGCTAGCTACCTTATCTGCAATCAGGTCTTTCTCAGACAGGGTGGCTTCGATCGATTGGGCAACAATGGAGAGCTCATGGACCAAGTCAAAGGCCTTAGCCTTATCACTACCGTTGGCTTCACCGACTGCCTTTGCCAAAAAGGCAAGGGTTGCAATCTGAGCTGTATAAGCCTTAGTTGAGGCTACCGCAATCTCAGGACCCGCATGTAGGAGCATGGTATGAGTCGCTTCACGAGAAAGGGTAGAGCCTGGTACATTGGTCACTGTCAAGCTAGGAATGCCCAACTCATTGGTCTTGACCAAGACCTGACGGCTATCTGCTGTCTCTCCAGACTGGCTGAGGAAGATAAAGAGTGGCTTTTTGCTTAGAAGTGGCAACTGATAGCCCCACTCAGAAGCAATGCCAAGCTCAACTGGCGTATCGGTCAAGTCTTCCAAGAACTCTTTTGAAGCAAATCCTGCGTGATAGGACGTTCCTGCTGCGATGATATAGATGCGGTCGGCTTCTTGGACAGATCTCACAATGGCTTCATCCACCTTCATGTTTCCGTCCTCATCAGCATAAGTCGAGATGAGCTTGCGCATAACGGCAGGTTGCTCGTCGATTTCTTTGAGCATGTAGAAAGGATAGGTGCCTTTTCCGATATCAGAGAGGTCGAGCTCAGCGATATAGCTCTCACGTTCTACAACCTCTCCATCATAGTTTTCCACTGTCACGCTCTCTGGTGTCACGATGACTAGCTCTTCATCATGGATTTCCATATAGCGGTTAGTCTCACGAATCATAGCCATAGCATCTGAGCAGACCATGTTGTAACCATCTCCTAGCCCAATCAAGAGAGGGGACTTATTTTTCGCTACAAAAATGGTATCTGGAACTTGCCTATCAATCAAGGCAAAAGCGTAAGAACCCTTGATCAACTTGAGGGCTTTTCTAAAGGCTGAGAGGGTATCAAGACCGTCTTCTTCCACAAATTTTCCAACCAAGTGAACCACAATTTCCGTATCGGTTTGTCCCTTAAAGGTGTGACCTGCTAGGTATTCGTCTTTTAGTTCAGCATAGTTTTCAATCACTCCATTATGCACCAAGGTCAAACGTCCCATTTGTGATTGATGCGGATGCGCATTTTCCTCAAGGGGTTTGCCGTGAGTTGCCCAGCGGGTGTGTCCGATCCCACGGTTTCCTGCCACCTTATCCCCTACTTTTTCTCTTAGATCTGCGATACGACCAACGGATTTGACCAAGTTATCATCCCCAGCTGCTGTGGTGACAAAAATTCCAGCCGAATCATAGCCACGGTATTCTAATTTTTCAAGTCCTTGTAACAAGATGTCTGTTGCATTTTCATTTCCTACAACACCAACAATTCCACACATATTTTTATCTGGATAAGGTCAAAACCTTACCTTCCTCCTTTAAATTGGTCTAGTCATTTTCATTGATAAAAATGTAACAAATATAGTATATGCTATTGTTCGAGCCTTGTCAAGAAAAAAATTGGTCTAGTCAGATAGAGGAAAAAGAAAGAAAAAGAAAGGAAGTTGGAAATGTATCCAACCTCTATTCCTTTCTAAACTGTTCTTTTAAAAACGCTAGTCATCTAGTGGGGCTAATACGCTTGAGTTCTCAAGCTGTTAGCCCCTACTAGACCTTGCGGAGGTGGGAGTAAAACTGTTCAGTGAACAGTTTTAGCCCGAGCCTAAAAACAAGAGAGTGAGGAAAAATCGAATTTCTCCGAAATTACCGATTTTTGTCCCACTCTCATTCACTTTTGACAAAACCAAAGGCATCAAGGGGTGATAGTCTAAAGGTCACCACACCAACAATATTTTCCTCTGCAATCAGTCCAAAGGTCCTGCTATCCTCCTTGTTTTTACGATTATCGTTTAAAACGAGATAAGACCCTTGAGGAATCTTGGTTAGGGCTTTTCCTGTGAGCGTTTGTAAGGTAAAGTCTTCGGTATAAAGCATCCCAGCCTCTTTTTTGGCTAGGTGTCTCTCTTGGAGCTTCTCCAAATAAGGCTCTGCTGTGACCTTATTGTTGCGATACAAAATATCATCCATATAAGTCACACTATCTCCGCCCTTTGCCACGATGCGTCCCAGATGCTTCTTACCATCCGCTTGATAGACCACAAAGGACAGACGCTTTGGCTCTTCCTTAACCGCCAAGACCACTTGATTGGTCTTGAGATAAGCATTGGCTTCTTTTTGAGGCACGCGGTAACTCTGATTGGTCAAGGTCCTAAACCCAACCAAGCCAATCACCAGTAAAAAGAGAGCCAGAACAATATTTCTAATCAAATCCCGCTTGAGCATAAGCCCTCCTCTTTCTATTTCACTTCATTATACCATTTTTGGTGCGAAAAAGAAAGTTTCCAAATAGCCCCAACAAAAAGAGGCGGGAACAAATCCCAACCTCTTGACGAACTGTTTTAATCTTTGGCTTTCTTTCTACCGATAAGCGCCATTCCCAAGGTCAAAAGAACCAAGTCAAGACCTAGAACAGAGTAGGAAGATCCCTCATCTCCAGTCTGAGGGAGAGCTTTTTTCGAATCGGCTGGTTGACGATTAGACGAATTTGCTCTAGAAGTGAGCGCCTCAATACGAGGCATTTCACTCACTTCTTTTAAGGTCTTTTCTTTTTGGTCAAAAGTCGGCACAACAATTGGCTCTTGGGACTCAGTTGTTTCATTCGCTTGGTTTGGCATCTCCTCATGAGGTTGCTCAAGACTAGCTTGACCGTCTAAGGCTTCTAAGGTAGCGGCAAGAGTTGTTGTCGCTTCTTCGATTTGAGATTGGGTGACGTTAGAAGCATCGAGAAGGATCTGGGCTTGCTCAAGAGCTGTTTGAACAGCGGTTTTGACCTGAGAGGAAGCGGTGAGATAAGGGGCTTTGGTGGTTATCTCTTTGGCTTGCGCCACTTTTTCTTTGAGAGCGTCTTTAAAGATAAACACAGGCTTTTCAACAGTTAAGTCCTGATCATCCACTTGATAAATGGTCACCAAATGCTCAGCTGAAACAAAGACTTCTGACTGGCCTGCTTTGTCCACTAGTCTGGCATTTCCCTTCTCATCGATGGTCACCAGCTTATCAGGATTCAAGGCTTCAAGACGAGCCTTCAAATCATCTCGCTCGCTATGATCTAAGAAGGCAGAAGCAACGAGAAGATGGGCTTCAGGAAGAGTGACCAACTGTGCCTTGGCTAGTAAAAGGCTTTGCTGAGCAAGGAGCAGGTCTTCTTTTGTAGCGTTTTCTTCTAAGAGAAGCGCTTGCGCTTGATGAATGGCGGCTTCATAAGCGGCTTTGGTTTCAGGTAAGACGAAGTCATAAGACGATGAGCTTTGAAGGCTGAGAGCTTGATGGAGGGCTGCTTGCAAGTCATCCTTTAGAGACCTGAGATTTTCAACAGGTTCATTTTCATTCTTTGCTTTTAGATCGGACTGAGCTAGGAGTAGCGCTTTCGTTTCAAAATCAACAGCATCTTGACTGGTATTTTCTGTATTCAAGAGGGCCTCAGCTTTTTTCAAAGCAGCGTCATAGGCAGCTTTTTGAGCTTCTGAAGCATTGAGGTAGAGCGCTTGTAACGTCATATCCTTGGCTTCTGCCAACGCCTTTTGAAGGGCGGACTTATCTGTTTCTTGTCCGTCCAAGACCGCAGCCGTGTCCATCACCCTTGTCATGATGGCTTCCATCTCGTCTGAGGTGAGCGCTTGATCAGAAAGGGCTGCCTTTGCCTGCGCTAAAGCGGTATCGTATGCCTTCTTCGCCTCTTTCGAAGCATTTTGATAAGTATGGCTGGCTCTGATTTCGCTATCTTGCGCAATCTCTTGAGCCAAGGCTACCTTGGCTTGCTCCAAAGGAATTGAAAGAGAGGCAGGCATGAGGCCTTGTTCAGCAGTCGCTAGTTCTTCTCGGGCCATATCCACTTCTCCTTGTGTGGCATTTGGATCGGCGTTAACTTTTTGGGCTTGCGCTAGAGCGGTGTCATAGGCACTTTGCGTTTCTAAAGTCGCACCTTGGTAACGCTCGCTTGCCATCACGTCTGTGGATTTGGCAATCTCAAGGGCAAGACTGCTTTTATTCACTGGAATTGGAGTTTCACCATCTAGGGCAACTGCGCTTGCCATCAAGTTTAGCCTTGCCTCATCTACTTGAGCTTGGCTAGCGTTCGGGTTATCGTTCACTTCTTTTGCCGCATACAAGGCGTCATCATAGGCTTTTTGACTGGCTGGACTAGCATTTTGGTACTCGGCAGATGCCTTGACCTGACTTTCTTTGCCGATTTCTTGCGCTAACTTGGTCTTATCAGCCACCATAACAAACTGTCCGTCCAGAGCAGCTGCGGTATTTTGTAATTGCGCAACGGCTGCGTCAATGTCAGATTGGGATGCCTCTGAATTGCTATTAACTGACTTAGCAGATGTTAAAGCATCATCATAAGCTGTCTGACTCGCTGAACTTGCTCTTGTATATTTATCGCTAGCTTTAATCGCTGACTCTTTGGACAATTCGGCTTCAAGCGCTGACCTGTCCGCGCGGCCATCTAGATTATTTGCAGCAGTCTGTAATTGCGCAACGGCTGCGTCAATGTCAGACTGGGTTGCTTCTGGATTGCTATTAACTGACTGGGCAGAGGACAAGGCAGTATCATAAGCTGTCTGACTCGCTGAACTTGCTCTTGTGTATTTATCGCTGGCTTTAATCGCTGACTCTTTGGACAATTCCGCTTCAAGCGCTGACCTATCAACAGGTGTTACTTTAACTTCTTCGGCAAGTCCTAGAGTCGCAGCGATGAGGCTATCTTTGGCTTTGTCCACTTCTGACTGACTGGCTTTGGGATTGTTATCCACAGCTTTTGCCAAGGCCAAGGCGGTTTCATACCCCTTTTGAGTGACTGCTGAAGCAGATAAATATTTGCTTGAAGCTCTGACTTGTGCTTCTTTGACAATCTCTGCTGCTAGCGCTGTCTTATCGACTGCATCTGGATTCAATGGACTACCATCTAACTTGCTTGTGGATTTGATTAGCCGTGAGAGTGCTTTGTCAATCTGGGCTTGGCTAGCGTTCGGGTTATCGTTCACTTCTTTTGCCGCATATAAGGCGTCATCATAGGCTTTTTGGCTAGCCGGACTGGCGTTTTGGTACTCGGCAGATGCCTTGACTTGGCTTTCTTTGCCGATTTCTTGCGCTAACTTGGTCTTATCGGCCACTCTAACAGGCTGTCCGTCCAGAGCAGCTGCGGTATTTTGTAATTGCTCAACGGCTGCGTCAATGTCAGATTGGGATGCCTCTGAATTGATATTAACTAACTTAGCAGATGTTAAAGCATCATCATAAGCTGCCTGACTCGCTGAACTTGATCTTGTGTATTTATCGCTGGCTTTAATTGCTGACTCTTTGGACAATTCGGCTTCAAGCGCTGACCTGTCCGCGCGACCATCTAGATTATTTGCAGCGGTCTGTAATTGCGCAACGGCTGCGTCAATGTCAGACTGGGTTGCTTCTGGATTGCTATTAACTGACTGGGCAGAGGACAAGGCAGTATCATAAGCTGTCTGACTCGCTGAACTTGCTCTTGTGTATTTGTCACTAGCTTTAATCGCTGACTCTTTGGATAATTCGGCTTCAAGTGCTGACCTATCAACAGGTGTCACCTTAACTTCTTCGGCAAGTCCTAGAGTCGCAGCGATGAGGTCATCTTTAGCTTTGTCCACTTCTGACTGGCTGGCTTTAGGGTTGTTATCGATAGCTTTTGCCGTTTCTAAAGCAGTTTCATAAGCCTTTTGAGTGACTGCTGAAGCAGATAAATATTTGCTTGAAGCTCTGACTTGTGCTTCTTTGACAATCTCTGCTGCTAGCGCTGTCTTATCGACTGCATCTGGATCCAATGGACTACCATCTAACTTGCTTGTGGATTTGATTAGCCGTGAGAGTGCTTTGTCAATCTGGGCTTGGCTAGCGTTCGGGTTATCGTTCACTTCTTTTGCCGCATATAAGGCGTCATCATAGGCTTTTTGGCTAGCCGGACTGGCGTTTTGGTACTCGGCAGATGCCTTGACTTGGCTTTCTTTGCCGATTTCTTGCGCTAACTTGGTCTTATCGGCCACTCTAACAGGCTGTCCGTCCAGAGCAGCTGCGGTATTTTGTAATTGTGCAACGGCTGTATCAATGTCAGTTTGTGTTGCTTCGGGGTTGCCATTGACTGACTTAGCAGAGGCTAGAGCATCATCATAAGCTGTCTGACTCGCTGAACTTGCTCTTGTATATTTATCGCTAGCTTTAATCGCTGACTCTTTGGACAATTCGGTTTCAAGTGCTGACTTGTCCGCGCGACCATCTAGATTATTTGCAGCGGTCTGTAATTGTGCAACGGCTGCATCAATTTCAGTTTGTGTTGCTTCGGGGTTGCCATTGACTGACTTAGCAGAGGCTAGAGCATCATCATAAGCTGTCTGACTCGCTGAACTTGCTCTTGTGTATTTATCGCTGGCTTTAATTGCTGACTCTTTGGACAATTCGGCTTCAAGCGCTGATTTGTCTGTCGGAACATAAGTTAGGCTACCAAGGACCAGCTGAGGACTATCGTTGCCCGCCTCATCCCTTGCTGTCACTCTGACATTATAAATCGTACCCGCCACCAGCTGAGCCGAATCACTCACTTCGGTATTCCCGTCATAGAGCTTAACGCTCAGCCTTTCTCCTAACGTTGCTTTTGTTGAATAATTATCGCTAACAACGATTTTATCAGCCACACCATTTAAAAAGGCTTGAAGGGCACTTTTAGTCACAAAGTGCTTAATGGCATTTTCATCTGACCAGCCCAAGGCTTCTTTTGAAGTCCTCTCATCAATCCTTGGAGAAGTCACATCCACCGGAATCACGAACAAATCAATCATGTCTGTCCCATTCACATCTGGTTTTACCTGAGAAACAGGCTGATCTGAAATCCAAAATTGGTAGCGAGAAATAGCTGTGGCTTGTTCTGATAAGGTCGCAGGACCATTAGAGATTGCTGACGTGACAATTTTTTCTTCTCTCAAGTGAAGAGGACCAAAACCATTTGTCCACGTTTCAGGAATGACAAAGCCTTGTTCTCCAGAAATGCCAGTATATTTAACCTTATCCAACACACCATCTGGCCCTTCATTTGATCCGGTCAAATCAATTGGCGCATCACTTCTATAATCCGCCACGGTTACTAGATCCATAACCGCTGTATTGGTCCATTTTTTAATTTTAGCATCATAAAACTTATAGGTGCCTGTTGCCTTATCTTGAGCCAGCGTATCCTCGCTTGGTCGCCAGTTACTGCGCCAAGCCGTGCTTTCTGCCGTCTTTTTATCCGTTCCTAGCAAAATCCGCCCAACAAGATTACCCGCCTTATCTGACAGATAAGCCCGAAGCAAATCAAGAATATTCCCCGTATCAAAAGGCGTTTCATCACCAAGAGCGTAGTAGTAATAAAAGGCAACTCGGTCACTTCTGACCTCACCACCAGCTGAGCGTAAACCTGGGTCGTTAGGGCGACCAGCAACCTGTACGCCCTTTCCAGCCAACCCAATAGCGTAAGAACTGGCCTGCTCCACACTTCTAAACGTCATTTCTGTCGGAATAGACGCTGCTTCATAGACCGTTTCGCTAGCAGCTAGAGTCTGTGCTTGCCCATCTTTGGTGATGGTCACCGTCCCGTCCTTGGCAATGCTGATATTTTCCGCACTCAAGTCTGGATTGCTAGCTAGGAGACGTCTCATCACCTTTGCTTGATCGCTTTCTTTCAATGCCTTTGGATCTGCCACTGCTACCTTTTCAGGTGCGACAGTTTGAAAGGTAGCAATCGTTTGCTTTGGAAGGACAGAAAGAGACGCAGAGGGTTCGTTGGCTTGCGTTTGATTTTTTTCGCCCTCTTCTGGCGTTACTTCTGATACTACTTCTAGCGCTGACTCTTGCAAGTCTTTTACTTCGCTAGATGTTTCATCAAAAGCACTTTCTGCTCTTGTCGTGGTCTGTGTTTCTACCTTTTCCTGCTCATCTGCCGACACAAATGTTGTTCCCGAAACAAAAGTTGCACCGACTAAGACAGAAAAAACTCCTACCTTAAACTTACGAATGGAAAATATTTCTTTTTTTCTAAAATCCATGGGTAATGGTCTCCTTTTCATCAATCACAATATTATAGCAAGTCTAGGCCCATTCCTATACTGGTTTTAAGTTTACCCAATTTTGTATCTTTTTGTCAAGTCATGTTATATTTTGAAAAGGTATTCTAAAGGCTCAGAAATCGTGTCAATGCCCACTATTGTGAAGTTTTGAGCAAATCTAGGCAAAATGATTTTTTTGTCTATTTTTACAAAAGAAAAAGCACCTGAGGCATAAGCATCTCAAGTGCTGGATGAAACAACTACTCATCAAAATCTTTATACAATTCTTCAATGGTGACAAACTCATACCCTTGACCAGCCAAATACTCCATGACACCTGGCAGAGCATCGACAGTGGTTTGGTGAATATCATGCATGAGGATGATACTGCCTGGTTGCGTTCCTTTTTTCACATTTGCCAAAATCATGCTTGGATTATGATTTTGCCAATCAAGGGTGTCCACTGTCCAAAGGATTTGCTCCATGTGCGAAAGTGAGCGGATGCGTTCGTTGGTCGCACCATAAGGTGGTCGTAGAATGTCCGTTCCTTTTCCGATCGCTTTTTTGATGGCATCACTGGTATCGTTGATTTCTGCCTTGACTTGAGCGTCGCTTAGTTTGGTCAAATCTGGGTGATCCCAAGTATGGTTGCCAATCTCATGACCTGCTTTTTGGATTTTTTTGACCAAGGATTCGTTGCCTACCACATTAGACCCCACCATAAAGAAAGTAGCTTTGGCCTTATATTGGGCTAAAATCTTCAAGACCTGTGGCGTGGTTTCTGGATTTGGACCATCATCAAAGGTCAATGCCACCACTTTCTTGGTAAAAATGTGATGCTCCTTGAGATAAGCCTTGTAATCTTTTAGGTCTTGACCTTTGAGGTACTCACTATTGACCACATCGTAGAGGTTGGCAAGAGGCACAGTTACCTCATTTTCAAAGACCAACTGACCATCTTTGTAGTCAAACTGCTCATTTTCCTTAATCTCCTTATCCGTGTCTGGATAAAGGGCTTGGACTTCTTCGTTAAGCCGATCCATCCCGCCTTTGTCTAGAAACTGCCCAATGGTGAAAATGGTGCTGGCATCCTTGACAGGGTAAGAAGTCAAAACCTTGTCTGTTCGTTTGCTGGTATTGACCCCAAAATAGTCAATCGGATAAGTCACCTTATGAATTGACATGACACCAACGTGATTGAGTCCTGTCTCTTTGACCGTTGGATAAAGAATGGTCAACTGACGCTTGGTCTTACTACTGGGACGGTCTTGTTTACTGACCACCATACTATTATAAATCGGTGTATCCTTGATGGTCGGGCTAAGATAGTAGATGGGATTTGTTTTGCCGTTGGTTGCGTCGTAGAGTTTGAGCGTCACCCCTGTTTTTTTTGAAATCCCTGCTTCTTTTTCCACTGCTTGATTGATGGAATGCTGTACCTGCCAATGGACCACCTGCGTCCACACAAACAAGGTCAGCAAAAATCCAATCAAAATACCCAAGCTAATATCCAAATACCGTTTCATCTACTCGTCCTATATCTTCTTTCCCATCAATGTTATCGTCTTTTCGTTTCTCACTAAAAACTAAATCACTTTCATTATACCGTTTTTTTTGAAAAATCTCCAGTATTTACAAAGAAAGGAACCCGACTAAAGCGCCGAATTCCTCAATTTTTCAGTCTTATTGAATATCAAAGACAACAGATTTAAGAGTGGTCATGGCTTCGATAGAGTATTTGACTCCTTGAACCCCTGCACCTGACTTCTTAGCCCCAAGGAATGGGAAGTTGTCTGTTCCACGTTGGGTCTTGTTGTTGATATGAACCGTTCCCACTTCCAATTGCTCTGCAATAGAGAAGGCAAGTGGGTAGTTTTTAGTAAAGACAGAAGCCTGCAAACCGTATTCTGATTTGTTAGAAATCTCGATAGCTTCTTCAACAGAATGAACACGGATGATTGGAAGCACTGGTCCAAATGGCTCTTCCCAAGCAAGGCGCATATCTGTTGTCACACGGTCAAAGAGGATTGGGCAGATCAAGTTGTCTTCACGCTTGATTTCAGTCTTAGCTTCTGCGCCTTTTTCTTTGGCGTCTTCGACCAAACCTTCAACAAAGTCAGCTGCTGCGGTATCAATGAGTGGTGTGATGTCGGCATCATCTTCTGGATTTCCCACGATGAGTTTTTCGATCTTACCACGCAAGATTTCAACCAACTCATCTGCCACACTATCCATGACGAGCACGCGCTTAACCGCTGTACAACGTTGACCAGAGTAACCAAAGGCTCCTGCAACAATGTTTTTTGCGGTCAACTCAAGGTCAGCATCTTCAAGGACAATGGCAGAGTCCTTCCCACCAAGCTCAAGCATGATCGGACGCATACCAGCCAAACGACCGATGCGCTCACCGATTTGAGTGGAGCCTGTAAAGTTGATAAAGTTGACTTCTTCGTGTTCCACGATGTAGTCCCCGATTTCAGACCCACGACCTGTGATGGTATTGAGTACACCCGCTGGAAGTCCTGCTTCTACAAAGGCTTCTGCCAAAAGCAAACCTGAGATAGAGCCTTGCGTTGGTGGTTTAAACATCACAACGT
This sequence comes from Streptococcus sp. STR1/CE/0325, assembly GCF_055386095.1. NCBI lineage: Bacteria > Bacillati > Bacillota > Bacilli > Lactobacillales > Streptococcaceae > Streptococcus > Streptococcus sp. STR1/CE/0325. Next base: position 549,451 of record NZ_AP045018.1, on the reverse strand, counting down.
TTCCTGCGATAAGAGCAGGCGCAATCTTAGAACCAGCAAGGTTAACAGGATAGTTAAAAGGCGAGATGGCAAGCACTACACCGACTGGCTCACGACGTACCACAGCGATTTTTTTCTTGCTAGCTGCTTCAAAGCTACCGCCTTCAAGCACTTCACCAGAAATCCGCACGCCCTCTTCTGCCGCATAGTGGATGATTTCGGCTGTTCTCACTACTTCAGCAACGGCTGATTTATAGCCTTTGGCAATTTCTTTAGATAGGACAGCGCCAATTTTTTCCTTATCTCTCACAAGGATATCTGCGGCCTTATGCAAATAAGCAGCACGTTCTACATAAGAGAGCGCACGCCATGCTTTCAAAGCACGACGACCTGCTGCCATCGCCTCATCCACTTCTTTTTGGCTCATGGCTGGAACTGTTCCAAGCACTTCACCAGAAGCAGGGGCAGAGATGGTGATGGTGTTTTCAGAAGCAACCCACTCACCATTGACATAATTACGATAGTCTTTTGTCATACGACTTCTCCTCTAAAAGTTTATAGCCATATTATAGACTCTTTTAGATGCGATTTCAACTATTTGATACGTTCTCTTTTTCACGAACTTTCAAAAAAAGAAAGCTCAAGCTTTCAAACAGTGATGGATTTAACGTTTTTCTATCTTCAATAATGATAAAATGTAATCGGATACAATTTAATTATTTTATATTAGGAGAGGTTCTTATGAAAATCTTATCCAAAAAACAACTGCTCAACCAGTTGCTAATCGCTTCAGCTATCCTTTCTGCTGTTGTCGTCAGTCAATCCCAAGTCCTAGCTGATACCAGTGTTCTGCCCCAAAGTCAGCCAGAAACCACCCAAGTCACATCAAATCAAGAGAGAACAAACACCTTAGATTCACAAATAAGCACGCAGACTACGCTTCAAATAGCTTCTTTGGATGCCAAAGAGCCTACTAACAAACCAGAAGAAGACCTTTTGGCTACCACAGATGAAACCATCGTCTTGCCTACTTCGACCATTTACATGTCTGAGCACAATACAACCATCGATACCATTCCAACCAAGATTTTTGAAAAGACGAAATCTTGGACCTTGGACGACTCTCCTATCGAAGATTGGCGTACTTGGAACCTTAAAGCAGGAGACTTTAGCGGCGAACCTTTTGTTGGAGTCGTAGCAGGAAAAGAAAAAGATAAGGCAGACCTAGGAATTGCCTTTGATTTTCAGCCCCTTTTTGGTGAGGACCTCAGCATGCGCACCCCAAGCAATATCAGGAGAACCTATCGCCACTGGATAGGGGAGCACCTCTTAAAAGGTAGTGACGACGATGGCAAGATCCTCATCACAAAACCTTTGATTTTTAGACCTTATCAAGATTTTCATACCCATGATGAAATGCTAGCTGAAATCACAAACATCGAACAACATGCCCCACAAGACCGCCTGGTGCAACTCGAAACTATCGGCATCAGTGCGCAAAACCGAGACATTAAAATGGGAATTATCGCTCAAGACAAGGACAGTTTGGAACACTATCTCAAAGAAACTACGCCTTTAATGTTGAGCAAACCTGACCAGCTTCTTGATGCGTTGGAAAAAGGACAATTTGACGGGAAACTTCCTATTCTCATCAATAATACCCACGCTGATGAACAACCGGGAATCGATATCGTCACCGGTCTATTTAAAGCTTTTGCCACCAAAAACAGCCTCGATTATCAGCTAACCGATAAAGATGGGCAAGAACAAACCATTCATCTTGATATTCAAGAGCTTCTGAAAAAATTTATCTTCCTCTTTGACTTCACTGAAAATCCAGATGGCGATGTTGCCAATACCAGAACTCTCATCAATGGGCTTGACCCTAACCGTGACACGGGCTATCAAAATAATCCAGAAACACGCGCCATCGTCACACAAATCAACAAGTGGAATCCCATTGCTGTCTTTGACATTCACGGCTTTATCAAGGATTTTCTTATTGAACCTGCAACACCACCGCACGATCCGAATTTTGAGTATGATTTATTTGCTGACCTCATGCTAGAAAATGCTCAAGAAATGGGGCAAACAGGGATTTCCAATTCCAAATATAATCATTTTATCATTCCTAAAATCAACTGGGGAGAAGGTTGGGATGACTCGTTTTCTGGCTATACTGCCGTCTATGCCATGTATCACGGCATTTTAGGTCATACCATTGAAATCCCTGAGGGAAATGAAGCCTCCTATCAAGCTGGTTTTCATGCTGTCTTGGGCGGTATCCACTACTTGAGCACCCATATCAAGGAACTCATGAAAGCTAGACTCCAATTTTACTCCAGAGGCATTCATCAAATCGAAGACCCAAAAGCTGAAAACGAACTGGTCGGACCTAATGGCGAGATTGTCGGACGTCTCAAAAAACAAGACCCTAAATTCTTCCCGAACTATTATATCATTCCCATGACACTTGACCCAAGCATTGATGCCCAAGAAGCCTTTAATATGATTGACTATTTTAAACGCAACGGTGTCATCGTCAAAGAATTAAGCAAGGACACCCAAGGCTTTAAAAAAGGTGATCTCGTCATTGATATGGCGCAAGCCAAACGTGGTTTTGCCAACCATGTCCTCTACTCAGGTTCTGACGAATCCGCTTGGGGAGCCATGTATGCAGAAGTGGTGGTCAACTTCCCAGCTATGCGCGGCTTTAAAGCCACAGCTGTCTTTAAGGATCACCTCTTTGATGGTAAACTAACGGACGTGGATTGGAAAGCCGCTCCTAAAACCAGCCGAGTAGAGCAAAAAGCGCCTTACTACATCATTGCCAACAATTCTAAAGAAGCTGTTCTGGCGGTCAACCAAGCCCTCTCTAAGGGAGAAAAAGTCTATTTAACAGACGATGGTTTCATCGTTTCCACCAAGACCTTTGCCCAACTGCTAAACGACCACGCGCTAATCGGCACCCCCCTCTACCAAAAACCAGTTGGAGAGAGCTTAAAACCGATTAAGGTTTATTCACCATCTCATCACTTCAGCTGGGCAGGGGATTTTGCCCTCACATCAAACGCAGCGCTAGCCCTCAAACAAATGGGATTTGAAATCGTTTCTTCTCCTGATGAGGCAGACGCTATTGTCCTTGAGGACAATAAATTTGATGCTTCTCTTTTAGGTCACAAGCCAACCATTATCACAGGTGGCTCAGCCCTCCAACACCTCGAAGAACTCAAGGTCTTAGATGGCTTTGACGCTGAACAATTTGAAGGCGGTGACGATTACGAAGGTTTGATTAAAATCCAACTCGACGACCAAAATCCGATGACGAGTGGCTATCTCAAAGATGATCTGTTCTACTCCAACTCTGGCAACTGGATTGAAAAAATACCAGCTGGCTTTAAACCACTGGCATCTATCCTGGACAAAGATTTTTATATCGCAGGTTGGTGGCCAAATCACGAACAACTCGCAGGTAAGACTGTCGCTATCTTTGGTCACTATCAAGATCAGCCCCTCTTTATCTACGCTGGTAACCCAGCTAACCGCCTCCATCCTGTGCATCTCTATCGTTGGTTATCCAATAGCCTCTTTGGCAGCCAGCTCGCTAAGTTAGAGCCTATCCCAGTCGCTCAAGTGCGCTTTACCATTTTGGATCAAAACCACACTCCTCTTTCAAATGTTGAGATAGCTCTTAGCATCAACGGCGAAGTCAACCATTACCGCTCTAATCAAGCGGGTCAAATTGACATGACCGCCTTATCCGAGCAAATGCTCACCTATCAGTTGACACAGCTACCAAAAGGTTATACCACTTCTCACCTATCAGGAGAGATTGCCCAACTCTCAGCTGGATTGACACAAGTCAACCTAGTGGTGACAAAAGTAGATACCACAACTCCTAAGCTTCCTGTCACACCATCCTACCAGTATGTCGCTTTAAAACCGGTTCATACCAAAGGACAAGCCCTCAGCTCTCATTCACTCTTGATGCCTTCTAACAAGGACGACAAACAAGCAGATCTTGCCAAACCGCAAACCAGCTTACCAAAAACAGGAGACAAGAACCAAGCACTCACCTTCATGGGGATTGTCCTATCCTTCTTCTCTCTGACTAGCCTAAGAAAAAAGAAGCTAACCAACACTGACTAAAGCCGGCTCTTACTTTGTTGCTTGATACCATCAAGCTCTCATGATATAATAAGGCGAAAGTTTATCCATTAGAAAGAGAAGAAACATGAGCCAATTTGACGACTTAAAAGCACTCAGCTACCACTTGATCCAAGACACCATCTATAAAAACCCGCCAGAAATCGCGACCCCTGCTGTCATTGAGATCATCGAAAAACTCCTCGCTGAAAAGTCAGCCGACTAAGGTCATTCAAAAGAAAAAAGTTTGGAAATCAATGATTTCCAAACTTTTTTTGTGACTAATCAAAGTCAACGTATTCTTTTTCCAGTTCAAGAACTTCTTCCATGGTTGCACATTCTGTCAGTGCACGGTTAGCTAGTTCTGCCATCTTGCCACTGTCAAGACGTTTCATAAGGCTACGTGTCCGAAGGATAGATGTCGCACTCATCGAGAACTCATCTAAGCCCATCCCCATAAGAAGTGGCACAGCCATCTGGTCACCAGCCATCTCACCACACATACCTGCCCATTTACCTTCTGCATGTGCTGCCTTGATAACGTTGTTAATCAAACGAAGGATAGATGGATTATAAGGTTGATAGAGGTAAGACACTTGCTCATTCATCCGGTCTGCTGCCATCGTGTATTGGATAAGGTCGTTGGTTCCAATAGAGAAGAAATCTACTTCCTTAGCAAATTGATCCGCAAGCATAGCTGCTGCTGGGATTTCAATCATGATACCCACTTCGATATCATCGGCTACTGGGATACCTTCTGCTTGCAATTTTGCTTTTTCTTCTTCGTAGATAGCCTTAGCTTGACGGAATTCTGTCAAGAGAGCCACCATTGGGAACATGATGCGCAATTTACCATGAACAGACGCACGAAGAAGGGCACGAAGTTGGGTACGGAACATGCCGTTTCCTGTCTCTGAAATAGAGATACGAAGGGCACGGAAACCAAGGAATGGGTTCATTTCTTTTGGAAGGTCAAAGTAAGGAAGTTCCTTATCTCCACCGATGTCCATGGTACGAACCACAACTGGCTTACCATTCATGCCTTCAAGAACAGCCTTGTAGGCTTCATATTGTTCTTCTTCTGTTGGGAAGTCCTGAGAATCCATATACAAGAACTCAGTCCGGTAAAGACCAACCGCTTCAGCGCCGTTGTCGTTCACGCCTTCAACGTCTTTTGGAGTACCGATATTAGCAGCTAATTCAAAATGCTTGCCGTCAGCTGTCACGGTTTCAGCGTCTTTCAACAGTGCCCACTCCGCTTTTTGTTTAGCGTAAGCTTCGCCAGCTGCCTTGAAGTTAGCGATTTCTTCTTCACTTGGGTTTATGATCACTTCACCAGTGATACCATTAACCGCTAGAACGTCGCCATCTTTCACCAAGTCAGTGATGTTGTTGGTTCCAAGAACCGCTGCAATTTCAAGCGTACGTGCCATGATCGCTGAGTGGCTGGTGCGTCCACCGATATTGGTCACAAAAGCCTTCACATAGCGTTTATCGAGCTGCGCTGTATCAGACGGTGTCAAGTCATGTGCAATCACGATAGACTCTTCACTAATTGTTGCAGGGTTCGGTAATTTTACACCAAGAAGATGAGAGAGCACACGTTTTGCCACGTCACGAATATCCGCAGCACGTTCTTGCATGTAAGGGTTGTCTTCCATGCCTTCAAAGATAGTCACAAACATATCTGTGACTTCTTTTAGTCCGCTTTCTGCGTTGACTTGTTTGGCGCGAATTGTTTCTTTAATCTGACCGATCATTTCTGGGTCAGAAAGTACCATTAAGTGAGCATCAAAAACGGCTGCTGCCTCTTCACCAAGGGTATCTACGGCTTTTTCCCGAATAAGAGAAAGCTCGTTTTGTGAAGCCTCAAGAGCGGCATCCAAACGAGCTTCTTCTGCATTAGTATCTGAAACTGTTACAGTCTCAAATGACAAATCCGGTTGGACCAATAGATATGCCTTAGCAATGGCAACACCATCAGATGCTGCAATTCCTTTAAGCATATGTGTCATATTAAGCAAGTCCTTCTTTTGTCATTGTTTCTTCGATTGCTGCAAGTGCTTCGTCTGCGTCTGCACCTTCTGCTGAGATAGTCACATCAGCACCTTGACCAACACCAAGGCTCATAACACCCATGATAGATTTAAGGTTAACTGCTTTACCTTTGTAATCCAAAGTAATATCTGATGAGAATTTGCTTGCTGTTTGAACAAGCAAAGTTGCAGGACGTGCGTGAATTCCTGTTTCAGCCACAATGTGGAAATCTTTTGAAGCCATAATGGTTCTCCTTTATTTGTAATCTTTTATCGGATTATCAAACTTATTGATGATAACCCTTACACTGACCATTATAGCACATTGCAATTTTTTTATCAAGCAAGAACTCACCTTTCTTGAATGGAAAACCATTTTGTTTCCTTTTCTTTTCCATCTGATTTTCCTTCTCCTTTCTTCTCTGACCAATGAAAGTCTTAAAACCTGCGTCACCACTATATATTGTGGTTTTTTGAAAATGGTAACACAAGATATTGGGGTTTTTCTTGTTTTTTTCTTCTTGCCTTTTTTGAGATTTTTGGGTATCATAGGTTAGTAATTTTAAAAAAGTAAGGAGAAAAGACGATGACAGCTATCACAGTTTTTTCTAAAAACAACTGCATGCAATGCCGCATGACAAAGAAATTTCTTGAAGAGGCAAAAGCCGATTTTACCGAAATCAATTTAGACGAACAGCCTGAGTATATCGAGCACGTCAAGGCGCTTGGTTTTAGCGCTGCGCCTGTCATTGAAGCTGGCGATGTCGTTTTTTCTGGTTTTCAACCTGAAAAACTAAAGGAACTCCTATGAAACCACTCGTCTTTTTTTCACTAACAGGTCAGTGCCGGAGGTTTTGCGACAAGCTGGGGCTCGAACAAAGTGCTATTGAACTAAAGCCCAACCAAGACTTTCCAGAATTGCATGCCCCCTTTATTCTGCTTGTCCCAAGCTATGATGAGGAGGATGTGGCCCTTGTGGACGACTTTTTAGAAGAAGCCCACGCCAACTGTCTAGGATTTATCGGTTCTGGCAATCGCAATTTCGGTCCTGAATTTTGTAAAACCGCCCGTCGCTATGCCCAACTCTACCATCTTCCTGTGCTCTACGAATTTGAGTTCAACGGCACCACAGAAGATGTGCTATTTGTTAAAGGATTATTATCACATGAGTCTTAAAGATCTTGGCGATGTCTCTTATTTTCGCCTCAATAACGAAATCAACCGTCCTGTTGACGGTAAAATTCCCCTTCATAAGGATAAAGAAGCCCTAAAGGCTTTCTTTCATGAAAACGTGCTTCCAAATACTGTTTCATTTGAGAGCACCCTAGACAAGATTGACTATCTCATCACGCACGACTACATCGAGTCTGACTTTATAGGAAAATATACTCCTGATTTCATCAGCCATTTAGCGGACTTGTTGAAAAAACAGAATTTTCGTTTTCAGTCCTTTATGGCAGCCTACAAGTTCTACCAACAATATGCGCTAAAAACCAATGATGGAACAGCTTATCTTGAGAGTATCGAAGATCGCGTGCTCTTTAATGCTCTCTACTTTGCTGATGGGGATGAAGCCCTCGCTAAGCAACTAGCGCTAGAGATGATTCACCAGCGTTATCAACCAGCAACTCCTAGCTTTTTAAATGCAGGACGCAGTAGACGTGGGGAGTTGGTCTCTTGTTTCCTCATCCAAGTGACAGACGACATGAACTCTATCGGACGCTCCATCAACTCTGCCCTCCAGCTCTCTCGTATCGGGGGAGGTGTTGGTATTTCCCTTAGCAATCTGCGTGAAGCAGGAGCACCCATCAAAGGTTTTGAGGGAGCTGCTAGTGGTGTGGTCCCTGTCATGAAACTCTTTGAGGACAGTTTCTCCTACTCCAATCAATTGGGACAACGTCAAGGGGCTGGTGTGGTCTATCTCAGCGTTTTCCATCCTGATATTCTCAGTTTCTTGTCCACCAAAAAAGAGAATGCCGATGAAAAAATTCGGGTCAAAACCCTTTCTCTTGGGGTCACGGTTCCAGATAAATTCTACGAACTCGCAAGAAACAACGAAGACATGTACCTCTTTAGCCCTTATTCGATCGAACGCGAATACGGTGTCCCATTTAGCTACCTTGACATTACTGAAAAATATGATGAATTAGTGGCTAATCCCAAAATCACCAAGCAAAAGATTAAGGCAAGAGACTTAGAAACAGAACTGTCTAAGTTACAACAAGAATCTGGCTACCCTTATATCATCAATATCGATACAGCTAATAAAGCCAGTGCCATTGACGGCAAGATTATCATGAGCAATCTCTGTTCTGAAATTTTACAGGTTCAAAAACCAAGTGAGATTAACGACCAACAAGAATTTGTCAAGATGGGAACCGATATTTCCTGCAACTTGGGATCAACCAATGTGGTCAATATGATGACTTCCCCTGATTTTGGACGCTCTATTAGAACCATGACTCGTGCCTTGACCTACGTCACAGATTCGTCTGAAATCGATGCCGTCCCAACCATCAAACATGGTAATAAAGAAGCCCATACCATTGGGCTTGGAGCTATGGGGCTTCACAGTTACTTTGCCAAACACCATATCGAATACGGTAGCCCTGAGTCTATTGAGTTCACTGATATTTACTTTATGCTCCTCAACTACTGGACCTTGGTGGAGTCAAATGCCATTGCTCATGAGCGTGGTGTGACCTTTACTAACTTTGAGAAGTCTCGCTATGCAGATGGTAGCTATTTTGATAGCTACATCACTAATCCAGTAGTGCCACAATCAGAGGTAGTCAAAGACCTCTTCAAAGACCACTTTATCCCTCAAAAAGAGGACTGGGAGGCGCTAAAAGATGCCGTCATGAAAGATGGACTCTACCATCAAAATCGCTTGGCTGTTGCCCCAAATGGCTCTATCAGCTACATCAATGATGTCTCTGCCAGCATTCACCCCATTACCCAACGCATCGAAGAACGTCAAGAAAAGAAAATCGGAAAAATCTATTACCCAGCTCACGGGCTTTCAACGGATACCATCCCTTACTACACCTCTGCCTACGATATGGATATGAGAAAGGTTATCGATGTTTATGCTGCAGCGACCAAGCATGTGGACCAAGGCCTTTCGATGACCCTCTTTATGCGCAGTGAAATCCCTTCTGGCCTTTATGAGTGGAAGACCGAAGTCAAGCAAACCACCCGTGATCTCTCCATTCTACGCCACTATGCCTTCCACAAGGGCATCAAGTCCATCTACTATATCCGTACCTTCACAGATGACGGAGAAGAAGTCGGCTCAAACCAATGTGAGAGCTGTGTAATTTAGGAGAATATATGCAAAATTTAACAACGAACAAAGAAGCCGCCATTCAATTTTACCAAATGGCTTTTGACGGCAATCCCGAAAAAGCAGTCGCCACTTATGTTGGCGAGCACTATCTGCAACATAACCCTTTCGTTGAAGATGGGACAGCTGGTTTTATCGCTTATTTTAATCGGATGAAAAAAGAATATCCTGATAAATCCGTTCAGTTTGTCCGAGCTATCGCTGAAGGCGATTTGGTGGCTCTTCACACCCATCAAATCTGGGGAGAGCCTGACAACAAAGAGTATGTGACGATGGATTTCTTCCGCTTTGATGAAAATGGAAAGATTGTCGAACACTGGGACAGCATCCAAGAAATCCCAAATAAGAGCAAATCTGGTCGCACCATGTACTAAAACCTGTTTAAAACCTGACTCAAGGAGAACACATGACCTACTATAACGCCATCAACTGGAATGAAATTGAAGATTCCATTGATAAATCCACTTGGGAAAAACTAACCGAACAATTTTGGTTAGATACCCGTATCCCCCTATCAAATGACCTTGACGACTGGAGAAAACTTTCAGCGGTCGAAAAAGATCTGGTCGGAAAAGTTTTCGGTGGTCTCACCCTACTTGACACCGTCCAGTCAGAAAGTGGCATGTCCCAACTCAAAAAAGACGTGAGAACCCCCCACGAGGAAGCAGTCTTAAATAATATCGAATTTATGGAGAGCGTTCACGCCAAGTCTTACTCTTCCATCTTTTCGACCCTCAATACCAAGTCTGAGATTGAAGAGATTTTTGCTTGGGTTTCTGAAAATCCTTTTCTACAAAAAAAAGCAGAAATCGTTAATGAGATTTATAAAAACGGTAGCCCCCTTGAGAAGAAAGTGGCCAGTGTTTTCTTAGAAACCTTCCTCTTCTACTCTGGCTTTTTCACCCCACTTTACTATCTCGGTAATAATAAACTCCCTAACGTAGCGGAAATCATCAAGCTCATCATCCGTGACGAATCCGTCCACGGAACCTATATCGGCTACAAATTCCAACTAGGATTTAACGAGTTAACAGAAGAAGAGCAAACCAAACTCAAAGACTGGATGTACGACCTGCTCTTTACCCTCTATGAAAATGAAGCCGCCTATACCGAATACCTCTATGACCCTGTTGGCTGGACCGAAGAAGTGAAAACGTTCTTACGCTACAACGCCAATAAGGCGCTCATGAATCTAGGGCAAGAACCCCTCTTTCCAGATACCGCAGCAGATGTCAACCCCATCGTCATGAACGGCATTTCAACTGGGACCAGCAACCACGACTTCTTTAGTCAGGTGGGAAATGGTTATCTCCTTGGAACCGTTGAAGCCATGCAAGATAGCGATTATTTGATTGGACTTGATTAAACAAAAGACGAAGCACCTGAAGTGCTTCGTCTTTTTAGTTACTGTCTTACTCCAGCTCGTTTTGGCTTTCTTTACCTTCTTCCAAAATCGCTTGAACAATCTTTTGGTCCCGCAATTGGCTAGAATCATTGATTACCTGTGCAGAGCGTACAATGGTTTGTTCCAGTTCTTTTCGTTTTTGTCTGCCTTCTTCAATCGCTTGGATAATGCCATTATTTTGCGCTACGATACTGTCTGCCAGCTTAGAAACAGACTCCACTGACAAGGTTGGCATCTGAGCCGACCGCTCCATCTGTGGGATGACCTCCTTGCTGGTTTCTGCCAAGAGTTGCAGCGCTGCGTTATTAGCATTGACGATGGCCTCAGCTGTGGCTCCTGCCTTCTTAGATTGCTGCATGATACCGAGTTGAGCTAGGGTCAACTTCATGGTCGGAATGGTATTGCGGCGTAGAAGAGCAAGTTTTAGCTTGCTGTCTGAAGAAACCTTAATCAGATTTCTCATCTTAGGGGTCGTCGCCCAAGCCACATAGAGACGGCTGAGCTGTTCTGAGCGCTGCTGTTCCAGTAAACCAATAATATCAGACACATGTGACAACTCCTCTGCCAGCTTATGATAATCTGGCGAATGTGGGTCGTACTGGGTCAACTGTTCCTGCAAATCTTTGGCACGCTTGCTGCTCTCTTCTTGGCTGGCTTCTAAAAAGGCGATAACCCCGACCAAGTTCTCGATAGACTTGGTATTGTCCTCAATCAAGCGCTCTGCTGAGATGATGTTGCGCGCTAAGGCATCCTCTTGCTTAACGGCTGTGGCAGCCAAATGATCCAGTTTCTTTTCAATAGACTGAGAAGCCAGTTGAAACTCTTGCAGATTGGCTTTTCCTTTTTGGAACCACTTTTGGAAGAAGCCTGGTTTCTTTTCCAGCTCTGCCACATCTGCTTCTTTGTACTTACCCACAAAGCCAAGCAACTCACGATTGACCTGCACAAAGATGTCATCCACCTGAGGAATGGCTAATTTCCTATTTTCGGATAAAAGGCGCTGAGAAGTCAAGTTGACCTCCTCGATCGCTTCTTTTCCAAACTCCAGAAGCGCATTTTGATCCGCCATAAAACGGTCCACCAACTGGGGCGCATGGTTTCTAATGCTGTCTTGTTGCTCGGGTGTTAGGGTCAACAAAAAGGACAAGGATTCCTCTTTTGGGTCTTCCATTTTCGTGATCACTTCTGTCGTTTTATCCACCTTCTGCGTCACAGAACCTGCTAGAGCATCAATATCAAACTGAAACTCACTCATCTTTTTGTCCTTCTTTCTTTAACATTCTAAGACTAATTTCAAAGTCACTCAAGCGCTCTTCATTCAACTGGCGCAAAGATTCATCCAAATCTTCATCAAACTGAGCCATGGCTTTTCTCGCTTCAGCCAACTTTTCCTCGGCATGGTAATAGTTTTTAGGTGCTTCCTTAATCTCTAGATAGCCACTGAGCAAATGGTAGAAATGCTCCATTCTCATCATGTGTTGCGCCACCAACTCTTGGGTTCTATTGCCATCAAGCTCTTCGATTTTTTTCAAAATCTCCTTATGATCCTTTAGCACATTTTGATAAACGTCCTTGATCTCAGGAGCAAGTCTTGCAATGCTCACTTCTAAATCATCGCTGGTTTCGGCTTCTTCTGGTGTTTGGCGTTTGAGATTCAGACTATCTTCGACCTCTCTTTGCAAACGTAACAAGCGAAGACCTTTTTGATAAACTTCCGCACTCACTTTGTCTTGTAAGCGGTCTAACTTTTCCCTTAATTGCCCCAAATCTTCCAATAATCGATAGGCTATTTGAGGGATTTTATCATCTTGACCTTCCACAACAAGATAAACCAACTTTTGATGCCCCTCTTCAATCCGATGAAACAAATCCTCCAACTGCTGATTAGAGCGCTGCGTCAGATACCCCTCAATCCTCCTGCCATAAATCAGATAAACAAGTATCCCTGCAATCGGTAAAACAATGTACCAATAAGTGATAATCATGCCAATGATAAAAAAGACACAGGCACCAACAATTAAGCAACCCAAGCCACTATCTGAATCTTTTCGCCTAGCCATGTTCACTCGACCTTTCTATATTTTCTTAGAGTTAGTATATCATAAAATCAACTATCTAGCCATTTTCATACTGCTATCTCTTGGATTTTCTGCATACAAAAAAGAGGAAGAATCAACGATTCTCTCCTCTTTTCCTATGTACAGTTACCTGTTCTTCAACAAAGTTGCTTAGGCTTCGTCAGACTTGCGTTTTTTACCTGCCACAAGGATAAGTCCTAGACTAGCCGCTAGGGCTGTCACACCTAAGATAGAGTAATCACTGCTTGTTTCCCCTGTTCTTGGAAGTGTTTCTTCCTTAGGAGCACTTGGGTTAGCAGGACTAACCGGTTGTGGTTTTGGATCCTCTGGTTTTGGCTGTGGCTGAACTGGTTTCACTGGGACATAGTTAATATCTGTGTCCTTACCTGGATCCACTGGCGTTGGTGGAATGTAGCCCTTGTTTGGATCTTTAGGATCAACCGGTTGAAGTGGTTTTCCGTCTGGTCCAACTGGGACATAGCCTGGCACATATGGAATTACTGGCTTATCATTACCTGGTTGACTTGGATCTGCTGGGGTTGGATCTGGGTATGGCAATGGATTGATTGGCGTCACACCATCTGGAACTTTTGGTACCCAGTTTCCAAGTTTGGCATAGTAAACCGTTTCTTCTTGGTTGGTACTGTTTTCTGTCAGACCTGTTACAGCACCGATGCTAGCTTGCACCTTATCAACCAAGTAGTAGCCCTTGACAATCGGTGAGATCACCGCATCAAAGGTGGTATCGCCATCAACAGCTGTCCAAGGGGTTGAACTCATAATCTTACCAGTCACATTGTTAATCACAAGCGTACGCGTGAAGGTCACGCTGTCTGTCGCGTCCGTATGCACAGTCTCACCAGTTGCCTTGTCCTTATAGTGGATGGTGCGTGTAATCACACGTTTCACACCAGACTCACCAGCCTCTTCTGGCCATTTTGGTCCGTTTGGATTATTTGGATTGATTGGCTGATTTGGATCTTTTGGATTGTCAGGAGTGACTGGTGTCGTTCCCGGCTTGAGGGTGACGGTGTAATTTTGTGTCACGCCATTGCTGTCATCCTTGTTATCGAAGGTCAAACCATCCGCTGGGAAGTCGTTATTCACAAGGACATAGCCTTTCTTGAGATACTCCTCGATGGTCATTTGAGGGCTGTAATCACTCTTTTGACCAGATACACCTGTCAATGAAATAGTATCCAAAACTTTGTTTGTACTGCTATCAATGAAAGTGACCGTTGCTTTTTGTGCATCCTTCACATAAGGCACGTCAATATCCTTACCTGGTTCCACTGGCATTGGTGGAATGTAGCCCTTGTTTGGATCTTTAGGATCAACCGGTTGAAGTGGTTTTCCGTCTGGTCCAACTGGGACATAGCCTGGCACATATGGAATTACTGGCTTATCATTACCTGGTTGACTTGGATCTGCTGGGGTTGGATCTGGGTATGGCAATGGATTGATTGGCGTCACACCATCTGGAACTTTTGGTACCCAGTTTCCAAGTTTGGCATAGTAAACCGTTTCTTCTTGGTTGGTACTGTTTTCTGTCAGACCTGTTACAGCACCGATGCTAGCTTGCGCCTTATCAACCAAGTAGTAGCCCTTGACAATCGGTGAGATCACCGCATCAAAGGTGGTATCGCCATCAACAGCTGTCCAAGGGGTTGAACTCATAATCTCACCCGTCACATTGTTAATCACAAGCGTACGCGTGAAGGTCACGCTGTCTGTCGCATCCGTATGCACAGTCTCACCAGTTGCCTTGTCCTTATAGTGGATGGTGCGTGTAATCACACGTTTCACACCAGACTCACCAGCCTCTTCTGGCCATTTTGGTCCGTTTGGATTATTGGGATTGATTGGCTGATTTGGATCTTTTGGATTGTCAGGAGTGACTGGTGTCGTTCCCGGCTTGAGGGTGACGGTAAACGTCTGATCCTTGGTTGCATCATTGTCAAAGGCAGTTCCTGGTGTAAACTCATCCGTTACCAAGACATAGCCCTTCTTCTCTAGCTCTGCAATCTTAGCTGCGGTTGAGTAGTTGATTGGACGACCTGCTTCACCAGATACTTGATCAGAATCTAGGGTTTGACCAGTTGAGCTATCCACATAGTTGATGATAGCTTTTTGTTGGCTTGCCACTGGGTAGTATGGCACTGGTGTGTCCTTAGTTGGATCTTCTGGTGTCACACTTGGGACACTTGGCGTCATGCCTGGGATGCTTGGTGTTGGGGTTTCACCACCCTTGCTTGGATCTTTTGGATCATTGTTGTAGGTTGGGGTTGGTGCATTTGGAATTGGATTGCCGTTTGGATCCACTGGGATGAGCTTACCGAAATTGTTATAGACAACCGTTTCGGTCAAGTCCTCTTGCGTGACGGTCTTAGCAGGCACTTGCGCCTTATCGGCGACCTTACCTGTCACAACTGGAGACGTCACAGCAGGGTAAGACGGTTTATCACTGGTCCAGTCGGTCGTAGACACCACTTGACCAGTCACTTTATCCACGGTTACCGTACGGGTCCACTTAGCGGTTTGAACATTGTCATCTGCCACTGGATTACCATCTTTATCCACATAGTGGATAGTTGAGGTCACGTCCTTAGCCACTTGACCAGCTTCTTCTGGCCATTTTGGTCCATTTGGATCGTCTGGATTAATCGGTTGATTTGGATCTTTCGGATCGGTTGGTCCAACTGGCTCTGTCGCATGAGTGAGGTGAACAGTATAGGTTTGATCCACATTGGTGTCATTATCAAAGGCAGTGCCCGGTGTGAAGCCGTCCGTTACGACCTTGTAACCCTTCTTCTCTAGCTCTGCAATCTTAGCTGCAGTTGAGTAGTTGATTGGGCTACCTGCTTCACCTGTCACTGTATCGCTATGTAACACCTTACCACCATCGGCATCATCCACATAGTTGATAATGGCTTTTTGCTCATTTTTAACTGGATAGTATGGCACTGGTGTGTCCTTAGTTGGATCTTCTGGTGTCACACTTGGGACACTTGGCGTCATGCCAGGGATGCTTGGTGTTGGCGTTTCACCACCCTTGCTTGGATCTTTTGGATCGTTGTTGTAGGTTGGTGTTGGTGCATTTGGAATTGGATTGCCGTTTGGATCCACTGGGATGAGCTTACCAAGATTGTTATAGACAACCGTTTCGGTCAAGTTCTCTTGCGTGACGGTCTTAGCAGGTACTTGAGCCTTGTCGGCTACCTTACCAGTGATGACTGGTGAGGTTACTTCAGAGTAAGAAGGCTTGTCGCTAGTCCAGTCAGTCGTAGACACCACTTGACCAGTCACCTTATCCACGGTTACCGTACGGGTCCATTTAGCCGTTTGAACATTGTCATCTGCCACTGGCTTGCCATCTTTATCCACATAGTGGATAGTAGAGGTCACATCCTTAGACACTTGACCAGCTTCTTCTGGCCATTTTGGCCCATTTGGATTGTCTGGATTGATTGGTTTTCCTGGTTCTTTCGGATCCGTTGGGGTAACTGGCTCAGTCGCATGAGTGAGGTGAACCGTGAAGGTTTGATCCTTCGTACCATCATTATCAAATGTCGTACCCGGTGTGAATCCATCAGTTACCACGACGTAGCCCTTCTTCTCGAGTTCTGCAATCTTAGCCGCAGTAGAGTAGTTAATTGGACTACCTGCTTCACCTAGCACTGTATCGCTATCAAGCACCTTACCACCATCTGCATCATCCACATAATTAATAATGGCTTTTTGTTGGTTCACAACTGGTGTGTATGGCACTGGAGTATCCTTGGTTGGATCTTCTGGTGTCACACTTGGCACACTTGGTGTCATGCCTGGAATGCTTGGAGTTGGGGTTTCGCCACCCTTACTTGGATCTTTTGGATCGTTGTTGTAGGTTGGAGTTGACACATTTGGAATTGGATTGCCATTTGGATCCACTGGGATAATCTTACCAAGATTGTTATAGACAACCGTCTCGGTCAAATCATCTTGTGTCACCGTCTTAGCTGGTACTTGCGCCTTATCTGCCACCTTACCAGTCACAACTGGTGATGTCACCGCTTCATAAGATGGTTTATCACTGGTCCAATCTGTGCTTGAAACCACCTGACCAGTCACTTTATCCACCGTAACAGTGCGTGTCCATTTAGCCGTTTGAACATTGTCAGTGGCAACTGGATTGCCATCCTTATCCACATAGTGGATAGTAGAGGTCACATCCTTAGCCACTTGACCAGCTTCTTCTGGCCATTTTGGTCCATTTGGATTGTCTGGATTAATCGGTTGATTTGGATCTTTCGGATCGGTTGGTCCAACTGGAACAAGCACTGGCTTCAATACAATCGTATAGTTTTGCGTTGCACCTTGGCTATCATCCTTATCATCAAAGGTAATGCCATCTGTTGGGAAATCGCTACGCTCTGGCACTAGCTCATACCCTTTATTAATATAGTCCTGAATCGTTTCAATCGGGCTATAAGTGCTCTTTTCACCAGCCTTACCAACAACAGTCACTGGACTTTGAAGAGGCGTTGTTCCATCACCATTTAAACCACCGTCAATAAAGGTAATCACTGCCTTTTGTTCCGCTGCTTTATAGGTAATCTCTTGATCCTTGGTTGGATCTTTTGGAATAGCTGGAGGATTGTAGCCCTTAGATGGATCGCTTGGATCTACTGGTGTGAGGCTCTCACCATTTGGTCCAACTGGTGTGTAACCTGGAATATTTGGAATGATACCTTTTTCTGGTGTTCCTGGTTTGGTTGGGTCACTCGGATCATTTGGATAAGGAATTGGGTTAACAGGTGTTTCCCCTTCTGGCACCTTAGGAATCCAGCTTCCGAGCTTGCTGTAATAAACCGTTTCATCACTGTTAGCTGTTTCTGGAGTGACGTTAGTCTTTTCAGCAACACTTGCCTTATCAGCGACAAATCCAGAAATAGCAGGTGTTTTCACCTCAGCAAAGCTGTTTTGGTTATCCTTAGCTACCCAGTCGCTATAAGTCACTTCCTTGGTTACCCAGTTGACGTTTGCCGTTCTCGTAAAGGTAATGCTTTGCGTCACATCTGGTTGCGCCGTAGAATCATCGCTCTTATACTTGTAATGAACGGTTCTAGTGACTTCTTTTGTCAAGGCTTCACGTTGATTTTCAGGAATGATTGGCGGCCATGGTTTATTTGGGTCATTTGGATCAACTGGCGTAACCTTTTCTTTGAGAGTGACCTTATAAACTTGAGAAATGTTATTTTCATCATCCTTGTCGTCAAACTTAGGATTGATTAATTTACTTGGATCTTCTGGATCTGGAATTCTCGCATCGGTAAAGCCATCTTTCACCAATTCATAACCGGCATCTTCAAATTCTTTAATGCGGTTTGCTGTTGAGTAATTGATGCTTTGACCTGTTGCTCCATTGACCGTATCGGTACGAAGAACGAGCTCTTCTGTGCTACCATCTTTTTCAGATACCTTTACGTAGTCAATAGCAGCTTTTTGAACACGTTTATAGACAACGACTGTTTCATAGTTATTGATAAAACCAGTATCAGAGAAATCTTTCCAGTAAGAGTCTGAAATGATGGTGTTGCCTTCAGCATCTTTTGTGGTAATGGTGTCTGTAATATCAGCAGGGGTTAACTCTGCTGTGATTTCCCGACCACTGGTTCCAATATCTTCTTTTAAGTTTGGAACGTTGGTGTCTTTGATTACTGCTACGTAGCCTTTTAGGACAGGAGAGGTCACAGTATCGTAGGTTTTGGTCGTGTTGACCGTGCCATCAAGTACCCATCCTGTATCGGCTTTTCCGTCACCATTAATATCTCTAACCACATAACGTGCTTTAGAGTAAGCCTCTAAGAATTGGTCACCATTAGCGACTTGGCTAGTTTTCAAGGTATTCAAGAAACGTTGCAAGTCAATACCTGACTCAATCTTACGTTCCCAGTCAGAAGCCTGCACCACATCTTTGATTTCATTGCCTTCATCATCAACGGCTGGTGATCCATCTTCAAATTCATAGCGAATGGTGTTGGTATGTATCGCTGTTGGCGCAATCACTGTTCCATTTGAAATCCAGATATTTTGACGGTTTTCATTAACAGGGTCAATACCGTATTGCTTATCAGAAGCAGAAACACTACCAGATGAAGAAAGAGTCGGATCAGACAGAGCGTCTGCTGGATTGATTTCAGGAACAGCTCCATTTTGGAAACCAGCGATGCTTAGATCTCCACTTTGGATGTTAGTCCAAACTGAGCTAATCTTATCTTGATCCTTTTTCGTCCCATCTTGGTTAAGTGAGTAAACGGTATAAGTTCCGTCTTGAGTTCCTTCTGGTCCGTTAAACTCAATCTTTGCGCCATCTGCTTTATTTTTAGCAGAAACATACAAGATATTTCCGTGCGCGATCGATTCTGGGTTATTTCCCTGAGGAATGCTCTTTGGCAATTTCCCTTCAATATCACCGACAGAAACACCGTCTGATTTGGTATAACGCAAGAAAGAAACAAAGAGAGGGTTATTGAACTGATAGGTGACGTTTTTACTGTTACCAAGCGGCACTGAAATCAACTCGGCATAATAGTTAGAGTTGTCATCACGAATATCAACGATACTTCCCTTATTAGCCTTAAAAAGCGGATCGGTCTTGGTTCCAGTTCTAGAATCAAGCGAGATAACATCATCCCAGTCATTGTCTCCCCGATTATCCATTTGAACACGGAAAGTCGCAAATTCATCAACCACAATGGTTCCATCTTCGTTAACTCCAATGTAGTTGTAACCATCATAAGAACCAGATGGGCTTGGATATTGTTTTGATTTTCCTTTACCATCTGAATGGAAAGTATTGGTCGAGTGCTTGCCAAAGATGAGATGAGAATCATCCCCTAGGTCAAAGGCTGTTCCACGTCCCTTATTTTCAAAATGAACAGTGGCCCCTTCATCAGTGACAAAGTTAAAGTTGTGTCCACCGACAATCCCATCACGACCCGTTAGATTAAAGGTCGCATTTTTACCGATAGTAACATCCGCTTGCGAACCACTTTGTTTGCTGGTATTCCAAGCACCGTAACCGCCGTAACGATCAGATTCTGTAATGGTATCTGACGGACGTTTGACACCAATGGAAATTCCTTGACCAATGCTAGAATTGATGGTCAATTTTGAATCACGACCCGTTGTAATCGTTCCACTTGTCGGCATGAAAATCGCCGCATTATGGTAACGAATACTATCTGTCTCATTGTCGGTATTCATATTGATGGTCAAACTACCAGTGTCTTTCACCTCAATCTTAGAACCGTCTGGCAGATTAATCGCATCTCCAATAGATGAACGATTGAGTGTCAAGCTAGCTCCTTCTGCAACGGTCACCGATTTGGCATCGTGGATATTGGCTTCACGACGTTCTCTATTTTGAGTGGTGGTCGCATTTGGCGTCGATGTTGCAGAACCTACGTTCTTTTGAACGTATTGGTTGGTTCCATCAGAGTTACTATAAGAGTCGCTAACCGTTGACTTGGTATTTCCTTCGATGATAACATCTGTATCACCGCCACCACCGTAGAGAGATGACCCTTGTGCTGTGACATTCTTAAAGGTCACCGTGTTGTGTCCGCTTGTTCCAGAAAGGTCAAAAGCTCCCTTAGAGTTTGCGGTATTGAGCTTAACATCCTCTAAAGTGATGTTCCAAGGCGCTGTCCCAACTGGTTTTAGCGTGAAGGAACGCAGGTCAAGGAATTGATCATCCCCTTTGATGGTCACGTTTGAACCATTGGCATTGATTAAAAGGGTACGGTCAACACCAGCTGTTGAGCCTGTATTAGTTGAGTTGGTATTTCCGTTTGTAATATCGCTTCCAGAAGCAATCACGCCTTCTCGAATACCTGCTGTCGCATCATTTGGACTTCCAGGCGCCAAGATGTCATGTGTTAAACGAATGACAGAAGCGCCGCTAGCAAAGGCTTCGATAAATTGTTTCCAGTTGGCAACCTTGACCTCTTCTGCACTGGCTTCTACGGCAAAGAAACGGCCTGTTGGCGTGGTGGTTGGGGCATCTGTTGAGACACTTCTGTCCTCACCAACAACTGGATTTGTCGTTTCTGCTTCTGTTAGAGCTGCTCTTGCTGCACTGGTTGGTAGTCCAGTACTGGCATCAATAGAGAGCACTGACACCGTCTCTTCTGGTTTTTCAGCAATCGTTTGCTTTTCTGCGACAGGTGTAGCGCTAGAGGGATTTTCCTCTCCAACTGATGCTGCACTTGAAGCGTTTTGCACTGGTGCAGTTGCGACTTCTGCTGTTTCATTTTTAGCCACTTCTTGGCTAGGAGTTTCTACTGATTCCACATTTGTAGTGGTTTTTTCTTCCAATGCTACTGGTGAGGCTGGATCTGTTTGCGCCTCATCCTTCACAAGACTGGTTGTTTTCGCTGCTGAGGTGGCAGGATCTTCAGACACCAAGGTGTCAGCTGATGCCACATTGACTTGAGAACCTAAAAAAACACTTGCTCCAATGACAACTGAAGCAATTCCGACATTAAATTTGCGAATCGAGAATACAAATTGTTTGTCAAACATGTTCTCGGTGCGCCGTTTACGGTTTGTTTTCTTGACCATTTGTACTTCCTTACTTCAAAATTTTGCGTGTGATAAAAATAGATTGACAAACATCAATCTATCACACTCATTAAGATATTTTAACGCCTTTTATTTTTATTGTCAACATTTTCCTGTACTTTTAAAACAACTTTTTACCCCCCCCCCCCCCCCCCCGAGAAAACGCTTATTCTATAAGCTTTCTTAGATTTTCAGAAAATAATGAGAAGAACTTCACTTGATATTCAGAAGTCGAAAAAGAGGCAATCGTTTGATAGTTCAAACAAAATGCTGTCACTTTTGTTTTTAAACAAAATTCGGCTTTTATTCTATTTTTATAAAAAAATAAACGTCTAAGACGCTACTGCGCCCTAGACGTTTTGGAATGAATCTTTTTCTGTTTATTGTACTGTGCGGATACGCATAGTATTAGTTGAACCAGATACACCAACTGGAACACCCGCTACGATAACGATGTTGTCTCCTGATTGAACAAGACCTGATTTGACTGCTTCACGTTCAGCCAATTCAAACATGTCATCGGTAGAAGCTGGTTTATCGGTCACAACTGGGATAACACCCCAGTTAATCATCAATGATTTTTGAGTTTCTTCATCAAAAGTCACTGCTAAAATATCAGCATCTGGACGATATTTAGAGATAGCACGCGCAGAGAAACCAGTCTCTGTCACAGTAACGACCAACTTGATGCTCATAGATTGACAAGCATCCTTAACAGCAGATGCCATGACTTCTGTCTTGGTCGTGCGTTTGAAGTCAGCAGAGTTCAAACGACCATACTCACCAAGAAGAGATTGCGCATTTTTTGCCACTGTTGCCATGGTACGAACAGACTCAACTGGGTATTTACCATTAGCAGACTCACCAGAAAGCATGGTAGCATCTGTACCATCGATAACTGCGTTAAAGACGTCAGAAATCTCAGAGCGAGTTGCACGTGGTTTGTCTGTCATGGTTTCAAGCATGTTGGTTGCAGTGATAACAGCTTTACCAGCTTCGTTGACTTTAGTGATGATCATCTTTTGGTAAACTGGAACCATTTCAAATGGAACTTCAATCCCCATATCACCACGGGCAATCATGATACCGTCTGCTGCTTCGATGATTTCATCCAAGTTATCGATCCCTTGTTGGTTTTCGATCTTCGCAAACAATTTTACTTTTTTGTTGCCAGTTTCCTCACAGATGGCACGCACTTCTTCAACATCTTTAGCAGTACGAACAAAAGAAATAGCGATAAAGTTGATACCTTGCTCAAGACCAAAACGAATGTCAGCGTTATCACGATCAGCAAGTGCTGGGAACGGGATTTTCGTATTAGGAATGTTAACCCCTTTTTGTTTTGCAATCACGCCGTCATTTTCCACTTCAACGACAAATTCACGCGTTGCTGGGTCTTTTTCGATGACACGAAGTCCAAGTTTTCCGTCATCCACCAAGACTTGGTGACCCACTTCAACGTCATCAAAGATGTCAAGCGCACCAGCTACATTAAGCGCAATCACGTCACGAGTAGATTTGATGCCTTGTTTGGTTGCAACACGGATCACTTCACCTGTCTTATAGTCATACTCTTTTGCTTCATCTTCAAAGAGTTCTGTACGGATTTCTGGACCTTTAGTGTCAAGAAGGAAACCAACTTTTTGGCCTGCAATTTCTTCTGCACGACGAACAGTTGCCATACGCTCACCTTGTTCTTGGTGATCGCCGTGTGAGAAGTTAAAGCGGAAAACATTTGCGCCTTCTTCGATGAGTTGAGCGATGATTTTAGCAGATGCTTCTACATCCAATTTTTCTGACCAATAGCCATCTTCACCAAAACGTTTGCCACCGCGGATTTCAACCGCTGGTCCAAGTGTTGCAACAATTTTTACGCGTTTATTCATTAGTTTTTCAAACTCCCTTATTATAGTAGATTAACATTACATATCAAATTAACAAAAACAGATTAACGAGCTAGGCTACGATTCAAACGATACAAATCAAGACGTGTTTCATGTGGATGGTTGACAACGATAGATCCGTCTGGTGCTAGGCTAAAGAGAGCACCTTCTTCCTTGCTACCAAGGATTGGGCTTTCAACCAATTCTTCCCCACGAACACCAATAGCAAGACCACCACGTCCAGCTTTTAGCAACTCAACAGCGTGCGCTCCCATCCATGAAGCTAAGACACGGTCACGTGGAGATGGTGTTCCACCACGTTGGATGTGCCCAAGGTTGGTCACACGAAGATCACTAGTATCGCCTGCTTCACGCATCTTCTTAGCAAACTCATCACCACTCATGACACCTTCTGCCAAAACAATGATAAAGTGATCTTTTTTCTTGACTTCATAGCCTTCTTTAACATTTTTCACGACTTCATCAATGTCAAATGGCTCTTCTGGAATGATGATCATATCAGCACCCGTTGCAACCCCAGACCAGATGGCAAGGTCACCAGCATTACGTCCCATCACCTCAACAACAAAGGTCCGTCCATGGCTAAATGACGTATCACGAATCTTATCGATCGCATCTGTTGCTGTGGTCACAGCTGTATCAAATCCGATGGTATAGTCTGTTCCTGCAATATCATTGTCGATAGTTCCTGGAATACCAACAGCAGGGAAACCATGCTCTGTCAAACGCATAGCCCCATGGTAAGATCCATCTCCACCGATAACCACGACACCTTCGATACCGTGTCTCTTCAACTGCTCAATCCCAGCCATTTGCCCTTCTAATGTGGCAAACTCAGGATAGCGAGCTGATTTTAAGAAGGTTCCACCATGTGAGAGGATATTTGAGACACTTTTGGCGTCCATTTTAAAAATATCGCCCTCAACCATACCAGCATAACCGCGGTTAATGCCGTAAACTTCCATGCCTTCTGAAATGGCCTTGCGGACAACCGCACGGACCGCATTATTCATACCAGGAGCGTCTCCACCACTGGTCAAAACAGCAATACGCTTCATTTTTGCTACTCCTTTTTCATTTTAACTCTTTTATTATAGCACACTCTTTGTTAAATATCTTACATTTTTAGTTATAAATCGTTTTCATGGTGTACTTTTTTAAAACTTCTTGTAATTCATCGCTTTTTGCGACCGAAAAACCACGACTGGCAAGGGTTGTTTTGGTATCCTCAAAGCGCAGCATGACCGGAATATCTCCTGGGTACTGCCTTAAAATCTGAGAAATTTCTTGGTCATGCGCATGGCTTTCTAGCTGCAACCAAAATTTTTCTGCGACTGGCTTTTCTATTTGTTGCAAGACCAGCTGCAAGCGACCTTCTCTTTCTTGCGTGCGCCCACTTAAAATCAGAATCGCATCTTCTGCCAGATCTTGACCAACCTGCTGGTAAATATCTGGAAAAACCGTCACCTCAAACGCATCATAGCCATCCGTCACGCGCAAGAAAGCCATGAGTTGCCCCTTGGACTTGGTCCTAATCTCCCTGATAGACTCAATCTGCCCCAACAAGCGAACTGTTTCATTTGACGTCAGTTGAGAAATCACAGCAAAAGGCTCTTGTAGCTTTTCTCTTAACCGCTTTAAAGGATGTGGACTTAGCCCAATGCCTAGATAGTCCTTTTCCAGCTGATACTTTTCTTGATCCGTGTAATCTTCACACTCTCTCCACTGGTAAGAACTCTCCGAGAAAAGACTTCCTAACTCTGTCACAAAGATAAACAAAGAAGGTAGGTTGGTGACTAGTTTTTTGCGATTGGCATCTAATTCATCAAAAAGACCTAGCTGGATTAACGGTTCTAGAAATTCTGTTTTGTGATAGGCTTTTGGTAGCTGAGTAACCAGACCTTCCATCGTCTGGATAGACGCTTGATGGCTCAGCCACTCTACCAGATCTCTTGGGACACCTTTCACCCGATTGAGTCCCAGTAGAATCTCTCCATTTTCAACACGGTCATAAGCACTCACTGTCTTTAGACTAAAGGGTTTAATCTGAAAACCAGACTGTAAGGCATCAATCAGATAGTCAGAACTCGACCGATTCAGCATGACCTCATAAAAGACATCAGGGTAATGGGCTTTAAAATAAGCCAACTGAAAGGCCAAAGCCGCATAAGCATAGGCGTGACTGCGGTTAAAACCGTAGCCTGCAAACTTAGCCATCTTTTCAAAGATAGACTTGGCAAGGCTAGTCTCTCGCCCTAAGCGCTCAGCCCCCAGCAAAAAATCAGCCTCCATGGCCTGCATCTCTATCGCATCTTTTTTGGACATGGCCCTGCGCAAGAGATCGGCTTTTCCCAGAGAAAAACCAGCATAAACTTGGGCAATCTGCATGACCTGCTCCTGATAGAGCATGATGCCATAGGTAGGCGTTAAAATGGGATCAATAGAAGGATCTAGTCGTTCGACCTTTTCTCTTCCCTCTTTCCTACGGATAAAATTCTCCGTGTAATCACTCGCCCCCGGACGATTCAAACTAGTGGTTGCCACCACTTCCTCAAAACGACTCGGTTTGATGCGCTTGAGTAGGCGAATCGCACCTGCCTTTTCAAACTGGAAAATCCCTTTGGTGTCCCCTCTTGCAAACAAAGCCAAGGTCGCTGGGTCTTCTAGATCAATCTGTTTAATCGCAATGTCTAGACCGTAGCGCCTTTTGACCTCCTCTTTCATCTTTTGCACAAAAGTAAGATTGCGAAGCCCCAAAAAGTCCATTTTCAACAAGCCATTGGCCTCGACACTCTCTGCATCGTACTGGGTCACCATCATATCCTCTCCTGCTTTTAGAGGAATATGCTTGGTCAAGTCGTCATCACTCATCACCACCCCAGCCGCATGGATGGACGTCTGGCGAGGTTGCCCTTCTATCTTTTTTGCAATGGCAAAAGCCTCTTGAAAACCGGGTCTGCTCGCAATCAGTTGCCGAAAGCTGAGATCACGCCCATAGACCTCCTGCAAGCTATCCTTAAAACTCATGCGACGGGTCAACTGACTCAAATCATACTCACTTGCCCCAAACCGTTTAAAGACATCTCTGATGGCCTGTCTAGCACCAAACGTCGAAAAGGTCACAATTTGAGCGGAGTGCATTATGCCATAGCGATCCTTGACATAGTGGAGAAACTCCGAGCGATAAATATCGGGCAAATCGATATCAATATCGGGCATACTGTAACGCTCTCGGTTCAAAAAACGCTCAAACAGCAAATCATGCTTAACAGGATCAATCCCTGTGATGTCAAGGGCATAAGCCACCAAACTTCCCGCCGCAGAGCCACGTCCCATCCCCATATAATAATCTCGACTGCGACCAAAACGCAGCAAATCCCAGACAATTAAAAAATAATCATCAAAGCCCATCTCATGAATGACCGACAGCTCTGATTCGAGACGCTCAATATAAGATGTCTGCCACAAGTCCTTAGTCTTTAGCCCATTTTGGGCACGTTCACGCAATTCCTCCACCGCAGGACGCTCAGGGTTAAAGCGTGGTAACTTTAGCTGGGTATCAATCTGATAGGATACCTGATCTAATACTTGACTCAAGCGCTCCAAACTTCCTGGAAAGCGCTCATCAAAAAGGTGCGACATCTCGTCATGTGGTCTTAGAGTGTACCGTCTTGCCACAGGAGGTGTCATCGACAAGGATTGATTGTCCCTGATGGCATGAAGAACCTGCAAGGTTTCGGCATCGCTGGCCTCATAAGAGCGAAAAAGAGGGAGAGGAACCACAGGCTTTGGATAATCAAGAACCGGACTATCCACATCTACACCTATCCAATAATCAAAAGGCAGATAGCTTCCTTGCTCAACATCTTTTGCAGCGACAATGACCAAAAGATCAGCTCGGTGCTCTGCCAAATCACTCAGACCAACTTCCCCACTCATGGCAAGCGTGGAGAGAACCAGTAACTCTTGATAACCTTTGGTTCCAAGGGCAACTAAATAAACTGGAAAAGAGTTCTCCTCCACTTTCAGGCTTAATTCTAGCCCCAAAACAGGGTCTAAACCAGCTTTTTTTGCCTCGGTTAAAAAATGATAAGCCCCGTAAAGGTTATCCTTATCCATGATACCAATCTGCTGATACCCCAGCTCTTTTGCCCTAGCAACATAGCCCTTAATATCTAGCACACTATCCATAAAGCTATAAACGGTCTTGGTATTTAATGGTACAAACATAAGCCCTCCTTTACACGTCAATCTTTACCCCTATTATACTATAAAAAAATCTTCAAAAAAACCGAAAAGCCTGATGCTCTTCGGTTTTAGTTTTATTGTAAATTCAAATGTTTTTTCATGAGATAGTAGGTGATACCGTAAAAAACAAAGGCTATCACCAAATACCATACCGTGATTGACCAAGAAAAGAGAGAAATAA
The DNA here is from genome assembly GCF_055386095.1 of Streptococcus sp. STR1/CE/0325. NCBI lineage: Bacteria > Bacillati > Bacillota > Bacilli > Lactobacillales > Streptococcaceae > Streptococcus > Streptococcus sp. STR1/CE/0325. The sequence goes on along the minus strand of NZ_AP045018.1, from coordinate 521,521 downwards.
GAGAATCGGACCCTTCAGACAATCCCATCTGACTAGAAAGCGCTAGCTCTAGAAAAGTCAGCACAAAGTAAGACACATAAGCCATGCTAATGCGTTTATTGCCAAACAACTGACCAATAGAGATAGAAGCGTAGAATTGTAAAACATTGGCTGTAGCTGATACTAGAAAAAAGACGAGGGATTGCCAAAGAACTGTCCAATATAAAGGAGACGCTTGACTCAAGGCTCTCTGAGCAGCCTGCCAAATTTCACCAAAGTTTCCTGTTAAAACGATGATGATAAAAATGCTAAGGACAAAGGCAAGCCCCCCTAGAAAAGACCAAATCAGAGCACCTACCAATTTAGAAAGAATCAACTGATGGGCGCTGACCGGAAGCGTATGGGTCAGGTAGCCTTCTCTTCCATAGATGTTGCGGTAAAAACGTCGGATAATCAAGACAAGGGTTGAAAAATAAAGGGCAACAATCAAGCTTATAAAGACGAGTAAGAGAACTCCTCCAATGGTACTTGTTATATTCTCACCATCCAAGTGGTCTGTAACACCATCTGAAATGGCATGACCAAAGATTAGACTTATCAAAATTGACACAGCAAACAAGGCAACATAGAGACCTAGATACCATTTGCCGACTGATTTGAATTCATATTTGACTAATTTTCCAAACATCTTTCGATTCTCCTAAATCCTAAATTTCTGACGAAACAGCGCATCAATCGAGCAACCATATTCCTCACGCAAATCATCGGTATTGCCCTGCAACAAGAGCTTACCATTTTGGATAAAGAGGGCTTCATCAAGGACAGCCTCCACATCTGAAATCAAGTGGGTAGAAATCAAGACCGAAGCCTCTTCTGAATAGTTGTTGATAATGGTGCGCAAGATATAATCTCTCGCCGCAGGGTCAACTCCAGCAATCGGCTCATCTAAGATGTAAAGTTTTGCCCTTCTGCTCATGACAAGAATCAACTGTACCTTTTCCTTGTTTCCTTTGGAAAGATTTTTAAAATAAGCTGACCGATCCAAGTCCAAATCATCCAATAGCTGGTCCGCACGACTGCGGTCAAAATCCTCATAAAAATCAGCAAACAAGTCCAAAATATCCTTGATTTTCATCTGGTCACTCAAATAAGTCGCATCAGGCAGGTAAGACACTAACTTTTTTGTCTCAACTGATGGTGTCACTCCTTCAATCAAGACCTGACCACTCGTTGGTTGCAATAGACCATTGATAATCTTAATCAAGGTCGTCTTACCACTCCCATTTGGACCCAACAAACCAATGATTTTCCCCTTGGTCAAGGTTACATCTAAATCTTCTAAAGCGAAAGTTTTTCCGTACTTTTTCGATACGCCTTCAACCCTTAATAGCTCTGTCATCTTTCTTCCTCTTTCATCATCTCTTTCATTTCCGCTAAAATTGCTTGATCGCTAAAGCCAATGCGTTTCATGTGGGTCAAAAATTGCTTGACTTCTTCCTTGGCTAATTCATGACGAACACTAGTTAATAAGGCCTCATCCTCTGTGACATAGCGTCCTGCTGTCCTGCGACTAAACACCAAACCTTCTCGCTCCAATTCTGTATAGGCTCTTTGCATGGTATTAGGATTAACCCCTGCTTCTTCAGCCAAATCTCGAACCGTTGGCAGCTGATCCCCTGGGTTTAACTCGCCACTTACGATTTTCATTTTTAGGCGCTTTGCCAACTGTACATAAATCGGTGACTTTTCATCAAATGTCCAAGCCATGACACCCTCCTTTCTTTTTTGTTATATATCAATAGTACAATTTTTCTAAAAAAATTTCAAGAAAAAACTCATCTTTTAATGAATTTGTGGTATAATAGTCAAGTACCATCCTTAGTGTAATGGATATCACGCAAGATTCCGGTTCTTGAAATGGGAGTTCGATTCTCTCAGGATGGATATAGATAGAAAAACCTTGAGAATTCAAGGTTTTTTGTTTTTCTCAGTTTTACGTTAGTGAAATATCTTCATACTAGAATATGAAGATATTATCATAAAAGAAAATAGGACTCTATAATATCTGTAGTGGGTAAAACCACTCAATTCCACACTGAAAAACTCACCAATACTGCCATAGCAAGATGCTTACACATTTCGGTTCCTGCGGTCCAAAGACAGCTCAATCAATTCACCTTCAAAAACAATTTCTCACATCTACCTGAGGTACTTCTTTTAATGAATTCTCCAGAAACAAGGGGAAATTTGCCTTTATTGCCCAAGATTTTGAAACTAAAAAATCGTAGCGCTCCTTGAAAACAACCGACAAACCACTATTAAAAACCACTTCTACAAGCACCCTAGGAAAGTTAGGGAACAAGTGAAAGTCCTTACCGTAGATATGTCTGGGAGTCACATTCCCATCATTAGATTATTTCCAAAAGCCAAAATTGTCCTCGAGCGCTTCCCCCTTCGCTCTCTTGTTTTCAAGCTCAGGCTAAACTAGTCCACTGGGCTAGTTTACTTCAACACCTTAGTCGCACTTTCCTAAAGACCAGAGTCGCTATCATGAAGGAGTTTGACGATAAGTCTCTTCCCCACCATGCCATGAAGAATCACTGGAAACTGCTTCAGAAGGATAGTCGAAAACTGGCTGATAAACCATTTTATTCACGAACATTTAGACAAACCTTGACACCTAGAGAAATTGTGGAGAAGATCCTATAATTCTCTGATGAACTGCGCTATTACTATGAGCTCTACCAACTCTTACTCTTTCATTTCCAAGAAAAGTGGATAGCCCAATTCTTTGGATTAACCAAAGACAATCTATCGCGCGTCAATCCCTTGTTCAAGACTGCTACTTTTAAAAACCATCAAGCCTACATCACAAACGCCCTCGAACTTCCTTACTCCAACGCTAAACTCGAAGCTACCAATAAAATCATCAAGGACATCAAACGACAAGCCTTTGGTTTTCGCAACTTCAAAAAAATAAAACCAAAATTCTTATCGCTTTAAACGTGCAAAAAGAGAGAACCAAATGGTTCTCTCTTGCTTTCAACACATTTTCTCAGCTGTTACAGGACTTAGGACTAACTAAGCTTCCTCTGATTCAGATTTTTTCTTTCTGGCTGTTCCAATAAAACCAAGTCCTAGTGCTGCTACAAGCGCTCCAAGACCTGCTACAGAATATAGTTTGGTCGTTTCACCTGTACTTGGAAGTGCAGGTTGCTGTGGTTTAGCTGGAGTTGGTTGAGACGTAGGTGTCACTGGAGCCTTAGGTGTTGGTGAAACAGGCTTCTCAGGCTTAGGATCAGGTGTTGGTTGACCTGGTTCTGGTTTTGGCTGAGGTTTCACCGGTTTGTAAGGAACTGGTGTATCCTTAGTTGGATCGTTTGGATCCGTGATGCCTGGTGGGATGTAGCCCTTGCTTGGGTCGTTTGGATCTACTGGAGTGAGCGGAATTTCTGGCTCGAATCCAGGGATATATGGCAACGGCGGATTGTCCTTAGGCTCTTCTGGTGTATTGTCATACGGTACCTTAGGAATATCACGACCTGGCTCCGTTGGGATGTACGGAATATAACTTCCTGCCTTCTTATAGACATAGATGATGTCTTGGGTACCTTCTACCACGCTACCATTTTCTGGTTTAGAATCCTTAGACACACGTGTGAAGTAGTACACCACTCCGTCCTTCTCAATGGTCTTAGGTTTGTGGTCTGTGGTATCGTAAGGCGTTCCGACTGGCGTGTTGCTTTCGTCCGTCACTGGGTCAGCGATGACATTGCCTTCCTCATCCACATAGTGCACCACGACATTACCTTTCACCACTTCTGGCGTCACCGGTTTGTAAGGCACTGGCGTGTCCTTGGTTGGATCGTTTGGATCCGTGATGCTTGGTGGGATGTAGCCCTTGCTTGGATCATTTGGATCCACTGGAGTGAGCGGAATTTCTGGCTCGAATCCAGGGATATATGGCAACGGCGGATTGTCCTTAGGTTCTTCTGGTGTTTCATCGTATGGCACTTCTGGAATCTCACGGCCTGGCTCAGTTGGGATGTAAGGAATGTAGCTGCCGAGACGCTCGTAAACGTAAGTCACGGTCTTCGTGCCTTCCTCAACCTTACCAGTCGTTGCATCAGAAGTGGTCAAGTGACCCTCTTTATCCACGCTACCCACTGGGTAAGTGCCGGCTGGAACCAGTTTGTAGACATGACCATCTTCACCCTTGATGGTGCTTGGACGGTTGTCTTCAACGGTGTTGTAGTCCGTATCGACAAGAACCTTGTCTTCGTCTGTCACTTGCGCCTTGATGGTCTTACCAGTTGTGTCCACATAGGTTACCACAACGCTACCCTTAACTGGAGCGTAAGGTACTGGCGTGTCCTTGGTTGGATCGTTTGGATCTGTGATGGTTGGTGGCACATAACCCTTGCTTGGATCATTTGGATCCACTGGTTTAAGTGGCGTTCCGTTTGGATCCTTCGGATCACGTGGGCGATAACCTGGCACAAATGGAAGTGGTGGGTTATTGCTTGGATCTTCTGGCGTGTCATCGTATGGCACTGGATCTGGATCGTTTGGTTTGTTTGGCTCGTTGCCCTCGATGTAAGGGATGTACTTACCTGGTTGGACTGGTACTTCTGGTTTGAGCTTGTAAACGTAAGTAACGGTCTTCGTGCCTTCTGCCACATCACCAGTCACCGCATCAGAGCTAGTCAAGTGACCATTCTCATCCACTGCTCCAACTGTGTAGTTGCCTGCTGGTACCAATTCATAGGTCTTGCCATCCTTGACAATTTGACTTGGACGGTTATCGACAAGTGTATCGTAAGCTGTGCCGACTGGTTGGTCTTGCTCGTCAATCACTTGGTGTTTGAGTTCGTTACCGTTCTCATCCACATAAGTGACCACAACGCTACCTTTCTTCACGACCTTACGGTAAACGTAAGTCACTTCCTTGGTCTTACCACCTTCAACGTTGCCTTCTTCGTCCCCTTCGGTCTTACTTGGCACGAGTTCGTAAGTGTTGCCACCAAACTCGATGGTTGGGTATTTGTGATCCGTGGTGTTATATGGCTCACCTGGTTTGCCGTTTTCAGTGTCATTTTCTGGATCGTGGATGACGTTACCATCCTCATCCTTGTAGTTCACGACCACATTACCAGCTTCTTCGTAAACGTAGTTAATGACCGTTGTGCCCTTCACAACCTTGCCATCTTCTGGCTTAGAGTCAGAGCGGACTTCCTTGTAGTAGTAAGTCTTGCCTTCAAATTCAATCTTCTCTGGCTTGTGGTCGGTCGTGTTGTACGGTGTATCCACTGGAGATTCTGGCGTATCCGTCACTGGAGTTGCGATTTCCTTGCCAGTCGTGTCGTAGTAGTGCACCACAACATCACCTTTGACAACCTCTGGCGTCACCGGTTTGTAAGGAACTGGCGTGTCCTTGGTTGGATCGTTTGGATCCGTGATGCTTGGTGGGATGTAGCCCTTGCTTGGATCATTTGGATCCACTGGAGTGAGCGGAATTTCTGGCTCGAATCCAGGGATATATGGCAACGGCGGATTGTCCTTAGGTTCTTCTGGTGTTTCATCGTATGGCACTTCTGGAATCTCACGGCCTGGCTCAGTTGGGATGTAAGGAATGTAGCTGCCGAGACGCTCGTAAACGTAAGTCACGGTCTTCGTGCCTTCCTCAACCTTACCAGTCGTTGCATCAGAAGTGGTCAAGTGACCCTCTTTATCCACGCTACCCACTGGGTAAGTGCCGGCTGGAACCAGTTTGTAGACATGACCATCTTCACCCTTGATGGTGCTTGGACGGTTGTCTTCAACGGTGTTGTAGTCCGTATCGACAAGAACCTTGTCTTCGTCTGTCACTTGCGCCTTGATGGTCTTACCAGTTGTGTCCACATAGGTTACCACAACGCTACCCTTAACTGGAGCGTAAGGTACTGGCGTGTCCTTGGTTGGATCGTTTGGATCTGTGATGGTTGGTGGCACATAACCCTTGCTTGGATCATTTGGATCCACTGGTTTAAGTGGCGTTCCGTTTGGATCCTTCGGATCACGTGGGCGATAACCTGGCACAAATGGAAGTGGTGGGTTATTGCTTGGATCTTCTGGCGTGTCATCGTATGGCACTGGATCTGGATCGTTTGGTTTGTTTGGCTCGTTGCCCTCGATGTAAGGGATGTACTTACCTGGTTGGACTGGTACTTCTGGTTTGAGCTTGTAAACGTAAGTAACGGTCTTCGTGCCTTCTGCCACATCACCAGTCACCGCATCAGAGCTAGTCAAGTGACCATTCTCATCCACTGCTCCAACTGTGTAGTTGCCTGCTGGTACCAATTCATAGGTCTTGCCATCCTTGACAATTTGACTTGGACGGTTATCGACAAGTGTATCGTAAGCTGTGCCGACTGGTTGGTCTTGCTCGTCAATCACTTGGTGTTTGAGTTCGTTACCGTTCTCATCCACATAAGTGACCACAACGCTACCTTTCTTCACCACCTTACGGTAAACGTAAGTCACTTCCTTGGTCTTACCACCTTCAACGTTGCCTTCTTCGTCCCCTTCGGTCTTACTTGGCACGAGTTCGTAAGTGTTGCCACCAAACTCGATGGTTGGGTATTTGTGATCCGTGGTGTTATATGGCTCACCTGGTTTGCCGTTTTCAGTGTCATTTTCTGGATCGTGGATGACGTTACCATCCTCATCCTTGTAGTTCACGACCACATTACCAGCTTCTTCGTAAACGTAGTTAATGACCGTTGTGCCCTTCACAACCTTGCCATCTTCTGGCTTAGAGTCAGAGCGGACTTCCTTGTAGTAGTAAGCCTTGCCTTCAAATTCAATCTTCTCTGGCTTGTGGTCGGTCGTGTTGTACGGTGTATCCACTGGAGATTCTGGCGTATCCGTCACTGGAGTTGCGATTTCCTTGCCAGTCGTGTCGTAGTAGTGCACCACAACATCACCTTTGACTGGTTTGTAAGGTACTGGCGTGTCCTTCGTTGGGTCGTTTGGATCTGTTGGTTTTGGTGGGATGTATCCCTTAGTTGGGTCGTTTGGATCTACTGGAGTGAGCGGAACTTCTGGCTCAAATCCAGGAATGTATGGCAATGGTGGATTATCCTTAGGTTCTTCTGGTGTATCATCATAAGGAACTTTCGGAATATCACGGCCTGGTTCAGTTGGGATGTAAGGAACGTAGCTACCAAACTGTTTATAGACATAAGTAATCTTCTTAGTCTTATCGGCTTCAACAGTACCTGTTGTTGGATCGACGCCGTAGCCCTTGTCTGTGAGCTTGAGTTCGGTCAAGTTATGATCGTTACCAACCGTCCCGACTGGGTAGTCACCCGCTGGAACGAGTTTGTAAGGACGTCCATCCTTGCTGTCCGTTGACTTGATGACATCTGGACGGTTGTCACTATCCGTATCATAAGCTGTGCCCGCAGACGCATCTGTTTCATCCTTGACTTGGTCCTTGATGCTGTTTCCGTTCACATCCACATAATCAACGACAACATTACCCTTGACTTCTTCATAGACATAAGTGACTTCCTTGGTCTTGCCAGCTTCGACTTTGCCATCAACTGGATCTGAAGACTCAAGGTGGTTGTTAGCATCTACCTTACCAACTGGGTAGTCACCCGCTGGAACAAGTTTATAAACCTTGCCATCGCTAGTGGTGATGGTGCTGTCTTTCTTGTCAGCTGTGTCGTAGCTTGTGCCACCTGAAACATCTTTTTCATCATCAACAGCTGGTTTCAATTCCTTGCCGTCTTTATCGACGTACTTGACGATGACGCTACCTTTGACTTCTTCATAGACATAAGTAATCTTCTTAGTGCCTTGTGCGACTTCACCTGTCGTTTGGTCAACACCAAGGTCTTTTTCAGCACTCTTAGCAGTATCTAGGCTGGTCAAGTTACCATTAGCATTAACCGTACCCACATCATAAGTGCCGGCTGGAACGAGGCGATATACCTTATCACCAACAGTGATGTCAGCTTTCTTGCGGTCCTCATCGGTGTTGTAGGCTGTGCCAACTGGAGCATCGGTTTCATCTGCCACTTGAGCCTCTAGCTTGTTCCCTTTGGTGTCCACATAATCAACCACAACGTTACCTGTCTTAACGACCTTACGGTAAACATACGTCACGGTCTTCGTGCCTTCGGTCACTTGACCAGAAACAGGGTCAGATGTGGTGAGGTGACCGTCAGCATCAACTTGACCACCCGCTCCTGGGTAGTTGCCTGCTGGAACCAATTCGTACTCTTCACCGTCTTTGGTGATGGTGCTTGGACGAAGGCTATCCGTCTTGGTATCATAAGCCTCATCCACTGGTGCATCTTTCTTCGCGTCTTGTGGATCTTTGATTTCATTACCATTTTCATCCACATATTTAACCACGACATCACCCTTGACCTCTTGGTAAACATAGGTGATTTTCTTGGTGCCTTCTGCGACTTCACCCGTTGTTGGGTCAACACCGAGAGTTGTAGTCGTTTGGGTCAAGTTGTGGTCATCCCCAACGGTACCAACTGGGTAGCTACCCGCTGGAACAAGGCGATAAGTCTTACCGTCTTTCTTGATTTCATTTGGACGATGGTCGGTATTCGTCTCATAGGCTGAACCGATAGAACCATCTTGGGTATCGATTTCTTGATCTTTAAGCGGCTTACCTTCGGTATCCACATAGTCAACGACAACATTACCTTTGACTTCTTGGTAAACATAAGTGACTTTTTTGGTTTCACCAGCAACAACTTTACCAGTAACAGGGTCAACTCCTAGGTTGTCCTTCTTCGTTTCGGTCAAGTTACCATCTGTACCTACTGTACCAACTGGATAGTCGCTACCCGCTGGAACCAGTTTATAGACCTTGCCATCTGTTCCTGTAATCGTTTCTGGGCGGTTATCACTATTAGTATCGTAGTCCGTACCCACAGATACATCCGTTTCATCTTTGACTTGTGCTTTGATGGTGTTCCCATTCACATCCACATAGTCAACGACAACGCTACCCTTGACTTCTTGGTAAACGTAGGTAATATGCTTGGTTTCTTCCGCTACGACTTTACCTGTCACAGGATCCGTACCAAGATCTTTTGTAACGCTCTTAGCGGTATCAAGGGTTTCGAGTTGACCTTCGCTACCCACTGTTCCGACATCGTAGGTGCCGGCTGCTACACGTTGATAGACCTTGCCATCTGCCGCAGTAATAGTTGCTGGACGAGTTGCTTCTTCGGTCGTATTGTAGTCAGTGCCTGCGGAAGCATCTGTTACGACATCTTTCTTATCAGCGATTTCCTTACCAGTGGTATCCACATAGCGGACATCAACACTACCTTTGACCTCTTCATAGACATAAGTGACTTCTTTGGTCTTGCCAGCTTCAACCTTACCATCGACTGGATCTGAAGATTCAAGATGGTTGTTAGCATCTACCTTACCAACTGGGTAGTCACCCGCTGGAACGAGCTTATAGACCTTGCCATCTGCAGTTGTGATGGTGCTATCTTTCTTATCAGCTGTGTCGTAACTTGTGCCACCTGAAACATCTTTTTCATCGTCAACCGCTGGTTTAAGGGTATTTCCGTCCTTATCAACGTACTTGACAATAACGCTACCTTTTTCTTCTTGGTAAACGTAGGTAATTTTCTTAGTCTTGTCTGCTTCAACGCTACCCGTTGTTGGGTCAACACCATAACCTTTTTCAGTCAATGTCAACTCAGTCAAGTTGTGGTTATCTCCAACCTTACCAACTGGATAGCTACCTGCTGGAACTAGTTTATAAACCTTATCACCGACCTTGATTTCTTCTGGACGGTTGTCAGTGTCTGTATCATAGGCTGTGCCCGCAGACGCATCTATTTCATCCTTGACTTGGTCTTTGATGCTGTTTCCGTCAGTATCTACATAGTCAACGACAACGTTACCTTTGACTTCCTTATAGACATAAGTCACGGTCTTGGTGCCTTCTGCGACCTGACCAGAAACAGGGTCAGATGTGGTGAGATGTCCGTCACTATCGACTTGACCACCAGCTTCTGGATAGTTGCCTGCTGGAACGAGCTGATAAACTTTACCGTCTTTGGTAATGGTACTTGGGCGAAGCGTATCCGTCTTAGTATCGTAGGCTTCGTCAACTGGTGCGTCTTTCTTCGCGTCTTGTGGATCCTTGATTGGGTTACCATTTTCATCCACATACTTAACCACGACGTTACCTTTGACCTCTTGGTACACGTAGGTAATATGCTTGGTTTGACCTGCTGTCACTGAACCAGTTGTAGCATCCGTACCAAGATTATTCTGAGCACTATTTGTGCCTAGTGTAGTCAATTGATTTTGGTCGCCAACTGTTCCGACATCATAGCTTCCTGCTGGTGCTAATTTGTAAGTTTTACCATCTGATGTCTTGATGACATTATCTCGTTTATCACTGGTGTTATATGACATGCCTGGTTGAGCATCTTTTTCATCAACTTTTTGATCTTGGAGTTTATTTCCTTTCGTATCAACGTAGTCAACGACAACATCGCCAGCCTTTTCATACACATAAGTCACAACACTTAGTGGTTTTTCAACTTTTCCAGTTTCAGGATCAGAACCTTCCTCTATGCCTGTTTCTTTATCAACAGACACACTACTGTTTGCTGGCAATTCACTGTTTTTGTTAACTAAATAATAAACACCTGGCGTTGCCTTGCTATCATCAACTGGAGTGGTCACCGTGATAGTTGATGGCTTATTATCCTTGGTATCATACTCTGTGCCACGCGCACTTGGTTGGGTATCCACAACCTCAGATTTGAGAACATTACCGTCCGTATCGACGTAATGAACCACTACTTCACCTTTTAACGTGTAGTAGTAAATCACATCAGAACCTTTAGCCCAACCGTTACTGTAGTTAATCTTACCTGGTGTGATAATACGGAAGTTGCTGCTACCAAATCCTGACCCAGAAACTCCTGGAATGTACTGTGCAATTGGGAATTGCATCACCGCACGAGTATTCGCTGGTACTTCGGTTGATTCTGGGAAAGTATTATAGTCACGAATACTATTATTGTTTGTCTCTGTTCCCTCAATATTTGTTTGCTTGTGAGCAAGGTAGAAGGCGTTCTCGTCATTGGAGACATAAGACGTATAATCCACGTAAGTCCCGTTATCGGTTCCGTTTGGTCCTGTTGGAACCTTCGCTAACTTCTCAGCTGGAATTTTATCGACATTATATACCTTGTCTTTGATCAAAGTATAGTCAGACATATTGTTAAAGAAATCTTCTGCTGATGGAAGTGTTTCTTTATTGGCATCTTTTGGTGAAAGGTACATGGTGACAATTGCTGTACCATCATCATCAATATACTCTCTCTTGATATAAAGCATAACCCGTGGAGATTCTGTTGAGATTGTGCTACCATCTTTTTTAGCCGTATAAGCCGTTGTTACGACACGACTGTATCTCACATCCCCTTTCAAACTCCGAACGGTTGAAGTGACATTCCCATTTTCATTCTTTGTACTAGAATCATAAGTATAGCCAGGAATTTCAATCGGTTTGGTGGTATAGTGATAACCCGTCCACGCTGGTTGATAGTGCGGATCTGCAATCACTTCTAGTGTATCCTTGTCTTTATACTCTGTTGTTTGCTTGGTGTAGCTCGGTGAAGAGATGGTGGCTGCATTAGTATATAAAACCGCTGCAGAAGCGAGCAAGCTCTCTAAACGTGCAACCTTATTTGATTCATCTTGATTGGTATAAGTGACCGTTCCATTACCATCTGATGTAAATCGAGCAATAAGCGGATCAATCGATGTTGGAATATTAACGGTTTGCGTTTGGTTATTATCAATCTCATAAGAAGCAAGTTTTGCTTTTGTGTTCTTATCAAACGCAGTAATATAAAGGTGGTGTGGGGTTGTACCAGATTCTGGGGCGGCATCAACAACAGAAATGGCATAAACGACATTACCGTTTTGAGAACCTGTCAAAAGATAGGTGTAACGATTTGGCTCTGGATCTTGGTAAGAAATCTCTCTATTCGGGGAGATACTATATCCTTCAAAAGATGATTCTGGAGCAGCATAGGCACGAAGTTCCTCCTCATCTAGCGGAGATAAGAATGTGATGACTTCTTTTGGATTGGCAAATCCACCCGCATAGACATGCGTATTGCCATTTTTATCCAAACCAACAAACGATGCCTCATCACCAACCTCTGGACGGTCAATACCAATGTAGTAACCCTTGGTGACGCCATCTTTTTCTGCTTCTTCTGGAGCAGGAGATGCAGCTGTGTCTGTGTCTACTGGTGTTTCACTCACCTCTGGCACTGGGCTTTCTTCCTTGTCTGGTGTAGCGACGTCACTTTCTACGGCAGCAGGTACCTCAACCAGACTGATTCCGGTTAGGATATCTGCTTCATTCCTATCCAAAGAAGCTTGATTACTTGCAAGCTCAACGTTTTCTTTACCTGCTTTTGCCAATTGGTCAACGATGAGAAGCTTTGCTGCCTTATCTTTTGGAGAAGCCTTACTTGCCTCAATTTGCGCTTTTTTAGCAGCAGCTGCCTGATCGATTCTTACTTTAGCGGATGCTTTATCAAGAACTGACTCGCTCGTTGTTTCCTCTTGAGCGCTTTGTGTTTCTTGACTCTCTGGGGTCAAGACTTGATTTGCAATCTCCGAAGAGGTATTTAGCGGCGGTGTTTCTACCGTTTTTGACACCTCTGAAGCTTGATTAGATGTTCCTAATTGATCTGCTTGCACGGCATCGACAAAGCCTGCAAATACCAAACCAATTAAAACCGATGCTGCACCAAACTTGAATTTCTTAATCGAAAATCGCTGGGCAGTATCACGATTCTTCCTTGCATTTAGCATGATCTAACGTCCTCCATTGAAATTATATTCAAAAAACAATATATATATATATATGCACTATTGTTCTTTATCATTCTAGCAGATTCTGAACGAAATTTCAAAGCATAAGCTCAAAAAAATTATATTTTTTTCTAAATTTTTATCAAAAAAACCTACACCCACCAAAGTATTGCGACAGACTTTGGTGGGTGTAGGTAAAAACTTTTATTCTGATTCTGACCTTTGAAGAAAAATAGAAAGTTTTTTTAATGGATTTTAAGAGTCAAAGTAAAACTTTGACAGGCACTATTCAACCATATTATGAAAGGAAAATCAAATAACATTTTGATGACCTAATATTTCTTTTTTGTAACGTATTCCTATTTTTGCTGATTTTTTTGGTCTAAATGAGGGTTTGATGGATAAAGAATAATGAGGTTTCGTTTAATCCTTTTGCTTCTTAAAAAGGATTAAGAGAAAAAGATTTCTACTCATTTTATATCATCAAGGCCATCATATATTTATAAGGATTTCTTTTTTAATCTTACACCTCTTCTTGTATAACTTTTTACCTACCTTTTATTTTGATTTCATCACTCGATAAAGCATCAAAAAAATATAATTAAGAATATTTCTAAATAATTTTTCAATCCATTTGATCAAAAAAAGAAGAAAAGCTTCCCTTTTTATTTTTAGAAAGCCTCATCTTCCTTCTTTTTTTAATTTACGTTGCATCTTCTCCCACTCTTTGATAATGAGAGCTTCTAGATAGGCTGATGCCGACTTGGCACCATGATAGACAACGAGTTCCTCCAATTTTTCATAGCGCACATCATAATGTAGCGAGAAAGGATAGCGTTGTTTTTTATCATAGCTGGTTGGAGATAGCTGGCTTGCCTTCCTTGTATTTTTCTTTGCTGCCATCATTTCATTCAGGTATGTGGATTGATTTTTGGTCATGATAGTTCTCACTCTCTAGTACAAAACTGTTTTCTACCTTTTAGTCTTATCCGTTATTTATGCGACCTTTGACCTCTATTCTCTTATAAAAAAGGAATATTGTCAATAAAAAAACATAGCCAGTTGCCTATTTAATCCAAATAAGGTTTTCTCATCAGACATCTAGCCTAAAAGAAAACGCTTAGAACAACCGTTCTAAGCAATGTTGTATTAACCCAAACCACTTTGGCTCTTAGTTTTGAGGGCATTGTTTTCAAAAATCAGCTGGATATTAGCATTGGCTACATTATCTGAACGTTTGACGTTACTGGTCCAGATTGCCTGTAGCTCAGTCTTGCCTGAAGAGACGCTTTGTGCCATCACGTCAGGTTTGCCAAATTTTTCTAAGACTTGATCATAGGTCATCCCTGTGGTGAGATCCTTATAATCCTTTAAGGTCAAAATTTCTTTTCGGTCAAAACTAAAGTTTGAAATAGACCGTGTGATGGCGCTATTTTGAAATTGCTGCACAGTGACAACGATGGGATCAGTCTTCCATGTATAGACATCTAGGGTGACTTGATCATTGAGTTTATTCTCAGAATGAGAGGTCGGCTCTCCAAATAGCCCTTTTAGTTCATCAAGACTCGATCCTCCTTGGAACTCTTGGGCTTCTTGTCCAAGTTTGATTTGATCAAACTTTAAGCGGATATCTTCGTGACCTGTTCCTTGCTTGGTTTTTTCTACCCAAGATTCATTGACTTCTAAGGGTTTTGAACTGGTCGTTTTTTTCTCTTTGTGACCACAAGCTGCAAGTAACAATAATGTGCAGCTAAGGGTCAACCATTTTTGCCATTTTTTCATCTGTTCTCTCCTTAACGATTCGCTAAGTCATTCATCTCTTTCGACGACTATTACGCTTTCATTTTCTCATATTTTCATTTATTCGTCAAATGCTAGAAACATAGAACTACTAGGGATAGATAGGAGGAAGGGCTATCCTTTAGAAAGGTGAGTGAGAATCTCTTCTTTTTTGCTTGTCGGGATAAACATAACCTTCTCACGTTTGGTAACATCAGGCTCATGCCCATCTAGGGTCACAATCTCATAGCCCAAAGCTTGTCCCATAATCATCGCTGGGGCATAATCCCAGATATAAAGGTTGGAAAAATAAGCCATTAAGCGCCCTGACAAGACATAAGACAGACTCACTCCAGCAGCTCCGTACATCCTAACACCAAGCGTCCTGCCAATCAAATCCCGAATGCCTGATTCATTATGCAGATACATGGCAGCGTTTGACGCCATGAGACTTCGATGAAAGGGCTTTGGTTCATAGTTGGAAAGCTCCTTTTCATTGCAAAAGACCCCAAAAGAAGGACCGCCACTATACAAGGTATCGGACATGACGTGATAGATAAGCCCAAACTGACCAACGCCTTTTTCAGCATAAGCTATCAAAATGCAAAAATCCGTTCCCTGTGCGACAAAATTGACTGTTCCATCAATCGGATCCAAAATCCAAACCCGCTCACCATGATAATCAGCCTGCAAGCCATCTTCCTCAGCTAAAATCTCATCTTCTGGATAGTGCTTACGAATAGCCCCCACCAAAAAATCTTGAACACTGTGATCTTGATTAGTGACCAAATCATCAAAACAGGTCTTTTCCTTAACCGTTAAGGACTGACCTTGACAGGAAAGGAGCTCTTGAGCTGCTTTTTTGATGAGCTCTCTTGCAAATCTAAATTTATTTTTCAAGCTTGACCTTTCCTTTTTGTCTGTCTTTAGCCATTTGAACAGCCTTGTAAGTGGAGTAGCCACTCAAGCGTTCAAATTCACGATCCAGTTGTTTTTCTCCTGATTTTGCCGGGACCACCTCTTTGAAGGATCGGTAAGCCTGCAAGAGTTTTTCTGCATCAACGCCTCCTTCATAGGCCTTTTCCACTTGGTTTAAGAATTGGATGACCTTCTCCATTTCTGCTTTCGACCAACTCAAATCTAAAGGATAGCTGTACTGCTTCATTGTCTATACTTCTCCTAGTTCTGCTTTTAGCGTGGCTTCACGCAACTCATGTTGCCGATAACCGCGAGGCAAGAAGGCTCTGATCTCATCTTCATTAAACCCAATCTGCATTCTTTTTTCATCCATGATAATCGGGCGACGCAAGAGGCTAGGATTTTCAGAAATCAAGTTTAGCAAACCCTTGACAGTGAGCTCATCCACATCAATATCTAATTTTTGAAAGACCTTAGAACGGGTTGAGATAATGTCTTCGGTCCCATTTTCAGTAAAGGACAAAATTCGCCTCAGCTCATGCGCACTCAGTGGACTGGTCATAATATTGTGCTCGACAAAGGCAACATGGTGTTTACTTAACCAAGCCTTAGCTTTTCTACAACTGGTACAACTCGGGGATAAAAATAAGGTTATCATCTTTTTACTCCAGCAGCTCTTAGAAGGAGCTTTTTTTCTAACCATGGACGACAGTCAAAGACCCTAGACATTCTTTTCTCTCGTCCAAGATTTTGCAATCGCATCATCTTGTTTTAGACGCCCAACAAGGGATTCAATGCCACTAAATTTTTCCATATCTCTAATCTTATCTAACCAAAAAATCTCGATGGTTTCGCCATAAATATCGGCTTGAAAATCAAAGATATTGGCCTCAATCCGAAGCTCTGTGCCACCAAAGGTGACATTTTTCCCGACGCTGGTCATTCCACGGTAGCGTTGATTTCCCACTAAAATATCGGTCACATAAACCCCGTCAGCTGGGAGATGCACACGGTCAATGCTGGCTAGATTCGCGGTTGGAAAACCAATGGTCCTGCCTCTAGCATCACCATGAACCACAATACCTCTGGTGGAAAACTCATCCCCTAAAAGGCGGTTGGCTTCTTTGACCTGACCCTTTTTGATGAGGGATCTAATCTTAGTGGAGCTAATCTTTTCACCGTCCATCTTGATTTCTGGAACGATAACGACCTTTGTCGCACAGTTTCTTTTGAGATAGTCACAGTCGGTCCGATTGTGCCCAAACTTGTAATCAAATCCCACGACAACAGCTTCTGGATGAAAGGCTTCGATATAGTCTTTGATAAACTCATCAGAAGAAATCTTGGCGAACTTGCTAGTAAAGTCTATCAAATACAGACTGTCCACCCCATACTGGGCAAATTTTTCATAGCGTTTTTCAGGATAGGTAATGTGCTTTAAGAGATCTGGCTCAAACTTTCTAAAAGCCAACTGTGGCGACTCTGGAAAGGTGAGCACTGCAACCTCTAAGCCTTTTTCCTTAGCCAGATCCTTGGCTGTTTCAAACAAGACTCGGTGCCCCAAATGCAGGCCATCAAAATAGCCCAAAACCAAAACCGTTGGTTTGTCTTCTTTTATTTGCTTATAATCGGTTATCTTTGTTATCTTCATAAATTATTGCATCACTTTTTTTGGTTTATAGCTTGTCCCACGTTTTTCCAAAATGGCGACAAGCCTTTGGTCATAGTAGGCAGCAAGTAAGGGAGCATCCCCTTCTAGTTCAATGAATTGCCCATAAAGCAGGGCTTGCTTGTTGGTTTCATCTATGGCGACACTAGGCAGACTTTTTACCCCCATCTCAATCGGCAAGAGAAAATCCCACTGCTCCTGTGCCACACGCGCTTCAATTTCAGAAAGAGAAAGGGCATCAGCCAGTTCCAAACCAGCCGAAGCAGTCCTAACCAGATGCGACATGTGGGCTGGGTAGCCAAGACGACCTCCTAGATCCACACAAAGGGTTCTGACATAAGTCCCCTTGCTACAAGCCACCCGAAAGGTAAAGCGGCACAAACCATGCTCAAAAGTCAAGGGACTGGTGCGCTCAAAGAGACTGATGGTCACCAGACGAGAGGGACGCTCCACCTCTTCACCAGCTCTTGCGTACTCATAGAGCTTTTTTCCTTTAACCTTGACAGCTGAGTACATAGGTGGCACTTGGGTGATCTCCCCAAGAAAATGTGTCATAGCCTCGTCGATCATGTGTTCACTCAGACTCAGTGGGACCTGCTTTTCTTCAATCACTTCACCGCTTGAGTCCTCAGTCGTGGTTGCAAGACCAAGCGTGACTTCTCCCTCATAGACCTTGCCACTATCGGTCATGTACTCAATCACCCTGGTCGCTTTTCCAATAGCGATGGGCAAGACCCCCTCAACATCTGGGTCAAGCGTGCCACCATGACCGATTTTTTTCTCGCTTAAAATCTTTCGGAGCTGAAACACTGCATCATGCGAGGTCATACCCGCTTCTTTTTTCAAATTGATAATTCCATTTACCATATACCCTATTATATCAAAAAATGAATAGAAAAGGACGTTTAGGCGGTAATTTAAAGAAAATTAGTCGGTTTTCTGAACTAAAGCGTCAAATTTTGCTTTCATCGTTGGATTTTTACGGGTCAATTTTTTCACAGACACATCATCCAACTTGTTATTGGCAAGACGGAGTTGATTTTCACTGGTGGTGAGGGCTGCTTTGACCGCTTCCATGCGTTTAATAGCCTTGTCGATTTCATCAATGGCTTTTTGGAAATTATTGCTGGCAGACTGGTAGTTCTTGGCAAAGGCATTTTTGAAGGTTTCTAAATCCTCTTCAAAATGGGTGATGTCAATATTTTGTGCCTTGACCAAAGCCAGCTCTTGGCGATAAGCCAAACTATTTAAGGCAGCGTTGCGCAAAAGACCGATAAGCTGGATACAAAACTGAGGGCGAACCATATACATCTTGGGATACTTGTGGCTAAGATCGACAATCCCTGTATTGTAGTAGTCGCTGTCTGCCTCTAGCATACTGACCAAAACCGCATACTCACAGCCTTTTTCCCTCCTATCCTTGTCCAGCTCTTTGAGGAAGTCTTCGTTTTTATGCTTGGTCTTGGTGGTGTCGGCTTCATTTTTCATCTCAAACATGATGGATAAAAATTCCACCCCATTCTCATCCGCTTCACGAAAGATAAAATCCCCCTTAGAGCCACTGTCTGAAATCTGATTGTCCTTTTCAAAATAAGCATTGGGAAAGGCGAGGTGGCGCACCTTGTTGAACTCAGTTTCGATGTAGCGCTCTAGGCTTTCTCCTACCTCTTTGGTGGATTGTTGCGCCTTAAAGTCCTTGTAAAAAGCAACTTGTTCATTGGCTAGGGTCAGCTGGTTCTGGTAGTCCTGTTGTACCTTGTTAAGCTCTAGAGCTTGTTCTTTTTCTTGCAGAAGGAGTTGGTTTTCGAGTTCTCTTTGTTGCTGCTCAAGACCCGCTATTTTTTCTTGCCACTTGTGCTGCTCTAAGAGTTTGAGCCGCTCTAGGTCTTGCTCTAGTTGGCTAATGGCCTTATCTTTTTGCGCTAGGGCTTCTTGGAGTTTGAGATCGTGGGTTAGGGCGACTTGTTCCAAACTCGCTTTAAGGGATTGACTTTCTTGTTCTTTTTCGTGGAGCAGGGCTTGAAGACGCTTGTCTTCTTGCTCCTTGATGAGCGCTACCTCACGCGCTAAACGACTGTCCACCTCTTTTTCAAATTCTTGACTACGAACTTGCTCTAAAAGTTTGGCGTACTCACTTTCATTAACAGTAAAAACCGTCCCACAGTGGGGGCATTTAATATGATTCATAGATGATCCTTTCCTAAGATACAAAGGAGCGGTTCGCTTTAGCGAAAACTTCAAAAGAAAAATAGGAGATTTTTGGAAAAGTCCAAAAAACTTTGAAAAAATCTATCTTTTTTCTAAAGAAGTTAGCTCCATGTTCAGTTATTTAAGATACAAAGTTGCGATTTGCGTTAGCAAAATTTTCAATGGGAAAATAGGAAGTTGGACGCTGGAACCCTAAGTTCCAAGGACAACTTATCTTTTTCCCGAAGAAAATAGCGACGTGTTCAATTACTCTAAGATACAAAGCCCGTTAAGCGAACACAGGAAAATTAGGAAAGCTGACGAAGAACCCTAAAGTTCTAGGAAGCTTTATCTATTTTCCAAAGTTCGTAGGGCGTGTTCAGTTTCATAAGATACAAAGCCCGTTAAGCGAACACAGGAAAATTAGGAAAGCTGACGAAGAACCTTAAAGTTCTAGGAAGCTTTATCTATTTTCCAAAGTTCGTAGGGCGTGTTCAGTTTCATAAGATACAAAGCCCGTTAAGCGAACACAGGAAAATTAGGAAAGCTGACGAAGAACCTTAAAGTTCTAGGAAGCTTTATCTATTTTCCAAAGTTCGTAGGGCGTGTTCAGTTAGTAAGATACAAAGTCATGTTTTGCGTTAGCAAAATTTTCGATGAGAAAAAAGGAAGTTGGACGCTGGAACCTTTAGTTCCAAGGACAACTTATCTTTTTCTCGAAGAAAATAGCGACGTGTTCCACTCGCTAGTGCTAAAGGTCGCTTACGCTCCTCTTTATCACACACTTCTTGCTATAAGGCAAGAAGCTAGGCGACTGACTAGCTTTTTCATTCGGTCAATTTGACCTCAGAAAAAGCGTCGCAGTTTTAAGATACAAAGGGCGTGAAGAACGCACAGCAAAAACAGACCCCTAAATCATTTTCTCTCCATTATACCACAGGCAGGAAAAAGAGACGAGAAATTTCCTCGTCTCTTTGATGTCTTTATTATTCCACTTCCTTAATATCTGCTAGCAGGTCGTTGAGGGGGAAAGGTGTGGTGCGATAGGCTGCATTTTCCATTGGCAAATGTTGCTCAAAATCACCAATCAAACCAATTTCAACCCTTCCTTTGTCTAGGGTGTAATCCATGACATGTCCGCCAAAGGTTTTATCCTCTGAAATAAAATGCCAGTGGTAACCGCCAAGGCTAGGCCCGTGAAAAAGTTCAGGAGAGTAGAGACCTACCAAGGTGCCTGCGACCCCTTCTTTGAGATATTCTGGCTGATGGGCAGCAGCTTCTGTAAACTTGACCCCTGTTTTTGTTTTGGTAATCAAGCGCACATGCATGCTAGCAAAAACCCCGTCCACTCGAATGGATTGAAAGAGGTTTGGAGCCTTGCTTACCCCTTCAATCTTTTCCTCTAATGCCTTGTCATCCAAAGGTTGGTCAATCTCAAACGCCACATCTGCCGCATGATTGGTCACAGCAGCATAAGGGACTTGAGCATCGTCTGGAACTTCGATAACCTGAAGCTCGCCGTCCTCACTCTTCATCTGATAGGCTTTCCCCTCTAAAACGATGAGTTCACCGTCTAGTTGATCAAGCGTACCGATGCCAAAATGCCCTTTTTTGAGCAGGTCTTTCATGCTTAGCGTGCCGTCATAAAGTCCAGACATGAGCCCGATTAGGGTAGCATGTTGATACAAGCGTTGTTCTTTAGTCATGATACGCTCCTTAGAATTCCTCTGGTAAAAGGGTTTCCCCTAAAATCTTACTGTCCTTGTAATCGACGGGCACATCAATGATGACAGGACCATCTTCTTTAAGGGCAGCCTTAAAGAGGGTTTCAAATTCTTCTTTAGAATGAGCACGCATGCCTTTTGCACCAAAACTCTCCGCATATTTGACAAAATCCACAGCACCAAAGTCAATCCCTGAGCTTCTGCCGTATTTCATCTCTTCTTGGAATTCCACCATGTTGTAATGACCGTCGTTCCAAATCACATGAACAATCGGCGCCTTCAAGCGCACAGCTGTTTCCAATTCTTGGGCAGAAAAGAGGAAGCCACCATCTCCAGATACAGATACGACTTTTTTACCAGGGCGCACAAGACTAGCTGCGATTGCCCAAGGTAGAGCTACCCCAAGGGTTTGCATCCCATTTGAAAAGAGCAGGTGACGTGGTTCGTAGCTCTTGAAGTAGCGTGCCATCCAAATGTAGTGCGTGCCCACATCCACTGTCACAGTCATATCATCGCTGATATTTTCTTGGAGCACTTCCACGATAGAAAGGGGATGAAGGTGATTATCCTTGGTCTTTTGGCAATCAAACTTGACATCTTCTTCTCTTTGTTTTTTGAGATCGTGAAGGTAATCGCGTGACGCTTTTGGAAGGTCATAGCCTGCAATGGCAGGAATCAAGAGGTCAAGCGTTCCTGTGATATCTCCGATCAACTCACGTTCTGGTTGGAAGAATGTATCAATCTCTGCTGGCTTAACATCAATGACGATGATACGAGCATTGTTATCTGGGTTCCAGTTTCTTGCTTCGTACTCGATTGGGTCATAACCAATCGCAATCACCAAGTCTGCTTGGTTAAGAAGTTTATCCCCCATTTGGTTGCGGAAAAGACCAATCCGTCCAAAGAAGGTTTCTTCTTCTAAATCACGAGAAACAATCCCAGCTGCTTGGAAGGTTTCCACCACTGGAAGTTTGACTTGCTCAAGCAAACGGCGTAGGCTCTTTGTGACCTTGGCAGATGAAGCACTATTTCCAAGTAAAAGGACAGGTAACTTAGCATTTTTAATGGCTTGTGCCAAGTAGTTGATGTCCTCTACCGAACTAGAACCGTAGCGTGGTTCGGTTAGCGGTTTGATGGCTTTGGTTGCAACAGGGCTATCTACCACATCTTGAGGCACTGAGATAAAGCTAGCACCCTTGACCCCTGTTTTTGAAATACGGTAAGCATTGGCAATGATTTCAGATAAAATCTTTGCATCTTCCACTTCCACTGCATATTTGGTAATGGGAGTAAAGAGGGCTGCGTTATTCATGGATTGGTGAGCACGTTTGAGCAAATCCTCACGCTTGACCTGACCAGCAATGGCAAGGACAGGGTCGCCTTCCGCTGTCGCTGTCACAAGTCCTGTTGCAAGGTTGGACGCCCCAGGTCCACTCGTCACAAGCACCACCCCAGGTTCGTCTGTTAAACGACCAACACCTTGCGCCATAAAGGCAGCATTTTGTTCATGACGAGAAACGATAAGCTCAATGTCATCACGTTCTTCAATCGCATCAAAGACACGGTCAATCTTCGCTCCTGGAATCCCAAAAACATACTTCACACCATGATTGACAAGGCTATCTACGATTAAATTTGCACCATATTGTTCCATTTGAATCCTCCACATGTTATTCAATACAGTTTCCATTATACGCTTTTTTTCTTGAAAAAACAGGAAAAGAAATTAGAAAATCAAAATCTTATTTTTCTGTCTATTCTTGCACCAAAAACAAAAAAGAAGTTGGGCGAAAAAGCCAACTTCTTTTCATCTTATTCTTCCTCTTCTCCCTCATCAAACTGAGAATTGTAGAGGTCTGCGTAGAAGCCATTTTGAGCGATCAGTTCATCATGATTTCCTTGCTCGATGATATTTCCTTCCTTCATCACAAGGATGAGGTCTGCGTTTTTAATGGTTGACAGACGGTGAGCGATGACAAAGCTGGTTCTGCCTTCCATGAGGCGGTCCATGGCTTTTTGGATCAGCTCTTCCGTTCTGGTATCAACAGATGAGGTCGCTTCATCTAAGATGAGAAGCGGCGCATTTTTAAGCAAGGCACGCGCAATGGTCAAGAGCTGCTTTTGCCCCACAGAGAGGGTCACTGAATCATCAAGGAGCGTGTCATAGCCTTTTGGTAGGGTGGTGATAAAGTGATGCACACCCACTGCTTTGGCGGCTTCGATGACTTGCTCATCGGTAATCTGTTCTTGGTTGTAAATAAGATTTTCCTTGATGGTGCCCTCAAAGAGCCAAGTGTCTTGTAGTACCATTGAAAAGGCATCATGAACCGCTTCTCTGGTCACATCATTGATATTGGTACCATCGATTTCAATCGCTCCTTTGTCAATCTCATAGAATTTCATAAGGAGATTAACAATAGTGGTTTTCCCAGCTCCGGTCGGACCAACAATGGCAATCTTTTGACCAGCCTTTGCCTTAGCTGAAAAGTCATGAATGATGGTCTTATCCTTGGTATAACCAAAGGACACATGGTCAAAGGTCACATCCCCCTTAACAGCGCCAAGACTTTGTTTCTTATCTTTTTCATTGGTCATCTCAGGCTCACCAAGGAACTCTGAAATGCGACCAAGGGCTGCATTGGCTGATTGCAACTGAGTGAGACCTTGGGCAATTTGAGCCAAGGGTTGAGAGAAGATGCGCACATAAGTCATAAAGGCAACGATGGTTCCGATGGTGATCTCGCCATCCACCACAAGGGCAGCACCCACCACACAGACCATGACGTAGGCAAAGTTTCCGATAAACTGCATGAGCGGCATCATAATCCCTGAGAAGAATTGGGACTTCCACATGCTGCTGTAAAGGGCTTGGTTGAGCTCTTCAAAGTCGGACTTCATCTGTCCAGCAGCGCTGTAACTGGTGATGACATTGTGACCTGAATAGGCTTCTTCGACAAAACCGTTGACATTAGCTAAGTTTTGTTGTTGGCGTTTAAAGAGGGGCTGAGATTTGCCCATGATGACACCTGTCGCCACATAACCAATGACCACCGAACCAAGAGCGGTCAGTGCCATCTTGACATCGGTCGTAAACATCATGACGATGGAACCAGCTAAGAGAATCACAGAAGAGAGCAACTGTCCCACACTTTGCCCCAAGGCTTGGTTCGCGGTATCCACATCATTGGTCACCCGTGAGAGAGTATCTCCGTGAGAATGACGGTCAAAGTAAGACAAGGGCAGACGGTTGATTTTTTCAGAAATAGCCGTTCTCAAACGGTTTGAGAAGGTTTGGATAACGGTTGAAACGATAAAGCCTTGACCATAGTTGACTGCCCAACCAATTCCGTAGAGAACAAAGAGGTTGCGGGCAATCTCTGCTACCTTATCCGTATCAATCCCGTTAAGGTTGCCTTTTGCAATCAAAGCAAGGCCTTTGGTGATCTCATCTGTGATGGCCTTGAGCTGATCGGGTCCAATCACGGTGATGATGCTGGCTATGGTCGCTCCAATAACCGCAAGGACAAAGGGAAACTTGAGCCCCTTGAGGTAAGGAGCCATCTGGCTAAATAAAGATGATTTTTTATTTTCCATGTTCTAACTCCTCTCTTGATAATTGGGAATAAGCAATTTCTTGATAAACACTGTTGCTTTCTAGCAAGTCTTGGTGAGTCCCTTGACCAACGACCTTTCCTTGGTCGAGGACAAGGATTTGATCCGCGTCCATGATGGTTGAGATACGCTGTGCGACAATCAACTTGGTCATCTCTTTAGTCTTTTTGTTTAATTCTGTGCGTAGAATCTTATCAGTCTTGTAGTCTAGGGCAGAGAAAGAATCATCAAAGATGAGGACTTCAGGCTTTCTTGCCAAGGCACGTGCGATAGCTAAGCGCTGACGTTGTCCTCCTGAGAAGTTGGTTCCACCTTGGGCGACTTCACTATCTAGACCATCTTCCTTGCTCTCAACAAAAGATTTGGCTTGAGCTAGATCAAGCGCCTGCCAGATGGCTTCGTCTGAAAGAGGACTTTCCTTGCTCTTTCCAAAATCAATATTGGAACGAATGGTACCACTAAAGAGAACTGCCTTTTGTGGAATGTAGCCAACCTTATCATTTAAAGCTTCATGTGAATAATCAAAAAGCGGTACCCCATCTAGGAGGATGCGACCAGCCGTCACATCATAAAAACGAGACAAAAGATTCACCAAGGTGGATTTCCCTGAACCAGTCGAACCGATAAAGGCAATGGTCTCTCCACGTTTTGCGGTGAAACTCACGTCCTGCACCACGGCTTCTGAGGTTGGACTGTAACGGAAAGAAACCTTGTCAAAGACGATTTGGTCCGCTGAATCAGCTGCCACGTCTTTGGTTTCCTTAGGAAAGGCGACAGAAGTTTCCAAATCTAAAACCTCGTTAATCCGACCAGCTGATACCATGGCACGCGGCATGATAAAGAAAACTGCTACCATGAGCATAAAGCTAAAGACAATCTGCATGGCATAAGATGAAAAGACAATCATATCACTAAAGAGAGACACCTTGTCCGTTAGGGCAGCCTTGTTGATGAGATCAGCCCCAATCCAGTAAATCCCAAGGGTCAGCCCACTTGCAATCAAACTAAGACTTGGGTTTAACAGTGCCATGGTGCGTCCAACAAAGAGGTTGACACCGGTGAGTTCATTGTTGGCTGCTGAGAATTTGTCATCCTCGTAGCCTTCTGCATTGTAAGCCCGAACCACCCGAAGTCCTGTTAAAATCTCACGGGTAATGCTGTTGAGCTTATCGGTCAAGCGTTGAAGGACACGGATTTTAGGATAAGCAAGGGTCAAAAGCAAGGTGAGTAGTAAAAGCATAGCGCCAACCGCCACACCTGTTGCCACCAACCAAGCCTGACTTTTATCTACGATTTTACTAAGCGCCCAAACCGCCATGATAGGACCACGCACCACCACTTGAAGTCCCATAGTGATAAAGGTCTGCAAGTTGGTCAAGTCATTAGTCGTACGCGTCAAAAGACTAGGGATTGAAAAACCCTTAATCTCGGTTTGAGAATAGTCCATCACTCGGTTGAAAATCTTTGCACGTAACCTTGTGCTAAAACTAGCTGCTAAGCGTGCTGCGAGAAAACCGATAAAGACCGTCACCACAAAACTGCTAAGAGATAGGGCGATCATCTTGCTTCCTGGATTCATGATGTCTGAAACCGTTGTCCCCTTTTGGGTCAAAAGGGTGGTAATCTCCGACATATAAGATGGTACTTCTAATTCTAACCAGACGGTTAGTCCGATTAAAAGAATGCTCAAGACGACCATGCCAACTTCTTTGGCGGTCATTTGTTTGAACAATTTGAACATAAGGACTCCTTTTCTTTTTGAATATTTATTTTGAGTTGATGGAACACTCTTCGTGTGGCTTCCAAATCTTCTTTTGAGATCTGCGTCCAAAGGCGATTTCTCGCATCTTCGTGAAAGCGACTAATTTTCTGCGCTTTTTCAAGACCGATAGCCGTTAGGACAATCTGCTTATAACGTTTATCCTTGCTAGACGGGATAACTTCGATAAAGCCGTTTTTTTCCATACGCTGAATCAAGTTACTGGCTACCGACTTTGAAATCCTCAGATTTGCCATGATATCCTTGATAAAGATCTCCTCACCTTGATGCTGATAGAGATAAGCCACCGTAAAGCCCTGCGGACCAGACAAATGCTCGATTTCATGCGCCTTAGCCAGACGGGTCATGATGGTGTCAAAGTCATGCAGGAGTTCCTTGATTTCAATCATGCGATCTTTCACATCGCTCCACCTCCCTTGTTTAAATAATTCTCGTGAGAACTATTATACTTCCCATGAGAACTATTGTCAAGATAAAAACCTTCTTTTTTGAAATTTTTCTTTTCTGAAAACCTATCCCATCTTTTTTCTACACCAAAAAAGAAACGGACACAATATCCGTTTCTTTTCATAAACACGATTAAATCAACCCTTGTTGGGACATGGCTTCTGCCACCTTGAGGAAGCCTGCAATGTTGGCACCTACCACCAAGTCACCAGAGTGTCCAAAGTCTTCTGCGGCTTGGCTGGCGGACTGGTGGATGCCCTTCATGATGGCGTAGAGCTTTTCATCCACCTCATCAAAACTCCAAGATAAGCGCATGCTATTTTGCGACATCTCAAGGGCTGAAACAGCCACACCACCTGCATTGGCAGCCTTGGCTGGACCAAAGAGGACGCCTGCTTTTTGGAAGGCCTTGGTGGCTTCTAGGGTCGAAGGCATGTTTGCCCCTTCAGCGATGGCGATAAGACCATTTTGGATGAGGGTTTTGGCATCCCTTTCTTCTAATTCATTTTGTGTCGCACATGGAAAGGCGAGATCGGCCTTGAGATCCCAAATTCGTCCTTCTTCTCTTGGATAAAAGACTGCATCTGGATGGTGGTCGAGGTAAGCCTTGATCCGTCCTCGTTCCACCTCTTTGATTTGCTTGATGGCCGCAAGATCTAAGC
This sequence comes from Streptococcus sp. STR1/CE/0325, assembly GCF_055386095.1. Taxonomy (NCBI): domain Bacteria; kingdom Bacillati; phylum Bacillota; class Bacilli; order Lactobacillales; family Streptococcaceae; genus Streptococcus; species Streptococcus sp. STR1/CE/0325. The sequence continues at coordinate 493,879 of NZ_AP045018.1, read as the reverse complement.
CATTTTCATGGTAGATGTAGCCAGAGGAGTCGGAGCAGGCCACGACTTTAGCGCCTTTTTCCTGTAATTTCTCAATCGCATAGATGGCGACATTGCCAGAACCTGAAACGATAGCTGTCTTATCCGCTAGGCTATCGCCTTTTGCCTCTAGCATTTGCTCCATAAAGTACACCACGCCGTAACCGGTCGCTTCCTTGCGGGTAAGAGAACCCCCATAAGCCAAGCCTTTGCCAGTTAAGACACCATTTTCATAGCCATTTAAACGCTTGTATTGCCCAAAGAGATAGCCAATCTCACGCCCACCGACACCGATGTCGCCAGCAGGCACGTCAAGGCTTGGACCAATGTGTTTTTGGAGTTCCGTCATGAAACTTTGGCAAAAACGCATGATTTCAGCATCTGATTTGCCCTTAGGGTCAAAATTTGAACCACCCTTGCCACCACCAATAGGCAGACCCGTGAGGGAATTTTTAAAAATCTGCTCAAAACCTAAAAACTTGATGATAGACTGGGTCACGGATGGGTGAAAACGCAAGCCCCCCTTATATGGACCAATCGCAGACGAATACTGCACCCGATACCCCCGATTGACCTGCACCTGCCCCTTATCATCGAGCCAAGGCACCCTAAAAGAGATGATGCGCTCTGGCTCTACCAAGCGCTCCAAGAGATTCTCAGCGATGTAGTTAGGATAAGCGTCAAAAACAGGGGCAAGAGAGTCAAAAACTTCCTCTACTGCCTGCAAAAATTCCACCTCATGAGGATTAGCCCTCTTGACCTTTTCAAAGACTTCTGCCACATAGGCTTGACCTGCTGTTACCATAAAAACCTCTTTCTAGCCAAAAAACGGCTATTTTTCTTCTATTATCCTTTATTTTGGGGAAATGTGCAAGAATTTGAAATCGGTTGCCCAAACTTCTGTTTGTTCTCTGTAACAGCCTGTCAAACAAAAAGGGCAATATGTCTTATATACCTCAAAAAGAAAAAAGTTGAACCAAAATGTCCAACTCCTTTTTCTAGGCTTCCTTTTGACTAAACTGGCTCATATAGAGGTCGTAGTAGAAGCCTTTATCTTCTAGAAGGATCTCATGAGTCCCCTGTTCGATGATTTGTCCTTCGTTGAGGACAAGGATTTTATCCGCTTCTTGGATAGTAGATAGGCGGTGGGCGATGACAAAGCTGGTTCTGCCTTTCATCAACTCTTTCATGGCCTTTTGGATCAAGAGTTCCATCCGCGTATCAACAGATGAGGTGGCTTCATCAAGGATGAGAATCTTAGGATCTACTAGCAAGGCCCTAGCAATGGTCAAAAGCTGCTTTTGCCCAAGAGAGATATTGCTAGACTCTTGGTTAATCTCCATCTGGTAGCCACCAGGTAGGGTCTTGATAAAGTGATCCACATTGGTCGCACGGCATGCCGCCTCAATCTCTTCTTTGGTGGCATCGAGTCGTCCGAAGCGAAGATTTTCCTCAATAGTGCCTTCATAGAGCCAAGCGTCCTGCAAGACCATGCCAAACTGGCTGCGGTAACTCTGCCGTGACAAGGTTCTGATGTCCATGCCATCCACCTGAATACTGCCCTTGGTCACATCATAAAAGCGCATCAAAAGGTTAATCAGCGTGGTTTTTCCAGCTCCCGTTGGCCCAACGATAGCCACCATTTCACCAGGCTTGACCTCAAGATTGAAGTCACGAATCAAGGTCTTGTCCTTGCTATAACCAAAGTCAACCTGCTTAAAGCTAACCTGTCCTGTCAAGGGCGCTTCCAAAATGGCTGCTGCATTATCTTCCTCATCAGACTCATCCAAAACCGCAAAGATCCGCTCAAGAGAGGATCTGGCACTCTGGATGGTGCTGGCTAATTGAGTTAGGGTCTGAATGGGTTGACCGACCTGCCAAATATACTGCACAAAGGCCTGCATATTTCCGATCGTCAGCTTACCTGCTAGGACCTGCAATCCTCCTAAAAGGGCAAGGATCAGATAAGTCACATCGCTAATCCCATTTAAAATCGGCCAAGCTAGCCCAGAGGTGAAACTAGCTTTAAAACCAACTTTTTGCAGGTGATCCGTGATGCGGTGAAACTCTTCTTGAGATTTTTCTTCGCGGCCATAAAGTTTTAACACGTTAAAACCTGTCAAATTTTCCTGCACAAAACCGTTCATTTCTCCCAAAACATCCGCCTGCTCTTTGAAATAAGGCTGTGATTTTTTAAGAATGGCATTGGCACTGAAGTAGGTCAAAGGCATACTAATCACAAGGATCAAAGCCAGCTGAACATTGAGGTAAAAGACCATGGAGATGACTAGGATCAAGGTCACGACAGCATTGACCACCTGCAAGAAACTCTGCTGAAGAGCATTAGAGACAGTTTCCACATCACTGGTGAAGCGCCCCAAGAGATTTCCAAACTGCTCCCTGTCAAAATAAGAAACTGGCAGGCGATTAATCTTTTGACTGAGGTCAGCCCTTAGATCTCGCATACTGTTTTGCACGGTATCTGTCATAAAAGCATTGGCCCCGTAAGAACCTAGCTCATTAAACAAACCACGAATGCCGTAAAGCAATAGTAAAAAGGCGATATAAGAGACGTTGATTCCAGCTCCTGTTACACCTTTTGCCATAGCCATAAGATTATTGGTCAGCTCGGTAATGATCAATCCCAAGACAAAAGGCTCTAACACATTCATCAGCGCACTAAAGATTTTAAGAAAAATAGCCAAAAACAAGGACCAGCGATAGGCTTTTAAGTAAGTCCATAAGCGTTTCAATAGCACTGTATTAGACATTTCTCCTCCTTTACTCTTCATCTGTCAAACTCGCTTGATTGAGTTGAGAATTGGCGATTTCGCGGTAAATGCTATTGGTTTTCATCAACTCATCGTGAGTGCCTCGTCCGACAATCTCGCCCTTATCAAGGACAATAATTTGATCAGCGTCCATGATGGTTCCTACCCGTTGGGCTACAATAAGTACCGTTGCATCCTGCGTGACTTCTTTTAGTCGTCTGCGTAATTCAGCATCCGTCTTGTAGTCAAGGGCAGAAAATGAATCGTCAAAGATATAAATATCTGGCTGTTTCACCACCGCCCGCGCAATAGAAAGCCGTTGTTTCTGACCTCCTGAGAGGTTGCTTCCGCCTTCTGCTAGATGGGTTTCATAGCCTTCTTCCTTGCTCTCGATAAAGGCCTTGGCCTGAGCGACATCGCTGGCCTGATCTAGCTCAGACAAGGTCGCATTTTCCTTACCGTACTTGAGATTTTCCCCGATACTTCCGGTAAAGAGCAGCGCTTTTTGCGGGATAAAACCAATCTTATTACGAAGAGCTTTAAGATTGTAATCTCTCACGTCCACTCCATCTACCAAGATGCGCCCCAAGGTCACGTCATAAAAACGTGGAATGAGGTTTAAGAGCGAGGACTTTCCAGAACCAGTTGAGCCGATAAAGGCGATGGTTTCCCCTGGTTTGGTCTTAAAGCTGATATTGTGTAAGACCGGATTCTGGGTTTCCCCTGGATAAGAGAAGGTAACATTATCAAACTCCAGATAGCCTCTGGTTTTTGTCGTGGTCACACCTCCTTCATTGGGGTCAATAGACATCGGCATCTCTAAGACTTCCCTAATACGTTTACTGGAAACTGCCATCTTTGGGTACATGGTAAACAGATTAGCAAACATCAAGAAAGAAAAGAGCGCGTGAAAGCTATACTCGATAAAGGCAACGAGATTTCCAATCATCAGACTGCCAGCAGCCAAAGGTTTTAAGGCAAACCAAACAATCGCCACAATCATGGCAATAACAATCTGCACAAACAAAGGCTCCGTCAAGCCGGTAAGTTTAAAGAGACGTGTGGATACCTCGCGATATGGACGATTGGCTTCTTCAAAACGCTGCTCTTCAAAATCTTCCCGAGCAAAGGCACGGATAACCCGAAGACCGGTGAGATTTTCCCTAGCGTATTGGTTAATCTTATCCAGTAAGGCTTGTTGCTTTTCAGATAAGGGAGCGGTCTTGGTTGCGACAAACCAGATTACCAACACCAAAAGTGGCATAAAAGCAGCCACAATCCAAGCCAGAGAAGGGCTGGTCACTAGGATCATCACCACACTAAAAATCATCATCAAAGGTGTTATAATCCCAAGACGAAGTGTCTGCTCAGCAAATTGCATCAGCACAAAAGCATCACTAGTAATCCGAGTGACCAAAGAGGATACTCCAATTTTTTCATATTCTTGGTGCGAATAGCCCTGCAAGACAGTGTACATGTCATTACGCATATCTCGGATCATACTGGTGGTTAATTTCCCTGACGCATAGGAAAGAAGCACCCGACCAATAATCCCTAGGACAATAATCACCAACATGACCAAGGCTAAAGTATGGAGCCTAGCCGTATCTCTTGGGGTAATGGCCTCATCAATCATCAGAGCAAGCACAGTTGGCAGCCCCAAATTGACCAAAACAAATAACAAAGCGCCAACCAAATCCAGCACCAGCCACTTGGGATAACGCTTCAAATAAAACCAAATCAGCTTCATCGTTCCTCCTTTAATGCTCATTAAGTAAAAGGGGCAGAAATAACCTTTCAACCCCACTTTCTCTTGTATTTGGTACAGTTTATCACAAGAAAAAAACAAAGTCAACCCCTATTCCTCTAGAAGTCTAGAAAAAGCGTTTTAGACGTGTTCGCTATCGCCCTTCTCTTTCTTTTTATGCTATAATGAAAGAAAAACATAAGGAGATTCTCATGCCCTACCAGTCCAGACACCAAAAAAAGAAGACATCCTCTTCTTTTTTAAAAGTCCTCAATATCATCTTAACCTTGGCCCTTTTAGTGGCACTTGGTTTTCTCGGCTATCGCCTAACCGATCGTTATCTTTTACACCCAACAAATCCAAGCACAACGAGCCAAAAAGCCCTAACAAGCAGCCAATCTTCTCCCAGCAAAGACCAAACCAAACAGGAAAAAGTCACTTGGACCAAACAGGATCAGCCCGTCAAGATTCCTATTCTCATGTATCACGCCGTCCACATTATGGCACCAGAAGAAGCTGCCAATGCCAACCTGATTGTGGCACCCGATGTCTTTGAAAGTCAGATTAAGGCCCTAGCAGATGCTGGCTACTATTTCCTCACCCCAGAAGAGGCCTATAAGGCACTAACAGAAAACAGCCTGCCCCAAGATAAAGTGGTTTGGCTGACCTTTGATGACAGCATGATTGACTTTTATAACAATGCCTTTCCTATCCTTCAAAAATACAAGGCAAAAGCCACCAACAACGTCATCACCTCTTTCACCGATGAAAAACGCCCTAGCAACCTCTCTTTGGAGCAAATGACAGAGATGAAAAAACACGGCATGTCTTTTGAAAGCCACACCGTCAACCATCCTGACCTCTCCACCACCGATGAAGCAGGGCAAAAGAGCGAGTTAGACCAGTCTAAAGCCTACCTCGATAAAAACCTTCACCAAGACACCATAGCCATCGCTTATCCGTCAGGACGCTACTCCGACACGACCCTCCAGTTGGCAAGCAGCGACTACAAATTAGGCGTCACCACCAATGAAGGCCTCGCTAGTCAAAGCGATGGACTACTCTCCCTTAATCGTGTTCGCATCTTACCAGATACCAGCGCAGAAGTCCTCCTCGCTGAAATCAATCCTTAAACACTAGAAAACAGCATCCGACAAACAGATGCTGTTTTCTTATGATTAGCTTTTCTAATCCACTAGGCTAATATCTGCCCCCAAGGCGCGTAGTTTTTCAATGATATTAGAATAACCACGCAGGATAAACTCAATATTGGTAATCTCTGTCACCCCTTCTGCCATGAGTCCTGCTGTCACCAAGGCTGCACCGGCTCTAAGGTCTGTCGCTTTAACTGGCGCACCAGTCAAACGATTGGGCGAGTGATAGACGATTTGATTGCCAAGAACAGAAATATCTGCCCCCATACGGGCCAACTCTGCCACATGATTAGTCCGTTTTTCATAGATGGTATCAAGGATAATCCCACGTCCTTGTGTTTTCAACAACAAAGGCGTGATGGGCTGCTGCAAATCTGTCGCAAAGCCAGGATAAGGCGAGGTCTTAATGGAAACTGCCTTAAGGTTATCTTGCTTTTCAACAAAAATGCTATCTTCCTCAACAGTCATGCGTACCCCCATCTCCTCAAGTTTTGCGATAAAACTCTCAAGATGTTCATACAGCACATTGGTTATGCGAATGCCCTCACCAACAGCTGCCGCCATAGCGATATAAGAGCCTGCCTCAATACGGTCTGGAATAACCTGATGACGGGTGCCGTGCAGACGCTCCACCCCCTCAATGGTGATGACATCCGTCCCAGCCCCTCTGATACTCGCTCCCATGTTATTCAAAAGCGTTGCCACATCAATGATTTCTGGCTCACGCGCTGCATTTTCAATCACGGTCTTGCCCTTGGCCTTAGCCGCAGCAATCATGGTATTGATTGTCGCACCAACACTGACCGTATCCATATAAATATGCGCACCGTGAAGAGGCTCGCCACTCGTCGCTAAACGCATGGACTCCCCTTCATAGGAAATCTGAGCCCCCATGGCTTCAAAAGCCTTGAGATGGAGGTCAATCGGACGCGGCCCCAAATCACAGCCTCCCGGAAGCCCCACCGTCGCCTCTGCAAAACGACCCAAAAGACTGCCGTAAAAATAGTAGGACGCACGTAAACTATTGATTTTACCGTAAGGTAGGGGTTGATTCTTCACCCCTCTTGGGTCAATCACTAAGGTCTCACCATCACGTGCGACCTTGCCTCCCATAATTTCAATGATCTCAATCAAACTATCTACATCGCTGATAGCAGGCACCCCATCTAAGGTCACCACCTCATCAGCTAAAATAATCGCAGGAATCAAGGCAACGACACTATTTTTAGCGCCAGAAACCGCCACCTCTCCTTTTAGAGGCTTCCCGCCATTGATGATAATTCTTCGCATACTCTTTCGTTCTCTCTCATACTATAATTCAACCCTACTATTATACCATAACTGTATTATTTTGACAAACCTTACCTTAATATCCTCCAAGGGGCACAATAAAGAAGGCAAAAAGAGTCTAGAACCTTCGTTCTAAACTCCTTGCAGTTCCTTAGTTGAAATAAGCCTTGAGCTTATCTAACTTATCCAATTTTTCCCACGGCAGGTCAATATCCACTCGTCCCATGTGGCCATAAGCAGCCGTTTGGCGGTAAATGGGACATTTCAAATCAAGCATCTCGATAATCCCTGCTGGACGCAGATCAAAGACCTCCCTGACAGCCGCTTCGATCTGGCTTTCAGCCACGCGACTAGTACCAAAGGTATCAACCCGTACCGAAACGGGCTTAGCCACTCCAATAGCATAGGCTAGCTGCACTTCAGCCTTTCTAGCTAGACCAGCTGCAACGATGTGTTTAGCGATATAACGCGCGGCATAAGAGGCCGAACGATCCACCTTGGTCGCATCCTTACCAGAAAAAGCGCCACCACCATGTCTAGCATAACCGCCATAAGTATCGACAATAATCTTGCGGCCCGTCAGACCCGAATCTCCTTGCGGCCCTCCAATGACAAAACGGCCAGTTGGATTGATAAAATACTTGGTCCTCTCATCCAGATACTGATCTGGGATGACCGCCTTGATGACAGAAGCAATCATATCCTCACGAATGGTTTCTTGACTAACTTCTGGGTCATGCTGGGTAGAGATGACCACCGTATCCACTCGAATCGGACGGTCCTGTTCATCATACTCCACTGTCACCTGACTCTTGGCATCTGGTCTGAGATAAGAGAGCTGCCCTGACTTTCGCAAATCCGCTAGACGCTTGACGAGGCGGTGAGATAGAGAAATCGGTAGCGGCATGAGTTCTTCAGTCTCATCAATAGCAAAGCCAAACATAAGACCTTGGTCTCCTGCTCCGATCTGATCTAACGGATCTTCCTTTCCATCACGCGCCTCTAAGGCTTGATTGACCCCTTGGGCAATATCTGGCGACTGCTCCACTAGAGAGGGATGCACCCCAACTGTTTCAGCCGAAAAACCATAATCGGTCTTGGTATAGCCAATCTCAGCGATGGTATCACGAACGATTCGGTTAATATCCACATAAGCCGTCGTAGAAATTTCACCAAAGACATGGACCGACCCTGTATAAACAGCTGTTTCAACCGCCACATGGGCATCTGGATCTTTTTCTAAAATGGCATCTAAAATAGCGTCTGAAATCTGATCCGCCAGCTTATCTGGATGTCCTTCTGATACAGACTCTGATGTGAACAACTTTCTTTCTGACATGTAACTGTCCCCCTTTTAAATAAAAAATAGCTTGTCGCTTGTTAAAAAGTTACAAAGAACTGATGGCAAACCATCACCTTTTCGGGACTTTATAACCTCTTTATTTTACCATAAAATTTTCTAAAGAACAGGTGACAAACCTTTCTTTTTTTAGGAGAATGTATTATACTAGCACTATGACAAGTGAGAAAACCCTCCAAAACATGAGCCAAACACTTGGCTTTCCCATTTTTTTCACCCCAGATAGCCAGTCCACCCAAGAAGATGCTAGAAAAGGCTTAGAAGAGGGACAGCAACCTCCTGCCCTCTATCTCGCCCCCCATCAAGGTGCAGCCAAGGGACGATTCGGCAGACCCTTTTATACCAGCCAAGGGGGAATTTACATGACCCTTTTGCTTCAGCCAAGGCATGAAACAAAGGACCTGCCCCTCTACACCATGATGGTAGCTGCCAGTATCGTCAAAGCCATCGATAAGCTCACGCAAAAATCCTGCGATATTAAATGGATCAACGACATCTATCTGGATGGAAAAAAACTAGCGGGTATCCTAACCCAAGCGATTGCGAGTAAAGAAGGGGAAGGAACGGCCATCCTCATCGGGGTGGGCTTAAATTTCCATGTGACCGATTTTCCTCCCGAGCTAGAAGAAACAGCGACCAGCCTCTTCTTTAGCCCCCCTCCTTTTTCAAAGGAAGAACTCATCACACAAATCTGGCAAATCTTTTTCACCACGCCAGAAAAAGACCTAATCAAGGTCTATAAGGAAACCTCCTTGGTTTTAGACAAAGAAGTGAGCTTTGTCCAAGACGGTAAAACCTACTCTGGTCTTGCGACCGATATTCTCCCGACCGGTCAGCTCGAAGTCCTCTTAAAAGATGGAACACTGACCCTTCTCACCAGCCAAGACATCAGTCTCTCGTCTTGGTTTTAGCTGATATAGAAAAGGAAAATGCCCATGATGAAAAAATTTTTGCTGGTCCTAGCCAGCCTCCTCTTTGTTCTCTTGGCAACGGGCTGTGCTTCAAGTCAGACACAAACTGCCAAGAGTGATTACGTGCAGTCCACCACACCGACCCTCTTTTTCCACGGTTATGGCTCAAGCGCTAATGCCGAACGCCACATGACCGAAGCTGCTAAAAAAGCAGGGGTCACCCAAACGATCATTCAAGCCAATGTTTCTAAAAATGGTGAAGTCACCCTCCTTGGAAAAATTCCAAAAGGCGCTACCAATCCCATCGTCAAGGTCAATTACGAAGACAATCGCAATCCTGATTTCCCAACCGATGCCAAGTACGCCAAGGCTGTCATCGACCGTCTAGTCGCTGAGTATGGCTTTAAAAATATCAATATGGTCGGACACTCCATGGGAAACATGTCTATTCTCTTTTACCTGCTCAACTACGACAACAACAGCCCCAAGGTGAGAAAAATCGTCCACATCGCCAACCACGTCAATGGGCTTGGGGGAAGAGATGTCCCAGCCAATCTTACCATTGATGAGAAAACCAAAAAACCAAGTGGCATGAGTCCCAACTATCAGACCCTGCTCACCCTCCAAGAAACCTATCCGCTGCATCAAATCGATGTCCTAAACATCTACGGAGACTACGAAAATGGCTCTGATGGCTCTGTTCTCAACACCTCCTCTAGAAGCCTCGCCTATCTGGTTCAAGATAGGGCAAAATCCTACCGTGAGGAAAAAATCACCGGAAAAGGAGCCCAACATAGCCAGCTCCATGAAAATCCAGAAGTGGATAAACTCCTCATCGATTTCCTCTGGAAAAAATAAAAAAATACCAAGCCTTATGATGAAGGGGCTTGGTATTTTTGTATTCCTGTTAGGACAAGAGCATAAATGACTATAAAACCTAATCCGTAATTTCTGTGACCTTATCCTTTAAAAAGAGAAAGGCCTCTGGTAAATGCAGTGTTTCTTCTTTTGTTTCCTTATCCTCTAGAGAAGTGGCTTGTCCTTTTTTGTATTGCTTGGCAAAATCTTGTCGGATACTAGCAAAATCTTGCTTGGATAGGGCTAAAATCTCTGGTGAGAAACCAGCTATCTGACTCATGAGATTGCCAAAAAGAGTGTTCAAATCCTCACGCTTCATGGCCTGCTCAGCATTAAAGGCCGCATCAAAAGCCAAGATCGCATAATCTGGACTGGCCAAAACAGGCTCTGATCCCATCAGTAAGGCTCGCTCTTGAGCGGACAAATGCTCTAAAATCTCTGGCCAAGCCTGCTTGAGCCCTTCTAGATACTGTCTTGATTCCTGACCTTTTTCGGCAGTTTCTGTCATGATGGCCATGATTTTCTCACGATTGACACTGGCTGTCACCTTAGGACTTGGTTTGGCTTTTGGAGGTGACTTCTTCGCTTGAGGTTGATTCTCCAACAAGTCTTGGAGCTTTCGGACTTCTTGGCGCAGGCGAAGAAGCTCGCTTTCCACCTCCTGAGATGGAAAACTTTGACTGGCTTTACTGATATTGATAAGGCGAATAGTCATCACTTCTGCGTAAATCTTGGGATGGCTACTGCGCTTGATCTGATCAAGGCTAGCCGTCACCTGATCAATCATGGCAAATAGCTGCTCTTGGGTCAAAGCAACTGGGTCTTCTTCTTGCGTTAATTGATGGAGCAAAAGTGTGCGCAAATAATCCAGCAAGTCAATAGCAAAACGATGCATGCTCTTCCCATTTTGGAAAATGGTTTCAAGATCCAAAAGCGCTGCCTGACTATCTCCAGTTGAGATCGCCTGCACATACGATTCTAGGGCAGCTAGCGACACATAGCCCGTGATGTCCTCAGCCAGCTCTAGCGTCACCCGATTATCAAGACTCAGGCTGAGGGCTTGATCCAACATGGAGAGCGCATCACGCATCCCTCCTTCAGCCCGTCTTGCAATCATCTCAAGCGCCCCATCTTCATAGCTGAGGCCTTCTTTGTCTAAAATTTTAGCCAAATGGGATTTGATGGCCTGCATTTGAATAGCCTTAAACTCAAACCGCTGAACCCGAGACAAAATGGTAGCTGGAATCTTATGGAGTTCGGTCGTCGCTAAGATAAAGACCACATTTTCTGTCGGCTCTTCTAGTGTCTTTAGCAAGGCATTAAAAGCCCCTGTCGAGAGCATGTGCACCTCATCGATAATATAGACCTTATACTTAGCAAGACTCGCTGCATAGGTGGATTTGTCCCTGATGTCACGAATTTCATCCACCCCATTATTTGAAGCAGCATCCATCTCGATGACATCTTCAAGACTGCCCTTGGTAATGGCCTTGCAAAGCTCACACTGGTTACAAGGTTCACCGTCCACTTGATTGGGGCAGTTCATGGCCTTGGAAAAAATCTTAGCCGCACTGGTCTTTCCCGTCCCTCTTGGTCCAGAAAAGAGATAGGCGTGGCTAATCTTTCCTGAAGCCACCGCCTGTTTTAGGGCTGTTGCCACCAAGTCTTGTCCCACCATCTCATCAAAGGTCTGACTGCGATACTTGCGATAGAGGGCTTGATACATTAAGAAACGACCTCAAATTGGGCAAAAGACCAGTCTGTTCCTGAGATAAGAATAGAAACAAAGTCTTCGAGATAAGTTTTGTCCACCTCATCATAATCCGCCACCAAACGAGAATCCAAGTCCAAGACACCTAAGAGTACACCGTCTTTAATCATAGGCACCACAATCTCGCTACGGGCCTGTGAATCACAAGAAATATAGTTGGCGTGTGTTTTAACATCGTCCACGATTAGGGTTTCTCGCTTCTCAGCTGATTCACCGCAAACTCCCTTACCAAGAGCGATATGAACACAAGATACTCGTCCTTGGAAGGGACCTAAAATCAGCTCCTTACCATCAAAGAGATAAAAACCAGTATAAACCGAGTTGGGTAGGGTTTCTTTTAGCATGGCACTAGCATTAGCAAGGTTGGCCAAGGCATTTTTTTCATGGGCAAATAAACCTTTGGCTTGAGCAAGCAGCAAGGTATAGGCTTCTTGTTTGGCTGTTTTTTCCATTGGTTTTCCTCCTAGTTTTCCGCCAAGATACTCTCAATCTTGGTACAAATCAAATCAATCGCCACGACATTGGTCACCCCTTCAGGAATCACGATATCCGCATAGCGCTTGCTGGGTTCGATGAACTGGTGATACATGGGCTTAACCACACTCACATACTGCTCGATGATGCTATCTAGACTTCTGCCACGCTCCACTGTATCACGTCTGATACGTCTGATAATCCGAATATCATCATCCGTATCCACAAAAAGCTTGATATCCATCAAATCGCGCAGTCGCTTGTCCTCTAAGACCAAAATGCCCTCCACGATAAAGACATCCTGCGGCTCTTGCACATAAGTCGCATCACTTCTCGTATGGTTGGTATAGTCATAGATGGGAATCTGCACCGCCTTTCCTTCCATCAACTCTTGGAGGTGTTCAATCAACAAGTCCGTCTCAAAAGCAAAGGGATGGTCATAATTGGTCTTGATACGCTCCTCAAACGTCAAGTGACTTTGATCCTTGTAGTAAGAATCATGTTCAATCATCGCCACTCTAGCATTTGGAAAATGATCTAAAATCGCTTGTGATACACTGGTTTTTCCCCCACCAGAACCACCTGTGACACCAATAATAATCGGTTTTTTCGGCATGGTTTCTCCCTAATTTTAAACAATCTTTACCTTCTATTCTACCAAATTTTACACCATTAGAAAAGCACAAAACGAGCTTCCAAAAAAAGCAAGACAGAACGCTTTATGTTATAATGGATAAGATTAAAGAAAAAGGACGAAACAATGATCAAACAATTTCCCACCCCGTGGCAAGAGCAACTCCAAGCCCTCGGCTTTTCCAGCCTCACCCCTATCCAAGAAGAAGGATTCGCCCCCATTACAGATGGTGACAGTATCCTTCTCAACAGCCCAACAGGGAGCGGCAAGACCCTTGCTTATCTCCTGCCTAGCCTACTCAAGTTAGATCCAAAAAAAGGGCAACAACTCCTCATCCTAGCTCCCAATTCTGAGTTGGCTGGGCAAATTTTTGACGTCACCAAAACTTGGGCAGAACCACTAGGCCTATCTAGCCAAGTCTTTCTATCCGGTTCTAGCCAAAAACGCCAAATCGAACGTCTCAAAAAAGCCCCTCAGATTCTCATCGGAACCCCAGGACGCATTTTTGAATTGGTCAAACTAAAGAAAATCAAGCTCCTCAGTATTGATACCATCATCCTAGATGAATTTGATGTCTTGCTGCAAGATTCGCAGTATGACTTTGTCAAGCGCATTCTCAACTATGTGCCCAAAACACATCAGCATATCTATGTCAGCGCCACGACCGATATTGACCCAAGCGTCTTGGCCGAAAGAACCAAGACCATCCAAGTAGGCGAAAAAGCGCCATCCTCTATCTCTCACTACTATATCCAAGTCGAAAAGCGAAATCGCCTAGAGCTACTACGTAAAATCGGCAATCTCCCTGACATGAGGGCCCTAGTCTTCTTTAACCAATTAGCAGAATTAGGTGCTGCCGAAGAAAAACTCCAGTATAACCGAGTTGCTGCCATCTCGCTTGCTAGTGATGTCAATCTTAAATTCCGCAAGACCATTTTGGATAAATTCAAAGACCATCAGATTACTCTACTGCTTGCCACTGATTTGGTGAGCCGAGGTATTGACATTGATAATCTTGAGTTGGTCATCAACTACGAATTACCCCAGCAAGAAACGGACTACACCCATCGCTCTGGACGGACTGGTCGCATGCAAAAAGAAGGAACTGTGATAACCTTTATCAGCCATCCAGACGAACTCAAACGCCTCAAAAAAATAGCAAACGTCCAAGAAATCTACCTCAAAGGACAAGAATGGTACTTAAAAGACTAAAAGAGTTGAAAAATCCAACTCTTTTTATTGTGTACATAAAAAAGAACAAACTAGCCCTCTCAACATGTTAGCATTTTATCTACCACTTCGATTGACAATCAAAAAAGAGCTTAGAACAAGACTGCTCTAAACTCTCATCATAATTCATTACAATTCAATATCACCGAACAAATCAGCCATTGAGAATCCAGTTTGTGTTTCTGGCAACTCATAATCACGTTTTTCTTGACGACGTGGACGACGTGGACGTGATGGACGTTTTTCAGATGCTTCTGAAGCGTCTTGAGCTGGACGTTCTTCAAGTGCTTTGATAGAAAGGGATACACGCTCATCTGCTGCGTTGACATCCAATACTTTCACTTTCACATCTTGACCAACTGACAAGACATCTTTTGGATTTTCAACACGTTTGTGTGAAATTTGTGAAATGTGAACCAAACCATCAATACCTGGCAAGACCTCAACAAAGGCACCAAAGTCAGTCAAACGTCTTACTTTACCTTCGATGACATCGCCTGCTGCAAGTTTTTGCTCAACACCATCCCATGGTCCAGGGGTTGTTGCTTTAAGAGAGAGTGACACACGTCCTTCTTCTTCATCGATAGCAAGAACTTTTACTTCAACATCTTCACCAACGCTGACAACAGATTTTGGAGACGCGTTACGTTCGTGAGAAAGCTCAGTCACATGTACCAAACCATCAACACCACCAAGATCAATGAAAGCACCAAAGCTAGTCAAACGAGCCACTTTACCTGTAACAACAGAGCCAACCTCAAGGTTAGAAAAGACCGCTTCACGTGCTGCTTTTGCTTCTTCTTCAACAACGTCACGACGTGACAAGATGAAACGATTTTCAGCTGGATCAACTTCTTTAATTTTCGCTGCAAATTCTTGACCAACGAAACGCTCAGTGTTACGAACGAAACGTGTATCAATCATAGAAGCAGGGATGAAACCACGGATGCCTTCAAATTCAACTGAAAGACCACCCTTAACGGCGCGAGTCACCTTAACGTTAACCACTTCGCCTTCACGACCAATCAATTTGTCCCAAGCCTTACGAGCTTCCAAGCGTTTTTTAGAGACTAGGAAAGTCACAGTATCTGTATCTTTACCTACAACTTGACGAAGAACAAGCACTTCAAGTGTTTCGCCAGCTTTAACCAATTCGTTAATGTCAGCGTCTCTGTCATTTGTCAATTCACGAAGGGTCAACACGCCTTCAACGCCTGTACCTTCGATGACAAGGTTTGCTTGACCATTATCAACTGTTAAAACTTCCGCTGTGACAACGTCACCAGGGTTCACTTCGCTAACACTGTTTAGCAAATCTTCAAATTCATTCATTCTAAAAAATCCTCCAACAAAAGCTAGCAACGCTAGCTTTTGACAACAATATATTTTAAGGCAACCCGCAAGGACAACTGATTTTATCTTTGACGGTGTTAGGCAAAGCCCAATACCTCAACTGGGGTAGCTGGATTCGAACCAACGCATGAGGGAGTCAAAGTCCCTTGCCTTACCGCTTGGCGATACCCCATTATTAAGATGTGAGAGCGTTAAACGAATGTAGAAAAAATAGGAAAATTGGGGTAGAAACGAATGTTTCAAGGCAATTTTATCTTTTTTTCAAAATTCGCAGCTCGAACTCAATTACAAGATATGAACCCATCTAGAACTCAAAGAGGAAGTCTATCTCTTTTTAAAAGATCAGGGTACATTTCATTATCCAAGATATAACAGTTCTACATCTCAAATATGGAGAGAGAGGGATTCGAACCCCCGAACCCGAAGGAGCGGATTTACAGTCCGCCGCGTTTAGCCTCTTCGCTATCTCTCCGTAACAACAGATACAATTATAGCATACCTGTCGCATCATTGCAAGACCTTTTTACTATTTTCTTAATAATTTAAGTTATAGTCTTCAATCACGTCTTTGATGGCTTGGTCCAAAGTCTTAAAGAGTTTAGACACTTGGTCTTGTTTTAGGACAGCAAACTGTCCTTCGACTTCAACGATTTGCCCAATCATGTGTTTGCCAATCTTAACCGCATAACCATCCAAGACTTGACCATTCAAGGTTAGACGTTCATCTGTAACCGATACTTCGATTTTTTTCTCTTTTTTACTCATCGTTACCTCACTCTCCTTTTTATTTTACAAAAAAATAAACCAACTGGCAAGAGCCAGCCGGTTTTCACTCTAATCTTTGTCCATCTCAAGTAAGTCAGCAGACAAGAGATTTTCTTTGGAGAGACTGCTTTCGATAAAGCTACCATTACTGGTGCGCTCTGAAAGGTTCAAATTGCTTAAATCCACCGTTTGTGTTTGTCCCGTTAACCATGTCACACTCAAAAGCGTTGCTTCTTTGACTGGTCCAGCTAGGAAAACACGGTGGGGTTGGCTTTTGAGTTCGCGTAAAACCAAAAGACCGCGTTTGGACCGTCCGGTGATGGGAACGGCATCATTGGCCATGACCTTGAGGCTAGCCCTTTGGGTCAAGACAAAAATCGGGTCTATCGCCAAGGCAAAGAGGCTTTGTACCTGATCCTGGTCTTTAAGGTTAACCGCCTTGACTCCTGCTGCTTTGAGGCCACTAATAGGAACATCACTAGCTTCAAAGCGGACCGCATAACCTTGATGAGTCACCGCCATCACTGTTTCCGTTGGCTCTTCAGGGAAAACATTTAACACTCGATCATGCTCTTGCTTGAGCTGGATAAACTTGAGCGCCTTGGAACGATAGGTCCGCCAAGGTTTCAACTCGGCTTGCTCAAAGCGTTTGATCTGACCAGATAGGGTCCCTGTGATATAGGTTTTTTCGCCAATCTCATCAACCAAATCCACAAACACTACTTCTTCATCTGTGCTAAAGCTACTGATGGTCTGCGACAGATGTTCACCAATATCCTTCCACTTGACATCTGGCAGCTCATGCACAGGACGATAGATGACATGGCCAAGATTGGTAAAGACCAGGAGATGTTGGGTGGTTTTAGCTTGGGCTAAGAACAAGAGGCGATCGTCCTCACGCTTGCCCAGCTCATCCAAGCTAGATGCCGCAAAGCTCCGTGGACTAGTACGTTTGATGTAGCCTGCCTTGGTCACGCTGACATAAGTATCCTCAGCGACAATCAAGCTAGCCGTATCAATCTCGATGACTGCTTCTGCCTCTTTTAGCTCCGTGCGTCGTGGGCTGGCAAAGGTCTTTTTGACCTCCCGCAATTCTCGTTTCATGACGTTAAAGAGAGTGCTCTCATTAGTGATAATGGCAGACAAGACAGCGATTTTCTCTCGCAGTTCCTTTTCCTCTTCTTGCAGGGTCACAATATCGGTATTGGTCAAACGATAGAGCTGTAAGGTCACAATAGCTTCCGCTTGAAGCTCGGTAAAGTCATAGCTGACCTTGAGATTTTCCTTAGCATCTGCCTTGTTTTCACTGGCACGAATGAGGGCAATCACCTCATCAAGGATGGACAAGACCCTAATCAAGCCCTCAACGATGTGCAGACGATCCTCCGCTTTTTTCTTGTCAAACTGGGACCGCGCGACAATCACAGCCTTGCGGTGTTCAATATAGCTTTCCAAAATGCGGCGCAGCCCCACTTGACGAGGGGTATAGTGGTCGATAGCCACCATGTTAAAGTTATAGTTGATTTGCAAATCCGTGTATTTCAAGAGATAGTTGAGCACCACTTGCGTATCTGCATCTTTCTTTAGCTCAATGGCAATCCGTAACCCATCACGGTCTGACTCATCCCTGATTTCAACCATCCCTGGCACCTTGTTGCTAAGACGAATATCGTCCATCTTCTTGATGAGGCTGGCTTTATTGACCTCATAGGGAAGTTCTGTCACGATAATCTGTTCTTTCCCCCCTTTTAGAGGCTCAGTGTGGGTCTTGCTCCTTAACACCAAGCGCCCTTTTCCTGTTTCGTAGATGTCTTTTAGACCCGCTGTTCCTTGGATGATGCCACCTGTTGGAAAATCCGGAGCTGGCAAATGCTGCAAGAGTTTGTCCAAGGTCGCTTTAGGGTGATCGATCAGGTAGATGGTTGCATCGATGACCTCCGCCAAGTTATGCGGTGGAATATCCGTAGCATAGCCAGCAGAAATCCCTGTGGAACCATTGACCAATAGATTAGGAAAGGCAGCAGGTAAAACCGTCGGCTCTTTTTCCGTGTCGTCAAAGTTCCAAGCAAAAGGCACGGTCTTTTTGTCGATGTCCTGCAAGAGATAGCCAGACGCTTCAGACAGCCGTGCTTCGGTGTATCGCATGGCAGCAGGCGGATCCCCATCCATGGATCCATTATTTCCGTGCATCTCGATGAGGATTTCTCGATTTTTCCAGTCCTGACTCATCCGCACCATGGCATCATAAATGGAGGAATCCCCGTGCGGGTGGAAATTCCCCATGACATTTCCGACTGACTTGGCAGACTTACGATAGCCCTTATCAAAGGTATTACCATCTTTATTCATGGAATAAAGAATTCTGCGTTGTACCGGCTTTAAGCCATCACGAATATCAGGCAAAGCCCGATCCTGTATGACGTACTTGGAGTAGCGTCCGAAACGCTCTCCCATGATGTCTTCTAAAGACATGTTTTGAATGTTAGACATGTAATCATTTCCTTATTCTTTTTAGAACTCTGATAAGTTCTTCCATCGTTTCATTTAAATAATTGTCCGTAAGAGACATTAGGTTTAATCTTTATCATGTTGAATTTGATCAATTTTATTGTTTTGCTTGCGTATCGTCACTGCTTGAAATGAGGAAAAATGAGGTAACCAAAGTCATAAAAAATACGCAACAAAGACTATAGTTTGAACTAATACCACTTTGTTATCATGACAGGTTTTTTCTTTGCGCTATGCTCTTTTAAGTCCTCTGGTAAATCAAACTCTGTTATTTCTTTCTCGACATGAGAAAGAACCAGAATTAAGCCATTTGCTGGGGCAAACCTAACCCAGCGAACCCCTTCTATTTCCCCAGCATCATCTAGTGAAAAACGAATAGAGCTAATCCATTGGTCGTAGGTTTCTGTTTTATTTTTCAATTGATCAAATAACTTAAGAAGTGGCTCTAATTTCTTGGTTTCATAAGCATCTAATATCTGCCCAAACTCGGCATGTGTTAGAGGCGTTAGAAATACTCGTGCTAATCCTTTTCCTTTTGTCATAGAACCTCCTAAAAATTCTTTTTGTGAATCTGAACGGCAACTTTTTTTGATGAAAGGAACATCTAAAACAGATTTTTGTTTTAATCTCTTGCAACCACTTCTCTTGTCGCCTCAACCCTCTTATCCATCCACTCTACCAAATCTTTGATAACTAATTTTTCGACAACCTTGATAAAGTCAGACATGAAAGTGTAGTCGGGTTCTTCTTTTTTGATTACTGGAACATCAAATTTGAAATCATAAGTTTGTGATGCTCTTAGCTTATTCCCAAAATCATATTTTCCTTGCAAACTCTTACTGATAACCGTTTGTAAAAACGGTAAACTTTTTGGCTTCTTATTCGCAGGATTCCAAAAAACACCTGTATCATCACCTGCTCCAAATTCGTAAGAACGGTAAAAGGTATTTCCAAAAATGTCAATCGTCAACGAATGCTTCGGAAAAATCCTCACATCGTTTCCGATTGAACCAACCACTCCTGTATTGGTTGTTCCTGCCATGACAAAATATAAATCCCCTTTGATTTGGTCGTCCTTTTTCAAACGTCTTCCTTGGTGAATCTCTGGAAAAAGGATTTTCATGGAAATAGGTTGAAAGGCATAAGCATCCACATCCTCTACTCTACTCTTAGTATCGCTGAGTTCAGACCACCTGTCAAGTATTTTCTCATCATTTTGTGTCAGTTTATACTCTTTCAGTCCAGTGACTGTTAGATAAGCCTCGAGCGTCTCGATGCGTTCAGCCTCGAGCGCTTTGATGTAGTTTTCCATGTAGGGAAATGCTAACTCATCTTCAAAAAAAGGTAAGGTTATTTTCATATTAATTACATTAGCCATACCTGTGCCATATTCAAAATTATTAAAATGTCTCCTTAGTATAGATAGCAAAAATAATATATGGTATTTATTATAATTTTTAAATCTTGGATACAATCCTTGAAATGCCCCGTTATTCCCGCTTCTATAAAAAGTTTCAGAAATCATTCCTATTTCTCCTACACTAGATGTGTAGGCAAGAATTGGTCTCTTAGGATCGACAAAATGTAAATATTTAGAATCCAGTAGAATCTTTTGGGGATACTGATACTGGATATTTTGACCAAACATATGATAACCATTGCTTTGCTCTGTCAAATTTTCAGCTGATTTAGGTACGCCCTTAATCGTTCTTTTTGTAAATAATTGATTAAGCTTCACTTCCCGCCACTCGCCCCCAGCTTTTACAAAGTCATCTTCTAACTTCTGCAAGCGAGGGCTTAGGATTTTTTTGAGGAGGCTTCTCCCTTTTGTTGTAAAAGCTGGGTCACTTCCCAAGAAAGGTAATCAGCGACCGTCTGTTTAAAGTCCTCAAGGGTGGGCTTGGTATCGATGACTTGATGTTGCTCAAAGTTCCAATCATTGCCCTGATCGGTGATAAAAGATTCTATATAGACTTGATCTAAATCCCAAAGCTTCTCCGACACTCTAGCTTTTGTCCCTGCTTTATAGATCTTGACGATGTCCTGATAGCGATTTGTGGGATGATCCACCTCTGTGAGTCCTCTTCTAGTTCGTTTATAGCCGTCATTTCTAAAGTCGATAAATTTCACCGTCTGCTCAAAATCATGAGGTTCGTGCGCCTTAAAGATGTAGATAGAAGTCTGCACCCCAGCCATAGGCACAAAAAGATCCACTGGCATTTTGATAGAGGCTAAAAGTGTGTGCTTTTTAAGAATTTCTTTTGCTGTCTTTACAGCCCTACCAGATCCTGCGCTATCTTGGATGATGATAGCACCGAGACCTCCTTTTTCCATCTTATCCAGACCATAAGCGATGAAAGGAAGTCCGTTTTCATCATAGGAAAAAGGTGGATTTAACAACACACGGTTTGCCCCAAAATCTGTAAAGAGATTTTCAGGTCGGTTAAAGGCAGAACCTTTCTCTATACGGCTAGAACCATCTCCACGTAGGATCATATTGGTAGCCGCTAGCGTGTACATCTCAGCGTTAAGCTCAATCCCTAAAAGATGATTCTTCTTGACATCTGCGATTTTTTCCTCCGCTCTCGTCGTCCCCTTACCATATTTGCGATTGATGTCCTCCACCATCAACTCCATAGCTGAGATCAAAAACCCTGCCGAACCAGTTGCAAGATCCATGACACGGTTTTCACTCTTGATTCCTAAGATTTCTGCCATCATTTTAGTCACATAAGGGGGAGTAAGGACAATTCCGATCTCTTGTCCATCTCCAAGAGCATACTTAAGAAACTCTGAGTACATCTCACCCATAATGTCAATATGACCTCCTAGACCATCGATGGACTTATAGATATACTCATAGATAAAAGTAAAAATCTGCTTATTGACAGAAGTTTGAGTATCCAAAAGTTTAGCGACTTCCTTATCAAGCTCTGTTTTTTCATCTCTTTGAGGATCTTTTGAAATCTCACTAAAGGAAGCGAGCATCAGACTGTGCTTACTTTCCTCAATCCCTCTGGCTTTTAGAAAATTAGAGATATGCTGAACGATTTTTTCCCCGTCACGCGCATTTTCGACCTGCTTACCCTTTAAATCCTCTGGAATCAAGCCATCATCTAGCTTATCGCCCTCTTTATCCACAATTTCCTGCATGGCAAGGAGCATACCAGACACATAAAGGACACGCTGTGGCGCTGTGATATTGTGATTATGCATGAGACGGTTGAGTTTTTTAGCATAGGTTTTTAAAAGTGCCTGAGAACTGATGAGGATCTGGTGTTTTTCCTCTTCGCTTAGGGTTGCATTCTTGTAAAAGGTCGTAAAGGTTGCTTGATTTTCTAAGAAATCAAAACTGGTCACTTCCTGCAGTTCCTTATAAGCATTGAAAGCCGAACCAAAGACATAGTAGACCTTGATGGTAACCGTTTCAGGGCTATCTCCTGCAACACCGATAGCGATACCGTCCGTATACTTTCCGCTAGCGATAGCCGAGCGCACGTAGTGAAGCGCACCATTGACCGCAAAATTGCTGATCGACTTGTCGTCTTGTTTGATACCGTCCTTGGTCAGCGCGACTAATTTTTTTAGTCCTAACTTATCCTCGATAAGGACAGGAACAACTCTATCTCCACTTTTATAGCCCTCTAGGTGAAAATCTGGTTTTCCAAAATTGGTTTTAGTTTTAGTTTTGGCAGAGCCAGCTAAAGCTTCTTTGAGATAGGGACTCATAGCAGACTCTTCATTGTAGTCACTATGTTTTTTTAGCCCAAGCCTTGCAAACTGAGACTTGACGTAGTCATTGACATCTGATTCTAACTTCCAGTTCATGGTTTCTCCTTTATTCTTCATCACAGCTCTTTGGTTTGATAGAGGGCATACCCCTCATAGGCGTAGCTTTGATCAATCCCTTTCATATAAAGATTCCTATTTTTAATCTCCTCAGAAAGAGCTTGTTTTAGAATGATTTTGATTTCCCTATCTCTCACTGGACTTCTCTCCATGGCAAGAAGATAATCTTCCTTATCCACCTTAGACCAGTCGATAACTTGGTTTAATTCAACTTTCAAGATATGATCTAGCCAAATCCGCATGCTCCTGCCATTTCCCTCACGAAAAGGATGAGCGATATTCATTTCCACATACTTTTCAACAATCTCATCAAAGCTAGACTGAGGCATTTTTTCAATTGCTCGAATAGACTCCCTGAGATAGAGAATGGGAGCAAAGCGAAAATTCCCTTTTGCAAGATTGACGATTCGCATTTGCCCTGCAAAATCATAGATCTCCTCAAAGAGAAAAGTGTGGATAAAAGCGAGTGTTTCATAAGTCCCTGCTGATCTATCCCCTAAGAGGTTTTCTTCAAATAAGACTTTAGCACGTGCTTTACTGCGTTTTTCTTCCTCTTTCGCTAAACGGAAAGAATCTTTGATCCCTAGCTTATTCTCTAAAACCATCTTTTCTTCCCTTTCTCCCTAAAACACCGTATTCTCTTCCAGCGTGAACTTCACGTTATCCTCAATCCACTGGCGTCTTGGGGCTGGTTTATCGCCCATGAGGATGGACACGCGCCGCTCGGTCCTTGCTAAGTCATCTAGGGTCACACGAATGAGGGTTCTAGTATCTGGGTCCATGGTGGTCTCCCAGAGTTGGTCAGCATTCATCTCACCTAGTCCCTTGTAGCGTTGGAGCGTTGCCCCTCGACCAAAGGTCTTGCGCAGATCCTCAAGCTCATTATCCGTCCAAGCATAAGCAACCTTTTCTTGCTTGCCCTTACCTTTACTCATCTTGTAAAGCGGAGGAAGAGCAATATAGACTCGTCCGCTTTCGACAAGCGGTCGCATATAGCGGTAGAAAAAGGTGAGCAGAAGTGTCTGAATATGAGCGCCGTCCGTATCCGCATCGGTCATGATGATGACCTTATCATAGTTACAATCTTCTAGAGTAAAGTCTGCCCCCACACCAGCACCGATGGTGTAGATCATGGTGTTGATTTCTTCATTTTTGAGAATATCTGCCATCTTGGCTTTTTCCGTGTTTAAGACCTTACCACGTAGGGGTAAAATCGCTTGAAACTTGCGGTCACGCCCTTGCTTGGCAGAACCTCCGGCTGAGTCTCCTTCCACCAAAAAAAGTTCATTTTTAGCTGGATTTTTAGACTGGGCTGGGGTGAGCTTGCCTGAAAGTAGCCCTTTGTCTTTCTTATTTTTCTTACCATTTCGACTAGCATCACGCGCTTTTCTCGCTGCTTCTCTGGCATCACGCGCCTTGATGGCCTTGCGAATAAGCTGAGCAGCCATCTCGCCATGTTCCATCAAGTAAAAGGTCAGCTGATCAGCCACGATTGACTCGACAATGGGACGCACCATGGGGCTTCCTAGTTTGTCCTTGGTTTGCCCTTCAAATTGCAGATAAGCTTCTGGAACCAAAACTGATAAGACAGCCGAGAGACCCTCACGGTAGTCAGAGCCTTCTAGATTTTTATCCTTCTCTTTTAAAAGACCCGTTTTTCTCGCGTAATCATTCATCACCTTAGTAATGGCGGTCTTGAAGCCCGTCTCATGGGTTCCCCCATCCTTGGTGCGCACATTGTTGACAAAGGAAAGGATATTATCTGAAAAACCGTCATTGTACTGCATGGCAAGAGAGACCTGAACCTGAGATTCCTCGCCTGAAATGGCAATCACAGGCGTGAGAGTTTCTTTTTCCTCATTGAGATAGACCACAAAGTCCTCCACCCCATTTTCATAATGGAAACGCTCGGATTGACCGGTGCGCTCATCGGTTAACATCATGGTCACGTTTTTCAATAAGAAAGCCGATTCCTTTAGGCGCTCCGCAATAGTGTTGAACTTAAACTCAGTGGTGGAAAAGATCGTGCCGTCTGGCATAAAGCGCACACTGGTGCCTGAAACAGACTTAGGTGCTTTTCCGATTTTTTCCAGCGTGGTGACAGGCTTGCCTCCTACTTCAAAGCGCTGACGATACACAGCTCCATCACGCGTAATCGTTACCTCAAGCCAAGTAGATAGGGCATTGACGACGCTGGAGCCGACCCCGTGGAGACCTCCAGACGTTTTATAACCGCCTTGACCAAATTTACCACCAGCGTGCAAGACAGTGAAGATGACCTCAACCGTCGGAATCCCCATAGCATGAAGACCCACAGGCATCCCTCGACCTTGGTCACTGACACTAATCGAGCCATCCTCATGAAGGGTTACGGCAATCTCCTCTCCAAAACCAGAAAGAGCCTCATCCACTGCATTATCCACAATCTCCCAGACCAAATGATGCAGTCCGTTGCCATCCGTTGAGCCGATATACATACCTGGACGCTTTCTGACCGCATCCAGCCCTTCTAAAACTTGAATGGCCTCATCGTTATAACTTCTTAGATTTTCTGTCTCTTTCGCCACTGCTTTCCTCCACCTCTTTGGACTTGTTTTGATACCTGTCTTATGATACAAGTTTTTAAAGGATTTTGCAAATCAAAAAAGAGCTGATACTAGCTCTTTTAGAAATCAGGATAGTCTTTTTCAACCACATACCAACCATCGTTTTTCTTCACTTCCAGATAACCTTGTCCAGAGATCCGATAATAATGAGTACGTGAAACGCCATTATCAAAGCTGGTTATCACTGTTGCATAAGCCAATCCATCAGCTCTTTTCTCAATCTGAATATCCATATCATCCCATTTTATCCGCTTCTCTAGATCATGAATCACCCAGTCTTTCATTTCTTGAGTTGTTAAATTTTTAGTATCCACTCTGTGAGATAGAGCGGTGTCAGAAGAAGACGAAGGAGAAATCGGTGTTTCACCTTGATTTGCATAAGGGGCAACAACCTGTGAGGTGTCTTCCCCATATCTTGAGGAAGATACTTTTTTCTCACTGGTTTGTTGAGCTTTTGACTCAGACGAACTCGCCTCGACTCTATCAGATGACTTCTGAGTACTCAGGTGTTGCACTTCCTTCCTTTCGTGAGCTGTATCCATCATCCACTTTAAACCTAAAATAAGCGCTAAAATCAGCAATGGAAACACAATCAAAGCACTCAGCACAGCCTTAATTCGCTGTTTACGTTGCCATCTTTTTTGCTGTCTTTCATTTTCAGCCTGCTCTCTCAAATATTCTTGATGAGCCTGCTCCCTGGCTTGTTCTTTGGCTATGCGTTGTCTTTCTAAGTCATCCAAAAACACTTGATAGTCCTGCTTGGCCTCCTCTAATAAAATAGCTATTGGCTCTCTTGCTAGAGGGTCTGGTGTTTGTGCCAAGGTTAATTTTAAAGCATAAATTTTATCTCGATACTCTTTATCTTTGCGGTCCAAACGTTCTCTTTGATACCGCTCTTCTTCAGCTGCAATTTGCTCTCTTTTTAGACGATTGAACTCTTTTTGTTCACGGTTGTGCTTTTCTAAAAGCTCGTTTCGCCTTCTTGCTTCATCTTCTATTGCACGATTCTGTGCCTCCAAAAGGTCATTTTGCCTTTTGGCTTGAGATGCCATCTCACTGCGATGGTTTTGTTCCTCCCAATCTCTCATTTTTTCTTCTTTTTACACCTCATCTGTTCATTTTTAATTGGCATTATAGCCAAACTTTCTTGATTGCAAGACTTCTTTCCACCATGATTCTCTTTCGAGTACGAAATGGTCATCGATTTTTCCGTTATAATTTTCCAGCAAACTATACTGAAAATAGGTTTTTACATAGTCAAAACCTTCTTTTTCCACCAGTACTTTTAGCTCTTTATTGCCCCCATGACCGTTGGCTACATAGCTGGACCATCTAGCAAGCAACATCCCGTGATCACTCGTCGCTGATCCGACATAAAGTTTTCCTGTCTTTCGATCAGTGATGAGATAGACCGCTTTTTGATTTTTCAAAGCAGTGAGCCAATCCCTTTTCTCCAATCTAAAAATCCGCTCTAACTGCGTATAAGATAAACAAATATCATCATACCCTTGAAAATCAGAGCCACTATAAACCTCGGGAAGCAGTTGATAAACTTCCAAATCCTGCATGATGGAAGCATAGTTTCGAATCCCGATACGTCCTTGCTTTTTATAACGAATGACTAAGCGACCAAAATAAGAAGAGTATTGCTCTAAAGCCTCTCCCTCATAATTTTGACCGTATCTAACCCCCAGCTCTCTTGTCACTTTCTTTATCGTCGTCAAAAGCCACTTATCTTCATCTAGTTTAATAAAATTAAGTGCCACATCTCCTACACTGAAGTATCTAAGGTTGCTCCGCCAAAAAAGATTCATATTATTGACGTCTTCTGGATTTCTTAGATAGCTATCAATAGGATGCTCGCCTGTCCAGTTATTAAATTTGACCTTGATCTGACCTAAATCCTCTGCCAAAAGATGCAGACAATCTTCTAGTTTTAACATTTCTGAACCTTTCTCTATTCATGCTCTTTAGATTAAGTATTGACTGTTAAGTCAATACTTGTTATACGTAGTATAGCAAGGCTTTTCCTGATTTTGTCCCTCTTCTTAAGATTCTTTTTCTGACCTAAAGTCTTCTCTTTTAGCCTTTTCGTGATATAATAAGAATATGATGAAATCGATATTACTGATCTTAGTCGCTTATCTGCTTGGGTCCATTCCAACTGGGCTTTGGATTGGGCACTATTTCTACCACAAAAATCTGCGTGAACACGGCAGCGGCAATACAGGAACCACCAACACCTTTCGTATCTTAGGGGTTAAGGCTGGTTTAGTGACACTCTTTGTCGATCTCTTAAAAGGGACTTTAGCGACCCTGCTTCCTTTTTATTTTGGCTTTTCGGGTGTCGCACCACTACTCATTGGCTTTTTTGCCATCATCGGTCATACCTATCCTATTTTTGCTGAATTTAAGGGAGGCAAGGCTGTTGCGACCAGTGCAGGAGTCCTGCTTGGCTATTCCCCCTTGTTCTTCCTGTATTTGCTTATCATCTTTGCTATCACCCTTTATCTGACCAGCATGATTTCTTTTGCCAGTGTGACCGTAACTTTTTTTGCGATTCTAGGGGTTCTAATCTTTCCCAAATACCAGATCATTTTGACCCAGTACGATCCCATCTTTTCTGTTGTCGTTATTTTGATTGCTAGCCTCATCATCATTCGCCATACCGACAATATCAAACGGATTGTCAAAAAACAGGAAAATCTCGTTCCTTTTGGACTCAATCTGACCAAACAAGCCGTTAAGAAAAAACAAAATAAATGATACCAAGGTTCCAAAGTTTATGTTAGCCTCGGAACGTTTGCTTTATCTTCTTTAGAGAAACCAAATAAAAAAGCAGGTTTGACCTGCTTTTTTGTTTCTATTAGCTTAGTTTTGTGCTTTTTTTCTTGCCAAGACAAGACCAGTTGTCATAAGAGATAAACCAAGAGCCAAGCCAAGCGCTGATTCTTTGCTAGCGGTTTCTGGGAGAGTTTTCTCAGAAACTTTAGCTGATTTTTCCATCATGCCCATTGGTTTAGCCATTTCTTTACCAGCTGACATTGGGAAAGAAGCCAAATCTGGTGTCGTTTCCTTTGCTGGTGTGAGATCAAATGTTGGTTTTGTGAAGGTCAAATCTTCACTAACCACACCAGTGTAGTGACCATTACCCTTATCTGTGATCTTAATACCAGGAAGCTCAGGTGCTTTTGCCTCTTTTTCCATGTAATCTGGAACACCGTTGCCGTTGGCATCAAGAGTTGAATCTACTGAAATCAAGCGTGCATTTGGATTGATGACGTCATAGACAGACAAATCAAGTTCTGGATTTTTGAGGTATTCCTCAAAGACTGTATCAAGAGATGGACCTTCTTCACGCGCCCCACCAAGCATAGTGTAACCATCTCCTCCTGCTGCAAGGAAATCGTTAGTCGCGAGGTAGTAAGTGCCTTTCAAATCAAGTGGTTCAAAGTCATCTTTTTCTGGGTTGTAGATAGAGATATGAAGCACACGATCAGCACCGTTTAAAGCTGTGTCATAATAGACAATAGCTCCTGAAACATGTAGGAAACCACCACTTGGTTCAAGAAGTGGACGACCATTTTCATCCAAGACCGGTTGACCTTCAGCTGTCTTTTGTTGGATAGAGCTGAGAGACTTCACAAACATGTCTTGAATATTTTGACCAGTTACCGTGATTTGTGACATGGTATTTCCAAATGGAAGAACCGCAATCACATCACCTTTAGTGATCGGTTTGTCTTTTTCAAGTGTTTCACGGATACCGCCACCATTCATGACCGCAAGGTTTGATGGGTGGCTAAAGCCTGTTTGACCATAAGCTAGCATGCTGTCTGAGATAAGATCGCCAAGGTTGGTTTCACGCACACGCACATTCATGCGGTCAGAATCAAGGTGAACAGGGTTGTTTGCGACAACCACTTGAGCATTGTGAGCTTCAAATTTCGCCTTGATATTCGCCACTTCAGCTGCGATTGTTGGGTCTTCTTGGATATCTTTGGTATCCTTATAGGTGATGACACCAGCATTTAATTTGTTCGTTGCACGATCAAGTGTGATACGACCGATATTGTGAAGGTAGCTACCAGTTTGGTTATAGACATCGTGGTCGCCATAAGTCGCTGTCGCTAACGTGTGAGAGTGTCCATCGATAACAATGACATTCTTCCCTTTAAGAAGCGGGTTTTTAGACAAGGTCTCAGCTAGAGTACCACCTTGCCATTCTGGTTTTGTCGTTTGGTCAATGCCCAAGTGACTGAGAACGACATAGTTGTTGTAAGTTTTGCCTTCTGCTTTGGCTTTTGCTTCCACCTCTGCGATGACATTTTCTACTTCTTGGATTGGTTCAGTAAAGGTCACTCCTTCGACATTGCGTGGATGTGTTTTGGTTGCTGTTTCTGGAGTTGTTACCCCAATCACGACAAACTCATCGCCTTCGACAGTTTTATCCTTATCGACAACGGTATAAGGTTGGAAAAGACGAACGCCATCAACATAAACGTTTGAACTCAAGATTGGGAAGTTGAGCAATGATTTGTACTTAATCAGCTCATCCTTACCAAAGTCAAACTCATGGTTCCCAACTGCCATGGCATCATAACCGATTTGGTTCATGATGTTAGCAAGATCTTCTCCCTTGGTGCTATTTGAAATAGGCATGCCTTGGAAAGCATCTCCGGCATCAAGGACGATCGTTTCACCTTTTGCTCGTTGATCTTCCACCACAGCTGCCAATTTAGCAGCTCCAATAACTCCTTGACCTGGCTCAGCCACAATGTGACCGTGCATATCATTGGTATGTAAGATAGTCACTGTATCTGAAGAAACGGGTTGGGTTTCTTTGACAGCTTTTGGTGCTGGTGTTGTTGTCGCTGTTGTGGTTGCTGTTTCTGTTTGGGCAGTCGCAGTGGTTGCAGGTTGGTTTGAAACAGGAGTTGTTTCTTCTGCTTGAGCTTTTTGTGCCAAAACAGCGGCTGAGATCAACAAGGTTGATAGTGCTGGAACGATAAGAGATTTCTTCTTCATAATCTCCTCCTTTTTAATATTACATCTCCATTATATCAGAAATCGGAACATTTTCAATCAAAAACAAAAATAAGATTCGACAACTTTTAATGTAGCCAATCGATGGGAACAAGCCCTTTGTCTTTCAAAAAAGCATTGGTTCTAGAAAAAGGTTTGGAGCCAAAAAAACCCCGATAAGCCGACAAAGGGCTTGGATGCGCACTCTCAATCACTAGATGTCTGGTGCTATCAATCAATGATTTTTTCTGTCTTGCATAACCTCCCCAAAGGATAAAGACCACCGGCTCTTCCTTTTGATTGACCACTCGAATGACGGCATCTGTAAAAGGCTCCCAGATCTGACCTGCATGCCCATTAGCTCGACCTGCTGGTACGGTTAAGCAGGCATTGAGCAAGAGAACCCCTTGCTTGGCCCAGCTAGTTAAATCATGGTGAGCTCTAGTGCCTAGATCATCTGCCAATTCTTTTAAAATATTTTGCAAAGACGGTGGGGCAGGGAGATCATCTGGCACCGAAAAAGAGAGTCCTTGAGCTTGCTTAGGTCCATGATAAGGATCTTGACCAATCAAGACAACCTTGACTGTCTCAAGAGGCGTTGTTTGAATGGCATTAAAAACCTTATCTCTTGGAGGATAGACCGTCTCTTCTTGATAAACTCGGTCCAAAAATTGATTAATCTGACGAAAATAGCCATCTGGCAACTCTTTTTTGATGGCCTCATGCCAAGTTGAATGCTCCATCACACCCTCCTTTACCCTAAACGTAAGCGTCTCTCAAGCAGAGCCTGACCTTGCTCCAAGAGAATGGTCAAAACCCAATAAATCAAGGCAACCAAGATATACATGGACATGTAATCCCATTTGGAGCCACCAACAATCTTAGCATTTTGAAAAATATCGGGAACCGTAATCATGGCAACCAGTGACGAACTTTTCACCATATCAATGATGACATTGCCAAGTGGGGGAATGGCAATCCGCATGGCTTGAGGTAAGATTACATAGCGAATAGTCTTTGCCTTTGGCAGACCAAGAGCGGTCGCAGCTTCCCACTGTCCCTTATCCACCGCACTAATAGCCGAGCGAAAAATCTCGGAAATATAAGCCGAACTCACCAAACTAAAACCAATCAAGGCACACAATAAAGCAGGGAGCTGGATACCATAATAGGGTAGCCCAAAATAAAGGACAAACAAGACTACAATCATCGGAACCCCCCGCATAAGAGAGATATAAATGGTGGAAGGAAGGGTCAACCATTTTTTGCCAGAAAGGCGCATCAAGGCGAGAAAAAAGCCTAAGATTAAGCCTAAAAGAAAGCTGGCAAAAGAAATCCCAAGAGTGTATGGCAAACCCGAAATGACAAAGCTAAAGCTATCTCGGATCAGTTGCAGGTCAATAAATTGCTTCATGACATCTCACTTTCTGTTAAGAGCGGAGGGAGAAAAAGGCACCAGCCTCTTCTAGTGTTTGTGCTAAAGCTAAAAGGAGGTCTTCTCTTCCCTTAGCGGCTGTGAATTGCACACCTAAAGGCAGACCTGATTCATCTTCAAACAGGGGAAGGCTAATCGAAGGTTGGCCTGTTTGATTGGCCAATTGGTTAAAAGGAGTCAGATCTAGACCTGGTCGAAACATATCAAGCACCAATTCCTGCTGCTCTGTGACACTCAGCTCATCTACTCTATCCATACGTTCGCGCACAAATGACGATAGAGTGAAATAATCTAGCTTAGGAGCCACATCTGCGGTAGCAGGTGACAGCAAAATATCATAAGTTTCGTGAAAGACGCTCATCTGATGGCTATACTTATCCCATTTTTGAATAGCAGCACTATAGTCCTTGGCAAGAATTTTTTGCCCACTGCGATACAAGACCCAAGTCATGTCCTCCATATCCCCTTTTTCTAGCGGTCTTTTCAAACCACTTTCAATCTGGTCAAACATCAAGGCCGTCTCTACACTATTCATTAGGTAGTAACTTTGAATCGCCTCAAGACCATCCACCCCGACAGTATCCACAAAAACCAAATCATGCCCCATCTCCTCAAGCAAAGAACAAGTCGAAAGGACCGCCTTCCTAGCTGCCTGTGACACATCCCCTCCAACTGGAGAATCCAGCTGCACAGCAATGGTCAATCCTTTTTTCAAAGGAGCTTGCAAAGCCTCGAGAGACAAGGTCGGAAGAACAAAGGGACTCTCCATTTGACAACTCTGCAAGTGGTAGAGGAGATTTTTGGTATCTCGTACCGTTTTTGTCAAGGCAAAATGCACCGACAAGCCCTGCCACCCTCTAAAAGAGCTAGGACCGACAGGAATCCTACCACGACTGGGTTTGAGACCAATGAGCCCATTAAAGGAAGCTGGAATCCGAATAGACCCCCCTCCATCACTGGCTCCTGCAAGGGGAACCATACCAGCAGCCACTGCCGCTCCAGATCCTCCACTTGACCCCCCAGCATTGCGACTATGATCATAGGGAAGTTTCACTGGTCCATGAAGCCTGCTATCGCTAATATTCTTAAAACCAAATTCGGGCGTATTGGTACGCCCAAGCACGATAAAGCCAAGGCTTTCTATGGCTTTGACATAGTTATCACTGCTCTTTGCACGATACTGAGCAAACAAAGAAGAGCCTGATGTGGAGAGCTCTCCCTCTTGTTCTTGCCCCAAGTCTTTAAGTAAGATAGGTACACCAAAAAAAGGCTGGTTGCGATAAACACGCTCTTTCGCCTCCTTCAAAGCTTTCTCATAACGCTTGGAAACCACAGCATTTGATTTTGGATTGAGGGACTCAATCGTTGAGATAGCTGCCTCCACCAACTCTTTAGGGGACCGTTTGTTTGTTCTTACCTCTTGGGCAAGAATGGTGGCATCTTCTTTAAACACAAGACATCCTTTCTAGTGACTGCTTTTGATTACCCTTTCATTATATCTTAAATAAACATAAAAATCATCCCTAGAAAATGAAAAAGACCAAAGTCAGTGTCTAGACTTTAGTCTTTTTAGGTTTTATTTTGCCAATTTAGCTTTTGCAGCTTCAGCCAAAGCTGTGAAGGCTGCTGCATCATTAACTGCCAAGTCCGCAAGCATCTTGCGGTTTACTTCGATTTCAGCTAATTTCAAACCGTGCATCAATTGAGAATATGACAAACCGTTCATACGAGCTGCTGCATTGATACGAGTGATCCATAGTTTACGGAAATCACGTTTCTTTTGACGACGGTCACGGTATGCATAGTAGTATGCATTCATCACTTGTTCTTTAGCTGTCTTGAACAAGATATGTTTAGAACCGTAGTAACCCTTCGCTAATTTTAAAATACGTTTACGACGTCTTCTTGAAACAACGCCACCTTTAACACGTGCCATTTAACTTTCCTCCAAATAATGTTCTCTAAATAGTGTAATCTAATCAACGCTTGATCTTATTTAAGACCAGTTAGCATAGCTTTGATGCGCTTAAAGTCGCTATGTGATACCATAGATGCTTTTCTAAGGTGACGACGTTGTTTTTTAGTTTTTCCGTGGAAACGGTGAGACGTATAAGCACGGAAACGTTTCAAGCCACCAGAACCGGTACGTTTAAAACGCTTAGCTGATGCGCGGTGTGTTTTTTGTTTTGGCATGTTAATGTTCTCCTTAAAATGATCGTTTTTGGGAAAAATCCCTATTTTTTCTCAGGAATTGGGGCAAGCTGCATGAACATTTGACGACCATCCATCTTTGCACGTTGCTCAATGATGGCAATGTCTTGTGTTGCTTCAGCATAGTCTGCAAGGACTTTTGCTCCGATTTCCTTATGCGTAATCATCCGTCCTCTAAAACGAATGGATACTTTAACCTTGTTTCCTTTTTCAAGGAACTTGCGTCCGTTGCGAAGTTTGGTTTCAAAATCACCCTTGTCAATAACAGGACTCAAACGAATCTCTTTGACCGTCACAACACTTTGTTTTTTGCGTTGTTCCTTTTGTTTCTTTTGATACTCAAATTTGAACTTGCCATAGTCCATAATCTTTGCAACAGGTGGGGTCGCTTGAGGCTGAATCAGTACTAAATCTACATTAGCATCATCTGCCAATGCTTGAGCTTCTGACAATGGCTTGATGCCAAGCTGCTCACCCTCAAGACCTATGAGACGTACTTCGCGAACGCGAATCTCATCATTGATGAACAAATCTTTTTTAGCTATGTTCTTCACCTCTTCATTTTTTTAGAGAAAAACGAAAGCGGACCCTTTTCACAAAAAGTCCGCACTACATTATATCCCATACTTGGAACTGTTCATGTAGAGCCAGACAACGCTAGTCGCAAGGCGAGAAGTTCTCACTTCTGCTTTTCTCGTATAATATCTTATCATCTTCTTTATGGTTTGTCAAGGATTTCTTTTGCTTTTTCCAAAATAAAATCTGTCACGCCCTCAATGGACACTCCTGTCGTATCAAACAAGATAGCATCTTCTGCTGGTTTCAAAGGAGAAGTCTCGCGGTGGCTATCCTTATAGTCTCTTTCTTCAATGGATGTTTTAATAGCTTCAAGATCTGATGGAATGCCTTTTTCTTGATTTTCCTTAAAGCGACGTTGAGCTCTTTCTTCCACCGAAGCGACCAAAAAAATCTTGAGTTCGGCATCAGGAAGAACAACCGTTCCAATATCACGCCCATCCATGATAATGCCACCTTTGCTTGCAATTTCACGTTGCATCTCCACCAAACGTTCTCTCACTTCTGGAATGGCTGCTACCCAAGAGACATTTTGCGTCACATCATTTTGACGAATAGCATCCGTCACATCCTCATCGCCTACAAAAACCAACTGCTGATCTTGGCTAGAGCGCTTAAAAGAAATAGGGTGTTGGTCTAAAGTCGCTAAAATCTCTTCTACCATCCCTTCAGACAGCCCCTCTTTCAAGGTCAAATAAGTCACCGAACGATACATAGCCCCAGTATCCAAATAAGTATAGCGGAGTTTCTCGGCTAAGATTTTCGCCACCGTACTCTTTCCACTAGAAGCTGGTCCATCAATAGCAATTTTTATCTGTTTCATCGTTTCCTCTTAGTTGATATAAACCACATCACCTGGGTTAGCGTACCAAGCCCCTGTCGTCATATGATCCGGATTGAGTTCTTGGAGTTGAGCCACTGAAATCCCAGCTCTCGCTGCAATAGCACCTGCTCCCTCACCTGCTAGGACAGTAATCGTTTGCCCTTGACCTCTCGTCTTGCTACTAGAGCTACTGGTTTCCTCACTGCTAGCGCTGGTACTACTGGCTTGTTCTTCTTCCTCTTGGCTGTCTGACGTTTTTGAGGAGGACGCCTCAGATGAAGACACTGCCTCGCTCTTTGATGATGAGGCTTTTGAAGCCCCATAAAAAGCATTGGTCGCTGACGTTTGATCGCTCCCACCATTTGACGTATAAAAGACCACAAATAAGATAGCCACCACAATGAAAAAGAAAATGCTCAAGAGCAACGTCAAGACAGGTGTGCTAATAAAAGCCCCCTTGGCCTGCCTCGTTGCTTTCTCGGTCTTGCTATCATCGATTTTTTGTTCCCACGGTTGTTTTACCATGCCTTCCCCCTTGTTAATTTCTTCATTTCGTATTACAATAATAGTATGAAAGTATCACTTATTCCAGAAAGATGTATTGC
Organism: Streptococcus sp. STR1/CE/0325; assembly: GCF_055386095.1. NCBI lineage: Bacteria > Bacillati > Bacillota > Bacilli > Lactobacillales > Streptococcaceae > Streptococcus > Streptococcus sp. STR1/CE/0325. The sequence goes on along the minus strand of NZ_AP045018.1, from coordinate 457,905 downwards.
TTGTGGTTTGTGTCAAACCTACTCGGATGTTTTTGACTACCATGATGATGGGATTGTCAAGTTTGCTCATACAGAAGATCTCACCGCAGAACTCCCTGATGACAAGGACACTCTGCTTGCAGTGAAGTCTTGCCCTACCAAAGCCCTTATCGTTGATTAGGGGCTTTTTTTTCTTTCTGATAAAACTCAAAATAATCGAGATTGATAAAATTATCCATCAACTCCACCTCGCCCTTAAAATCTGGGTGAAGAGCCAAGTCATCTAGAAAATACTTCTTGGTCCATTTTCGCATGTAAAACAGACGCTTTTTTTGATGAATCATGACTAAGGTCAGCGTTGATTTGGTCACCTCTATCTTCTCAATATCACTAATCTTAACGCGAGATGGTTTAAAGGGATTTAGGGAAATAATACGCAAATAATCCCTTTCAATCACAAAGTAACGATGAAAACCAAGTCCCACCAACACAACAAATAAGATAAACAAAATAAAGATATTGCGAGGAATGGTTGTGTGTTCATAAACCAAAGCCAAACTAAGAAAGATAGGAGCAATGGCGATAGACCAGTAAGTGATAAACCAAGACAATTCTGGTTGCCAGTGGTACCTCACCTTACCAAATATTTTTATCATATCGAAACCTCCATTACTACCCATTCTATCATAGTTCGTCCTTTTTTTCTAGTTTTCTACGGATTTACGAGTCGAAATTCCGACAATCACTTGGACAGCCTCTTCCATGGTTTCTAGACTGACAAACTCAAAACGCCCATGCATGTTTTCACCACCTGCAAAGATATTTGGCGTTGGAATCCCCATAAAGGAAATCTTTGACCCATCGGTTCCACCGCGAATCGGCTCAACAATCGGGGTAATCTTCAATTCTTCCATGACTGCCTTAGCGAGCTCAACAGGTGTCATATCTTTTTCGATGACTTCTTTCATATTACGATATTCATCATGCAAGGTCAAGATAATCCGCTCTTCACCAAGTGCTTGATTCATCCGATCAGCGATTTCTGCCATATAAGCCTTGCGGCGCTGAAAGTCCTTTTCTTCAAAATCACGGATAATGTAGTAGCTCTCTGCCTCTTCAACAGTACCTGCCATCTCTAGCAAGTGGTAAAAACCTTGATAGCCATCTGTCACTTCTGGACGCTCCGTTTCTGGCAATTCTTTGTGGAAATCCATGGCTAATTGAAGGGCATTAATCATTTGTCCCTTGGCAGTCCCTGGATGGACATTGCGTCCTAAAAAGCGTAAGCTAGCAGAAGCAGCATTAAAAGTTTCATACTGCAATTCTCCTAAAGGACCACCATCCACCGTATAAGCAAAATCCACATCAAAATCAGCCACATCAAAAAGATCGGCACCACGTCCAATTTCCTCATCAGGACCAAAGGCCACACGAATTTCTCCGTGGGGAATTTCTGGATGAGAAGCCAAGTAGCTCATCGCCGTCATAATTTCTGCGATACCAGATTTGTCATCACTCCCCAGCAAAGTCGTGCCATCTGTTGTGATAAGGGTCTGACCGACATAATTCTTTAACTGCGGAAACTCCGCAGGATTGAGCTGAAAACCACTCTCGCCTAGCGGAATCACGCCACCATCATAGTTTTCAACAAGTTGTGGATTAACCCCTTCAGCATTAAAGTCCGCAGTATCAATATGTGAGATAAAGCCGATTTTATAAGAGAAATCCTCACTATTAGCAGGCAAAGTGCCTACCACATAGCCATTGTGTTCAAGGTAGTGAACCCTTTCTAAACCGATAGCTTCCATCTCTGGCTTCAAGACATTGAGCGCAAAATCAACCTGACTTTGGGTGGAAGGGACAGTCGTGCTATCCGCATCACTTCTCGTGTTGATTTTAACATAGGATAAAAAGCGATTTAACAAGGCATCTTTCATTGCTGCTTCCTCATTTCTTTTCAGTTAGTTCCATTATATAAGAAAATACAAAGAAAACAACTAAAAAGTATGTCAGGGACATACTTTTTAGCAAACTATTGTATCGCTACATTTAGGCTTTCGTCATCAATTTGACAAAAGGCAAACCTTGTGTGCGATCTTCTGGGAATTGACTTTGCGTATTAAACAAATGATCAATACTATACCATCCACTAAGGGCTGGAGTATATGGGTCCTTGGCATAGGTCTTACCATTGTCATAACCTTGTAGAACGAGCTCGTGACTGAGGCTGCCTGCAATCCGAACAAATGGATTTCCTTGGATGGCTGCCAAGACATAAGCTCCCTCTTTCAGAGCATCTGCGATTGCTTCTTTGGAATTAAGAACCATCGCATCCAAGTTCCATTTTTCTGCTGCCCTAAAGATACCATCTTGAGAAGTACCCGCTTCTCTTTTATTAAAGGTATCTGTTTCCTTATACAAGTAATCAGCCACATCTGTTGGCTTCACATTTTCCCCTGTCATAGAACGAATAACCATAGCAAGACTGGTCGGTACACAGCCAGAATAGTCAAGATTATAAGAACCGTAAACTTTTCTACTCCATTCTGGGTCTCGTTGAGAATAGTAAACATCACTAATCTCATTTACATTACGATCGGCTATTTTTGATGTCTTAACCGCTTCCTTAACCACTGGAGTAGCTGGTTGAGAGGCTGCCATTTGCTCTACCGCGATATAACGACGGTGACCTCCAAAAGAGATGTAGCTGAGCCAATTGTAACCGTCCGCATTCACAACCTTGTCATAATTGACTCTGTCACCAACTTGATAAGTCGCTAAAACGGGTGAGGATACTTTGGGCTCTGCTTTAATATCAGACGCTTTGGTAAAGGTGTAAGTACCTGACGCTGGAAGATTAGTCGTTGGACGACTCACTACTGGTTGCGCTGGCGTGCTTGGTTTGACTGTTTCAACGGGTTTAGTCTCAACCTTAGGTTCTTCCTTGACTGCTGGAGTTGTTGGTTGAGTAGCCACAGCCTTTTCAACCGCTACATAGCGGCGATTGCCGCCATAAGAAATGTAACTGAGCCAGTTATAGCCATCAGCGTTGACGACCTTATCGTAGTTGACACTTTGACCAACTTGGTAGGTCGCTAAAACGGGTGAAGATACTTTAGGCTCTGCTTTAATATCAGACGCTTTAGTAAAGGTGTAAGTACCTGAAGCTGGGAGCTTAGTCGTTGGGCGACTCACTACTGGTTGTGCTGGGGTACTTGGTTTAACTGTTTCAACAGGTTTAGTTTCAACCTTAGGCTCCTCCTTGACTGCTGGAGTCGTTGGTTGAGTGGCTGCCATTTGCTCTACTGCGATATAACGACGGTGACCTGCAAAGGAGAGGTAACTGAGCCAGTTATAGCCATCTGCGTTGACGACCTTATCATAGTTAACACTTTGACCAACTTGGTAGGTCGCTAAAACGGGTGAAGATACTTTAGGCTCTGCTTTAATATCAGACGCTTTAGTAAAGGTGTAAGTACCTGACGCTGGGAGTTTAGTGGTTGGGCGACTCACTACTGGTTGTGCTGGGGTACTTGGTTTAACTGTTTCAACAGGTTTAGTTTCAACCTTAGGCTCCTCCTTGACTGCTGGAGTCGTTGGTTGAGTGGCTGCCATTTGCTCTACTGCGATATAACGACGATGCCCTGCAAAGGAGAGGTAACTGAGCCAGTTATAACCATCTGCGTTGACGACCTTATCATAGTTAACACTTTGACCAACTTGGTAGGTTGCTAAAACGGGTGAAGATACTTTAGGCTCCGCTTTAATATCAGACGCTTTGGTAAAGGTGTAAGTACCTGAGGCTGGAAGCTTAGTCGTTGGGCGAGTGACTACTGGTTGTGCTGGCGTGTTTGGTTTAACCGTTTCAACAGGCTTAGTCTCAACTTTTGGTTCTTCCTTGACTGCTGGAGTTGTTGGTTGATTAGCCGCAACTTTTTCAACTGCTACATAGCGGCGATTGCCACCGTAAGAAATGTAACTGAGCCAGTTGTAGCCATCTGCGTTGACGACCTTATCATAGTTAACTCTATCACCAACTTGGTAAGTTGCTAGAGCTTGTGATGATATTTTTGGCTCCGCCTTAACATCTGAAGCTTGCGTAAACGTATAACTACCAGACGCTGGGAGTTTAGTAGTTGGGCGACTCACTACTGGTTGTGCTGGCGTGCTTGGTTTGACTGTTTCGACTGGTTTATTCTCAACCTTAGGTTCTTCCTTGACTGCTGGAGTCGTTGGTTGAGAGGCTGACATTTGCTCTACCGCGATATAACGACGGTGACCTCCAAAAGAGATGTAGCTGAGCCAATTGTAACCGTCTGCATTCACAACCTTGTCATAATTGACTCTGTCACCAACTTGATAAGTCGCTAAAACGGGTGAGGATACTTTGGGCTCTGCTTTAATATCAGACGCTTTGGTAAAGGTGTAAGTACCTGAGGCTGGAAGATTAGTCGTTGGGCGACTCACTACTGGTTGCGCTGGCGTGCTTGGTTTGACTGTTTCAACAGGCTTAGTCTCAACTTTGGGTTCTTCCTTGACTGCTGGAGTTGTTGGTTGAGTAGCCGCAACTTTTTCAACTGCTACATAGCGGCGATTGCCACCGTAAGAAATATAGCTGAGCCAGTTGTAGCCGTCTGCATTGACGACCTTATCATAGTTAACTCTATCGCCAACTTGGTAAGTCGCTAGAGCTTGTGATGACATCTTTGGCTCTGCCTTGACATCTGATGCTTGCGTAAACGTATAACTGCCTGAAGCTGGGAGCTTAGTGGTTGGGCGAGTGACTACTGGTTGTGCTGGCGTGCTTGGTCTTGATGGTGCTACTGTTCCTGATGATTTATCATTTGGATTGAAGGCCTTATAGTAGCTCAAGATCCCTTTGACAATTCCATCTGCTAATTTTTCTTGGTAAGCAGGCGTCACCAATTTTGCCCGCTCTGCCGGGTTTGACACATATCCCAACTCAACGAGAACTGCTGGTGCAGTGGTCTCTCTCAATACAGAGAAAGTATTTCTTTGGACACCACGGTTGATGGCTCCTGTTTCTTGGACTGTGTATTTTTGGATCTCATCAGCCAAATAAGCACTGCGCTTGAGGCGTTCTGGGTTAACATGGTATTGGCTGTTAATTCTTGAAGGGTATTCAGGAAAAGCTTCATACCAATAGGTCTCAATTCCAGAAGCGCTCGCACTTGGAGAAGCATTGATATGAATGCTGACAAATAAGTCAGAATCACTGGCATTCACGTCTTTAGAGCGGTCGATCAATTCGACAAAATGATCCGTCGTTCTAGCAGAATGAACCGCATAGCCTGCATCTTGCAATTTTTCCTTAACGAGATTATGAATAGAAAGCGTTAAATCTTTTTCATTCACTCCGCCATAGCTAGCACCTGGATCTTTCCCGCCATGACCTGCATCAAGATAAACGACTTTATTGATGGTTTGATAGTCACCTTGTGACGCAGACGTCGCTGCCTCACCTAGCCCTCCAACTTCTGAGACAGGAGCTGGGGCTTTAGGAATATCAGATACCACTGGGGCGCCCGCATTATTGACAGACGCACTCGTATCGCTTTGGGACGACGCTTTGTCAGATACAGTCGTTGCTGTTGTATCGACCGTGCTAGTCGGTGTCCCTTCTGTGTCCGCTGAAACAAGAGCTGCTTGCCCTACTGCCGCTACAATAGCTATACTAGCGACAACCCAGCGTTTTTTTGCTTTATACATCTTTTTACGCATAAGCTTCTCCTTCTTTATTAGAACCTGTTCGGGGTAATTCTACCACAATTTTGTTAACTTTTCAACAAGAAATCTATTGCTCTTTTTTGATTTCTAGTCTTCATTTCTTTATTCGTAAAATAAAAAAAGAAATGAGCCAATAATCTCATTTCTTTTTAAAAAACAATGGTTTCTTTAGTCTTGTCATAAGAAGATACAAAACGCTCTGTCACGCCTGGCTCAACCAATTCTAAGGCGTAAGAAATCTCATCAAAAGAGGCTTGATAATCATAATCTTGCTCAAAGAGTTTCAAGGCATGCTCAAAACTACTTTGAACGTTTGGTTCAAAACTACGATAGCGATTGGAATATTGTAGTAACTGCTCTGTCAAAACAGCATTCTTAACTACTTGATAAGTGGTCCGCTCTAGGTTTTCAATCGCTTTAATCACCACTTCTCTTAGGCGCGCGACTGCTTGAATATCAATTTTAACTCTGCTCAATTCTCCGATTAAGGCTTCTAATTGCGAGCTGGTTGTAAAAAAGACGCTCAAGAAGTCCTGCGGGATGCCAGGGAGATTGCGTTTTTCCATGTAACGTTTGATGACATGGAGTTTATTAACATAGGAATCGATATTTTGACGTGCTTTGTCCTCGATTTGTTCAAGGTCTTGCAAGTTCGTAAACAGCTCGATTTGAGCTGCTTCTAGTGCATTCAATTTTCTAAGCTGCTTGGTCAAAATACTTTCCAATTCAGAATAAGGCTTGGTCTGTTCTTCCAAAATGGGCTCAACAATCGCCTTAACCTTATCAAGCTCTGAAGCAAATTGATGAATGGTGGCACTGTGGTTATCTGTTAAGGTATAACGCTTCAATAAGCGATCAAGCTCTTCATTTAACTTCTCATTATTAGAAGTCACATGCTCCAAGTAAGCTGGAAGCATCTTGAGATCCCTTGCGACCACCTTATAAGAAGCTATCTCTCTTTGGAACAAGTCGTATAAGAAATCAATCTTGCGCTGGATTTCTTCATTTTCACGCTTGGCGCGCTCCAAATCCAAGCTAACCAACTCCGAACTATTGCTACTGATGGCTTCTCGGATAGATTGGAAACGTGCTTCAACATCACGTTCTACAAAGTGATAGTGCTCCTCAAGCAGTTTGCGATAGCCAGACTCTAAGTCCTCCAACTGATCTGGAAAATCATCTTCTAGTTTTGCAACAATAGCTGGAATCTGCTCTGAAATTTGCCCCAGTGCAATGGTATGCTCTTCTGCACGATCCAAGATTTCGGAGGCTTCAATTGGATCTCCTGAAGAGTTGAGGGCGACAAATTGAGAAAACTCTGCCTCAATATTCCCCAACTGTTTTTGAATTTCAGGAAAGGTTGACCCAAAATTATCCGAATTTTCCTCGATAGAAGCCTGCAACTCTTCATACAAATCAAGAGCGTGGGTCACTCTAGCACTATTTTTTTCTTCTTGCTCACGCAATAAAGCGAGACCTTCTTGGATAGCTGTGATGTCATCTTCAATGACCTTTAGCTGACTTTCCACTTTTTTGATTTCATTATTAGCACGAACAAAGTTAAAGGTGGCATTGTAGTTTTCCGCTTCAACCAGATGTTGTTCAAGGCTCTCTAAAGAATTAACCGAAACATCTAACCACTTTTGATGCCACTCTCTAAAACTCGCCTGACTTTGACCAATCAAGTTGAGTTTTTTGACCCGATCCATCTCTTCTTCGACTGGTCGTTGCATCAATTCTTGTTTTTGTTCTTCTAAATGAGCGATTAAGGCGTCATTTCGCCTTCTCACTACGATGCTGAATAAATAGACGGCTATGAGAATAATCACAATCGCCACAATCAGCCAAACAATTCCGCTCGACATTTTTTTCTCCTTCAGTAATCTTTTTTCTTCTAAAAATACGCGATAACGTTACGATTATACCATACTCCTAGCGGATTTTCAAAAACAATCCTGAATTAAATATCTAACGTACTGTACACGGCATTTTCTTCAATAAATTCTCGTCTTGGCTCAACCCGGTCTCCCATCAACATATCAAAGATTCGGTCAGCCTCTGCTGCATCGTCCACTGAAACACGCGCCATTAAACGGTGTTCTGGGTCCATGGTGGTTTCCCACAGTTGGTGATCGTCCATTTCTCCAAGTCCCTTATAGCGCTGAACCGTCGGTTTTGACCGCCCTTGGCTGTATTTTTCAAGAGCTTCTTGGAGTTTGATTTCTTGATCCGCTCCTGGTTGGATATAAGCCTTGACTTCACTGCCGACCTTGACCCCATAGATAGGAGGTTGGGCAATATAAACATAGCCTGCCTCTAAAATTGGGCGCATGAAACGATAGATCAAGGTCAACAATAAGGTTCTGATGTGGGCGCCATCGACATCCGCATCCGTCATGATAACGAGCTTGTGGTATCTCGCCTTTGCCACATCAAAATCCGCCCCAAAACCAGTCCCCATGGCTGTAAAGAGGCTACGAATTTCAGCATTGGCCAAAATCTTATCCATCGTGGCTTTTTCCACGTTCAAGATTTTTCCACGAATGGGCAAAATCGCTTGAAACTCACGGTTACGACCAGACTTAGCAGAACCACCTGCCGAATCCCCCTCCACGATGAATAACTCTGTTTCTTGAGGGTTATTAGACGAGCAGTCCGCTAACTTACCCGGAAGATTAGAGATCTCAAGACCAGACTTGCGCCTTGTCACTTCGCGCGCTCTTTTAGCAGCAATTCTAGCCTTGCTGGCTAAGATCCCTTTTTCAACAATCTTCTTAGCAATCTGTGGGTGTTCTAAAAGAAATCGACTAAAAGCATCGCTAAAGAGGCGATTGGTAATCTTAACCACCTCAGAATTTCCCAACTTGGTCTTGGTTTGCCCTTCAAATTGCGGATTAGGGTGTTTAACAGAAATCACAGCTGTCAAGCCTTCTCTGACGTCCTCACCGGTGAGATTGTCGTCATTTTCCTTTAGCAGTTTATTTTTCTTAGCATAATCATTGATGACCCGTGTGAGGGCTGTTCTAAAGCCTTGCTCATGGGTTCCCCCTTCATGGGTGTGGATATTGTTGGCAAAGCTGATGACCGTTTCATGAAAACTGGTGGTGTATTGCATAGCGACTTCGACGGTAATACCGTCCAACTCACCGTCCGTATAGATAGGATCTTCAAAAATAGCCTCTTTGTTGGCATTGATATACTCAACATAGCTGACAATACCACCTTCGTAGTGGTAGCTTCTTTCTTGCTCTTTGCCCTCACGTTTATCCACTAAGGTCAACTGCAAGCCACGATTTAAAAAGGCCAACTCTTGGATACGTTTGGCTAATTTATCAAAGTCATAGTCCGTTGTCTCGGTGAAAATCTCGTCATCTGGGGTAAAATGAACCGTTGTCCCTGTGCGATCTGTCTCACCAATCTGCGCCAAGTCAGCCACGACTTGCCCTTTGTGGTATTCTTGGAAATAGACTTTTCCGTTTTTATAGACCGTCACATCTAACTGGGTGGATAAGGCATTAACAACCGAAGAGCCGACCCCGTGTAGGCCTCCTGATACCTTGTAGCCGCCTCCGCCAAATTTACCTCCAGCATGGAGAACAGTAAAGACCGTCTCAACGGCTGGACGGCCCGTTTTTTCTTGAATATCAACTGGAATCCCACGTCCGTCATCGATGACCGTAATCGAATTGTCTGCCTCGATAATCACCTCGATATGGCTCGCAAAGCCTGCCAAGGCTTCGTCAATGGAATTGTCCACAATTTCCCAGACCAAATGGTGCAACCCCTCTTTTGAGGTTGATCCAATATACATCCCCGGACGCATCCGAACAGCTTCAAGTCCTTCTAAGACTTGAATCTGGCTGGCATCATAGGTGTCCAGTTGCTCCTGTTTTTTCTTGTCTTCTTCTCTTGTCATGTTTTCAACCTTTTTTCGTTAGTAACTCTTTTTATTATAGCACATTTTTAGTGAAATGGATAGCCTAGAGCGCTTTCATCACCCTGATTGTTCTTTCTAAGACTAAAAAAGAACGAGATTAGTTTCTCGCCCTTTTTTTGCGGGTCCGATTGGGGGTAAATTGCTGGTCAATGCCTTTTTCTTTTTTCACTTCTGTCTGATAAGACATAGATAAAATCAAGCCAACACCAATCATATTGCTAATCAAAGCACTGCCACCTTGTGAGATAAAGGGGAGGGGAATTCCCGTCAACGGTAAAATACCAAGACTGGCTCCGATATTTTCAAAAATATGGAATAAAATCATCATGATAAAGCCCGTCGCAATATAAGTGTAAAAGAGGTTATTGGAAATAAAGACCACTCTCAGCATACGATAAATCAAGAGAAGGTAAAGCCCCAGCACCACAGCTGATCCGATAAAGCCAAAATTTTCTGCAATGACAGTAAAAATCATATCACTTTCTCTGACTGGAACACTTAAATCCAAATGATTGATGCCTTTGCCAAAAAGACCGCCCGTTCCAATCGAAACCATCCCTTGGGTCTGCTGGTAAGCAATGGTCCCTGCATAATCAAAAGGATTGAGCCAAGCAGAAATCCGGTTAATCTGGTAGGTGTCCATTCCTAGGCTATGGAGCCATTCCCGACCTTTTTCATTGAGAAAAATCGCAAGAAAACCCACGACACCAATGGCAAAACTGCCAATGACAGGTAAAATAATCTTCCAAGAAATCCCAGATAAAAGGATAATGCCAGACAAAATAGCCACAAAGACCAGCGCCGTTCCAAAGTCTTTTTGCAGCGCCAATAAGACCAACACAGGAAGGGTCAATAATAAATCATAAGTGATGAGAAGCCCATCTCGCTTGAGGCTCGCTTCTTGCTTTTGCTGTTGAAACCAGACCGCTAAACGCGACAAAGAAAGGATATACGCGATTTTCATAAACTCTGAGGGCTGAAAAAGGGTCACAGAGCCAATACTTACCCAGTTTTTCGCCCCAGTCGCAGCTACTAGTCTGGGATTGTAAAGCACTAAGGGTAAGACCATCAAGACCAGACCCAAAACGTAGAAATAAGGGGTCCACTTCCACAAAAACTCCGTGCTAAAAAACATCACAACCAAGGCCGCCAGACAACCAACTGTCACCCAGACCAACTGCTGTCCCATCACTGGAAGAAGATTGTGAGGGTAATCATGATTGATGGCAACAAAAATAGCCAATAAGCCCATCAAGAGCAGACAAATCACGGGAAAAATAATGGAATAATCAATACGCTTGTCGTTTAACAACTGATGTTTCACTCACATCTCCTTTCTACCATACCTACCTGAAAATTTAAAATAAGATACCTTGGAGCAATAGGCTTGAAATAGCAACTGCCGCCCAAGCTGCTAAGCCTGTTAAAATGGGCTTGAGTCCTGCTTTTTTAAACTGTTTAAAGGAGACCTTGCAACCAATACCTGCTAGAGCCATGGCCATCAGACACTGCGATAGGGTCTTAGCAAGTCCCACCCCTGATTTTGGAAAGAAGGGAAAACTAGAGAGAACAGAAGCCAAAAAGAACCACAGAATGAACCAAGGAAAGACCGTTTTAAAGGAAAACTTGCTCTCACTTTTCTTTGAACGATAGACTTGAATCCCTGCTAAAATCAAGCACCCCGGCACGATCATCAGAGCCCTTGCTAGTTTAACAATGGTCGCAAAATCGCCAGCCTTGTCGCTATAACTATACCCAGCTGCCACCACAGATGAGGTATCATTGATCGCTGTTCCAGCCCAAAGTCCAAAATCAAAATCCGACAGGTGCATGAGATGCCCAAGCGCTGGGAACAAAAAAACTGCAATGATGTTAAAAAAGAAAATGGTCGAAATGGAAAGTGCAATATCTTCATCTTCTGCCTCTAAAATAGGAGAAGCCGCAGCAATAGCAGAGCCGCCACAAATAGCTGTCCCAAAACCGATTAGAGTGGCTACCTTAGAAGCTAATTTGAGGCGTTTTCCTACCAAATAAGCCACCAAAAACGAGACGCTAATCGTGATAAAGGTAAGAGGCAAGGAGCTCACCCCAATTTTTGATACTTCACCAAAAGACATAGTAAAGCCCAGCATAATCACCGCATATTGCAACAAACTCTTGCCACTATAAGCCACACCAGCTTGATAACGCTCGCTAACACCAAGGGTATTATTGACTAAAATCCCCAGGATAATCGCAAAAACACTCGAGCCAATGAGAGGAAAAAAACGCCCCAAACCAATCGCCACACCGCCTAAAAGCAAACACAGTCCGATACCAGGTAACTTCATCTTCCATTTATCCATTTGTCGTCTCCTTTGACTTCAAAACAAAAGAGAACCTTTGTAACAAAGATTCTCTTAAAAAATACTATCCCCTGCAGGAATCGAACCTGCAACTACTCCTTAGGAGGGAGTTGTTATATCCATTTAACTAAGAGGACTTAAAATCAGAGTGAGAACATCACTCTGATAGCGTCATTTCATTTGCTTTTAGGACAAGGCAACGCGTCAAAGACATCAACAAGACGGGCTAACAAAGTCATAAGAAACAAAGTAAATGACCATAACAGTGAAGAGCTAGTTGTTTCCTCCTAGCTCTCACTTTTTTCTTAACGGCGGATTTCTTTGATACGAGCCGCTTTACCTTGAAGGGCACGAAGGTAGTAAAGTTTCGCACGACGAACTTTACCGTAACGAACCACTTCGATTTTTTCAACACGTGGTGTGTGAAGTGGGAAAGTACGCTCTACACCGATACCGCTTGAAATCTTACGAACTGTGTACATTTCAGAAATGCCTTGACCTTTACGAGAGATAACAACCCCTTCAAAGATCTGGATACGTTCTCTAGAACCTTCGACAACTTTCGCGTGGACACGAACAGTGTCACCAGGACGAAAAGCAGGGATATCGCTACGCAATTGACCTTCGGTCAAACTTTGAATTAATGGATTCATGTTTATTTTTACTCCTTCTCTTGCTAATCATAAGTGCTTGTCCCAGCGGATTAGCCGTTTTTTGTGTATCCATTTTACACAAGTTTTATTATACCTTGTTTTTGGTTTGATTGTCAAGAAATTTTATACCAAAAATCCTAAAACCAAGGCTAAAAAGCCACCCACATAGGTCAAGAAAGTATAAAGGACAAAGATTTTTTTGTGCTTTAAAAGACGCAATAATTCATCATTTAAGGTCGAGTAGGTGCCTAAACCACCCAAAAAACCCACGGTAAAAATAGGATACATGGGAGAAGAGAAAAAATGCTTGGTCGCATACCCCATCAAAAAGGCCGCACATAAATTGACCAATAAGGTGCCTAAGGGGAAGAGGCGGTTCTGATTAAAGGCGGTGAAGGTATAACGTACCACAGCTCCCAAACCACACATCAAAGCGATGGCTAACCACATCAAACCACCTCCTTAAAGCAGCGATTGGCTAAATAATCCGCCACAAGAGCCACCAAAAGTCCGCCTATTAGGGTTAAGACAAGATCGCCTAAAAATGGCAACCACTCCCCTTTTGCTAGCTCTTCGTGTAGAGTGAGTAGAGGCGTTGCAATGGTGGTTAAGCCTCCTAAAAAACCAACTTGTAAGCCAACAATCCAAGTGGACGAAACGACTTTCCTTCGCAATAAATAACCCTTCACCAAAAAAGTCAGTAAAAAAATACCAACAAAGTTAATAACAGGAATCGTCCACCTCGAGACAAACCACTGCGTCAAAGTATAGCGCAACAATCCTGAAAGAGCAGCTAATAAAAACACCAAACTAGCTTTTTTTATACTCAAAAGAATCTGAGACAAAATGAATCACTCCCTATCTTGATTTTCTCATAAAGGATTGACGCAGTAGATGACTGGACTTTTCATTGGCTTTTCAAGATCACAAAAAGCGCCTAATCACCCTTGCGGAAGCAAGGGGAACTAAACATTTTTAATTTTGAGTTCTGTCCCACTCTCAAAAAGAGGCGTTTGTTTCGCCTCTTAGTTCAGTTGATCTGAAATCGCTTGAGCAAAGGCTTCTAAGCGTTCAATATCCTCTTCCTCTGCAGATAAATCGACTTTAACCGCATCAGCACCTTTGGTGGCGCCTGTTTCTTCAAAAGCGTCTTCAAAGTCATCCACAGCCTTACAGAAATAGTCGTAAAAAGTATCGCCAGAGCCAACAACACCGTATAGCTTGTCGCTCAAATCCAATTCCTTTAAATCATCGTAAAAATCAACAATCTCATCTGGCAAATCCCCATCCCCATAAGTATAAGTGGCAACAATGGCGACATCTGCATCTTCAAAATCACTGGCATCTACCGCTGTGCATTCATCAATATCAACGGTATGACCGAGTTCTCTCAGTCGATCGGCAACAATATCTGCAATTTCTTCAGTATTGCCCGTCATACTCGCATAAACAATTTTAGCTAATGCCATAATATCCTCCAATAAAACTTGCCTACATTATACCACATTTCCTATTCCTTGAGAACTAATAAGTTATCTTTTCTCCTCGCTGAGATAAGGAGCATAAGCCTCTTTTAGAACCGCTAGGAGTTGGTCTTTTTCTTCTTGCGAGGCAAAAGAAGCCAACAAAGCATCGCGGTTGTGCTGGTAAAAATCGGCAAAACTGGTCTGAAAATAACGCTGATAGAGGCCATATTCTCTCGTGAGAGTGGTCTGTGACACCGTTCGATTATCAGTATTGATACTAAGGGGGGCTCCTGCTTGTTTCAAGGTCAGATAAGGAAAAGCTTCTATCGAATCAATCGCCTTCGTTTGCAGATTACTGGTCAAGCAGAGTTCTGGTGTGACCTGATGCTTGATGAGATTTTCAACAACATCGGGATGCTGGGTGATGGCGGTGGCATGTCCAATGCGTCTTGCTCCAAGCTGGATGGCAGAGGAAATATTAGCCACACAGCCACATTCACCCGCATGAAAGGTCATGGGATAGCCCGTTTCTTGGTTGAATTGCTGTAATAGCTCTGTAAAGACTTCGGTCGGAAAATCAACTTCATTGCCCGCAAAATCACCGCCCAACAAGGTGTCACCAATCAAAGACTGACTTTCTTCAAAAATAGCTTTGGTTTTATCCTGCTTACTTTGTTTCATCCCACAAACCAAGGCTTTTGCCACCACTCCAAAGTCTTCCTGTCCTTTTTTCAAGCCAGCAGAAACCGCTTCAACGACTTCTCTCACACTCAAGCCTTGATCCATGGATAACTCTGGTGCAAAGCGGACTTCAATATAAATCACACCGTCCATAGCAGCCTGCTTGACCACATCATAGGCTGCCAAAAAGAGGGCTTCTTTGGTCTGAAGTAAGGGACGGATCACGTCAAAGGTCTTGAGGTAGTCCATCAAATTGGTACAATCTTTTGGCGCACTGACCAAGGCTTTCAAAGCCGCATCGCTTTCTGGCAAAGTCACCTTGGATTTTCGAGCCAATTCTCGGATACAGTCCAAGGACAAGGAGCCATCCAGATGACAATGCAACTCCACCTTGGCCAGCTTTTCTAAGGATTTATCGTTCATTTTTCTTACTACTCCAAATGTGTATTTTGACTATTATATCATAAGGTTCGATAAATACAAGACATTTTTTAGTTTATATTCCTTTTCTTTTTAAAAAGAACCAAAAGACGATTTTAAATCAGATTTCAACCAAAAAGGTTCGGCTTCGTTCTTGGTGACCTGTCTTTTTTACAGAATATGCTATAATAGAAAGAAAACATTTAGGAGACCAGTTATGTTTACGCAAATCTTAGAAACCATTCAAAATTATGATACCATTATTATCCATCGACACCAGCGTCCTGACCCAGATGCTTTGGGCAGTCAGGTGGGGCTTGCCCTCTTGTTGAAAGAGCATTTCCCCCAAAAAACCATCAAGGTAACCGGCTGCGACGACCCCAACCTCACTTGGCTAGCACAAATGAACGCAGTCTCTGACCAAGAATACGAAGGGGCCCTAGTCATCGTAACAGATACCGCTAATAGCCCACGTATCGATGACGAGCGCTATCAAAAAGGAGCTTACCTCATCAAGATCGACCACCACCCCGCAGATGACCAGTACGGCGACCTCAACTACGTTGATACGACTGCCTCTAGCACTAGCGAGATCATCACTGATTTTGCCTTAGCGACTGGGCTTAGTCTGACCAACGAAGCCGCTCGCTTGCTTTATGCAGGAATCGTTGGAGATACAGGCCGATTTTTATATCCAGCCACCACCAGCAAGACCTTGGAACTCGCAGCCATTCTAAGAAACTATGATTTTGATGCCAGTTTATTAGCGCGTATGATGGACACCTTTTCGCTTGATATAGCGAAGTTGCAATCTTATGTCTTTGAGCATTTGACCATCGATGAAAATGGTGTGGCTTATGTCACCTTGACGCAAGAGTTACTAAACAAGATGGGACTGAGCGATCTCGACACAGGGGCTATCGTTTCCAGTCCCGGCAAGATTGATACTGTCGAAACTTGGGCTATTTTTGTCGAGCAGCCAGAAGGCTACTACCGCGTGCGCTTGCGTAGCAAATCCGTTCCCATCAATGAAGTCGCAAAACGCCACGGTGGAGGCGGGCATCTCTTAGCCAGTGGCGCTGTTTCTGCGTCTATTGAGGAAAATGAAGCCATTTACCAAGAACTTCAAAAATTATTTGAAGAAAAATAGCGTTTTGACTTGAAAAATCAGGTACGATTTGATAGAATGTAATGGTTAATAACTATGGCTCAAAAGGGCTATGGCAGAAAGGAAATAGAAATGAAAAAAGATATCCATCCAGAATACCGCCCAGTCGTATTCCTTGACACAACCACAGGTTACAAGTTCCTTAGCGGATCAACAAAATCTTCTAAAGAAACTGTTGAATTTGAAGGTGAAACTTACCCACTTATCCGTGTGGAAATCTCTTCTGATTCACACCCATTCTACACTGGTCGTCAAAAATTCACCCAAGCAGACGGACGTGTGGACCGTTTCAACAAAAAATACGGTCTCAAATAAGAATCGTATCATCAAAATCAAAGCCTTTTTCGGGAAACCGAAGAAGGCTTTTTTTATCCCCTAAGACCTCTTAAAAAGGCAAAAAAGAGTTGGGATCTAAACCCAAACTCTTTATCCTTCAACCAATTCTAGCTTGCCGTCCTCCAAGCGGTAAATTCGGTCCACTAGATGCAGCACCCGATCATCATGGGTAACCATGATGCCTGCCTTTTGACGTTGTTTGATTTCTTTTGCGATCATCTCCACCACCTGAATCCCTCTTTCACGGTCAAGGCTGGCCGTGGGTTCATCAGCCAAGATGAGCTCTGGATCATTCATAAAGCTTCTTGCAATGGCTACCCGTTGGCGCTCACCACCAGACAAACTTTCTGGATATTGATCTTGCTTGCCTTTTAACCCTAGACTCTCTAGCAGGTCTTCTGCTAACTGAGATGAGGCTTGTCCACTGAGCTGCTGGCTCAACAAAAGCTGTTCTTTGACCGTCAAGAAAGGTAGTAGCTGATGGGTTTGAAAGATAAAACCAATCTGATGACGGCGCAACTGTGTCCATTCCTTTTGACTTTTACCAACCAAGTGATCGCCTAAGCGAATTTCACCACTATCTGCTGATAACAGCGCACCTAGGATAGATAAAAAGGTAGATTTCCCTGAACCAGATGGCCCAACAATCGCAATCAAAGCCCCTTTTTCTAACTCAAGAGAAATATCATCTAAAATCACCCGTCTTTCTTTACCGTCTTGGTAACTCTTAGACAGATTTTTAACCTGCAAATTCAATTTACTCATGCTGGATTACCTCCTATGGTCATCAATGGATCAACTTTGGCTACTTTTCTTACAGATAAAAGCCCCGCCAGTAGAGAAATCAATAAGAAAGCGACAGTGGTCACGAGCATATCCTGTCCTGACAAATCAAATGGCATCGCATCTGGCAAGCCAAGAGATAAAGCATACACCAACGCATTGCCCCCAACTAGACCAAAGACAGCCAACAAGAGAATCTGACTGAGTAGCATGCGGCTAATCTCACCCATGGTCATACCAAGTGCTTTCATTACGCCATACATGGCTTGTTTTTGAATGGTAATGATATAGAAGAAAGCTCCTAAAATAGCTGAGCTAACAGAAATCAAGACCCAAATAATCAAATGAATGGTCAACTGTTCTGCCTCATAACCTGGCAAGTTTTGAATAATCACTGCCTTATCCACGACATGCGCCCCAGACAAGGTCTTAATCGATGGTTTTTCCTTTAAGGCTAGAGCCGTATAAGTGACTTCTCCTTTTCGATGGCCGGCTTGACGCAAATGCTCAAGCGTATCAAGTGAGATATAACCAACACCCACATGACTATATTTCGCATCCTTGATAAAGCCCTGAACCGTCAAGGTTTCCTTAGAGCTACTATCGATCACCTTATCTCCAACCTTGATACCCTTATTTTCAAAAGAACGGTCTAAAACAATACTATTTTCCTGACTAAAATCTGCCTTTGGTGCCATAAAACCTTTTGGATCAACAGCAAAGTAAGCCACATCTAACTTTTGATCTTCTGCTTTCTTGGTCAGATAAGCACGCTGGACACTCAGCAAAGCCGATTCTTGATCACCCAACTCTTTTTTCCACTCTTTGACTTGGTCCTTGGTCAAATTAGATGCCGATAAACTATTGTTATCCCCTTCGCTTTCAATCACATAATAGGAAGCAGGGCTAGTATTAATAGCCGCAGAGATAGCTTTTGACAGACCATGTGCCAAACCAGATAAAAAGATGACCATGAAAATCATCAAAACCAAAATCAACTCAATCAGCAAATAATGCTTGCGATTTTTACGCATCTCTTTCCAAGATAAGAACATAAGAGACTCCTTTAATTAGAATGATTATTATTTATAAACTTATGATAGCATGAGATAGTTCTCCTGTCAACTATTTAGAATTATTCTAATTTATTTTTAGATAATCTAGTCGTTTCATTTGCTTTTAGGACGAGGTCTAGACATAACTGGAGTTAGGCAAGATGAGTTAACAAAGTCAGAAAAGATAAACGAAAAGACTATAAAAAGAAGACTAGGAATTCCTAGTCCTCTCATGAGATATTAGTGTGCGATGATTTCCTGAGCGATTTCATGACCGCTGAGTTTCTTTGGATAGTAGGTTGGCCAGTTATCCATCTCTTCTAGGAGTTTTTCTTGGCTTTCGCCACCAAAGAAGATATGGAAGTGCTCAGCATCTTGTGGCGCAATCGCATGATCGCTAAACTGCACATACTTGAAGGAGCCGGCATCCTTGTTCGTTGCTTCAAACAAGTAGCGTACACCACGATTCCCTTTCTTATAGGTCAAGACCTTATAACCCACATACTTGTAAGTGTAGGTTTTGGACTCACCATTTTGCACAAAGGTCATGGTGTTTTTCTTGCCATTAATTTTAATCTCAGAAACATCGGTTTGATAACCCTTAGTGTAGTATTCTTTGTACTCTTTTGCGGTTTTATCCTTGTTAGCCTTGGCCTTATAGTCCCATACAGGATCGAGTGTGCCGTCTTCGAGGTAAGGGTAAACAGACTGCCAATCTCCAGACCAATCGGAGAGTTTACGGTTCTTGATGTCCTTATCCTTGAAGTAACCTTTTTCCACCGTCTTACTGTCATCTTTTTCTGCTTGGATAGCTTTACCTGCTTTATCTGTCGTCAGACGTAGATGTTTCAAATTCTCCCGCATAATAGAGAAATAATCCTCACCTGCTGCGACCTCTTTTTTAGTCAGACTTTCAATAGGATTAAGTACTTCAGTCTTCACTCCAGCTTCTTTGGCAAGGGTTTTGGCCACAGCTTGAGAGGCATTTTCCTCGAAATAAATATAGTTAATGCCATATTTTTTAACGTACTTACTCAACTCAGCCATACGTTTTGCGGTTGGTTCACTCTCAGCAGAGACCCCTGTGATAGGCACTTGATTGAGCCCATAATCAAGCGCCATGTAACCAAAAGCAGCATGCTGGGTTACAAAACTTTTTTGCTTAGCATTAGATAAACCTTCTTGGTATTCTTTGTCCAAGGCCTTTAATTTTTCAATATAACGTTCAGCATTTTCCGTGAAGGTTGTTGCATCTTCTGGATGCGCCTTGATCAAGCCATCTCGGATGTTCTCCACTAGGGTGATGGCACGCTGAGGCGAAAGCCAAAGATGAGGATCATAAGCATGATGATGGCCTTCATGACCTTCCTCTTCTTCCTCTTCCACGCCCTTGGTCAAGAGCATATTACCACTGGCTTTGACCACATTGAGTTTCTTATTATCAATTGATTTTTGTGTTTTTTTGACCCAAGTTTCGAGACTATCATCCATGTAAACAAAGTCATTGGCTTTTTGGATACGCGTGATGTCCTTGGTTGATGGCTCAAAATCATGAACCTCTGTCCCAGGGCCAATCAAGAGACTGACATCCCCTTTATCGCCGACAATATTTTTGGTAAATTCATAGACAGGATAAAATGTGGTGACAATGCTAATCTTTTTGTCCTCTGCTTGGCTTTGCTCGGTCTTGGTCACTCCAAGAATAAGCAAGAGGCTAGCCGCCAAAAGGGCTAATAAACGTAACGGTTTCATCTGTTCCTCCGTGATTAACTGGTTAATTTTTTTACCAGTTAAGTATATCATATTTTCATGATTTTGCAAGGAAAAAATTCCTAGATGCAAAAAGCGAGGTGGAAAAACTCCAACCTCGCTATTTGACTTAAAATCCTGATGTAATATCTTGATAAGCAGCGATACCTGCTGTTGCACCGTCTCCGACTGCTGTGGTGATTTGGCGCAAATCTTTCTTTCGCACATCTCCCACCGCATAGACACCAGAAACAGCCGTTCTCATGTGGTTATCTGTCTCAATCCAGCCGGCTTCATCTGTAATTCCCAAGTCCTTAACCATGCTAGAAACTGGGTCTAAGCCAACATAGATAAAGACTCCGCCAAAGGCTTGAGTGCTGATTTCCTTAGTCTTGACATTTTCAAACTCGACCTCTGTCACCTTAATATCATTTCCTTTGATTTCACGTACCACGCTATCCCAGATAAAACGAATCTTAGGATTGGCAAAAGCACGTTCTTGAAGGATTTTTTGGGCGCGCAGTTCATCACGTCTATGAACAATGGTGACGCTATTGGCAAATCGAGTGAGAAAGAGGGCTTCTTCCACCGCAGAATCACCGCCGCCAACAACTAATAAATCTTGACCTCTAAAGAAGGCGCCATCACAGACCGCACAGTAGGAAACCCCTCTGCTGGCATAGGTAGCTTCTCCAAGAACACCCAAGGTTCTATGCTTAGCTCCTGTTGCGACAATCACAGTTTTGGTTTCATAAGTTTGATCGGCTGTTTTGATGATTTTAACGCCATCCTTATCGGTAATGCTCTCTACAATACCGTAAATGTTTTCCACCCCAAATTTTTCCAGAGGTTCGTACATCTTCATAGATAGCTCCGGACCAGAAATCAGCTCATAACCAGGGTAATTCTCAATATCAGCTGTGTTATTCATCTGACCGCCCGGTGCGCCTTGCTCTAAAAGCGCCACTTTAAGGTTACTTCTTGCAACATAAAGAGCCGCAGTCATCCCTGCTGGACCTGCGCCAATCACAATCGTATCATACATCTTGCTTTCTCCTTTTTGACTGAGTGATTTGCTTTATCTTTAGGCTTTGATCATAATGATAATCGCCATAAACGCAAAAGAAAGAATAGGCATGCTGACCAAAGCCATCATCAAGGTATCATAGAGCGCCGCTTGGCGTTCTTTGAGCGTTTTGTCAAGTCGTTTGCCAGCCCTATAAAAGAGCCAAACCCCACCTGATAGCGTCACCATGATGACAGACATCAGCAAGCCTTGTAAGTAAAAATTAAAAATTTCTAATAACATCTTGAATTAAATATAAGTCTTTTGATAAGACGCAAAAAATTCCTTGGTCCGTTCATGCTTAGGGTGATGGAAGAGCTCTTCTGGTGTGCCTTCTTCCAAGATTTTTCCCTTTTCAAGAAAGAGCACCTTATCTGCCACTTGATAGATAAAATTCATGTCATGGCTGACCAAGAGCATGGTTTGCCCTTCTTTTGCCGCCTTGAGGATGGATTTTTCTACCTCACCAACTAACTCTGGGTCAAGAGCTGAGGTTGGCTCATCAAGCAGAAGAACATCTGGTTTCATGGCAAGAGCCCTCGCCAAGGCTACCCGTTGCTTTTGCCCACCTGACAAGTGTCTTGGATAGTGATTTTCACGGTCAGACAAACCGACCTTGGCCAACTCTTCTTTGGCAATGCGGGTCGCTTCCTCATCTGATAAGCGCTTCACAACAACTAGACCCTCCTTGACATTATCAAGGGCTGTTCGTCTTTCAAAGAGGTTAAACTGCTGAAAAACCATGGCTAATTTGCGTCTAAGAGCGATCGCTTGCTCCTTGGTGATGGTTTTAAAATCCACTTTGAAATCATCAAGAGAAATCGTGCCAGAATCGGGTTCTTCTAGATAATTGAGACTGCGTAGAAAGGTTGATTTCCCCGCTCCAGAAGCCCCAACGAGAGCCACCACTTCACCTTTTTTGATATCTAAATTGAGATGATCGAGGACTTTTTGCCCAGAAAAGGTCTTGGTCAAACCTCTAATTTCAATCATGTTGCCCTCCTACTTGTAACTCTTCTGAAGATGGAATAGCCATCTTGCGCTCGATAAAGCGACCGAAGAACTCAATGACAATGCTCACCGCCCAGTAGATCAAGGCTACCGAGATAAAGCGTTCAAAGTAACGGTAATCACGTCCACCTAAGATCTGCGCTTGAGCAAACATCTCTACGATTCCTGCATTAAAGGCAAGGGACGTCCCCTTGGTCAAACCAATCAAGGTGTTGATGAGAGTTGGTGTGGCAATAACGGCTGCATTTGGAATAATGACCCGCCGATAAATCTGACTAGAGGTCATCCCTAGACTTTTTGCTGCCTCAATCTCACCACTATTCACCGCTAAAATCGCCGCTCGAATGGTCTCACTGGTATAGGCTGCTTCGTTAAAAGCAAAGGCTGTGATGGCAAAGACCACTGCTGGAATTTGATTAATCTGCCAGTTGAGACCGTAGGATTGATTCAACGCCTTTAAAAGAAGCGGAATCCCGTAGTAACTGAGCATGAGCTGTACCAAGACCGGTGTTCCCCTTAAAAAGCTGACCACTACCGCTTGAATGGGATAGATGATTCTAACTCGATTGAGCTTGACAATGGCAAATAAAAGCGCCAAGAGGAGGCCAAAAAGAGAGCCTCCTAAAGTCAAACCAAGCGTTACTGGTAACTGTTCTAAAATGGTTGGAATGGCATCAAAAACGGCTCGCACGCTAAAGAGCCGACCATCTGGAAGGCTATCTACAAAGCCTTGATACCACCCAGCTGCTAATACACTATTCATATCTTATCCTTTACTTTGTCGGTAAATGACGGGTAAGGTCTGAACCAAAATAGGTTTGGCTTAACGTTTTCAAGGTGCCGTCTTTTTCCAAGCGCTCAAGTCGTTTATTAACGAATGTTCTCAGCTGCTCCCCTTCTTTGTCTTTGGCAAACAAGAAATATTCCAGACCATCCTTGTCACTTCCGACCTTGTCTTTTATATCTGTGATACTAAGGTTGATCCCTTGATCTTTTTTGATGGTTTCAAGGGAAACGCGATCAAACAAGACAAAGTCTATCTGGCTACTTTCCACATGTTGGAGACGCTGGGTCAAGGGCACACTATTGGCAACATAGTTAATCTTAATGGGTTCTTTATCTGGATTTGCCTTGTTCCAATCTTCTAAGACTTGTGTGTAGTTGGCACCAGCATAAGCTTCTGTGGTCTTTCCAGACAACTGGCTTAACTTAGTCCATTTGCTGCCTTTTGGACCAGCAATAGCATAATTGGATTTAGAAATAGGACGTGAGTAAAGATACTTACTAGAACGCTCCTTGCTGTAGTTGAAATTATTAGCAGCCACCTGATAGCGACCAGCATCCAGACCCGTTAAAATCGAAGAAAAAGGAACGGTTTCAAACTTGAGGTCGTAATCCTTTTGCCCCTTAAAAATCGCCTTCAACAGATCAATATCATAACCCTTAAAATCGTCCTTATCCTTGTAGGTAAAAGGCGCAGTATCTGAGTCTGTCGCAACGACAATGGTCTTGCTGGCTGCAAATACTGATTGACAGGCCAAAGCAAGTCCTATTCCCAACAACCAAAGACTGGATTTCAGCCATTTTTTCATCCTATTACCTCACTTTCATTTGTAATGGTAATAGTTTATCACAAGTTAGTCCTTTTTCCCAATATTGATTTTCTATCTATTTGATAAAGAAACCTTATCAAGCCCTTAAAAGGTTTGCTTCTTCGCCTTACGTTCAGCTCTACCTTGGGCGCGGCGTTTGGCACGATTTTCCTTACGGCGTTTTTCATTAACTGCCCATTGGATCTTTTTCTTGTAGCCCGGTTTGATCTTTTTCTTTTTCTTTTTGACAAGACCAAGCATTTCTGTGTCTAGTTTTTCCTTGGTCTTTTCACGGTTAGCCCTGCGATCTCGGTCGTAAGTGTCTTCGATTTGCCCATTTTTCAAGACCTTTGGCACAAAGCGGATACCCATCTTCTCCAACTCACGAATATCTGAATCGTCACTCGGCTGATAAAGGGTAATGGCAATTCCAGAAAGCCCATTGCGCCCTGTACGCCCCACCCGATGGACAAAGAAGCTCAAATCTTGTGGAATGGCATCGTTGATGACATGGCTGACTCCCTCAATGTCAATACCTCTGGCTGCCAAATCAGTGGCCACGATGTACTGATAATCAAGGTTTTTGACCTGATTCATGATACGCTTGCGCTCACGTGGCGGCATATCTCCGTGAATCTTGGCGACTTTTAAACCATTTGCCACTAGAAAATGATGCAACTCATCAGCTCTGGTCTTGGTATTGGCAAAAATCATAGCCAAATAAGGCTGCATGGTTTTTAGGATGGCGAGAATTTCTTGGTTCTTATCGCGTCCCTTGGTGGAAATCAGCCAATTGTCAATGGTATCTGCAATCACCGTCTCAGTTTTGATTTTCTCCATGAGGGGTTGATGCAGGTATTTTTTCAAGAAAGGTTGTAATTTTTGCGGAATGGTGGCTGAAAAGACGAGAATTTGCACCTCTTGACCCAGACGACCAGCAATCCGGTCCACCGTATCCAAAAAGCCCATATCAAGCGTCATATCCGCCTCATCCACCACAAAAGTCTTGGTCTTATGAACCAAGAGCTCCCCAGACTGGATCATATCCTCAATCCGACCAGGTGTTCCAATCACAATATGGGGCTGGGCTAACTTGAGCTTGTCTAATTGGCGCTGCTTATCCGTTCCTCCCACATAATTGACCACACGAACCTCGTCGTCAAAAAACTTAGCAACTTGCTGACTAGCTTGGTAAATCTGGGTCGCCAATTCTCTACTTGGTGCTGTGATGATGGCTTGCACCTCATTTTTTTGGGGATCTAGCTGCTCAAAAATAGGGAGCAAAAAGGTATGAGTCTTGCCTGAGCCGGTCTTTGACTCTCCGACCACATCTCGTCCAGACAGGACAACTGGAATCAACTTTTCCTGAACAGGCGTTGGGGTCACAAAGCCAATATCGTCCAAGGCTGCTTGTATTTCTGGTTTAAACTTAAATCTTTCAAATGTCATGCTTCCATTATATCACAAAAGAGCGCAAAACGACCATTCTTTGCCCTTGCTTTAAGAAACACAAAAAAAGATTGGGCCTAGCCCAACCTTTACGGATGCTTATAAATAGAGGATGGCAAGCGTGATAAGACCCATCACAAGCCCAACTAGCCAAAAGAAACCATCAACCTTCCACTCACTCCAAGCCTTTCCTTTTCCGCTAAAGCCACCGAGTTCAAAATGATGGTGAAGTGGAGTCATACGAAAAATGCGCCTGCCCTCGCCGTATTTTCGCTTAGTGTATTTGAAGTAAGCCACCTGAAGCATCACCGAGCTGGTCTCACAAACATAGACCAAACCGATTAAAAGCAAGGTCCACTCTTGATGGAGGATGATGGAGAGCGCTGCTAGCATGGCACCAAGTGCAAGACTACCGACATCGCCCATGAAAATCTTAGCTGGTTTTTTGTTGTAGCAAAAGAAGGCCAAAAGTCCACCAATCATACTGATGATAACAAGAAGCATATCATACTGCTCTTGTACATAAGCAATGACTCCATAAGCCGACAAACTAATCACGACTAAAATCGAAGCAAGCCCGTCTAAACCATCTGTCAAATTGACCGCATTGGAAAAACCAACCAGCCAAAAAAGGACGAAGAAAAAGTAAAGAAAGCCTAGAGGCAAGGACCAGCCAAAGACATTGAGCTGGTCGCTACCGCTTGGATAGACATAAAAGATGTAAAAGAGAAGACCAGCTAGGATCTGCGCTAGCATCTTCTGACGAGGGGTCAAGCCTTCATTGATCTGACGAAAAATCTTTAAGAAATCATCCATAAAGCCAATCAAACCGTAGATAAAAATGACCAATAAAAGACCGACCACAGCTCCTGTGAGGTGCGTTGCAGCTGCTAAAAAGAAGCTCACCACCAAAGAAACGAGCAGAAAAACGGTTCCTCCCATGGTCGGGGTCCCTGCTTTTTCTTGGTGTTGATGCACATCTTCGTGCATCTGCTGACCACCTATTTTTTTCTTTTGAAAAAAGGTCATAAAATGCGGAATAGCTAGGAAAGTCAACACAAAGGTCAGCCCTCCTGCAATGAGACTTAAAAACATAATCTTTCTACTCTTCTCCTAATGTAATGGTTATTTTTTTCAACTTGGTCATGCTGGTGCCGACGTCAATATTTTGTTTAACGACCACTCCAGATGAATCACCTTTATAAGTGACCTTCAACCCTAACCACTTGGCAAAGGTCTCTACATTTTCCTTGGTCCAGCCGTACATATCCGGCATGGTTTCAAGATTGCTGGTTAAAATAAGGATTTGTTCATTAGCCTTTAGCTTTTCGCCTTCTTTGACAGACATCTTGCTGACCTTGCTTCCTGTTCCAAGAACAATTGGATGCACAAGGTTTCTTCTTAGAATATCAGAAAGAGCTCCTGGTGAGGTTTTCCCGACTTCTGGCATGCGGTAGGTCATCTCCTTATCTGAGGTCACAGCAGGTTCCATCAAACTATCACGCATGATCATAGCTTCTTCTAAGACAGGATTGACCACATCTTTCCAGAAAAGACCTGAGAAGGTTTTCGCTTGCTGAACGGTCACATACATGAGAAAGTCTGGGTTTTCAGAAGGCACCATGGCCACCACTGAGTTGATGGTATCTTTTTCTCCTTGCAGATACCCTGACCCATCTGGTGCTGGAATTTGCGCAGTTCCTGACTTGACGGCAACGGATTCATTTCCCACTTGGATAATGGGGCCATCGGTTCCATAAAGCGTTCCCTTATCTGGGTCTGTTCCAACCGTTACCATATAATCCCTAACTTTTTGAGCCACTTCTTTTGGCACGGGATGTCCCACGACTTCTTTTTGAGACAGTCTAGCTGTGTTGGTATTGGGATCATAGATTTGGCTGATGAACTGCGGCTCTAACATATCGCCGTCATTTGAGATGGAAAGAAAGGCTCTTAGCATCTGAGTTTGCGTGACAGCGATTCCCTGACCAAAGGCACTCATGGCAATACTAACGGCATTGTCTGAAGGCAAAAGTCCAGTGGATTCATCTCCCATACCAAAACGTGTTGGAAATCCAAAACGGAACTTAGACAAATAGTTCAACCACTTGTCATTACCCATTTTTTGCTCCAAAAGAGTCATCCCAACATTACTTGAAAAGGCAAAACCTTGGGCAAAAGACATATACTCTCCACTTGAGAGCCCCATATTGACACTCCAGTCCCTAATCGTGGCATCCGCAATTTTAAGCTCAGCATTGTTATAG
Organism: Streptococcus sp. STR1/CE/0325; assembly: GCF_055386095.1. Lineage (NCBI taxonomy): Bacteria > Bacillati > Bacillota > Bacilli > Lactobacillales > Streptococcaceae > Streptococcus > Streptococcus sp. STR1/CE/0325. Next base: position 430,200 of record NZ_AP045018.1, on the reverse strand, counting down.
ATTTCGTTTGGATGAAAGACCCCTGAGTCAATCGCAGCGGCCAGCGTCATCACCTTCATGGTCGATCCGGGTTCATAGTTGGTCTGATAAAGAGCGCTACGCCAGGTAAAATCCTTGGTTAGCCCCTTTTTAGTGTCCGAATTAAAGGTCGGTCTTTGCGTTGTGGCTAAAATTTCACCGGTCCTTGCATTGACCAAAGTAGCGCTTGCCTCCACCCCTTTGGTTTCTTTTTGAAAGACATCCATCTGCGTTTCCAAATAGCGCTGAATAGGGTCAGAGAGCGTGGTGTAGATATCCTTTCCATCAACAGCCTCACTCTTTTTCGTGCCTGTTCCAAGGAGGGTATTGCCGTTTTTATCTTTTTGATAGGTAATTTTACCATCTTGACCCGACAAAATATCATCAAAAGCGGCTTCAAGACCAGTTGTTCCCACCAGACTCTTGTTGCCTTCCTTATCTTCCTTGGTTTGGGCAAGCCCAATAAACTGCGACGCAAAAGTTCCATTTGGATACATCCTGCTGACACTGGTTTCAAAGGAAATACCTTCAATTCCAGCTTCTTTTGCCGCATCCTTGATGCTGGTCATAGTGCTGTAAGTCAGACCAGATCCCTTATTTCCAAAATAAACTTGGGTCAGATTATCTTGAGCGAGCTGCTTTTTAACATAGTCCTTGTCCATTTTAAGGTACTGGCTAAAAAGATCCGCCACCTTATCATACTGGGATTGGGTGACATATAGCTTTTTTTGATCCGCCGATACATAAGACTTGTCAATAATGGCATAAACCGTATAAGTCACCGAATCTTCTGCGATGACATTGCCATCACGGTCATAAATGGTCCCACGCTTAGCTGGAATGGTCTGCGTTCTTTGATAAACTTGCTTAGCCCCTTCTGATAGCTTGACACCGAATCTTTTATCTGTTCCAACGATAATGACAAAATTGATGATGAACACAAAAAAGATAAACACACTCATCATCATCAAATTTTGTCCGACACGTTCTCGATTTTCAGCAGGCGTTTTTCTGTCTTTTTGCACATAAGCTAAAAATCGCTTTTTTAGATCTTTCAATCGTCCTATTCCACCTTACCAATATTGTCATGTTTGATGGTCATCCCATCATCCGTCGCTATCTTAGACACGCGGTCATAACGACTCAATTCATTGACTTCTTGTTTTGCATCATTGAGCTCTGTTTCTTTCTCGTCAATGCGGTTGTTTAACTGAGTGATTTGTTGCTGGACTTGCTGCTGCTTGCTTTGCAGGTAAATAATGCTAATCGCCATGGTAATAGCGGTCAACACAATAGCTCCGTAAAAGGCCTTTTCAAGACGCGTCAAGGTTCTAATATGGTCTTGAAGCGCCTGTGAAAGGGCATCTTGTCGTCTTTGTCTTGTCATCTTAATTCCTTATCTTTTCAGCCACCCTAAGTTTGGCAGAATGAGCACGATTATTACTTTCAAGCTCAGCCTCACTCGGCAAAATCGGCTTTCTGGTCACCAATTTCATCTTTGGCTCTAAGTCTTTTGGCACAAAAGGCAAGCCCTTTGGTACATCAAGCGTACTTGCTTCCTTAAAAAGCTGCTTAGTTAAGCGGTCTTCTAAGGAGTGAAAGGTAATCACTGAAATCCTGCCACCAGGTGCCAACATTTCCATAGCTTGACTAATGGACTCATCAGCTGCACCTAGCTCATCATTGACCTCGATGCGGATAGCTTGGAAAATTTGCTTGGCAGGGTGACCTTTTTTCTTGAGTTCTTTGGCGGGCTTTCCTGCCTTAATCAACTCCACCAGCTCAGTTGTGGTTTCAATCGGTTTAACTTGTCTAGCTTGCTCAATCTTTCTAGCGATTTGTTTGGCATAATTGTCTTCACCGTACTTGAAAAAGATACGCACCAAATCTTGATAGGAGTAAGTATTGACCACCTCATAAGCTGAAAAAGCAGCCTCTTGATTCATCCGCATATCGAGCTTCGCGTCTTGCTTATAAGAAAAACCGCGCTCTCTTTGATCCAGCTGAGGGCTAGAAACACCTAAATCATAGAGAATGCCGTCAATCGCCTCGACTCCATGTTCCAAGAGTCTTGCTCTCAAATGCCTAAAATTATCCTTGATAAAGGTGACTTGTCCTTTTACGACATAATCCTTGAGGCTTTCCTTCGCATGGTCAATCGCTGTTTGATCTTGATCAAAACAATAAAGGTGACCTTTTTCACTCAGTTTGGAAAGCAAATAACGGCTATGCCCTGCCCCTCCTAGAGTGGCATCCACATAAATGCCATCTGGCTTGACCTCTAATTGATCAACGGTTTCTTTTAATAAAACGGTTACATGCTGAAAATCTTCTGTCATGCTTCTATTTTATCATATTTCTAGGATTTTTCTAAACCAGAAACCAACTTCTCCCTCAAATCTGTCCAAAAAAGGCTGGGACACTGACCCAACCTCCTTTTTCCTCTTTTAATCATTATCCACAGGCTCTGAACTCTTTGAGATCATTTCCTTAGTATCTGCATTGAAGGTATAGTCGTATTCCTTCCCATTAGAAACAAATTCGATTTCGATTTCATTGATTCCGTCATCTAGATCGGTTGCAACCTTAGTAAAAGTGGCATTGCTCTCCTCGATACCTGCATCTTCAAGAGCAGCTTTTTTAGCCTCGTCCTTGGTCATCTGATTTGCTGCACTGGTGTTAGTAGCTGTTTTTTCAGATGAAGTGCTAGAGGCAGCTTGCGATGAAGAGCTAGAAGCCACTGTTGCTTGGCTAGATGATGGTGCAGTTGCCGTCTGCTTACTCGCACAAGCTCCTAAAACCAATAAGCTAGCAAGAGTGAGTCCCGAGAGGAACAGTGTTGTTTTTTTCATGATGGTTTGTCTCCTTTAATCTTTCGTGTTAGTTTACACGATATTTCCCAATTTTAGCTTAAATCCTTTAAATTGTCAATGAAAAACTACCCAAGCTAAATTAGCTTAGGTAGCTCTTTTCTCTTAATCTTTATCGTCTAGGGAACGACCGTGCAGACCTTTTTCACGTTGCACTTGTTTGAGTTTTTCAGGGGTCACATCATTGCCTTCTTCATCAACAATCTTGATGCCTTCGATATGGGCACGCACAGAACGGCGGTAACCTTCGATATATTCCTCACGAAGAGTAGCTTGTTCCGCTGCTTCTTCTGGTGTGAGGCCTTCTTCTTTTTTCTTTTTAGCCAGTTCGTTAATGCGATCGATTTTTGCTTGTTCCATGGTTATCTCCTTTTAATCTTGTATTATTTGGTTTCGAGGTGGTTAAATTGGGCTAGTTTTTCTGCTTTTTCTTTTAAAAGGCTAAGCAGTGCTAGACGGTTGGCTCTAATCTCCTCGTCTTCAGCCATGACCATGGTTTGGTCAAAAAAGGCAGTGATGACAGGTTCTAGAGCAAAGAGTTTTTCAAGGTTCTCTTTTGGATCTTGAGTCAAGTCAAGGTCTAAGACAGCTTGATAAAGCCTTCTTTCTGCTTCATTTTCAAACAAGTCCTGGCGAATCTCTGTGACAGTTGTTGTCTTTTGTGCCAAGTTAAAGACACGCGCCAAACTTTCCACAGCTGTTTTGTAGCCTGCTGTTTTGGAGAGTTCGACCAAGGCAGTCGCCACATCGATGCGCTCTCTCACGACAAAGTTTGGACTAAGCAGTACCGCCTCACGGATGTCTTTGGCTACCTTTTGATCCGACAAAATTTTCTCTACCCGTGCCTTGATAAAGGCCTTGACCTCTTCCTTATTGGCATAGGTAAGCCCCACTAAGTCTAAATCATAGAGTTGATCCACCAAGTCTAGGAGGTCAATATCCCAGCCAAACTTATCCAAGATACGTACCAGTCCTTGCGTAGCCCGACGCAAGGCATAAGGATCGTTTGAGCCACTTGGAATCAAGCCGACACTAAAGAAAGAAAGCAGTGTATCTAGCTTATCTGCCAAGGCAAGAAGGGCACCTACTGGGCTGTCTGGTAAGTCTCCCTCACTGCTGATAGGCAGATAATGTTCTCTGATGGCAGTGGCAACAGTTGGTGTTTCTCCTGCTAAAAGGGCATATTTTTCCCCCATGAGACCTTGAAGCTCATCAAATTCACCCACCATCCCCGTGAGGAGATCAAATTTGTAAATGTCTGCCGCACGTAATAGGTCTGCTTGATCCACATCTTCTGGAATCTGCTTGGACAAGACTTCTGCGATAGCTTTGGTCCGCTTCATGTGTTCAGAAAGAGAACCGATTTTCTCGTGGAAGGTGACATTAGAAAGTTTTGCCACCAAGTCTGCAATGACCAATTTTTGATCCTCACGCCAGAAAAATTCCGCATCTTCTAGACGAGCAAGGAGCACTTTTTCATTTCCCTTGATGACATTCTCTAGCTCCTTGTCATCTCCGTTACGCACTGATACAAAGGCAGGAAGCAGACGACCAGACTTATCTCTCACGACAAAGTAACGTTGATGATTCTTCATGGAGGTCACCAAGACTTCCTCTGGCACATCAAGGTATTTGGCATCAAAATGTCCCATAAAGGCAGTTGGGTATTCCACTAGATTGAGAACTTCGTTGAGCAGGTCTTCGTCAATCTCCACCACCACATCATGGGCTTTTTCTAAAGCCTTGATCTGCTCAATGATGAGGTTTTCGCGCTCCCGAGCATTAGTCACGACAAACTGACGGCGCAAATCTTCTTCGTAACTGCTAGCATTTGCAATCTCTGTCTGACTACCCAAGAAACGATGACCACGGCTCACTCGTCCACTCTTGATGCCTAAAAAGTCCATCTCAAGAATCTCATCACCAAGCAGTACCACCAAGGTGTGAACTGGGCGAATGTATTTAAAGCGATGATTGCCCCAATGCATATTAACAGGGAAGGTCATGGCGTTTAGGACCTCTGGTAGGTCTGCTAACACGTCCTTAGCTGGTTTTCCTTTTTCATTTTTGGTCACATAGAGATAACTTTCCCCCTTGACTTCACGAAACGTGATGTCCTCTAGGGTCAAGCCCTTCCCACGCACAAATCCTTGAGCTGCCTTGGTAAAGTTGCCCTCCTCATCCAGAGCAATCTTCTTAGACGGCCCCTTGAAGTCCTCGGTCAAATCTTCTTGTTCATCGGCTAAATCTACCACACGAACCGCCAAACGACGCGGGGTAGAAAACATCTCAATGCGCTCAAAGGACAATCGATTGTCCTTTAAAAAGGCAATCATGCGCTCACGCAACTGCTCCATGCTCGGTGTCACCACATAAGCGGGCATCTCCTCCAAACCAAGCTCCACTAATAGATTTTTAGGCATGGTCTTCCTCCTTTAGTAAGTCTGCTCTTGTTTGTTCATCTAGCAAAGGATAGCCCAGACGCTTTCTCTCTGCCACAAAGGTTTTGGCTACTTGACGAGCCAAATTGCGGATACGCGCGATATAGCCTGCCCGCTCGGTCACAGAAACAGCCCCCCTAGCATCCAAGAGGTTAAAGGTATGTGAACATTTAAGGACATAATCATAGGCAGGATGAACCAAATTCTCCTCTAAGCAGCGCTTGGCTTCTGCTTCAAATTTTTCAAAATTCGCTAGAAGCAAATCCTGGTCACTGACCTCAAAGCTGTATTTAGAATGTTCATATTCAGGCTGGGTAAAGATTTCACCGTATTTCACCCCTTTAGTCCACTCAATGTCATAGACCGAATCCACCTCTTGGATATAAGAGGCAAGACGCTCCAAGCCGTAAGTCACCTCTGCGGTCACAGGCATGGTCTCAAGTCCCCCCACTTGTTGGAAGTAGGTAAACTGAGTGATTTCCATCCCGTCTAACCAGACCTCCCAGCCCAGACCAGCTGAACCAGTCGATGGGTTTTCCCAGTTGTCCTCAACAAAGCGAATATCATGCTCTAAAGGATTGATACCCAAAACTTCCAAACTTTCCAAATAAAGCTCTTGGATATTATCAGGACTTGGCTTCATGACCACTTGAAACTGGTGGTGCTGGTAGAGGCGGTTAGGATTTTCCCCGTAACGGCCATCTGCTGGTCGTCTGCTTGGCTCCACATAAGCCGCATTCCATGGTTCTGGTCCAATCGCCCGTAAAAAAGTATAGGGACTCATGGTTCCTGCTCCTTTTTCATTATCATAAGCCTGCATCAGCATACAGCCCTTGTCGCTCCAATACTGTTGCAAGGTCAGGATAATCTCTTGAAAGGTTAATTTTTTTGCCATCTTACTCTCCTCTCGACAAAAGAAAAAGAACCACGCTTTTTCCCCTCTATGCCTTAACATAGGGGCGTTGAAAACGCGGTTCCACCCTAATTTATTACTTCATTGTTTATATATAATATGGTATCTATCCAGCTGAAACTGCCTCAGTCAAAACGTCTCATCATCTGGCTCTCACCACCCCAGACTCGCTTGGATAAGTCCTGTCTTGTCCTTTTTCAGCTGTGATTATTGTAGCACAAAGTCTGGTCAGTGTCTAGTCAGAACTGTTAGGCGTCAAAGACTTTTTCACCATCCACAAAGGTCGCCTTTAATTCCAAGTCTGGGGTCAAGACGATAAAATCTGCCGCGTGACCTGACTTGATTTGACCACAGGTGTCTTCGAGCCCCATGGTTTTAGCTGGTACGTAGCTAGCCATGCGAATGGCCTCAACCACATCAGCCAAGTCCCACTCGACCACATGTTTCACCCCATCTTTTAGCTTGAGGATAGAGCCAGCAAGGCTTCCATTAGATTTGAGGCGAGCGGTTCCATTTTCCACGATAACAGGAAACTCACCCAAGATATAGTCGCCATCTTGCATGCCCCCTGCACTCATACAGTCGGTGATCAAAGCCACATGGTCATAACCCTTTTGCTCCATTAAGATCTCACAAGCAGATGGATGCACATGGTAACCATCACAGATAAGCTCAGCATAGGTGTTTGGCAAATTATAGACGGCTCCCACCATACCAGGTTCACGGTGGTTGAGACCGCGCATGCCATTATAGGCATGAACCCAAACACTGGCGCCTGCTTCCACTGCTTTTTTGGCTTCATCATATCTAGCATCTGAGTGACCTAATGCAACGACCAAGCCTTTTTCCTTAGCATAAGTGATAAACTCTACTGTCCCCTCACGCTCTGGGGCAATGGCCATCTTGGTCAAAAGACCTTGGGAAGAAGCCAACCACTGATCCAGCTCTTCCTCGCTTGGATTTCTCATATAGCTTGGATTTTGCGCGCCCTTATATTTTTCTGTAAAATAAGGTCCTTCAAAATAAAGCCCTTGAATCTTAGCCCCTTTGACCTTATCCTTGGCTTCCACACTAATCCTACAAACCTCATCCAAGGTCTCAAAATCAGCCGTCAAAGCCGTTGGCAAAAAACTGGTCACCCCTGTTGAAAGTAGTTTCTCACTCATGATTTCAAGACTTTCACACTTACAGTCCATGACATCTGCACCCGCATAACCATGCACATGCGTGTCAAATAGACCTGGCGCAATCCAGTAACCAGTATAATCCAAGAAGTCCTCACCAGCTGGAAGAGTCTCTAACCACTCGCCAAAACGACCATCTCTGACTTCCAAATATCCTCCCTCTTTCTTGTCATAAGGGTAAATAAAGGCATCTGCTTTGATATACATCATCGTCTCCTTTTTCAGTGTTTTTTATCATTATACACCTATTTGACCCACTTGTGTCAAAGAAAACGTGAAAGTAATACCAAAAAAAATGCAAACCGTAGTTCACATTTTTGGCGATTTAGAGCGCTTGATAGAAAAATGATCAGGAACCGGGTCCTCTCCACCCTTGACAAAAGGATGACAACGCAAAATCCGAGCTAATCCCATGATAAAACCTTTTAAGCCATGCTTTTGAAGCGCCTCTACCATATACTGCGAGCAGGTCGGCTGATAGCGACACGTCGCAGGAAAAAGAGGAGAAATATAGCGCTGATAAAACCGAACGAAAGCTAGTAAAAGTTTGGTCATGATTTGGTCACAGCTTCATTATAGAGGCGGCTGACTTCTTTTTTATTGAGGCGTCTGGCTTCACCTGGTCTTAGCCCTGTCAAATCTAAACTACCAAAGCGCACACGCGAGAGCTTGTCCACCAAAAGCCCCACACTCTCAAACATTTTCTTGACTTGGTGATTGCGCCCTTCATGGATGATCAATTCCACCACGGAACGATTTTTCTCAGTATCTACCTTGAGGATGTTGTATCTAGCTGGTTTGGTTTTCTTGCCATCAATCACAACACCACGCGTCAACGGACGCAGATTTTCCTTATTGGCAATGCCTTTGACCCTTGCCACATAGACCTTGTCGATTTCGTTTCTTGGGTGAATCATCTTATCCGTGAAATCCCCATCATTAGTCAAAATCAAAAGACCAGACGTGTCCCAGTCCAAACGACCAACAGGGTAGATGCGCTCCTTGACCTGTGGGAAGAAATCCACTACTGTCTTACGCCCCTTATCATCGGTCACGCTAGAGATGACCCCACGCGGTTTATGAAAAAGGTAATAGACCTTCTCCTCATTATAGATTGGGCTACCTTCGACTTCGACCACGTCACCTGATTTGACCGTAGTTGCTAGCTCAACCACTCGCTTGCCATTGATAGTGACCTTGCCTGCTTTGATCAGCTCTTCAGCCTTACGCCTGCTAGCAATGCCTGCATGGGCGATGTATTTATTGATTCTCATGATTCCTCCTCTTTTGTTGCAAATAAATCAAACTCTCCTGTCTCTTCATCTAGTCCTGTCACCTGAACCAGTTCATCCAAGTGATTAATCCCCATATAATCAAGAAAATAAGTCGTGGTTGCATAGAGATTCGGACGTCCGATGACCTCTTTTTTACCAGCCTCTTTGATCAAATCAAGCGCCTGTAATTTACTAATCGCCCCACTCGAATTGACCCCGCGAATGGCATCAATCTCCACGCGTGTGATGGGCTGCTTATAAGCGATAATAGAGAGGACCTCCATACTCGCGCGAGACAAGCTCTGATTGATGGGCGTTCTTGCATACTGTTTTAAGAGATCTGCAAAATGCTCTTTAGTGACCAATTTATAAGTACCTGCCGTTTCAATCAAACACAGACTAGTGGTGTCATCTTTTTGGTATTTTGCCTTTAACTGCTCTAGCTGTTGATACAAAGCAGTCGGTGCCATATCCAACAAACTGCCTAATTGCCCCAAAGAAAGCCCTTCTTCTCCAGCGACAAATAAAAGGGCCTCTATCTTAGCCAGATATAAACTCATTGATGCGTCCTTTCTAGTTGAATGTCTGAAAACGGCTGCTCTTGATACAAAACGATACTGCCACGCTTAACTAACTCAAGCAAGGCCAGAAAAAGCGTCACCAATTCCCCCAAGCTCTTTTTTTGACACATCAACTCAAAAGATTGCCTTCCTTCTTGGCAGGCCGCCTCGATAGTTGTCATCATATCCTCAATGCGGTAATTTTCTGCGCTCACTACTGTTTGCGATTGGCTTAATTCTACCTTTCGCCTCTCCCAAATCTGGGAAAAGACCAAGTAAAGGTCAATCGGCGACTTGTCTTTTTTCAAGGTCAAATCATTGGTCAAAAGCTCCATTTTGGGTTTTGAAAAATAAGCTGCCCGTTCTTCATGCTGAGTGGACAATTCCTGACTGAGCGCCTTAAATTGACGGTATTCCTCAATTTGCTGCAAGAGGTCATACTCCGGCAATTCCTCCACATCCTGCACCTCTTGGACAATGGGCAAGAGTTTTTGACTTTTAATGACCATCAACTGACTAGCCATCACCATATAGTCCCCAGCCAGCGCTAACTTTTCTTGCTTCAAGGTTGATAAATAAGCAAGGTATTGCTCAATCACGTCAACAATCGGCACGTCATAAATATCGACCTCGTACTTGGACACCAAGTGAAGCAGGAGATCCAAGGGGCCTTCAAAATCTTTTAATTTGATATCCATTACTGATAGTATTTTTCTAATGTCACAGACGACTTCAAGCCCAGTTTTTTGGCTAACTGTCTTGGAAAGACGCCTTTTTTCACTTCTCGTCTGATGTAGTCTTCGCGCAAGGTTTTAGCATTTAGCCCCTCTAAACCAAGGGCTTTGCCGTAAGAGCGAATTTGAAGCAAGACCCACTGTCTCGTGTAAGGTTTTCCCTCATGTTCAAACAAATAATGCCCGTCCAAATAAGGCGATAAAAAAGACAACAACTCCTCAGACAAGCCAAGCACCCTCAGCCGACCTTCATCACGAATACTTAACAAGCGAAAAGTCGGATCCACCCAGGACGACTGAAGAGACACCAACTCATGGGCAGACAAACCCAACTCAACAATCAATCGCACCAACAAATGCCCCTGTTCTTGCCCTTTAATCAAACGCAGCCTGCTCAAATCAAGCAAGTCACCAGAAACCTCTTGGGGGAAAGATTTGATAGCCGACGTCTTTAAGCGATAAGAAACGGCTAAATCTCCTTGATCGTAGAGATAGGCTAAAAATTGATTGACGCTTGAACACTTGCGCTTTCTCGTTGCTGCTGATAGCTGGTATAACCAACGCTCATAAAAGCCTAGTGCCTCACGATTAATGTTCTCTCCCACCAGTTGTTTAAATTGGCTCAAGTCATACCGATAAGCCTCCTGCGATAAGGCAGACAAAGACTTATGTTTTAAAAAGGCTTCAATCTTTTCTTTCATTCTCTCTAGGCCTTATGTCATAATATTGGTTGAAATCATGCAACAAACTATTAATAGCTTTTAGTACTGACTTTCTGGTAATAATGCCGATAAAAAGCCCATCTTCTCCCAAGACCGGAAGAAAAGAGGTATCTACTAGTTTATGCATCACTTCGGTGAGATCAGAAGTGATCGATACTGTCTTGATGCGTGTATTGACCATATGAGCAATATCTAAGTCCGCCAAATCCTCCTCGCTGAGGTCATGGTCTCTTTGATACTTGATAATATCAGACATGCTGATGGTGCCCACATAGTGCTTGTCCTTGGTGAGGACAGGCACGCGCGAAAAACCGTTGCTGGCTAAAAGTAGCATGACATGGCTAACGTTATGAGTATCAATAAAGACCGCCAGCTCCTCAGCTGGTGTCAAGTAGGTCTCCATATGAGCTAGTAAAAACTCTTCAAATTCTTTTGCAATCATCGGCTAAACTCTTTCGATAAACTAGGGAAAAGCTCATGATCAAGGGTGTAAAAATCAACCGTGATGGTCGTCTCACTCACCTCGATTTTAGCGTACAATTTCTCACGAACCAATCCTCTTGGCTGTTCAACGCTACCTGGGTTGATAAAGACACACTTTCCCTCTTTCCAAGCATCTGCTTGGTGCAAGTGACCATAAAGGCAGATGTCAGCCTGTGTTTCTTGTGCCCAAAGTTCTAAACGATCCCAGAAAAAGTTAATGTGGTAGAGATGTCCGTGTGTTTGGGCAATTCTAAGCCCTGGAAACTCTGTGATAAGCACTTCTTTAAAACGAGTATCCACATCACAGTTCCCTCGAACCACCTGAACATTTGACCAGACCGCTTCTTCACTGGATAATTCCGAATCACCATTATGGAAAATGGCATCCACTTTCCCTTGATAGTGTTTGACAATATCTTCGACAACGGCTTTATTGCCATGGGAATCACTCATGGCGATTAGAGTGTACTTTGCCATTCTGGAAATACCTCCATTAGTTTTCTAACCGCTTGTGCGCGGTGGGAGATTTGATTTTTTTCATCAGAGCTGAGTTCTGCTGCTGTTTTGCCTGTCTCTTCCACCAAAAAGAGGGGGTCATACCCAAAACCATTCTCTCCTTTGGGCGAAAAGGCGATATAGCCCGGCCACTGCGCCTCAACAACGAGGCTATCTTTATCTGGTGCAGCCACGACTAATGTGGTGTGAAACTGGGCCGAGCGATCCTTTTGCTCAAAAACCATGGCCAACTCGTGGAGGAGTTTTGCATTATTTTCTAAGTCGCTCGCCTCCTGACCTGAGAAACGCGCCGACCAGACCCCTGGCAACCCACCTAAAATATCCACCTTGAGTCCTGAATCATCTGCCAACACCATCTGACCTGTCAACTGCGAGATGGTCTCCGCTTTTAGGCGAGCATTTTCTTCAAAGGTCATGCCCGTTTCTTCGACTTCTGGGAGTTCTGGATGGCTATTTAGATTTTCCACTTCATAACCTAAGGGAGCAAACAAGGCCCGAAATTCTTTCGTTTTTCCCTCATTGTGAGTGGCCACCAAGAGGTTTTTTTTCTGGGATTCTCCAAGAAAATCAGGCAAAGCTACACCTTCTTTTGGCAGATAAAGTCCCAAGAGTTGCTCCTCTTCCACCAAAAGCAGAGCCCCATTTCTAGACTCTAGGCGAAGGTTACGATGCGTCTCTTCATTAATCATCTCAAGGATAAAGGTCATCAAGCGAAAATCAGAGCCATAGCGGATCACCTCAACGCTAAAACTTCCCTCCTGCTCAGAACAAGAACGCAAACCTGCCAAATCAAAGAAATCAGAAACACGCGCAAATGGCTCATAGAGCCTCCCCCTATCAAAGGAAAAAGCGCCGATAATCTCACCTTGACCCTGCCATTTTCCGATATACCAATCGGAATCTGTTTTATACTCATATATCTTATCTGTCATAATGTCACCTGTTCTACCTGAATAGCTTGTCCCAGCCATTCTTCTGCGATTTTTTGAAACTGATTCGCACTGGCTGTAGTGTAAAAGCGATGCTTAAGAGGGAACTTTCCTCTCTCGTGATTGATTTCAAAATAATTGAGCAAGACCGACACATCCCTAATGCACTCCGCCCCACTATCAATCAAGGTTACTTCTTTTCCCACCACATGCTGGATAATGGGACGTAACAAGGGATAGTGAGTACAGCCGAGGACCAAGGTATCAATGCCACTTCCAGAAAAGGGAGCTAGTGTTTCATAGACCACTTTTTTACTCAAACTCCCCTTAATCTCCCCTGACTCTACTAGAGGAACAAAGCGTGGACAAGAAAGGCTCTCAACCACCATCTGGGGCGCTAGATTGGTAATCTTTTCTCGGTAAATGTCTGACTGGATGGTCATGGGCGTTCCGATCACACCAATGCGACCATTCTTGGTCGCTTGAATAGCCGCACTAGCTCCAGGAAGGATAACCCCAAGCACTGGAATTTCAAGCGCCTCTTTGACCTCCTCCCAGACAACAGCAGTCGCTGTATTGCAGGCAAAGACAATCATCTTGACCTCTTTTTTGAGCAAAAACTGCACCAACTCCCAAGTGAACTCACGAATTTGCTCGCGTGAGCGCGGACCATAAGGTGCCCTTGCCGAGTCTCCGATATAGACGATTTCTTCGTGAGGAAGCTGGCGCATCAACTCTTTGACCACCGTAAGACCTCCTACACCCGAGTCTAGAAAACCGATCGGACGATTATCCATACTTCCTCCTTAACGAAAAAACAAGGAGCAAAGGGGCAAGCGCCCTGCTCCTTTTGATTTATTTTTTACTTTTAGCCTTTTCCACAGCTGCTTTTTGTTGGCGGATGATTTGGTGATAGACCTGTTGCACCTTGGCTTCACTTGGTTTTTGCCCATTGGCTGAGAGCATCATTCTGACTGCATCAGCGTTTAGTCTTGGGTTTTCCGCTAATTCTTTTTCAATTTGTTTTCTTACCACAAATGTTGCTAATACAAAACCGCCACCAAAGGCAACGATGACCAATAAAATCCAAAGAAATGTTGTCATTTCGATTCTCCTCAATTTTTTACTTCTCTATTATACCAAATGTCCCTTGATTTGACAAAGAAGTGCGGTTAATTTTCTCTTTTCCTAATAAAAATGAAGTGTCAAGGACACTCCATCTCCTAATTCCGGTCATTGCTACCAAAAAGACGAAGCAAATTAAGGAAGAGGTTGATAAAATCCAAATAGAGACTTAGCCCCATTGAAATAGCCCAACCATCATTGACCTGACCGTTCGTTGCTTGATAGACACGTGTAATCATCTGATTGTCATAAGCAATCAGCCCTGAGAAAATCAACACAGAGATAATGCTAATCCCAAAGGTCACAGCGCTACTGGCTAGGAAGATATTGACAAGACTAGCAATCAAAATCCCAATAAAAGCAGCCATCAAAGCCTTACTCATTCCTGAGAGATCACGCTTGGTCGTTCGTCCAATCACTGCCATGACAAAGAAAACCAAGGCAGAAGACAAAAAGGCTTGAAAAACACTCGCCTGTGTATAAGCCCTAAGGATAAAACTAAGGGTGAAACCGTTTAAGGCAGAGTAAGTCAAAAAAAGTGGCAAGGCAGCAGGGGTGTTACGTCTTGCAGCACTGCTAGCAACAAAAACAAGCCCCAGCTCCAAAAAGACAGAAGCGTAATAAACCCACGGGTAATTGCGCAAAATCATAGCCATATTGTCTGGAAAGACATAAAGCATCAAGGCAGAAACCACTGCCGACAAACCGATACCAAAACCGACAATACTATAAACTCTGGCAAAAAATTGATTGAGGCCTGTATTTGCCCCAGTATATACGTTTGTACTCATAGAACTCCTTTATTTTTGATGAGAGAATTTTTTCCACTGTTTTCTCAGTGGCGTCAAAGCCTCTTTAACCGCCCAATACTTATCCACTAAGGTCACGATATAGCCTTCTTTGTAACGAGGAGGAGCAATAGTTGCTCCCCACATATGTTTTAGGATAATGTCTTCTTCTTTTTTATTGAGCTTGACCAATTTTTTAGCATTTCTAACAGCTATCCTTGGATGAACCCAAGCATGACTCTTGTTAAACTTAGTCACGCGCCAATCGTAATAGAAAAAGTCGTGGAGCAAACCGCCTCTTGCGGTACTCTTAGCATCCCAGCCAAATTTTTTGGCAATCTTATAGCTCGTATAAGCCACATTGATAGAATGCTCATAACGTGTCGAGTGGTGGTGTTGGACAATTTTATCTAATTTTTCAAAGCGAGGATGGTGAATGAGATGCCCCACATAGGACATAAACTCACGATCCTCTGTATAACATTTTACCATAATCTTACCTCTTTTGTCTCATTATACCATTAGAACTTAAAAGAGGCTTAACTTTTTCTGAAAATAAGCTGAAACATCATGATCCCACCTGCAACAGCGACATTGAGACTTTCCGCCTGACCGGGCATGGTGATATGAGCAAGAATATCTGCCTTTTTAGCCACTTCTTGAGAAATCCCACTGCCTTCATTGCCCATGACCAGTACAAACTCATCTAGACTAGGCAAACTTCTATAATCCACCGAATCTTTGGACAAAGTGGTTGCAATCAAGGTCAAGTGACTATCTTTGACCAAGTCCAACAAGTCCTCTTTTTTCCCCTGATAAATAGGGAGGTGAAAATGGCTACCTTGCATGGAGCGTAGGGTCTTTTGATTGTAGAGGTCTGCTGATCCTTGAGTTAATAGCACTGCAGAAAAACCTGCCGCATCCGCTGTTCGCACGAGCGTTCCGACATTGCCTGGATCTTGAACATCGTCTAGATAGAGGATTTTTCCACTCAAGTTTTGAGGAAAATCCCGCTCACTCCTAGCAATTTCTGCAACAATCCCCTGAGGAGATTTGGTTTCAGACAGACTTGCAAGAACCTCCTCGCTGACCACAAAGACTTGATCTCTTTGACCATCCAACTTTTCTAGGTCTTTTTCTAGAACAAAAATACGAAGAAAGCTAGCGCCTGCCTGTCTTGCTTCTTCAAACAAGTGCCAGCCTTCAATCAGGTAGCTGGTCTTGCGGTGTTTTTTCTGATGCAGCTTTCTTACTGCTTTAATCACTTTATTTTGGGTTGAGCTAATCACTAACATAGCCCTATTATAGCACACATTCTGTGGTATAATAAAAAGAAAAAGGAGAATAGCCCATGCAAAAATTACGCTTACGTGCTTCTGGTCGGGTTCAAGGAGTTGGTTTTCGCTATGCCACCATGAGTTTGGCGAGGGAGATGGGAGACCTCTATGGTCGAGTTTGGAACAAGGATGATGGCACCGTGGAAATCCTCGTGCAATCCGAAAACCCGCAAAAACTTTCCCAATTTGTCCACGCCATCCGAAAAGGGCCTAGCCGCTTTGCCAAGGTCACTTACCTTGATGTCACCCTCACTCATTTTCCAGATTTTAGCGATTTTCAAATGGGAAATTAAAATGGGCCTAGAGAACTATTGAGAAATTTGTCAAAAAAAGGTAAAATAAGGGGTACTATTAAAAATAAAGGATTTATAATTGTGAAAAAATATCAACGTTCAGCCCTTTTATCTGGGCTCGCTCTTAGCCTGCTCTTTGTCTTATCAGGCTGTGTCCAGACCAAAAATGGTCTTCCAACCGGTGAAGGCTGGGTCTATAACCTCTTGGTTCGCCCGATGGGATACTTCATTCAATACTTTGCTAATGACATGGGACTTGGCTTTGGGATGGCACTGGTGCTAGTCACCATCATTGTGCGTTTGATTATCCTACCCCTTGGTCTCTACCAAAGCTGGAAATCTACCTACAAAGCAGCTAAGATGGAGTACCTCAAGCCCATCCTAAAACCTTTCCAGGATCGTCTCACTGAGGCAGAAACCCCTGAAGAAAAAATGGCAGCTCAATCTGCCCTCATGGCGGCTCATAAGGAAAATGGTGTCAGCATGTTTGGGGATTTGGGATGTTTACCCATCTTGATTCAACTTCCTTTCTTCTCTGCCCTTTTCTACGCTGCACGCTACACCCAAGGCATTAACGGACAGCATTTCCTTTGGTTTCAGTTGGATAAACCAGATATTTTCTTAGTCCTTGTTGTCGGTGTACTCTATCTCATCCAATCTTGGCTCTCTGTTTCTACCATGCAAGGGATGGATCCTAACCAAGCTCGACAAATGAAGAGTATGATGTATATCACACCGATCATGATGCTCGGTATTTCTTACAACATGCCAGCAGCCGTAACCCTCTACTGGTTTGTCGGTGGATTCTTCTCCATCTTCCAACAACTCATCACCATGTATGTCATGCGCCCTTACCTGCGTAAAAAAGTTGAGGAGGAGTTCAAAGCTAATCCGCCAAAGACCCCAAGAAATATCCCTACGCCAACTCGCAAAGACGTCACACCAACGAACAGCAATAAAATTAGCCAACCTAAAAAGACCAACCGCAACGCTGGAAAACAAAAGAAACGTCAAAAATAACAACTAAAATGAGCTCCCCTTCAAGGGGAAGCTCATTTTAATTATGTTTCTTCAAACGGCTTCTGACCACACCAATCATCATCGGAAGCAAGGTCACAAAGACAATGCCGATGATAATGGCTGAGAAATGCTCCCGAACAAAGGGAATATTACCAAAAAGATAACCAGAACCCGTCGCAATCAAACTCCATGATAAGGCCGCAATAAAGGTACGTTTGATAAAAGCGGCAATCGGAAATTGGCTCAGTCCTGCTACAAAGGGAACAAAGGTCCTCACGATAGGAACATAACGTCCCAAGATAATAGCGCTTGAGCCGTGTTTTTCAAAATACTGTTCAGCTTCTTTGATGTGCTCTTCCTTGATAAAGCGACTAAAGAAACGATTATGGACAAAGCGATAACCCCAAGTCCGACCAATTAAGAAATTACAAGTATCCCCAACAAAGGCTCCAATGAAAAAGAGAAGCATAAAGAGACCGACATTAAAATTCATCTCAGGATTGGCCGCAACTGCCCCCGCTGCAAAGAGCAAGCTATCCCCAGGTAAAAAGGGGAAAATAATGGCTGCCGTCTCAATGAAAATCACCAAAAATAAAATCAAGTAGGTCCAACCACCTACTGCATTAGCAATATTGTAGATATGATCATCAATATGCAAAATAAAGTCAATAATAAACATGTTTCCTCCTGTTTCTCTCCATTATATCAAAATTCTGATGATTTGACAGAAAAAAACAGGGATGGCTGGAACAATGCCAAAAAACACCCCAATCTCTAGACTTTCCTAATCTTTTGGGGTGTGATTTATTGGCATCATAAACGGTAAGGGCGTTCCTTTTTAGACTTTTAGGCGTGCTTTGAACGCTTTAGGCTAAGAAGACCTGCTGCACCAAGAAGGAGCATACCTGTCATAGCAGTCATTACTGTTTCTTTTTCACCCGTTTTTGGTAGGGTATGATGCGTTGACTTTTGAGCCACTGGTGCAGGTGCTGACTGCCTTTCTTTATCCTGATGGTTCATCATTTTGTTCTCAGATGATGGGTCCATAGCAGGTTTGGTGTCTTTTTGAGGAGGCATATTTTCTTGGATATGACTGTCTGGATTGACCACGTTAGAGGATGGTGCTGTACTTGGTTCTGATGATGGAGCCGTCTCGGTCTCTGTTGACGTTGTTCCCATATTTTGATTGGCATCCATTGAAGATCCTTCTGTTGACGCAATCACCATGCCTGTTCTTGGGTCAATGGCTTGTCCTGCTTGATTATAGGCAGAGCCAAAAGCCAGCTTAATTTCTTGACCATTTCCATCATCAGAAAGCCCGACGAGATTACCCGCTTGATCAACCAAGTAAGCCGTTGCCCCATCTGTATAGTAAGGATTTTTTCCATCGTGCTTGGTAAAGACAACACCGTCAATGACAATGCTATTATCAACCGTTGTCGGAGCAGAAAGGCTTGGAGCACTTGGTGTCACGTTAGGCTGTATGTCATCCGCAAGAACGTGCCCAAACGATAGAAAAGCAGCTGCGGAAAGAGAGGTCAATAAAATTTTTTTAGAAGTCATGTCAACTCCTCCTTGTTTGTTATCGCTTTCATTTTACTCCTCTCTTTGCCGTTTGTCAAGGCATTTAACAGCTATTGACAAAAACTTGACAATAACGTAAAAAATATCCGATTTTTTAGGCTAAATTCCCGAAAAAGCATGACAAATAGCGGTTTTTGTGATATGATAAGGGGGCAACGTAAAGGAGCGATACATGTCTGTAAAACCAAAGTATGAGGAAGAGCTCTTACAAGAGAGCGCATCTGCCTCACCTAAGTACCGAGAATTTAAAGAATTAAATAGCAATAGCGCCAAGTTTCGTGAATTGGTCTTTTTTGCGCGGATTGCTGTTTTTTCTATTGTAACGGTTTTGACTTGCTTTGTTTTACTCACTTTACACTTGGCTAGTATTTGGGCTTTTCTCCTTGCTATTTTGATTGGAGTAGCCATTACCTCAACCCTCTTTTACTTTATCTTAGCCATGCGCTCCTAATCCTATTTTGACACAAAGAACCCCCAGCTCTTTTTAGAGTTTGTACTGATCCCCAAAAGTTGGACATTTTATTTATCTAAAGGATTTAGTTCTGTACCCCACAGGACTAAGTCCTTTTAGTTTTGCTTTGATTCGTTTGTTGTTGTAGTAAAAAATGTAATCTGTGATAGCTTGCTCAAGGTCATCAAGGGATTGATAAGACTTCTCAAATCCATAAAACATTTCAGATTTGAGAATGCCAAAGAAGGACTCCATCATCCCATTATCTGGACTATTTCCCTTGCGAGACATAGAGGAACGAATTCCTTTGGTTTTCAAAAAGTGATGATAAGACTGGTGCTGGTATTGCCAGCCTTGATCGCTGTGAAGAATGGTTCCGCTATATGAATCTGCTGGAAAAACCTTCTCAAGCATGGTTTTAATCTGTTTCAAGTCAGGTGAGCGAGATAGGGTAAAATCAATAATCTCACTATTATAGCCATCAAGAACAGGGGAGAGATAAAGTTTCCCTTCAGGTAAGGCAAACTCCGTCACATCGGTATAGCCCTTCTCGTAAGGTTTAGAGCCTTCGAATTGACGTTTAATCAGATTATTAGACTTCTTACCCACCTCACCTTTGTAAGAAGAATACTTGCGCTTACGACGAATACGAGCGGTCAAGCCTAACTCTTTCATCAAGCGCTGCACTTTTTTGTGATTGATGATAAAGCCACGATTTCGTAATTCTAAATGAATCCGACGATAGCCGTAATCACCTTTATGGTCATCATAAATAGATTGTATTTCATCCTTGATAATTTTCTCCTTATCTGGCTTAGCCAGTCGCCTCACTTGATAGTAATAGGTGGAGCGTGGCAAATCAAGGATTTCGAGTAGCGTTTCTAGGGAAAACTGATTCGTTAATGCTTGAATGATTTCTGTTGCTCTTTGCGCTTTGCTTCGTCCCTCAAGCGGTATTCTCTCAGCTTTTTTAGCACAGCATTCTCCGCTCTAAGGTATTCTAATTCCTTCTGAAGACGTTCCAGCTCTGTCATCTCTTCCCAGTTTTTCTTACGTTTACGTCCCATCTTTGGTGGTCTCCCTCTTGATTTTTCAAGAATAGTATAACCGTTTTTCTTGTATTTGGCTATCCAATTTGGGAGCATCCCTCGATTTGGCAAGGCATAATCAAGGGAAACTGAGAGTTGAGAGCAACCATGAATCAAGACTTTATCCATTATTTCCTGCTTTAATTCGGGTGAATAATACCGATTTTTACCCTTTTCAACAATCTCAACACCATATTTATCCATGAGTTTAACCATGTACTTGAGATTGGAAGGACAGACTTCATATCGCTGACTGATCTGAGGCCATGATACACCTCTCTTTCTCAACTTGTATATACCTCGTTTATCTTCATAACTTAATTTCATAAGAAAAGCACCCCAATCGTTAGATTTTGTGTCTAACTTTTGGGGTGCAGTTCAGTTGGGGGTTTGTTTTTATGACACCTAGCAGTCGCCTTAGACTTCTTTTGCCCTACGATAAATAACAAAGCGCTGAACCATAATAGTGACGCCTAGATAAAGGAACAAACTAGACAAGCCCGTATGCGTGATTTCTGCAATCCCGTGTCGCACGCTCATGGTCAACAGCCACAAAAGAACTGTCCAGAGATTGCCTTGTCTGTAAATGACCCCCTGTTCTTTCCAGACCCGCATGCTTCTTGCTCTAATATAGCCCATCAGCGCTCCAAGTAGCAAAAGACCAAGCACTGCCAAAAGAAATAGCCCCTCAGACAGACCTTCACTACTAATCTCCTTAACCCCGTAAAGGGTGATTAAAATAGGAAAGATGAAACTCCTTTTAATCTCAACTTCTTTCTGACGTAACTGCTGATAAATCAAATACCCCACAATCAACAGGGCGATAGCTAAAGGTTGTAATTGGTTCATTGTTCTTCCTCCTCTTCCAGTAATGCAATACACTCATCCAACCACTCTAAAAGCATGGCAAGATAACGCTCCCCGTAGCGAATGGTCATTCGCCAGTAAAGACTGCGGTTACTGGTTTGATCCAGATTTTCTACTTCAGGGATTTGTGTCATTAACTCTTGATAGTGTTGGCAATCTCTTCTTTGTTGCTTAAAAAATTGAAGATTGGTCTTTCTATCGACCTCCCCCATGAAAAAGACCCTCATTAAGAGCGGATTGTTACGCTTGGCACTAAAATCTGCCACAGATAGCCAGTCGCTCAAGGCTTCTTGACCTTTTTCATTGATGGAAAAAAGGTACTTATCTGGTTTTCCCTGTTGCGGAATCTTTCTCCCATCAATGAACCCCTCACTTTCTAGCTTAGCCAGTTCGCGATAAATCTGGCTTTTTTGCGCTATCCAAAAATGACTCAAAGACTGTTGAAACAAGCGCATGATGTCATAACCGGTCTGATCTTGATAGCTTAACAGACCTAAAATGCCATACCTTAACATAACTTACCTTTCTAAACTTGATAATTCTATTATAGTCCACAAGTGGACTATTTGTCAAGACAAAAAAAGAAACAAGGGAACTCCTTGCTTCCTATCATAAGAGTGACAAAATCCCTTATGCTTCCTTGTCACTCTCTGTTTTTGCTTCTTCCTCTTTTGGTTCATGGTAGTCAATGACAATGTCATCAATCTGACCACCTACTGCTGGTAACTCTTGGTTTTGAGCGCTTTCTTGTTGATTCGCCTGTAAACTTTCTTGCACCTGTGCGACGGCTTCATTAGCCTTTTCGACCGCTTGAGCCGCTTTTTCCTTAGCAAAGGCAATCACATCATCAGAAGTCATCTCTCCTGTCAACCACTTATCCTTGTAGCTATTAAGAGTATCAAGGACTTGATTGGTATAACGAGAGGTTTTATCCAAGGCTTCTTGCTTGAAATCTTCTGGGTTTTCTTGGTAATCTTTGATGAGACCATCAACCTTTTGAGTCAAGGCTTTTCCTTGTTTACTCGCCACCAAATAAGCAGCTGCTGCTCCAGATAGGGCTGAAATAACAACCGTGTTAACCCATTTCCCCATCTACTTTTCCTCCTTTTTCTTACCAAAAACCTTACCTGCCATACGAAGAGCAGTGGTCGCTGCCCCTGCCTTGGCAAGATTTGAGCTGGTTTCTCCTGCTCGCTTACTCCAAGTTCTCGCTTGTTTATTGAGATCAGATACGCTCACAGATAAATCTGCCACTGCTTCAAACAAGGGATCAATGGTTTCGACCTTACCATTGATATCTGCAACCAAAACATTGGTTTTTGCCAACAATTCATTGGTTAAATGAAGAGTCACATCCACGTCACTGGTCAAAATCTGAATGGTTCTCGTTGTTTCATCTACGGTCTTGCTCACTTGCTTCAACAATAAAACAAGATAAGTCACCAAAACCACTACTGCAATCGCAATGATGAGTAGGGCAATTCCTCCTAAATTCATTCGACACTCCTTTTCTTATTTTCTCTAGTTTATCATATTCTAAGGGCTTTGACAAATCTTGTTTCTAACTTAATGAGAATCATTCTTTTATTGCCATTCATCTTTTATTTAACTTGACTTAAATTTATTTTTAAATTAAACTTAAATATAAAGAGGTGACTATTATGCTTGATATCAATCAACTAAGCGTCAATTATCAAGGACGACTGGCTTTAAAAAATATTTCCCTAACCCTTACAGAGCCTGGTATTATCGGGATTTTAGGACCAAATGGTGCTGGAAAATCAACCCTGCTGAAAGCACTGCTTAGCATCATTCCCTACCAAGGACAAGCTCGCCTAGACGGACAAGATTTGAGAAAAAATCAAGGGCAGATTGCTTATGTAGAACAAAAGACCAATATCGACCTTCAGTTTCCCATCACTGTTCGTGACTGCGTTTCCTTGGGGCGATACCCTAAAATCAAGAGTATTTTTGGTCTTTCTAAAAAAGACTGGCTTATCGTGGACCAAGCCTTGGACCTGGTTGGCTTGTCTCAGCTCGCCAAAAAGCAAATTAGCCAACTCTCTGGCGGGCAATTTCAGCGTGTTCTCATCGCACGATGCTTGGTGCAAGAAACAAAGACCATCTTTTTAGACGAACCCTTTGTTGGGATTGACACCACCAGTGAATCCATCATTGTCGATGCCCTCAAGCAACTCAAGACAGAAGGAAAAACCATTCTCATGATTCATCATGATTTGAGTAAGGTAGAGGCTTATTTTGACCAACTGCTCTTACTGAACCAAGAGCTCATTGCCTTTGGACCGACAAAGACCGTTTTTACACCAGATAATCTCAAAAAAACCTACGGGGAACAAGTCATCATCATGGAGGGGAGCAAATGATTACAGAATTTATTGATGGGTTATTCCAATTTCACTTTCTGCAAAATGCCTTAGTGACGGCACTTGTAATAGGGATTGTCGCAGGGGCAGTGGGCTGTTTTATCATCCTTAGAGGCTTGTCGCTCATGGGAGATGCCATTTCTCACGCCGTGCTACCAGGAGTTGCTCTTTCTTATATTTTAGGGATTGACTTTTTCATTGGCGCCACCATTTTTGGTCTTTTAGCTTCTGGGCTCATCACTTACATCAATGGTAACAGCATCATCAAAAGCGATACCGCAATCGGTATTACCTTTAGCGCCTTTTTGGCTCTGGGCGTCATCCTCATCGGTCTTGCCAATAGCTCAACTGACCTTTTTCATATCCTATTTGGTAATATCTTGGCTGTCCAAGACACGGACAAGTGGGTTACCATTGCCGTTGCTATTAGTGTGCTCGTTTTGATTTGGCTGTTTTATCGCCCGCTGCTTCTCACCACTTTTGATCCCTTACTCGCTCAATCCATGGGAATCAAAGTCAAACGCTACCACTATCTCTTAATGTTGCTTTTGACCTTGGTTTCAGTCACTGCTATGCAAAGTGTCGGCACCATCCTCATCGTTGCTCTTCTCATCACTCCAGCTGCTACTGCTTACCTCTATACCAACAACCTCAAGAGCATGATTTTTTTATCCTCTACTCTAGGTGCCTTATCTTCCTTGATTGGGTTATTTATCGGATATAGTTTTAATATCGCAGCAGGATCTAGCATCGTTCTTACTTGCGCTAGTTTTTTTGGAATTAGTTTCTTCATTGCCCCAAAACAAGGCTATCTATCATCGAAAGGAGATCACTCATGAAATCATTACGTTTTTTCATCACTAGTCTCATTCTCTTGCTCTTTTTAAGTGCTTGTCAGTCTTCTACCTCATCCTCAAAAAAATTAAAGGTCGTCACAACCAACTCCATCATTGCTGACATGACCAAGCAAATTGCAGGCAATCAAATTGATCTGCACAGCATTGTCCCTGTCGGAAAAGATCCTCACGAATATGAACCCCTCCCCAATGACGTGAAAAAGACATCTCAAGCAGATCTCATTTTCTATAATGGCATTAACCTTGAAACAGGGGGAAACGCTTGGTTCACTAAATTGATAAAAAATGCTGGCAAGGTGAAAGACAAAGACTATTTTGCTGTTAGCGATGGCGTCAAAATCATCTACCTTGAAGGGAAAAATGAATCCGGAAAAGAAGACCCTCATGCTTGGTTAAATCTTGAAAATGGAATGATTTATGCCCAAAACATTGAAAAACAACTTTCCAAAAAAGATCCTAAGAATCAAGCTTTCTATGCTAAAAATCTCAAAAATTACCTCAACAAACTAGAACAACTCGATCAAGAAGCCAAGGCTAAATTTGCCCGTATTCCAGACCAGAAAAAACTCATCGTTACCAGTGAGGGCTGTTTTAAATATTTTTCAAAAGCCTATCAAATTCCATCAGCTTATATCTGGGAGATTAATACAGAAGAAGAAGGAACGCCTGATCAAATTAAAAATTTAGTGACACATCTAAGAAAGACTCAGGTCCCTCGTTTATTTGTTGAATCAAGCGTGGATGATCGCCCTATGAAAACTGTTTCCAAAGATACTCATATCCCTATTTTTAGCCAAATTTTTACCGATTCCATCGCTGAAAAAGGGCAAGACGGCGACAGCTATTACAGCATGATGAAGTGGAATTTGGACAAGATTGCAGAAGGACTCACCAAATAAAAGAAATCAAATCAGTGGACGAATACTCTTTTTTAGACTACAATAAAAAGAAAAAGGAGTCTTTCGTATGACAACATTTCTTGGAAAACCCGTTACCTTTACAGGAAAGCAGCTAGAAGTTGGCGATACTGCTCTTCCTTTCACCTTGGTTGCCACTGACCTCAGCCAAAAGAGCCTAGCCGATTTTGCGGATAAAAAGAAGGTCATTAGCGTCGTTCCGTCCATTGATACTGGCATCTGCTCCACTCAGACCAGAACTTTTAACCAGCTCATTGGAGAGCGAAGCGACAGTGTTGTCATCACGATTTCAAAAGACCTCCCCTTTGCCCAAGCCAGATGGTGTGGCGCTGAAGGCTTGGAGCATGCCGTGATGCTATCGGATTACTTTGACGGTTCATTCGGTCGCGACTATGCCCTATCTATGAACGAAAACCACCTACTCGCTCGTGCTGTCCTCGTCCTTGATAAAGACAACCGTATCACCTACACCCAATACGTCGATAACGTTAATAGCGAACCAGCCTACCAGCCTGTTCTTGATGCACTAGATGCACTGAATTAAATTCCTTATTTTCATAACACTAAAGAGAGCCCCCGATGCAAAGGGCTCTCTTTTTTGAATTGATAATACTCCTAAAAGCATAACACGATTCGAATAAAAAAACAAATGTCACGATTTTACCTGCTCGTAAAGTCAATTATCACCTGCTAAGTCCGATTCCCCTACATTAACTGTCCGCTGTATGGGGAAAAGCGCACCAAATACGACTTTCAAAGACCTTCAACAATTCCCATTCTTGACACTCAAGATTTTACAACCCTGTTTCGCCTTATAAAGAGACGATTTCAAGGTAAAAACTGTCGCAAAATGACAGTCGCTGAATCTCCTCTCGTCAAAAAAATCATCAAATCTCTCACCTTCACACCGAGAAACACACCAATACTGCGAACGCAAGGCGTCTCCATATCTCCATCTCTGTGGTCCAACGACAGCTCAATCAGTTTACCTTCAAAAACAATTTCTCACACATGCCTAGAGTGCTCTTGGGAGTGACCAGATCTGAGAATAGACTGGTGCAGCCCATAAATAAGAACAAACCTACTTTTATCACCCAAGATTTCGAGACCAAAAAAGTCATTGCGCTTCTTGAGAACACCCGCCAAAGTAGTATCAAGAACCATTTCTACAAGTATCCGAGAAAGGTTTGAGCATCGGTCAAAGGCGTCACCTGCGATATATCTAACACCTCTCATTCTCAAGCTCGGGCTGAAATAATTTGGGAGATTGTTTCACTTCCAAAATCCTACATGATCGTTTCCCCTCGCTGTTTTGTTTCTAAGCTCAGGCTAAACTAATCCAATGGACTCAACACCTTAGCTAGGCTTTCCTATACTATTACGAGCTTGGTCAACTCCTGCTCTTTCACTCTCAGGAGAAGAGAGCCAAGCACTTTTTCCGAGATGAATACGATCTTTCAAACTGTTTTTAGAACTTTTAAATCCTACAAAACCTACATCACCAACGCCCTCGAACTCTCTTATTCCAATACCAAACTAGAAGCCACCAACAAGACTATCAAAGACATCAAGCGCCAAGCTTTTGGCCTCCACAACTTCAAAAAGATCAAACCAAAATTCTCATCGCTTTAACTAGTGTCAAAAGCTGTGAATAGCCCTTGACAGCTTGTTTCCTAAAAATGAGGAGAAGAAACAAGAAAAAGAGAGAACACATTGGTCCCTCCCCGATTTCATTGATTTCATCATAAGTCACTCACTACAGTGACATTAAATTTATAGTCCGTACGGGATTCGAACCCGTGTTACCGCCGTGAAAAGGCGGTGTCTTAACCCCTTGACCAACGGACCATCTTATAATGGGCACGAGTGGACTCGAACCACCGACCTCACGCTTATCAGGCGTGCGCTCTAACCACCTGAGCTACGCGCCCAAATATTTATTTATATAGTAAAACTATATAATGCCGGCTACATGACTTGAACACGCGACCCTCTGATTACAAATCAGATGCTCTACCAACTGAGCTAAGCCGGCCTATCTCTTTATGCGGGTTAAGGGACTTGAACCCCCACGCCCTAAGGCGCCAGATCCTAAATCTGGTGCGTCTGCCAATTCCGCCAAACCCGCCTATATGACCCGTACTGGGCTCGAACCAGTGACCCATTGATTAAAAGTCAATTGCTCTACCAACTGAGCTAACGAGTCTGACTTCTACTAGATTCTCATCTAATACGGTCCCGACGGGAATCGAACCCGCGATCTTCGCCGTGACAGGGCGACGTGATAACCGCTACACTACGGGACCTTCAGTATTTCTACTTATGGGAGTTAACGGGATCGAACCGCTGACCCTCTGCTTGTAAGGCAGATGCTCTCCCAGCTGAGCTAAACTCCCTTCGCTAAGCAACGACCATATCTCACAGGGGGCAACCCCCAACTACTTCCGGCGCTCTAGGGCTTAACTGCTGTGTTCGGCATGGGTACAGGTGTATCCCCTAGGCTATCATCACTTAACTCTCTAAGTCGCTTAATCGACTCAAAATTGAATACCTTATCATTATAACAACTTCTAAACCAACTGTCAATACTTCTTAAATTGTATTCGAACTAAAAAGCTAGTGATTTAGATAAACCGTCTAAGAAATCAGGATTTCTTGCCGTTTTCCTAAAATCATACGCTCTTCTTAACGTTCTCATTACTTCATTTGGATAAGTCCTCGAGCTATTAGTATTAGTCCGCTCCATTGCTCACACAACTTCCACTCCTAACCTATCGACCTGATCTTCTCTCAGGGCTCTTACTAACTTAACGTTATGGGAAATCTCATCTTGAGGGGGGCTTCGCACTTAGATGCTTTCAGCGCTTATCCCTTCCCTACATAGCTACCCAGCTGTGCCTCTGGCGAGACAACTGGTACACCAGCGGTAAGTCCACTCTGGTCCTCTCGTACTAGGAGCAGATCCTCTCAAATTTCCTACGCCCGCGACGGATAGGGACCGAACTGTCTCACGACGTTCTGAACCCAGCTCGCGTGCCGCTTTAATGGGCGAACAGCCCAACCCTTGGGACCGACTACAGCCCCAGGATGCGACGAGCCGACATCGAGGTGCCAAACCTCCCCGTCGATGTGAACTCTTGGGGGAGATAAGCCTGTTATCCCCAGGGTAGCTTTTATCCGTTGAGCGATGGCCCTTCCATACGGAACCACCGGATCACTAAGCCCGACTTTCGTCCCTGCTCGAGTTGTAGCTCTCGCAGTCAAGCTCCCTTATACCTTTACACTCTACGATTGATTTCCAACCAATCTGAGGGAACCTTTGGGCGCCTCCGTTACCTTTTAGGAGGCGACCGCCCCAGTCAAACTGCCCGTCAGACACTGTCTCCGATAGGGATCACCTATCTGGGTTAGAGTAGCCATAACACAAGGGTAGTATCCCAACAGCGCCTCCAGCGAAACTGGCGTCCCGCTCTCATCGGCTCCTACCTATCCTGTACATGTGGTACAGATACTCAATATCAAACTGCAGTAAAGCTCCATGGGGTCTTTCCGTCCTGTCGCGGGTAACCTGCATCTTCACAGGTACTAAAATTTCACCGAGTCTCTCGTTGAGACAGTGCCCAAATCATTACGCCTTTCGTGCGGGTCGGAACTTACCCGACAAGGAATTTCGCTACCTTAGGACCGTTATAGTTACGGCCGCCGTTTACTGGGGCTTCAATTCATACCTTCGCTTACGCTAAGCACTCCTCTTAACCTTCCAGCACCGGGCAGGCGTCACCCCCTATACTTCATCTTACGATTTCGCAGAGAGCTGTGTTTTTGATAAACAGTTGCTTGGGCCTATTCACTGCGGCTGACCTAAATCAGCGCCCCTTCTCCCGAAGTTACGGGGCCATTTTGCCGAGTTCCTTAACGAGAGTTCTCTCGCTCACCTGAGGCTACTCGCCTCGACTACCTGTGTCGGTTTGCGGTACGGGTAGAGTATGATACAACGCTAGAAGCTTTTCTTGGCAGCGTGACATCACTCACTTCGCTACTAAACTTCGCTCCCCATCATAGCTCAAGGTTATAGGTACAAGCATTTAACTCATACCACCCCTCACTATTTAGACGTGCTCTTCCAATCGCACGCTTGAGTTAGCCTTCTGCGTCACTCCATCACTTCATACTCTAGTACAGGAATATCAACCTGTTGGCCATCGGATACACCTTTCGGTCTCTCCTTAGGTCCCGACTAACCCAGGGCGGACGAGCCTTCCCCTGGAAACCTTAGTCTTACGGTGGATGGGATTCTCACCCATCTTTCGCTACTCATACCGGCATTCTCACTTCTATGCGTTCCAGCGCTCCTCACGGTACACCTTCTCCACACATAGAACGCTCTCCTACCATACCATAAAGGTATCCACAGCTTCGGTAAATTGTTTTAGCCCCGGTACATTTTCGGCGCAGGGTCACTCGACTAGTGAGCTATTACGCACTCTTTGAATGAATAGCTGCTTCTAAGCTAACATCCTAGTTGTCTGTGCAACCCCACATCCTTTTCCACTTAACAATTATTTTGGGACCTTAGCTGGTGGTCTGGGCTGTTTCCCTTTCGACTACGGATCTTAGCACTCGCAGTCTGACTGCCGACCATAATTCTTTGGCATTCGGAGTTTATCTGAGATTGGTAATCCGAGATGGACCCCTCACCCAAACAGTGCTCTACCTCCAAGAATCTTAATGTCGACGCTAGCCCTAAAGCTATTTCGGAGAGAACCAGCTATCTCCAAGTTCGTTTGGAATTTCTCCGCTACCCACAAGTCATCCAAGCACTTTTCAACGTGCCCTGGTTCGGTCCTCCAGTGCGTCTTACCGCACCTTCAACCTGCTCATGGGTAGGTCACATGGTTTCGGGTCTATAACATGATACTAACTCGCCCTTTTCAGACTCGGTTTCCCTACGGCTCCGCTTCTTCCACTTAACCTCGCATCATATCATAACTCGCCGGTTCATTCTACAAAAGGCACGCTCTCACCCATTAACGGGCTCGAACTTCTTGTAGGCACACGGTTTCAGGTTCTATTTCACTCCCCTCCCGGGGTGCTTTTCACCTTTCCCTCACGGTACTGGTTCACTATCGGTCACTAGGGAGTATTTAGGGTTGGGAGATGGTCCTCCCAGATTCCGACGGGATTCCTCGTGTCCCGCCGTACTCAGGATACTGCTAGGTATAAAGACTATTTCGAATACGAGGCTTTTACTCTCTTTGGCTCATCTTCCCAGATGATTCTTCTATAATCTTTAAGTCCACATCGCAGTCCTACAACCCCGAAGTGTAAACACTTCGGTTTGCCCTCCTGCCGTTTCGCTCGCCGCTACTCAGGCAATCGCTTTTGCTTTCTCTTCCTGCAGCTACTTAGATGTTTCAGTTCACTGCGTCTTCCCTCCTCTACCCTTAACAGGTAGGGATAACAGGCATAACCTGTTGGGTTCCCCCATTCGGACATCTCTGGATCTACGCTTACTTACAGCTCCCCAAAGCATTTCGTTGTTCGTCACGTCCTTCATCGGCTCCTAGTGCCAAGGCATCCACCGTGCGCCCTTACTAACTTAACCTTATTTTTTTGACTCTACTCTTAAGTCTCGTATTACAGCGTTTCGGTTTATTTTCTTGTTACTATTTGATATAGATATTCAATTTTCAATGGACTAAACTTAGGATAACAAACGTACCCTATGGAGCCTAGCGGGATCGAACCGCTGACCTCCTGCGTGCAAAGCAGGCGCTCTCCCAGCTGAGCTAAGGCCCCACAAGACCTCTCAAAACTAAATAAGAACCAAGTAAATCCGTGCAGTATTTCTACTGTTCCTTAGAAAGGAGGTGATCCAGCCGCACCTTCCGATACGGCTACCTTGTTACGACTTCACCCCAATCATCTATCCCACCTTAGGCGGCTGGCTCCTTACGGTTACCTCACCGACTTCGGGTGTTACAAACTCTCGTGGTGTGACGGGCGGTGTGTACAAGGCCCGGGAACGTATTCACCGCGGCGTGCTGATCCGCGATTACTAGCGATTCCGACTTCATGTAGGCGAGTTGCAGCCTACAATCCGAACTGAGACTGGCTTTAAGAGATTAGCTTGCCGTCACCGACTCGCAACTCGTTGTACCAGCCATTGTAGCACGTGTGTAGCCCAGGTCATAAGGGGCATGATGATTTGACGTCATCCCCACCTTCCTCCGGTTTATTACCGGCAGTCTCGCTAGAGTGCCCAACTTAATGATGGCAACTAACAATAGGGGTTGCGCTCGTTGCGGGACTTAACCCAACATCTCACGACACGAGCTGACGACAACCATGCACCACCTGTCACCTCTGCTCCGAAGAGAAAGCCTATCTCTAGGCCGGTCAGAGGGATGTCAAGACCTGGTAAGGTTCTTCGCGTTGCTTCGAATTAAACCACATGCTCCACCGCTTGTGCGGGCCCCCGTCAATTCCTTTGAGTTTCAACCTTGCGGTCGTACTCCCCAGGCGGAGTGCTTATTGCGTTAGCTACGGCACTAAGCCCCGGATAGGGCCTAACACCTAGCACTCATCGTTTACGGCGTGGACTACCAGGGTATCTAATCCTGTTCGCTACCCACGCTTTCGAGCCTCAGCGTCAGTTACAGACCAGAGAGCCGCTTTCGCCACCGGTGTTCCTCCATATATCTACGCATTTCACCGCTACACATGGAATTCCACTCTCCCCTTCTGCACTCAAGTCCCGCAGTTTCCAAAGCGTACTATGGTTAAGCCACAGCCTTTTACTTCAGACTTACGAAACCGCCTGCGCTCGCTTTACGCCCAATAAATCCGGATAACGCTCGGGACCTACGTATTACCGCGGCTGCTGGCACGTAGTTAGCCGTCCCTTTCTGGTAAGTTACCGTCATAGTGTGAGCTTTCCACTCTCACACCCGTTCTTCGCTTACAACAGAGCTTTACGAACCGAAGTCCTTCTTCACTCACGCGGCGTTGCTCGGTCAGGGTTGCCCCCATTGCCGAAGATTCCCTACTGCTGCCTCCCGTAGGAGTCTGGGCCGTGTCTCAGTCCCAGTGTGGCCGATCGCCCTCTCAGGTCGGCTATGTATCGTCGCCTTGGTAGGCCTTTACCCTACCAACTAGCTAATACAACGCAGGTCCATCTCTTAGTGACGCTCTTGCGCCTTTCAAACCTATGCCATGCAGCATAAGCTGTTATGCGGTATTAGCTATCGTTTCCAATAGTTATCCCCCGCTAAGAGGTAGGTTACCTACGCGTTACTCACCCGTTCGCAACTCATTAGAGAGAAGCAAGCTCCTCTCCTCTGCGTTCTACTTGCATGTATTAGGCACGCCGCCAGCGTTCATCCTGAGCCAGGATCAAACTCTCGTTTAAATCTTACTCATGCTATTGCTAGCTTTTTCTTTATTGACGGGTTACTTGTGTAACCCTTACTTGGTTGTTTCTTATTTAGTTCTCAAAGGTCTTTCTATCGCTCTCTCAAGCGACAACTATTATATTCTAGCAAACTTCAGCACAACTGTCAATACCTTTTTTAAACTTTTTTTACTTTTTTTCTCTGCCTCTCAAAAACCTTAGAACAAATGGGATTGAGGCGGATTGGAATAAAAAATAGAAACCAAAAGTTCCGCTTTTGGTTTCTATAATTCTGAGGCTCAAAAGAAATTTAACCATCTTCCAATCTAGCCTTCGCTATAATAGGGAACGTCTTTGTTCTTCCGATTGTAAATCACAAGACCTAGACCGAGTAGCACCAAAATGACGGATAACCACTGGGAAACGCGAAGACCTGAGAACATGAGGCTGTCCGTGCGCATGCCCTCAATCACAAAGCGACCACAGCCATACCATATGAGGTAAAAGGCAGTCGGATCACCTTGCTTGAGAAAGTGAGGACGGTGTCTGATGCTCATGAGAAGAGCAAAACCTAGGAAATTCCATAAGGATTCATAAAGGAAGGTGGGTTGACGGTAGCTACCATCAATATACATCTGCTGCTTAATCCAATTGGGCAGATAAGGAAGATTTTTGACAGCTGCTCCGTAAGCTTCTTGGTTGATAAAGTTTCCCCAACGTCCGATGCTTTGCGCAATCATCACACCGGGGGCTGCAATATCGGTAAAGTTTAAAATTGGGATAAAACGCCTGCGACTAAAAAGGTACATGACCAAAAGGCCAGTGAGTAGCCCTCCATAGATGGCAATTCCCCCATTCCAGATGGCTGGGATCTCTGCCAAATGATCCTTATAATAGGACCATTGAAAGGCAACGTAGTAAAGCCTTGCGCCGATGATGGCGATAGGAAAGGCGATTAAAATCATATCTAAGACATCATCTGGTTTAATGCGACGTTTCGGTGCTTCTTTTCTCGCCAGATAGACGGCTAAAAAGAGACCAGAAACAATGCAAATAGCATACCACCGGATGGCAAAGGGACCAATTTGGAAAGCTGTGGGATTAATCATGCGTGACCTCCATTTTGGTTAATGAGCTTGGTTAGGCGCTCTTCAAAGGTTTTGGTAGCATCATACCCCATATTTTTTGCGCGGTAATTCATGGCAGCAGCCTCAATCACGACAGAGACGTTGCGTCCTGTTTTAACAGGGATGCGAACAAACGGGATCTTGACTCCTGCCAATTCTAAGGTTTCGCCTTGATTGCCCAAGCGGTCAAAAACCTTATCTGGTTCGTAGTTTTCAAGGTAAACGGCCAACTGGACTTGGGAAGAATCCCTAACAGCGCTGGCACCGTATAGGCTCATGACATCAATAATACCGACTCCTCTGATTTCTAAGAGGTGACGTAGGATTTCAGCTGGCTCTCCCCATAGGGTTTCCTCGTCCTTGGCATAGACATCCACACGATCATCCGCCACCAAGCGGTGTCCACGCTTGACTAGCTCAAGCCCTGTTTCGCTCTTTCCAATACCGCTATCACCTTGGATCAAAACTCCCATACCGTAGATATCCATCAAGACCCCATGAACACTGATGCGCTCAGCTAGACAAGCGTTGAGATACCATGAAATCTCACCAGAGAGCTGACTGGTCCCCATCCGACTTTTTAAAATGGGAGTGCCTTTTTTCTTGGCGGCTCTAATCATCTCTTCTGGAATCTCTAAGTTCCTTGCCACAATAAGAGCTGGGGTTTCTTCCTTAAACATGGCCTTTAACACTGAATAGCGATTGTGCGGTGTCATGGCCATCATATAAGACCACTCTTTCATGCCTAAGAGCTGAATGCGCTCTGGTGAGTAATAGGTGAAGTAACCTGTCATTTCAAGACCCGGTCTTGAGATATCGGCTGTGGTAATTTCTTTTTGTAAGTGTTCAGGTTCAGCATAGACCACCTCTAGCTTGACCTTTTTGATTAACATCTCAACCGTAACTTTCATATACACTCCTTTTCTTTCTCTTATTTTACCACATTTCAAGCAAAAGAAAAAACAGGCAACATGCCTGCTTTCCTCTAATCCTTGTCTGATACGGGTCTCGCTTCTTTTCTGCGTCTTGGACCTGTATAATCATAATCTTGATAATAATGATGGTTTTCTGTTTTATAAGGGAAGAAGATTGCCGCTAGGATATAAAGCAAAAGCCCCAAACCGTGGGAGAAGATGATAAACAATCCTCCTAAAACACGGGCTAATCCTAGATCCCAACCAAATTTATCAGACAAGCCAGCAATCACGCCACTGACTACTCTTCCTCGCCTTAGTTTATAAAATCCAGACATCTGACTTATCCTCCAAATTTTTAATGATGAATCTATTATAGATTAGTTTCTCACAAAAAACATCAGCCCTATGACGGATTTTTTTGAATCAGCTGCAGGTGTCCACTGCATTTGCCACAGACCATCCGCTTGGTGTCAATTCTTCTTTTGCGGTCGTAAAAAAGGCGGCAGTTCTGACACTGGTAGCGGTATTTGACGAGGGTTTGGCGTTTTGGGGCGTAACGTAAGCCGTCCACCTGCTTGAGCAGCTCTTTAAAATCTTTATCCTTGTGGCGATAGCCCTTGCCTTGGAAATAAAGGTGATAGTGGCAGAGTTCATGGCGAACGATTTTGCGAAAAACGTCCAAGCCCTGCTCACGGTAGAGGTGGGGATTGAAATCCAAGTGACCATCCTGCGGAAAAAAGCGTCCTCCTGTTGAAGAAAGGCGGCTATTCCAGTGGGCTTCGTGACGAAAAGGCAGCCCAAAATCCTCTAGGGAAACCTGCCTAACATAGTCGGTCAGGTTCATTTGGGAGCAACCAAGCTCAGACTGAGCTTTTCTTTTTCAAGATCCACGCTCTTCACATAAACCGTGACGATATCGCCAATCGACACCACTTGACTAGGGTGTTTGACAAAGCGATGGCTAAGATCGGAAATATGTACCAAGCCATCCTCATGCACGCCCACATCAACAAAGGCACCGAAGTCCACGATGTTACGAACTGTTCCTTCTAGGCTTTGACCCACACGAAGATCGGATAAATCCAAAACATCCTGACGTAAGACTGGTGCTTCAAAGTCGTCACGCAGATCTCTACCTGGTCTTAGCAAATCCTCCACAATATCTTGCAAGGTCGCTTCACCAATACCCAGCTCAGGAGCGGTCGTCACAATATCAATGGCTTTTAGCTTGCTCTTTGCGCTATCATCAAGGTCTATGATGCCAAGTTTTTCAAAGAGTTTTTCCACCGCTGGATAACTCTCTGGATGGACACCGGTGTTATCTAGAAGATTCTCTCCATTTGGAATACGAAGGAATCCTGCTGCCTGTTCAAAAGCCTTTGCGCCCAGGCGTGGGACAGCTTTTAGCTCTTCTCTGGTGCGTAGCTCCCCATGTTCTTCACGGTATTTGACCAGATTTTCAGAAATGGTCTTGTTAAACCCAGCGACATGAGAAAGGAGGGTAGGACTAGCAGTATTGACATCAACACCGACTTGATTGACCACGGTATCCACAACGAAATCAAGGTTTTCACTGAGTTTCTTCTGATTGACATCGTGCTGATACTGCCCAACACCGATAGACTTAGCATCAATTTTGACCAACTCAGCCAGCGGATCTTGGAGTCGTCTGGCAATAGAGATGGCGGAGCGTTTTTCAACACTGAGGTCTGGAAATTCTTTTCTGGCTAGCTCACTGGCGGAGTAGACAGACGCGCCACTCTCATTGACAATGACGTAGGCGGTTTCTGGATGGTTTTTAATCACCTCTGCCACAAAGGCTTCGCTCTCCCTGCTGGCTGTCCCATTTCCAATGGCGACAATATCAATCTCATATTCTTGAAGGAGTTGACTCAAACGCTCTTTAGCAGCTTCAATCTGTGCCTTGGAAGCGGGCTTAACAGGATAGATGACCTCAGTGGTCAAGAGTTTTCCGGTCTGATCGACAATAGCCAGTTTTGCTCCTGTCCGAAAGGCAGGGTCAAAACCTAGCACTCGCTTTCCTTTTAGGGGGGAAAGCAAAAGGAGGTGACGTAGATTATCAGAAAAAAGCTGAATCGCCCCTGTTTCTGCACTTTCCGTCAGCTCAGCACGAATCCGACGTTCCATGGCTGGGAGGATTTTGGTCTTGAGAGCCTTTTGGATGGCCTCATCGATATAGGCATTTTTCGCCTTAAAGCGCTCCTGATAGACTCGCACCATCTTGTCATACTGGTGTTCAAACGATAAACGCAAAACGCCTAGCTTTTCCCCACGGTTAAGAGCTAAGGTGCGGTAACCCTGCATGTCCTTGATCTTGGATGAAAAATCATAGTAAATCTCAAAAATCCCCTTGTCATCAAGGCCTTCATCCTTAACTTTGGACAAGAACAGACTGTTTGCCCAGATGTCATTGTAGGTCCACGACCTAAGCTTGGTGTCTTCTGCAAAGACATCAATCAAAATATCCAAAGCCCCTGCAATTGCGGCTTCCGTCGTTGGATAAGCCTCACTCAAGAAATCTTGAGCAGCTTCTTCAAGCTGGGGCTGATTTTGCAAAATCAAGCGGGTCAAATTAGAAAGACCTGCCTCACGCGCCGCAGTCGCCTTGGTTCTGCGTTTTTCCTTGTAGGGCAGATAGAGTTCTTCGACATCCGCGAGCTTTTCTGCTGCTTCGATAGCCGCTTTTAGCTCTGGAGTGAGCTTGCCCTTGGCCTCGATGCTACTAAGGACGCTGGCTTTTCGCTCAGAAAGACTGGTCAAGCTCTTGTCCATATCTAAGATCGCTTTGATCTCGACCTCATCGAGGTTGCCGGTCATCTCCTTACGATAACGTGCCATAAAGGGAATGGTATTCCCTTCTTTAGCCAGCTCTAAGACGCTGGTCACTTGTTGTTGTTTTAACTGTAACTGCCTTGCGATGTGTTCCATTTGTTTCATAACCCTTATTATACCATCTAAGGCCTGCTTTTTCAAAAAGCAAAAGACCTAGAAAATAGGATTTTCCTAGGTCTCACGGTAGGCTGTTAAGCCTCTTCCTTTTCCGCAAAGTATTGTCTAACGCGTGGCGCGACTTCTTCACCAAAAATGCGGATGGCTTTTAGGGTGTCCTCATGCGGCATAGAACCCACTGGCAAGTGGAGCATAAAGCGATCTAAGCCCAGATCTTCGACCATGCGGATGATCTTTTGTGCCACCGTATCAGCATCACCGACAAACATGGCACCATCTTCTCCGATGGACTGCAAGTAAGCCTCATAAGAGAGGGGTTGCCAGTGTAGGCGATCCTTACTGATACTATCCACCAGCTGTTTGGTTGGGTAGAAATATTCTTTTTCTGCCTTTTCCTTGTCATCAGACAACCAACCCCATGAGTGGGCAGCCACCTTCATCTTGCTGGTATCTTGCCCCTTCAAGCGACCGACTTGGCGGTACATCTTGACCAACTGACGAAAGGCCTTTGGATTGCCTCCGATGATAGCATAGGCGATTGGTAAACCTTTTTCTGCAATCTTAATCGTCGATTCTGGATTGCCGCCTGTTGCAACCCAAATCGGAAAATCCTCTTGGACTGCTCGTGGATAAACGCCGCGCCCTTCTACGGTTTGTGTGTGGTGACCTTGCCAAGTCAAGGTTTCCTTATCCTTAATCTCTAGTAACATATCGAGCTTTTCATCAAACAAGGCATCATAATCTCTCAAATCATAACCAAATAGAGGGAAGGACTCGATGAAAGAGCCACGCCCTGCCATAATCTCAGCTCGTCCATTTGAAAGGGCATCGATGGTGGCGTACTGCTGATAAACCCGAACGGGGTCAATAGAGGACAAGACCGTCACCGCACTAGAAAGACGGATGTGTTTGGTATTAACCGCCCCTGCTGCAAGAACAATCTCAGGCGCTGACACGGCAAAATCCTCCCTGTGATGCTCGCCAATCGCATAGATGTCTAACCCCACCTCATCAGCTAGCTCAATTTCTTCTACCATATTGCGCAAGCGCTCGTCATGAGGAAGGGGCTTGCCTGTTTTTTCAAGTGGTGTCGTTTCTCCAAAAGTTGAAATACCTAATTCAATCATCTTATTTACCTCTTGTTCTTTAATGATGAATTTATTTTATCACTATGTAGTGATAAATGCAAGTCTTTTGCTCAAGGAAATCTTAACCGTTTCTAAAGCCTAATTTTTCTACTGTTTATTTTCAAGAGAAGAAGGTATAATGGACATAGAGATTAGAAAATGGAGGTTACTATCATGGCTTTGACCTATAAACGAAAAGACGATTTGGAAAAAATGTTGGAAAACTTTGCGACCCTGCCAAAATTAGATGGTGCAGATGATCCAAAAGACAAAGACGCTACCGAACACACAAAGAACTAGGTCGTCTGGTGAACGTAAAAAGAAGCGTTCCCAGTCCAGCTGCTTAGGAGCGCTTCTCTTTTCTTTTTTATCACTCAAATAAGGAGAGTACCATGTCACTGTTTTCACAGTTGCCAGACAGTATCTTGCAGTGTTTGGCAATTTTTTTATCCATTATCATTGAGGCTCTGCCTTTTGTGCTTTTAGGCAGTATTCTCTCTGGTTTTATCGAAGTCTTTTTAACCCCTGAAAAGGTGCTACGCATCCTGCCTAAGCAGAAGGTGTTGCGCATCTTATTTGGTACCTTGGTGGGCTTTTTATTCCCCTCGTGTGAGTGCGGGATTGTCCCCATTGTCAACCGATTTATGAGCAAAAAGGTTCCTAGCTACACGGCTATTCCCTTTATGGCGACAGCGCCGATGATTAACCCTGTGGTGCTGTTTGCGACCTACTCGGCCTTTGGGAACTCTTGGCGTTTTGTTTTGTTGCGTCTCTTTGGTGCCATTATCGTCGCACTGGCTCTTGGAATGCTCCTTGCCTTTTTTGTGGATGAGGACATCATGAGTCCCAAGGCAGACTGTCATGTGCATCATTATGGTCATCTCAGTTTGGGAAAGAAAATCTTTGCCAGTCTGTCACATGCCATTGATGAGTTTTTTGATACGGGGCGTTACTTGGTCTTTGGGAGTTTAGTGGCTGCTATGATGCAGATCTATATCCCAACACGCGTCCTCACCAGCATCACCCATACACCGATTTTGGCGATTTTCCTTCTCATGCTCCTTGCCTTTCTTCTTTCGCTTTGTAGTGAGGCGGATGCCTTTATCGGCGCTTCGCTTTTGGTCAATTTTGGTCTTGCGCCTGTCATGGCCTTCTTACTCATCGGCCCTCTTCTTGATGTTAAAAATCTCTTGATGATGCAACGTGCCTTTAAACCGCGCTTTATTGTCCAATTTGTGGCAACCGTTGTGCTGGTGATTCTTTCCTATTGTTTGTTATTGGGGGTGGTGTTATGATTCGATTTCTCATTTTAGTTGGCTATTTGGAAATGACCATTTACCTCCAGCTGACCGGTAAGCTCAATCAATACATCAACAGCCACTACACTTATCTGGCTTATCTATCCATGGGGCTCTCTTTTATCCTAGCTTGTGTGCAACTGGTCATCTGGATGAAACAGATCAAGACCCATTCTCATCTCTCCAAGTGGGGAAAAATCACTAGTCCTTTTATCCTGACCTTTCCTGTCTTGGTGGGACTTTTGGTGCCGACCGTGACGCTCGATTCGACAACTGTTTCAGCCAAGGGCTACACTTTTCCACTCGCTGCGGGGAGTTCTCCATCTGGTGAGAGTAGCGATGGCACGCGCGTGCAATATCTCAAGCCAGATACCAGCCTTTATTTCACCAAAAACGACTATGACAGAGAGATGCAGCGCTCCTTGAAGCACTATGCCGGCACAGGTCCTGTCACCATCACCACCAAAAATTATATGGAGGTCATGGAGCTCATCTACCTCTATCCTGACCAGTTTACCAACCGTCCTATCACCTATACGGGCTTTGTCTATAATGATGAACACGCTAAACATCAGCTCTTTCTCTTTCGTTTTGGCATCATCCACTGTATCGCTGACTCAGGCGTTTATGGGCTTTTGATGGATGGCTTTGAGCAATCCTATGCCAATAACACTTGGTTAACCGTAACGGGGCATCTCTCTCTTAGTTACAACCAAAATCTCAAACAGACCCTACCGGTCCTCCATGTGGACAAGGTCAAACAAGTCGATAAACCTGAAAATGCTTATGTCTATCGTGTCTTTTAGAAAGAAAACCGCTATGTTTCAACCACATGTGATAACCATGCTTTATGTCAAAGATGTCCCTGCTGAAAAAGCCTTTTTCGAGGCAATCGGCTTTACCATCTTAACCGAGGGAGACCTCATGGGATATCCCACCTTTGACATGGCACCCCATCGCGAATCAACGACTGTCTTTCGTGTCTATGCCCTTGATTTTATCCAAGAGTTTTCACCCGAAGTGGCTGACTTTAATCCTAGTCTCCTCTTTGAAAGCAAGGAACTAGAAAAACTCTATGCCTGTATCAAAAAGCAAGAACTGGGAATCAGTCCTATTCAAGAGCAGCCGTTTCGGCATTTTAACTTTCAAAGTCCAAGCGGTCATTACTATGCCGTCAAAGAAAGCTAACATCAACTCCCTCGTCTTCCTCACATCCTAGGAAACGAGGGATTTTTTGTAGGCTTAAAAGATAGCAATTCGCCAAAAAAATAGAACCAAGGAAAATCCTTGATTCTATACAAAAGAATCGCTTTTTTCTACGCGTAATGCTCAATCTTTTACAGTGACCTTATCCTTCCAGCTGGTTGCCGTTTCTTTCAACACCTGATTAATGGCTTCGATGTTGGTGCGTCCTTGTTCTGCTAGCCAAGTTTGGGCTGCTGATTCTCCTTGGTCCGCAAAGACCTTGACCGCATCCTTCCATGTGGCACGTCCGCAAAGAATACCATTAAATTCAGAACCTGCTGCTTTGGCAAAGCGAAGCGTTTCTTGGAAGACATCATTATCAACCCCTGCACTGAGGAAGATAAATGGCAGATGAGTCGCTTCTGACTGCTCTTTAAAGAATGCAGCTGCTTCTTCCTTGCTATAAACCGCTTTGTTACCTTCTTCGTTGTAGCCCTCGACATAAGCCATTGTAATTGGCACTTCAACCTTTAAGACATCAACCTTGTATCTTGCATCTGAGAAAGTCCGCATAGCTTCGATGACCTTGTGAGGTTTGAGTTTGGCATAGTCACTACTTTTGACATCCATATCACTCTTGTCATAGGTCACAATTTCAAGGAAGTAAGGAATCTCTTCTGCCTGACATTCACTGCCGACACGCTCTACCCATGCTTTCTTGATGTCGTTGACACTACCATCTTCATCTACATCGTAGTAAACTAAGACCTTGACCGCATCAGCTCCTAGTTCCTTGATCCGCTTAGCTGACCAATAAGAGAGAAGATCTGGCAAACGTCCTGGATCTGTGGCATCATAGCCTGTCTTTTCATAAGCCACGATGAGACCTGCATCCTGCGCTCTTTTTTTCATAGCTGGAATACCGTACTCAGGGTCTAGCAAGATGGAATTAGCATAGGGGGTGAGTTCTTGAGAGATAAGCTCCTTAAAAATCACAATCCCTTGCTCTCCTGGATTTTGCTTGCCACTTTCTAGCATTTTTTTCAAAGATCCCCTTTGGTCAATGGCAAGTGCTCCGATAATACCTGCTTCATCAGACAGTTTTTCCAAATGCGCTAATTTTTCACGACTCATCACTAATGTTGACATAAACTTCTCCTATTCTTTCCATTCATGAATGATAACTCCTTGGACGACCCGATTGACTGTTCCTGTTGGAGACGGGGTATCAGGGGTATTGTTAACTTTGAGCGCTGCAAGGAGGGCAAGGAGCTGCGCATAAACGATATAAGGGAACGCCCTATAACTATCTGGAAGGTCAACTTCAGGCGCAACAACGACTTCAATAACATTCTCCACGCTTTCAGACTTATCGGTAAAGTAAACCACGCCTTTTGCGATCGCATCTCCTGCAACTTCTCTAAGCAAATCAAGGTCATAACGTTTGGTATAGCTATCCGTTGACCCATAAAGAAGGACTAGGGTTTTTTCATCAATCAAGGATTTTGGACCATGCCTAAAACCAAGTGGTGTCTCATACATGGTCGCAATTTGACCAGCTGTCAACTCTAAAATCTTGAGTTGTGCTTCGTGAGCTAGACCAAAGAAAGGACCAGAACCGAGATAGATGACCCTGTGGAAATCAAGAGCTACCAAGCCTTTGATCAGGTCAATCCGCTCTAATGCTTGCTGGGTTGCAGCAATCACAGCTGCGACCCGCTCTTTTTTGACCTCTAGACTAGCTTGGTCAAAGATGAGGAGAGCTGTCAGCATCATGGAGCTAAAGCTACTGGTCATGGCAAAGCCAGCATCATTAGATGCTTCAGGTTGAAGCAAGAGCAAGTTTTTCTCATCATCTTGTGCCTCTAAAGCAAGATGCCCTTCTTTAGCACAGGTAATGGTTATCTGATAAAGATCCTTAACAAACTGTTTAGCAAGATGCACCGCTGCAACACTTTCAGGAGAATTGCCACTTCTTGCAAAAGAGACAAGTACCGTTGGTTGATTTTCTTTGAGATAAGCTAAAGGACGACCAACTAAGTCAGTGGTGGCTACCGATTGAAAAGCCCACTTGTCATCGTTATATTGCTCCAAAAGAGCTGGTAAAAGACTATCTCCCACATAAGCCGATGTCCCAGCTCCAGTAAAGATGACCTTGATACGATCGTACTGGTTGGAAAGATCGTCTAAAAAAGCGGTGATGGTTTCATATTGCGCTTCATAACGCTCATAAGCCTCTTGCCAAACACTTGGTTGTTGATAAATTTCACGTGCCGTAATCATGGCACCTTTTTCCATCAATAGTTCTTCACTAAGTCCTAACATAGGTTCTTCCTTTTCTAGCAAAAGGGGAGATAGACAACCATCTCCCGCATGTTTTTAACCGATTGTCATGAATAAATCTGTCTATTCATCCTCGTCATCAGCCATGCCAGACAAAATTGTATTGACATGGATAATCATCTCAGATGCTTTGTCATGATAAGGTGACTGTGTGCCAAGCAAACTGTCATTGACAAAACGAATCACCATGGGAAGATTCATCCCCGCATAGAGGTCAATTGGCTTTCCTTCCATGATGAGTTTACTGACAACATTACAGGGCGTTCCCCCTAGTAAATCCGCAAAGACCAAGGGATTGTCTAGGGCATCATAGACGCGTCTAAATTTTTCCTCAAAATCCTTGACCCCTTCTTCTGGAAGAAGGGAAACAGTATGGATATGGTCTTGGGGACCCATAATCATCTCAGCGCTTTCTTTTAGTCCGTCACAAAAGCCTCCGTGACCCACTAATATCAAATCTTTTGGCATACGTTTTCCTCATTTATTCTAAGCTGGACCTAAGATTGGTGTGTTAAGCAATTTGGAAAGAAGGGAAATACCAACGGCGATGAAAATCACGATAAAGATGGCTTTGGTTGAATTCATGCCTTTTCTACCGAGCAACCAATAGACAAAACCAGCAAAGAGAGCAGGCACAAGACGTGGGAAAATGGTATCTATTGTGTTTTGAAGGTTGAACTCCACGCCACCAAAATTTTGCACATAGGTGAATTTGAAGTTAATCATGGTGGCAATCATCGCCCCAACCATGTAAACCCCAAGAACAGTCGCTGCATCGGTTAGCGCAGAAAGACGATGTTGCATGGTCGTGACAAGACTGACCCCTTCCTTGTAGCTGAATTCCAACTGTTTCCAACGAAAGACGTTGATGGCCATAGCAACCGCTACCCAAAGCAAGATTCCAACAGGGCTACCTTCTTTAGCAAGACCGGCTGCAAGACCACCCATGATAGCTGGAACAGTGGAGGCAAAGAGGGCATCTCCGACAGCTGCAAATGGTCCCATAAGACCCGTTTTCACCCCAGCTACGGTTTCCTTAGCTTCGACACCTTCATTTTCCTCGATGGCAAGGTCAATCCCTGCTACAATGGTGTGGAAAAATGGTGATGTGTTAAAGAACTGGGTATGGGTGCGCATCATCTCTAAGAGCTCAGGTGTCCCATCTCCGTACATCTTGCGCAATTGAGGAAGCAAGATATAAAGATAGCCAGAAGCCTGCATCCGCTCGTAGTTCCAACCCCATTGATAGAAGAAAAGAC
This sequence comes from Streptococcus sp. STR1/CE/0325, assembly GCF_055386095.1. Lineage (NCBI taxonomy): Bacteria > Bacillati > Bacillota > Bacilli > Lactobacillales > Streptococcaceae > Streptococcus > Streptococcus sp. STR1/CE/0325. The sequence continues at coordinate 385,226 of NZ_AP045018.1, read as the reverse complement.
TACGTTTGTTAATCTGATTAAAATCGGCTTTGGTTAGTTGATAATTAGATTTCGTCATCTTCAATTTCCCCACTCTCTACTGTTGTCGTTGGTGCTGCTGCTTTTGGTACAGAAACGGCATTTTTGTAGCTGATAGATGCAAGCGCAAGACCAATAATAGCAATACCAAGCATTGGAATACTGTTGAATTTAGCACCGTTAAGCGCTTTTGCGACGTCGCCAACTGTTCCTGCTGCGGCAGCAAGCGTGCTAATGTAGCTAAACAAGGTCATCAAAATGGCTGTGATAACAAAGCCAAGACCTAGATAAGCCAAGTTTTTCTTAGCAGGAAGGTAGCGAAGAAGGATGGCAAAACCGACACCAGGAAGCATCTTACCTGCTAGGATAAGACCATCTGCCAGCCATTGGGCATTGTTGGTCATCCAGTCCACCGCAGCACCAACAGCAGGTCCACCAAACATGAGGGCAAGGAAAACCGGAAGAGCACGAGAGAGCGCCCAAGGAATAGCACCTAGCAAGAAGTTGCGCTCAATGCCTTTATAGTCAAAGCGCTCAACGGCTGCATCCACACGGTGGGCAAAGTAAGTGGTTGAGAACCGTCCCAAAACGTCGGTATAAACGAGTAGGGCAGCCACAGGAACCGCAATAGTGGAAAGGGCAAGTTCTGGTTTCATCCCCGTCGCTACAGAGAAAGCTGTCGCAAGGATGGCACCAGATGTCGCATCAATACGAGATGCTCCACCAAAGGTACCTACCCCAAGCACCAACAATTGTGCCTCAGCCCCAATCAAGAGACCTGTTGACACATCTCCCATGATAAGACCTGTGACAAAACCTGCAAAAACAGGTGAACCAGCAGAGGATGTAATCGTCAACTCATCTAAAATCTGATAAGCTGAATAAAGTGTAATGAGTAGAATTTGCCACCATTGAATCATGATGTTACCTCCTGTTTAATATAGTCTAACTCCCTCAATTAGCGTACCTTGTCAAGCAAGGGCATAAATTCCTCAATACCGTCACTCGGTGCCATTTGACTCACCAAGTGAACGCCTTTTTCCTTCAAAGCATCAAAGGCTTTAATGTCATTGTCATTGACATGAACGGTCCTTGTGACCGATTTATTCTCCGTTGTTTTAGACATATTTCCCACATTTAGCTCTGGGATAGCAACGCCTGCTTCTACCAAGCGCAAGAAACGATCAGGATAGCGTGCCACGATAAAGAGGCGTTGGGAGTCATATTTGCCAGCTAGGATATTCGCTGCTGCTTTTTCCACAGGAAGAACGCTGAGTTTCACTCCTGGAGGACAAGCTAGCTTTAGACCAGCTTTTTCAATATCACTCTTTGCGACCTCATCATCAATGACCATGATACGACTGATGTTTAAGCTCATCGCCCAAAGATTGGCAACTTGGCCATGGATAAGGCGTCCGTCAATACGGGTTCCAACGATTGTCATAGGTGTTCTCCTTTGATAAATTTGATAACAGGTTTAAGGGTGAGACGCAAGGTATCCTGATAAGTCCCTTCTGTCTCAAAAACAATGATACGATTGTGACCTGACTTTAGAAAAGCGTGGGGCACATAAAGCGATAAAGTAGGACCTACTTGCCAAAATCGACCCAAGTGGTGCCCATTAACAAAGGCAACGCCCTTGCCAAAACCAGACAGGTCTAGGTAGGTATCGGCTGGCTCTGTGATGTCACAATCAAAAGCATAAAAGCTAGGCAGTCCTTCTTGCCAAGGTTTTCTCCAATCTAACCTAGAGAGGTCACGCAAATCTAAGGAATACTGCTCCCAATCCAGTAAAAAATGCAAATCCTTATAAACGCCTGTGCGAATACCTTTTTTTTGAGTCTCGGCTAAGAGTTTATAGCCGTAGTTGACCCGCCCCATACTTTCGATGAGAATATCAAGCTGATGAGAAGTGCCAAGCTCTCCAGAAAGAAAGATGTCTTCACCGATTTCTTCTTGATATTGGGTAGCCACCCACTTTTCATCTAGGAAAACCTGAGCCCTGTCTCTAGCGTCAATCAGACGAAGTTTTTCTTCTTCTGCATCCCATACCGTTTGAGTTCGGTAGAGCAAATAACCATACGACTGACCCAACTCTTCCATGGTTTTGGGATAGCGGCTAAACTGTGGTTTTGCCAAGTCCTCTAAGACACTGAAAAGGCTGACCTTTTGACTAACAGAGAGCGTTCTTTCTTCCAAATTTAGTTTTGTTAGCGGTTTCATTTGTGGATAAAAAGGGAAATGTTTGGCTAACATTTTCTGCACGGCGAAATACTTAGGGGTGGGATTGCCCCTCTCGTCTAGCAGAGCGTCGTAGTCATAAGAAGTGACTTGAGGTAAATCCTTACTTCCTCTAGCTGAGCATCCGTTTAGCCAAGCAAAGTTGGTTCCCCCGTGGAACATATAGAGGTTGATCGAGCCTTCCTCGATGACTTCTCTGATAGCTTGTGCCACTTCTTCTGGATCGCGCTTGATGATGGGATCTCCCCAGCGGTTGAACCATCCGTCCCAAAACTCCATACACATCAAGGGCCAATTTTTGCCGTGCTCGGCAAAGAAAGATTTCATTTGGGCAAAATTTTCTTTTCCCTTGGAGCCAAAATTCCCCGTCACAAAGAGGTCTTCTTCAATCAAAGTTCCCGCCTTTAGGGTCGCAAGCCAAGGCCCATCTGAGGTAAAGAGCGGACAAGTCACCCCTGACTTTAGGAGCAAATCCCGCAGGCTTTTTAGATAAACCTTATCTTCTCCATAAGAACCATACTCATTTTCCACCTGCATCATGAGGATGTTGCCCCCATTTTCCAAAAGATGGGGAAGAAGTCTCGGAAGAAGAGCACGGTAGTAGCTTTCCACGGCTTTGAGGTAGTTGGGATCACTCGAGCGGATGCGCATATCCTTGGTCAATAACCAAGCTGGAAAGCCTCCAAACTCCCACTCCGCACAGATAAAAGGAGATGGGCGAACAATCGCATAAAGCCCCAACTGCTGAGCTGTCGCTAGGAAATGCTCCAAATCAAGCCCAGACTCAAAATCAAAGCAACCTTCTTTTGGCTCATGGAGATTCCACGGCACATAAGTCTCGACCGTGTTAAACCCCAAGGCTTTCAGATTATAGAGAGAGTGGTACCAATCTTCTTGCGGAATCCGAAAGTAATGAATGGCACCAGACAGGATCTTGAAGGGCTGCGCATCGAGGTAAAAGTCACCATCTCTTATCTCAAAGACTTGCACATCATCACCTCTTTCTCGGGCGTTTTTTGTAATCGATTTCATATATTAATATACTATTTTTCTTCGAAAAAATCAACCTCTTTTCTCAACTTTTTTATGCTTTTGTGATAAAATTATTTTACAAGAGGTGAAGAATATGGCAATACCAAAGTATAAATTGATCAAAGATGACCTGAAACAGCAAATTATCTCTGGAAAGTTTGAGCACGGCGATAAATTTTACACCGAATCAGAGCTCATGGACAAATATCAAGTCAGCTCTATCACCGTGGTTAGAGCTTTAAAAGAGCTCACGATTGCTGGTTATATCGTCAGACAACAAGGCAAAGGTAGCTTTGTCTCAAGAGCTAGAAAACATAAACTGGTCGAATTTTCAGATGTGGAAAATTTCTCTCAAAAAGAGGATGTGACCGTGCTCTCCATCAAACGAGACAACAAACCCAAGTTTCTCAAAAAATTAGAACTCAAAAAAGACCAATTTTACTATAAAATCGAACGAATCAGAAGTGTTGATGGCACTGTCTTTATCTACCACCAGTCCTATATCCCAGAAGAATACATCGACCCCAACTACCCAAATCTCGACTATTATAGCTCCATTTACACGAGATTAAAGCTTGACCATCAGATTTACATGAATGCGCAACCTTATGAAGAAAGCCACGAAATCGTCTTTCCAGTATCTCAAAATGTTGCGGATAAACTGCAAATCCCAACAGACTTCCCTTGCGTGCTCCAGATTAAGACCGCACGGCTAGAGCAGACGCAAGAGGTTGTGGAGTATGTGGAAACCTATAAACGCGCTGATTTTTACAAGATTAAATTGATTGCGTCTCGCTTATAGACAAAAAACAGAAAGGCCCATTCCTAGAAGTGATGACTTTAAGGATTGGCTTTTCTGTTTTTGCTTTTGTTATTTGGTTTTTCTGAGGTAATCAATCGCCTCTTGGACCTTGGTGACAGGGACGATTTTCATCTTGGTTTTGATTTTTTTAGCTGCTTCGAGAGCTTCTTCGTAGTTGGTCTTAGCATCAGGATTGGCTTTTTTGACCTCGTCGCTGACAGGATTGTTAGGAACAAAGAAGATGTCCGCACCTGACTTGGCAGCAGAGACCACCTTCAAACCAGCACCACCGATGTCACCGACTGAACCATCTTGCTCAATGGTCCCTGTTCCTGCGATGTCACGGCCCTTTCTCAGGTCTTCATCCACCAGCTGGTCATAAATATCAAGGGTAAACATCATCCCAGCACTAGGTCCTCCGACCCCTTCTAGGGTAAAGTCAACCGGAATATCTGACTTGACCTTGGTATGGTCAACCAAGCCGATACCGATACCGTTGCGCCCATTTTCGAGCTGGATGATTTTCCCTTTTGCGGAGTGTTTTTTATCATCAGAGAGGTACTGAACGGTGACTTGGTCGCCAACCTTGAGACTGCCCACATAGTTGACGAGTTCCTTGGAATTCTTAAAGGTCTTGTCATTGACACCTGTCACCGTGTCAGCTAGATTAAGCACGCCGTGAAAGGTCGAGTCTTTGGAGACATTTAAGACATAAACCCCCAAATAGTCTAGGCTGACTGGTTTATCCGCTAACTTGAGGGCTTGATAGATGGCACCATTTTGCGATGTTTCCATGTAAAACTGATTGATACGGAAATAATCCTTCTCACTGTATCCACCTGTGGCATCCTCTTCTTTTTGAATCTCATGAAAGGGCTGGGTAAGAGCGTAAAGAAGCTGAATCGGTGTGGCTTTCACCAAACTCACCGCAACAAAGTTATAAGAGCCTTTTTCCTTGTCTTCCTTGTCATTGACCTTGAGGGCGGTACGAATATCATAAGCCCCACCTGGCATTTCAATATAGTAAGGCAAGGGGTAAAAAAGGGCAAAGATGACCGCTAAGGCACCTAAAAAGCTGACCCACCACCATTTGTATTTTTTAAGGATTTTCATATCGTTTTTCCACTCTTTCTAAAACACTCTCTGGAACAAAGCAGCTGATGTCTGCCTGAAACTGAATCAACTCCCTGATACGACTCGAACTTACCTGCTCAAACTCTGGACTTGAAAGTAAAAAGACCGTCTCCAAATCTGGGCTGAGATGATGGTTAAAAAAGGCCAGAGATTTCTCATAGTCCAAATCTTGGCTATTTCTCAGCCCTCTTATCACATGCGTGACACCAAGCTCTCTTGCCACATCAACCATAAGACGATCAGAAGCTGATATGACAACTACATTTGACAAACCGCTAAGGGCTGCTTCTAACATCTCAAGACGCTCTGGCACAGGGAAAAAGCCACTTTTTTGAATGTTAAAAAAGACACCCACATAGAGCTTATCCACGAGCCGACTTGCCCGTGTGATAATATCCACATGCCCCTTGGTCACAGGGTCAAAACTCCCCGCCAAAAGACCAATTCTATCTGACATAAATGGTTACCTGACTTATTCCATAGATTTGCTGCTTCCAGATACCAAAATCCGCGATTTCTTCTGGCAGAACAACGTCTTTATCCGTCTCACAGACAATCATGACATCCTCCGCACAAAGACCGCGTTTGGACAATTCCTCAATGGTCCAGACGATTTTTTCTTTAGCATAAGGGGGATCTAAAAGGATGAGATCAAAAGTCCCCTCCAAGTGATCCAAGGCTTTTTCTGCCTCCATCTTTAACAGCTTAAAGGCAGCTGCTTTCTTGGTCATCTGGATATTGGCTTCAATGATGGCCTGCGCCTTTCTATCCTTTTCAACCAAAACCGCCTCACTCATCCCTCTTGAGATGGCTTCGATAGCAAGACTCCCACTCCCTGCATAGAGGTCTAGGACACGTCCACCATCAAAATAAGGACCAATTCGGTTAAAAATAGCGCCCTTGACCTTATCGGTCGTGGGGCGAGTGGTCTTTCCTGCCAAGGTTTTTAAAGGCCTTCCGCCAAACTCTCCTGCTACAACTCTCATGCCCTCTATTATAGCAAAATTCCCCCAAAAGGTAAAAAAGAAGCCGTTTCACGAGGCTTTTACAGTCCTAAAGTTTCTAACTATACCCCTGTATAAGAAAAGAGTTTAAGGAAAATTCAAAAAAATAGTTTCAAATCAAACGCTTTTATGTTAGGATAAACGGTAACAAGATGTCTTACCTAGCCCCAAAAAGGAGGAACCGCTATGGAAGCCAAAGACCTACTGTCTCACCGTTATTTGACCCCTCTTAAAACAGACGGCCCACTTTTTATCGGTGTCGAACTCGAATTTCCCATCGTCCAAACCACTCATGGCAAAAACGATCCTAGGGTCGCTATCGCTCTGTTAGAACACTTGGTCAAACACCTCAACTTTGATGTCAAAAAGCGGGATAAAAAAGGGCAGCTCGTCCAAATCTTCTGTCCAAAAACTGGCGATCAAGTCCTTTTTGAACTCTCCTATCACAATCTCGAAATCGCCTTTGGCAAAGAAAAGCACATCCAGACAATTGAAAAACGTTTTCTTCTCTATCTTGAAACCATCCAAACCTTCCTAGCCGAGCACGACCATGCCCTTCTTGACACTGGCATCCACCCTTTTTGGCGGGAAAATGATTCACAAGTCGTCCAGCTCCCCCGCTATCAGATGCTAGATGCCTTTTTAAAACTGGGTGACAAGCAAAACGATTTCCACAGCTATCCTCACTACGGTACCTTTATCGCTAGCAATCAGGTTCAGCTCGATGTGACCAAAAATAACTACCTCCTCGTTCTCAATGCCTTTAACCAAATCGAGGCGGCTAAGGCTTACCTCTTTGCCAACTCCTTTTTTGATGGGGAGAACTGGGATAGTCGCATTGCTAGAGACATCTTTTGGGAAGCCTCTATGCACGGAATTTTCTCTGAAAATATCGGTGTCTTTCCAAGAAACTTCATAGATGACGAGGACTTTTTAGACTATCTGGAGCGCTCTAGCCTTTTTAATGCCATCCGAGATGGGAACATCGCTTACTTTTCCCCCATCCAGTGCAAGGACTACCTCAAAAAAGGGGAAATCAAAGCCTACAATCTCGCTGGACAGCCTATTTTCCTCCAACCTGACCCCAGTGATTTTGAGTCGCACCGGCCTTACTACTACCAAGACTTGACCACACGGGGAACGGTCGAGTTCAGGAGCGCTTGCGCTCAGCCTTTTGAGCAAACCTTTAGTGTCGCTGCCTTTCACTTAGGACTTTTAGTGGTCTTAGACGAGCTCCAAGACTATCTCAAAACAGCTCCTTTCTTTGATCACTACGGACGCGATTATCCTGCCCTCAGACGGCAATTTTCAAAGATTGCGCTTGATAAAACAGAAGAAGAAAATATCCGCCACTTTGCCCATGACTTAGTCGCCCTCAGTCAAAAAGGCTTGAGCAAACGCGGTTACGGTGAAAAAGACTACCTCCTCCCCTTGTGGAAACGACTCACCGCTAGAGAAACCATCAACTAGCTTAATCTATGGTCCTTTCGTTCGCTTTTCGGACGAAGTGGCCTTACAGCAAGCATAACTCAAAGTGAGAATAAACTGGTTAACAAAACTATAAAAAACAAACGAGCCTGAAACAGATGTTTCAAGCTCGTTTTTAAATAAAATACTAGAACGGTAGGTAGGTACCAAGCACCAACAAGAGAATACTGATGACAACCACTGCACCAACAAACTTAGACACATACTTAATCCAAGTTGCAAGAGGCACACGTCCAAGAGCCAAAGCTCCCATCACGATACCTGATGTTGGGGCAAGTAAGTTAAGCACCCCGTTAGCTGATTGAAAGGCTGTAACGATGAGAGAGGCTTTTACATGAGCAAATTCACCAAGTGGGGCAATGATACCCATGGTTGCTCCTGCAAGACCAGATGAAGATGGGATAAGGAAGGACATTGGCAAGTAGAAAATGTAGGTCAAAATGATGAAGAGTTGAGAAGAGAAGCCCTTCAAGAGACCTTCACCCATATGAAGAATGGTTGCTGAAATTTGACCATCATTCATGATGACTTGGATCCCCCGTGCCACCGCAACGATAAGCGCAACACCCAAGAGGTCTGCTGCTCCTGCCATAAAGGATGAAATGAAGCGTTCTTCACTCATCTTAGATACCATACCAATCAAAACACCCATGAAGATAAAGAGCATGGTTACTTCTGGGAAATACCAAGTTCCTAGCGGTGCAGAGTGACCAAAGAGTTCACCAAGCAAAGGCGCACCTGTAATAGCATTGTTGAGTTGTTCAAAGATATGGATACCAAAATCACCCCAAGGCACAAGACTGACAATCATGATAACAAAGGTCGTTACAAAAATCCAAAGCACACGTTTTTGTTCTTTTGATAGAGTCGCATTGGTTTGCTCAATCTTGAAGTGTTTCAAATCTTCTTCACGTTGGTTATAAACCAAAGATTTGGTTGGATCTTTTTCAATCTTGCTAGCATAGTTATAAACAAAGTAGATTGCAGCAGCAAGCAAGACCACAAAGAAGATTATCCGAAGTACAATACCGTCTGCAACACTAATACCTGCCGCTCCAGATGCTACTCCTGTGGCAAATGGATTGACCGTAGATGCCAGACACCCAATCTGTGAACCAATCAAAACGATAGACACGGCTGTGATACTATCAAAACCAACCGCCATCATAACTGGTACCAAAAGTGGATAAAAGGCCATGGTTTCTTCACCCATACCGTAAGTAGAACCACCAAGGGCGAAAATCGGCATGAGAATTGGGATGAGCATCTTTTCTCTACCCTTATATTTCTTAACGATAGAGGCAATCCCCACATCTAGTGCCCCAGTCTCAGTGACAACACCTAGGAAAGCCCCCACCATAATGATGAAGAAAGAAACCTGGATAGCTCCATCAGTATGAATGGTGTATTCATCTTTCTTTCCTTCATTGACAACTGTGTCTTTACCTAGCATGGCATTAACTGGCGCCATGAGCACATCATAAGCCCCTTGAGGGGTTTTTTCTACTACACGATATTCCGTTTGATCTTTACCCGTTTCAAAATAATGACCAGCAGGCACGACCCAAGTCAAAACAGCCATGAGTGCAATGATGATCATTAAGACCGTATAAGATGACGGCATCTTAAAGCCTTTCTTTTCAGCCATAAAATTCTCCTTTCATAAGATACAAAGGGCGTGAAGAACGCAAAGCAAAAATAGGAGATTTTGAAAAAGTCAAAAAGACTTTGAGAAAATCTATCTTTTTTGCACAGCGTTTAGCCCGTGTTCGATTTCATAAGATACAAAGCCCGTTAAGCGAACACAGGAAAATTAGAAAAGCTGACGAAGAACCCTAAAGTTCTAGAAAGCTTTATCTATTTTCCGAAGTTCGTAGGGCGTGTTCCACTCGCTAGTGATAAAGGGCACTTGCGCTCCTCTTTATCACACGCTTCTTGCTATCTGGCAAGAAGCTAAGCGACTGACTTGTTTTTCTAATCTGCTTATTTAGAAATAATCGTACCACTATCTGACTCGATTAAAGCTGCCAAGTTCTCAAGTGAAGTAATCACGGCTTTTGATTCAGGTTTGTTGTTGACAAAAGCAATAGCTGCCTCAACTTTTGGAAGCATGCTTCCTGGAGCAAATTGATTTTCCTTGATGTAGTCTTCTAGTTCAGCAACGGTAACGTTTTCGAGTTTTCTTTGATCAGGTTTGTTAAAGTTGACATACACATAATCCACACCGGTCAAGACGATAAAGAGATCCGCATCTACCAATTCAGCCAAACGTTGTGACGCAAAGTCCTTATCAATAACGGCTTCAACACCTGTTAGGTGACCATTTTCTTCCTTGATGACTGGAATACCGCCACCACCAGCAGCGACTACGACTTGACCATCTTCAAGAAGGGTCTTGATGCTATCAATTTCCTTGATGCCAACAGGTTTTGGTGATGCCACCACTTTACGCCAACCACGTCCTGAATCTTCCTTGAAGGTTGCTCCTGTTTTTTCTGCTTCTTTCTTTGCTTCTTCTTCGGTGTAGAAAGGTCCGATTGGTTTGGTCAAGTTGGTAAAAGCTGAGTCATTCTTATCCACGATGACTTGGGTCACTACAGAAGCCACATCTTTTTCAATGCCTTCGTCTAAAAGAGCATTTTGAAGGGCATTTTGCAACCAAAAACCAATACTACCTTCGGTCATAGCGACAAGAGAATCGAGTGGAAAGGCAGGATTTTTTTCTGAATCCGCTGCCAAATGTTGAAGTAAAAGATTGCCGACTTGTGGACCATTACCATGAGTGATGATGAGGTCATCTCCATTTTTGATGAGTTTGACCAAGTGACGAGCTGTTTCTACTAGAGCGTCTTGTTGGGCTTTAGCAGAAGGGTCAGAAGAAAGGATAGCGTTTCCACCCAATGCGACAACGATTTTACGATTAGCCATAAAAATATCTCCTTTTCTAATCATCTTAGCCTAGTCTTAGGATTTCCTAAGAGCGTCAACTAAAATGACGATAAAAATGAGGGCTGGACTAAAGCCATTAGTCTCAGCCCTCTAGCTGTTTTGTATGCGTTAATGATGAATGTGTTATATCTGATATGAGAATAGAAAGTTTGAATGTGTTAAGCGTCTCTTACACTCTTGGAATGAACAAATCACCAAGTGTTGCTGCCATGACAGCTTTGATGGTGTGCATGCGGTTTTCTGCTTGGTCAAATTGACGTGCATATTTGCTGCGGAAGACTTCGTCTGTTACTTCCATTTCTTCTACGCCGAATTTTTCAGCGACATCTTTACCATAGACAGTGTTTGTGTCATGGAAAGCTGGAAGACAGTGCAAGAAGATAAGGTCTTCGTTGTCTGCTTTTTTGATCAATTCCATATTCACTTGGAAAGGTTTAAGAAGAGCAACGCGTTCTGCAAATTTATCTTCTTCACCCATTGATACCCAAACGTCAGTGTAAACCACGTCAGCACCTTTCATCGCTTCATCTGCATTGTCTGTGATAAGGATGTGTGCGCCACTTTCGTTGGCAAAAGTTTGAGCAAAATCAACCACTTCTTTTTCTGGGAAGAGTTCTTTTGGTGAGAAGATATGAACGTTAACACCTAGGATAGCGCCGGTTACAAGAAGGCTGTTTGCCACGTTGTTACGACCATCACCACAGTAAACCAAAGTCAAACCTTCAAGTTTACCGAAGTTTTCTTTGACAGTAAGGTAGTCAGCAAGCATTTGAGTTGGATGCCAAGCATCTGTCAAACCATTCCATACAGGAACACCAGCATACTCTGCCAACTCTTCAACCATGTCTTGGCTGAAACCACGGAATTCAATCCCGTCAAACATACGTCCAAGTACCTTAGCAGTATCTTCGGTTGACTCTTTTTTACCCAATTGGATATCATTAGCACCAAGATACTCTGGGTGTGCGCCAAGGTCGATAGCCGCTGTTGTGAAAGCCGCACGAGTACGTGTTGATGTTTTTTCAAACAAGAGGGCGATGTTTTTGCCTTCAAGATAGTGATGTGGAATATGGCGTTTCTTTAAATCTTTCAAATGTGCCGCAAAATCGATTAAATATTCTAACTCAGCACGAGTGAAATCTTTTTCTGCTAAAAAGCTACGTCCTTGGAATACTGATGCTGTTGTCATCGTTTTCTCCTTTTTTTAAATTTATTATAATACTTTTTTGACAAATTGACAAGATGTGTCAAGCACCTTTTTAAAGCGCTTCACGTTCAAACGGCATTGACATGCAACGTGGTCCACCACGACCGCGAACCAATTCGCTTCCGTGAACTTTCACCAAACGAAGTCCTTTAGATTCAAGGATAGCGTTCGTAATTGTGTTACGGTTGTAAACAACAACCACACCTGGTGCGATAGTCAAGGTATTTGAGCCATCGTTCCATTGTTCACGACCAGCAGCAACCAAGTTGTCACCACCACAACGGATGAGTTCTACTTTTTCAACACCAAGGTTTTCTGCCAAAAGTTCTGCCAAATCACCTTTTTCTTCTTTGATGTTGAGTTTGTCATTTTCGTAAGTTACAGAGTAAACACGAAGGTCGCCTTCGATTTCTGGATGGATAGTAAATTTATCGTAGTCAACCATGGTGAATACAGTATCTAAGTGCATAAATTTACGGTTATTCGCAAACTCAAAGGCCAAAACTTTCTTGAAACCAAGATTTTGTTTGAAAATATTAACCAAAAGTTTTTCAATAGATGCTGCGTCTGTACGTTGAGAGATACCAACAGCAAGCACATCTTTAGAAAGAACTAGCTCATCTCCACCTTCAATACGAGTGGTTTCTTCACGGTTGTAAACAAGCGGCACTTTTCCACCATAAACTGGGTGATAAGTGAAGATGTATTTACCATAAAGCGTTTCACGGTTACGTGTATCAGCATACATGTGATTGAGTGATACTCCGCTACCAATGGTTGCAAATGGGTCACGTGTGAAGTAGAGGTTTGGCATAGGATCAATCGCAAATGGATAGCTAGATTCTACAAGGTCTGTCAATCCTTTTTCTTCTTCTGGGATTTCTGGTAGTTCTGCTTTTTGAATTCCCGCCATGGTTTTGTCAATCAACTCACGGTTGTCTTTGATACCCATCAACAACTCACGGATAGCCTTTTTCGTTGCACGACCACGAATGTTTGCTTCTTCTAGGTATTCGTCGATGAATTGTTCTCTGATTTCTGGTGTGGTGAGTGATTCTGCTGCTAAATCTTCAAGGTAGAGCACCTCAACACCTTCATCACGAAGTGCTTGAGCAAAAGCATCATGCTCTTTTTGCGCGTCTTCTAAGAAAGGAATATCATCAAAAAGTAGGCGTTCCAAGTAATCTGGCATCAAGTTTTCAATTTCTTTACCAGGTCTATGGAGCATCACTTTTTTTAGCTTACCAATTTCAGAATAAACATTAATTGGACTCGTAGTATTAGACATAAGACTGTCTCCCTTCTGTTAGGTTTGTAAGATTCTCGCAAGAACTTCTTGTTCTTGTTTACGCTTACATTATAGCGCATTTCAGGTGACGAAAAATGAGAAATTTCGCATTTCAAACGTGAGATTTTTCACACTTATTGAAAACGCTTTATAGAATTATGCAATCGTTTTACCATATTTGAAACATGCTACACTTTAATCAAAAAAATACATAAAAATAAATGAAAAAAATCAGTTTAAAAACTGATTTTTTAATGTAAATATCGTAAAAAATAATCCCGATCCAAATAGATTAGCTGCTTATGCTTAAAACTAATAACCCCTTCTTTTTTCAAATCTTTGAGGGTGTGACTAACCGTTTCACGAGTGGTTCCACTCATGTGTGCAATGTCAATAGTCGTCATGTTAAAAGGAAGGATGCCATCATCTGGGCACATCTCAAATAAAAGAACAGCTAAAGACTGAATCACGCGCGAATGGGCACTTGAGGTCACCATATTACGCAAGCGAATCTCATGTAATTGCAATAACTTGGACAATTTTTGACATAATCGTCTCATCTGAATAGGATTTTTTAACGAATAGCCTTCATAGAGGGCCATGGGAATGGTAAAATACTCGACCTCTGTGACAGCCTTAGCCGAAAAATGATAACTTTCATCTAAAAACAAGCCTCCGTAAGGAAAAATCGTCCCATTTCTGACATAATCAGTGTATAAAAAGGTTCCTGAAGCATCGTACTGCTCAATCTTAAAATACCCTTTAGATACCAAAAAGAGTTTGTCTCTAGTATCCCCTTCAAAAAAGACGATATGATCCTTGGGAGCACGTCTAAATTTCATCCTACCGGCTAATTGGTCAAATTGGTCAATCGGAAAATATTTGAAATCTTCTAGATTTCTAAGGTATTGGTACTGGTCATTGGTAATCATCTTATTCCTAGGCCCTTTACTTTAATAGAAAAGTGTCTCATAATAAAAACGCATACAAGTCTATTTTATCATAATTTTTCTTTTTTGTATGCTTCAAACTTAATATTTTACTTTTTCTGTTTTCTTTGCTATACTAATTTGTAGAATGTTTTTAAAACCGCTTACAAAGGAGATCTGATGAATAAAAAAGAAGCTAGGCACCAACTAATCCGATCTTTGATTTCGGAAACTAAAATCCATACTCAATTAGAGCTACAAAAAGCTCTTGAAAAAAATGGCGTTTCTGTTACGCAAGCGACGTTATCACGAGATATGAAAGAGCTCAATCTCGTTAAGGTTTCTTCTGATGATTCCCATTATGAGGTTCATAGTATTTCTAAGACCAGATGGGAGCATCGTTTGCGCTTTTACATGGAAGATGCTCTTGTCATGCTACGTCCTGTGCAAAACCAGATTGTGCTAAAGACCTTGCCTGGTCTGGCTCAGTCTTTTGGCTCTATCTTAGATGCTATGCACTTTCCTGATATGGTGGCAACCGTTTGTGGAGATGATACCTGTCTCATCATCTGTGAAGATGATGACGCAGCTAAACGCTGCTTTGACGAACTCAGTAAATATACGCCTCCTCTTTTCTTCTGGGGAGATCGCTAAAACATAAAAGAGCGTTCGATGAACGCTCTTTTATGTTTGATCACTTCTATCAAATGGGATGAAATCGTCTTATTCCCAGCTGATTTCTGGATGGTCTTTGGTAAGGATAGCCTTAACGGCTTTTCCTTGAAGGTATTTTTCAGCGCCTTCTACGATGAAATCAAGGGCTTTTTCCAAATCTTCTTTACGCTTGCTGTCTGGCAATTCAATGACTAAAAAAGCTCGCTTGGTCTTTTCTGTGATCATGGTCCGCTCACCATCACGCCAGTTGAAACAACGACAAACCGCACCTGCATCGTCTTTGTAGCAAAGTTCCCCAGCAAGGGTTGGTTGGTTGCGTTCATCCCCGATAAGGTAAAAGTCATCACCACCCTCTGTCACGGTTAGTCTTAATGGACCTTCAAAGGTTTCCAAATCTTCTGCGCCGACGGGTAGCCCAAAACGTAAACTAGCTGCATTGTAGAGGTCCACAAGAGGAAGGATAGATCCGACTGGTTTATCGGTCGCCACACGTTTAAGGAGGGCTTCGATACTAGAGCGTGCCCCTTTTTTGGTCTTAAAGGCTTGATAGGCCTTGCGGTAGGTCTGGATGACTTCATTTTCACTAAAAGTATCCTCTGTGAGATGATTTTTAGCCAGTTGGTTGCTTTCTTCTAGCAAGGCCACTAATTCTTCTGAAGACCTTTCACTTGGCACATAATCTAAAAGGATAACCCCTAATTGGGCATCGGGAAAGAGCTCAAAAAAGGATGGTTCTGCAATAAATTGTCCCATGATGATAACCTCACTTTCTCCTTTCATTCTATCACAAATCAAGGGCCGAATCTATTTTTTTAGCGAATTTATGGTATAATAAGGGGATAAATCCAAGAGAAAAGAGAGACGTATGACCCCCAATAAGGAAGATTACATCAAAGCCATCTATTCCCTCAGCCAACGTCAGGGCAAGATGAGCAATAAAGATATTTCCATCAGTATGCAGGTGTCTGCCCCAGCTGTTTCTGAAATGACCAAAAAACTCATTGCAGAAGGACTCATTGTCAAAGACAAGGACAAAGGGTATCAGCTCACCAAACAAGGTTATCAGCGCGCATCTGATTTATACCGCAAACACCGTTTGATTGAGATCTTTTTGGTGCACCATCTCCACTACACCCCAGATCAGATTCATGAAGAAGCAGAAGTGTTAGAACATGCGATCTCAGACCTTTTTATCGATCGACTAGAGGAAAGTCTCGGCTTTCCCAATACCTGCCCACACGGAGGAAGTATCCCTCAAAAGGGATCTCCGCTGGTTGAACACTACACGACTGCTTTAGCAGACTTTAAAGAAATTGGTACTTACCAATTCAAACGCGTCCACGATGAACCACCCCTACTCAACTATTTGGCAGAACACCAGCTCCATTTAGAACAAAAATTTGAACTCTTAGAAATAGACCAGTTCGCCCAAACCTACACCATCTCCTATCAAGACAAGACCTTGACGCTACCAACTACCATCGCAGAACAACTCTTTGTTGAGCCGGTCCACTGATATGGCGTCTGGGTGCAGCAGCCTGCTGTTTGCTCTAGAAACTGACCAAATCCTTAACAAAAAAGAAAACAATCGGATCCCTTCATCAAAAACGATGAAAAGAACCGATTGTTTTCTTTTTTAAGCATAGCTGGCTAAAAAGGCTAAGAGAGCCTCGGCTGAACGTTTTCCTGCCTCAAGGATAAAGGCTTCAAAGGAGAGATTAGCCGTGTGATCGGCTGTATCACTCATGGCCCGCACTACTAGAAAAGGCAGGCCACAGCTGTGTGCGGCTTGGGCAATGGCTGCTCCTTCCATCTCAACAGCTAAAACCTCAGGAAAATGATGCTTGATGCTGTCGATTTTCCCCTCATCTGCGATAAAGCTATCCCCTGTGACGATTAGCCCTGTGTGGCTGTTCTGCCCACTTTTTTCAAGTGCTTGAGCAAAGGCATCAAGGAGCTTGGCATCGGCGCTAAAATACAAGGGCTGCATAGACATCTGCCCATAAGCATAGCCAAAAGCGGTCAAATCCACATCGTGATAAGCCAACTCTCTTCCTAAGACCACATCGCCAACCTTTAGCCCTGTTGCGACCGCTCCAGCAGATCCGGTGTTGATGACGGCCTTCACCTGAAAATGATCGGCTAAAATCGCAACACTCATAGCAGACATGACCTTTCCAACTCCACTTTGGACCAAGACCACTTCTTGCCCTTTTAGTCTCCCTTGGTGATAGTTTTTGCCTAAGACCACATGGTCTTGGCGTTCTTCTAGTTGCTCAAGAAGGGTACGAAGCTCCTCCTCCATAGCAGCAATAATTCCAAATCTCATCGCATCTCCTTACCAGTGAATAATAGCATAGCCCAATAAAATCAAGAGCAGGACTAGGATGAGCAAAATCAGATTGAGACGATTTTGCAGGTGCTTGCCCTTTTCTCTGCGGTCTTTGCGGCTGGGTTTTGACTCTTCTTGTTCGGTGAGGTCTTCGTCTTTTAGGCGCTCTAAGACCTCATCGCTCAACAAAGGCTCTCTCATAAAGCGCCTCCATTCAAGGCGACATATTGGAGAGCGATCAAGGTCTTGGCATCACAGATAAGACCTTCTTTCACCAAGTCCATACACTCCTCATAGGTTAGCTCTAGAACCTCAACAAACTCATCCTCATCTTGAGGACGAGGATGGTCCACCTTGGTCAACTCCTTGGCTAGATAAAGGGTGACCTTTTCATCGCAAAAACCAATAGCCGTATAAAAATCATAGAGGTGGTGCAGCTGGCCAGTATAGTTGGTTTCTTCCTCCAACTCTCTAAGGGCAGCTTCTTCCTTGCTACCTGCTTCACCGAGTTCTAGCTTTCCAGCAGGAATCTCGTAGGAGATGCGCTCAATCGCCTTGCGATACTGCTTAACGATGACGATTTTCCCTTCAGGTGTTAGGGCAAGCACTGCCACCGCTCCCTTATGAAAGACCAATTCACGGTAGCTAGTTGATCCATTGGGAAGGGCTACCTCATCTACGGCCACTTCAAAGATCTTGCCCTTAAAAATACCTTCTCGCTGAAGCGTCTTTTCTTCCATGCTTTCCATATCACACCTCCTCGTCATGCTGCTGCTCTGGGTGATGGGGCAGGCGTTTGGCATAGCCTTCCTTATTGACCTGTCTGCTGCGTCCAATAGCTAGGCTATCTTTTGCCACATTCTCGGTGATGACGGATCCTGCCGCAGTAATGGCATGATCTCCCACCTCAAGGGGGGCAATCAAGGTCGAGTGGCTACCAATAAAGACCCCATCTCCAATCTTGGTCTCAAACTTACCTTTGCCGTCATAGTTGACCGTGATGGTTCCTGCTCCAATATTAGTATCCTGACCAATGGTACTGTTACCCAAATAAGTCAAATGCCCTGCCTTGGTTCTCTCGCCCAAGGTGGACTGCTTAATTTCAACAAAGTTGCCGACGTGAACCTCTTTTTTCAGATGAGAACCTGGTCGCACATGCGCGTAGGGACCAATGGTCACACCGTCATCTACTCTGGAATCTTCAATCATAGACTGGGTCACCACCACACGCTCACCGATATGCGCATCCACCAAAACAGATCCACTGGTCACCTGACTGCCAGCTCCAATCTTGGTCTTGCCTTTTAGACTCACATTGCCTTCGATTAGGACATCCGGTGCAATCTCAACGTCACGCTCGATATAAGCCGTCTTAGGATCTAACAAGCTCACGCCATTTAGCATATGCTCCGTCGCAATGCGGCTGCGCATGATTTCCTCTGCCTTAGCAAGGGCAACACGATCATTGACCCCTAGACTCTCGTCAAAGTCACGCAGTTTATAAGCGCCGACCTTATCGCCAGCCTCTTTGAAAACACCGATAACATCCGTGAGGTAATATTCCCCTTGTGCATTGTTGGTGTTAATCTTTTTCAAGGCCTCAAACAAGCGACGATTGTCAAAGACATAAGTCCCTGTGTTGATTTCCTTGATTTGTTGCTCAAAATCGCTGGCATCTTTTTGCTCCACGATTTTAAGCACTTCGTCACGCTCATTGCGGACAATCCGACCATAACCAAAAGGATCTTGTGCCTGAGCGGTTAGGATGGTCGCGACATTTTTATGGGACACGTGAAAATCAATCAAATCCTTCAAGCTCTCGCCCTTAATCAAAGGCGTATCCCCTGCAATGACCAAGGTCTGACCATCTAGATCTCCCAAAACTTCTTCGGCGATGAGGACGGCGTGTCCTGTCCCCAACTGCTCTGCCTGATAGATGCACTGGCTCTTGTCCTCGACCAAACTTCTAACCTGATCTGCTCTATGGCCGACAATGGTCACGGTCTCTTGAGGAGAAATAGCGCTACTGCTTCTAAAAACGTGTTCCAACATGGGAAGACCTGCGACTTGGTGCAAGACCTTTGGCAAATCGGACTTCATCCGTGTTCCCTTACCTGCTGCTAAAATAATGGCATAATTTGTCATGTTTTCTTTCCAATCTGTTTTCCTTAATATCCCTTTTATTATAGCATATTTTCTCTACTTTAGAAAAACAGTCAGTGTTTTCACTGACTGTTAGCTTTTTATCGTCTTTTAGGATCAGGCAATTCACAGGAAATCATCGAAGATAAAGGAGATAGCTTTAGCTAGGCAGTTGCTGGCTGGCTTTTTCCAAGACAGACAAGACTGCTCGACTGTGGGCTAGACCTTTTTCCATTTTTTCCTCATCTTTTTCTGCCAAGATCTGAGCAAAATGGCAAAACTCATCCATCATACGGTGACGCGATGCGTCTGCCACAAAGACCACTTGCTCCTGTCCTCGTTTTTCCAAATTGACCTGAGGCAGGCTATTGGTAGGACCGTAAATGGTCAGTGTACCTTGATTCCCCTGAATGCTAGACACAATATCACCGCTAGAATCCTTGGCACCGATACAAACCGCCTTAAACTCCCCATAATCAAGGGTCAAAATACCAGACGTATCCACGCCACGTTCCATATTAGGCAGGTAGTGAACCTGCTGAGGTGCGCCAAACAA
This sequence comes from Streptococcus sp. STR1/CE/0325, assembly GCF_055386095.1. Lineage (NCBI taxonomy): Bacteria > Bacillati > Bacillota > Bacilli > Lactobacillales > Streptococcaceae > Streptococcus > Streptococcus sp. STR1/CE/0325. The sequence continues at coordinate 365,429 of NZ_AP045018.1, read as the reverse complement.
GCCCACCACCAGATGGATGTTGTAGATATTGAGGTCACGAAGCGCACCACCGCCTTGTTTGGGATCAAAAGCCGGAGCAATGGTTCCCTCTTTAAAAGCATCATAGCGTGAGGAATATTGGGAGTAGTTGCACGACACAATCTTGACCTCTCCCAAATCACTCAAATGCTCCTGCAAGACCTTAAAATTGCTCAAATACTGATTGGTAATCGCCTCCATCAGATAGAGTCCTTTTGCCTTGGCTATGGCGATCAACTCATCCAAATCCGCCAAGGACAAGGTAAAGGGTTTCTCGCAGATGACGTGTTTCCCCGCCTCTAGAGCCGCTTTGGCATAGCGATAGTGCAAATGATTGGGCAGTCCCACATAAACCGTATCGACTTCTGGATTAGCCAGTAACTCGTCTAGCTCGCAAGTGGCTTGCTTCATCCCATAGGTTTCAGCCAGCTCTTGTGCCAGCTCTAAACTCCGTGGGGTGGATAAAATAGCAGACAATTCAATCTCTGCGATGTCCTGTAAAACCGGCAAGACTTCCTTAACAATCATACCCGTCCCTAAAATTCCTAGTTTCATTTGTTTCCTCCTTCATTTGCATAGACCACTTGGAAAGTCTCACAGACCACCAAGTCATCCGGATGAAAATCAAGTCCTGCCTCTTTATGGCACTGAGTAAAAAACTCTTGGTGGACAGCTCTCCAATAAGCAAGACTACGGTCTCCCTCGCCTTCTCGGTAAGCGTGATCCTCTCCCACCTCAGAAAAAGGGAGGACCTCTACCTTGGTCAGCTCAATCAAACAAACTGGCTCTTCCTTGCTGTTTAAAATCACACTATAAGTCCCAACGACTGGCAGGGCTTCACCCTCCACCTCATAGAGACGATAGCTGGAAGATGTCGCTGTCTTTTTGCCTTCTAACACCAGCCTTGCCAACTCATCGGGCAAAACGCCAAAGGCCCAAGCATCAATAGTCTCCCCAATCTCTGGATGAGTGAGGTAATAGCTGTTCCAAAAGTCTTTAATCTCTTGATTCATCTCTTTTCTCCTACTTCATCGACCAGCCACCATCTATGGTGAGGATCTGCCCCTGCATGGCGCTAGCTTTACCGCTAGCTAAAAATAAGGTCAAGTCAGCCACTTCGCCTGCTTCTAACCAGCGACCGATGGGGGTCTCTTCTGCCACCCAGTCGGCTAGTCCCCCCTCTTCAAAGTCAGCCTTGGTCATGCCAGTTTTGACCGCTCCAGGTGCAATGCCAAAGATTTGAACACCGCTTCTGGCATAATCCAGAGCCAACTGCTTGGTCAAACCAGCGAGGGCGTGCTTACTGGACGTATAGGCTGCTCCACCACCACCAGCCAAGTGGCTGGCAATAGAGCACATGGTGATGATGATGCCTTTCTTTCTTGCCACCATGTGAGGCAGATAGTGACGAATAAGCCTTACCACCGCAAAAAAATTGATCTGAAAAAGCTGCTCAAACTCATCCTCAGCTATCTCCAGCAAGGGCTTGTAGTCATCCAAGATACCAGCGGTTGGACAGAGAATATCCACCTCAGGCCAATCCTGTAAAAGCTGCGTCAAATCCTCTCTCACATCTCGCTGATAGAAGATAAAATCCCCTGCTAAATCAGGTCTTTCTCCTCGGTCCACCCCGATGACTTGATCGCCGTTTGCCAAAAAAGCACGCGCCTGAGCCAGACCAATGCCGCTCGAGACACCTGTAATCAAAACACGCCTAGTCATGGACTTCAATCCAGTCCGTCGCTAAGACATCACAAGGCGTTGGGCTCCACATCGAAAAGCCCTCACCCTCGCCTGATACGTTAATCAAAAAGTAAGGTGTCACCTCAAGAGAGATGCCTCCCTGTTCGATGCTGTCAAAGAGCTGAACATAATTTTCAGCCCCACCCCAACCGGTCCGGACATACTTTTTCTTGGCCTTGAGGCCTGGTAAAATTTCTTCAAATGTCATGATTTTTCCTTTCTGAATCTGAAACGGTGAGAAGCTCCCTCACCTTGAGCAAACGAAAGCCGTCTAGTCTAACAAAAACGAAATAACTCCCCCTAGCAAAGCAGGTGCTAGAAGTTTCGCTAGTCATCACTATTTTTCTTGCCACAATTATTGATACTAGCCTTGGCTGGTTTGTCAACTATCTGCTAGATAAATACATCGGTAAGAAGTAACCTAGGTTGTGCTAGATGATAGCACGAAAGCCCCAAGAGACGCCATCTCTTGGGGCTTTTTGGGCACTGATAAACATGTTACAGTACTTACTATCTTTTACCCCTTTATTTTCTCATATCTGATTTTTTTGTCAATCAAATCGCGTGTTTTTAACCATCACCTTAACACGAAAGCTCTCTTGACGCTTTCTGACTAGCTTTTATCTAAGGTGATAGGTATAGCGTGATATTTAGCCAAAGAGCTGCATGCGATCTCATCAAAATCATTGTCTAACATGACGAAGCCTTAACCAATCACACTGCCGTTTGGTACACTTTCATCAACGGTGAGGACACGTAACTCATCGCCAAACTCAGCAGATAAAATCATGCCTTGGCTAATCAAGCCCATCATTTTTCTTGGTTTGAGGTTGGCAACGATTTGGAGTTTCTTGCCAATCAACTCTTCTGGATTTGGATAATACTTGGCAATTCCAGATAGGATTTGGCGATTTTCCTTGTCCCCAGCATCCAAGCGGAATTTGAGGAGCTTGTCTGACCCATCTACTTTTTCCACAGCTATAACTTCTGCCACGCGGATTTCTGCTGCATCAAAGGTTTCAAACTTAATTTCTGGTTTGTTGAGGGTCAGTTCAACTTGATTGGGATCCCACTCTTTGACCTCAAGTGGTTTGTCCCCTGCCATTTGTTCCTTGATGTAGGCAATCTCTTCTTCCATCTCCAGACGTGGGAAGATAGGTTGGCCTTTGGCGACGACTTTGAGGCCTTGTGGCAAATCAGATAGACGCAAGTCAGACAAATCAAAGGCAGCTTCTAAGCCTAATTGCGCCATGATTTGACGAGAAGTTTCCATCATGAAAGGCTGCAAGAGGCTAGCCACCACACGAAGACTGGCTGCCAAGTGATTCATGACGCTGGCAAGCTCTGACTTTTTGCTTTCTTCCTTAGCCAAGGCCCAAGGCATGGTTTCGTCGATGTATTTGTTGGTTCTTGCGATGATGGCCCAAACAGCTTCTAAACTCCGCGGAAAATCAACTGCTTCCATCTGCTTGTGGTACTCTGCCACTTGCTCTGCGACGACTGTCTCTAGTTGGGTATCAAAAGCTGTCACACCGCTTTCAAAAGCGGGAATCTCGCCATCAAAATACTTGTTAATCATAGCAACTGTCCGATTGAGCAGGTTTCCAAGGTCATTGGCCAACTCATAGTTGATCCGACCCACATAGTCTTCTGGCGTAAAGGTGCCATCGCTGCCCACAGGAAGGCTTCTCATGAGGTAATAACGCAAAGGATCAAGACCATAGCGTTCCACCAACATTTCAGGATAGACCACATTGCCTTTTGACTTGGACATCTTGCCATCTTGCATGACGAACCAGCCATGTGCCACCAAGCGTTTTGGCAGCGGCAAATCCAGCGCCATCAAGATGATCGGCCAATAAATGGAGTGGAAACGCAGGATGTCTTTTCCAATCATGTGGATATCCGCAGGCCAAAATTGCTCAAAGCGGCTAGGATCCGCCTGACCGTAGCCAAGCGCCGTGATATAGTTGACCAAGGCATCAATCCACACATAGACCACATGCTTAGGATTAGATGGTACAGGCACCCCCCAAGTAAAGGTGGTCCGACTAACCGCCAAATCCTCCAAACCAGGTTCGATAAAGTTTTTTAACATCTCGTTCATCCGACCATTTGGTTGGATAAACTCAGGATGTTCCTTGTAAAAAGCCACTAAGCGATCCGCGTATTTGCTCAAACGTAAGAAATAAGATTCCTCAGAGACCCACTCGACCTCATGACCAGACGGAGCAATCCCCCCTATCACCTTGCCAGACTCATCACGAAAGACCTCAGCCAACTGGCTTTCGGTGAAAAATTCCTCATCTGACACACTATACCAGCCTGAGTATTCGCCAAGATAGATGTCGTCTTGAGCCAAGAGGCGCTCAAAAATCTGCGCCACCACCGCTTCATGAAAATCATCGGTCGTGCGGATAAACTGATCGTAGGAAATATCAAGGAGTTGCCAAAGCTCACGAACGCCCTCAGCCATGCCGTCCACATAAGCCTGTGGTGTAAGACCAGCTGCCTCAGCCTTTTCTTGGATTTTTTGCCCATGTTCGTCAAGTCCTGTCAGGTAGAAAACCTCATAGCCCATCAAGCGCTTGTAGCGTGCGAGAACATCACAAGCAATCGTCGTATAAGCAGAGCCGATATGGAGCTTGCCACTTGGATAATAAATCGGGGTAGTAATATAAAAGGATGGTTTTTTCTCTGTCATCATAGACCCTTTCTGTTCTAAATCAATCGTTCTTCTCATTATACCATAAAATCAAGCGGAAGACAGCCTAGCCTAATCCTCCTTCTTTATTTCCTACATGCTTCACTAAAAAAAGCCCAGAACAAATGTTCTTAGGCTCTTTCTTTATTAGTCGTTATCTTGTCGCATGATAGGTCAATTGATCTCCGTGTTTTTTCAAGAAATCTGTCAACTCGCTATCTGGAATTTGACGCAAATAGAGGTTGTCTCTCATAGTATCGTCTCCCTCTACACAAGTCGAAAGCACAAGATAACGATCTTTAGCAGACATATGGATAGCGGTGTTTTTCACCTTGGCTGCTGCCGTTACCTTATCTAGCTGATCTTGGAAATCTTTATCGTCTTTAAATGATGTCCGATAAAGCGGTGTATCCTCAGGAACAACGATAAGAGCTGTCGCCTCATAGTAGAATTTTCTCTCAGGGGTTTCAATTACCACATAAGGGTGCTCTTTAAAATAATCTTCCTTTTCATAGAAAGCCACATCGTTAAACATGCGGTGATCTTCTACCTGACTCCCTCTAGCATGCCCAAAGAGCCAAGTCAAGCGGTCACTGAAATCTTTTTTATTGTCCATATCCATAAAGACAGCCCCTAGGTATGGTACCTGCTGACCTTCAAAAGTCTTAATCAGGTAAGTTTCGTTGTCATGGGTCTGTACGACTGGCTCATCTAACATGGTTCCCGGTGCATAGACATAAGCAACGGTCTCGGGGTTTGTGGCTAAAAGCGGATCAAAGCGTGATTTGAGATAGGCTTTTTCTTCTTTTGACACCTGATAAGAAGGGGCCTTTTGCGCCATCTTTGGGCTAGTGCTGGTTTCAGTAGCCGTTGGTTTTGATGTCGGCTGATGCTTCCATAGGAAAAATCCAGCTATAACCGCTATCAAAGTCACCAAAATACCTAGGAAGACTTTTAGTCCAAAGGCTGAGGATTTGCTTTGATTGTGTTTCATGTTCCATCCTTATTTTTTAAAAAACGCATGGCATGACCACACGTTTTTATCCCAATCTAAAAAGATTAGTCTGCTTTACGACGAAGTCCGTAAGCACCTGCAGCAACTGACATTACACCAATCACTGTTGCAAGGCTAGTTGAAGCTTCACCTGTTTTTGGTAATTCTTTCTTTTCAGCAGCTGGTTTATTCGCTTCTTTTTTATCTTTAGAGATACCAAGAAGAGTAGCAAGAGCTGCATCTTTAGGCACATAGTCTTCACCGTTAATTTGAGCTGCTTTCAAACGAGCTGCTTCTTCATTTGAAAGAACAGCGTAAACACCGTTACCACCTTTAACAATCAATTTGCCGCTCACTGGGTCAACTTCACCAGTAAATTCTGGGTTTGGTTGTTTTTCCATCTCGTCAGCCTTGTTTGTCATAGGCGCTTTAGCTTCTTCTGAAGTCAAGCTAGCATTGTCTTTAAGATCCGCATCTGATGGCATTGTTGCTTCATCAGGTGTTTGTTCTTTTCCTGGAGTTTGATCTGCTGGTGCAACGGGTTGTTCTGTTGCTGGAACGGCACCTGGAACTGGTTTTTCAGGTTGACCAAGTCCATCCAAAACATCAGCGTGTGCTTGAGCTGCAAATCCTGCTGCAAACAAAGCTGAAGCAGCAAGCAAAGTCTTCATACTCTTTTTCATAAAGGTATCTCGCTTTCTTTTTATTTTTAAATAGTTTGAACAATTTTTATTGTTCTACCTCCATTATACTCTTTTATTAGATGAGGTCAAGTATTTTATGAAGATTTTAAGCTTTTTGTAAGCGCTTCTCTCGTTAATATGATAAGTTTTTAGACTTCAACCTAATAGAGCACAACATTGAGTTTGCCCTTATCGTATTCAGCAATAAAGATTTGGGAGATGTCCTCGTAGCCCTCATGTTTGAGCTCGGTAAGGAGCCAGTCTTCGGTCTTATCAATCAAGTCCAGCACGTCTTCTTGGATGGCACCATCTGTAATCACGGGATACTTGGGATTTTCTTCCCCTCTTTGCACCACGATGAGCTGACCATTTTGCTCTAAGACGGCTCGTTTGACCTGCTGCAGCTGAAAAATGCCTTGCCCACGGAGCTTTAGAGCCACATCAGACGCGGTCAAGCCGACCGAACGACAGGCTTCCACATCAACCTTGCCTCGATTGATGAGGATGACAGGCTGACCATCAATCAAGCGTTTGATAAAGGGATTATTAGTCTTGAGCCACTTGAGACTCAGCACCAATACCGTCCAGATGAGAAGGATAATGCAATACTGCAAGACAGAAATCGATGGGCTGTAAATGATCCCTCCGATAATGCCCCCTAGAACATAGTTTTGAATCTGATCGCTGGCTGAGGTCGGAGCGAGATTGGTCTTGCCTGAGAGATTGATGACAAAGACCAGAGAAATCAAGCCAATCGCCAGTTTAAGCGCCACATCGACATAAGATAGCGTCATTTTTCCACCTCCACTAATTCCACTTTACTGTTATAAAGCTCCATCTTTTCCAAGAGATAAGTATCAGGATCACTACCGCTAATGGCACGGTAAAATTGCGGTCCCACCTTAACAATCGCCCCATCCGTTGCTGCTGAGGTATTGACATAGACCTTGGACTTGTCCACATCCAGCTCCTTAGAAACCACCTCAATAAAATGCAAAGACGTGCGATACTGATTGTCTGACGTTTGATGGCTAGTCAACTGGCTAAACCCGATCAAAGCTGTCAAAATCGACGACAAGAGTAAGATGATGACCAGCTCACGATACTTACTATCTTTTTTACGATGATAGTACAAAAAAGACACTCCTGCAACAGCTATCATCAGCGCAACAAAAAGTCCAATCAAGAGCCAATTTTCGGTACTAATCTGACTTAGAACATAATCATAAGAGTAAAATTTCATGACACACCTTTCATGGTTTTTCTGCTATTATAGAGGAATCTCAAGACTTTTTCAAGTCCGTTTCTTTCCCTTTTTTGATATAATGAAACCATCACATAAAAGAAAAGGAACACTTATGAAACTCATTTCGTGGAATATTGATTCCCTCAACGCGGCTTTGACCAGCGACTCTAGCCGTGCGCTTCTCTCACGCGCCGTCCTTGAAACCCTTGCTCAAGAAAAAGCCGACATCATCGCCATTCAAGAAACCAAACTCTCAAGCAAGGGACCAACCAAAAAACATGTGGAACTCTTAGAAAGCTATTTCCCAGACCATGCGATCACTTGGCGATCATCAGTAGAGCCTGCTAGAAAAGGCTATGCTGGAACCCTCTTTCTCTATCACAACACGCTAAATCCCACTATCACCTTCCCAGAGATCGACGCACCTTCTACCATGGATAGCGAGGGGCGTATCATCACTCTAGAGCTTGATCAGTGCTTTATCACCCAAGTTTATACGCCAAACGCAGGAGATGGACTAAAACGCTTAGACGAGCGCCAAATTTGGGACAAAAAATACGCTGACTATCTGGCTAGCTTAGATGCACAAAAACCAGTCCTTGCAACAGGGGACTACAACGTCGCCCACAAGGAGATTGACCTAGCCAATCCTAGCAGCAATCGACGCTCGCCAGGCTTTACCGATGAAGAACGTACAGGTTTTACCAACCTATTAGACAAAGGCTTTACCGATACCTACCGCTACTTACATGGGGACGTGACAGGAGCTTACACGTGGTGGGCACAACGAAGCAAAACCAGTAAAATCAATAACACCGGCTGGCGGATTGATTACTGGTTGGTCAGCAATCGTATCAAAGATAAGGTTAGAGTCTCCGACATGATTTCTTCAGGCGAGCGCCAAGACCACACACCAATTGTCATGGAGATTGATCTCTAAGATGACCAAGATAGATCTCCTTCAAAAACGGTTTGAAGAAAACGCTGACCCCATTGAGGCAGAACGTATGTCAGCTTATCTGAGACATCACTTTTCCTTTTATGGCATCCGTACCCCAAAAAGGCGTAAACTCTACCAAAACCTAATCAAAATCGATAAAAAAACAGGACAAATTGACTGGGATTTCATCGAAAGCGCTTGGAACAAAGACCAACGCGAATGGCAATATTTAGTCTGTGACTACCTCGCTGCCTTTAAAAAAGAACTCAGTATGAGCGACCTTCCAAAGCTAGAAAGATTGGTAAGGACCAAGCAATGGTGGGAAACCATTGATAGCCTTGATGTGACCATAGGAAATATCGGTCTTAGAGATGAAAAGCTAGATAGTCTCATGCGAACTTGGGCAAGAGACCCTGATTTTTGGGTGAGGCGACTCGCCATCAACCACCAGAGAGGACGAAAAAAAGCCATGAATACCCAACTACTCTCTGACATTATCCTACTAAATCTTGGCAGTCAAGAATTTTTCATCAATAAAGCCATCGGCTGGATACTAAGGGACTATGCCAAGACCAATCCCGTCTGGGTCAGACACTTTCTCGAAGAACACCATGAAAAACTGGCTCCCCTTTCTGTCAAAGAAGCCAGCAAACACCTAACCTAGCACGAAAATAAAAATCTCACTCTAGTGGTGAGATTTTTTCTATCTATTTAACTCTTTATAAGGGGTTCTATACCCAATTTGAAGGATCTGGTCCCCGTCCACTAGGATAGGACGTTTGATGAGCATACCATCTTGGGACAACAGCTCCAACAATTGCTCCTGCGTGAGAGTATCAAAACGATCTTTTAGTCCTAATTCCCTATAACTGTTGCCACTGGTGTTAAAGAGTTTCTTAATCGGAAGACCACTCTTTTCCAGCCATTCCTTTAATAAAGTGGCTTGTGGCGGATTGGTCTTGATATTGATAGCATCAAAGGAAAGACCCAGCGCTTCTAGCTCCTTTTTTGCCTTTTTACAGGTGGAACAAGGGGGATATTCATAAAAGGTTAGCATAGCTTCTCCCTACATATTCAAGTGGCGATTGACCTTGGGTAAACCTTCGTTGGTTAAAATGGGTGACAAGGTGTGGGTTGTTGCAAAATACTCCACACCCGTTTCTCGGTCAGTGATAATCATTGACGTCACAATGGCTTTCTTCTCCGTCGTTTCCACCAAAAAACGATTTTTAACAGCCTCTCCATACTTCGAAACCTGCTCTCTTGTGAGCCCTTCTGTAATGACAAAAATCTCATTTTGCTTGAGCCCTGCCTGAGCGGTTAAGAGAGGTTGGAAATAATAGTTGCTCTTGAGGTACTCCACCCCTGTTTCTCGGTCAATAACCAGCGTGTTAATGCCAGGAAGATTAAGCGGAAATTCCAAAAATCGTCCCTGTAAAATCGTAAAACTGCCTAATTGATTCTCCATATTAACTCCTTTATTTTTGTGATTGATGATAAAGCTGATACAAGTCTTGACGCTTTACTTGATAGTGCTTGGCAATCTGCTTAATCGCCTGATTGGGTTTTTCTCCTTCTTGGATTTGTGCTTCAACAAGGGCAAGGAGGGCTGCGTCGTCTAGGTTTACCTCGCTTGCTGTGTCTTGTTTTCCTTCGACAATCAAGAGACATTCCCCTTTTAGAGGGTGCTCACTGATGAAGGTTAAAAGCTCTGAAATCCGACCCCTTTGATATTCTTCATAATACTTGGTCAACTCCCGCACCAAGACAAGGGATCTATCCCCGTAAACCTCCTGCATCACTCCAAGCGTTGCTGCTACACGATGGGGAGATTCATAAAAAATCTGGGTTTCTGGATAATCCTTTTTGCTTTCAAAAAAAGCCTGCTGCTGCCCCTTTTTACGTGGCAAAAATCCATAAAAGACATGCGGCTGAGGCAAAAGCCCACTCGCTATCAGAGCTGTGATACCAGCAGAAGCCCCAGGAAGCGCCACGACATTGATTTCTTCTTCAAGTGCTGCCAAAACCAAGTCATGACCAGGATCTGAAATACTTGGCATCCCCGCATCAGACACCTGAGCAAGACTCTTTCCCTCAAGAAGTAAAGCCAGAAGGTCCTTTATTTTTTTCTTGGCATTGTGCTCATGAAAGCTGGTCTGCTTAGTCGTGATGTCAAAATGTTTGAGCAAAAGTCCTGTATTTCTGGTGTCTTCTGCACAAATCAAATCAACTTTTTTGAGGGTTTCCACCGCACGAAAGGTCATGTCTTCCAGATTTCCAATTGGAGTGGGAACAAGATATAAGGTGCCTGCCTTATCTTTTTCAAGATAGCTTTTCTGAATCTGCATGTTTTGGATCTCTTTCTAAATAATAAGTGCACCACTGACAATCGAGAAAGACACCGTTTTTTTCCCTATCTCTTAATTGTCCGTAGTATTCCTTGCAGACATGATAGCCTTCGTCATAAACACGTTGAATATAAGACGGTTGATGGCTTTGTTTTTGAAGCGCTCCTTTTTCCAGCTGTTCTAAGCGCTCTCTTAATTTATGATTGTCTAAAAGCAGGCGCATATTTTCCTCGCTCAAGGCTTGCACTTGCTTTTTGATCGCTTCAATCTCTGCAAAAGTAAGCATGAGATTTTGTGATAGGTCATCAAAGGCATCAAATACTTGGTTTTTCTTCATTTTTCCTCTCAACTCAATAACATGTACTCTAAAGTGTTTTGCAAACTCACATTGCGATCCCACATAAGCCTAGCCTCACTCAGACGGTCCAAAGCCTCTAGAACGTCCCTGCTATACCCTCTTTTAGCAAAAAGAAGGGGCAACAAGTCCAAAGCTCTCTCTTCTTCTTTTTTATCTGAGAAAGCACCCACCAAGCGAGCCAGCTCAAGAAAAGCCTGCTGTTTGTTTGTTAAATAAGAAGTGGCAAAACCGTCTAATAAAGACAGCTGATCCAAGATCTTAGACTGACCGGCTAGCTCCTCTATCTCTTGGGAAGTCGCAACCACCTGAGCCAGCAGTTTCGCCTGATCTGGCAAGAAGCCCTTATCTAACAAAACATCCTCTAAAAAGGCCGTTTCTCTAGGAAACTGAACCAGCTGACACCGGCTACGAATGGTCAAGAGCACCTCTTCTTCCTTGCTGGTGACAAAGAAGATATAGCGCTGACTCTGCGGCTCTTCAATCATCTTTAAAAGGCTATTTGCCGCATTCAAGTGCAGCTTATCGGCTTCTTTGATGATAAAGACCTGACAAGGCCGCTCAAAACCCGACTGAGAAAACTGTCCAACAATCTCTCGAACGGCTTGTGTCTTAATAATTTTTCCTTGCGGCGCAATCTCGTGCACATCTGAAAACTCATGTGCTTCAATCAAGCGGCAAGACCGACACTCTCCACAAGGCAAGACCCCATTTAGCTGTTCGCAAAATTGACTTTTTGCCAAAAAGAGCGCCATCTCATAAGCACTGCCATCACCTGAAAAGAGATAAGCATGGCTCAATTTACCTGCTTCTAGGATTCTTTGAAAATCATGGAACCGCTTGGGCTGACGCTCAGCTAAGCTCTTCATCTGCCTTTACCCTTTGCTCAATGATCAAAAGCGTTTCCTGAACCACGTCCTCTAAGGGACGGTTGGCATCAATTTTGACCACACGATGGTCACCATCTTGTTCTAAAATGGCTTGATAGCCCTGTCTGACCCTCTCATGCAAGTGTTTTTTTTCCAAATCCAAACGATTGACCTCACGCTCAGTATCCTTGTGAATGCGAGAAAGTCCAGTAGCAGTATCCACGTCAAAGTACAGGGTCAAATCAGGCTTGCGCTCATCGGTAGCATAGGCATTTAACCACTCAATCGCTGCCTTATCCAAACCTCTACCATAGCCTTGGTAGGCAAGGGAGCTATCAATAAAACGATCGACCAAGACCACATCCCCTTGAGACAGGGCTGGCGCAATCTTTTCTACCATGTGTTGCCGCCTCGCTGCAATGTAGAGCAAGAGCTCCGTTTTACTATCCATCTGCGTGTGTGCGACATCTAGAATAATCTCTCGAATCTTTTCTGCAATCGCAATACCTCCCGGTTCACGCGTTTTTATGACGGGTCTAGCGAGTCTCTCCTCAAGGAGGGGAAACACCCTTTCAAGCACCGTGGTTTTTCCTGCACCATCAGGTCCCTCAAAGGAGATCAATAAGCCTTTGTTCATCTTCTTTCCTTCATTTTGTTTGCTTCTTCTATTCTATCAAAAAAAGGAGAAAAAAACACGCTTAAAAAAGAAGAGAGACCATTCTTATTTCACATCTCCCCTTCTTTTTTTGTCATTTGTCCTTAACCGAGATCAACGGCGCTGGTTTCTAAGATACTATCCACCACAACACCTTGTGAACTGATTTGCTCTTTAAGACCATCAAGGTCACAAACACCATCTAGCTGCACTTCCACGACCACCTTATCATCGGTTTCTTTATTGACAATAATCCCCTTGATATTGAGCTTGATTTCTGAAAAGATTTTCACGACCTTCTCAAAAGCCCCTGCCTCATCTTTAAGGAAGATCCGCACCCGAATCCCTTGTTCACCGTAACCAGAGAACTTCAAAAAAGCGCGCATGACATCACGGTCTGTGATGATGCCAGATACCCTGCCATTTTCTTCCACCGGTAAGACACCAATCTTATGCGTCATCATGAGGTAGATGGCATCCTCTAGGCTCGCATAAGGACTAATGGTCACCACATCTTTAATCATAATGTCACGAATCTTGGTTTTATTGAGCAGATAATTCATCTCAAAAATGGATAAACTCGTTGCCTTAGATGGTGTGGCATCCGCCATGGTTCCTCCCGTTACAAGTCCAATCAAGCGATCATTTTCGATGACAGGCAGACGTCTCAAGTGTTTTTCCTTCATCAAATCCGCTGCATGGGCTACGCTAGTATCGGGTGAAATATACACCACCTTTTTGGTCATAAAATCCTTGACTGCCATTTCAATCTCCTCATTTCCTTTTCTTTCATTATATCATAAAAAGTAGCGTCTTCCTCAGAAAACGCTATCTTTTTCTTGTTTTTATTCAAAAATAAGGGAATAACTCCTCTACAATCCCATAAAAGTCTGGAAGCTAACTTGTCTCCCAGACTTTTTCGTCATCTTATCCTCCCAGATAGGCCTTTCTCACTTCATCTGAAGCCAGCAATTCTTGTCCTGTTCCTGAAAGAACGATTTTTCCTGTTTCTAGGACGTAACCGCGGTCTGCAATCGACAGCGCCTTGTTGGCATTTTGCTCGATGAGAAGCACGGTTGTGCCTTGTTTTTGAATATCTTGAATGATGTCAAAGATTTCTTGGATGAAAATCGGTGCTAATCCCATAGACGGCTCGTCCAAGAGCAAAAGCTTTGGCTGGCTCATAAGGGCACGCCCCATGGCAAGCATCTGCTGCTCCCCTCCTGAAAGGGTTGCAGCATCCTGATTTTTACGCTCTTCTAGTCTAGGGAAGCGCTCAAAAATCTTTTTAAGATTGGCTTGGTTTTCTTCACGGTTGTTACGCAGAAAAGCTCCCATTTCAAGGTTCTCCATAACGGTCAAACCAGAAAAGACATGACGTCCTTCTGGCACTTGAGAAAGACCATCTGCCACAATTTTCCTAGCGGGAACTTTTTGAATCTCATTGCCCAAAAAGCTGATGGTCCCACTACTTGGTCTCACCAAACCAGAAATGGTGCGTAGAATGGAGGTTTTTCCTGCTCCATTGGCACCAATCAACGTTACCACTTCACCTTCATTGACCTCAAAACTGACGTCTTTGACGGCTTCGATGACACCATAGCGAACCGATAGCTGTTCGACTTTTAACATGCTCATTAGAGTTCTCCTCCTAGATACGCTTCAATCACGCGCTGATTGGTCCTGATTTCCTCAGGTGTACCGTGGGCAATCAAACGACCGTACTCCAATACATAAATGCGCTCCGTCACTTCCATGACCAAGCTCATGTCATGCTCAATCAAGATCACGGTAATCTTGAATTGTTCTTGAATTTGGCGGATCAAATCCGTTAATTCTGCCGTTTCTTGTGGGTTCATCCCCGCAGCTGGCTCATCCAAGAAGAGAATTTTAGGATTAGTCGCTAGCGCCCGTACAATCTCAAGCCGACGTTGTTGACCATAAGGAAGGTTCTTCGCTAGAGTTTGTGCGTCACCTTCTAAACCAAAGATTGCCAACAAGTCAAAGGCTTTTTGTTTCAGCTCTGCCTCATTTTTATAAAAAGATGGCAAACGCAAAAAAGAAGCCAAAAGATGTGGAGAGCGACCATTGGAAAGCCCCACCAAGACATTATCCAAGACTGTCATATCTTTGAAGAGGCGGATATTTTGAAAGGTTCTCGAAAGACCAAGTGCAGCAATCTTAGACGGTGTTTTCCCATTTAAGAGCGTGCCATCTAGCATCACCGTTCCCTCGCTTGGTTCATACACCCCTGTTAAGAGGTTAAAGAGGGTTGTTTTCCCAGCGCCATTTGGACCGATAAGGCCGACCAATTCTCCCTCGTGGAGTTCCATGGTCACATCCCCAACAGCCGTTAGACCACCAAAATTTTTGGTTAGATGTTTCACTTCCAATAGGGCCATGATTAACTTTCCTCCTTTCCAGCTTTAAAGAAACGTGATAATTTCAATTCCTTAGTCCCAAGTAAGCCCCCTGGTCTAAAGACCATCACCAAAATAAGGGCTAGAGAATAGATGATCATCCGAAGGTCGGAGACATTTTGCAAGAACATGTTGAGAATACCAAGTGCAACAGCTGCAACAATCGTTCCCGTCACCGAACCAAGACCACCTAAAACAGCGATGATGAGGTAATCAATGGAACGTAAGAGGGTATAATCTTTTGGTACAGCTGTTCCTAGATAACCCACATAGAGCGATCCTGCAATACTCGCCATGATGGCTGCAATGACAAAAGTCAAAACCTTAGCTTTGGTGATGTTAACCCCCATAGACTCCGCAGCAATCTCATCTTCACGCACGGAAATCACTTCACGTCCCATCGGACTTCTGAGGTAGTTCAACATCAAAATCGTCAACACCACGACAAAGATGAACACCACAGGCCAAGTGGTATAGGATAAAATACCCGTAATCCCTGCTGCACCGTTAGTGAGGGTTCCTCCATTGATGATAACAATCCGAATAATCTCAGAGACACCAAGAGTCGCAATTGCCAAATAATCTCCCTTAAGACGCAAGGTCGGAATTCCAACCAAAAGGGCAATTACAGCAGCCACAGCACAGCCAACCAACATCGACAAGTAAAAACCAAGGTAAGTCGGCATAGATTGCGTAAGGATAGCCGTCGTATAAGCTCCAATAGCCATAAAACCAGCTTGACCAAGAGGAAACTGTCCTGAAAAACCAAGAATCAGATTGGTCCCAAGCGCCATGATGATGCTAATCCCAATCCCCATGACAATCTGGATGTAATAATCCCCTAAAAGACCACTAGACGTGAGAAAAGACAAAACAGCAAAGGTGGCTACAATCACAGCTAACCAGGTCAGATTTACTTTTAGATTTTTCTGCATGATCTACACCTTCTCCTTTACATTTTTCCCTAAAATACCCGCTGGGCGAATCAAAAGAATCACCACCAACACAATATAAACCACTGCATCACGGTAGCTAGATAGACCAATCGAAATCGAGAAGGTTTCTAGTAAACCGATGATAATACCACCAAGCGCCGCACCTGGGATAATACCAATCCCACCCAAAACGGCTGCGATAAAGGCCTTAATCCCTGGTGTCATCCCCATCAAAGGGTCAATCGAATTGTAATACAGTCCAATTAGAACACCCGCAGCTCCAGCTAAGGCTGAACCAAGCGCAAAGGTAAAACTGATGGTAGAGTTGACGTTGATTCCCATCAACTGTGCCGCATCACTATCCACCGACACCGCGCGCATGGCTTTTCCCATCTTGGTCTTTTGCACGATGAACTGGAGCGCCACCATCAAAAGAACGGAAATGCCTAGGATAATCAACTGCACATTGGTAATCACCACAGGTCCCACGTTATACTTAATGGTTTCAATCGCCTGTGGGAAGGCACGGGTATTGGCACCGACTAAGCGAACCATACCATACTCAAGGAAAAAGGAAACCCCGATAGCGGTGATAAGAGCTGCAATCCGAGTCGAATGACGCAGTGGCCGATAAGCCAAAAATTCAATCAAGACACCCAGAGCAGCTGTGATCGCCATGGTCAAAACCAAAGCGACAAAGAAATTTAAATGAAAGGCTGAAATCAAGTAATAGCCAATAAAGGCTCCCATCATGTACAAATCACCATGGGCAAAGTTAATCAATTTAATAATCCCATAAACCATGGTGTAGCCAAGGGCAATCAGGGCATAGACACTTCCCAAAATCAACCCATTGACAAGTTGCTGAAGCATATCGTCACCAAACTTTCTATTTTTTATTCACATATCAAAAACAGCAAACATCTGGAGGAGACCTTCTCCCCCAGATGACCTAAGAGTCCATTATTTTGCCTCAACGGGCTCTGCTTTTTCTTCTTTTCCATCTTTAAGGCTGATGACAAGCGCTGTTTTAACAGGGTTGTGATCCTTATCGATAGAGAATTTACCTGTCACACCTTCAAAATCTTTCAATTTTGCAAGATTCTCAGAGAGATCTTTGGAAGTCTTAGCCCCTTTAGCAGCGTCAGCTAGCATATAAACAGAGTCATAACCAAGAGCGGCAAACAAGTTTGGCTCTTCGCCGTATTTTTCCTTGTAGGCCTTGACAAAGGCTGCTGACTTATCTGACAAGTTGACCTTAGTAGAGTAGCCAGAAACGTAGTAAACGTTGGTGGCGTTGTTAGCACCTGCACTTGCCACGTACTGAGGATCGCTAAAGCCATCAGGTCCTAGGATTGGCTTATCAATGCCCATTTCACGCGCTTGTTTGGTGATAAGACCAGTCGCTGTGTAGTAACCCGGCATAACGATGGCATCAAAGTCCTTGTTCTTAAACTTAGTCAAAGCCGCTTGGAAGTCCTTGTCATCACTTGCAAAGGTATCTTCAACAACAATCTCACCCTTGTAAGATTTCTTGAACTGATCGGCAACTGCCTTAGAGTAGTCACTGGAGTTGTCATAGTAAAGGACAACCTTATTTGCTTTTAAGTTTTCAGAAGCGTACTGCGCCAAGACCTTTCCTTGATAGCTGTCTTGGAAGGTTGCACGAAAGACATAATCTTGAACCTTACCATTTGAAACCGTCAAGCTATCTAGTGTTCCAGATGGCGTCATCAAAGGAACAGCTGCCTTGGTGGCATTTGGTGATGCGGCTGCTGTACCAGATGAAGTCGCAGGGCCTAAGATGGCATTGACCTTGTCTTGGGTTGCTAGGCTGGTTGCTACCGTTGCAGCTTCAGACGTGTCTGACTTGTTGTCCTTAGAAACCACTTCTAATTTTTTCCCATCAACACCACCAGCCTTGTTGATCTCTTCAACCGCTAGATCAGCTGCTTTTTTCTCCGCTGTTCCATAAGCGGCAACATTTCCAGATAATTCTAAGTTGTAGCCGATTTTGACGGTTTTATCGATTTGGGTGCCGTTGCTGCTCGACGAGCCACCAGGTGCTGCACTACATGCTGCCAAAGCTGCTGTACTAAATAGGGCTAAGGCCGCTAGGGTTAATCTCTTCTTCATTTTATTTCCTCAATTTCTAAAGTGTTATGTTTTATATAATACTGAATTGTCAGATAATTGTCAACCCATTTTTTCACTTTTTTCTAAAAAAGATGCTGAATCCTCAATGAAAACAGTTTTATCTTGCAAAGTGCCCACAAATTGGTGCTCCATAGCCAGCAGAGGTGAGCGTTTTACCTCCTTGACATACTTAAGACGGTTTAGTTGCGCAAGAATGGTTGTTTCTTGATCTTGATCGATATAAAGCATGACATAGCGCATCTTTTTTGAGTGATAGACCAGATCCCCTAATTTGACTAACTTTTTCGCATCTCGGTTGTAATACAAATAAATCACCAAACCAAGACGACTCGGTATCTGAAATTCTTCTTTTTTATCCATAAATAAGATTATAATAAAAAAGAGACTAAACGTCTAGTCCCTTTCTTGATAACTATTTGAGGTCGTTGTTCGTCATGATTTCATCAATGAATCCATACTCAAGTGTTTCTTGGGCGCTCATCCACTTGTCACGCTCAGCATCACGGTGCACCTCTTCGACTGTTCGACCAGAATTGTCTGCTAAAATCTGCTCAAGGTTATTTCTGGTTTTAAGAAGGTGTTCTGCTGCAATCGCCATATCGGTTTGTTGCGTACCGCCACCTGTGCCACCCATAGGTTGGTGGATCATGTATTCCGCATTAGGAAGCATGAAGCGTTTGCCTTTAGCACCGCTTGAAGCGATGACTGTTCCCATAGAAGCTGCCACACCCATAACGATGGTTTGCACATCAGATTTGATAAAGTTCATGGTATCCACAATGGCAAGACCTGCTGAAACAGAACCACCTGGGGTATTGACATAAAGGTAGATGTCCTTGGTGTTATCCTGTGCGTCCAAAAAGAGGAGCTGGGCAATGATGGAATTGGCCATATTGTCCTCAACAGGGCCTGTCAACATGATGATACGGTCTTTTAACAGACGAGAGTAAATGTCATAAGAGCGCTCGCCTCTGCTAGTTTGTTCAATGACTACTGGAATCATAAATATTCTCCTTTCAGGTTCTGTGACCTTTTCTAATCTATTGGTTCATTATACCTTATTGGTCAACTAAGGTCAAATAAAAAACTCAAAAAGAAGGGAGATTGAGGTCTGCCCCAGTCTCCTTTCGTATCTTATTTGGTTCCAAAAAGACGATCCCCAGCATCTCCGAGACCTGGCACAATGTAGCCGTGTTCGTTGAGTTTTTCATCAAGTGCAGCGGTGTAGATATCCACATCTGGGTGAGCTTCTTGCAGCTTTTTCACTCCTTCTGGTGCTGCAACAAGGCAGACAAACTTGATGTTGGTCGCCCCGCGTTTTTTAAGGGAATCAACCGCCAAAATAGCAGAACCACCTGTTGCTAGCATTGGATCCACCAAGAAAATTTGGCGTTGATCGATATCATCTGGTAGTTTGACCAAATACTCCACTGGCTCAAGCGTTTCTTCATCACGATACATTCCGATGTGACCCACTTTAGCCGCTGGAACAAGGCTAAGAAGACCATCGACCATCCCAATCCCTGCACGAAGGATCGGAACAATGGCGAGTTTTTTACCAGCCAATTGTTTTTGCACTGTCTTTGTGATTGGTGTTTCAATCTCCACGTCCTCCAAAGGAAGATCACGGGAAACTTCATAACCCATTAGCATAGCAATTTCATTAACCAATTCTCTAAAATCTTTGGTTGATGTGCTGGTGCGACGTAAAATGGACAATTTGTGTTGAATCAATGGATGTGAGATAACTTGAAAATTTCCCATGAGAAAAGACCACCTTCTATATTTTTCTAACTAGATATTATAGCATAATCCACAAAAAAAATCTGCCAAAAAGAGCAGATTTTTTAGTTTTTTACCCTATCTTTGCTTTTTGGCGCCATTCGTTTGCCCTATTTTTTCCAATAAACTTATCCAAAAGACCGGTTCTAAGGCTAAAGTAAGCATAAATCAAGACACCAACCGAACCGACCAGAGCTAGATAAAGGAAGTTCATCAAGCGCCCTTGTGGTTGAATGATAAAATGGAGCAAGAACATCACAAGCCCTACTCCCAATGCCATAAAGAGAGTTAAAAGAGCAATCAACAGCAAGCGTTTGTAAACCACTTGACGATTGAAGTGAGTCACAACTTGAATCCTCCGATAACTCAAGACAATGGAAACCAAAAGTGCGATATTGGTCGAATAAATCGGACCATAAGCATGGAAGAAATAGATAAAAGGAATCTGTAAAATAACCTTAATGATTAGCCCATAAAGGAAATACAGCATGACCTGACGGTTTTCAAATAAAGACTGCAAAATCGGAGTCAACACCATGTAAAGGGAAAGAAAAATGGTCTGTATCAAGGAAGCCGAGAGCAAATCTACCGCTAGCGAATCGGCTGCCCCATAAAAGACGACATATAAGGGGTGAACCAGCATCAAAGCCCCAACAACAACCGGAAGTAAAAAGCTCCCAAGCATGACCAAGTTATCAATCACCAAACGCGCTGACGCTTTATAGTCTTTTTTGATGAAATTCTCTGTTAAAAGAGGAATTGAGGTCGCACTGATAGAGCCTGCGACTGCAACAATAATCATGGTCAGTTTTCCTGGGTTAGAGGCAAAATAAGCAAACTGAACGCTCAACTCCTGCTTGGTATAAGAGGTAAAACCTGACATGGTATTGATATAAGTCGCTTGGTCAATCAACCGAAACAACTGGATAGCTGATCCTGTGATGATAAAAGGTAGCGCCTCTTTCACCGTTTCAATGATGACTAATCGGGTATTGACTTGACCGGACGCATCCTTTGCTTGAAAGAGAGCCTGTAACATGCCTTCTTTCCACAAAAAATAAAAGAGGGTCAAAAGACTAGCCAGCATACCGACAAAGGCTGCAAAAGTGGATTGGGTGACGGCTTCCACATAGTTTTTTGACCCCATTTTCATAATGAAAAAGGCAGTCACTAACATCCAGATAACACGAATCAACTGTTCAGAAACCTGACTCACTGCACTTGGATGCAGTTGGTTAAAGCCTTGGAAAAATCCCCGCAAGACACTCATAGCAGGAAAGACCAAAACCGCCAAGGTCAAGCTACGTAGGACAGGAACCAGTTCACTCCCACCACCACTCATATCGGAAAATAAAGGCGCTCCCAAATACAAAATGCCAGCAAACACCACGCCCAAAAACAGGGTGAAATACAACATTTGCTTGACCAGGTAAAAACTAGTCTCGCGCTTTCCAAGCGCATTGTACTTAGCCACTTGCTTTGCGACTGCAACAGGGACACCAACGGTTGAAATCAACAAAAAGAGGGCGTAAATCTCATAGCCCATCCCAAAAAGAGCATTGGCCTCAGGGCCGTATTTGCCCATCCAAGCATACCAAGGAATGATGTAAACAGCCCCCAATAAGCGGCTGATAAAATTGCTGGCAGTCAGCCAAGCAGTTCCTCGAACGAGCTGCTGCTGCTGATTTAAGGTTTCATTTTTTACAGACATGGTTCACTCTTTCACAGTAATCAATAAAATCATTATAAACTTTTCTTTTTGACTTGTAAAACAAGAACATTAGGGCTAAAATAAGAAGTATGATAAGCTTAAATACTATTTTAGACATCCTAAAAGCCGATCACAATTTTAGAGAGATCGCACTAAATGGACACTACACCTTAACCTATGACCAAAATCCCTCCTTTCAAAAACTCAGCTACGATAGTAGAGAGGTCGATAAAGACACGCTCTTTTTTGCAAAGGGAGCTTCGTTTAAAAAAGCCTTTTTAGAAGATGCCATTCAAAAAGGACTGGCCTTTTATATCAGCCAAGTGGACTATGAAGTCGGTATTCCTGCCATTTTGGTCAATGACATCAAACAAGCCATGAGCCTTATTGCCATGGAGTTTTACGGTCATCCGCAAAATCAACTAAAACTCCTTGGGATTACAGGAACAAAGGGAAAAACCACTGCCGCTTACTTTGCCTATCATATTTTGAAGCAAAGCCACAAGCCCGCCCTTCTTTCCACGATGAACACGACACTTGATGGCATTCATTTTACCAAGTCAAAACTGACCACACCTGAGAGCCTTGATCTCTTTGCCATGATGGCTCAAGCCGTTCAAAATGGCATGACCCACCTCATCATGGAGGTTTCTAGCCAAGCCTATTTGGTCAAAAGGGTTTACGGGCTAACCTTTGATGTGGGCGTTTTTCTCAATATCAGTCCCGATCACATCGGCCCTATTGAGCACCCAACCTTCGAGGATTATTTTTACCACAAGCGCCAACTCCTCAACCATAGCCGTTATGTGGTAGCTAACCAAAACATGCAACATGCCAACCTCATCTTAGAACAGATTAAAGACCTGCCACATGCCCTTTATGGCAGCCATCTCAATAACAGTATCACAAACAGTCAAGCCTTTTCTTGCCACTTTACAGGGCAATTAGAAGGCGACTATGACCTAGAGTTGATTGGGCATTTCAACCAAGAAAATGCTCTCGCTGCTGGTTTAGCTTGTTTACAGCTAGGAGCTAGTCTTACTGATATTTACCAAGGCATCAAAGACACCCGCGTCCCTGGGCGCATGGAAGTCCTCACGCAATCAAATGGTGCCAAGGTCTTTGTGGATTATGCCCACAATAAAGACAGTGTCGAAAAATTGATTGAAGTGGTAAAAACCCACCAGACTGGCAAGATTATCTTGATTCTTGGCTCAACTGGAAACAAGGGAGAAAGCAGGCGCAAGGACTTTGGCGAGTTACTCAATCACTACCCAGACCTTGAGGTCATTTTAACCACTGATGATCCGAATTTTGAAGACCCTAGGGCTATCGCAGAAGAAATTGCTAGCTATATTGAGCGCCCTGTCCACATCGAAGTGGACCGTGAGCTTGCCATCAAAACAGCTCTAGAAGGCACCCAAAAAGTCAGTGATGCTGTCATCATCGCTGGAAAAGGGGCTGACGCTTACCAAATCGTCAATGGCGAAAGAACGCCTTATCCGGGAGATTTAGCCGTCGCTAAGGCTTACTTAGACTAGAAAAAAACACCTTCATTTTCTCAAGAACCATTCCAATATATCAAAAGTTAGCGGTTTCTTGAGAAATCTATGATATAATAAGGCTAAAAGGAGAGGATAGGATGATTTCAGCCAAGCAGATCGACGTAAGCTATGACAAAAGGCTTGTTCTGCGTGATCTTAGCCTTGATATTTTACCTGAGAGAATCACAACCATTATCGGCAAAAACGGTTGCGGAAAATCAACCCTACTCAAGTGCCTTTGTCGCCTTCTCCCTCTTAGCAAGGGAGAAGTTCTTCTTGGTCAGGAGTCCATTCATCACCTTTCGACCAAGCAGGTGGCAAAGCGTGTGGCTTTTTTGCCACAGCACATCCTCGCTCCAGATGGGGTCAGTGTCTATGATTTCATCTCTTATGGGCGTTTTCCCCACCAAAAAGCCTTTTTAGGCTTATCTTCTATGGATCGGGAAAAAATTTACTGGGCTATGGAAAAGACCCAGACGGTTGCTTATGCCAATCTTCCTCTGTCACAACTCTCAGGCGGGGAAAGGCAGCGTGTCTTTATCGCCATGACTTTGGCTCAGGACACAGACATCATTTTCTTGGATGAGCCGACCACTTATCTGGATTTGACCCATCAGCTGACAATTCTTGAGCTCTTAAAAGAGATTAATCTCAGTGAGAAAAAAACCATTGTCATGGTGCTGCACGACATCAATCTGGCTGCTCGTTATTCAGACCAGTTGGTCGCAATGAAAGATGGGCGTCTCTATCAGACAGGAACAGTCAAAGACATTATGCAAGAAACGGTGCTTGGTCATGTCTTTGATATTGACCCTCAGCTCGTCATCGATCCAAAGACAAAGCTGCCGACGTTACTTAGTTATCATTTACCATAAAGGAGGTCTTATGAAAAAATTACTCTACCTCGTTAGCTCATTGCTTTTGGTGGTCTTGTTGGCTGCTTGCGGTCAAACCAAAGAGACCAAAACCAGTCAAACGAGCTATCAAGCACCAAAAATTGAGGGCTTTACCTACTATGGTAACATCCCCCAACATCCCAAACGGATTGCTAGTCTCAATGCCAGCTACACTGGCTATCTGCTTCAGCTGGATCTTCCTCTTGTGACGGCAACGACCTACGACAAGGATAACCCTGTTTTCAAAGAGGATTTGAAAAAGGTCAAACAGGCTATGCCTAAAGACCTTGAAACCATCTCTAGCCAAAAGCCCGATGTGATTATCATTGGCTCTAACGAAGACAATATTGACCAACTCAAGAAAATCGCACCGGTCATCTCGATTGAATACGGAAAACGTGACTACCTCCAGTTGGTTGATGATTTCGGAAAACTCTTTGATAAAGAAAAAGAAGCTACCGCTTGGCGCAAATCTTGGGATGCTAAGATTGCAGAAACCAAGACCAATCTAGATGATGCCCTTGGTAAAAATGCGACTTTCACCATTCTTGGTCTAACCGAAAAAGACCTCTACCTCTTTGGAGATAATTGGGGGCACGCAGGAGAAATCATTTACAAGTCCCTCGGATTTAAAGCACCTGAAAAGGTGGCCCAAGAAGTCTTTCCTAAAGGCTACTTGTCTATTTCAAAAGAGGTCCTTGCGGACTACATCGGCGACTATGTCATCGTCACTGCGGACAATAGCCAAACCAACTCCAGTCTTTATGAAAGTTCTCTCTGGCAAGCCATTCCAGCTGTTCAAAAGAATCATGCCATTCGGGTACAAGCCGACAGTTTCACCTTTACCGATCCAAAATCCTTGGATTATCAGCTAGAAACCTTGCAAAAAGCCCTTATGACACAAAATAGTAAACAAAAAACGAAAAAATCATGACCTTATCTCAACAAAAGCCAATCTCTTATTGGCTTCTTTTTTTAGGATTAGCCCTCTTTGTCCTCCTTTGTTACATGAGCTTGCGGTTTGGTGCCATCTCTTTTTCTCACCATGAGCTGATAGCAGGCTTTTTTCACAAAAATACTGTCTTGTGGGAGGCGAGAATTCCCCGCATTTTAGCTGTCTTTCTCGTTGGAGCAAGCCTTGCTTTTTCTGGCAGCATGATCCAAAGCTTGACCAGAAACCCCGTTGCAGACACTAGCCTACTAGGTATCCAATCTGGAGCGAGTTTAGCTTTGACCTTAGCTATTTTATTTTCCCCTTCTCTGCACTATCAGGTCTTACTCCTCTTTTCCCTTCTGGGATCTAGCTTGGCTGCCTGCTTTACGCTAGGGTTGACTTATGGAAGGAAAACACACCACTCTCTTCGTTTGATTTTGATTGGGAGTATCTTGAGTGCTTTTTTGTCCACCTTAACGCAGGTTCTTGCGGTTACTTTCAAGCTCTCCGCTAGCCTTTTAAGCCTAGAAGCCAGCAGTTTTTCAGCGGTTAATTGGGCCATGCTAAAAACCACAGCTCCCTTTTTTCTCCTTGGTTTGACGCTTGGTCTCTTATTTGCCAAGCGGCTGGCTCTTCTCAACCTTGACCCTCTTCTTTTACGGGCTTTGGGGGTCAATATTTTTGGGAGTCAACTTTTTTTCTTGATTTTGGTCTTGATTTTAGCTGCTTCAAGTGTGGCGATTGCTGGCAATATCGGATTTATCGGGTTGATTGTGCCGCATTTTCTAAGACCTTTCACAAGGGGCATCTCGCGTCTATTTTGCTTACTTGTCATCTTATTTGGAGGGGATTTTCTCCTTCTGGCTGACCTTCTTAGCCGCACCCTAGCAGCCCCTAGTGAGTTGTCTCTTAACTTGCTCACCAGTCTGATTGGTTTACCGCTCTTTCTCATCCTGCTCAAGAAAAAAGGAGGTCGTTTCTATGACTAAATGCAAACACCTGATGTTAGGACTCCTTTTTCTTCTTTTGATTAGCTTTGTGATGGCCTTATGCCTTGGGACACCTAGCCTTTCCCCCACTCAGCTATGGAGGAATCTCTCTAATCCCAACCAAGGCGAGTATTTTCTCCTTTGGGAAATCCGCCTACCACGTCTTCTTGCTAGCATCTTAGGCGGATGGGCACTGGGGCTTTCTGGTTTAATTCTTCAAACCCTCACACGCAATCCCCTTGCAGACTCCAGCACCTTGAGTGCCAATAGTGGAGCTGGATTAGCTCTTGCCCTTGCCCTTAGTTTTGGATGGATGGACCAGTCCAATAGTCCTCTTTTTCTTCCCTTATTGACCAGTAGTGGTGCTGCCATCAGTATCTTTAGCGTCTATCTGTTCTCCCTTGGTTCCCATTATCGGATCAATCCTAGCCTTCTTATCATCAGTGGGCTTGGTGTCACCAGTCTTTCAACGAGTGTCATGGTCGCCCTCATCAGTCAAACAGACCGTTTTAAGTTAGACTATATCCTCTCTTGGCTGGGAGGCACGATTACAGGAGACAGATGGGAAACCTTGCTGCTTACTTTTCCGCTTTTGATTGGCGTCAGTTTATTGGTCTATAAACGGCATACCTCACTCAACCTCCTCTGGCTCAATGACCAATCCGCCATAGCTCTTGGACTAAATCTCCAAAAAGAACGCTTGATTGAGCTATTGCTGGCTAGTCTTTTAACCGGAATTGGCGTTATTTTGGTTGGAAACATCAGCTTTATTGGTTTTCTTTCAGCCCACCTCGCTAGACAATTAAGTGGCGTCAAGCACGCTCACCTCATTCCAGTCAGTAGTCTTTTGGGAATGTTGCTACTCTTATTAACTGACACGCTCAACCGTTCCTTACTGGCTATCCTTAGCCTGCCCACTGGTATTTTAGTGGCGCTGATCAGCCTACCTTATCTGACCTTGGTACTTTTTGATGCCAAAAAGTAAACAGCTCCCACAAGCAAAAAAGCCTAGGAAATCAAATCCTAGGCCCTTTTTTATCGATTAAGCATTGAAGCTTTCAGTGAGTTGTGGCACCACTTGCTTCTTGCGTGATACTGCCCCTGGTAAGAAGGCGTGATTGTCCTCTAGCGTAAAGTTAAAGGCTTTTTCTACCTTGTCCATGTGGCTTCCAAGCGCCAAGATTTCAGAATTAGATTCCAAAATATCCGTAATCATCAAGACAAAATCAGAGTAACCATTTTCTTCCATAGCCTTGGTCATGGCTGCTTCTAGCTCGGCTTGACGCGTGAGGACTTCTTTGATGTCCACGGTATTGACCTGCGCCACACGCACCTTGTTACCATTTAATTCAAAGGTTTTGGCATCAATGTCAATCAATTCATCCGCTGACTTGCTTGCCAAGTTGGTACCTGCTTTTAGCATCTCAAGACCGTAAGTTTCTAGATCAACACCTGCCAACTCTGCCAATTCTTTTGCCACTTGTGGATCGCTAGCGTGGGTGGTTGGTGATTTGAGCAAAAGCGTATCTGAAATCAAACCAGACAACAAGAGTCCAGCAATCTCTTTAGGAACAGCGACTCCATTTTCCTTGAAAGCACGGTAAACAATTGAGCTCGCTGACCCAACAGGCTCAACGCGCATGTAAAGTGGGTTGGCTGTCTCAAAATTCGCGACACGGTGATGATCAATCACCGCAACCACTTCCACGTCTTTGATGTCTGAAATCGATTGTTGCGCTTCATTGTGGTCTGTTAGGATAACTTGGCTAACCCCTTCTTCCTTAGCAGATGTGACCACACGCGGTGCCTTAACACCAAAGTAGTCCAAAACAAAGGCTGTTTCTTCATTGGGCTCTCCCAAGATGACCGCTTCGGCATCACGACCAAAAGCTTCACGCTCCAAGTAAGCCCAACCATAAGATGAAGCGATAGCATCAGTATCTGGATTTTGATGACCAAAAACTAAGAATGTTGACATAGATTTTCCCCTTTTGCTAAATAGTTCCCTTTATTATACCAAATTTTCACCAAAGTCGCAAAAGAGACTATGCCTCTTAGTAACGTCCAAAGTAAGATAAGAAAAGATGTTGAGAAAGGATGCTATAAGGTGACGCACTCAAATAATCTGGAAGATCCACGTGTTGCGCACGCTCGAAAATCTCATCGTCTGACAAGGTAGAGTAAGTCGGTGCTTGACTAGGTGCATAGAAAGCCTCAGAATCATAGTCCCTCTCTAAGTTTTCAGAGGTAGCTCCAAAAGCAGAGCTGCTCAAATAATCTGGAAGGTCAGCATGCTGTGCACGTTCAAAGATTTCATCATCGGAGGATAGGGCTTGAGGAGTGACAGACGCATCAGATTCAGCGGGAGCCTCAAAACGTCCTCCCAAGTGTTCAGAAGTCGCTCCAAAGGCAGAACCACTCAAATAATCTGGTAAATCCGCATGTTGCGCGCGTTCAAAAATCTCTTCATCGGATAAGCTATCATAAGCTGCACCTTGGGATAAAGAAGTGCCACCTGCATAGTCTTTTTGCAAATGCTCAGAGGTTGCTCCAAAAGCAGAGCTGCTCAAATAATCTGGAAGATCCATGTGTTGCGCACGTTCAAAAATCTCATCATCAGACAAAGCTGCTTGAGAGGACGCTTGTGGCTCAACCACAGCTGGCGCGTCAAAATGACCTCCCAAGTGTTCAGAAGTCGCACCAAAAGCTGATGAACCAGTCAGATATGCTGGAAGATTTGCATGTTGCGCACGCTCAAAAATCTCATCATCAGACAAGCTTGAGTAGGCTGAACCTTGCGCTTCTTGAGAAGCTTCACCTTCATAGTCTTTTTGCAAATGCTCAGACGTTGCACCAAAAGCTGACGAACCCGTTAGATAAGCTGGAAGATCCACGTGTTGCGCACGTTCAAAAATCTCGTCATCAGACAAAGCTGCTTGTCTGGGTTGAGCTTGATAAAAGGTATCTGCGGAGGCAGTATAGCCTTGTGCCAAGGTAAAGAGCAAACCGCTTGCTAGTAGGGTTGTTACACATTGCTTTGTCCATCTTGTTTTCGTTGTCATATAAATATCCTCTATTTCTGATAAGATATGGTCATTTAGGTTACCTCGTCCTAAAAGCAACTTAAATAACTATATTCTTAGTATAGCAAAAGGACATAAGTCAAATGTAAGCCACTTCTTAACTAATTCTTAACTTCCTCTTAGAAAAGCCTAAAGCTCCTGTTTTGGGAAAACAAAAACTGGAGGAACAATCCTCCAGTTTTACGCTTCTTGCGTTTCTTCAAGTTTGGTGCGAATCACTTTGAGTTTGACCACTCGACCGTCTTTAACCTTGTCGTTAATCAAACGAAAGGCCTGCTGATGACTCTCAACAGTATAGCTTTCTTTAACCTCTTGACTTGGAATGGTACCAATCCCAGCCAAGTAAAAGCCTGCGATGGTATCCACATCGTCACTTTCTAGCTCACAGTCAAAATACTCATTAAAATCATTGAGGGTCATGGTCCCAAGGACAATATAGGTGTCCTCTGCAATCTCTCTCACTTCTTGAGCAGCCTTGTCTGTTTCATCGTCAATCTCTCCGACAATCTCCTCAAGCAAATCCTCAAGGGTCACAAGACCTGCCACCCCTCCGTACTCATCTAGGAGAATAGCCATCTGATTTTGCGTATTTCTAAGAGCACTCAAGAGATCATCGATAAAGATGGTCTCTGGTACAAAGAGAGGCTCTTGCATGATACGGCGTAAATTGAGCTGGTCAAAACCATCCTCAAAGGCACTGTTTAAAATCCGCTTGGTGTGAATCAAGCCAATGACCTTATCTCGGTCATCGTCATAAACGGGAATACGCGAGTAATTTTCCCTCATGATGCTTTTCATGATGTCTTTGACATCATCATTGATATCCACCATAAAGGCATCTGTCCTTGGCACCATGACCTCTCTTGCCATGCGCTCATCTAATGAGAAGATCCCTTGAAGCATGCCGATTTCTTCAGCATCCAGCGTTTCTTCACTATTGGTGAGCAAATACTCAATCTCATCTCTGGTCATGCGCTCATCTGCATCATCAAACTTAACCGGTGTGATGCGACTAAGCAAATTAGTCGAAGCAGACAAGAGCCAGACAAAAGGACTAACAATCTTGCCTAAAAAGACAATAATTGGTGCTGAAATAACAGCTAAATTTTCCTTTAGGTTCATGGCGATACGCTTTGGATAAAGCTCGCCCACGACAATGGAAATATAGGTCAAAAAAACTAGGGCAATCACGTCACCAAGGGTCTTGGCGGTCGCACCATTTCCCATCCAACGGGCAATCTCATCGCCCAAAGAGTCTGCAAAACTAGCCCCTGAAAGGAGGGTCAACACGGTAATTCCGACCTGAATGGTGGATAAGAAATGATTTGGGTTTTCCAAAACCTTCAAAAGACGGATAAAGCGTTTATCGCCCTCTTGGGCCTTTTGCTCCACACGTGAACGGTTTAAAGAAACCAAGGCCATCTCACTGGCTGAGAAAAAGCCGTTTAATAAGGTTAAAAGTAATAAGAGTAAAAATTGTATAAGCAAGGACTGACTGCTAGGGTCTTCCATTTAGTTTGTCTCCTCGTTTTTATGGTTTAGTGGCTTTATTATACCATATTCCACAGCTATTGGGCTAGAGATTAGGCAATATTTTCTCATAAAGCTTAGCTTTTTGTTGCTTGCCTCATTTGGTTTCGACGTAAATTAACGATGTCATAAGGAAGGGTATTGGCTGATTCTTTAAAGGCATAATCCTCCAAGCTATTGACCTCTTTTCGGAGTTCTTTAGCCATGCGCTTGCTGATGATTCCTGCTTCTTCATACTCAAAGATAAATTTGCGCTCCAAATAATAGCCTCTGAGCAACTCTTCGACATTGTTTGGGGTCAAGCGTGCAATCACCCGTTCAAAGAAATAACCAGACTGGATGATTTCTGCCTCACGCAGACGTGAACGCTTGAGGTACTCAATCAAGGTCATATTGTAAATTCCTTCAATATCGTCTAGTGCCTCCAAAACATCCTCAGTATTCGATAGATAGAGCTCTTCAAGATGTTCTCTGGTGGCATCAGTAATGCGGAATTTTTGGTTTTTTTGATGACGAATATTTTTCCGGATTCCAGATCCAAAGGTCACAATTTCATGCAAAACAGTTCTCAACACCCGTAAAAGAACGAGTATTCCATAACGAATAGTGGACATGAGATCTCTTGGGACTTGGCGCTCCATAGCCTTGATATAACGCTGATAGAGACGATATTCTTCTAGGGAAATCTGCCCTTTGGCAAAAGCATGTTCTAAGCCTTCATTTTCAATTCCAATAATCATGAGACGAATCATGGCAAGTTCGGTTTTCACCTCATTAGACTCTTGGTCCAAAATCAAATCTTCGACCCGCTGATTGTACTGGTCAATCGCATTATAAATCGCGACTTTTTTCTTACTGATTTTGAGATCATTTTCAAGCTCTGCAATCACATCGTTAAGGATACCGATCTGGGCGTAATTTCCCTCCTTGGCAACTGGTTTTCCAGCCAAACGAGGTAGGATAAGAATCCCAATTAAAAAGCTAAGAGCCGTCACACCAGATGCAATAAAGAGTAGCTGGCTGTATTTTAGACTGGTCGCAGCTGGAAGGAGTAAAATAGTGGCAATGGAAACCGTCCCCTTAACTCCTGAAAAAGTCAAAAGAAGGATATTTTTAAAATAAGGACTGATTTTCTTTTTCAAGCGCCACAAACGTAAAAACATAAAAGTAAAAATCATGAAAAAGCGAGTGGCAAAAAGGGTCAAGGTCACCACTAAAATGATAAGGAAAATCCGACCATTATCGATTTCAATCGCCTTGAGAACAGGATCTGCTAGTGATACCAACTGATCTCCCAAAAGGATAAAGACCGCCCCGTTTAATAAAAAGGTAATCATGTGCCAGACGGAATCACTAGTCTTATCTACCTCAGCATCAAAAATCGTAATCTTTTTAAAACGACTGGCCTGACCAATTCCAGCGACTACGACCGCAATAATCCCAGACACATGAATTTCTTCTGCAATAAAGTAGGAAACAAGAGGCAAAGCCAACTCCAACAATAGACTTCCTGTCGTGTCAGACGCCCCCATGTGGTCTAAAATCGATAGCATTAAACGATTTAAAAAGGTGACCAAAAGACCGACCAAAAGACCGCCAATCAAGGAAATCATCAGACTTAAGCTGGCTTCTCTTAGGGAGAATACCCCTGTCGTTAAAGCAGCTACTGCAAACTGAAACGAAACAAGACCACTTGCGTCATTTAAAAGACCTTCTCCTTGCAGAATATTCTCAGCCTGCTTTGGAAAGCTAAAGCGTTTGGAAAGAGCCGCAAACGCCACCAAATCCGTGGGACCAAGTGCCGCTCCCAAGGCAAAACAAGCCGCCAAAGGAATGGTCCCAAGAAACATATTATGCGTAACATACCCAATCGCCAAGGTCGTTACAAAAACAACAGGGAAAATCAAAAAGGCAATAATCTTCCAGTGACGAAGAACGTTGGTGATGTCACTTTCTTGCCCCTCACGAAACAGCAAAGGAGCAATGACAAAGGCCAAAAACAATTCTGAATTAAGGGTAAAGAGATCCTCTTGCCCCCAAATACCAATCAAGCCCCCTAAAACAATCTGAATCAAGGGGAGGGGAATTTTGGGAAACATCCGATTAATGACATTAGACAAAATGACCGCAAATAAAAAAATAATCAGAAAAATCGACAGATGCAAAATAGCCCTCCTTATTTCTTCACGCTACACTGGCTACTACAAGCCGCAAATAAGGATTTTTGCTTTTCAATTTTCTTTTCAATACTGGTGACATCCTTATGTTCGAGCTTACGTTGACAACGTTCCATCTCGAGATTGACTAATTTTTTCTTGATACGATTCATCTTTCGGCTATATTCCAAATGACTATAATCTTGAAATGATTTGTTGCTAGATAAAAATTTTTCGCTCATTTTTGCTAATTTTTCACTCATTTGTTGATGATTCATCAGTTTTTCCTCTATCTATTTCTGTTTAGTGTTTTTCGATCATAATCAAAAAAGGGGGATGGTTCACTTGATTTAGCGCCTGATAAGACATGACCGTATAAGCGGTCTGTGGTAGGCTTGAGACGGCTTCTAGAAGGGCATGTTTTTCCTCCAGCCCCCCTTTATGTCCGTAGTAGATCATAAGCGCTACACGCCCTTTAGGCGATAAACAAGACAAAATTTGGTCTAGAGCTGATAAGGTCGTATCTGGTTGGGTGATAATCTCCTTGTCACCTCCTGGTAAATAGCCCAAATTAAAAATAGCAACGTCCACCTTATCTACATAGTGAAAAAGATGGCTATGGCTGTCTAAAATGAGACGAACATTGAAGACTTTTGCCTCATCTAAACGTTTTTGGGTGGCAACGAGTGCCTCTTTTTGAATGTCAAAGGCATAAACTTCTTTAGCTCTTTTGGCTAAAAACAGGGTGTCATATCCCTTTCCCATCGTTGCATCAAGAGCAATGCTAGTTGGGGTTAGCACCTCTGCTAAAAAGTCATGGGCTAGCTCTAATGGCTTTTTCATGTTTTTCTTTCCTCTACAATGGTATCCTCTTATTTTACCACACTTTCTCTAAAATAGACCACTAAAAGCTCTTGATTTCCCCACATAAAAAAGGTTTGGATAATTTCCAAACCTTTCAAAACTCTTAATACCCTTATCTTTGCTTGGCTGTAAAGCGCCAAATAAAACGGCGTTTCATATAAAGAGGGTAAATCAAGTTTAAGACTCCAAAACCAAGAAGATAACCACCGATAATATCACTCGGATAATGAACCCCCAAGTAAATACGAGACAAACCTACTATCACAATCAAAGCGACAATAGCTACTTCTACCAGATGTCTGACAGCAGATTTTGTGATACGCTGATGCGCTACCAAGAGGATAAAACCAAAAATCATCATGCTGCCTGTGGCATGACCACTCGGAAACGAGTACCCCGTTTCATGCACCAAGTGCATAATACTAGGTCTTGGACGCTGATAAACATTCTTCAAAATAGTAATCAAAAGCCCCGCAAGAAGCCCTGTCCCCAGGAGAAAAAGGCTTTCTGTCTTCCACTTCTTCCACCAAAAGTAGCCCATAAAAGCGAGAATAATCACGACTTGACCTTCTGGATTACCTAACAGGGTAATGGTTTTTAAAAGAGTGGTTAAAAGAGGTGGCAAAGATCCTCTGATAAAAGACTGGATGGGGCGATCAAAAGCTACTAAAGAGCTAGGATAAAACTTGACCACATAACCCAGGCTAACAAATAACACAAGAGATAAACTGGCATAGAGCCGTTTAATCAAAAATTTATCGTTCATAAGAATACGTTTTAATCAAGGGGTGTAAAAAAGTCGAAATGACCCCAAACACCACAGAAAAGATTAGGCCCTGAACCAAATTAAAGGGAAGAACCATACCGACAATATAGGGTTTTAGCCCAATGATCTGCTGAATATCAAAGTTGGCAAACCGCGCATAAAGCGGAACCGCATAGACGAGATTAAGCACCACCATCAAAAGCGTTGAGGATACTGTCCCTACTAGACTCGCAATAACATAAGACACATGCGCCCGTCCGTCCTTGTTGGTCACAAGACCAAAAGCCGTGACAAAAG
Source organism: Streptococcus sp. STR1/CE/0325 (assembly GCF_055386095.1). Taxonomy (NCBI): domain Bacteria; kingdom Bacillati; phylum Bacillota; class Bacilli; order Lactobacillales; family Streptococcaceae; genus Streptococcus; species Streptococcus sp. STR1/CE/0325. Next base: position 330,810 of record NZ_AP045018.1, on the reverse strand, counting down.
CACCCAAAGCAAGGACATTCATCGGTAACCCAATGAAATCTGTGATACCATGACTGTTTAACAAAAACTTGAGCACTGTTCTCAGAATCAAAATCGCATAGGCAGACTTGAGATCAAAAAGATAGAGTCCAAATAAAACAGGAATCACGCTCAACTCAACCTTTAAAAAGTCAGCCCCTGGTATGATGGGAAAGCTAAAAAGCATCAAGCTAAAAGAAAGTGCGGATAAAACGGCAATCATAGCCATCTTTCGTGTGCGAACCATATAAAAAATCCTCCAATTTTTTCAAATTGAAAGAAGGATCAAAGAGTACGCAAAAAACCCTTTGTCTTCTCTCATCCAGACTTTACTGTCGGTTGTGGAATTACACCACATCAGCTTGCGCTCGCGGACTATCACCGCCGGTCGGGAATTGCACCCTGCCCTGAAGACACCCTTATTGTAACACAAAAGAAAAAAGCACGCAAGAAAAACGAACGCGCTTCTACCTATTTTAACTTGTCTCTCTCATAGGTATGGGTCAACTCTAACTGAGGAAAATCTTGCTGACGTAGGGCTTCATAGACAATCATGCAGACGGTATTTGAGACATTGAGGCTTCTAACATGCTCGTCATTCATGGGAATGCGAAGTGCCAACTCCCGGTGTTCTCGCATAAATTCCTCAGGAAGCCCTGTATCTTCTCGACCAAAGAGGAAATAATGTTCCTCATCATCAGCATAGCTCTCCTCACAATAGACCTTGTCTGCAAACTTGGTAATCAGATGGAGCTTGCCCTTACAAGCATCTAAAAAATCCTCCAGCGAGTCATAAAAACGCACATCTAGCTTATCCCAATAGTCTAGACCAGCTCGTTTCATCTTTTTATCATCAATGGGAAAACCCATGGGAAGAATGATATGTAAGGGACTATTGGTCGCAGCACAAGTTCTTGCGATGTTACCGGTGTTGGCTGGGATTTGCGGTTGAAATAAAACTACATGGTTACGGCTACTATCTAAACGATGATTTTGTTTGGCTAATTCTTGAATATTCATGGCTTGTTTCTCTTTAAAATCTTTAAAAAAATAACCACATCACCCGGACTCAAGTCAGCAGGCAACGTGGTTGCTGGTCGCTCATTAACTTAAATCATAACAGGATTGAGTTAAATCAATGAGTAATACCTTTCTAGTATATCACCTTTGTTACAATTGTCAATAGCTTTTTACAAGAAGTTTGCTTTTCTTGCGACTTTTTCTTCCCATCACAATGACAGGTGCATTTTCTGTGAAAAAAGAGTATGATAGAAGATATATAAGGAGATAAAATCGGATGAAAATTATTGTCGTTGGAGGGGGAAAAGTAGGTTCTGCCCTTTGCCAATCTCTGGTCGAAGAAAAACATGATGTCACCCTCATTGAAGAAAAAGAAAGTGTCCTCACCAGAGTCACGCGCTACATTGATATCCTAGGGATAGTGGGAAATGGCGCTAATTTTAAAATTCTAGAGGAAGCAGATGTTGCCCACTGCGACATCTTTATTGCGCTGACCGAAAAAGACGAAGTCAATATGATTTCAGCGGTCTTGGCTAAAAAGATGGGGGCAAAAGAATCGGTCGTGCGAGTCAGAAATCCGGAGTATTCCAACCCGTATTTCAAGGATAAAAATTTTCTTGGCTTTTCAGCCACCATCAACCCAGAACTCCTCACCGCCCAGTATATCGCTAACAGCATCGAGTTTCCAAACGCCCAGTCAGTCGAACTCTTTGCCAATGGGCGAGTCATGCTCATGGAATTTACCATTACCCAAAAGAGCAAACTCTCCCAGATGTCCATGGGACAATTTCGTAAAAAATTCAAAAGACTGGTGATTTGCGCTATCAAACGCCAAGAGGATATCTTTATCCCACACGGAGATACCAATATTGAGGTGGGAGATCACATCTTTGTCACGGGCAATCGCTCTGATATGATTGTCTTTCACAATTTTGTCAAGAGCCAGTACGTCCACAACATGATGCTCATTGGTGGCGGAAAAATCGCCTACTACCTGCTCAACCTCCTCAAATCCACCGATATTGTGGTGAAAATCTTAGAATTAAACGAGGACAGGGCCAGATGGCTCAGTCAAGAATTTCCCCATTTTCAAGTGGTACAAGGAGACGGCACAGACCGTGATGTCCTCTTAGAAGAAAACGTCCAAAGTTTTGATGCAGTCGCCACCCTAACGGGAGTGGACGAGGAAAACATCATCGCTTCCATGTTTCTTGAAACCTTGGGGGTGGAAAAAAATATCACCAAGGTCAATCGTGCCACCCTTTTAGAAATCATCGGAGAGCAGCCTTTTTCTAGCATTGTCATTCCAAAACGCATCGCGGTTGATAGCATCATGCACTTTATCAGAGGACGCGGCAATGCCCAAGGTTCTAAGCTAGATGCCATGCACCATCTCGCCAACGGGCGCATCGAGACCCTGCAATTTGAAATCAAGGAAAATAACCGCTTGGCAGGAAAAAATCTCGCTGCTATCTCCATGAAAAAACAGGTTTTGATTGCCGCTATTATAAGGAAAGGTCAAACCATTTTCCCAACTGGAGAGGACCGTTTGGAGGTGGGCGACAAGGTTGTTGTCATCACCTTATTAAAAAACATCTCCAGTATTCTAGATTTATTAGAGAGGTAAGCTATGAATAGACCTATGGTACGCTACTTGGTCGCTAAGCTTTTGTTGATTGAAGCCGGTTTGCTTCTAGTTCCCCTTTTTACTGCCCTTTTCTATCAAGAAGGAGACAAGGTCACACATAGTCTGCTGTTAACCATTGGTCTTCTTCTTTTGGTTGGCGGCAGTGGCTCTTATAAAAAACCTAAAAATCAACGCATTTATGCCAAAGAAAGCCTTCTCATCGTTTCACTTTGTTGGATTTTATGGTCTTTTTTTGCCGCTCTTCCTTATGTCTTTTCTGAGCAGATTCCTAGTCTGATTGATGCCTTTTTTGAGATGGCTTCTGGCTTTACCTCAACAGGGGCTACCATCATTGACTCTACTGATAGTCTGACCAACTCTATGCTTCTTTGGCGCAGTTTCACCCAGCTCATCGGAGGCATGGGGGTTCTGGTCTTTGCGGTCGCTATTTTGGAAAATAATCAGACCAGTCATTTAGAAATTGTTCGTGCCGAGATGGCAGGACCTATTTTTGGAAAGGTCGTTGCTAAACTAAAAAATACCGCACAAATCCTTTATCTCATCTATCTCGGAATGTTTGTCCTCTTGACCCTTATCCTTTGGGCTGTAGGGATGCCGTTTTTTGATAGTTTGCTGACGGCTATGGCGACTGCTGGAACTGGGGGCTTTTCAGGACACGACAACAATATCGCCTACTACAATAGCTCGCTTATCACCAATACCGTCGCCATCGGTATGTTGGTTTTTGGGATAAACTTTAACCTCTACTATCTCCTCTTGATGGGAAAGGTACGGACTTTTTTCAAAAATGAAGAGCTCAGATTTTATCTCAGCATCGTCCTAGGAGCTTGTCTCCTCCTTTGGCTGAATGTCGGTGGGCTCTACGACACCACAAAAGCTGCCTTTGAGACTATCTTTTTTGAGGTGTCAACGGTTTTGACCTCTACGGGGTTTAGCTACGGGGATATTGGCTCTTGGCCGCTCTTTTCTCAGTTCATCCTCATGTGCCTCATGTTTTTTGGAGGAATGGCAGGCTCAACTGCAGGAGGGTTTAAGATAATTAGGGTTCTCATCCTCCTTAAAATCGCTAGAAATCAAATGCTAGCCACCCTTTACCCCAATCAGGTACTCTCGCTTCAAATCGATAAAAGTCCGATTGATCGCACCATTCAGCACCAAGTCTTAAAATATTTTGCCATTTACTTTATCATCTGCGTCAGCTGTATGCTGATTGTTAGCCTTGACAATCAAGAATTTTTAGTGACGGTCAGCGCCGTCATGTCCACTGCTAACAACGTCGGACCGCTTCTTGGGACAACGGAAAATTTCAACCTCTTTAGCCCCTTTTCAAAACTGGTCATGGCCCTTGTGATGATTGCAGGACGCTTGGAATTTTACCCCATGCTACTGCTCTTTCTTCCTAAAACCTGGTCCAAGGTCTAACACAAAAAAGAAGATTGGGAAAGCATCCCAATCTTCTTTTTGTATCTCATTGAACCAATTTGGTTCTTTTTAAAGTTTCTTGCGATGTCCTTGACTAAGCACACCACCAAGTCCTAGTAGCAAACTCCCCGTGAGGAGGTAGAAAATCGGCTGACTATCTTCTCCTGTATTTGGTAGAGTTTTTACGTCTTTGCTGAGAACTTCTTTTTCTAGCTGGCTTTCTCCCTTAGCAGATAAGGACAAGTCCTGTCTTTGCGCTTGAGATTTGCCACGAAGCACAGTTGTGCCTTTTGTATGAGTGGTTACTTGAGGTGCTTGAGGACGAGGGAGTAGCGTCCAATCAAAACTTGGTTTCCTGTTCACCAAAGGCTCGATGAGAACGCCAACATAGTGACCGTCACCTGTTTTGGTGACCTTAACTCCTGGAAGACTCGGCTGAACCTCTGGTTCTTTTGGAGGGTCAACGGGTGTCGTAGGAGATGGGTCTTTGGTTTCAGAAGGCTTCTTGTCTTCTGATGGAGCGACACTGGCTTTGCCGTGCAGCTGATCTTTGGCGTCCTCTAGGGCAACAAGAGCAGCATCAATCGCAGCTTGCGTCGCATTTTTATCAGCTAAAAGAGTAGCCGCTTCTAAAAGAGCTTTTAGATAAGCTGATTTCTTAGCTTCAGAAGCATAGAGATAGCGGTTATCCGTCTGGTTAAAGGCCTTTTCCTTGAGCAGGGTCGCTTCTAAAAGACTGGTATCGGTTTCTTTCCCGTTGAGAGCTTCTTTAGCCGATAGCAGACTTGCTAAAGCAGCATCTACTTCATTTTGTTTGACATGCCCTTGGCTCACTGTTTTTGCTAAGTCTAGGCTTTCTTGATAAGACGCTTGTTGGGCTTGATCAGCATTGTAGTAGCGGGCTTGTTGCAAGGTCGCTAAACTATCGTTGATCGCTTCTCTCAGCGCTACTTTGTCAATGATATGGTAGGTCTTTTGATTCACCACATGATAGAGAACAGGAACCGTCACATCCTCCTCATAAATCTCATAATCTCTTGGCAAATTGAGGTGGAGTTGGTACTCTCCGATCGGAATCGTTCGACCAAAACTATCCTTACCATACTTCTCCGCAGGTAAAATGAGACCGAGACCAGCCTGAGTGATGAGCTGCACCTGAGTATCTTTTGGCAAATTGCCTTTGAAACGAAGGCTAACTGGAGATTGGTGAATGCTCTCTACCTTGAAATGAAGGGTTTCAAGACTATGGTTTTCACTCAGATGGATGGACACTGGCTCTTTATCGATGAGTTGATAGTTGCCTTGGTCATAAGAGAAAATCTTAACCTGATAATCCCCAAATGGCAAGATTGCCCCATCATTGGTTCTGTGCGTTTCGATGAGTTTGCCGTCTAGGCTATAAACAGCGTAGGCAAAACCGTCATCAGTTGTCTCACCCGTTTCTTTTTCTTCGATGGCCACTTTTAGGCGGGCAGCCGCATTTCCAACTGCTACCAAATCCTTAACCAACATAGCATCAAAGTTACCCGCATAATCCTCAACACGGTAGTAGAGTTTATCCAGTTCTACATCTGCTGGGAGGATAAAGGAGCCGTCTTTTTCTTGTGGGATATAAATCTTGTGTGCTTGATGGTCTGCTTCCTCACTGTCAGGAGCAGCCTCTTCACCTAGATAAAAGACTTGCTCTCTAAGGAGACCACTTTCTGTTTCCACAGCTGGACGGGCCTTAAAGCGTCTTGTCGTTGCATCATAGACCGCTGTTGTGATTTGAGGGGCTTCGTTATCTAGTGTGACCTTAAAGAGCAAATATTGTTCTTCAGCTCCAGGCACATCTGGATAATAGGTCACCACATACTGATAAGTGCCGTCTTTCAAAAGATTGCCCTTATCGTCTCTACCATCCCACTTGGTCTCATCAAAGAGTTCTGACCTTGGATTGTCCTCATTATTATCGAAATAGTTCTTCTCAAAACGAACGGGATGGCTCTGCCATAAAGGCGTCGTCAGGTTCTTATCATCTGCCTCATAGACGCTGGCTTTGAGATAAATACCATTTCTAAGAGCGACCCCTCGTAGGGTGATATCATCGCGATTCTCATCACCATTTGGTGAAAAGGCTAAAACAACCTCACCTTGCGAGTTTTGATAAAGCGCATAGTGACCATCTTCATTTTCATAACTGCCTAAGACAATCTGGTGCTCATCTCCAGTCTCTTGTGTCTGGTAATCATAGTCCACGGTCTGTGTGATGAGAGCCGTTACAGGATCGCTGCCTGAGATGACTTGATCATCCTTTAAATTGTAATAAAAGGCAGCCTCATTGCGTTTATTAAGCTCATAAATTGGGAGTTCTAAGACCTCTAGGTTTTCAAATTCTCCCTTAAAGCCCACATAAGGAATACTTGCAACCTCATCTTTGGTCTTTGGATCAAGGAAACGCACAAATCCTTCAAGGTAGTATCCATTTGGCATGAGTTGGCTCAATTCCTCAGTGAAAGAAGACGCATCCACAGAAATGGTAACGGTTTTGGTTTCCCCTGCCTTAACAGTGACATCTTCGCCGTCCACCTGTGTGAGTTCGCGTGGTTTTAGCTCAAAACGACCGTTTTTTACCTGATCGGTATCCACATGCGTCACATAGTGCACTGTTTGATCCTGATCGCTGATGTTATGAAGGATTACCTTAAAGCTAAAGCGATCAGCGACATTACCAAGGGTAATGCTGCCATAATCATCCTCACCTGTGAGATAAAGGGGAGCGTGAACAGCGGCAGCTGGGTCAACGAGCCCAGCCCCTTGTTGACGTGGTGAGCTATAAGCATTGACAGTCGTGTCAAGATGAGGTTTGGCGCTGCTCATGATTAAGTGCTTGACCAAATCTGCCTGCTCTTTTGGAGTATAGTGCGGATATTTTTCCTTGACATACTGCTTGACCAAGGCGGCAACACCAGCCACATGAGGCGAAGCCATGCTGGTACCACTATCTTGACCGTAAGTATTGTTATTAAAAGAAGAATAGATGCTGCCACCTGGCGCTGCGACATCTGGTTTTAATTGCCCATCTGCTGTTAGTCCCCAGCTCGAAAAGTCTGAAAAGCTGTCTCTTTGTGGATTTGGCTGAAGATCAGCTTGACCGGTAAAGATGATTTGATGCTGACCAGCAACCAAGGCTTCTCCAAATTCTAAAGGAATAAAGACAGCTGGAATTTGATTGGCCTCGTCTTTTAAGGACATGCTCAAATTGGCTTCATTAGGGTGATTATTAAAGACAATCGCTCCAATAGCCCCGTGATGAAGGGCATTGGTCACCTTGTCTGTAAAGGTGATTTCACCGCGTTTGATCAGAGCAACCTTGCCTGTTAGGTCTTTACCTGCAAAGTCCTCTTCTTTTCCAAGACCAACATACACATAGTCGTAAGCCTTATTTTTTTCAAACTGGCTTTTACTGCTCGGTGAAGGGCTAAAGCTACTCTTACCATGGTTGAGATTAGCATCATTCTCTAACCCAAGGATGGTCAAATATTCACTCGCAATCGTTGTGTTGTTAAAAGAAGCAACCGAAATCCCATCACGAGAAGCAGACGGATCCCCAACAACACCGTAGTCGGGGTAAGCCGCAAAAGGATGGTTGAGGCTGCCACCAAAGGCGCCTTCATTTCCTGCCGCCATCACCACAGCTACCCCATTTTGTCTCGCTTTTTCAATGGCTTCCAGCAGATAAGCGTTAGAATTGATGAGGTTTCCGTTTGGACTACCTAGACTAAGATTAATGCTATCAGCTCCTAGACGCACGGCATCTTCAATCGCTTTGACATAAAGACCTGCATCTGTTCCACGGTTGCGATCCACGAAAACGCGCATAAACATGACTTGTGCTTCTGGAGCAACACCGTAAACATAGTCGCCTGTTGGAGCCGTTTGACTAGGATTCGCCGTAGCAATACCAGTCACGTGCATCCCATGTGAATCGTCTTTTTCTTCCTTGACTTCATCATTGAGATCCACATAATTATAAGCAAAAATCAGCTTGTCATTATACCACTTACCATAGTCAATGCCAGCAGCCTTTTTCACCGCATCAAAATCAGCCTGCGTCTGATATTTGGCGCTAGAGGCATCACTCAAGTGAAAGACATCATGTTCTGGGTCAACCCCACTGTCAATGACTGCCACAACGGTTCCTTGACCTTTGTAGCCACTTCGCCAAGTTTCTGGATTATGAATAATGGCATTGCTACTGGTATCAAGCGGCTTGTCACTAAGGCTTTCTGCGATTGGGTCAGGCTGGGACTGGCTCAGCTCTTCGGGGCTTTCTAGCTGGCTGTTTGTGTCTAAGCTTGATTGAGCCTGTAAAACGGTCGTTTCTTGCGACTGAGATAAGGTCTCATCCGCCTTAACGGTGCTTTGAGCCCCTATCAAAAAGACACCCAATAAGACAGATGCTAAACCAAACTTGTATTTGCGAAATGAAAAGCTTTCTTTTTTCATTTGTCGTCCTCCGTTCTCCTAAATCCTAACCCAAAAGCTAGGTTGCCTTTATTAAAGCAAAAAATTTCCGAAAACTCAAGACAAAACTTAAAATTTTCTTAATTTTTATTATAGAAATAAAAAATTCCTGTAATTTCTAATGAAAAGCAAACAAACTCACATTAGACAGTGTCACAGGAATAGTTTCATCTTACCACAAAACAATCGAAAAAAAGCAACCGTATCCTAAACAGTCACTTTTTTGTCCTGAATTGACAGGAAAGGAAAGAAAAGAAACCTACAACTGATCTCGCCACTCTAATAAAGTCGCAATATCGGTTTGATTAATCTCACCTCCTGCTGCTGCTTCTTCGATTAAGGTGGTGTAATTGGTCAGAGTATAAAGAGGGACCTTTTGTTCAGAAAAAGCAACACGCGCCCTATCCAGCTCATAGCTAAAGATAGCAACCACGCCTAAAACGATAGCCCCACTTTCCCTCAAAGCATCTGCCACCTTTAACGAGGAGAGGCCTGTTGAGATGAGGTCTTCGATGATGACGACCTTTTGTCCTGCCAGTAAACGCCCTTCAATCTGATTGGTCTTGCCGTGTTTTTTCTTGCTATCGCGCACATAAATCATCGGAAGGTCTAACGCCTCACTCACCCAAGCCGCATGTGGGATGCCAGCCGTCGCTGTTCCTGCGATGACCTCAACATCTGGAAAATCCTTGCGAATCAGCTCGCTCATCCCCCTTGCGATGTCCCTACGAATCTTTGGATAAGACATGGTCAAACGGTTATCACAATAGATGGGGGATTTAAGGCCTGAAGTCCATGTAAAGTAATCATCTGGGCGCAAGCTCACTGCTTTAATATCGAGTAGGCTTCTAGCAATGCTTCTTTCTCGTGTCATCTCGTGTCTCCTTGATTTAAAAATGCTTCTTTGATCCGCTGATAGGCGGCCTTTTTATCCTGTGCTTGTGTGATGGGACGCCCCACCACGATATAATGACTGCCCTTTCTAGCAGCTTCTTGAGGCGTAGCCACCCGCTTTTGATCACCGATGTTGTCCTCTTCTAGGCGAATACCTGGAGTGACCTTCAAAAAATCTTCCCCGCACGCCTGACTGATGCCTTCTACCTCTAGGACCGAAGACACAACCCCATCTAGCCCTGCTCTTTTAGCCAACTCGGCATAATGAAGGACACTTTCTTCTAGGGACACTGGGATTAGCTGTTCTTGGTGCATCTTTTCCTCAGAAGTTGAGGTCAGCTGGGTAATGGCAATCACTTTCGTTTTCTCGCCACCACCTGCTAGCATGCCGTTTTTAGCGGCTTTAAGCATCTCATAGCCACCTGCTGCATGAACGGTAAAGAGGTCGATGTCAAACTGAGCCAAGCCCTTACTCGCAGCATAAACCGTGTTTGGAATATCATGAAGTTTGAGGTCTAAAAAAATTCGATGCCCCCGTCTTTTGAGCTCCTCCAAAACGGCTGGCCCATTTTGAAGATAGAGTTCCATCCCCACCTTGACAAAGAGTTTTTCATCTCGAAACACATCCAAAAAAGTCAAGGTCTCTGAAAAATTGGGGAAATCAAGGGCAATAATCACTGCTTTATCCATTCTTCTTCTCCTTTACCGATAAGCCCGACCCTTAAGATCCAAAAGGTGATTCACACCCAACTCGTCCAGCGCTCCTTCTAAGCGATCAATGATTTTAGGACAAACATAAGGATCGGTAAAATTTGCTGTTCCAACTGCAACAGCACTCGCCCCAGCTGAAATAAAATCAAGCACATCCCACTCATCCATGACGCCTCCCATCCCAATAATGGGAATAGAAACCGCTTGAGATACCTGATAAATCATCCGAATGGCAACCGGTTTAATCGCAGGACCAGAAAGACCGCCTGTGCCATTGGCTAAAATGGGCTTACCCGTCTTTTTATCTAGCCGCATGCCGACCAAAGTATTGATCATGGTCAAACCATCAGCGCCACCTTCTTCCACGGCTTTAGCCATACTGACAATATCCGTGACATTGGGGGACAATTTGACATAAACAGGCACGCTTGAAACTGCCTTAACACGCTGGGTCAGTGCTTTAGCAGTGGCTGGGTCTGTCCCAAATTGAATACCGCCACACTTGACATTGGGACAAGAAATATTGAGTTCTAGGGCATGCACATTGGGCGCTTGGCTGATTTTTTCTGCCACATAAGCGTAGTCCTCCTCGGTACTACCTGCGACATTAGCGATGATGGGAACATCATAGGCTTCTAGTGCCTTGAGCTTGGTTTCCATGATGGCATCCACGCCTGGATTTTGCAGTCCAATCGCATTGAGCATACCGCTTGAGGTCTCTGCCACCCTTGGGGTGGGATTGCCAAATCTTGCTTCCTTAGTCGCTGCCTTGATGATAATGGCACCAAGTTTTGACAAATCGTAGAAATTCGCATACTCTAAACCAAAGGCAAAACAGCCCGACGCTGGCATAATCGGATTTTTCAAATCCAAACCGGGCAACTGCACCCTTAATCTCGCCATTTTCTCCTCCTATAAACTCAAATCCTTGGCAGCATAGACTGGCCCATCATAACAAATCCGTGAAACCTCGCCGTCTTTTTTCTCACAAACACAGGCATAGCAAGCTCCCACACCACAGGCCATGCGCTCTTCTAAGGAAATATAACCGATTTTTTCCTCATCCAATTGCGCCAAAGCCTTCAGCATAGCAAGGGGCCCACAGCTATAATACTTATCATAGTGCAAGTGATTTTTCTGAATGACATCAGTCACAAACCCCTTTTCCCCATAACTGCCATCCGCTGTCGCTACATAGGTATCGCCAAGTTTTGCAAACTTGTCCTCGTAAAAGACATCTTTTTTTTGGTTAAAACCAAGCACATGAATGGTCCTGATCCCTTCTTGGTTAAACTGCTTCGCCAACTCATATAAGGGCGGCACCCCAATGCCTCCCCCGACGATAAGAGCAGTCTCTCCCTTTTGCAAGGTGCTGGTATCATAACCAGTTCCCAAAGGCCCCAGCACATCCACGCTATCTCCTACCCCAAGCTGGGACAAATACTGAGTTCCCTCGCCTCCTGCACGGTAGATGATGACAAAACGCTTGTCTTTAGGGTTAATCTCACAGATTGAAATCGGCCTTCTGAGCAGATAAGCATCGCTACTGCCAATCCTAAGATTGACAAATTGCCCAGGCACCGTCATCTCATCCACGATAGCCCCCTCTAGGGTCATCTTAAAAATCTGATCAGCCAAGTTCTCTTGTGCCACGACCTTGGTCATATAGGTATCCATCTCACGTCTCCCTCTATTTTGCCCCCAAAATAGTGCGATCTTGGTAGGCAATCCGTCCCTCGCTCAAGGTTAAAACAGGAATACCGTACACCTCTTGACCAGCATAAGGCGTATTTTTCCCCTTGGATAAAAAGGTTTCTGGATCAATGATGCGTTTTTCTTTCAAATCAATCACAACCAAGTCTGCCAAGCCACCTTCTTCTAATTTGCCATAAGGAAGATCAAAGATTTCCGCCACACGACTAGACATGCGCTCGATGAGAAATTCAAGCGAGAAAACACCACTTTTGACAAAGGTGGTATAAAGTTGGCTAAAGGCTGTTTCACTCCCTACAATACCAAAAGCCGCCTTGGTCATGCTGCACTCTTTTTCAGCCATTCGGTGTGGGGCATGGTCTGTTGCAATAATATCAATGGTTCCATCCAAAAGGGCAGCCAACAAAGCCTCACGGTCAGTCTGGCTTCTAAGAGGAGGATTCATCTTCCAAAGTCCTGTGTCCTCTGGAATCATGGTGTCATCGCTCAAAAGATGATGCGGACAGACCTCACAGGTCACACGAATACCGGCTTTTTTCGCCTCACGCACTAATCGGACAGACTCCTTGGTGGAAACGTGACAGACATGATAATGACAACCCGCACTCTCTGCTAGCAAGATGTCTCTAGCAATCTGCACCGATTCACAGACAGACGGAATCCCAGGTAAGCCTAACTCACGGCTTCTCTTTCCCTCGTGCATACAGCCACCACGAATCAAGGAATTATCCTCACAGTGAGCCACAATCGCCTTATTGAGTTTTCTTGCCTGCTTCATGGCTTCATACATCTGATTGGCGTCTTGAACCCCTCTACCGTCATCGCTAAAAGCAAAGACATAAGGAGCGAGGGCTTCAAAATCTGCTTCTTCCTGCCCCGCTTCTCCCTTAGTAATAGCACCGTAAGGAATGGCACGAATCACCGAATCACGCGCAATCAAATCCAGCTGAGGCTTGAGATGAGCGTAAGTGTCAGGAACAGGATCAAGATTTGGCATGGGCATGACCGTTGTAAAACCGCCACGCGCCGCAGCTCTAGACCCATGATAAATGGTTTCTTTCTCCTCAAAACCAGGCTCTCTCCAGTGAACATGAACATCGATAAAACCAGGTGATACAAATTTTCCCGCCAAATCGAGCACTTCTGCCCCATCCGCTTCTAGATCTGATCCGATTGACACGATCTTTTGACCTTCAATGAGAAGATCCCTAGACACCAAGCGTCCGTCTTCCAAGATTTTGCCATTTTTTAAGAGCAACATGCTTCTTCCTCCCTATAAGTGATTGTCTTTGATGACTTTTTCTAACATGGCTTGACGCATAAACATGCCGTTTTTCATCTGCTCAAAGATGACAGATTTTGGTGCTTCCACCAAGCCTGATGCGATTTCCATATCGCGATTGACCGGAGCTGGGTGCATGACAATCGCCCCTTCTTTCAACTTAGCGTAACGCTCCTTGGTTAGACCAAAATTGTTATGATAGACCTCTTTAGACAGCCCCATTTTGTGGTCGTGACGCTCGTGCTGCACCCTAAGTAACATGCAGACATCCACTTGATCAATCACCTCATCAAAGTCAACCACTTCTCCCAAGGTCTTATCCTCAAAAATATCTGGACAAACAAACCTAACCTTAGCACCCAAGCGTTTTAGCATGTGGTAGTTACTTCTTGCCACCCGTGAGTTTTTAATATCGCCTGCAATGATGATATCAAGCCCTTCAAAACGTCCGAACTGCTCATACATGGTCATCAAGTCTAACAAACATTGGCTAGGGTGCTCACCGCTCCCATCACCACCACTAAGGATGGGAATGTTGAGATTTTCCAACTCCTTGTAATAAGCATCTTGGCTATGGCGAATGACCAAGATCTGACAACCCAACATTTCTAAGGTTTTACAAGTATCATATAAGGTTTCACCCTTATTGACCGAAGAAGTGGCGACTTCAAAATTGATGACATTCAACTGAAGCTGATGCTCTGCCACTTCAAAACTATGCTTGGTACGTGTAGAATTTTCAAAAAAGAGGTTGGACACATATAAATCTGGACGTGGTGGCACTTTTGCGCCATGTTTTAGCTCCAAGGCACGCTCAATCAAGGCATACACTTCTTCGTTGGTTAAATCAGACATCTTGACAATATTTTTCATCTCTAAGCCTCTCTTTTTCCTATCAAAAAGACCTCATAGCAAAGCTACAAGGTCGGTTAAAACACTCTTGTGATTAAGAAACAGCCCCTTTTGACCGATACCCAAAAATATCAGCCTTTCAAAGCCTCTTTCCTAATGCAAATCCCTTGTTAGCCTCTCTGGACTAGTTTAAAAAGATTATTGATTTTATTGTTGGTTAAAGGTCGCAAGCTAACCATCTCTGATAGAAGCCCACTTGTCCCTTGCTTGCAATCTTCTCACAAACAAACCTCTTTTTTGCATGGCTTACTCCAAAAAAATAACCTACTCATTTGAGTAGGGCAGCACATTCATCATTTTGGTCGCTTATCCACCAAAAGAGATACCTTTGCTGACCTCTCTGAATCACGTTAAAGATATCTTAGTTAAATTATCAATAGTCTATCTTTTTTTAGAATGATTGTCAACTCATAAGCTCAAAAAAATTTAAAAACAGGGTACTTTTTTATTTTAATGCCAAAAGGACAAGTATTTTTCTCTCAAAGCATGCCACAATAGCTGGTGGAGGTGATAGTCTTTCTTCCACTTGGTGACAAAGGTGGGCAGATAATCATCTGGATCCGTTTGGTCTTCTTCTTGATTTTTGCCAAATCGCTCCAGTAAACCAGCTACTTCAGGATCCAAGTTTGAAGTCGGTTTTTGCCCTTGAGATTGAGGCACATCGAAAAAATCTAGGGCAGCTGCTTTCTTTTGAGAACTCATCCAAACCATACCTAAAACAAGGCTAGATAAAAGGACTAACTGAAAGCTAAGAAAAGGTTTCTTCATCAAGAATCATCTCCTTTTCTAAAGAAAGTCAAAATGATGGGAAAAGGAAGAATAACCAGCTGGAACACCACAAACCATGCCTTTTTGCTCGGATCCGTCACAGCTAAAAAAATCAAAAGACCAGACGACAATAGCCATAAAGTGGCTAGCTGCCGTTTTGATAAAAAATGTCCTTTCATATTTTTGACCTCAATTTATCTCAGAAACATCAATTCTCCATCCTCGTATAGAGAAGCAAACCAAAAAAGATAAGCGAAAGGCTAACAAAGTAAACACCCCACATCAAATCGTGGCTTTCTAACAGAGAATGATAAAGCGCTAAAACAACCATCAACGTTAAAACCAAACCATAGAGATATTTTTTCATGCCCCCTCCTTTTACCATTGTCCTACTAAGTTATTACAAACATATTATAGCATAATGGAAGCGATTTAAACAAGAGATAAATCTCTTTTTTCTACAAAAAAGAGTTTAGTAAATTCCTAAACTCTCATCACCTGATTTAATTGATTGGCTCAGCCAAGGCTTTTTCTGCGAGATTGAGCGCATGGTCTGTTGCTCTGGTATAGTGGGAGATGATGTCAATGAAATTGACCCCAGCTTGAGCGGTACAAGTGCCGCTATTCAGACGCTTGATATGGGCTTTTCTAATCTGACGTTCGAGACGTTCGATCTCTTTATGACGCGCCACTAACTCTTGAGCGAGGGCATCATCTTGATCGTCAAAGGCCTTCAAGCTGTCTAAAATCATCCGGTGGGTCAAATCATACATCTGCTCCAACTCTTCTTTAGCAGCAGGTGAAAACTCTGCTTTTTTAGAAATGGCATTGTTAGTCAAAGTGACAATGGCTTCGGCGTGATCTCCAATCCGCTCTAAATCCCTAGACGAATCAAGCAAACTAGCCAGGAGCGTTTGTTCACTCTCATTCATATTCTCATGAGACAACTCAATGAGATAACGGGTCAACTCATCATCAATGCTGTTGACAGCTGTTTCGTACTTGTGTACTTTTTCCTCGTATTTTTCCTCATGGTTGCTCAAGTAAGTATAGGCAGCTTCCATAGCTTGTGTCGCATAAGCGCCGAGATGAACCAATTCTAACTTGGCATTTCCAAGAGCCAATGATGGGGATTGATGGAGCAAGATCTTATCCAAAAACATGGGCTCATACTTAGCCACTTCATCCTCACCAGGAACGATCTTGGTCACTAAGTATGCCAAAGCCCCAATGAATGGAAACTGGATAATGGTGTTGGTGATATTAAAGGCACCGTGTGAAAAGGCGATAGTCATCTCAGGACTAAGATGCAGGCTACTTTGGAAAAAGGTAATCAAACTGGTAAATGGGCCTAAGAAAATCAAGCACAGCACCGTACCAATCACGTTAAACATCACATGGGCTGCCGCAACCCGCTTGGCTGAAATATTAGCACCAAGCGCTGCAAAAACAGCGGTCAAAGTGGTTCCGATATTGTCCCCAAAAAGGACAGGAAGCGAGCCGTGCAAGTCAAGCAGTCCTCCCGCATAGAGGCTCTGCAAGATACCAATCGTCGCTGCAGATGACTGGATAAGGACGGTTAAGCCTGCTCCAATCAAGACACCTTGGATAGGTTTGCCCCCAAGGGTCGCCATATAAGCACGGAAGCTCTCAATCTCACGAAGGGGCTCCATGGCGTTGCTCATCAGACGTAGGGCAAAAAAGATACCCCCAACCCCAAATAAAATCCGACCGATATTGTTAATCTTAGGATTTTTAGTGAAAAACAAACAGACTGCCCCAAGAAACATCACAGGCAGCGCATAAGCCCCAAGGTTAAACCCGATCAAAAAGGAGGTCACAGTTGTTCCGATATTGGCCCCCATGACAATCCCGATAGCTTGTCTAAGGGTCAAAAGACCTGCTGATACTAGACCAACGGTGATGACCGTCACTCCCGTACTCGACTGGATGAGCGCTGTCATGACAATCCCCACCAAGACCCCTAAAAAGGGATTACTGGTGTATTTGTCAATGTAATAACGTAGCTTATCACCTGCGATGAGTTGTAAGCCGTCACCCATGTACTTGATGCTGAATAAAAACAGCCCCAAGCCACCCAAAAAATTAAATAGAATGGTTTGCCAGTCCACTGACATATCCTTATCCTCTTATATTCTTAAATTATCTGCTAAGAAGCCGACATCTCTATTTTAAAAGATTGCCGCCTAATAAACAAGAGGTTTTTCAGTTTTTTTTACAATTTTGGCTCCAAAGCGCAGATTTTTCAATAAATACTTGAAAAATCGTACAGTTCTTGCTAGAATAGGAATGATTGGTTTGCTAGAGAACTAATAGAAAAATAAAACTGTATGACAAACAAAGGAACACTTATGAAATCTTCAAAAAATGAATTGGCTTATTTTATCCTCACCTTGCTTTTTGTCGGCTTATTTGCAGGAATTTATATCCTGTTTGGACGTCAGCACCATATCACTCCAACCCAGACCACAACACCTGTTGTGACCAGACAAGCTTCTGATCAAGATGTCAACCAAAATATCGAAAAGGCTGTCCATCAGGCAGAAGCAAATCCTAGCAACGACAGCATCTTCGCTGCACAAGAAGCCCTCAAACAGCTCGAAAACGGCGAGGAAAAACAAGCCTTTCAAGCGCGTTTAGATGCCGTTTCGACCGAACTCACCAATGAAACCACCGCAACAACAGCGGTTGAAACCGCAGAAGCCAGCTTAAATAGCAACGATGCCACAACGGCTCAAAATGCCATCAACCAACTCAAAAATGAAGGCAAGAAAAACGACCTTCAAAATCGTCTTAATACCGTGCTAAATACGATTAATGGTGGCGCAGCCAGTCAAGCAGCAACTCCTGCACCTGCCAACTAAACAAAGGAAGAAACCTCATGAAACGAAAAGAACTCATCTATCTCACCAGCACCCTTTTACTGCTTGTCATCCTAGGTGTGACTTACCTAGCCTTTGGTCGAGGAAGAGCCGCTTCTGACATTACGACCACTCAAACAAGCAGTAGCCAAACGGATGTCAGTAGTCTTGAAAAAGAATTAAGCCAGTTAGAACAAAATCCAACACGCCAAGACTTGGATAAATTACAAAAAAAGATTGATCAAATCAAGGATCAAAGCACCAAAACAAGGCTTCAAAATCGACTCAATAAGGTCAAGGCTCTACTTAGTCTCATTGACAGCACCGAAAAAGCCCTCCAAACTGCCGAAAAAAATCCAAATGACAAAACCATTAAAAACGCCCAAGATGCTATCAATCGCATTAACCTAGCTGATAAAAAAGCAGCCTTCCAAAAACGACTCGACAAACTCAAGTCAAACGCAAACAGCACTTCTAGCGACAGCAGCACGCCTGCTAGCGGTTCGTCAGAAACCAAGGAGCAACCTAGTCAACAAGAAGAAAGCACACCTGCTGCTAACGTGACACCACAACCTGCTACCCCTGCCCCTACTCCTGCTCAGCCAGCGCAACCAGAAGCCCCCGCTCAACCAGCAGAAACACCCGCTGAATCTGCTTCTGAAAGCACTAGTTCAGAAAATAGCCCAGCAACCAGCGCGGATAGCTCTAGTGAGACATCTGCTCCATAATCAAAAAATACTCTGAAAAGAACAAAGTCTTTCAGAGTATTTTTATTGTCTTAAATCTCTAACAACCACCCAGCTAAGGAAGCTATTAGATTTCATAACCAAGTAAAATGCCACCTTCTTCGGCATAAAAACTACACAAACCAGAAGTCTTAATCACATCGACCTGTGCTTGTTCAAATTTTTCTCGGATGAGTTTTCCCAATTGTTCACAGATTTTTTCATTGTGACAGTGGGCAATGAGGACGCGACCGCCTTGATAGCCAGCCTTGAGCATTTCTTCAAACCCTGTTTGAACCGCTTTTTTCTGACCCCTCACCTTTTGGAGAAGGTCTAACTTGCCTTCAGAGCTCGCCTCACCCACCAAACGGATATTTAAAAGACCTGCAACTGTTCCAGCTAGTTTACTCAAACGCCCATTTTTCACTAAATTATCCACACGCGCCAAGATAAAGAGAAGTTTGGTGCGTTTTTGATAGGCCGTGATTTTCTCTACAATTTCTTCAAAAGAAAGGCCTGATGCAATCAAGCGATTGAGCTCAAGAACTAAAAGATCCATCTCACCACCAGCAGAAAGGGAATCAATCAAGTGAACCTTAACATTAGGATGTTCCTCTAAATACTGCTCAACAGCCAATCTCGCACTATTGTGACTACCTGAAAGCGCTCCTGTAATGGTTACAACAAACAAGTAATCCGCTCCTTGATAAGCAGACAAATAAGCGTCTGGGCTTGGGCAACTCGAATGCGCCGCAGCCTTGGTCTCGTAAAGACGTGGCATCATCTCATCAATGGCCAAGCCATCATCATCGATAAAGACTTGATTTCCGATCTGTAAGGTCAGTGGCACACGCTCGTAAGTGGTATCTGGCGCTAAGTCAGCCACCGAGACGAGATCACAGCCTGAATCTGCTACAATTTTCCATGTCATGTTTGGGGTTACTCCTTTATTTTTCCTTAATAAGATAAGACCAAATGGCCTTGGCAACACCAGCTTCATTATTGCTGGTGACGACTTGATCGCAAATCGCTTTAACCTGAGGCGAAGCATTGCCCATGGCAACACTAAAACCAGCATAAGCCAACATCTCCAGATCATTGTTAGCATCACCAATCGCCATGACTTGAGACGACTCAAGCCCTAGGTCTTCTACCAATTCTGCTAGACCACTTGCCTTGGTGATCCCTTTTGGCATGGCCTCATAGAGATAAGGCTGACTCCTGACACCTGAAATAAACTGGTTAAGAAGGGTTTCTTCCTTAGCCTGAAAAACATCCACAGCCTCTTTTTGACCGATAAACATACCCTTAAAGGCCAAGTCATCTCTTAGCTCCCACTGGTTCCAATCGATTGGCAAAATCTCTGTAAAGACCAAGTCAGCATCCATCTTGGCTATCTCAGAAACCTGATCATTGAACATCAGATAATCCTCACTCACCGTCAGCGTCAAATCCAGATCCAAATAAGGAGCTTTGACTTCCAATAAGCGTCGCACTTCCTCCTTGGTCAAGCTATGCGCCCTCAACAACTGCCAATCCTTAAGACGGTAAAGGGAGCAGCCATTATTTAAAATCGCATATCCCTCACTGCCTTCTAACCCTAATTCTTTGATGTAGGGTAAAACGCCGGACTTGGGCCGTCCTGTACAAATGACCACCTCATAACCCAGTTCTTTAGCTGCCTTAATGGCTTCTTTATTGGCTTCTGGGATGGTTTTTTGATCATTCAAAAGGGTTCCATCCATATCAATCGCCACTAACTTGATCATATCTTTCTCCTTTAGTTCGTACTTTATTATAACAAAAAAGAGCGGGAATGGAAGCAATTAACTGTAAAATCCTTTGATATTCAAATATTTTTTTGAAAAGAAAAAGAGATGACCAAAGTATCGCTACTTTTGTCATCTCTTCTGTCTTAATTTTTCGCGTCTAAGTTTCTTAACATCTCATCGATCTTATTGCCATAAGCGATGGACTCGTCTTTGACAAAGACCAGATCTGGAACTTTATAGAGGGTGAGGGTTTTAGCGATTTCTCGTTTGATCAAGCCCTTAGCTTTTTCAAGACCCTCCCTAGCTTTTTCATTGTCCGAAGCAAGGTCGCTCAAGATGGTGTAGTAAACCTTAGCGAGGGACAAGTCCCCTGTCATCTGCACATCTGTCACGGTCACGCCAGACACACGAGGGTCTCTGACTTTAAGTTGCAAGATGCTGTTGACTTCCCGTTTGATTTCCATGCCGACTCGGTCAGCGCGAAATGAAGTTGCCATAGTTTTCTCCTTTTATTCTTACCAAAAGAGCCCAGTGCAATAGACTGGTAGCTCTTTTTAGATTATTTTTTGATTTCTTCCATGATGTAGGCTTCGATGGTGTCATCCACTTTAAGATCATTAAAGTTCTCAATCATGAGACCACCTTCACGTCCGTTGGTGACTTCCTTGACATCATCTTTGTAGTGTTTAAGGCTCACAAGAGCGCCGTCATAGATGACCACACCATCACGGATAACCCGTACCTTAGAATCTCTGGTGACCTTACCACTCAGCACCATAAAGCCTCCGATGGTGCCGACCTTAGATACCTTGAAGGTCTCACGGATGATAGCTTCCCCGATGACTTTTTCTTCAAATTCAGGGTCTAGCATACCCTTCATGGCGTCTTCGACTTCTTCGATGACCTTGTAGATGATGCTATGAAGACGAATCTCGACATCATCGGCTTCTGCCTGTTGGCGAGCTTGTGGGGTAGGTCGAACGTTAAAGCCGATGACCACCGCATTACTTGCTTGGGCAAGGGTGATATCAGACTCGTTGATGGCTCCGACCGCTGAGTGAACGACATTGACCCGAACACCTTCGACATCAATCTTGAGAAGAGAAGCAGAAAGCGCCTCAACCGATCCTTGCACGTCTGCCTTGATAATGACGTTAACTGACTTGGTTTCTCCTGCTTTAAGGGTATCAAAGAGGTTTTCAAGGCTGACACGATGGGTCACTTGACGCTGTTTGAGAAGGGCACGTTTGGCACGTTCCTCCCCTGCTGCACGCGCTGCTTTTTCATCGGCATAAACAGCGAAATGATCCCCTGCCATCGGTGCTTCATTTAGACCGGTGATGGAAACTGGCGTTGATGGTTCAGCGTGTTTCACCCGACGTCCCAAATCATTGGTCATGGCACGCACCCGACCAAAGGTATTCCCTACAACAATAGGATCTTGGATGTTAAGGGTTCCTTGTTGCACCAAAAGGGTCGCAATCGCTCCTTTTCCTTTATCGAGTTTGGCCTCGATAACCGTACCAATCGCACGCACCGTTGGGTCTGCCTTGAGTTCTTCCATTTCTGCCACAAGAAGCACGGTTTCTAGCAATTCTTCGATATTTTGACCAAACTTGGCTGAGATTTCCACAAACTCAGAATCACCGCCCCAAGCGGTTGAGATAACCCCGTGTTCTGCCAACTCACCGATAACTCGCTCTGGGTTAGCACCTGGCTTATCAATCTTGTTGATCGCCACAATAATCGGCACACCAGCTGCTTTAGAGTGGTTGATGGCCTCGATGGTTTGAGGCATAACCCCATCATCTGCTGCCACGATCAAGATGGTAATATCCGTCACAGAAGCCCCGCGTGCCCGCATACTCGTAAAGGCCGCATGCCCTGGGGTATCAAGGAAGGTGATTTTCTTACCATTTTCCTCAATCTGATAAGCACCGATATGCTGAGTAATTCCCCCAGCCTCACCAGTTGCTACCCGTGAATTTCTAAGCGTATCAAGAAGGGTAGTTTTCCCGTGGTCAACGTGTCCCATGATGGTCACAACTGGCGCACGCTCAACCATATTTTCAGGGTTGAGGTAGTCTTCATCCACAAAGAAGCGTTCGATGTCTGCTTCATCCACCTCGACCTTGGCTTTTGCTTCAATCCCGTAATCCACCATCAAAAGCTCGATGGTTTCACCGTCAAGCGACTGGTTTTGGGTCGCCATAACGCCCATCATAAAGAGCTTTTTGACGATTTCAGCTGGCTCACGCTTGATGCGTTTTGCGATTTCAGCCACAGTCATGCCTTCAGTGTATTCAAACTCCTTAGGCAATTCGTGGAACTTGCGTTCTGTCACTGGTTTTGGAGCACTGGTTTTGGCTCCTTTTCCTTTTTTCCCTTTTTTCGGGTTCCAATTACTATTTCTTTGATTTCTCACTTGATTTTGACTGTTCCAATTTTTCTTGTTTTTTGTTGGTTTTGGTCCGTCTTCGTTCTCCCGATTAAAATCACGGGTCTTTTCTGGACGAGCCTTTTTCCGGCGTGTATCCGTAGCCTGTACTGGCGCAGCTGGGCTAGCTTTAGGTGTTGCTTCTTGCTTGCTGATAGCCGTTTTTACTGGAGTAGCAGATGCTGCTTGAGCTTTTCTTTCTTCTCGTTTAGCTTGTTGCTGCTCTTTCTCACGTTGCTTAGCTGCTTCTTGTTCTCTAAAGCGGGCTTCACTTTCACGCGAATAAGCCGCATTTTGCTCTGCCTTAATGGCAGCTGCTCTAGCTTTAAAATCTAGCCTTGGCTTTTGTGCGACTTGAGGCTCTTCAGCACGTCTTGATCGAGATTGAGCTGGATTAGCTGGACGTTTCTCCCGCTGTTGCTGCGCTGTGCCTTTAGCTTGTTTTTGTTCTACTTGTTTTGGCTTAGCTTGCTCGCCTTTTGGACGGTGATTTCTAGCAGCTTCTCGACGTTCTCTTTCAGCTTTTTCTCTCGCCTCACGCTCTGCCTTAAAGTTTCGGCTTTTTGGCTTGTGAGGAAGTGCTTCACTTTTTGTGGCTGCTTGCGGCTTAGCTGCCACTGGTTTTGCGATTGGCGTTTCTTTAGGATTTGCTTCTTGAGCTTTGGGTTTTTCTACCTCACCTTTAGTGGCTTTGTGATCTGTAAAGCTGTCAACAATCCGCTTAGCATCGACTTCTTCTACCGTGGAGGCATGACTCTTGACCGCTAACCCTAGAGACTTGGCGGTATCGACCACTTCTTTACTGGTCTTTCCTAGCTCTTTTGCAATCTCATATAATCGTTTCTTCGACAAATCTTGTCCTCCTATTCGTTAATCCATAAGAGTCCTCATTTTCTTTGAAAATCCAGAATCGGTAACAGCAAGCACTTTCCTGCTCCTACCGATGGCTGTACTTAATTCCAGTGCGTCAAACACTGTAAAGACTTCTCTATTGTAATACTGACATTTATCCTTAATCGTTTTGGTCAGGTTTGGGCCTGCATCTTTTGCGAGAAAAACAATCTTGGCTTCTTGTTTTTGAATGGCCTTAATCACTAATTCCTCACCTGAGATGACCTTGCCTGCCCTTTGGGCTAAACCCATCAAACTTAATAATCGTTCCTTATTATTCAAGACCTAACGCTCTTCTTTTTAACTTGTGATCCACATAAGCAATCAATTCATCATAGAAGGCTTCTGGGACTAAAATCCCAAAACTTCTATTGAAGACCTGCTTTTTCTTAGCCAGTTGGGCTTCATCGTTATCGAGTTTAATGTAAGCGCCACGACCATTTTTCTTACCGGTCGGGTCGATGAAAACGTCACCTTCCTTGGTCTTGACAATGCGTAGCAGGTCACGTTTATCTAAAACTTCACCTGACACCACTGATTTTCTTAGGGGAACTTTTCTCGTTTTCGCCATGCGCTTTCCTCGCCTTAATCTGCTATTTCAAGGACTGGCTCGTCTGCTAAGACTTCTACCGTCTCAAACTCTTCAACTGGAGCTTCTTGTGCTGCTAAGAGGCTTTCTTCCATAGCTTCATATTCTGAAGCAGACTTGATGTCAATCCGAAAACCAGTCAAATGGGCTGCCAAACGCACATTTTGCCCACGACGGCCAATCGCAAGCGACAGCTTGTTATCTGGAACGACCACAATGGCGTGCTTGCTATTGTTTTCATCAAAGATAACTTGATCGACTTCTGCTGGAGCAATGGCATTGTAGATAAATTCTGCCTCGTCTTCCACCCATTGGATGACATCGATATTTTCCTCAACCGGCACATACAGACCTGTCTTTGGATCCAAGCGTCTTGGATGGAACTTGCTGATGACTTTCTTAATATTAGCACCACCACGACCAACAATGGTTCCGATGGCTTCCACGTTAGGATTGTGGCTGCGTACTGCCACCTTGGTACGATCGCCTGCTTCTCTGGCCACACTCATGATTTCCACAGTGCCATCAAAGACTTCTGGGATTTCTTGCTCCATCAAGCGTTTGATAAATTCTGGATGACTTCTGCTGACAAAGACATTGACCCCACGTGGGTTGTTTTCTACCTTATAGACATAGACTTCAATCCGGTCATGAGACTTAAAGACCTCACCTGGGATTTGATCTTGCTTAGACAACTGCGCTTCAATCGTTCCAAGATTAACGTAGATAAAGCGATCATCAAAACGCTCAACTGTTCCGGTCATGATTTCACGTTCGTGTTCCTTATATTCATTGAAAGTCACTTCACGCATCTGACGGCGCATCCGCTCCATGATGGTCTGCTTGGCAGACTGGGCCGCCACACGACCAAATTCGCTCACCGATTCTTCAAAACGGATGCGATCGCCTAATTCATAGACGGAATTGATGGCAAGGGCATCCTTGAGGCTGATCTCAAGACGACTATCAAAGACCTCTTCAACCACTTCACGCACGGTATAGACCTGAAAATCACCCGTTTTTTCATCAAATTCAATCTCGGCACTTTCAGCTTGGCCATAGCGTCTGCGATAAGCGGATTTGAGTGATTCTTTAACCGCTTCGATGATGTCTTCCTTATTGATATGTTTTTCTTCTTCCAAGATACGGAAGGCTTCTAGCATTTCTCTGCTCATAATGATGGGTCTTTTCGACCTTTCCTTTCTTAAAGTTTTACAGCTAGGCGCGCTTTAGCGACCAAATCATAGGGGATGTCCACAGTTTTCTTCCTTGTCTTGTCCATGTAAGCCAGCGTCAAGATGTCGTCTTCAAAAGACAGCAAATCGCCCTCGAAAATCTTAACCTTGTCAATCGCTTTATAAAGACTAATATTGACATAAGATCCAACCGCCTGCTCAAGGCTTTCCTTAGTCTTTAAGGGACGCTCAAGACCTGGACTTGACACCTCTAGCATGTACTGGTCTGGGAATGGATCGGGCTTGATCGCATCCAACAAGGGGCTAATCTCCTCTGATAAACGTGCGGTCTCTTCGACAGTAATTCCGCCTTCCCGGTCCACTAAAATGCTCAAGACATAATCGCTCCCCATCTTGGCATACTCAACATCAACCAATTCAAAAGGGGCTTGAATAACTGGTTCCACCACTTGGGTGACCTTCTCGACAATTGTTGTGATAATAATCCCTCCCTTACTCCATATTTAGTCATAGACGTACAAGAGGGAACGATACCATCGCTCCCTCCTTTCTCTATGCTTTTAATCGTTACTAGTATAACATAAAATTTCTAGTCTAGCAAGTTTTAGCCTCTAAAGAAAAAAGAAAGGCACACGAATGTCCTTTCTCTTTGATTCCTTGGTTTAAAACGAATTAGTCTTCGTTTACAAATGGCATAAGCGCCATCACACGAGCGCGTTTGATAGCACGTGTTACTTTACGTTGGTTCTTAGCAGAAGTTCCTGTTACACGACGAGGTAAGATTTTACCACGTTCTGATACGAAACGGCTAAGCAATTCTACATCTTTGTAGTCCACGTATTCAATCTTGTTAGCTGCAATATAATCAACTTTTTTACGGCGTTTGAATCCGCCACGACGTTGTTGAGCCATGTCTTTTTCTCCTTATATTTTTATTGCACCATTAAAATGGTAAATCGTCATCTGAGATGTCCATTGGGCTTGACTGGCTAAATGGACCCTCATCTCGACCAAAGTTAGGCGTTTGTGGTTGTGAAGTAAAGCCAGAAGCAGGTGCGCTACCATAACTTGGCTCACTTGGTGCAAATGCCCCATTTCCTTCACGTGTAGTACGACTTTCCAGCATTTGGAAATTGTCCGCAACAACTTCTGTCACATAAACCCGCTGCCCTTGAGCATTGTCATACTGACGCGTTTGAATGCGTCCTGTAATCCCAATCAAGCTCCCTTTTTTTGCCCATGAGCTGAGATTTTCAGCCGCTTGACGCCAAATAACAACATTGATGAAGTCAGCTTCTCTTTCTCCAGCCTGATTTTTAAAATTACGGTTGACCGCTAGGGTAAAAGTGGCAACAGCCTGATTGCTCGGGGTGTAACGAAGTTCTGCATCGCGGGTCATACGACCAACAAGTACTACATTATTTATCATAAACTACCTTCTTTAAGCGTCAAGTTTTACAATCATGTGACGAAGAATGTCAGCGTTGATTTTTGACAAACGATCAAACTCGTTAAGCGCTTGGTCATCGTTTGCTTCAACGTTAACGATGTGGTAAAGTCCTTCTCTGAAATCTTTGATTTCATAAGCAAGACGACGTTTTTCCCAATCTTTTGATTCAACAACAGTTGCTCCGTTGTCTGTCAAGATAGCGTCAAAACGTGCTACCAAAGCATTTTTTGCTTCTTCCTCAATGTTTGGACGAATGATATAAAGAATTTCGTATTTAGACATTGTTTTTCCTCCTTTTGGTCTAGTGACTCACGGCTTCTACCGCGAGTAAGTGAGGTGGTCTCACAATTTACTATTCTATCATGCTTTTTAAAAAATGACAAGTAAAAATTCACCTTAATTTGTGCTATAATAATTAGCATGACCAACAAAAGTACAAAAAAGAAGCTCAACCTAGCAGATTACGGCATTGAGATGTGGGACGAGGACAAGATTCGCTCTTTTCGTAAGACCCTATTAGCTTGGTATGACAAGCAAAAACGTGACCTCCCTTGGCGTAGGAGCAAAAATCCCTATCACATCTGGGTGTCTGAGATTATGTTACAGCAAACCCAAGTTATCACTGTCATCCCCTACTATGAACGCTTTCTCGAGTGGTTTCCCACTATTGAAGATTTGGCTAAAGCAGATGAAGAAAAACTCCTCAAGGCTTGGGAGGGCTTAGGCTACTACTCGCGCGTCCGAAACATGCAGGCGGCTGCCCAGCAGGTGATGACCGAGTTTGGTGGGCATTTCCCCCGTACTTATACGGAGATTTTATCTCTAAAAGGTATCGGTCCCTACACGGCTGGTGCGATTGCTAGTATCGCCTTTGATTTGCCCGAGCCAGCGGTGGATGGCAATGTCATGCGGGTCATGGCTCGCTTGTTTGAGGTGGATTATGACATTGGTCTGCCGCAACATCGTAAAATCTTTCAAGCCATCATGGAAGAACTCATTGACCCAGAGCGCCCCGGTGATTTTAACCAAGCCTTGATGGACTTGGGCACCGATATTGAAGGACCCAAGAATCCGCGTCCTGAGGAAAGTCCTGTGAGGTTTTTTAGTGCCGCTTACCTCAATGGCACCATGGATAAATACCCTATCAAAGCGCCAAAGAAAAAGCCAAAGCCCCTCTTTTTTCAAGCCTTTGTCATCGAAAATGAAAAAGGAGAGTATCTGCTGGAAAAAAATGAAGAAAGTGGACTTCTCTCTGGTTTTTGGAGTTTTCCTTTGATCGAAACTCAAGTCCAAGCCGAACAACTCTCTTTATTGGAAGAACCCTCACAAACAGAACTGCCCCTATCCTCAGCCAAGGAGCTGTTTCAAGCTCGTTATGACCTCTTACCCGACTGGGAGGAGGATAGGACCTTTGCCAAGGTCCAGCATACCTTCAGCCATCAAAAATGGCAGGTAGAGTTAATCAAGGGAAACATAGAAAAAAAAGAGCTAACCGAAACACCCTCCTTAAAATGGGTCTCTCCCAAAGACTTTTCCAGCTATCCTTTTGCCACACCACAGAAAAAAATGTGGCACACTGTCAAAGAATCCAAGCAGTCTGAATAGGGCTGTTTTTTCGTACACTTTGTCTTGCAACTTTTAAGCATTGTGTTATAATAGTTAGAAAATACCAAAGATTGCGGAGTTTTCCAAATGAAAAACCCTTATTTTTATCTCGATATGAAAACGCATGAGCTCACCGTCCCCTATACTGGCGAGCCTAGACGCGTGCGTGTACTCTTGCCCAAGCATTACCAAGAAGACCTAGACCTCTCCTATCCTGTCGTTTACCTACATGATGGACAAAATGTCTTTTACAGCAAGGAGTCCTTTAGCGGTCATTCTTGGAAGATGATTCCAGCCATCAAGCGTCATCCTGATCTAGCCAAGATGATTATCGTGGCTATTGACAATGATGGTAATAAACGTATGGATGAATACGCTGCTTGGAAATACGGCCAAACCATCCCTGGTGTCCAGTTTGGCGGACTAGGCAGCGTCTATGCCGAATTTGTCATGGAAGTGGTCAAACCTTTTATTGACCAACATTATCGCACCAAGCCAGATAAAAAACACACCGCCATGATCGGGAGTTCTCTAGGAGCAAATATCAGCCAGTTTATGGGCATTGCTTATCAAGATCAGATTGGTGGGCTGGGTATTTTTTCTTCTGCCAACTGGCTCCATCAAGAGAGTTTTGATCGTTTTTTAAATCGAGAATTAAAAGAAAAGGATCAGCGGATTTTTATCTATGTCGGCACCAATGAAGCCGATGAAAGTGACCAAGCCCTAACTGCTCAAAACATCAAGCAGGCTTATATTGATAGTTCCCTGTCCTACTATCAGACGCTCCTTCAAAAAGGAGTGCCAATCGAACAAATCCAGATCACCATTACAGCCGATGCTCTCCATAATGAGCAGGCTTGGTCTCATCATTTGGTCGATTGTTTACGTTTTTTAAGTGAATATTGGTAAAGGAGATGCCTATGTATAGTCAACAATTTAGCTGGTTTAGTCCTATTTTAGAGCGAGATATGTCCTTCAACCATTACGGTCAAGCTGGACTTCCTATCCTTGTTTTTCCCTCTTCAGGAGGCAGTCTCAACGAATATGCTGATTTTGGGATGATTGAAGCCTGTCGCAGTTTTATTGAAAATGGACAGGTCCAATTTTTCACCCTATCTAGTATGGACCAAGAAAGTTGGTTGTGCGACTGGAAATCTCCTCACGACCGTGCCCTCGCTCACACCGCTTATGAACACTATGTCATTGATGAAGTGGTTCCTTTTATCAAACACCACACCAATTGGCAAGGTGGTATGATGGCAACAGGGTGCAGCATGGGGGCGTATCATGCGCTCAACTTCTTCCTCCAGCATCCCGATGTCTTTACCAAGGTTATCGCCCTTAGTGGGGTCTATGATGCTAGGTTCTTTGTCGGTGATTACGCGGGTGATCCCATCATTTATCAAAACTCTCCTAGTGACTACATCTGGAATCAAAACGACCCTTGGTTTATCGACCGCTACCGCAAAGCCGATATCGTGGTCTGCACAGGATTAGGACCTTGGGAACACGACGGTTTGCCTTCTTTTTACAACTTGAAAGAGGCTTTCACAGACAAACAAATTCCAGCTTGGTTTGATATCTGGGGTGAGGACGTAGCACATGACTGGCCTTGGTGGCAAAAACAAATGCCTTACTTCCTCCAACACTTACTGGGATGAAAGGAGCATTTCCCATGAATTATCTTGTTATTTCCCCTTATTACCCACAAAATTTTCAACGCTTTTCCATCGAACTCAGTAAACAAGGGATCACTGTTCTTGGGATCGGTCAGGAACCTTATGAACAGCTCGATCAGCCTTTAAAAGAGGCTCTGACCGAATACTTTAGAGTGGATGACTTGGAAAATCTGGATGAGGTCAAACGTGCGGTCGCCTTTCTCTTTTATAAGCATGGGCCGATTGATCGCATCGAATCCCACAACGAATACTGGCTGGAAAACGACGCAAAGCTCCGTGAACAATTCAACGTTTTTGGTCCTAAACCAAGTGACTTAGAAAAAACCAAGTTCAAATCGCAGATGAAAGACTACTTTATCCAAGCAGGTGTTCCTGTTGTTCCAGGGCAAGTGGTCAATAAAAAAGCCGACATTAACCTAGCTGTCGCAAAGCTTGGACTTCCTCTCATCGCAAAACCCGATAATGGCGTGGGAGCCAGTGCAACCTATGCCCTAAAAGACAAGGACGATGTGGCTAACTTTAAGGCCAACTGGGATGAGGGGAACCCTTACTTCTTTGAACAGTTTGTATCTTCTAAAGAAGTCTGCACCTTTGATGGTTTGATCGATCAAGAAGGAAAAGTGGTCTTTTCTACCTCTTTGCAATACGCAGAGCCACCAATGGAAACCTTGACCAGCGGTTCAGACTTCTCCTACTACATTTTTAAAGAACTCCCACCTAAGCTAAAAGCTTACGGAGAAGCTATTATCAAGGCTTTTGGGATGAAAGAACGTTTCTTTCACATTGAGTTTTTCAAAGAAGGAGACGATTATATCGCTATTGAGTACAATAACCGTCCAGGAGGCGCTTTTGCCCTTGATGTGTATAACTTTGCCCACTCCATTGATCTCTTTAAAGAATATGCGGCACTTGTCTCAGGAAAGGGCTTTACCCCTTCACCTTACCCTTCCCAGTACGCTCTTGCCATGACCAGAAGAGATCGCCACCACTACCGTTATAGTGAGGCAGAGCTTCTTGAACGCTACCGGGACAATCTCAAAGCAGCCCTTCGTATGCCTGAAGCCTTTGCGGCTTTGCAGGGAGATAGTTTTTATATCCTAAATGCTGATGACGAAGCCACTATTTTAAACATGCGAGCGGAATTTGAAGAAAAAGCGGACTAAAAGACAATCGCTAGTTACAAAGACTAGCGATTTTTTCTCTACCAAAAACACCTTCTTTTGCTAGGCATAGAAGGTGTTCCTTACATTTATTTTTTATGAGTATTTAGCACAAAATAGCTGAGAACAAAAGCGGCAACCATGATAAAACCAGTGATATAAAATGGTGTCACCGCAACATCCAGACCATGCTTTTCCAGTAACTTGGTGAGAAGAACTGGAGTGAGGGCTGCACCGATATTGCCCCCTGTCAAAACAAGGCTGATCACAAAGTTGTTTTGATCTTTGCTAAAGTGTTTGGCTACATAATAGAAATTGTAAGACATGGTGCCGACAAAGCTCATTCCGATAAGGATAGCTCCTAGGATAAAGAGGGGCCAGTTGACCGGAAGGGTAAAGATGAGATTGCCAAGCGCCATACTAGCTAGGAAGACCAAGAGCGTCTTATCACCCAAGCGTTTGAGCAAAGGACCAAAGGCAAAACCAATCACAATACCACTCACCGCTAGGAGAGTCAAGAGGCTGCTAGACGAGCTGGTCGCAAGACCATAACGAGTGACAAGTAGGGTCGGAATCTTGACCGTTGCTCCGATATAGCTCACCCCGACAAAGAACGTGAGCACAAGCAAGTAGAGCACGCGCCAGTTAAAGACTACAGACTCCTTCATCCGAGGTTTTTCTTTGGTGCTTTCAGGCACATTGAAGTAAAAAGCCAAAAGAACCGGAAGCCCCAAGAGGTAAACCAAGAAGATATACTTGACATCAAACAAGAGGGCATAGCCACAAAGGAAGGTAGTCAGAGCTTTTCCGATATTGAGAAAGGCAGTCCGCATCCCAATCATGCTATTACGCTCTTCTCCCTCGTAAAAATCACTGACAAGACTGACCGACAAAGGATTGTAAAGCCCAATTCCAGCACCAAGCAAAAGTCTAGAAATCATCACCAAACGAAAATTTTGGGTGAATAAAGGCAAGGCACCAAAAACAGTAATCAAGAGCAAGCCTAACAGAACAGTCTTTTTCTTTCCGATTAGGCCGACGACAATGTTGCTCACCAAGACCACAATGGTAATCATGATGGTAGGTGCTGTCACCAAGCTCTCCACCGAAGCAAGGCCAATCTTAGGATTAGCACCGTGATAAAGGGCATAGAGCTTTGGAATAGCAGGAGCGATCGCTAAATGCGACATGAGAAAGATGGAAATGGACAGCAAAGACCATTTCAACAAGCGGTTTTGTTTCATGAGTATCTCCTTAACAATTTTAATCAAAAACCAGTTTCTATTATATAGCACCAAAGAGCATTTGACAATTATCTTTTCTGAAAACTTCTTTCAAAATAAAACCAGCCCACCTTGAGGCGAGCTGGTTTATCTGATTAAGCACTTAATTCAGTGATGATTTGGCGAAGTTGTTCTTTGGTGTGAACACCTGCCACTTGTTTAACCACTTCTCCGTTCTTTTTAAAGAGGAGGGTTGGGATAGACATGATGCCAAATTTGATGGCGGTTTCTTGGTTTTGATCGACATCTAGTTTGACGATTTTGAGTTCATCTTCACTGTATTCTTCTGCTAATTGATCAAGGATAGGGGCTTGCATAAGACATGGGCCGCACCAAGTTGCCCAAAAGTCAACGAGGACAAGTCCTTCTTTGGTTTCTTCTTCGAATGTTGCATCTGTCACTGCTTTTACCATGAGAGATTCTCCTTTATATTATGATGACTTTATTGTACCGCAAACAAGGTGGTTTGCAAAATATTTGCTACGCTTTCTCTATGAGGCTTGCCACTTGATTTAGCCACTTGGCTCTGGTTTCTGGTTTTGAGCCTTTGACCATGTGAAAGCTCTTCCAATTGACTTGTTTGATGCCGACTTTTTTAAAAGTGCCTCTGACCAAGGCCTTTTGAATGGCATTGCCAAAGTAAGTGGCATAAAGCCATCGTTGCGTATTCATGGTGGTGATGATGGTGACTTTAAGACTTGGTTTTAGCAAGCTCTTCATCCCAAAACCATCGCTCTTGTAGTCGTAAAAACTACCTGGAAAGACCACCTTATCGATAAAGCCCTTCATAAGAGCTGGCATCAGTTCCCACCAGATGGGAAAAATCAAGACCAAGTGATCCGCATCTTGTACCCTCTTGGTGTAGTCACGCGCCTGATCGTCCACTTGTGTGTGCTTGACAAAGCCCAGCAAGTCCTCCTTGGTCATAACGGGGTTGAAGCCATCCCTGTCTAGGTCAATGACATCAACTGCCTGTCCACTCGCCTTGGCACTGCTTCTGGCTGTTTCTAAATAGCATGGCAAAAACTGCCTTCATAGGGATGGTTATAAACGATTACGGTTTTCATTGTTTTTCCTCATTTCTTACTAGATTGAGGATCATTATACGCTTTTCTGGGACGCTTCTCATTAACATGTGTTAAGAAAGTGTCATTTTTTTTAACGCTGCCTAATTCGGCTAAAGGACACGGGTGTCATACCTAGATAAGAAGCTAGATAATGATGCGGAATCGCCTCCAACCAAGTGGGATGCTCTCTTAAAAGCGCTTGGTAGCGTTCTTCTGGGGTTTCGCTAATGCGTGACAAAAAGAGTTTGGTGTATTCGCCAAAACGGCTAAACAGAAAGTCTAGGAGGATTTTTTGATAAGTAGGCTCTCTTTTTTACAGCTCCTCCAACTGGTGTCTCTTGATGATCAGCACCCTTGCTTTTGTGATGGTCTCAATACTATACTCACTCGCTTGCTGGGTATAGTAGCCCTCAGAGGAAGACACGGATTGATGGGGACCAAAAAACTGAACCGTGATATCCTTACCTTCTCGATTGTGCCAGAGCCTCAAGTAACCAGATAAAATCCAGTAAATGGCATCTGGAACTT
Source organism: Streptococcus sp. STR1/CE/0325 (assembly GCF_055386095.1). NCBI lineage: Bacteria > Bacillati > Bacillota > Bacilli > Lactobacillales > Streptococcaceae > Streptococcus > Streptococcus sp. STR1/CE/0325. The sequence goes on along the minus strand of NZ_AP045018.1, from coordinate 296,652 downwards.
CGCCTTGCAAGAGCAGCACCTCCTTTTTCCCAAAAGTCTTTTCGCTGAATAAGTGTCTATGGTGCTGAATTAAAGCCTGCATTTCATGCATTCTAGTTTCTCCTAAAAATCAGGCGACTTCGCCTGATTTTGTTTATTTAAAAGTAACAATAGTGGCGCCGCTTCCTCCTGCATTTTGCGGGGCATAGGCAAAACTTTTAACATGGCGGTTACGTCTGAGATACTTGGTCACACCCTCTCGGATGACCCCTGTTCCGATTCCGTGGATGATGTCCACCTGCGCCATGTTGTTGAGCAGGGCTTGGTCGATAAAGCTATCCAGCTCTGCCATTGCTTCTTCGTAGCGCTTGCCTCTTAGATCTAGTCTTGCTCTAGGTCCTTGGCTGCGGTTGACTTTCTTAGTGACTGGGGCTGATTTTTTGGGCGCTGCTTGAGAAGAGGTAGCGCTTCTTGTAACATTGAACTCATCGGCTGACAGGGTCATCTTGATGAGGCCGACTTGGGCTTCAAAGCGACCGTCCTTCAACTGCTTGGTCAAAGTGCCACGCTGACCATAACTAAGCACTTCGATGTCATCTCCCACCTTAGGGGCTTTGGCTTTTTTAGCTTTTTTGAGGACCTTATTCTTGGACAAATCCACAGCAGGGGCTAGTTTTTCAAGGCTCTTCTTAGCCTCTATGACTTGGTGGGGCTTGAGGCTGGCCTTGTCATGCAGATCTTTTAAGATGGCATCGCTCTCTTCCAAGGCCAAATCCACAACGCTTCTGGCTTCTTCTCTTGCCTTGTCCAATTCTTTTTCCTTAGCATGAGAAAATTCATTATAAAGTTTTTTGACCGCACGGTTGAACTTGAGATTTTCCTGCTCCACTTCCTTGATGTGGTCTAGTCGTCGTCTGCTTTCTAAGGTCTGGCTTTCCAGTTGGGCAATGATGCTATTGACATCCCCATCTTGGTCGGTCAGGTTTTCCGCCTCTTGGACGATGAAGTCCGCCAAGCCCAAGCGTCTTGCGATTTCAAAGGCGTTGGAACGCCCCGGTACCCCTTGCATGAACTGATAGGTCGGGCGCAAGGTCTCCATATCAAAGGCCATGCTGGCATTTTCCATAAAGGGACGCTCAATCGCATAGGCTTTGAGTTCGGGATAGTGGGTGGTCGCCATGGTCTTAATCTGACTCAAACGCAGGTGTTCTAGGATACTGATGGCAAGACTAGCCCCCTCTTGGGGGTCTGTCCCAGCCCCTAGCTCGTCAAAGAGGACGAGGCTCTCTTGATCGGCTTCCTCTAAAATCCGCACGATGTGGGTCATGTGACTCGAAAAAGTCGATAAACTCTGCTCAATGGACTGCTCGTCGCCAATATCTGCAAAAATCTCAGTGAAAATCCCCACTTGACTGCCCTCATCAGCTAGAATAGGCAGACCAGACTGTGCCATAAGCTGGGTTAAACCAAGGGTCTTGAGCATGATGGTCTTTCCCCCTGTATTTGGCCCCGTGATAAGAATACTGGTCAGGTCACTGCCAAAGTGCAAATCATTGGCAACGGGATGCTCAAGCAAAGGATGGCGCACACTCAATAACCGAATACTTTTATCCTCAGACAGTTGAGGCAGACTAGCCTTTTTATCAAGTAAATAAAGTGTTTTAGCCCGCACCAAGTCCAAGTGACCAATCAACCAAGCGTTCTGCCGCAACTCAGCTGTATAAGGACGCAAATGCTCAGACAGTGCCTGCAAGATTTGGGCGATTTCATAACGTTCTTCCGCCTGCAATTGGCTAAGGGTTTCATTGAGCTCCACCAAACTGCGCGGTTCGATATAGATGGTCTGCCCTGAGCTTGACACATCATGGACCACCCCTTTGATACGGTTGCGGTAGCTATGCTTGACTGGCAAGACACTTCTGCCATTGCGGCTGGCAATGAGGCTCTCTACTAAATAGTCGCTCTCTTTTTTGAGAATGTCCTGCAAGACCTGGCGGATGTTCTTTTCATGCTCTCTCATCTGCCGTCTGATCTTGAGCAGCTCTGGACTAGCAAAGTCTTCCAGAAAACCAGCATCATTGACCGCTTGAAAAGCCCCTTGCAGCTCTGGGAGGACAGCGATTTGTTCAAACAGACGCTCTAAATCTGGCACGGTGACATTCTCTAGCTGTTCATAAAAGGCAGAGATTTCTTTTGAGAGCTGCAAGAGACGTTTCAGCAAAAGCAACTCCTCAAGACTCAGTTGGGCTGCTACTTCCAAACGTTTTAGAGGTTCATCCACTGGGTCTAGCTGGCCAATCCCAAAGCCACCTGATTCGATAAAAATGTCCTGCATCTGGGCGATTTCAGCAAAAGCTCGTAAGATTTTATCTGGAGATGTCATCGGAAAAAGATCGTCCAGCGCTTCTTTTCCAATCCCTGTTTGTAAATAGGGACGAAAGTGTTCTTTAACCTTAGCAAATTCTAAGGTTTCCATAATTTTGTTGTTCATGTCCTATATTATAGCAAGCAATCTAAAAAAATCAAGGAAAGACTTTCCTTGATTCTGAATGCTGATGCCCATGACCTCATGACATCAAATGATTGATGTCTTTAGTCATCTTGAGTAAAACAAATAGTGTTGTGACAAAGATGACACCAAGTACCAAGGTCGCTGGTGATAAACCGTAGGAACTCGCGATACCTACAATGATGAGAGATAAGCCACTTGGTAGCATGTTCATCACAAAGGTTAAAGAAGATTCAATAGAACCGATATAACCCTCTGGGATATTCCGAAAAAGAACGGATTGTAAAACAGGATTCAGGACACCTAAACATAAGGTATTCCCCAATGTTCCAATCAATACCAAAAAAAATTGATACTCTAAAAATCCCATGACGATCAAACCCACTGTCAGTTGACTGAGGATCAACAAGTGGGGGAGTTTTAAAAACTTGGTCACAAAGGTGGTCAAGAGGTTGCCAAAAATCATGCCAAGCAAGATGACAACGGATAAGATACCGATACAGTAGCCAATCTCTAACCCTAAAAATGATCTTTTCAATAAAAGTAGGGTCGCTAAAGGGGTCAAAACAGCGACAACCGTTTGTCCAAATGCCAATATCACATATAGTTTGGTCAGCGTTTGAAAGCCTATTAAAATGTTAAAGGCATCTTTCAAATGAGACAAATAAGCAGTGACAGTAAGCCTGCCCTGTTGTGGAAGTTCTTTCTCATAGACATGTAAGGAAGAGCGCATGTGGAAGAAAACAAAAAAAGCAAGGAGAAAAGTGAAAGCGTTGAGAAAAGCAAACCACTTCAAACTCATGAGACCAAGAGCTAGACCACCTAATAAATTGCCTACAATATGTACAACTGCACTCACTGCCTGATTGAAGACCATCGCTTCTGCCATCTCGTCTTTGACCATTTTCAGATAAAGAGGCGTTAACATAGATCCAGCAAAACGTCCCAAGGTATCTGACAAAAAATTAATCAAACAAATTCCGATGACTACGGTTAAGGAAAATGGGAAACCAGATAATAAAAGTGTCACGATCCCATAAATCAAACCTTTGATCAAGGTGATCAGCAAATACTTTTTGGTCCGACGACTTTGAAAATCAGCTAAATTTCCTAAAAAGATACCCAAAATTTGGGGAAGTGTTTCAGATAAGGTGATGAAAAAATAGCTCTGGCAGCGAACCCATATTTGGAAACCGCATTAATCAAGGCCAGATAAAACACGACATCCCCTAAGTTAGAGAGACTTTGAGCGGTTAATAACTGTCTAAAATCCCGATTTTTCAAAAAGACATGCATCGCAAAATCCTCCTAGCCTTTTCTCATATTCACCTCAAATACGAACGGAGATCCTAAAATACACCAGTAAATGCCTTCCTTGATTAATGACTCATCCACAAGGCCTTAATCCAGCTTGAGATGGGGAAAAAATAATCAATGAGAAAACGCAGCAAAGGGCTTCCCACTAACCGAGACTGCACCGCCTCAAGCGGGACGGTCGCTAAAATCGTAGCCAAAAGACTAAGATTGACACTCGTGACAAAGACCGCCAAAAAGCCAGACGCGATCTGATAAGGGCGCTCGCTAAAGCGTTCACTAGATAGAGGGGGAACAAAAAAGGTTAGAGCTTGAAAAAGACGCAAGGCCACCTGATAAATGCCCCAAAAGGCAACTCCCGAGTAAAAGACATGGCTCAGACTAAACAAATCCACCGACTGGAAAAAATAGACCTTAGCATCTTGACTAGGACTGGCATAAGGCACCCAAAGGGTCAAAATCTCTGCAAGCGGTTTATAAAAGAAACTCGCCACCACTAAAGAGACCACACTCATAAGCGCATAGTAGCCTTGTAGCAGGATGCCACGCCGATAGCCCAAGTAAAAACTCCACAACCAAATGACAAGGATAACCAGACTAATCAGCATGAGACGGCTCCTCTAGCGTGTTTTTAGCCTTGTCTTTTTTTTCCTTTGATGGGGCTTGTGTTCCTTCTTTTTCATTCTCTTTTGAAGACGCAGCCACATCACGGTCCAACCGCTCAGGGACGATGCCCTTTTTAGCTAGTGCCTTTTCACGGCTGAGCTGAGTGGACAGCGAATTGATGGCAAGCGAAATCGCCAAGGTCTCATCGTCTGCATTAGGCATAAAAGCCTTTAAATCGTCATACTTTTCCTTTGCCAAACGTTCGACTTCCTCCATAAAGAGATTGTCATGGTGGGTGGTGAGAATGAGTTTTCTCTCACCAAATTGAAATTTATATCGATTATTATTCATCTTAATTCTTACCTCACTTCCTTTCATTATATCATATTCTCCAAGAAATTTAGATCACAGACAAGATGGTGGATGGATTTTCTTGGTTTTTTTGCTATAATAAAGGGTATGAGTACCATTGTCATGAAAAAAGGAGAAGGAAAGACCCAAGCTATCGAACACAAGCTTGCCCCTTACCAGATTCCTTCCAAGCATTCTTATGTCACCTTTGCTGCTAAATATATGGGCGTCATGGTGCAGGTTTATAGCAGCGGTAAGATTGTCTTTCAGGGCAATCAAGCTGAAAAGCTGGCCAAACAGTTTGGCTACCAGCCAACAACCAGCCTAAAGACCTCTGCTGGTCAAGACCTCCCTCTCATTGGAACCGACGAGGTGGGAAACGGCTCTTACTTTGGTGGTGTTGCGGTTGTGGCGAGTTTTGTCACACCAGCTGACCACGCTAGGCTCAGGCAGCTAGGTATTGCGGATTCCAAGGTTTTAACCGATCAGAAAATCCTACATCTAGCTCCTCTTTTAAGAGAGCAAATCCCTCACAAGGCGCTTCTTCTTGCACCTAAGAAATACAACAGTCTTGTGGGGCCAGACAAGGACTACAATGCCGTCTCTGTCAAGGTGGCGCTCCACAACCAAGCCATCCATCTGCTCCAAGAGGACGGCTATCAGGCGCAAAAGATTGTCATCGATGCTTTTACAAGCGAGCGCAACTACCTCTCTTACCTTAAAAATGAGCGCTATCCCGTTAGGGAAAACCTGACTCTCGAAGAAAAAGCCGAAGGCAAGTATCTAGCCGTTGCTGTGAGTTCTATTATCGCACGCGCCCTCTTTTTGGAAAATCTCCATCAGCTAGGGAAACAAATCGGCTATGAGCTTCCTAGTGGAGCAGGGCAGCTTTCTGATAGGGTCGCTAGTCAAATCCTCAAAAAATGGGGCATGGAAGGATTAGAGCAGGTCGCTAAACTTCACTTTGCCAACACCAAAAAAGCCGTAAAACTAGCGAAACACTAAGATTTTAGAAAGGATACATTTATGTCATCGTTTAAAGCATTTTTTAAAGAATGGGGCGCCTTCATTATCGTCATGGCAGCCATCCTCCTATCTCGTCTCTTTGTCTGGTCAAATGTATCGGTGGACGGTCACTCTATGGATCCGACCCTTCAAAATGGCGAGGGGCTCTTTATCGTCAAGGTGGCTCCTATTAACCGCTTTGACATCGTGGTCGCAAAAGAGGGAGAAAAACTCATCGTCAAGCGGGTCATCGGTATGCCAGGAGATACCATCTCTTATGACAATGATGTCCTCTTCATCAACGGTAAAGAAACGAATGAGCCTTATCTCAAAGACTATATCCAAAAATTCCAAGATGATAAGCTCCAAAGCACCTACGCCTACAACTCTTTCTTCCAAAAATTAGCCGATCAGTCTTCCGCCTTTACCACGGATAAAAACGGCGAAGCCAAATTCACTATCCAAGTGCCAAAAGGCGAGTATCTCTTGCTCGGAGATGACCGTATCGTCTCAAAAGACAGCAGGGCTGTTGGCTCCTTTAAAAAGGCAGACATCGTTGGGGAAGCGAAATTTCGTTTCTGGCCATTTTCTCGCCTAGGCAACCCCAACCCATAAGATCACATCACACTACCTAGAGTCTTGGGGCTTCTCCCAGACTCTTCTTTCATATCAACAAGGAAAATCATTATGACTGTTTATTTTTCTGGGACGGTTGAACGCGTCATTTTTGAAAACCCTAGTAATTTTTTTAAGATTATTTTGCTGGATATTGAGGACACCGATAGCGACTACGATGAGGTAGGCATCATCATCACAGGGGCGATGGCAGACATCATCGAGGGAGAAGATTATACCTTTTGGGGAGAGTTAACCACCCATCCCAAATACGGAGAGCAACTCCAAGTCAGCCGCTATGAACGTAGCAAACCGACATTTTCTGGCTTGGTGCGCTATTTTTCCAGCGATCAGTTTAAGGGCATTGGGAAAAAAACAGCTGAAAAAATCATCGCCCTCTACGATAGTGAACACACCATTGACCAAATCCTCGCCCACCCAGAACGCCTCATGGAGATTTCTGGCTTGTCTAAGGTCAATCGGGAACAATTTCTCGCCAAGCTCAAGCTCAACTACGGCACCGAGCAAATCCTCTCCAAACTCGCCGAATACGGTATCAGCCAGCGGGCTGCTTTATCTATCTTTGACACCTACAAGGAACAGAGCTTGGATATCGTCACCGAAAATCCCTATCGCTTGGTCGAGGATATCCGTCATATCGGCTTTAAAACAGCCGATCAACTCGCCGAGCAGCTCGGTATCGCCCACGATGCACCAGAGCGCTTTCGAGCAGGGTTGGTCCATGCTCTTCGAGAAGCCTGCTTTGAAACAGGGGACACCTACTTAGAAGCCAAGGAACTGCTCGAAGCAAGCATTATCTTGCTTGAAAATAGCCGTCCCATGGAGCTTGACCCTGTCATGGTCGCAGATAGCCTGACCCAGCTCATCTCAGATGGTAGCATTCATGCTATTGGGACCAAGATCTTTGAGGCTAGCCTCAATGCCGCTGAAAATGGTATCCATAAGCATATCCAGCGTCTCCTAAAAGAGAAAACCAATCTCCCCAAAACCAAGGACAAACTGGACCAATTGATAGCAGAGGTCGAAAGCGAACTCCAGCTCAGCTATGATACTATCCAAAAAGAAGCCATCAAAACTGCCCTAACAAGCAAGGTGTTTCTCCTCACAGGAGGACCTGGGACAGGGAAAACCACTGTCATCAACGGCATTCTCAAAACTTACGCCAAGCTACATCACCTAGACCTCAAGAAAAAAGATTTGCCTATCCTTCTAGCAGCGCCGACTGGTCGGGCAGCAAGGCGAATGAACGAATTGACCCAGCTAGAGAGCGCCACTCTCCACAGGCACTTGGGCTTATCCACAGATCATGCCGACCATCACAGCCTAGCGGATTATCTAGATGCTGATCTCATCATTGTCGATGAATTTTCTATGGTCGATACTTGGTTAGCCAATCAGCTCTTTTCAGCCATATCCTCAACCACTCAAGTCATCATCGTCGGCGATAGCGACCAGTTGCCTTCGGTCGGTCCAGGTCAGGTCCTAGCTGACCTCCTTGCCCTGCCATTTTTACCGCAACAGCGTTTAACCAAAATCTTTCGCCAATCAGAAGACTCCACCATCGTGACCTTAGCCAGTAGCTTACAGACTGGAAGGCTGCCAGAGGACTTCACCCAGAAAAAGGCAGACCGCTCTTACTTTGAAGCCAGCGCTGAGTATATCCCGCAGATGATCGAAACCATCGTCCAAGCTGCCCTAAGAAATGGCATCAAGGAACAGGACATCCAAATCCTCGCTCCCATGTATAAGGGAATGGCTGGCATCATCAAGCTCAACCAAGTCCTCCAAGACCTGCTCAATCCCCAAAAAGACCAGCTTAGCTTTGCCTTTAACGACCTAGCCTTCCGAGAAGGGGACAAGGTACTCCACTTGGTCAATGACGCTGAAAACAATGTCTTTAACGGAGATATGGGCTTTATCACCGAGCTGATTCCAGCCAAATACAGCGACAGCAAACAAGACGAACTGCGTCTTGATTTTGATGGAGCAGAGCTACTCTACCCTCGAAATGAATGGCAGAAACTGACCCTTGCCTATGCCATGAGTATCCACAAATCCCAAGGGAGTGAATTTCCCGTGGTCATCCTCGCCATGACCAGGCAACACCTACGCATGCTACGTAGAAACCTACTCTACACCGCCATCACACGCGCTAAAAGTAAACTGGTTATGCTAGGAGACTACGCCGCCTTTGACTATGCAGTCAAACATCTAGGGACAGAGCGTCGTACCTACCTCAAAGAACGCTTCTTAGAAGAGGACGAAACACCTGCTTTACCAGAAAGTTCTCCACAAGCTGTGGAAAACCTTTTGGAACAAAAAAACGATACCCCTCCTCTCTACCGCCTAACCAAGGACAACTGGAAACAGATTGACCCGATGATTGGTCTTAGCCAAGCAGATTTAAAAAACTTTTTCAATCTCTAGGCAAGCGTTTTCTTTTGTGTTATAATAAAGATACATCATATTAAAGGAGGCTACGCTCATGTCTTTTGAAAAACTCAGCCGTTCCTTAAGGGGCTGGAATATCTTTATCGCCGTTCTAGGGGTTATTAACCTCATTTCGGCTATCTACTCACTCGCCATTGGTTTTTACCTAAAAAGTCAAGATAGCCTACCTGGTATGAGTCCTGAACAACTCGAACAACTCAAAATACTCTTTTCACCTCTCTCCCAATTTACCCTCGTGATTTCTCTCATTATTGAGGTGATTATTACCTTCTACGCCTTTCAGACACTTTCACATATCAAAAAAAGAGAAAGTGTCAGCTATTTTGGCTACTACACAGCTTTTGCTGGCGTGGTGATTAGTCTGGTATTTAGTTTGATGGCAGGAACAGGGCTTAATATCATCAACATCATCATGATTGCCATTTCACTGGCTATCTATGGCTATACTTACAAAAAAGCTACCCTTTACAACAATGAGTTGGACAAGAAAACCAATATCATTATCGAAGGATAATCCGTTCATAAACAAACAAGTCTGAGCTAGCAAGCCCAGACTTGTTTTATAAATCCAAGGTAATAATCCTGTGATAATCATCTAGTCCTGTCACCGTGACACCCACTAGCCTCACTCCGTCTAGTCTTTCAGGAAGAGCATCAAACATGGCGTGGGCGTGACGTTCTAAGACAACCTCATCAAAGGTCAATTCTCCCAAAGTCTGACGCTTGGTCAGGGTGGTAAAATCAGCATAGCGAATCTTGAGTACCACCGTTCTTGCCTTTTTATGCTGCCAGACAAGTTGCCTTGCCACCCGTTTGGCATTTTTAGAAATCTCTGCCTTGATGTCCTCCTCCTTGTAGAGGAGATTGGCATAAGTGCGCTCACTACCGATAGACTTGCGAATCCGATTGGGTTTAACCGGTGAATCCGAAATGCCCCTTGCCTTGCGGTAAAGATCATAACCAAAGCGCCCAAAGCGGTCAATCAGCGTCATCTCTGGCACCTCTTGTAAGTCTTTTCCCGTATAAAGTCCCATCTCGTGCAGACGCTCCACTGATTTTTTCCCTACTCCGTGAAACTTTTCAATAGGCAGAGTCGCCAAAAACTCCTCTGCCTCATGGGGTAAAATCACAGTTAGTCCCCTAGGTTTTTGATGATCACTAGCGAGCTTAGCTAGAAACTTATTATAAGACACCCCAGCTGAGCAGGTCAGGTGCAACTCCTGCCAAATATCATACTGGATGAGTTTGGCAATTTTGATGGCAGAGGTGCTGCCAATTTTATTGTCCGTCACATCCAAGTAGGCCTCATCGATACTCATCGGCTCGACCAAATCGGTATAACGCTTAAAAATCTCTCTAATTTGTAGACCGACCTCACGGTATTTGTCATGATTGCCTGAGATAAAAACGGCATCCGGACAGCGCTCATAGGCTTCCTTGGAACTCATGGCGGAGTGGACACCATATTTTCTAGCCTCATAGTTGCAGGTAGAAACCACCCCACGTCCCCCACTCAGTTTTGGATTGGCACCGATGATGACTGGCTTTCCCACCAAGCTAGGGTCATCTCTTTCTTCGACCGCAGCAAAAAAAGCGTCCATATCAATATGGATGATTTTCCTCGATAAATCTTGATGCAAGGGAAAAATCAGCATAGACACCTCCTTTTTACTATTATAACTTTTTTCTTTGACACCTGCATTAAAAAGACATTGACACAAAAACAGCCCCCTTCTTAGGAGCTGCCAATGCTGATAAAAGCTAGCGACGAATAGAAGAACTCATCCGATAATAGGTATGACGTTTTCCTCTAATCGCGATAGAGAGTGCTAATAGGTTTTCAGGATCGGGCATTCTGCCATAGCTGCCATCACCTAGGTGCTGGATATGAGCCCCTAGGCGCTTGCTAGAGAGTGCAAACTGACGAATCGTGTCCGTATCACTACTTTCTTGGCTAGTCCCAATAGCGCTTAGGACAATCGCCTGTTGTTCCCTTACCTTTTCGACAATGGGATAAAGCTCCTCTTCGCGGATACCAGGAACCGTTCCCACCGCAGGAATCAAAATACCGTCTGCTCCTTCATCCAAGTAAGACAGAATCGTATCTTTTGAAAGAACCTTTTCATCAACACCTGCTCCGTGCATCTTCCCTGCAAAAACAAGTCCTGAGAAGTAGCTTTTAGCTAGTTGGATGGCTGCTTGGATACTCCTTGTTGTTACCCCTGTTGCAGGATTTCCAGTCAGCACGATAAAATCGACTCCTTGGGCTTCTGCTTCCTGAAAGGTAGCAATAGAAGCCATTCGTCCAGCAGGAAGTGTGATTAACTCCTCTAAAGCTTTAACCTCTTCATCGATCGGCTCTAAATTAATCCCGATAGGACGACCTGTTAAGCGCTTGAGTTCGCTAATAGGCTCTTTCTCTTTAAAATCTCTGATAAAGCGGGTAAACACATCATATTCATTAAGCAAAAGGAGGTCTGCCCCAAAACTTGCCATCACTTCTGCATTGGTCACGCCTTCCAAAAGAGGTGCCGCTGTGACAACGGTTTCTCCCATCACCACACGCCCCTCGCTAGCTAGAATCGCCTGTTTCAAGTCCGCTCCACTCATCTTTTCTATCTCACTAGCTGTTGCACTCATTAATCGTTTGACCATATTGAACGCTCCTTTCTTTATCCATCTTAGTTTAACACGTGCAACCGGTTTTGCGTCAAGCCATTTTCCTCAATAAAAAAAGAGGTCCATAGCCCCTTTTTTCTCTCTTGAATTACCCCCAAAAAGCATCTTCTTGTGCTTGATTTGATGAGAAAAGCCACACTTCTACAATTTTACCGTCTTTCATTCGGAAGAGATCAATCCCATTCATATCAAGCTCTGTTCCATCTGGTTTGGTTCCTTGGAAAGTCACATTTGCTGCTACCAAATCACCATTTTCAGACACCCAATTGGTCAAAACCCTAAACGTTCCGTTCGTTTTTTCACCAAAGGTTGCTAGATGTTGACCTAGGGCTGCTTTTCCCACGACTTGACCTGAAGTTGAGTGATTTCCTGGTTGGTGCCAGATAATATCATCTGCCATCACTCCAAAAACAGCATCAAAATCTCCATCAATAAGACCTTGGTTATATTGGTTAAAAATTGCTAAATTTGACATATTTGTGTCCTCCATGTTTTGATGTTTCTAGTATAGCAAGATAAGTTCTCTTCTACAAGTAGGTATTTTTTCTTTCCTTAGTATCTTTTTATTACCTATTATGATAAAATAAGAGAAAATATTTTTTAAAATCCGAGGAAACATCATGTCAAAGATTAGCCAGTACGGTATTTGCCCCTTTGCTACCACCCAAAAAGTCTTAACGGGAAAATGGGCTCTCGTCATCATCTACCAGCTCAGCACAGGTACGAAACGCTTCAACCAACTGCAACGCCATATTCCAGGTATTTCTCAGGCAGTCCTCACCAAACACCTCAGACAACTAGAAAAAGACCAGCTGGTCAAGCGAACTGTCTATCCAGAAGTCCCACCTAGAGTGGAGTACCAATTGACCGAGATCGGCAAAAGTTTTCAAAAGGTGCTTGATGCCGTTGAAACTTGGGGCTTAAACTATTTGGACCATATCAAAAGCGAGTAACCTTAAAAAGACTACTCGTTTTTTCTTATTCTATTAACGGACAACGCTTGAAGCGGTCTTATTAGCTGATTTTGCCTTGAGGGAGTCACGAATCATCGTAGCACCTGTGTAAATCACCACACCAACCACTAACCATTTGAGCATGGTTACATCAAGATTGGTTAAAAAGAAGACCGCAGTCAAAACACCAATCGCTCCACCAATCACCATTCCTGCAAATCCTGTCCAATTCACGCGACCATCTCTTACAAAAGAGATACTAGACGTTGTCATGACCGTCGCGGCATTTAGCATCATGATAGGCATGGCAATGGTCGGGCTAAGACCCAATAGGGAGAAGAAAATCAACTCTGGTGCAAAATTTCCAAGACCGATGGTCATCAAGGCCCCACAAAGGAAATTAAAGGCAGCTCCAACCCATAGCCAAATACCCGTTAGACCCGTGGCACTATTGACAATGTCACCACCTGGGTTAGTCAACATGCGAAAGACCATGATTCCTGCTGCAATAATCAAAAGCGTTCCTAAGATTTTTTGAACCGTTGGCGTATGCCAATTTTTGGTGATGCGTGTCCCGAAAAAGGCTCCAAAACCTGAGGCAACCACCATCACAAAAAGGGTCGTCAAATCCACCTGTACCACTGATAAAAAGCATAAAGACTGGATAAGCCCCGAAATATTATGAACCGTGTTCATAGTGCCTGGAATCTTGCTATCATCGTCCACCAATTTTGTCGTTTTAAAAAAGGTTGTCGTCGTTGCAAAAGATCCAATTCCTAAGGTATCAAGCATATCTGTGATCACACCAATCCAAAGACCAGTGAAAAATCGCTCAAACATATTAATCTTATGCTTACGGGTGTAAAGAATAAAAAAAGTTGCCACTGCGATAATGGTTACCACAAGAGCCAACTGTATCAAGTGAAGTATCATCATATTATCCATGCTACCTAGTTTACACAAAAAAAGACTATTTGTAAATACAAGACTGTATATAAATCGCTATTCTTTATCATTTCCTAACATAAAGATGCTAAAAACACCACTAAATCAAGTCTTTTAGTTCTTGTGATAACGATGAACATAAGATTTTTAGACTTTTTATGAAACATCCAACCAGTCGTTTTTGAGGGTTTCTTTCCCCAAAAAGCAAACAGTTGCCATTTTGAGTGTTTTCCCTTAAAATGGAGATGAAGAAAGAAGGCTAACATGTTCAAAGATAAATCGTATGTATTGCACTATCCTATTTTACGCATCGACAACCGTGACGAAAATATTGCTTTTTACACCAAACAGCTCGGGCTTCAGGTTCTCCACGAAGAAAATGCTCTGGTCTTTTTAGGGCATAAAAAAAACCAAACCCCCATTTTAGTGCTGGAAGAATCTCCCGAATCAAGACCCGTTGTGGGCGAGAAAAAGTTAGAGCGCCTCATCCTAAAAGCCCTTGACAAAGAAGGCTTACAGCAATTAATGACAGAGATCAAACCTGAAAAGACCTTCAAGGGAGAAAAAGGCTACGGCTTTGAAGTGGTCTCACCCGAGGGACTTTTGGTCTTACTTCATGCAGAAGACGACTGGAGAACGCTTGTTCCTTCTCCTTTTACTCCAGAAGAAACTGGCGATGTCTTTAATCCTTTTCCCATCAAGGTGGATGGTCTTGTCCTTAATAGCCCAAACCCAAAAGACAGCCAGTCTTTCTACCAAGACTTGGATCTCCCCCTTTTCTTCCAAGAAAAGCAAGGACCTGATCTTTTGAGTTACCCTAGTGATACCTTGGACTTAGAAATCTTGACCCTAAAAGCAAAGCCAGACACACCACTAGCTTTGCTGCGTGAGCAGTATGAGAAAAAGGGGTATGCGACCTTTTTAGATAAAAAAGAAAAACTCCTCGTCATCTCTGACCCTCAAGGAATCGAAGTATGGTTAGAAAAATGACAAAGATCCTAGACACCATCACCAGCCAATTAGAACACAAACTCTATCCCGGCGCCAGTCTATCCCTCTATCAAAATGGTGCATGGCAGCGCTACTATTTTGGTACCCAAGACGGGACAAAGCCTACCCAAGCCGACCTACTCTATGATCTGGCTAGCGTGTCTAAAGTGGTCGGCACAGGCACACTCCTCATCTGGCTCATCCAAAAAGGCACTCTAGCGCTTGACCAACCTCTCTCCTACTACCTGCCTGATGTTAGGGAAAAGAGCGTCACCATAAGAGAGCTCCTCACCCACACCAGCTCACTAGACCCTTATATCCCCAATCGCGATCAGCTTGGTCAAGACAAGCTCAGAAAAGCCATGCTACACTTAAAAAAGAAAGAGGAGAACAAGGCTTTTCACTATACCGATGTCAACTTCATCCTCTTGGGCTTTCTTATTGAACACCTCTACCAAAAACCACTTGGAGAGGTCTATCAAGACGAAATTTTCAGACCTTGGCAAATGACAAAGACCCAGTTTGGTCCGGTTAAGAAGGCTGTTCCTACCGTCAAGCATCAGCCCAGTGGCATCGTCCATGACCCTAAGGCCCGCGTCCTTCTTGAGCATACCGGAAGTGCTGGACTTTTCTCTAATCTTAGTGACCTAGAAATTTTCCTCGACCATTATTTACAAGATGATTTTGCTGAAAGTCTTTATCAGGACTATTCTAACAACCAGTCTAGTCGTTCCTTGGCTTGGGATTTGCAGGGCGACTGGCTCTTGCATACCGGCTATACGGGCACCTTTATCATGGTCAACCGTAAAGACCAGACTGCGGCTATCTTTTTAACCAACCGCACCTATGATAAGGACGACCGTGCCCAATGGATTATTGATCGCAATGAATTGATTGAGGTGATCAAGACAACACTCGCTGAAAAGGACTAATATGGCTTATTTGATTAGCATTCGTGGCAATTCAGGATCTGGCAAGACCTCATTACCATCATCGAGGGATTCTATGAGACAGCTATCTATGGCGGTATGCTAGCGGAGTTACGAGAATTGTTTGCCCCAGATTTGAGCGCCTACTACTATGATTTACCTTTTGAAGAAACGCTCAAACGCCATCAGACACGGGACAAACGCTTTGACTTTTCTCCAGCAGACATGAAACGTTGGTGGATAGACAAAGACTACCTCAACTGGCCAGAAGAAAGCCTTTTGACCCCAGACCTGTCCTTGGTCGACCACTTGACTCGCATTTGCCAAAAAGTCGAAAAACATCACTAGACGATTATCTAATGATGTTTCTTTGACTACCTTATCCGCATCAGTCATTTCAACAAAAGCAAGATGCTTTCTTATTTTTTAGAAAAGTTCTTGCTTTTTTCTTCTTTTACCGTCATACTATTGTATAGATACAATATCGGGAGGATGAAAAAGATGACAAGCCTACTAGAACTCCATCAATTAAGCAAACGCTACGGTCACCAAGCAGCAGTCGATCAGGTTTCTTTTGCCATTCAAAAAGGGGAAATCTGCGGTCTCGTGGGTGAAAACGGTGCTGGTAAGACCACCTTGTTGCGCCTATTGACAGGGCTGATCTTGCCAAGTCAGGGCAGTATCACTAGAGAAGCGTCCATTCGGATGGGAGCTTTGATTGAATCTCCAGCCCTTTATCCCAATCTTTCTGCCAAGGAACACTTGGTTCAGTTGGCCTTGCAACTCGGACTAACAGACGTAGATGAGCGAATTAACCAAGTCTTAGACATCGTTGGTTTAGGCGATGTCGATCTCAAGAAAAAAGCCAAAAATTATTCTCTTGGCATGAGACAGCGCTTAGCCATAGCGCTTGCTATTTTGGATGAGCCGGATTTTCTCATCCTTGACGAACCCATCAATGGACTAGATCCTGCTGGAATCAGAGACATCAGGCGAATCATTCATACCCTACGCGATGAGCACGGCATGACCATTTTCCTCTCTAGCCATATCCTCTCAGAGCTAGAACAAGTCGTAGATCGCTATATCATCATGCACAAGGGACGTATCTTGGAAGAATTTGACAAAGAAGGCTTGCACAAACTCCTCGATGAGCGCTATCTCCTTCAGACCAAGGAACTGCACCAAACAGCGAAACTCTTACAAGAACACGGCTACACCTATCAAGAAGAAGGCGATTATTTGAGTCTTTCGATTTCACTTGATACCACCAAGCTCCTTTCTCTCTTACTCGAGCATCATATTCAGCTAGAGCAACTCAAAAAACACCAAATCTCGTTTGAGGACTACTACCTCGAACTCATCAAACAAGGAGGTCACCCCCATGAACTACCTTAAAGCAGAAACCTACCGCATCATCAAGGAAAAGCGGCTCCTCTTACCACTTTCTATCCTCATCTTGATTCCTCTTTTAATGACCTTGTTACTCGGTCAGATGGATCATGCTAGTCCTGATGAAATCAGTGTCGTCAACTTTTGTACCCAGTACATTTGCCTTTTCTTTCCATCTGTGAGTGGACTTTTCTGGGGAGATGACTTCTCCTATCGCACCATCAACCAGCTAGTCATCAAAGAAAAGTCTCGTACACATATCTTTCTCGCTAAGACGCTCGCTTCACTTCTTTTAGGTCTGTTTTATGTCTTGCTCTCCTATCTCTGGATCAGCCTTTTATTCATCCTATCTGGGGACAAACTGCAGTTGCTCCCTGTTCTACAAATCTTTGTGACTCAAATCCCCCTTTATGCCTGTTTGATGCT
The DNA here is from genome assembly GCF_055386095.1 of Streptococcus sp. STR1/CE/0325. Lineage (NCBI taxonomy): Bacteria > Bacillati > Bacillota > Bacilli > Lactobacillales > Streptococcaceae > Streptococcus > Streptococcus sp. STR1/CE/0325. The sequence continues at coordinate 279,487 of NZ_AP045018.1, read as the reverse complement.
GCTTAGCAATCTCTTTTTCATCTGGCTCAAACGCACCAGACAAGCCAGCAGCTTCTTTCTCTTTCTCGCACTCTTCTTTGATCAACTCTTTTTCCTTTTAGCCTCTAATCTTCTTCATCTGCAATTACCCCAAGGGCTCTTGATGTTCCGTGCTTTACAAGAACCTAGTCTTGAAGCGCATGATTTTCTTCCACAGATTGGCTTTGCCCTTGTCTTTGGTCTCGTTTACGCTGGACTGTCCCTATATGGTTTTAAGAAAAAAGAATTGAAATAAGCAAAAAAGCTGTCACACGGACAGCTTTTTCTTATAGATACAAGTATTTAAACAAAACAACTGCTAAAATACCAGCTAGAATTGGAGCAACCACTGGTACCCAAGCATACCACCATTTCGAATCAGACTTAGCTTCACCAAGCATGCTCTTTGGTAAGAAATGATGAAGGAGACGTGGACCAAGGTCACGCGCTGGATTGAGCGCTGGACCTGTCGCCCCACCGATACAAGCCACAAGAGCCATCACCAAGAAACCAATGCCAAGGTGGGCCACTGCCAAACTGCCTGTGGTAAAAGGAGCAACTTGTGTTTCAGCTACTGTCTTATCATAGCCAGAGTCAATCAAGCGACCAACCAGTTCAGAACCAAAGAAGTTCTTCGTCAAAGCAAGCGCTCCAAAAAAGAGGACAAATGAGCCGATAAACTCATTGATAAAACCGTTCCAAGTCGCTGGCTTACGGCTTTCTAGGCTACCGTTGTCAAGGGCGCTGATGGTTGAAAACGACCCTAAAATGGCATTGCTGTTCTCTGTCTTTTGGAAATAAGGCTGATAAGCCACCACCACCAAGAACTGACCAAAAATAGCTCCCAAAACTTGGGCAATGATATAAGGGGCAACATGTGCCCATGGAAAGAGACCAGCTACCGCAAGACCAAGCGTGAAGGCAGGATTGATGTGGTTTCCAGATACATTTCCAAACATCAGAGCTGGCATCATAACGGCAAGACCATAGCCAATCGCAATCAAAATCCAGCCACTACCACGTCCTTTGGTACCTTTAAGGTCCACATTGGCAACTGTTCCATTTCCGATGATGATCAAAAAGGCTGTTGCAATAAATTCTGTGATGTACTTGAGTGTCCAAGTCACGTCCATTTTATTTGTCTCCTTTATAGTGATTTTTTAGACATTTAATATTCTATCAAGTATAATAGAGAATGTAAAGAACAACTCAAAAATGAAAACACTTACTTAGGAGATTATGATGAAATATAATCAATATAGTTACATTCCGACTGCCAAACCTCAAATATTAGACGAACTGAATCAACTTGGTTTTCCCATTGAGCCTATGTCTGACAAACGCTTTTTGCGTGCTTTTATCGAAAAAGCTCATCCCCAACAAGAAGATAAAGACAGAGTGCTCCTTGACCTTTTAGCTACCGAAAACACAGATGCTCTAACTTTTTTTCAGTCAGACCAAGCCTTGACACGCGAGATTGTTCTCACCTTAGCTCTCCAACTCCTTGATTTCATCCCTTATGTTGACTTTAAACCAAGTGAGCTGGATGACTTTCTTAAAAAGATTGCCTTTCCCATCACTTATAAGGGCAATACCCAAGCCATGTCCTTGATGCTTCATTACAAGGAGCAACACATGCTGGAGTTTCTCTATCAGCTGCTAGCGACTCGGACTAAAAATGGCATGCTGCTCATTGACAAGTTGGTTTCCCAAGGACTTCTTCCTGTTTCCAATCGGCATCATTATTTTAACGGCAAGAGTCTTGCCACCTTTGATACCAAGGATGTCATCCGTGAGGTGGTTTATGTCGAAACCCCCGTTGATACCGACAAGGACGGTGAAAGAGATTTGGTCAAGGTTCAGATCCTTCGTCCTCATACGGTTTTCCCTCTGCCAGCTATCCTAACGGCAAGCCCCTATCACGCAGGCGTTAATGACTTAGCTAGCGATCAGCACCTCCACAAAATGGAAGCGACTCTGGCTGTCAAAGAACCCCACACCATCGCTCCTAAAGAGGCTGGTAAACTCTTGCTACCACCTCAAAACAAGCCCAACCTTCCCGTTTCAAACGCAACAGAAACCTTCACCTTTACCTCGACCTACCGCCTCAATGACTATCTTCTGGCGCGCGGTTTTGCCTCTCTTTACGTTTCTGGGATTGGTACCGCAGGGTCAACGGGCTTGATGACTAGCGGCGATAAAGCCCATATCGAAGGCTACAAGGCAGTAATTGACTGGTTAAATGGGCGTGCCATCGCTTATACCAGCCACAAAAAAGACAAGCAGGTCGTAGCCAGCTGGGCAAGTGGCTTAGTGGCAACGACTGGTATCTCTTATCTTGGCACCATGTCCACTGCCCTTGCCACGACTGGCGTAGATGGACTAAAGGTCATCATTGCAGAAGCAGGCATCTCTTCTTGGTATGATTATTACCGAGAAAACGGACTGGTTTGTAGCCCTGGTGGCTATCCGGGTGAAGATCTTGACTCCTTGGCTGCCTTTACTTACTCTAGAGATTTGGTCGGAGGCGACTATCTCAAAAACCACGACAAACACCAAGCCTTTCTAGGTGAGATGACCAAACAAATTGACCGAACAAGTGGGGATTACAACGATTTTTGGCATGAGAGAAATTACCGCAAAAATGCCTCGCATATCAAGGCAGATGTGGTTTATGTGCATGGTCTGCAAGACTGGAACGTTAAACCTAGCCATGTTTACCGTATCTTCAAAGCCCTTCCTAAAACCATTCAAAAGCACCTCTTTCTCCATCAAGGCGATCATGTCTATATCAACAACTGGCAGTCCCTTGATTTTAAAGAAAGCATGAATGCCCTTTTGAGCCAAAAATTGCTGAACATTAAAAGTGACTTTCACCTGCCAAATGTCATCTGGCAAGCCAACCACCAAGAAGAAACCTGGGAAAGCCTCGATGATTTTGGTGGTCGAAAACCCTTGATTTTCCCACTTGATCTGTCAAAATCAGACAGTGTCTTTAAAAATGCTTACCCTAAAGAACAGTTCAAGCGTTACAGCAAGGACTTTAAGGCCTTTAAACAAAACCTCTTTGAAGGAAAACTAAAAGAAAACAGCCTTTTGATTGATCTACCTATCCTAGAAGAAATGAAAATCAATGGTCCTATCTCGCTTACCCTCAAGGTGAGAGCCAGCCACAACAAGGGATTATTGTCTTGTCAAATCTTAGACCAAGGTCAGAAAAAACAGCACCTTTCTCTCCCACGAATCATTGAACCTCGTATCATTGATAATGGGCGCAACTTTGCCATCGAAGACCTCAAGGAACTCCCCTTTAAAGAAGTGCCACAACGGGTCCTTACCAAAGGTTTTCTCAACCTCCAAAACCGAGAGGGTCTCCTCAGTATTTCTCAGGTTGAGCCTGATGAGTGGATGACACTCAGCTTTGAGTTGCAACCAACCGTCTATCAGCTGCAAAAGGGCGATACCCTACGCGTGCTTCTCTACACCACTGACTTTGAACACACCATCCGTGATAACACAGACTATGCCCTCGCGATTGACCTCAGTCAGTCTTATCTCCAAGTCCCTGTTGACTAACAAACATCCCCTATACGCTTGTATAGGGGATTTGCATCTCTTTCTAGAGCTTTTGACCACTCACATAAACAGCGATCGCCTCACTCATATACTGGGCTGTGCCTTGACCTGCTACTTGGTCAATATTCTGGGTAAATCTCGGATCGCTGACATACAGTTGACCGATGCCTGCAAATGCTTCTAAAGAACAGGGAAAAGCCTGTTGAACGATCTCTTGATACAGACGCTCAACTTCTGCTTGAACTAGACTATCTTGAACTGCAAGATTTTTCTTGGCGTACTTTCCTAATGTTTTAAACCTCTCTTCTAATGCGGTGAAAAAAGCTGGAGCGATTGCTACCTTTTCTCCCACCTCATCGACCACAGAAGAGCCGTATCGCTCCTTGGCTTCTGCTTGATAAGAGGCAAATGCTTCTTGGCTAAAACCTACAAATTTTTCTTGGGCACTCATCTGTTCTCCTCCTTGGTCATCTCTAATGGTTTTGTCTATGGTTTGAATCAAGGTTTCAATCCGTTCTCTTTCTGCTTCTAGTAAGGCTTTTTGCTGGAGCAAGCGCTCTAGACATGTCCTTGAACCTTCCTGTAACAAGGTCTTGATTTCCTTTAAGGAAAAACCCAAAACCTTATAAAAAAGAATAGCCTGCAAGGTGTCTAGATCCGCCTCACTATATAGGCGATAGTGATTTTCAGCCTTTCTAGGCACCAAAAGACCAATGCGGTCATAATGATGCAACGTCTTGACACTAACGCCAGCTAATTTGGCGACTTCTCTAATCTGATAAAACATCTTTCCTCCTTTTTTCATTTGATGAGCTCATCTGCTTTTAGTTTACACCCTGACCTTGGGGCAGAGTCAAGGGATAAGCCAACATTTTTTGAAAGAATAGTAAGCATGATGTGATATATTTAACCTCGGCAAAAAGGCGAGCGCTTCTCATCTCTTCCCAAACGTGGTATAATAGAGAGCGGACAAAAAGAAAGGACAAAAGAACAATGATGAACATGCAAGACTTGTTCCACGATTTTTTAAGTCTTGTAATCGTCAGAAATGTTGATTTAAAGCCTTTCTAAATTCACTAAATTAAACTAAAATCACTTAAATTTATACCAATAAGACAAAAAATAGACAATAGCAGTATCTTCTATGTAATCTAAAAACGCCTCACTAGTCATGGGGCGTTTTCTGCTATAGGCTATTACAACTATAACTATATATCCTATTATTGTAAATATTCATTTAAAAACATTAATTAGGTTAAAATTTTGATAATCTTTAAAATCAAGTAGCCCTGTGCTGGCTATAAAAATTTGTAGTTGAGAGAGTTCTCCGGTCAAGGTCAAATGGTCATATAGTTTCGGTGACAAAAAGCTATTAGTTGACCATTTCATTGGTAGATTTTGAATCAACCAACAATATTGAGATATATTATCCAATGTAATCTGTTTCAAATTTTCAATCAAATCATTAGTTTCATCATCCTTATGAGCTACAACAAAAAATAAATTAGGCTTATCTTTATAATGTGGTAGAACTCCCAATGTTATAGGATATTCTGAATTGTAAACTCTTGTTCCTAATGTTGCAAAATCAATAGATATTCTATCCAAAGGGAGAAATTTAACAAAGAAATCATCGCTAAAATTTCCTATTTCCCCCTCAGAATCAATATATTTCTCATAAATTTTTTTGAGATTTTCAAATCTAGGTAACTCATCATCAATTGGTAATAACGTCCTAATTTCTGCTGGGATATCTTTGATTTTGGCACTTAACTCTGTAATTACGGGGTTAGACAACATTTTTGATACTCTATCATCTTTAGAAAGTGTTAGCCCCTTTTCAAGCCATAGGTGATATATTAGACTTCTATATGAATATAGAAATACATACTCCTCAATAGAAGTTGACTTAACATCTGTTTCTATTCCTCTGAATAACTTTGCATCATGAGAATCTCCTTTATCCCCACAAAAACCTTTAAATACACCCGATTGATTTATAGAAGTCTCTTCAAAAAAGACTTCTTTCCCTTGACTTATACCCCTAGCGACATTCTGTGGCATCCAAGCGTACACATTGTTGTCCTCTGATAAAGTCTCCCCTAACAAAGCTCTTTGTACAACATGTGAATCAATCGGTTTATGTGTGCAATTCTTATAAAAGCAGGTTTCATTAATAAGATTTTCCTTGAATCGCTGAGATTCAATATTTGATAAAACTTTTTTAATTGTCTCATTATTATATTTATCCACCTTATATCCTCCATCATGTATAGGTAGTTTCATCTCTCTATTTTATTTCTTTCATCGAGATAATCTCTTTTTGCTCAAACTGATAATATTTGGATATTTATTATTCAATTCATCAAGATAACCTTCTTCTAAATTACATAATTTCTCAATTAAAAAATTCGGCAACAATTTATTATATACTCTATAAATATCAGCAGATATATCCATCACAATTCTATTTTCAACTAATAATTCTACAGATTGTTTTAAAGATAGAGGGTTGCTAATCAATTTCGTTGAATCTAAAGGCTCATTTTTTCTCCAGCCTCTATAACTAAGTTTTTTATACAAGTTTGTATACTCATTAGAATCTATGATATTCAATGACTTCGAACGCATTATCATCATACTAATTGAAACTTGCCAAATTCTCTTTAGGTGCCTATAATATTCTATATCATTTTCATGACCAATAATAGAATGTTTAAATGAACTCTTTGGCAGTAAGAACTCTGCCGCAAACTCATTTGCTTCGTCTTCTATCTGCTTATACTCAACTGCCCCCATTTCTTGAGGGGACTTACAATTTTCATGCATTAACCAATGTCCTAATTCATGGGCTAAACTAAACTGCTGACGATAGAATGAATAATCTATCCCTTCTAACATAACAACATAATACTCATTATTATTCACTTTAACAGCTGAACCAAAGGCGTCAACTTTATCACTTTGAGTATCTATTCTAGAAATAACAAACCCTTTTTCTTCCATCAACAGCGACAAGTTATCAATTGGTCTATCTCCCAGTTTCCACTTCTCCCTTATGTAACTTGCGTATTCTTGCGGAGTAAAATCTAAACCAGAAAGTTCCCAGTCAAGATTTGGAAAATCAATAAACTTTCCCAAATAATCTCTTATTAATGCCACATAGTTTTTATTTATTTCTGCTGGCATTTTTTCTGTTTGAGTCGCTGTATAGCGACTTCTAAAAAATGTTCCTGTAGAACTTAAACTAAAATTATCATTCCCAAAAAAGAAATCTCTCGGAAACTGTAATTCCTTTTCCAAAATTTCTAATGATTCTTCACTAGGCGTCGCTCTCCCTTTTTCATATTTAGAAACCATTTGTTTTGAAACATTTAAAAACTCTGCAATCTGAGTAATACTCTTTTTGTTAAAAAGCCTTGCTTCTTTTAAACGTTCACCATTAAAACTAATTTGAAGCATGATTTACTCCTATTTTATATAAAATATCATAATTTACTATTCTCTTCCTTTTTTTCAACAGGAAGACTAACATGTTTCTGTGACTCCAATTGTTTCTGTATACCAGATTTCAATGCTACAAGAGGTTTTTCTGGAGTATTTTCACGTCCATCTTCTTCAAGTTTTGTAAAATCAAATTCTGTAATATTCTCTGCATCAATAAATTCACAAAAGGCATTTACTTGATTAACAGTCACTTCTTTAGTTTTTTTATCAAAGGTAACAACTCTAATCTCATCAATAAAATTATAGTGGTCTCCCAATAATTTCTTCGATTGCTCAATTTGTGAATTACTCAACTCATCATCATCTAAATCGTTAAATAACTCAATTGATAGCTTACCTTCTTCTTTCCCATTTAAATGAGAATTTTTCGAACGTGCTATACAGGTAAGATAGTGATGCTTTTCATATTTTTTAATGACATCTTCAAACCTTTTCTTCATCATAAAAATATATAGGATGCCCTCAATAATTACTCCTCTTGCTGTCCATAGAGCCCCCATATCCATAGTGGGTGATGTTAAATCATTTGCTTTTGCAGTATTTACAATATCACGATAAATAAAATCCCAATTTAAAATTGGTAGACTATTTTTAGTTTCAAACTCATTATCAGAAAATATTTTCTCAATATCTCTCTTGTGATTTATTGAAAATACTTGAGCAAATTTAAAAATTTGTGGTGGCAAATTGTTCATAATATACTCCTTTGGATTTTATAGTCTTATTTTAAGATTATTTGCCAAAAAAGTCAACCTTTGTCGTTTTTGGGGTGTTATTTTTCATCCTCCATATCCCTCAATGCATACTCACATGCTTGAATCACGAAACTTGAAAAAGTTACATCTTTGTTTTGAATTGCTTTTTCTATTTCTTCAATAAGTGGTACTGGAAAACGAATTGTTTTATTTTCTGTTTCTTTGCGATTTGATTTTAGTTGAAATGCCATATCTTTTCTCCTCTTTTTATTTTTAGGATATAGCATTTTGTACACTAAATATGCATTGCATTCTGCATTGCAAAGTTAGTGTTATTACGTTATAATGTAATAAAAGTTAAAATATAGGAGCCCAGATGGATATTGCCAATTCATTAAGAAGGTATTTAATATTAAAAAATAATCTAATCCCCTCAACACAAAATAGAATAAAAGAACTTGGAAGAGAAATTTTTCAAGCTGAGGTTACCCTAAATGCTATTTCAGATGAAAAAGTATTTCTTGAGGACTTTAAATGGGATATTCGCACTAGAGGATTTACTATTTTCAATCTGTTTCACCTACCGTCCCTGATTGCGTTTATAATCTTTCTAATAGTTGTATTACTAGCCTTAGCAGGAGTTGCCATTATTGGTGTCATTATAGAAACGATTATCCGAACTTTTATACTTTTCCAAGATTTTGAGTTTGAGGATACATTCTTCTATATCCCAATAAAAGCGGTTGAAGACTTTATTTATTATCCACCTTCAATTCCTGTTCCGATTGTGGTTGGGCTTTTGATAGTCTGGGTTTTATATAGTATCAGACAGGTTCAAAAAAATAAAATCTACTATGAAAATGTTGTCATTCCAGAGAATCGAAAGAAAAACGCTCTCGTCCCTGGAAAGCGTAGAAAACAACAATTAGTGGTAGATAATCTAAAAAATACCTTGAAATCCACTGAAACTCAACTTCTGAACCATCAAAATGAAATGATGAATATTATGAATACTATATCCATTCCCAACCAGTATTGGACTAACGATGAAGTCATAAATTTCCTCATACAAAAATTAGAATATGGGCAAGCGAAGACCATCGGAAAAGCCTTGAATCTTTGGGATATAGAAGTATCAACTAGAAGGGTTGAGCAGGCATCGAAAGCTGTCATAAAAGAGACAAGAGAATCAGAAGCTCGTCTGGCTAGGCAACGTGCAGAACATCACGCACAAGAGCAACGTAACGCTAGAGACAATATTGAGGCTCAAAATAAAGTCGCTGAAGAGTTAAAACGATTTAATGATGATATTGCTAGGAAAAACCGTTGGTTATAAAAAAGGAGACACACTATGAACAAAAAGAAAATTTTAGTAAGCGTGACACTATTGGCATCTACAGTACTCTTATTTGCTTGTCAGAGTAATGAAAGTACCACAAAATCCTCTGAAAAGATTGTTGAAACATCATCTTCTTCAAAGGATGCAATCTCCGAGGAACAAAGAAATAAGTGGTTGAAGGAGTTTTATGAAGAAGTAGCTGAGACTGATGGTTCTAACTACCATAATGAGATTGAAGAACGTAGTCAAAAAGCATGGAATGAGAATCAAACCAACATCTTCAACGGACAGGCTAGCATAAATGTTACTAATGACTACCTTCCTTCTGAATTGACAAAGCTAAATGTCACGATTGACGGTTATGATGAAGCAACTAGACGATTGAAAGTTACTGTTATTAACAACTATGATGAAACACTGATTGGAACAACAACCAATTCAAACAATAACAACTTGTACGGGACATATTTCACCCTATATGGCTACACCACATTGTCAGGACGTTCTGAGAGGGTTAAAATCGCTCAGATTGCTCTTGCTAGTAATTTACCAGCTGGGGAGTCTATTCAACTAGAAATTCTTCCATTGGCTCTTGCAAATCGCCAAACTGATTATGCTAAAAAAATGCAAAATAGTGAGCTAGATTCTAAATACTACCTACTATCAAGCGATTACGGAAATTCTTTATGGGATATTACTAAAGACCAATTAATGGGAGAAGAGATTATTTCAGAACAAATAGTATTATCTAGCCTTGCGAATATCTACATCGTACCCAAGCTAGTATTTGAAACTTACCCATCTACAGCTCCAAGTGATTTAGAGCTAGAAAATCTAATTTCAAACAATTAAAGAAAAGAGCAGACTGATGAACATAAAGAAACTAATATTGCCCCTACTCACTCTAACGCTGACAATTGTCCTTTGTGCTTGTGGTAATCAATCGAATGCCAATGATAGTCAGTTATCAGGAACATATTCATACGAAAAAGGCGGTATTGATGGTTCTGAAATGGGATTTGAAGACGAAGAATTAACATTGCATTACGAACTAAAAGTAAGTGGTGATGAAAACATACTTAATATCAATCTCCTTTCAGAGAGAGGCAATAATGTGAAGTACCTCTATTCCGAGAAAGTAACTATTGATACAGACAAACAGATTATCAGTGATAGCAATGGAACGGAGCTGAAATACTCAGTTTCAGGAGATTCTGTAACAATACCTGATTTAGCAGGAGATACAGGGGATACTGTAACTTTAACAAAAGAGTAGAAAAAGATGAGCAATTTGACAGCTCATCTTTTTTATTTTTAATAAAACATTTATAAAAATATCACGCAAAATAAATATTCTTAGTTGCCTCTTCCATCTAATTCGCTTTCCTCAAATCGTCTGATTAAATGATAGAAACACATTTGTTTCGACATATTATACTTTATCATTCCTCTATCGCCTTCAAATTTTAGTAATTTGTTTAGCTTATGCAAGTGTGACATCGTTGGAAAATCTTTCCCCCTTTTCCAATTGGAGATTTGTACAGCATCGATATCAATATTTTGAGCAAGCCAAGCAGGAATAGAGATTTTGTTAGTCTTATTTCTTGATGGTATATAATTGATAAATTTTCTTGCATTAAGTTTCAGTTTTTCTAAATTAGTTGGTGAATAACAGGGGATAAAATCATAGTCTGAATAATTTTCTACAGATGTATTTACAAGTATGTCAAGAACTAATATAAAGTTATTGAAATTATTAATAAACCTGTCACGATATTGTACAGCAATAGTTTTCGTAAAATCTTGATATTCGGGCACATAAAATGTATTACTTCCTATTGTGACATCTAAATTACCATCATTAACCAAGTCACTGTAGAATGATTGGATTTTTTTATTTTCAAAAAAGGGAGCATTATTTACAGGTAGACGAGCTCTATCACTAAATTCATTTAGGAACTCTTGCATGTCTTGAATTTTAGCTTCCTGAATAATTTTACGGGGATTCAAATTAACCAATCTTTCATAGCATAAATTTTCCAATGAATTTAGTAGATGAAATAGCTCATTGTTTTTGTTTGTATATAGTGCTTGTGAAAGCAAGAGAATAAAGTCTAATAGTCCACGAGTTTCTTTATATTTTGGGGTCGTTGCCCCATTCCTCCACTTTGAAAGATTTTTTTCATGCACTTGAATAATTTGTGCAATATCCCTTGCAGTTATATCGTATTGTGAGCTTAATAAGTAAAGGAGTGTATCTAACTGACTAGAAAATTCACTTGGTTCTCTATATTTTTTTGTATTCATGGGGCTAGTATACCATAGAACAATGTGCAAAAAAAGCAGTACATTATTGCTAATTGACGATTCGCTTTTTGATTTTGGATACCTATTTTATTCTCGTTTAACAATGTATAGAATGTAATCATACAAGAAAGTTTCTTGTATCTATCAATGTGCACAGACGATAGCAAAATAAAAATAGGAGGAGGATTAATATGCTCTTATTTCCAACAGATGGTCTGCCTGAAGAACTTTTGGGAAAATATATTTTGTTCGATATGGACGAAACTAAAAAAAGTCGCGGTGGGATTGAAATAAAGCTAGATGATAACTATCAAGTTGTTGGTTATTCTAACGAGAATCACGCACCTATATTTGTCGGCATTGTAGTCGGCGAAAATAAAAATACTTTACGCGTTGCTAGCACAAACACAAGACTCGATTCATTTTTGAGTGAGTATGTTTCAAAAAAAGACAAACTGATAAAAGAAATTGCTTCTCTTGAGTCTGAGCTTGAAGAAAAAGTTGATTTGAAAGACAGTGAGATTTTCAATTTAGATATTGAAATTGACGAGCTAAAAAATAAACTTGAAGAACTACAGCAAACATACAAAAAACGTAAAAAATTAGTTGATGCTGAACTTCGAAAAAATTTTTTCAGCTGGATTGACAGCAACTTGGTTCTTAGAATCTTGTATTCGCTTTATGAAAACTTCTCATAAGTTGAATTTTCTTCAGATTTAATCAGTTAATTTTATAAAATTGAAAAAGCTGACATGAACTAATGCGCAGTTTGAAGAAAGCATAGATTGTGAAGCGAATGAATCTGCTTTGCAGATAGCATTATGCATCAAGTCTGAACGGTTGTGAAGACGCAGAAAGTAATGCGTCAGAATGAGTGTAACAATCTATGCTTTCTAGAACTCGCATTATCAATCAGCGACAGTTTCAATTTTATAATTACGATTAAACGAAGTATTCAACTTATGACATTTTCTTAGCGTACAAGATTTAAAAACCTGCTAAAATACAGCTAAAATTTTAACTGTTCAGCAACTAATTTTACAACTTTGTATTTAGATGTTTCTTTTGATTTTTTTATCGTCAAGAAAATCTAAATGTTATCTACAGTTGAAAATCTACTTTTACTCTCATCAGGAGAAACAGTCTTTTCAGTTTATCTAATTGAAAAAACAAACAAATAAAGAAAGAGGAATAATATTATGACGCAGACAAAAGAAATCATAACAGTAACTGGTATTAGTAATAAAGAAGAAAAAAAGGATGGGTGGGTATCTTGTCTTAAAACCAATGCGCCATCCTGGAAAACATTACTTTTGCCGTTTAATAAAGAAGTTTTTACCTCTGTTTTTACCAAACTTGGTATTTATGAAGTAGCACTTATTGATACCTCTGGCTTCGGAGAGCGACCTAAATACGAAATCGCAGAAGCTAGACTAATCGTATCATTTGACGAAATACTTAAAACTTACAAATAAGTTATTACTTCTAACCAGTACAAGCTAGAAAACAACCATGGGTTGGACAATAGGTTGAACTGGTTAGAAGTCCACCTGCGGTAGGCAAGCCATTACTCATCTGGGTAATGTAATAACCCAGATTCCAGAAACAAGTATTGTATTACAGGAGAACAAATTAATGACGAACGATATACTTCAAAACATAGATTTTACCAGCAGACATATTCATGTTGACGTAGATGAGCTAACCATAGTAATTCAACCAAATGAAGAGACTATTGGTGAGTACCCAGGCCACTGGAGTCAAATTGCTAACGAACTTTCTGCAATCATTGCAGAAAAAATTTCCCTTCTGTCACTGTTTGGAACAATGACCAAAGAACAGATTTCGCCACAAGGATACACCACTTCATACAGTTTTGAAAACATGCCCTATTTTTTAAGAATTGCTTTTCATGAAGGCCATTTTAAAATGGGAATCATTATTAAGTTCTCTGCATCCGCCCTGAGCTTGTATCAACAAGCCTATGAACATTTCTATGGAAAACCCATCGGAGTCTATGAGATACTCAAAAAGTTAGACGAACCCTATTGGAATATGCATTTAAGTAGAATTGACTTTTGTGCAGACTATTTCAACTTTCCTTTATCTGTCAGTGATATTTACAATAATCTAAAAAGTGAGAAGTTCGAGATTATCAATTACAAAGGAAATCGTAACCATACAAAGATGTCGGCACTCGAAATAGATACAGAAGCTAAAACAATAACAATTGGGTCACGTAAAAAAGGTTCAAATAGTTTTCTAAAAATTTATGATAAACTCACTGAACAATTAGAAAATATCGGTAGGTATGCTCAGCTCGCTCAGCAATTTCAATCTTGGGTTCGATTTGAAGTTACCTTTAGAGGACAATACGCAAAGCAACTGACTAAGCTAATTCTTTCACTCCCTTCACGTGATATGCTTCAACAATTTATTGCCAATAAAATTGTTGAAAAATATTGCTTGATTGATATGGAGACCAGACAGCTAACAGAATATAGTGAAGCATTGCTTAGCTTTTCCACTATTGCTCCTCCCTTAGTAGCGACTAGCCCTAGAAATAATCAATTAATGCAAAGTATACACTATACATTAAAAGGTAGTGGCTTCTTTCCAATGTTAGAAAAGGTCAAGAAAATATGGGGTATCCCAGCTGTAACAATACTTCTAAAAAGGTTATTGTTCGAATATGAGTACAATTATAAACCCAATGAAGATGTTAATATTTGGTTAAAGAAAAATGCCCCTGAACTACAAGTTCTAGAATTTGAAACTTACCTTGATAGTATCATTGAAATTTTTTATATAAAAAACGCTCCTTCTTCCCCAAAATCCGCCAAGAAGTCAGGAAGAAAGAACGCTGAATGATTGTGAAGATAAGGCAAGCTTATCTCTTGCCTATTATCTCACATATTTTATTTGAAAGAAAGTATGAGAGGCATAAAAATGATTAGCATTGTAAATAAAGATGATGTCATGAAACTAACTGGATTTTCTGATTCTCAAGCAAAAAAACTCATTAGGGAAGCAAAAGCAAGACTTGTTTCTGAAGGTTTTTCTTGGTACAAGAACAAACGTATCGGACGAGTCCCAATCAAGACTATTGAAGACATTCTAGGTTTTGAGTTATCTCCAAAACATGATATAATTACTAACGTACGAGAAGATACTGCTCTTGAAAAAGGAGTTTCAAATGGCAGTAACTAGACAACAAAATAAAAAATGGAAGGTGGATATTAGTGACGGTTATGATGCTGTAACTGGCGAACAAAAACGTCACAGAAAAACAGATTTTAAAACACGTAAAGAAGCTGAACGATATGAGGCAGATTATCGTATCAATAAGCTACATCAAGTCAGACATAAAGATAAAGTTTCTGTTTCCTATCTCTACTCGCTCGTTCAAGAAGAAGATGAACTTCGAGGCAATAAACGAGGGACAATAGATAGTCAAGAGTCTTACTATCGAGTATACATGTCCAAATACTTCAAAAATGCGGACATGCGAGCTGTTTCCGTAACGGACATCAAAGAATATAGAAATTGGCTTAAAAGCCAACCTAGTGTAAAAGGCGGGACTCTAACCAATTCTCATGTTAATCAGCAAATGATTTTTGTCCATAAAATGTTTGATGTTGCAATTGCCAATCGTATTCGACAAGATAATCCTTGTAATGGATTGAGACGATTGCCACAGCAACATAAAGAAATGGCATACTATACACCTGACCAGTTCAAACAGTTTGATTCACTTTTTGAAGAGCATGAATACCCTTTTCAACTCTTGTATCGTGTACTAATGTATACTGGCATGCGTATTGGCGAAGCATTGGCTTTAACTTGGCAACATGTCAACCTTGAAGAAAGTTATATTGATGTTAAATACTCTGCTTATTATCGCAAAGGTCAAGTCCATATCGGTACAGTTAAAACCACACAATCCAATCGTCGGATTTATATCCATCGTGCCTTCGTGGAAGAATTGAAACACTGGAAAGAGAAACAACACAAGCTACTAAATGAATTTACTGATAATCCAAGTAGCCTGCAACTCTTTCAATCAACTCCAGAGGTATTGACTGGTCCAAATGTTTCAAATTTTCGGGTTCTTCTTAAAAAAAGAATGCCCCAAAATTTAAAACTTATTCGCAACCATGATTTTAGGCATTCTCATGCTGCCTTCTTAGTTTCCCAAGGTTTACGAAATGGAGAGGGTAAAGACTACATTTTCTTTACTTTGATGAAACGATTAGGACATAGCTCTATTAACACTACAATAAATGTCTATTCACATTTATTCCCAACTCAACAAAAAGAAATCGCCTCTGCCTTTGAAAATTTTTAACAATAAGGCAAAATAAGGCAACGAAAACTTAACCAGAGGGTCTAAACCATTGGTACGAAAGGAATCTTAAAAATCTTATGATGAACATGCAAAACCTGATGAAACAGGCACAAAAAATGCAAAAGCAAATGGAGAAAAGTCAGGCTGATTTGGCAAGCAAGACCTTTGTCGGACGCTCTTCCCAAGATTTGGTCAGCGTGTCTGTTATGGGAGATAAAAAGGTTATCGGCATCCAGTTTAAAGAGATGATCGTTGACCCAGACGATATCGAAACACTTGAAGCCATGACCATCCAAGCCCTCAACGATGCCATGAGCCAAATCGACGAAGAAACCAAAAAGACCCTCGGCGCTTTTGCTGGAAAATTACCGTTTTAATCGTTTTAATTAAGGAGAACAAACATGGCACAAACCCTACTACACGCTTGCTACCGGGTCAAGAATCTTGAAGCAACGCTTAAATTTTACACAGAATTATTTGACTTCACCATCAACCGTGAGCGTCGCTTCCCAGAACATGGTTTTGATTTGGTTTACCTAACCGTTCCTGGAAATCCCGATTTTGAATTGGAATTGACCTACAACTATGATAGCGATGGCTATACCATCGGAGATGGTTTTAGTCATTTGGCACTTGGAGTGGATGACCTTGAAGCGACTTATGAAAAGTGCAAGGCTTCTGGCTATGAGATGACGGAGCTAAAGGGACTGCCTGGGCAACCGCCAAAATACTTCTTCATCACTGACCCAGACGGCTACCGCCTTGAGGTCATGAGAAATCCAGAATAAAACAGTGAGGCTGAGGACTTTTGTCCCCAGCCTCTTTTTATGTCTAAAAATTCATTTAAAACGCATTTTTTCTAATCTCTTCTCGGTAGGTCAAAAAGTCTTGCTTGACCGCTTCTTGGGTGGTTTGGTCATGCACTTGCGTCAGACCATAGCCCATGAAATAAGGCGAGACAATAAAACGCGGGACAACCTTACAAATCAGACCTTCTCCTCTTGGATAGAAAAAGAGATTGTAAGACTCACAAATGCCACCCAGATACTGATTCATGATAAAATCAATGACTTCCTTGACCCCATCTGCCAGCAAATCTAGCTGGTCTAGACGCTCAATCTGAACATTAAACTCGGCAAAGCCCACCAAGGGATGGCTGGATAAGGTGATAAGGGCGGTATCTGTCGATGTTTCTAAGAAGGTCAACCCCTCAAAATGACGGTCTGTCAAATCCGTATAAGCCTCTTCTTTTTCCAAACCAACCAGCTGCATGTGAGGATGGCGCAGGCTCCCACCAGATAAGGGACCAAAATTTTTAAACCAGATGACACTTTGATAACGCCCTGTTCCCACTAGCCCTTGATAACAAGACCAAGTATAGGCAAAGAGCGCTCGGTTATAAGCATAAGAGTAGGTCGGCATATCGCCCAAATGCTCTTTTGACTCGATGATCAACGTCTGATAGGTATCCTCTAGGGTGGGGTATTTATTTTCCAAAAACATAAAATCCGCCGTCTCATCTAGGATAGCCCCCAGCTCCTCACGATGACAAAAAGGGCAACGGTCTTGATTGGTCGGTTTATGCTTGGCAATAGCAATCTTAAACACAAGTGGCTCTCGCATGTGGTTTTCCTCTAGTCAAATAATCCTTCTAATCCAAGGGCTGCAAAAGGATTATTAGTGCTACTTTCTTGCTCCTTTAACAAATCCTTGTTGCGGTCAAACTCCTTAAAGGCTTCATAGACACGCGCCGTCATTCTGGCATCTTCTAAACTATCATGACCTTTCCCTTTGATGCCAAGCGTTTCTGCCACCGTTTGGAGCCTAAGATTGACAATGCCGTTGAGATCCGTGCTACGACGCTCCTTAGCCTCCTCATAAACATCAATAGCGTACTGCGCATACAAATCCAGACCATTGTCCTTTAGGATAGGAAGGTCGCTTTTTGCTGCGTTGTAACCAATGAGTGGGCTTTCACCCACAAAGGCTGCAAAATCAGCCAAGACCTCCTCTTTTTGAGGCGCGTGAGCAACCTTTTCCTTGGTAATGCCTGTTAGGCCATTGATAAAACTCTGCAAGGGCACATCGGTGTAAACATAAGAGTCAAACTGCTCTACTTCCACCCCATCGCTAAAGCGAACAGCAGATAACTGGATGAGGTGGGAAACCCCATCTACCGTGTTAAATTCTAAATCAAAAGCCACATACTGTTCTTCTTTTTTCATCGTGACTGTCCTCTCCTAAAACATAAAAACTCTCTTTGAAAGTTGAGGGGCTAACACCATTCAACATCCAAAAAGAGTTTAGCGACCAAATAACCGTGCAAAAAAGCCTTTTTGCTGCGCTTCTTTGACCTTGGCTTCGACCTCTGCTTCGACTTTGGCTTGAATCTCAGCCACAGCATCCTTTGCTTCATTCAACTCTAATTTCAAGGTTTCCTTATCTGCCATGGCTTTGGCGGTGAGTTGTTGTTGCTGGTCTAGTTGCTTATCTTTTTCAGCGATTTGCACATCCTTGATGCGAATCTGCTCATCTTTTCGCTCAATCTGACCATCCTTAGCTCTTAGCTGTTCATAAAGGCGCTTGATTTCTTCATTTTTTTCCGCTAGAAGAAGCTCCAAAACCTCTTGATTGTTCTGGTTGTCTGATGTTTCTTCCTCTTCAAGGATGGTCTTATGATAAATCTTTTCTAGTTTTTCAAGGCCAGTTCTTGTGACGACTGTGACCCCTTTTTCATTTTTTTCAATATCTTCTTCTGGAAGGTTTTTGACGCGATTATTGACCGCCTGACGGCTGACCCCAAGGATCTCGGCCAACTCACTAACCGTTTTTGCTACTCCCATTTTATTGCCTCTTTTTTTCAGATTACTTCCCTTTTATACTACCACACCAAGCCTTTTATGTCAATGATTCCAAGTTAATAGCCAAGTCCTTGTCTTTGTGTTACAATAAGGCTATGATAGATTTTGATACCATTATAATCGGCGGAGGGCCTAGTGGCATGATGGCTACGATTGCGTCTTGCTTTTATGGCAAAAAGACCCTCTTGCTTGAAAAAAATAAGCGACTCGGCAAAAAATTAGCCGGAACAGGCGGTGGGCGCTGCAACGTGACCAATAACGGGACACTTGAGGATTTGCTTGAAGGCATTCCTGGCAATGGCCGCTTTTTATACAGCGTTTTTTCCCAGTTTGACAACCACGATATTATCGCCTTTTTTGAGGACAACGGCTGCCCGCTCAAGGTCGAAGACCACGGACGTATGTTTCCCGTGACGGATAAGTCAAGGACCATTATTGACTGCTTGAGCCATAAGATTACAGAACTAGGTGGGCAGATCAAAACCCAGACCGAAGTGGTCTCTGTCAAAAAAGAGGGAGAAACCTTTTTGGTCAAAACTAGCGAACACACCTACACCAGCAGGCAAGTCGTGGTCACAACAGGTGGCAAGACCTATCCCTCAACAGGGTCGACTGGTTTTGGGCATGACATCGCTCGCCACTTCAAGCTGCATGTGACCGACCTAGAACCCGCAGAAAGCCCACTATTAACAGACTTTCCTCATAAGCGACTGCAAGGCATTTCCCTAGATGAGGTGACTCTGAGCTACGGCAAGCACCAGATTACCCATGACCTGCTCTTTACCCATTTTGGGCTTTCTGGACCGGCTGCGCTTCGTCTATCCACCTTTGTCAGTGGCGGTGAAACCTTACTTCTAGACTTTCTCCCCACAATCAGCAAGGAAGAACTCTTAGCATTGCTGGAACAAGAACGCGAAAAAGCAGTCAAAAATATCCTCAAAATGCTCCTGCCTGAACGAGTCGCTGAGTTTTTAGCCAGTGACTTCCCAGAAAAAGGCAAACAGCTCAGTCAAAAGGAAAAAGAAGAGCTGGTAAAAAAGATAAAGAGCCTTCCCATCCTCATCACTGGCAAGATGTCCCTCGCCAAATCCTTTGTTACCAAAGGCGGTGTAGATTTAAAAGAAATCAACCCTAAAACCCTTGAGAGCAAGAAAATCCCAGGCCTTTACTTTGCAGGGGAGGTCATGGATATCAATGCCCATACAGGTGGCTTTAATATCACCGCAGCCCTCTGCACCGGTTGGGTGGCAGGAAGTCAGATTTTATACGGATAGACAGCACAAAAGAGGTCACAAATGACCTCTTTTGGTTTTCCTCTAGTCTAGTCCCCCAAACCCTCAAACGCCAGACTGGGTTTGGCATTGAGGCTGAGGTCAGCTGTTTGTCCTTCCTTGAGGGCGACGTGGGCAGCATAGGCAATCATGCCAGCATTGTCACCACAAAGGCGCAAGGGCGGCAAAATCACGTCAACATCTGAAATTTCAGCAGCTAAACGTTCACGCAATCCCTTATTGGCAGCCACTCCACCTGCTACGACCAGCGTTTTCACCGGATAGCGCTCCAAGGCTTTCTTGGTCTTGGCAATCAAAACATCAAGGACAGCTGCTTGAAAGGAAGCACACAAATCAGGAACAGACAAGGCTTCTCCTCTTTGTTCAGCGTTGTGGTAGGTATTGATAAAAGCAGACTTGAGACCAGAAAATGAAAAATCCAAATGATCTTCTTTGATCATGGCTCTTGGGAAATCAAAGCGATCCACTCCTTGATGAGCCAGCTCATCGATTTCCTTTCCAGCTGGGTAAGACAAGCCCATGACACGACCAACCTTATCGTAGGCTTCACCTACCGCATCATCTCTGGTTTCACCCACAATATGGTAGTCCCCCTCTTTTTTCACATAGACCAATTCGGTATGCCCCCCGCTAGCTAAAAGGGCAAGGAGGGGATAGGTCAAAGGCTTGACCTCACGCGCCGCCATCAAGTGACCTGCCATGTGGTTGATAGCAAGAAGAGGCAAGTGATTAGCCCAAGCAAAGGCCTTAGCAGCAGCAAGCCCAACCAACAGCGCCCCCACAAGACCTGGCCCATAGGTCACCGCAACAGCGGATAAATCTTTTGGAGTCACCCCTGCTTCACGCAGGGCATCCTCAATACAAAGGGTGATAACCTCAACATGGTGACGACTGGCCACTTCTGGTACGACCCCGCCAAACCGCTTGTGACTCTCCACTTGACTGGCGATAATATTGCTGAGTAATTGATTATTTTTTAAGATGGCCACACTGGTTTCATCACAAGAGGACTCGATGGCCAAAATCACTTCATCCGTCATTTATTTCTTCCTTTCTGGTTGATAAGTCAAAAGAAGCGCATCTTCGATGGGGTTATGATAGTAGTTGAGGCGTTTGCCGACGATTTCAAAGCCTAGAGAAGTATAGAGCTTTTGCGCAGGCTGGTTTGAGGCTCTAACTTCTAAAAAAACGGTTTCTTCTTTCAAATGTTCCGACAACAAACGCCTTGCAATCCCTCGTCTTTGATAGGCAGGGTGAACCGCTAGTTGGGTGACTTCCCACTCTCCTGAAAGATCCTCCAGCACCAAAAGACCGACCAGCTCCCCCTCATCATAAGCCAAATGATACTGGCCCTTATCTTGACGAATCTGCTCTTTGGTCCAAGGAGACCGGCCATAAACCGCTTCCAAAAGGGTAAAAATAGCTTCTACTGGCGTCATTCTTAGACCCTCTTAATATAGTCATGAGAGCTTTCTTCATGTTCCTTGAGCCAATTTTCCTCGGCTTCAACTTTCTTGAGATAGCGTGGTAAAAAGGCATGAACATTAGTCGGTTCCAGATGTAAACCAACTCGCCCTAAAAAGCTAGCAGACGGTAGGCTAGAAAGAACCTTGGCCTGCGGCAAACGTGCCTCAATCTCTTCTTTAAATGCTGCGACTTCGCCCACAAAGGTCACTTGTGGGTAGCCCTCAGCCAGATCTAGCACCTCGTCTAGACTGCGATAAGCGTCTGGAACAAGAGCTGTTCCATCCTCATAAATCCCAGCATAGACGTGCTTTCGTCTGGCGTCAATCACTGGAATCTGGACACCCTTTTCCCCCTCTTGACAAAGAGCTAACAGACTGGACACCCCAACTAAGTCAATCCCCAAGGTATAGGCTAGGGTTTTAGCGGTAGCAACTGCCATGCGAAGCCCAGTATAAGAACCTGGCCCTTCTGCCACGACAATGCGGTCCAAATCGCTGGGTGCAAGTCCCACCTGCTGCATCAAAAAATCGATGGTTGGCATGAGGCTAACACTGTGGTTTTGCTTCACGGTTAAAAGGGTTTCCCCTAGAAGGCACTCGTCTTCTAAAATGGCGACAGACAAGGCTCTGCTTGATGTATCAAAGGCTAAAACTTTCATCTTTCACATTCCCTTACTTGATTCTACTTCTTATTTTATGATATAATGAAAATAATTGCAACGAATCAAAGTCAAGTGAGAGATTTGCTTAAAAAACAGTCAAAAGACTCTTAGCCAAGCTCCACCATCAATTACAAAAGCATGCAGAAAGGAAACTTATGATTTATAAAGTATTTTACCAAGAAAACAAAGACAGAAGCCCTCGCAGGGAGCAAACCAAGGTGCTCTACCTTGATATCGATGCCAAAAGCGAACTCGAAGGGCGTATCATCGCTAGAGAAAAAGTAGAAGAAAAGACCAACTACAATATTGAGTACATCGAACGCCTCTCAGACAAGATGCTCGACTACGAAAAAGAAACTGGAGTCTTCCAGTTAACGGAGTTATAATATGTCAGCTATCAATCTAAAATCAAATGAAGTTGGGGTTTTCGCGATTGGTGGCTTGGGAGAGATTGGAAAAAATACCTACGGGATTGAATACAAGGATGAGATCATCATCGTAGATGCTGGAATCAAATTCCCAGAAGATGACCTCTTAGGCATTGATTATGTCATCCCTGATTATTCTTACATCGTGGAGAATATCAAAAAAGTCAAGGCCTTGGTCATCACCCATGGTCATGAAGACCACATCGGTGGAATTCCTTTTCTCCTCAAACAGGCTAATATCCCCATCTACGCAGGGCCCTTAGCCCTTGCCCTCATTAGAGGAAAACTAGAGGAACACGGGCTTCTTCGGGAAGCCAAACTCCATGAGATCAACCACAATACTGAGCTCGTCTTTAAACACTTGCGGGTGACTTTCTTTAGAACGACCCACTCTATTCCAGAACCTCTTGGAGTTGTGGTTCACACGCCAGAAGGCAAGATTGTCTGCACGGGTGACTTTAAGTTTGACTTCACCCCAGTTGGTGAGCCAGCTGACCTCCACCGTATGGCAGCTCTTGGGGAGGACGGAGTCCTTCTTCTCCTATCTGACTCGACCAATGCGGAAGTGCCAACCTTTACCAATTCGGAAAAAGTAGTCGGTCAATCCATCATGAAGATTATTGAAAACATCCACGGACGCATCATCTTTGCCTCCTTTGCTTCCAATATCTTTCGTTTACAACAAGCTGCCGAAGCAGCTGTTAAGACCGGCCGCAAGATTGCTGTTTTTGGTCGCTCTATGGAAAAGGCGATTGAAAATGGAATTGAGCTAGGCTATATCAAGGTTCCAAAAGGCACCTTTATCCAGCCAAATGAGATCAAGGACTACCATGCCAGTGAGATTCTCATCATGTGTACAGGAAGCCAAGGAGAGTCCATGGCAGCTCTAGCTCGAATCGCTAACGGGACCCACCGTCAAGTCAGCTTGCAGCCAGGCGATACCGTTATCTTCTCCTCTAGTCCTATTCCTGGGAACACCACTAGTGTCAACAAGCTCATCAACACCATCCAAGAAGCAGGCGTTGATGTCATCCACGGTAAGGTCAATAATATCCATACCTCTGGACACGGTGGTCAGCAAGAGCAAAAACTCATGTTGCGCTTAATCAAACCCAAGTTCTTCATGCCTGTTCACGGGGAATACCGCATGCAGAAAGTCCACGCTGGACTGGCTGTCGATACTGGTGTGCCTAAAGAAAATATCTTTATCATGGAAAATGGTGATGTCTTAGCCCTAACCAAAGATTCGGCTCGTATCTCAGGTAAATTCAACGCCCAAGACATCTATGTCGATGGTAGCGGAATTGGTGATATTGGCGCAGCGGTCTTACGTGACCGTCACGACTTGTCAGAAGACGGCGTCGTTCTTGCTGTTGCAACCGTGGACTTTAAGTCACGTATGATTCTAGCAGGACCAGATATCCTCAGCCGCGGCTTTATCTATATGCGTGAGTCAGGTGACCTTATCCGTGAGAGTCAGCGTATCCTCTTTAACGCCATTCGTATCGCCTTAAAAAATAAGGAAGCTAGCGTTCAGTCAGTCAATGGTGCTATCGTCAATGCTCTGCGACCTTTCCTTTATGAAAAGACGGAAAGAGAACCCATTATCATTCCGATGGTCTTGACACCCGATAAACCGCAAAACTAGAGTGGACCATCCTCCACTCTTTTTCTGATTGGAAATCTCTTGATCGCTAACAGGTGAAACACATCGCTATTTTCTCCCAAAAGTAGAATCGCAACTTTGTATCTTGATGTTGCGCCGTTTTTCCGAAGTTTCGATAATAAACTGAGGAAAAACAAGTCAGTCGCTTAGCATCTTGCCTAATAGCAAGATGCGTGTAATAAAGAAAAGCCTTAGCGATCTTTATCACTAGCGAGTGAAACACGCCCTACCAACTGTGGAAAACTGCGCAACCTTCCTAGAACGCAAGCCGTTCTTCGTCAGCTTTCTTATTTTTCCTGTGTTCGCTTAACGGGCTTTGTATCATAATTGAACACGGTGCTATCTTCCTTTGAAAATAGACTCACTTTCCTAGAAACTAAGGTTTCTTCGTCAAGTTCCCTAATTTTCTTTGGAAGATTTCTTGCTAAAGCAAGAACCGCACCTTTGTATCTTAAATAACTGAACACGGGCTGAACGCTGTGCAAAAAAGATAGATTTTCTCAAAGTTCTTTGACTTTTTCAAAAATCTCCTATTTTTGCTGTGCGTTCTTAACGCCCTTTGTATCTTATGAAAGGATTTTACGATGAAACCTATTCTCTTTTTTGTAACCGAATGCCCGGACACTGCACCTTTTGTTGCTGTTTTGGAGCAGATTGGTCTGGACTATGAGCCGCTTGAAATAACAGCGAATCTCAAAAATTTCAAACGTTTTGTTCTCCTAAGAGATCGTCACCCTGCTTTTGCTGTGGCAAAAGAAAAGGGCTATGTGGGCATGCCCGCCCTCTATTTTGAAGAAGAAGACCGGATCATTTTAGACAAAGAGGAACTCTTCGACCTCGTAAAATAAAAAGGGGACTGCCTTTGAAATACAATCTCTCCAATCAAGCGATTTGGATTAATCTTGAGGCCGATAAGCTCAGTCAGCACTTGGAGCAATATCAAGATTTTGGCATTGACGAAGAAGTCATTGCATACGCTTTGGACAAAAACGAGCGTGCTCACATGATGTACGACAAAGCTAAAAAACGGGCGATTTTTCTCTATAACGTTCTTGATGTGACCTGCTTCTGAAAAGGAAACCTTTCCCATGACCTTTATTGTCCAAAAAGAGCGCCTCATCACGATTACCAATCTCAATACGGCTTATATTAGCCAACAAATGGCACACTATGTAAAGGAAAATCCTGATTGCTCTCCTTATACCCTCCTTTTTGTCGGGCTAGAGCTGATTAGTCAAGCCTATTACCCGCTCATGGAAAACATGGAGCAAACCAAAAATAAAATGACCCAGTTACTCAAGCAAAAGACGACCAAGCAGCATCTATTACTTTTGGCAGAGCTCGAAACATCCACCATCTATCTCATGGCTGCTGCCAAACAAAATACCATGCTCCTTGATCACATGAAGCAACATGTCTTTTTCAAGTCACTAGATGACACTGAAAAAGAACAATTTGAAGATGCCATGATTGAAGCCAAACAGCTAGTAGCTATGCTGGAACTCCTCTCTCAAGTCCTTGAGAAGCTCTCTAGCTCTTACAATACGATTTTGAATAATCAGCTCAATGACAACTTGACCATTCTGACCATCATTTCTATTTTGCTGGCGGTTATCGCTGTCATCACAGGATTTTTCGGCATGAATGTTCCCCTTCCTCTGACCGAGGATCCCAATGCTTGGATTTACATCATCCTCTTTAGTTTATTGCTTTGGATTATTCTGGCTCAAGTTCTCAAATGGGCAGCCAATAGACAGTAAAACCTCCCTTGCTTTCAAGCAAGTGAACTGCACCCCAAAAGTTAGACACAAAATCTAACGATTGGGGTGCTTTTCTTATGAAATTAAGTTATGAAGATAAACGAGGTATATACAAGTTGAGAAAGAGAGGTGTATCATGGCCTCAGATCAGTCAGCGATATGAAGTCTGTCCTTCCAATCTCAAGTACATGGTTAAACTCATGGATAAATATGGTGTTGAGATTGTTGAAAAGGGTAAAAATCGGTATTATTCACCCGAATTAAAGCAGGAAATAATGGATAAAGTCTTGATTCATGGTTGCTCTCAACTCTCAGTTTCCCTTGATTATGCCTTGCCAAATCGAGGGATGCTCCCAAATTGGATAGCCAAATACAAGAAAAACGGTTATACTATTCTTGAAAAACCAAGAGGGAGACCACCAAAGATGGGACGTAAACCAAAAAAGACTTTGGACCAAATGACAGAGTTAGAACGACTAAAACATGAAAATGAATACCTTAGAGCGGAGAATGCTGTGCTAAAAAAGCTGAGAGAATACCGCTTGAGGGACGAAGCAAAGCGCAAAGAGCAACAGAAATCATTCAAGCATTAACGAATCAGTTTTCCCTAGAGACGCTACTCGAAATCCTTGATTTGCCACGCTTCACCTATTACTATCAAGTGAAGCGACTGGCTAAGCCAGATAAGGAGAAAACTATCAAGGATGAAATACAATCTATTTATGATGACCATAAAGGTAATTACGGCTATCGTCGGATTCATTTAGAATTACGAAATCGTGGTTATCATCAATCACAAAAAGGTTCAGCGCTTGATGAAAGAGTTAGGCTTGACCGCTCGTATTCGTCGTAAGCGCAAGTATTCTTCTTACAAAGGTGAGGTTGGTAAGAAGTCTGATAATCTGATTAAACGTCAATTCGAAGGCTCTAAACCTTACGAGAAGTGCTATACCGATGTGACGGAGTTTGCCTTACCTGAAGGGAAACTTTATCTCTCCCCTGTTCTTGATGGCTATAACAGTGAGATTATTGATTTTACCCTGTCTCGCTCACCTGACTTGAAACAGATTAAAACCATGCTTGAGAAGGTTTTTCCAGCAAATTCATATAGCGGAACCATTCTTCACAGCGATCAAGGCTGGCAATACCAGCACCAATCTTATCATCACTTTTTGAAAACCAAAGGAATTCGTTCCTCTATGTCTCGCAAGGGAAATAGTCCTGATAATGGGATGATGGAGTCCTTCTTTGGTATTCTCAAATCTGAAATGTTTTATGGATTTGAGAAGTCTTATCAATCCCTTGATGACCTTGAGCAAGCTATCACAGATTACATTTTTTACTACAACAACAAACGAATCAAAGCAAAACTAAAAGGACTTAGTCCTGTGGGGTACAGAACTAAATCCTTTAGATAAATAAAATGTCCAACTTTTGGGGGTCAGTACAAAGAGAGGTTTCTTGTTTTATTCTTCAACCGCTAAAACACTGTCCAACTGAGGGATAAAATGTTTCAAGAGACGGTTACCAATTCTAAGAGTGCTAAAGAATGGTTCCACATCTGTGGTGACATTGGTCACATGACGCATGAAGATACGTCCGTCATTTTCCATCGCCATGTAGTAGAAGAGCCCCATTGACACGTTGCCTTCATTGATGGCACCAAAAACGTCTGCTTTTTTCGTTTCATCTAAGCAATAAGCCAAATTGTTAAAGACGATTTGACCAACTGCCATCTCATCTGATTTAGACAAGGTGATGACAAAGTCAATCAAACGGTCTTTTTGATAAGGAATTTTACCAAAATAAGACCATTGTGATTCTTCTTCAACCATTTTCAACTTGATATTTTTTTGACCAAGTAAGTCTTGGAACTGTTGGTTAATTTGATCCATTAAAAATCATCCTCCATAAAGTCAACGATTGGAATTTCGTTTTCTTCTTTCTTTTCTTGTGGTTCTTCTTTTGTCTCTTCTTCTTCAAAATCGAAATCAACGACAGGTGCTTCTTCCTCTTCGGTCTTGTCTTCGATAACATCTTCGACCAAGACGTCTGTATAGGTTTCGGTAAAGTTCGCTGCTGGCTCTTCTTCTACAACTGGTTCTGCAACAGTTTCTGAAACGACATCTGCCTCTACAACGACCGGAGCTGGCTCAAGAACAACTGGCTCAGCCACTTCTGTCTTTTCTTCTTGTACTGGTTCTTCGACTACGGCTACATCTTCAGCTTTAGGAAGCACTTCATTCAAACGGCGTTTGATTTCTTCTTTACTTTGATCTAGATTGACCTTTTCAGTGTCCAAGATGTGCTCAACAGACTGCACAATTGGTTTTTGATAGCTATCAAAATCAATACGTTTCACACTTTCCACATAAGTGTTCATGATTTGAAGAGCTTCAAGTTTCATGCGACCTTCGTATTCCAAGATATCTGCTTTGATGGCTTCAAAATCATTCAACTGCTTATACAAAACAGATAAAGCCTTGTCTGATTTCATATTAGCTGTCTCAAGAATAGCCGTTGCTTTCATCTCAGCCTTAGCGATTTCCTTGGTCGCTGTGTCCACGATGTGTTGCGCTTCTTTTTGCGCCTTCTCAATGATGGCTTGGGCAGTTTGTTTGGCTTCCACCAAAGCACCAGAGACATTCAAAATTTGCTCTTCATACTTGGCATTTTCCTTTTCCAAGTCTGCTAATTTTGCCGTATCGTTTTCATACTTTGCTTGTAATTGGGTCAATTTATCATTGACTTCTCTAAAACGCGCTTCTACATCGCTAACGTTATATCCAAAAAAACTTCTTCTAAACTGTGCCATTGTCTTCTCCTAATGTTTTTTCTATCATTTCGATTCTTTTTTGAACCGTTTACCCAACGTTTCCATTTTATCATAACAAGTGAGATAAATCCACTAGTTCTAGGGTAGAATACTGATTTTCTTGCTCCATAATAGTTGGGAAATAATAAGCTGTCGCTGCTGCACCTTGTTGGTCTCTTTGTTGAATACCTACCGGTGGAATAAAGCCTGTATAATGTGGGGCTGGCTTAAACATGACTCGACCCAAACTGTCTGCAAGGTAGGTACCAAGTTCTGGCAAGACCAATTCTTGCAGGTCAATCGTCTGCTCACCCTTGGTTCGCTGAGTGAGCCTTGGATAATACATCTGTCCCTGCCATTCCATCGGAATTAACTGGGTTGACGTTTCATCCATTGGGATGGACTCTAAGCCCGGAATAAAGGTCACATAGCCCACTTGTGTCTGTCCAGGTAATCCTTTGGTCAAGACATCTATCCCTCTTGGCTGTGGTGCTGTGACAGTCGCTTGGTAACTGCCTACCGCTTTAACGCCATTGGTGTCTTCTTTGACCACTTCAATCACGTGACCTTCTCCTAGGAAGCCCTCTTCTGGCTCAAAAGTAACCTCTCCTCGACTGCTTAAATGGTAGTGCCCTTCTGCTTCGATAAAGAGATAGTTTGCCTCATCATTTAATTTAGCCCCTTCTGGGATAAAGCTAATCTGTCCTTTTTCATCCTTTTGATAAGTGCCTTGACCAGCAAGAACCAAATGCTCACCATTTGGTAAGTCATCCACTTCAGAGGGCATATCTGGTAGGATAAATTGGAAACGTGCTGGCAAATCTTCCCTAATTGGTGTATCCTCGTCCCCAGCAAAAAATTGAATCTGTCCTGTTTGCGACTCATTGAAGGCGCCAATGGTCTGACATTCCGTTGCAGACGGTAGAGGAGCTTCAAAAAGCGTGATGACAAAAGTCTGTTCTACGAAAGGTTTGGCTTCAAAAACCGCTCCAGCCTTTATGGCTTCTTCCAACTCATCTACTGAAACGTGATAGCCCATCTGCTTAAATTGTTCGATTTTTTCTCTTGGAATGTGGCTTTCTTTTGAAGCAACCTCAAGACCTTGTGCAATCAAACTGCCTGCTGCTCCTTGAATCACCACCTCATCCAAGAGCTCGCCTTCCTTGCTATGGAGGCGAAACTCAATCCTAGCCTGCATAAGATCAGAGTGGTAGGTAATCACTAGAGATAAATCCGGAGAATAAGGACTAACAGAAGACGGTGCCCGCTGAGCTCTTGCTTGCTCTTCGCTCAGCAAACCATAACCAGATTGGACGTCCTCTTGGCTAGGAAGATAGCCTGCAACTTCTGGTGAGGGAATCTGAGAAAAAGCTGCCTTACTCACCTCTTCAAGAGGAAAGTCATGGGTCAAGCCGTTTTCTTCCAAGCTATGTGTCGCCATCTGCCAAGGGCTATACTGGAGGTGATAGATTTCCTTATCTAGGATAGCCTGTCTTTCAAAGGTGATGGATTCTTTAATCGAAGGAGAAGCCTCTTGCTTTGTCCCCGCATATAGATAGTGGATGGTTCTTGTCACCGTCTTTTGGGTTTGAGGTGTTGGAACGACAACTGGACGATAATAGCGTAGAACAGCATCTTTTTGGCTTGAGAGTAACTCCTGCAAGTCCCCTCGCATCTTTTGCTGGGTTTCTTGGTGAGAAATGGCAAGCTCGCTACTGTCTGAAATCAGCTCAACCCCCACAGTTTGCCCATAAAACTGAGGCTCAGGTAAAAAGGCAAGGTGAGGAACTTTTTTGCCCTCTTCTGTCAAGCGAACACTAAGGCAATAGGTTCCTTCGCCGTTAATCACAATCCGATCAGCCGACAATTCCCCGTAAGTACGGTCAATGATAATCAGCTCACCATTATCTGGATTTTCATAAACGTAGTAGGACAGCCTCACCTTCGAACCTGCTTTGATAAAGGGTTTTCCTTTTTTGAGATAAAGAGCAGACAACTCGACTTCTGGCTTATAAATCTGACCCTGATAGGTGTGCTCTTCGTAAGGGATGTCTCTATGTGTGACAAACTCACAAAAAGCCTTGTCGCCTGTTTTAATCGCTTGCCCTTCCTTATCGGTTTGTTTAAATTGCATTACTTGCATCTGTTTTATCTCTTTTGCTTGAAGTTAAGGGAGAAAAGCATGGTCATAGACAGCCATCTATTTGCTTTCAAGCCCAAGACTGTAAACTCCCTGACAGCGCCATTCTATCATATTTGTAAGCCTTTTGTCAATCTCCTTTAGACTACTCTAAAGGTTTAGAAAGCTCTTTCAGTTTTTTCAACGATAAAGCAAATCTCTCACCAAAAAACACCCCAAAAGGAGACTACAATGCCTCCTCTTGGAGTGTTCGTTAGCGACTTCTATACTTAAACGGTTTAGTTGAGTCCTTTGATGACATCAACCACATGATCAACGGTAAAGCCGTATTCTGCGATAACCTTGTTTGCTGGTGCTGAAGCCCCAAAGGTATCAATACCGATGACCTTGCCATCTAGTCCTACATATTGGTACCAGCTTTGGCTAGCTGCCATTTCAATAGCCACACGACGACGAATAGCGTTTGGCAAGATGCTTTCACGGTACTCTGGTGATTGTTGGTTAAAGAGATCCGTTGATGGCACAGAGACCACACGAATCTTGCCGCCTTCTTTTTCTAGCACTTTAGCAGCTGCTACTGCCAAGTTGACCTCAGAGCCAGAAGCAAGAAGGATGGTGTCAAAATCATCGCCTGTTTGATAGATGACATAAGCGCCTTTTGCCACATCAGCAAAGCTGCTTCCTGCTTCAACCGTGAGATTTTGACGAGTCAAAACAAGGGCTGTTGGAGTCTTATCGCTCTTCATGGCATGGTACCAAGCGCCTTGTGTTTCACGCGCATCTGCTGGACGAATGACATTGAGATTTGGCATGGCACGAAGACCAGCGAGATGTTCGATCGGCTCATGGGTAGGTCCGTCCTCACCCACTGCAATGGAATCATGCGTAAAGACATAAGTCACTGGCAAGCCTTGAAGGGCAGACAACCGCATTGCTGCCTTGAGGTAGTCTGAAAAGACAAAGAAGGTACCTCCAAAGACCCTTAGCCCACCGTGGAGGGTCATGCCGTTTAGGACAGTTCCCATCGCAAATTCACGCACACCAAATTGAATATTACGCTCAAGTGGATTTTCACTGTCTTGAAGACCATCACTCTTGATATAGGTCATGTTAGAATGAGCGAGGTCAGCGGAACCACCCAAGAAGTCAGGAAGAACCGCAGCAATGGCATTGATAGCGTCTTGAGAAGAGTTACGAGTCGCTTGAGAGAAACCATCTTCATAAACAGGGAAGTCTGCTTCGCTCAAGCTCAAAGTTGGTTCATTGCGAAGGACACTCTCTAACTCTTCTGCCACATCTGGGAAGGTTGCCTTATAGTCTTCAACAACTTTTAGCCATTCCTCATAGACCTTACGACCACGGTCTGCTACACGCAATTTGAAATCATTGTAAACCACTTCTGGAATTTCAAATGGGGCATATGGCCACTCTAGGGCTTTTCTCGTTGCTTCTGCCTCTTCTGCGCCAAGAGGGGCACCGTGTACGGCGTTGGTGCCTTGCTTATTTGGTGAACCAAAACCAATGATGGTTTTCACTTCAATCAAACTTGGTTTACCTGCCTTTTTAGCTCTTTCAATCGCCTTAGAAATCGCATCCAAATCATTGCCGTCAGCCACCAAATCTGTATGCCAACCGTATGACTCATAGCGAGCACGCATGTCTTCTGAAAAGGCATCCTTAGTCTCTCCGTCCAAGCAAATATCATTAGAATCATAAAGGACGATGAGTTTATCTAGATTTTGCTTACCCGCATAAGAAGAAGCCTCAGCTGATACCCCTTCCATCAAATCACCGTCTCCACAAATGACATAGGTGTAGTGATCAAAGATGGTGAACTCACCCGTATTATACTTAGCTGCAAGGAAACGCTCTGCTTGAGCCATCCCAACAGCTGTTGCAATCCCTTGTCCCAAAGGTCCAGTGGTGGCATCCACCCCTTTGGTGTGACCAAACTCAGGGTGTCCTGGTGTTTTTGAGCCCCATTGACGGAAATCCTTAATCTCATCAAGGGTCACATCTGCATAACCAGAAAGGTGCAAAAGAGCATAAAGGAGCATAGAACCATGTCCAGCAGATAGCACAAAACGATCTCGGTTTGGCCAGTCTGGTTGGTCTGGATTCACTCTTAGATGATTAGCATAAAGGCTATAAGCCATAGGAGCTGCTCCCATGACCACACCTGGGTGACCAGACTTGGATTTTTCGATAGCATCAATGCCTAAAAAACGAAGGGCGTTAACAGATAAGTGTGACATAAGTCTTTCCTTTCTTTGCATGCAAGCTTTTGAAAAAAAGCGGTTTCTCGTTTACATTACTAGTATAATAAAATTATCCGCATATCTCAAGGATAAACGGATAACCTTATCTAAGGCTTATAGGAGTGCCTTAAATTGGATATTAGAATCTTCTAAGAAGTAGTCATCAAATCCACGTGGGTGGTGGTACTCAATCACATCCTTATCAAGTGGATAAGTGTATTTGCCTCCAACTTCCCAGATGAATGGGTGGAATTTGTATTTGAGGCGTTCTTTTCTCATTTCCCAAAGTTTGATGATTTCATCTGTTGATGCCATAAAGTTAGACCAGATATCATAGTGAACTGGGATAATGACTTTGGTACCAAGGTTTTCAGCCATACGTAGAATGTCGATCGAAGTCATCTTGTCTTGGATACCGATTGGGTTTTCTCCGTAGTTGTTAAGAGCAACATCAATCTTGAAGTCACGACCGTGTTTTGCAAAGTAGTTAGAGAAGTGTGAGTCAGCTCCGTGATAGATGGTTCCACCTGGTGTTTCAAAAACGTAGTTTACTGCTTTTCTTGCCATTTCTTCGTCTGTCACAGCAAGCCCTGCAAGTTCACCTCCTGCTTCTTCAGCACCTTCTACTGGAAGGGTCACAAGACAAGTACGGTCAAAGGATTCAACAGCATGAACTTTCACATCTTTGAACTCAAAGCTATCGCCTGGTTTTACCACGATGATACGGTCTTCTGGCACACCCCATTTTTTCCAGATTTCGCCACACTCGTATGGCCCTACGAATTTAACGTGGTCAAGATTTGGGTTGTTGATGATGGCTGCTGCTGTGTTGATGTCGATATGGTCACTATGGAAGTGTGACACGAGGTAGTAGTCAAGCTCATTGATGGCAAATGGATCGATAACCATTGGTTGGACGCGAAGGTTTGGTTGCAATTTACGCACACCAGCCATGTTAGCCATTTGGTGTCCACGCACCATGTCTTTTACTTTTTTCGTAGATTTTCCACGTGCTGACCAAAGATCCATCACGATATTTGCTCCACCTGGAGTTTTAATCCAGATACCGCAGTTTCCAAGCCACCACATCGAAAAGTTCCCTTCTGGAACCACTTCTTCTTCGATTTCTTCATTTAGCCAAGTTCCCCATTCTGGGAAAGTGCTAAGAATCCATGATTCTCTTGTAATGTCTTTAACATTTGGCATAATAACAGTTCCTCCTGAATTGATATTCCTTCATATTTACAAGTCTATTATACCTAATGTAAGCGTCAACAAAAAGACCAAGTCTTACACAGCTTTGTGTTCATCTGTCACACTCTGATGAGAAGAAATGGACAGAAGTTCTTGATCCACCATTTGGTGCAATTTGTGTGCCAGCTCTTTGGCCTGCAAAGGATCAAGCAAATAAGGTGCCAAAAAGGTCTCAATTTGCTTATCAAAAGTGGTCGAATCCAGTTGTAAAGCCTCGTGTTGGAGGAAATGGCTGAGTTTTTTGACGTCCTCATGAGAAAGAATGGGCTGAACCTGAATGGTCGTAAAATCCGCTTCTAGGGCATCACTGGTGGAAATCAAGAGGTCTGCCACAAGCAAATCTTCCACACTTCTAAACTGCTCAGTGGTAAAGGCAGCTTGGATACTGCCTTTAGGCAGGTACTGCTCGCACTGCTTGACCAAGAGTTTTTGAATGGCAATCCCATCATCACAGACGATATAAACTTGACTAAGGGGCGTTAAGCCTTCTTCTTTGGAACGCAAAGAACCGCCAAAATGAATGGTCAAATAAGCCAAATCATCATCATTGAGATGAATCTCCCAGCGTTTTTCTAAACAAGCTGATACTTGCGAGATAATCTTAAACAAGCTAGCATACTGCTCTTTGACATGCTGGGTCAAAGGGTTTTTAGACAAGATACCATAAGTCTTTCGAAACAACAGCGCCTTAGCGTGCATAAGAAGACGCCTTGAGAGGTCCTCCTTATTTTCCACTTGCATCTGAGATTTTTGCTCAAATTGCGCAATCATCCAGTCAATGTCCTCTTTCATGGTCACAAAGTCTTGACTGCCCAAGTGATTGTCTCGGTCCTTGCGATAGGATAAAAAAAGCAGGGCAATCAAGTAGGTATCAATCTCATCAAGAGAAATCCCCTTTTCTAACAAGGACTCGCTGAGCTGTTGGGCAATCCCATACTCTAGGTAAGCCTCCAAGGGAAGAAATTCTTTTTTGAGATCCTTTTGCTCTTTTTGCGGCAAACTCATATTGTGATAAGCAAGAAGCAAATAAGGAAGGATCTTCAGCATCATGGTCACTTCAGAGCGGTTGAGTTTTTTCCCAAGGTCCAACTCCAAATGTTCGAGCTCTGCCAAAAGGAAGGTCTGCATTTCATCCGAAAGTAAAACCTCATCCTTTAAAAAAATAGCCAGCTTTTCCTTTAAAACCCGCTGAAAACCGCTACTGGTCTCATGAAAGACATCATATAAAAAAGAATGCAGGTATTGCAACTTATTTAAGGGATGGCACTTTAAGAAATACCCTTCTGACTTGGTGGCATAGAGGTTGACCTTGTACTGCTCTTGCTTAAATTGATAGCGAATATCATTGAGGTCATTTAAAACCGTATTTCTAGAAACATCCGTTAACTCAATTAATTTTTCAATGGTGACCCGCTCAGGAGCAATAGCGATATAAAGGATCATGAGCTGGATGCGCTCTTCAATGCTCATAATGTAGCTATCGGCATCGACACTAGCCAGTAGCTGCTCACAAACTTCTTTTTGTTCATCATCGAGTAGGATGCCTATCCTTGGTTTACTGGTGATGGGGCTTGTTTCTTTGGGGAGGGCATCATTGATTTTTTCAAGGTGATAGTAAATCTTGCGCCTCGACTGATCGGTGGCTCGGCTGATGGCCATAATGGTTTCAGGTACTTCCAACTGAATTAAATAGCGTAACAAATCACAGCTGCTTCGATCAAGTAGTATCATTCCACTCATTTGTTTTACCTTCTTTGTTTTCTACCTTGTTTCATTATAACATATTTCACAAGGAAGCGAGTGCATAGAAATAGGCGAGACAAATAATTCGACAAACTTAAAATTATTTGCTATACTTTTATCCTCATCAAATGATTAAAGGAGTTTAGACATATGCCTTATGTAACAACCAAAGACGGTGTTTCTATTTTTTACAAAGATTGGGGAGAAAAAGACGCCCCTGTGCTTTACTTCCACCACGGTTGGCCTCTTAGCTCTGATGACTGGGATGCCCAAATGCTCTATTTCCTAGAAAAGGGCTTCCGCGTGGTCGCTCATGATAGACGTGGACACGGCCGCTCAGAGCAAGTGTCTTATGGACATGACATGGATCACTACGCTGATGACGTCAAGGCGGTGGTGGATCACCTCGACCTTGCAGATGTCATCCATATTGGTCACTCAACAGGTGGTGGCGAAGTCGTTCACTATATCGCTAGACACGGACAAGATCGTGTCAAAAAAGCCGTCATTGTCGGTGCTGTGCCACCTCTCATGGTGCAAACACCAGACAATCCAAATGGCGTGCCAAAGAGCGTTTTTGACGACTTTAGAGAACAAGTGTTGACTAACCGTGCTGATTTTTACTATGCCATTCCTGAAGGCCCATTTTACGGCTTTAACCGCCCAGGCGCTGAGATGAAAAAAGGCGTTATACAAAACTGGTGGCGACAAGGCATGATGGGAAGTGCCAAAGCCCACTATGATGGGGTGGTAGCTTTCTCTCAAACGGACTTTACCGATGATTTAAAACAAATCACTGTTCCTACCCTTGTTATGCACGGTAGCGATGACCAAGTTGTACCATTTGACATCTCAGGCAAACTCTCTGCTGAGCTCCTATCAAACAGCACCTTGAAAGTCTATCCTGGCTACTCTCATGGTATGCTGACCATCAACGCTGATGTCATCAATCCAGACCTGCTTGAGTTTATTACGGCAAAGTAAAGTTTGCCCAATGCCATCGTGTGAAACAAGCAAGTCCTGCGACAGATCGTACAAATGTCTGGTCTTTGACATACAGGTCAGGTCTGAAAATAAAAGGAGACGCTTACTTCAACCTTTCAACAGTTTTTTCTTGCCCCCCCCCCCGAAAATGCTATAATCATCATAATCTAGGCAATCCGGAAACCTAGAGGGACAAAAATAAACGATAAAAAGGAAAGAACAAGATGACAGAAACTGTTTTTTATGCTGGTCGTAATGGTCTCAAATTAGCGGCCAATCTTTACTTCCCAGCGGATTTTGATGAAAGCAAAACTTACCCAGCCCTCATCGTTGGTCACCCAGCAGGAGGCGTTAAGGAGCAAACAGCTGGACTACACGCTAGACGCATGGCTGAAAAAGGCTTTGTGACCATCGCTTTTGATGCGAGCTACCAAGGTGAAAGCGAAGGCACACCTCATCTTCTAGAAGATCCAGATAGCCGTGTGGAAGATTTTAGAACGACTTTGGACTATCTTGATACCCTTCCTTATGTAGATAAGGAGCGTATCGGTGTTGTCGGTATCTGTGCTAGTGGTGGTTACGCCTTTAAGGCAACAGCAACGGATCGTCGTGTGAAAGCTCTTGCTCTCATCAGTGGAGCTGACATTGGTCTTACCTTCCGTCGTGGTTGGACAGGCGATCAAAAAATCGAAGACACAGCCTTTCCGACACTTGATGCGATTGCTAAAGTGCGTGAAGCAGAAGCTAGCGGAGCTGACGTGACTTATACGGGATGGGTTGCTGATGAACTTTCTGATGACATGACCGAAGAAGCAAAACAAGGCCACCTTTACTACCGTACACCTCGTGCTGGGCACCCACGCTCAACTAACCGTGTTGCTCTCGTGGATTTTGCTCGTATCCTTGGATTTTCTGCTTTCAATTTGACAGACCTTATCACCCAACCTGTCCTTTTTGTAGCAGGCAGCGAAGCCTTAACGCTTTGGGAAAGCAAGGAAACCTTTGAAAACCTCAAAACCGATACTAAGGAACTCTTCTTGGTTGAAGGCGCTAACCACTTTGACATGTATGATTTGGAACCTTATGTGACCCAAACTGTTGAAAAATTAGATAGCTTCTTCCATCAATATCTTGGTTAAGAAGAATGTTAAAAAACTGGACATTGAGTCCAGTTTTTTTGTGTTCTGATTTGCCGTAGGCAGAACCACTCCTCATATCTTAATCAACTGAGTTCGCTGTTACCTTTTTTGAGAAAAAGACTCTCACTCCTAGAAACGAACGTTTCGTCGTCATGATCCCTATTTTTCTGTGGAAGTTTTTGCTAAAGCAAACCGCACCTTTGTATCTTAAATAACTGAGTTTGTCGCTTCTTGCTTCGAAAAAAAGATAAAAATGCCTAGAAAGTAAACTTTCTTCGGCATTTTTCCTATTTTTTCATTGCAAGATTCTGCGCTAGCGCAGAACCGCTCCTCACATCTTAATGGGCATCGCCTTTTTGTCCGTAGTAGGCGTTTGGTCCGTGTTTTCTGAGGTAGTGTTTATCCATGAGGTATTTAGGGGCTGGTTCGACACGTGGGTCGATTTGCTCGGTAAAGCGAGCCATTTTTGCTACTTCTTCTAGGACAACGCTGTGGTAAACAGCTTCTTCTGGTGTTTTCCCCCAAGTAAATGGTCCGTGGTTACG
This sequence comes from Streptococcus sp. STR1/CE/0325, assembly GCF_055386095.1. Taxonomy (NCBI): domain Bacteria; kingdom Bacillati; phylum Bacillota; class Bacilli; order Lactobacillales; family Streptococcaceae; genus Streptococcus; species Streptococcus sp. STR1/CE/0325. The sequence goes on along the minus strand of NZ_AP045018.1, from coordinate 240,684 downwards.
CACAACAATCCCTGGGACTGCAATTGGGTCAATTCCTCTTTCACGGAAGGTCTCAATGATGACGGTGCCCGTTTCTTTTTCGTAGGCGGTATTGATTTCCCCTTCTGTGAGCGAACGTGCTGCAGGAATTGGTCCGTAGAAGTAATCCGCATGGGTGGTGCCATAAAAGGGAATGTCACGCCCTGCTTGCGCCCAGCCGACTGCTTCAGTTGAGTGAGTGTGAACCACACCACCAATCGCTGGCCAAGCCTTGTAAAGCTCCACGTGAGTAGCTAAGTCAGATGATGGATTAAGGTCTCCCTCCACCACATTGCCGTCAAGGTCTGTCACCACCATGTTTTCTGGTGAGAGCTTTTCATAAGGGACGCCAGACGGCTTGATGACGATAAGACCTGCCTCACGGTCAATGGCAGAGACATTGCCCCAAGTAAATTTAACCAATCCATGCTCTGGAAGGGCTACGTTGGCTTCATAGACTCGTTTTCTAAGTTCTGGTAATAACATTATTCTGTTAACCCCGCTTTCTCGATAAGTGGGTAGAGGAAGTCTTGGGCGGCCTTGATGGCAGCCTTGGTTTCTTCTACCGTTTCGCAGTTTTCAGACCACATCTCAATGAGGAATGGTCCTTGATAGTTGGTTTCTTTCAAAACAGCAAAGACACCTTCCCAGTCCACACAACCTTCGCCAAATGGGACGTCACGAAATTGCCCTTTTGAGGTTTCCGTCACAGCATAGGTATCCTTGAGGTGAAGGGCTGCGATAGATCTGTGACCAAGATAGTATTCGCTGTAATTGTCATTGTGCCAAGCTGAGACATTTCCCGTATCTGGATAGACGAAAAGATAAGGTGAGTCGATCTCTTTTTCCACCGCCAAGTATTTTTCGATAGAGTTGATAAAAGGATCATCCATAATCTCAATCGCAAGGATGACTTGTGCCTTAGCTGCCCAATCACAGGCTGTCTTCAAGTTTTTGATAAAACGACGACGGGTCTCAAGGGACTTATCCTCGTAGTAAACATCGTAGCCTGCTAGCTGAATGACACGCACGCCAAGGTCTTGCGCTAACTCGATACATTGCTTCATGGTCTCAAGCGATTTTGCCTCAAGGACGGGATCGTTTGACCCTAGTGGGTAGCGTCTATGCCCTGAGAAACAAATGGTTGGGATACGAACGCCTGTTTCATAGATGGCTTTGACCACCTCAAAACGCTCTTCCTTAGTCCACTCTAGGCGTGCTAGTCTTGCGTCGCTTTCATCCACAGACATTTCCACAAAATCAAACCCTAGCTCTTTGGCAAACTTCAAGCGCTCTAGCCACGTAAAATGCTTGGGCGTTGCTTTTTCATAAATGCCGATTGGTCGTTTCATGGTTTACCCCCAAATGCGACGGATTTCGTCTTTGAATTCACGCGCTGCCTTAGCAGGTTCTGCTGCTTCAGTGATGCCACGTCCTGCGATAAAGGTATAAACATCCACCCCTTCAAAAAGTTTTAAGGTATCGACATTAAGCCCTCCTGTGACAGAAACACGGAATCCCATATCGATGAGTTTTTTCACTTTGTTAAGATCTTTTTCACCCCAAGTTTCACCTGCAAGAAGGGCGTCACGAGATTGGTGGTAGATAGCTTGTGAGATACCAGCATCAAGCCAAAGTTGTGCTTGCTCAAAGGTCCAGTCTCCGTAAAGCTCGATTTGGATTTCCCCTTTTTCGCCATTAACTTCTTGGATGGCTTTTAGCGCTGCTTCCATGGTTGGAATCGTCGCAGAACAGATACAAGTCATCCAGTCCGCACCACGCACGGCATTATTTTTAGCGATGGTACCTCCAGCATCCGCACACTTGGTATCCGCAACGATGATTTTTTCAGGGAAAAGAGCGCGAAGCACTTCTACAAGCTCGCTACCGACTTGAAGGAGGCAGACGGTTCCTGCTTCGATGATATCAACTTCATGGCCAACAGAAACCGCTGCTTTGATAGCACCTTTAAGATCTGAGTGGTCGAGGGCAACTTGGAGATTTGGAATACGTTTTGTCATGAGATAAAATTTCCTTTCTTAGTCTTCGAGGTTAAGTCCTTCAAGGTAAGGGCTGTTTTTAGATTCTTCTACCATTGCAAGCACTTCTTCTTTGGTCTTGCAGTTGACCAAGCGCTCGATAGAGTTTTCAAGTTCAAAAAGAGCGATGATTTGTGGAATGGCAACAGAGGTGTGAATATCTGATGAGGTTGCAGCCAAGGTCAAAAGCACACTCGCTTCTTTTCCGTCTGAGAAGGTCACTGGCTCTTTTAGGGTGATTAACGCAAATGAGTCACGGTTAACCCCGTCTTCAGGACGAGCATGCGGCATAGCCATCCCCGGCATGAGGATATAGTAAGGACCAAATTCCTTGGTCGAGCGAATAATGCCTTCGTAGTAGCTAGGCTCAACGGCTCCGCTTTCAATCAAAGGATCCACAGCCAATTTTACCGCTTCTTCCCAAGTATCTGCGCTTAATCCAAGGCGGATAGAGTCGTTTTCTGTAAATGCTTTTTTAAGATTCATGATTTTCTCTCCTATTTTCGTTAGCGTTTCTCGTTGGTTAAAGAAGAAAAGGAGTGGGAGAACTGTCTAACATTCCTCCAGTTGCTAGTCTAGCAACGTCACTCCCTTTTCTTTCAATTATTTTAAGGCTTCTTCCAATTTTGTCTTGATTTCATTGTCGTCCATGAGGTTGTCAAGACCAACCAATTTACCTTGTGTACGACCTTCTAATTCATGGATGAGGTGGTTTGAAGCCACAACGATATCATAGCCTGCTGCTAAGCCTTTTGCTTCACCAACAGAGCAAGATGCAGATTCGATGTTAGTCACACCAAGTCCACGAAGAGCATTTTCAACCTTCATCTTGATTACCATAGATGAACCCATACCGTTACCACATGCTGTTAATACTTTAACCATTTTTATTTCCTCCTGAGTAAGTGTTAATATTGACCTAAGTTATAAAGAATAGATTATTCGGCTTGCGCTTCACCGCGGTAGTAAGCTTCCTTGTCTTTTGCTTTTGCAAATTGGATTTGTGGAATGATAAGGAAGAACACACACACAAGGACAAAGCCGATGATGCCTGCATACTTGAAGAGGTAAGCAAATGGCAACCATGGAAGATCAAAGTCGATATTTCCGTGGTAACCACCGTAGCTACCAAGTCCTAGCAACTCAACACAGAGCGCACCGAGTGCTACTTGGATAACCCCTGAGATGAAAGAAAGAATCAAAGCAGCTTTCCAACCACCACGTTTGTCCGCATAAACGGCAATGGCTGCATTGTCAAAGAATACCGGTACAAATCCTGTGATGATAAGCACTGGACTCTTGAAGATGATAAGTAGAACAATCGTCACTAATTGACCGATAAGACCAAAGGCAAATCCTGAAAGCACCGCATTTGGTGAACCAAAACCGTAAGAGGCTGCAACGTCCACCGCTGGGAATGATCCTGGAAGGAGTTTGTTTGAAATTCCTTGGAAGGCGTTGGTCAACTCAGATACGAACATCCGTACCCCTTGCATCAAGATGAAGAGATAAACAGAGAAAGTAAAGGCTGTTTGGATGATGTACATGAAGAAAGATTGTTTCGCTGCATCAAAGACCGCACCATTAGCAAGGACGCTAAAGTGACCTTTGGTCAAGACTTCACCAGATGCTAGGGTCAAAGTTCCCTTAGCGGCATCAAGGACACCCGTCACTGCGTGACCTGAACCGTCAAACATAAATTGTTTAATCGCCATGGTATCAGGACCAAGTACGACAAGAATGGCACCAAAGAAGACGAGCATCAAGGTCGCTGAGGCAACAACGGTATCATGGAAGATGGATAGGAAAGTTGGGAGTTTCAAACTGTCCAAATTATCTTCTTTTTTGCCCAATTTACCAGCGATTTTATCCACAAACCAGATGGCAAATTGTTGTTGGTGACCGATAGCAAATCCTCCACCACCAGTGAGACGTTGTGTTGCTTCAACGGTCATATTAGAGCTGACTGCCCAGTAAAGACCACAGATGATACCGATAGCCGTCACTCCAAAACCGTTACGCAATTGGGGGATAAGTAGAAGCACCATAAGTGAGATGGTTGCGGCTTGTTGCACCATGATGTGACCCGTGATAAAGAGGGTACGCACCTTGGTAATCTTACGAAAGGCAACGAGCAGGATATTGACCCCAAAACCAATCAAGAGGGCTGTGGTTGCCGCTCCAACAAAGCTTGGGAACTGCTCTTGAATCTTGGTGTTGGCAGCTGTTAGACCAAAATAAGGGTCGATAACTGCCGCACCAATTTTAAATTTATAGTTGAGCGCTGTCAAGATCGGACGGAAAGTATTTACCAAACCACCAGCGGCTACGTTCAAAATCATGTAACCAACTGTCGCCTTAACAAAGCCCGCATACACGTCATGCGCAGGTTTTTTGAGGAGGGCATAACCCACAAGAACCAAAAGACCTACGAAGAAGGCTGGATTCTGCAAGATATTCTGCGAGAACCAGTTGAGCGCTACCTGAATAGGATTCATGTTTCTTCTCCTTTTGTTTTTCTACACTCTTATTATAAAACATGTAAGCGCCAACAAAAAGACCAAGAAGTACACAGTCATGTGTTCACCCGTGGTTTTGATGTGTCAAAACCTAGTCAAAAAGCCTGAGACATCCGCCTCAGACTTCCTAACTTATCGTCTTTTACATGCTCCAAACACTTTCTAAAATGTTGGTTTGATCGCGATCTGGACCAACAGAGAAGGTCGAGATACGCACACCCACTAGCTCTGCCACACGGCGAACATAGTTACGCGCATTTTCTGGTAATTCCTCTAAAGAACGCACGCCTGTAATATCTTCAGACCATCCTGGGAGTTCTTCGTAAATTGGCTTACAACGTTTTAATTTCTCAAGACTAGCTGGGTAGTAATCAATACGCTCTCCGTCTAAGTCATAAGCCACACAAATCTTCACGGTATCAAGACCAGAAAGAACGTCAATGGAGTTGAGACAAAGGTTGGTAATCCCTGAAACGCGACGGCTATGGCGCATGACCACAGAGTCAAACCAGCCGACACGACGCGGACGACCTGTTGTTGTCCCGTACTCGTGACCAACCTCACGGATACGCTCACCAATCTCATCAAAGAGTTCGGTTGGGAATGGGCCATCCCCCACACGGCTGGTGTAAGCCTTGCAGACACCCACAACCTTGTTGATCTTACTTGGACCAACCCCAGAACCGATGGTCACACCACCAGCTACTGGATTAGACGAGGTAACAAATGGATACGTTCCTTGGTCAATATCTAACATAACCCCTTGCGCCCCTTCAAAAAGCACACGTTTGCCTGCATCCAAGGCATCATTTAAAATCACAGAGGTGTCGGTCACATATTTCTTGATTTCTTGACCATAAGCATAGTATTCTTCAAAAATCTCATCAAAAGACAAAGGCTCGCACTCATACATCTTTTCAAAGAGACGATTTTTCTCCGCTAGATTGATGCGCAAGCGTTCCGCAAAGATGTCCTTATCTAAGAGATCGGCAATCCGAATCCCAACACGCGCTGCCTTATCCATATAAGCAGGCCCGATTCCCTTGTTGGTAGTTCCGATTTTATTGTCTCCTTTAGCTCTTTCTTGTTCCTCATCGAGCTTGATATGATAAGGCAAGATAACGTGCGCCCGATCTGAAATCCGCAAATTATCTGTCGTAATCCCTTCCTCGTGGAGATAAGCCAATTCTTTCACCAAGGATTTAGGATTGACCACCATTCCGTTACCAATTACGGAAATCTTTTCTGGGAAGAAAATACCAGATGGAATCAGATGGAGCTTAAACTTTTTGCCATCGATTACGATGGTGTGACCTGCATTGTCTCCTCCTTGATAACGCGCGATCACCTCGGCATCTTGTGACAAGAAATCTGTAATCTTTCCCTTACCTTCGTCCCCCCACTGGGTTCCAACAACAACCACTGATGTCATAATCTTAACTTAGGCCAAAAGGCCCGTCCTTTCTGCTACTTGATGGCAGGACTCTCACCTGCTAGTCTCAATCACACGACTATTATTATAGTGGATTTTTGATTTTTTTTCAATGATTGACCCCTAAGAGAAAGTCACAAAAGAAACTTGACGCCAGGAACTTTTTAGTGTAAAATAGTAAGAGTTATGGCGGTATAGCCAAGTGGTAAGGCACGGCTCTGCAAAAGCTTGATCGTCGGTTCAAATCCGTCTACCGCCTTTCTTTATAACCTGTTTATCACAAAAAGCCCTGAACATGAGGGCTTTTTGTTTTTTCTATTTCTGTATCAGGGGAGTTTTGGGGCGAAAAACTGTCGGAGTAGGGTTCCATGCTTGGCTTATAAACTGCGACAATCTCTCCTACTTCTAAAATACAAAAAAGACACCCTCTTGGATGCCTCACTGGATATAATCCTCCTCTGTGATGTTTTTTAAACGATCAACGTAGTTGAAAAAAGTAGAGAATTTAAATCGTTTGGGATCAGATAATTTATTCTGATCGTTATGCTCATAAGCCCAATTGAAATCAATAATAGCTTTGACCAATTTATTGATGATAGCTTTATCATTGTCCATGATTTTATAATAATCTTCTATCCGACGCAGTCTAAACTGTGTATGAATAAGGTAACGCTCATCTTCCAAAATCAAGGCTTTGCCAATATCCAGTCCTTCTACAAACCCTAGACGTTGGCTATCCCTCAATTTGTATTTTAACTGATATTTTTTAGGGATATAGGAACGCAAAGGAATTAAAAATTTCAGCCCCTGCAATATGACGAGAACAACTGCAAATCCTCTCCCTTTATCCAAAACTTTTCGCTTGAAAGCATCATAATCCATAGCTTGAATGAGATGATAATCTTGGCACATTTGAAGATTGATTTGCCCTAATACAATTTTCTTACTTTTCAATTGAACCTACCTAATAAAAAATCTCGCTAAAAAAGCGAGACGCATTTCCAATGGGATACTTCTGTTAACGAGCGCGTCCCTCCGCCCCCTCATTGCCAAACGGCTAGATGTTTTACGACGAACTGAGTCGGGATATGAAAGGAGGTTTATTCTTTCGTTTTTATCCAAAGTTATTATCTCACATCTCCTCCTCCGTGTCAAATATCCCCCTCATCAAACCTAAAAAATATGATATCATAAAAGCCAGCACTAACAGACCACCTATGAAGAGAGGTGAGTTAGCTATGTTCCAATGAATCCTCAAAACGATCATCGGACTAATTGTGGTCGGTATTATCCTAAAAGTTGTTGATAAATGGCTAAGTAAAGACAAATAGTATCAACAAAGCCTCCTTGCTTACAACAGCAAGGAGGCTTTGTTCGTCATAAATCATGGCGATTATACTTCAATTCGTCATCAAAAAGTCAAAGGGAATTACCAAATCATGACCCGTTTATCTTTAGCTCGCCACATGCCGTCTCCTTCTTTGACATCAAAAGTTTCATAAAACTCATCAAAGTTAGGCACTTGGACATTGACGCGCAATTTTGCTGGGGCATGGACATCCACGGTTGCGATGAGTTGCATGAACTCATCACGTCCTTTCATGCGCCAGATGCGGGCATAGTTGGTAAAGAAGGCTTCTGGTGAATAGTCCTCCTCCATCTTGGCTGCTTCAAGAGCGGCAGCAAGCCCTCCTAGGTCAGCGACATTTTCAGAAACGGTGAGCTTGCCACTAACTCTAGCTCCGTGTGACTCTAGACCATCAAACTGAGCGACGACTTGATCGGTCTTTTCTTGAAAGGCGGTATAATCCTTCTTGGTCCACCAATCCTTGAGGCTACCGTATTCGTCAAAGGATGCCCCATTGGTATCAAAAGCATGGGAAATCTCATGGGCAATGACAGCACCAATTCCGCCATAATTTTCAGAAGCAGACTGCTCAATCGAGTAGAATGGAACTTGTAAGATTGCAGCTGGAAAGACAATTTGGTTTTGTTGTGGATCATAGTAAGCGTTGACCATGTGGGCTGGCATATGCCACTCGCTACGGTCAACAGGTTGATTCCACTTACTCCAAGCATGAGCGATGGCAATCTTAGCTAACGCTGCTGCATTTTCAACCAAGGAGAGGTTCTCATCAATGCGTTTTTGGGCATAAGTCTCTGGCAATTTTTCAGGATAACCAATATGGGCAACGATAGTATCTAACTTCAAAATCGCTTGATTGATGGTCGCTTTTTCTAACCATGTATTGGTAGAAAGGCGTTCCTTATACACGCCAATCATCTGCTTGACCTTATTTTCAACGTCTGCTTTAGCTTCTTTAGAGAATTTTTGCCCAGCATACCAAAGACCAAGTGCTTGATTATAGGGACCTTGCGCCAAACGGTAAGCTGCTTTTTCCTTACTGATGGCTTCTGGAATACCAGATAGCGCCCTGCCATAAGCCCCCGCCAAGATACGAACCTCATCCGTCAAATAGCTAGTCCATTGTGTGCTTGCCCCCATGACCAAATCAGCTTTTAGAGCCTCCCAGTTTTGGGCACTAAAGTAGTCCTTGGCAAACTCCGTCCAAAAACGCAAGTCTTGCACAATCATCTGATCAGGTACTTGCCCCAAAATTTGCATCATGATGTCATCTAGGGGCAACTCAGGAACCAAGGCCTTGAAGTCCTCCCAAGCATAAGGGTGATAGTTTTTAACATACTCCGACTGCTCTTCGCTAGATAAGACATGCTTGGCAAGGCGATCGTCCAGCGCAATCACTTTTTCAAGACTGGTCGCAATCTCATCGTCTTGCCAGCCGAGTGCTTTAAGAAGAGCTGTTTGTGTCTCTTGAAATAGCACTAGGAGTTCTTGCCCTTTTTCAGCATTTTCTCCATCATGGTAATAAGAGGTATCTGGTAAAATCAAGCCCGGTGAGCCCGCCCACAAGACATTGAGTCTTGCATTCTTAAAATCAGGCGAGATCGAAAACGGCAATAAATTGGGTTTACCTGCCAAGTCATACTCAGCCATTTTTTGCGTAAAGGCCTCAAAAGAGTCGAGCGCTTCATACTCTGCTTTTAACTCAAGAGCTGGCGCAATTCCTACAGCATCACGGGTTTCCCAGTCTGCTACCAAGCGGTGGTATTTGACAAACTCTTGTAAGATCGGATCGTTTGGCAAGTCTTCTCCCTTTAGCCAAGCTCCTGTTGTTTCTAACATCAGGGTCTCAATCTCGCGGTCAATCTCATAAAAACCACCGGTCGCTGGCTTATCCTCTGGAATCACGGCATCCTTAATCCAGTCACCATTGATAGCGGCATAAAAATCATCCTGTAAACGTACCATAGCAGGCCTCCTTTTCGTCTTACTCTCCATTATAGCAGAAAATAAGAGAAGAAGATAGCACATCTACCAGACTTTTCTGATATAAGCTTTTAGTTTGCTTTTCGAACGAGGAAACTCACAGCAAGACATAACTGAGGTTAGGCAAGATGAGTTGACAAAGTCATAAAAAGAAAGGCTATTTCTCAAAACCTATCCTCACTTTATTTAACGACAATATCTCCTATCTTGCTTGTAGTGGTAAGATTTTGCCCTTCTTTGCTATCTTTGAGACGCGGGGCTAGGCTGACATCACCAGCAGTGCTGTTCGCCTTAATTTTAGCTGTTTCTCCTTTTCTAAAAGTGATATGAGTATCTCCCCTCTCATTTTCCACTGAGAGGTCTCCTTTTAGAGCGAGATTTGAGAGTTCAATATCACCATCTTTGGTCTTAATTTGACCACTTTCTACGCCTTTAGGTAGGGAGATGCTACCTGAACTACTGGTGATATTGGCTTTTTGTATATTTCCCATAACAACCAAGTCCCCATCACCCATTTTAGCTGTGATTTGACCAAAAGATTTGCCCTCTACCCAACTATCTTCACTGGTGCTAAGCTCTAAATCTAGCGCAGACACTTCTTGTGGCACCTCAATCGTTATCTGATAAAAAGGGAGTCTATCCCACTTTAGTAAGGCAATCAAGGGGAAAAAGTCTGAAAATGAGCCGTTGTCAACTTGAAGTTGGGGATTTTCTTCAATAAGGAGTGTGCCTCTGTCATCTTCTCTGACAAAGACAGGGTTACTATATTCTCGACCAGCATAAGCCAACACATGAAAGGCGTTATCCTTGGAGGGTCTAATGACGACACCTTCCTTTTGACCGTTGACCTTAATCTTGTTAATATTATGCAACTGCGTGGCAGGTCGGGTGTAAACCTCGTTTTTTAAATTATAGGCTTGCTCAATTTGATCCAGACCTTTTTTTCCTCCCATCATGGCAAGTAAAATACCGACAAGAAGAGACAAACCACCTACCAAAGCCACTACCTGTATCCAATTCTTCTTTTTCATGCCAATTCCTTTCGTTGATTGATCCATCTGACTAAAGCCAAAACCAAGTATCTTCCTCCTCTAAAGAGATAAATACTGACAACAAAGAGCAAAAGACCCAGCCCCATAGCTGAAAAACCAAGACCCAAGCCAAGACTAATGGCTGAAAGTCCTGCCCCCAAGAGGTCAAAGACCACCTCGACCATGAGGGAAATCCCTACCAAAACCCCAGAAAAACCGAGAATAAAAAGAGTAAGGTCAAAGACTGCAAGGAGAAATAAGGTAGTCAAAAAGAGGATTAGCACCACAAAGGCCAAAGGAATAGCTAGAGGAGCTGCAAAAATGCCAAGCAAACTCAACCAAACAATTTGACCAACCGTGTACTCCTTGGATTGCCCCTTGCTTTGAATCAAGTTCTGCAAGACCGTATAGGCTGCCTCCTTGGGACTGCCAAGCTCTTGCATCAAGTCTGCTTCACCATCTGGTCCTACCTCGTCAAACAACTCAGTAAAATAGTCCATGGCTTCTTCATAATCCTCACTGGGTAATTTTTTCAAATACCGGCGAAGTTGTCCTAAATATTCTGTGCGTGTCATTTTCTAATCCTCCCTGCAATAATACCGTCTATGGTCGTGGTATAAGTCGCCCATTCTTGCTCCAAAAAGGTCAACTGTTCCACTCCTTCTTCTGTGATATGGTAATACTTGCGTTTTCTTCCTTGGTACTCTCCCGAATAGGTCGAAAGATAGCCAGCCTGCTCTAACTTTTTTAGGATGGGGTAGAGCGTTGACTCCTTGATGCTTGCGACCAATTTGATGGTTTGACTAATCTCATAACCATAAGAATCTTGCTCTTTCACCATAGCCAAGATGAGAAATTCGATCACCGTGGATGAGGTTGGAAAATACATGTCCTCACCTCCTTGTTATATATAATTATTTTATATATAAATTATATACCCATTCTAAGACCTTGTCAAGAAGGAAAATAAAAAAATCAGCCGCTTGACTGATTTTCAAGAAATCGTCCTTGCCCTTTGCCTTTAGGATGAGAACATACATCCCAGATAGCACTGAAGTGGGGCAAGATGAGTTAACAAAGTCATAAAAGATAAGCAACAAAAACTATAAGGCGCTTGCTACCTGTCTTTTTAGCTCTGGCAGCACATCTGTTTCAAACCAAGGATTCTGACGCATCCACAAGAGATTGCGAGGCGACGGATGAGGAAGAGGGAAATATATAGGGAGAGCCACTTGATAATTTCTCACGCGCTGGGTGAGTGTTTCGCCCTTGCCCAAATAATGCTCCACCGAATAGCGTCCAATCAGAATAGTCAGCCGAACATTTGGCAACTCCTCTAAAAAAAGAGGGTGCCATTTCTCGGCAAAGCCCTTTCTAGGAGGCAGATCACCAGATTTTCCCTTGCCCGGAAAGTAGAAATCCATAGGTAGAATAGCGATTTTTTGCTCATCATAAAAGGTCGCTAAATCAATCCCCATCCAGTCTCGCAGACGATCCCCACTCTTGTCCATAAAGGGCAAGCCCTTTGCTTCGGTCACCCTTCCAGGTGCCTGACCAATCAGCAAAATCCGAGCTGCCGCAGATGCTTGATAGATGGGCGCAATCCCGCGCTCAGTATAAGACTGGTTCATGGCATCAGCCATGATAGCCGTTTTTAAATCAAATAAGGACATGACGTATCCTCCTTTAAATCATCATTACAAGTAAGAAAGGCTGGTCACATCTCGTCTAACCTTAACTCAAAGGATATTCTCGTTTGTGAAAATGACTCTATCACCTAGCCTTTACATCTAAGACAAAGACGAATGGGCTACGACCAATCGTCTGATTTGCTGATTTACCCTAGGTCGCTCCAACAAATCCTTTCACGCCACTTAACTCGTCTTCTTTCCATATTAGCACAAACCAGTCCTGCGTCAACCTCTTTTGACCAAAACAGCACTAAAACCAGCCAAAAAATTTTTTTAGCTGGTTTTTTTCTTAGTTTACATAAAGGGCAAGCGTTTCATAAGGGCGTAGGGTGATGGTTTCACCAAGTTTTACATCAGCATAGTTGCCGATGAGGACTTGCCCTTTTTGATAGGTGTGTTCTAGTGGTAGTTCGACGGTTTTGCCGTAGAAGTTATTGAGCACAAGGAGTTTTTCCCCCTGCCACTCTCGCTCAAAGGCATAGACACTATCGCTGTCTTTGTAAGCGCCCTTGTAGCTGCCTTCTGAGATGAGTGGATAGTCCTTACGCAGTTGGATGAGCTTTTGATAGAAGGGGAAAATCTTACCTGATTTTTCCTTCTCAACATTGATGCTCTCATAGCTTTTACCCACCTTGAGCCAAGGTGTCCCTGTGGTAAAACCAGAATGCTCGGTCGCATCCCACTGCATAGGAGTTCTCGAGTTATCACGAGATTTAGCGGTAATCATCTGAAAGGCAGCTTCATCAGAGTAACCTTGGGCTGTAAGGCTAGCATAAGCATTAAGGCTTTCCACATCCACATAGTCAGCCATGCTGTCATAGTCAGGATCTAACATCCCGATTTCTTCTCCCATGTAAACATAAGGCGTACCTCGAGAGAGATGGATAGAGGCTGCTAGCATGGTCGCGCCTTCCTCACGGAAGTTTTTGACATCGATAAAGCGGTTAAGCGCCCGCGGTTGGTCATGGTTATTGTAAAAGAGGGCATTCCAACCATTGCCAAGACTCATCTCCTCCCCCCAAGTATGGAAGAGGCGCTTGAGTTCTTCAAAGTCAAAGGGCATGATGCTCCATTTTTGCCCATCCTTATAATCCACTTTTAGATGGTGGAAGTTAAAGGCCATAGACAACTCCTTGCGCTCAGGAGCGGTGTAAAGGATACAGTTTTCAATAGTAGTGGCACTCATCTCACCAACTGTCATGACATCAGGGTCTTGACCAAAGCTGACTTGATTGAGCTCGTGCAGATACTCATGAGTAATGGGGCGGTCAGTATATTCTGGCTTACCGTCATTGACTGGATTATCCTTTAAGACCTCGTCTTTACCGATGAGGTTAATCACATCAAAACGAAAGCCCCTAACGCCCTTGTCCCGCCAGAAGTTGACTACCTTTGTCAACTCTGCACGCACATGAGGGTTGCGCCAGTTGAGATCAGCTTGGCTGACATCAAAGAGATGGAGATAGTACTTACCGGTATCTCCAAAAGGTGCCCAAGCATTTCCCCCGAATTTGGATACCCAGTCTGTTGGCTCATCTCTTAGGATAAAGAAATCTTGATAATAGGGATCGCCCGCCAAGGCTTTTTGGAACCACTCGTGTTCGGTTGAGCAGTGGTTGAGCACCATGTCTAACATGATACCGATACCGTGGGATTTAGCCGTTTCCACCAAATCTTCAAAATCTGCCATGGTGCCAAACAAGGGATTGACAGCCGTGTAATCTGAAACGTCATAGCCGTTATCCCGCTGTGGGCTAGGGTAAAAAGGATTGAGCCAAATCATCTCAATACCTAGCTCTTCTAGGTAAGGGAGCTTGTCAATAATTCCTCTTAAATCACCAATCCCGTTTCCTGTGGTGTCTTTAAAAGATTTGGGGTAGATTTGATAAACAACAGATTGTTTCCGAAATGCCATAATTTCTCCTCTTTTATCTTGCTTTTTGATAAGGAAAGAGGCTAGGACTTAGGGTCTTTCGCCTCCTTTTTATTATTCAACGTTTAAGAGTTCATCGCCTCGTTTGATGTCACGAGAGACTTCTCCCATCACATCCACTTGATGATCTTGGCTAGTGATGACAAGAGGTGTCTCGGTTGGATAACCTGCCTCTGTAATCACGTCCATGTCAAAGCTGATGAGCTTGTCACCTGCCTTGACAGTATCGCCTTGCTTGACATGGGCGCTAAAGCCCTTGCCCTCTAAGTTTACGGTATCCATACCGATGTGCATGAGGAGCTCAAGACCACCTTTAGCTGTCAAGCCAATCGCATGATGCGTTGGGAAAAGAACGGTGACCACACCGTCCACTGGAGCGACCAACTCGCCTTCACTTGGCTGGATGAGAACACCTTGTCCCATCACGCCTTGGGCAAAGACTGGGTCAGTTGCTGCTGATAGCGGTTTTAGCTCTCCTGTCAAGGGGCTAAGCAGAGTGTGAGGGACAGCTTCTTTTTCTTCAGTAACGGTCACGACTTCTGTTAGACTTGGTTCTGCATCTGCTTGCAGGCTATCTTCTTCCTTGGTCAAGATGCCTGCTTTTCTAAAGAAGACAGTTAGGGCAAAGGGCACCACAATCGCCACAATCATAATGAGCGCAAAGATGCCCATATATTTGGCGTTGATAGAAAGAATACCAGGAAGACCGCCGATACCAATGGAGTTGGCTTGGACATTAAAGGTCGTTGACAAGAGACCTGCAAGACCAGATCCAATCATTCCAGCGACAAATGGATAAACGTACTTGACATTGACCCCAAAAAGGGCTGGCTCAGTAACACCGAGATAAGCTGAGATGGCTGCTGGCATAGAGATTTCAGCTTTTTTCTCATCCTTACGGTTCATCCAGTAGTAAGCAAGGACGGCTGAACCTTGAGCAATATTAGAAAGGGCAATCATCGGCCAAAGACCAGTAGTATGCGTTGCGGTATCCGCAATGAGCTGCGTGTCGATAGCATTGGTCATGTGGTGAAGACCTGTGATAACAAATGGCGCATAAAGAGCACCAAAGATCGCGCCAAAGAGCCACTTAACAGGACCCGTCAAACCAGCCAAGACAACAGTTGAAAGACCACGTCCAATTGTCCAACCAAGAGGACCTAAGATGGTATGCGCTAGGATAAGGGCTGGAATCAAGGACAAGAAAGGAACAAAAATCATTGAAATCACTTCAGGAATCCGTTTTCTCCAGAAGATTTCAAGATAAGAGAGGGACAAACCAGCAAGAAGGGCTGGAATGACTTGGGCTTGGTAACCGATACGGTTAACAGTAAAGAAACCAAAATCCCAAACCCAGTTTTTAGCAATCTCAGAAGCAGGCGTTCCTGCTACGGCGTAGGCATTGAGGAGCTGTGGTGATACCAAACAAATCCCAAGCACAATCCCTAAGATTTGGCTAGTCCCCATCTTACGGGTTACTGACCAAGTGATACCGACTGGAAGGAAGTGGAAAATCGCCTCACCCGGTAGCCAGAGGAAATGATTGACCCCACTCCAGAATTTGGACACATCGACAATGGTATTCCAGACTGGCTCACCTTGAGCGTTGACTTGCTTGACACCGTCAACAATCTTTTGACCCAGCCATTCCATCTGAACGCCTTCTAAAAGGTTTCTAAAGCCAAGGATCAAACCACCGACAATAATGGCTGGAATAATCGGAGTAAAGATCTCAGCCAACATGGTCATGACCTTTTGGATTGGATTTTGATTGCTTTTCGCTGCAGCTTTAGCAGCTTCTTTTGATACCCCTTCAATTCCTGAAACAGCGGTAAAGTCATTGTAGAAAATCGGTACATCATTACCGATAATAACTTGGAACTGACCAGCATTGGTAAAGGTTCCCTTAACGGCAGGAATAGCCTCAATAGCTTTGACATCTGCCTTCTTATCGTCTGCTAGAACAAAACGCATGCGGGTGGCACAGTGCGTGACCGCATTGATATTGTCCTTACCACCAATGGCATCTAACAAACGACCTGCTTCATTTTCAAATTTTCCCATAATCGTTTTTCCTTGTTTTGTATTATAATCATCTGCTAGCGGATTACCCTTATAGTGTAATCGATTGCAGACTTGTCTGCAACTTATTTGTTTAAAAAAGCCTATTTTTTTGGTAAAATAAAGTCACTTGTCTGATTAAAAACCTACAAGGAGACTGAAAAGAATTAATGAAAAAATATGAAATCATTTTCTCTGACTTAGAAAAAGCCATTTTAGAAGGACGCTACCCTCACCACTCTTATCTACCTAGCGAGGTCAAGCTCTGCCAGCACTACCAAGTCAGTCGCGATACCGTCCGCAAGGCCCTAGCTAAATTGGTCGAGGCTGGTCTTGTCGAAAAACATCAAGGTCAAGAGACCAGAGTCTTGGCGCCTCACCGCATTGACTTTCCCGTATCGGCACTCACCAGCTACCAAGAGTTGGTCAAAGAACAAGGTCTCCACTCCAAGACCAATGTCATCGCCCTTGACAAACTCATTATCGATCAAAGTCTGCATCAGCTAACCGGCTTTCCTCTAAAAACCTTGGTCTATCGGGTCACTAGACAACGTGTAGTGGACGGCATTGCTTCTGTCCTTGACATTGACTACCTCGATAAGCGCTATGTTCCCCACCTGAGTCGAGAAATCGCCGAGAAGTCGATTTACGCATATCTGGAAGGTGACTTGGGGCTTCACATCGCCTACGCTAGAAAAGAAATCTCCATCAGCAAAGTCACTGAAACAGACAAGCTCCTGCTCGATCTAGGGGCTGATCGTCATGTGGTGCAGATTTCTTCCAAGGTTTATCTCGAAAATGAGCAACAATTCCAGTTCACCGAAAGCCGTCACAAGCTGGATAAGTTCCGCTTTGTAGATTTTGCCAGACGCTAACAGAGCTTGCGTTTCAATCAGTTGACCTTTGCGCAAAAAAGCGTAAAATATGAAGTATCAAAAATAGAAAGTAGGACCTCCTATGATTGAAATCGTTTATCTGGATGACACCAAACAAGAAAAGACCATCACCTATGACAGTTATGCAGATTTTGAGCGCGCTCAATTCGCCTGCCTTGTTGCAGTTGCTGATTACTACAAAGTCACTCACCTGCGCTACAAGGGGCATGAACTGGACTACCATGATAACTTTGGCAATGTCTTTTTCTTCCTTTCCAAACAAGACCTAAATCAGTACGATGAACTAGAAAATCGATAAGCCCAAAAGCTTATCGATTTTTTGTGTCTAATAAAATGGTAACCGGTCCATCATTGACGAGAGCGACTTGCATATCCGCCCCAAATTCACCCGTTTGAACAGGGATAGACTGGGCTAAGAGCTGATTAAAGTCCTCATACAAAGCCTTTGCCAAGGCTGGCTGAGCTGCCCCTGTAAAGGCTGGGCGGTTTCCTTTTTTAGTCTCGGCAAACAAGGTAAACTGAGAAATAGACAAAATCTCGCCTTGACGCTCTAAAACAGAGCGATTCATCTTTCCCGCCTCATCGGCAAAAATACGCATGTTGAGAATTTTTCTTGCAGCATAGTCCAAGTCTTCTCTCGTATCAAGAGGATCAATCCCCACTAGGAGCAACAAACCCGCTGCTATTTGCCCCTTGATGTGTCCCTCAATGCTCACACTGGCTGAGCTAACCCGTTGTAAAATGACTCGCATAGCATCACCCATTGGTCCGCTTGACGCTATACACGTCAGGGACGACCTTAATCTTATCCACCACTGTGGTTAAAGCAGACAAATCAGGGATGGAAAAGCTCACATGGATATTGACAAACTTGGTATCCTTGGTGGACTGAGCATTGACCGAAGCAATGCTCTTGGTTTGATTGGAGAGGATTTGTAGGACATCGTTCAAAAGACCACTCCGGTTGAGACCGTAGATGTCGATGTCTGCCACATAGTCCGTGTGGGTATCTTTCATGTCCCACTCGACTTCAATCAAGCGCTCATTGTAGCCCTCTTGCCCCTTGATATTGTTACAATCCGCACGGTGAATAGCCACCCCACGTCCTTTGGTGATGTAGCCTTCAATCTTGTCCCCAGGGACAGGGTTACAACATTTGGCAAGCCGCATGAGCAGACCACTAGCCCCTTGGATGATGACCCCATTTTCACTTCTGATCTTGAGGGTATCTTTTTTCTCTTGCTTAATCTCACCGCCATTGACCAGCTCATCGGCTTCTGCCTTGGCTCTGGCACGCTCTTCTTCCTTTCGTTCTTTTTCGGTTAGTTTATTGACAATGCTAGTCGCACTGAGCTCACCAAAACCAATCGCTGCATAGAGGGCTTCCTCTGTTTTTACGCTAAGTTTTGGCAAAATCGCTTCAATATGTTTTTTATCTAAAAACTTATTGGGCACATAGCCTTGCTCTTGCAGGCTGCTCACCAAAAGATCACGCCCCTTAGTGACACATAGCTCTCGGTCTTGATTTTTAAAGAACTGACGAATCTTGTTTCTAGCCTTATTGGTTTTGACAATCTTGATCCAATCTCGACTCGGACCAAAAGAATTGCTGTTGGTGATGATTTCGACCACATCACCTGTTTTGAGTTTGGCCGTCAACGGCACCATGCGACCATTGACCTTGGCACCCGTCGCTTTTTCGCCCACTTGAGTATGAATTGCGTAAGCAAAATCAATGGGACCAGAATCTTTTGGCAACTCTTGCACCGCCCCATTTGGGGTAAAGACATAGATGCGCTCGGTAAAGATGTCCTCTTTTACCGAATCGACAAATTCCTTAGCATCACCATTTGACTCATTTTGCAACTCGACCAACTCCTTGATCCAGTTCATCCCAAGAGCAGACTCTTTGCTATCCACCTTACCTTTGATGCCTTTTTTATAAGCCCAGTGAGCCGCCACCCCATACTCAGCAACCTCGTGCATTTCCTTGGTCCTGATTTGGATCTCAATAGGCCCCTTTGGACCATAGACTGTGGTGTGGATAGACTGATACCCATTGGCCTTTGGCGCAGCAATATAATCCTTGAACCGCCCTGGCATAGGACGCCACAACTCATGAATATAGCCGACCATAGCATAAACATCAATGGGCGTATCCATGATACAACGAATGGCGATTAAGTCATAAATTTGGTCAAAGCGCTTTTTCTTATCCCGCATCTTGCGATAAATAGAGTAAATATGCTTGGGCCTACCATAGACATCACCGTAGAGCCCTTGCTCCTCCGTATAGGACTTGATTTTACCAACAATCTCATCGACTAACTCTTCACGCTCCTTGCGCTTTTCTTTCATCATGCGGGAAATCTTGTAAAATTCCACCTCATCTAAATAGCGAAAAGCCATGTCTTCGAGTTCCCACTTGATGCGACTGATCCCCAAACGATGCGCCAAGGGAGCATAGATTTCCATCGTCTCACGTGAGATACGCTCTTGCTTGTCCTTACGAAGATGTTTGAGCGTGCGCATATTATGGAGCCGATCAGCCAGCTTGACCAAAATCACCCGAATATCCTTAGACATAGCCATCAGCATCTTCTGGTGATTTTCCGCCAACTGCTCTTCATGAGATTTGTACTCGACCTTACCGAGCTTGGTCACCCCATCGATGATATTGCGCACATCTTTTCCAAAATCAAACTCCAAATCATCCAAGGTGATGTCAGTGTCTTCCACCACATCATGCAAAAAACCACATGCCACCGTCACCGCATCCAACTGCAACTTGGCTAGAATTCCCGCCACTTGGATGGGATGAATGATATAAGGCTCTCCAGATTTTCGAAATTGTCCTGTATGAGCCGCAACTGCATACTGCATGGCTTTTTCGACAAAAGCCACATCCGATTCACTCAAATAAGTGGCTGTTAAATCCACTACCTCTTGACCTGTTAGATTGACTTCCTTTGACATTCGATTTCCTCTGCTTTTTACTATTGTTCTCTTTTAAAATATACCTTCTATTATACTACGTTTTGGTCAATAAGAAAACGCAGAAAGATTAACTTTCTGCGTTTTTCTGTCTAGGGACAAGGATTAAGCTTCCTCTGATTCAGATTTTTTCTTTTTGCTTGTTCCCATTAGACCTAGTCCTAATGTTGCTGCAAGTGCACCAAGACCAAGAACAGAGTAACCATTTGAGCGCTCACCTGTACTTGGGAGTGCAGGCTGCTGTGGTTTAGCTGGAGTTGGTTGAGACGTAGGTGTCACTGGAGCCTTAGGTGTTGGTGAAACAGGCTTCTCAGGCTTAGGATCAGGTGTTGGTTGACCTGGTTCTGGTTTTGGCTGAGGTTTCACCGGTTTGTAAGGCACTGGCGTGTCCTTAGTTGGATCATTTGGATCCGTGATGCTTGGTGGGATGTAGCCCTTGCTTGGGTCGTTTGGATCCACTGGAGTGAGCGGAATTTCTGGCTCGAATCCAGGGATATATGGCAACGGCGGATTGTCCTTAGGCTCTTCTGGCGTATTGTCATAAGGAACTTTCGGAATCTCACGACCTGGCTCCGTTGGAATGTAAGGAATATAACTTCCTGCCTTCTTATAGACATAGATGATGTCTTGGGTACCTTCTACCACGCTACCATTTTCTGGTTTAGAATCCTTAGACACACGTGTGAAGTAGTACACTACTCCGTCCTTCTCAATGGTCTTAGGCTTGTGGTCTGTGGTATCGTAAGGTGTTCCAACTGGCGTGTTGCTTTCGTCCGTCACTGGGTCAGCGATGACATTGCCTTCCTCATCCACATAGTGCACCACGACATTACCTTTCACCACTTCTGGCGTCACCGGTTTGTAAGGCACTGGTGTATCCTTAGTTGGATCGTTTGGATCCGTGATGCCTGGTGGGATGTAGCCCTTGCTTGGGTCGTTTGGATCTACTGGAGTGAGCGGAATTTCTGGCTCGAATCCAGGGATATATGGCAACGGCGGATTGTCCTTAGGCTCTTCTGGTGTATTGTCATACGGTACCTTAGGAATATCACGACCTGGCTCCGTTGGGATGTACGGAATATAACTTCCTGCCTTCTTATAGACATAGATGATGTCTTGGGTACCTTCTACCACGCTACCATTTTCTGGTTTAGAATCCTTAGACACACGTGTGAAGTAGTACACCACTCCGTCCTTCTCAATGGTCTTAGGTTTGTGGTCTGTGGTATCGTAAGGCGTTCCGACTGGCGTGTTGCTTTCGTCCGTCACTGGGTCAGCGATGACATTGCCTTCCTCATCCACATAGTGCACCACGACATTACCTTTCACCACTTCTGGCGTCACCGGTTTGTAAGGCACTGGCGTGTCCTTGGTTGGATCGTTTGGATCCGTGATGCTTGGTGGGATGTAGCCCTTGCTTGGATCATTTGGATCCACTGGAGTGAGCGGAATTTCTGGCTCGAATCCAGGGATATATGGCAACGGCGGATTGTCCTTAGGTTCTTCTGGTGTTTCATCGTATGGCACTTCTGGAATCTCACGGCCTGGCTCAGTTGGGATGTAAGGAATGTAGCTGCCGAGACGCTCGTAAACGTAAGTCACGGTCTTCGTGCCTTCCTCAACCTTACCAGTCGTTGCATCAGAAGTGGTCAAGTGACCCTCTTTATCCACGCTACCCACTGGGTAAGTGCCGGCTGGAACCAGTTTGTAGACATGACCATCTTCACCCTTGATGGTGCTTGGACGGTTGTCTTCAACGGTGTTGTAGTCCGTATCGACAAGAACCTTGTCTTCGTCTGTCACTTGCGCCTTGATGGTCTTACCAGTTGTGTCCACATAGGTTACCACAACGCTACCCTTAACTGGAGCGTAAGGTACTGGCGTGTCCTTGGTTGGATCGTTTGGATCTGTGATGGTTGGTGGCACATAACCCTTGCTTGGATCATTTGGATCCACTGGTTTAAGTGGCGTTCCGTTTGGATCCTTCGGATCACGTGGGCGATAACCTGGCACAAATGGAAGTGGTGGGTTATTGCTTGGATCTTCTGGCGTGTCATCGTATGGCACTGGATCTGGATCGTTTGGTTTGTTTGGCTCGTTGCCCTCGATGTAAGGGATGTACTTACCTGGTTGGACTGGTACTTCTGGTTTGAGCTTGTAAACGTAAGTAACGGTCTTCGTGCCTTCTGCCACATCACCAGTCACCACATCAGAGCTAGTCAAGTGACCATTCTCATCCACTGCTCCAACTGTGTAGTTGCCTGCTGGTACCAATTCATAGGTCTTGCCATCCTTGACAATTTGACTTGGACGGTTATCGACAAGTGTATCGTAAGCTGTGCCGACTGGTTGGTCTTGCTCGTCAATCACTTGGTGTTTGAGTTCGTTACCGTTCTCATCCACATAAGTGACCACAACGCTACCTTTCTTCACCACCTTACGGTAAACGTAAGTCACTTCCTTGGTCTTACCACCTTCAACGTTGCCTTCTTCGTCCCCTTCGGTCTTACTTGGCACGAGTTCGTAAGTGTTGCCACCAAACTCGATGGTTGGGTATTTGTGATCCGTGGTGTTATATGGCTCACCTGGTTTGCCGTTTTCAGTGTCATTTTCTGGATCGTGGATGACGTTACCATCCTCATCCTTGTAGTTCACGACCACATTACCAGCTTCTTCGTAAACGTAGTTAATGACCGTTGTGCCCTTCACAACCTTGCCATCTTCTGGCTTAGAGTCAGAGCGGACTTCCTTGTAGTAGTAAGTCTTGCCTTCAAATTCAATCTTCTCTGGCTTGTGGTCGGTCGTGTTGTACGGTGTATCCACTGGAGATTCTGGCGTATCCGTCACTGGAGTTGCGATTTCCTTGCCAGTCGTGTCGTAGTAGTGCACCACAACATCACCTTTGACAACCTCTGGCGTCACCGGTTTGTAAGGAACTGGCGTGTCCTTGGTTGGATCATTTGGATCCGTGATGCTTGGTGGGATGTAGCCCTTGCTTGGATCATTTGGATCCACTGGAGTGAGCGGAATTTCTGGCTCGAATCCAGGGATATATGGCAACGGCGGATTGTCCTTAGGTTCTTCTGGTGTTTCATCGTATGGCACTTCTGGAATCTCACGGCCTGGCTCAGTTGGGATGTAAGGAATGTAGCTGCCGAGACGCTCGTAAACGTAAGTCACGGTCTTCGTGCCTTCCTCAACCTTACCAGTCGTTGCATCAGAAGTGGTCAAGTGACCCTCTTTATCCACGCTACCCACTGGGTAAGTGCCGGCTGGAACCAGTTTGTAGACATGACCATCTTCACCCTTGATGGTGCTTGGACGGTTGTCTTCAACGGTGTTGTAGTCCGTATCGACAAGAACCTTGTCTTCGTCTGTCACTTGCGCCTTGATGGTCTTACCAGTTGTGTCCACATAGGTTACCACAACGCTACCCTTAACTGGAGCGTAAGGTACTGGCGTGTCCTTGGTTGGATCGTTTGGATCTGTGATGGTTGGTGGCACATAACCCTTGCTTGGATCATTTGGATCCACTGGTTTAAGTGGCGTTCCGTTTGGATCCTTCGGATCACGTGGGCGATAACCTGGCACAAATGGAAGTGGTGGGTTATTGCTTGGATCTTCTGGCGTGTCATCGTATGGCACTGGATCTGGATCGTTTGGTTTGTTTGGCTCGTTGCCCTCGATGTAAGGGATGTACTTACCTGGTTGGACTGGTACTTCTGGTTTGAGCTTGTAAACGTAAGTAACGGTCTTCGTGCCTTCTGCCACATCACCAGTCACCGCATCAGAGCTAGTCAAGTGACCATTCTCATCCACTGCTCCAACTGTGTAGTTGCCTGCTGGTACCAATTCATAGGTCTTGCCATCCTTGACAATTTGACTTGGACGGTTATCGACAAGTGTATCGTAAGCTGTGCCGACTGGTTGGTCTTGCTCGTCAATCACTTGGTGTTTGAGTTCGTTACCGTTCTCATCCACATAAGTGACCACAACGCTACCTTTCTTCACCACCTTACGGTAAACGTAAGTCACTTCCTTGGTCTTACCACCTTCAACGTTGCCTTCTTCGTCCCCTTCGGTCTTACTTGGCACGAGTTCGTAAGTGTTGCCACCAAACTCGATGGTTGGGTATTTGTGATCCGTGGTGTTATATGGCTCACCTGGTTTGCCGTTTTCAGTGTCATTTTCTGGATCGTGGATGACGTTACCATCCTCATCCTTGTAGTTCACGACCACATTACCAGCTTCTTCGTAAACGTAGTTAATGACCGTTGTGCCCTTCACAACCTTGCCATCTTCTGGCTTAGAGTCAGAGCGGACTTCCTTGTAGTAGTAAGCCTTGCCTTCAAATTCAATCTTCTCTGGCTTGTGGTCGGTCGTGTTGTACGGTGTATCCACTGGAGATTCTGGCGTATCCGTCACTGGAGTTGCGATTTCCTTGCCAGTCGTGTCGTAGTAGTGCACCACAACATCACCTTTGACTGGTTTGTAAGGTACTGGCGTGTCCTTCGTTGGGTCGTTTGGATCTGTTGGTTTTGGTGGGATGTATCCCTTAGTTGGGTCGTTTGGATCTACTGGAGTGAGCGGAACTTCTGGCTCAAATCCAGGAATGTATGGCAATGGTGGATTATCCTTAGGTTCTTCTGGTGTATCATCATAAGGAACTTTCGGAATATCACGGCCTGGTTCAGTTGGGATGTAAGGAACGTAGCTACCAAACTGTTTATAGACATAAGTAATCTTCTTAGTCTTATCGGCTTCAACAGTACCTGTTGTTGGATCGACGCCGTAGCCCTTGTCTGTGAGCTTGAGTTCGGTCAAGTTATGATCGTTACCAACCGTCCCGACTGGGTAGTCACCCGCTGGAACGAGTTTGTAAGGACGTCCATCCTTGCTGTCCGTTGACTTGATGACATCTGGACGGTTGTCACTATCCGTATCATAAGCTGTGCCCGCAGACGCATCTGTTTCATCCTTGACTTGGTCCTTGATGCTGTTTCCGTTCACATCCACATAATCAACGACAACATTACCCTTGACTTCTTCATAGACATAAGTGACTTCCTTGGTCTTGCCAGCTTCGACTTTGCCATCAACTGGATCTGAAGACTCAAGGTGGTTGTTAGCATCTACCTTACCAACTGGGTAGTCACCCGCTGGAACAAGTTTATAAACCTTGCCATCGCTAGTGGTGATGGTGCTGTCTTTCTTGTCAGCTGTGTCGTAGCTTGTGCCACCTGAAACATCTTTTTCATCATCAACAGCTGGTTTCAATTCCTTGCCGTCTTTATCGACGTACTTGACGATGACGCTACCTTTGACTTCTTCATAGACATAAGTAATCTTCTTAGTGCCTTGTGCGACTTCACCTGTCGTTTGGTCAACACCAAGGTCTTTTTCAGCACTCTTAGCAGTATCTAGGCTGGTCAAGTTACCATTAGCATTAACCGTACCCACATCATAAGTGCCGGCTGGAACGAGGCGATATACCTTATCACCAACAGTGATGTCAGCTTTCTTGCGGTCCTCATCGGTGTTGTAGGCTGTGCCAACTGGAGCATCGGTTTCATCTGCCACTTGAGCCTCTAGCTTGTTCCCTTTGGTGTCCACATAATCAACCACAACGTTACCTGTCTTAACGACCTTACGGTAAACATACGTCACGGTCTTCGTGCCTTCGGTCACTTGACCAGAAACAGGGTCAGATGTGGTGAGGTGACCGTCAGCATCAACTTGACCACCCGCTCCTGGGTAGTTGCCTGCTGGAACCAATTCGTACTCTTCACCGTCTTTGGTGATGGTGCTTGGACGAAGGCTATCCGTCTTGGTATCATAAGCCTCATCCACTGGTGCATCTTTCTTCGCGTCTTGTGGATCTTTGATTTCATTACCATTTTCATCCACATATTTAACCACGACATCACCCTTGACCTCTTGGTAAACATAGGTGATTTTCTTGGTGCCTTCTGCGACTTCACCCGTTGTTGGGTCAACACCGAGAGTTGTAGTCGTTTGGGTCAAGTTGTGGTCATCCCCAACGGTACCAACTGGGTAGCTACCCGCTGGAACAAGGCGATAAGTCTTACCGTCTTTCTTGATTTCATTTGGACGATGGTCGGTATTCGTCTCATAGGCTGAACCGATAGAACCATCTTGGGTATCGATTTCTTGATCTTTAAGCGGCTTACCTTCGGTATCCACATAGTCAACGACAACATTACCTTTGACTTCTTGGTAAACATAAGTGACTTTTTTGGTTTCACCAGCAACAACTTTACCAGTAACAGGGTCAACTCCTAGGTTGTCCTTCTTCGTTTCGGTCAAGTTACCATCTGTACCTACTGTACCAACTGGATAGTCGCTACCCGCTGGAACCAGTTTATAGACCTTGCCATCTGTTCCTGTAATCGTTTCTGGGCGGTTATCACTATTAGTATCGTAGTCCGTACCCACAGATACATCCGTTTCATCTTTGACTTGTGCTTTGATGGTGTTCCCATTCACATCCACATAGTCAACGACAACGCTACCCTTGACTTCTTGGTAAACGTAGGTAATATGCTTGGTTTCTTCCGCTACGACTTTACCTGTCACAGGATCCGTACCAAGATCTTTTGTAACGCTCTTAGCGGTATCAAGGGTTTCGAGTTGACCTTCGCTACCCACTGTTCCGACATCGTAGGTGCCGGCTGCTACACGTTGATAGACCTTGCCATCTGCCGCAGTAATAGTTGCTGGACGAGTTGCTTCTTCGGTCGTATTGTAGTCAGTGCCTGCGGAAGCATCTGTTACGACATCTTTCTTATCAGCGATTTCCTTACCAGTGGTATCCACATAGCGGACATCAACACTACCTTTGACCTCTTCATAGACATAAGTGACTTCTTTGGTCTTGCCAGCTTCAACCTTACCATCGACTGGATCTGAAGATTCAAGATGGTTGTTAGCATCTACCTTACCAACTGGGTAGTCACCCGCTGGAACGAGCTTATAGACCTTGCCATCTGCAGTTGTGATGGTGCTATCTTTCTTATCAGCTGTGTCGTAACTTGTGCCACCTGAAACATCTTTTTCATCGTCAACCGCTGGTTTAAGGGTATTTCCGTCCTTATCAACGTACTTGACAATAACGCTACCTTTTTCTTCTTGGTAAACGTAGGTAATTTTCTTAGTCTTGTCTGCTTCAACGCTACCCGTTGTTGGGTCAACACCATAACCTTTTTCAGTCAATGTCAACTCAGTCAAGTTGTGGTTATCTCCAACCTTACCAACTGGATAGCTACCTGCTGGAACTAGTTTATAAACCTTATCACCGACCTTGATTTCTTCTGGACGGTTGTCAGTGTCTGTATCATAGGCTGTGCCCGCAGACGCATCTATTTCATCCTTGACTTGGTCTTTGATGCTGTTTCCGTCAGTATCTACATAGTCAACGACAACGTTACCTTTGACTTCCTTATAGACATAAGTCACGGTCTTGGTGCCTTCTGCGACCTGACCAGAAACAGGGTCAGATGTGGTGAGATGTCCGTCACTATCGACTTGACCACCAGCTTCTGGATAGTTGCCTGCTGGAACGAGCTGATAAACTTTACCGTCTTTGGTAATGGTACTTGGGCGAAGCGTATCCGTCTTAGTATCGTAGGCTTCGTCAACTGGTGCGTCTTTCTTCGCGTCTTGTGGATCCTTGATTGGGTTACCATTTTCATCCACATACTTAACCACGACGTTACCTTTGACCTCTTGGTACACGTAGGTAATATGCTTGGTTTCATCTGAAACCACTTGACCAGCTGGCGCAGCTGTGCCGTAGCCCTTCTCAGTTTGTTTAAGACTAGTCAACTCGCCATCTTTACCAACGGTTCCGACTGCATAGCTATCGCCTGCTGGAACCAGTTTGTAGGTCTTACCATCTTTCTTGATGGTGTCTGGACGTTTCACGCTATTAACGGTGTTGTAGTCTGTACCTGGATCCTTGGTGGTAAGCTCAGCATTCGGATCGTCGGTCTTAGTATCGGTGAGACCGTCTTGCTTGTCTGCGATTTCATTGCCATCAACATCCACATAGCGCACGTCAACACTACCTTTTTGAAGCTCATAGACGTAAGTGATGTGCTTAGCTTCTGGTGTGACTTGACCTGTCACGGCATCTGTTCCAAGATCTTTAGACTTGCTCTTTTCTTGATCCAGTTTGGTCAATTCACCATTGTCACCAACTGTTCCGACATCATAAGTGCCCTTAGGAACGAGTTTGTAAACTTTCTTGTCGTCGCCGTCACCAACAGTGATGGTCGCAGGGCGATCACTGTCACCTGTTGTCGTGTAGTTGCTTCCTGTTTCACCATCTTTGACAACATCCTTAGTCGCAGCAATCTTGTCCCCCTTGGTGTCAACATAGCTGACGTCAACACTACCTTTTTGAAGCTCGTAGTAGTAAGTGACAACGATTGTGCCTTCTTTGGTCTTACCAGTTTCGTCACCAGTTACCTTGTTTTCAACGAGCTTATAAACCTTGCCATCTGCTGTCGTGATGGTGCTTGGTTTGTTATCTGTTGTCGTGTAGTCAAGACCGGTTGACTCTTCTGGCGTGTCCAATACAGACCCTTTGAGGTAGTCTTGCGTCAACTCTTTATTCACCACTTGACTTGGTGTCACATCACCAATCTGAACGCTCTTTGTTGCATCGCCTGCATAACCTGTCGCTGTACCAGTCAGTGGGGTATCGGTGTTGTTAATGCGATAACGAACGACAACGTCACCTTTGACCTCTTGATAGACGTAAGTCACGGTTTTAGTGCCTTCTGAGACAGTACCTGTTGGAGTATCTGTACCAAGATCTTTCGTTGTATTCGTCAAGTTTCCATCTTCACCAACTGTACCTACTGGATAGCTATTTCCTGCTGGAACACGCTTGTAGGTCTTACCATCTGCTGTGGTGATAGTGTCTGGACGAAGGTCAGTAGTCTTAGTATCGTAGGCTTCATCAACTGGAGCATCTTTCTTAGCGTCTTGTGGTGTCTTGATCTCATTACCATCAACATCCACATACTTGACGACAACATCTCCCTTGACCTCTTGATAGACGTAAGTAATCTTCTTCGTCTTATCTGCTTCAACCTCACCAGATACTGGATCTGTGCCATAGGCTGCTTCCGTATTCATTTTAGCAGTCAACTCATTGCTATTTCCTACTGTACCAACTGGGTAAGTATTTGCTGGAGCTAACTTATAGGTTTTACCATCTTTCTTGATGGTTTCTGGCTTGTGATCAGCGGTGTCGTAGGCTTTACCTGCTGGTTGATCCGTTTCGTCTGGGACTTGATCTTGTAGTTTATTACCGTTGGTATCCACATAGTCAACGACAACATTACCCGTCTTTTGGACTTTCTTATAAACATAAGTAATATGCTTATCTTCAAGCGCTACCTTACCAGTTGTTGGATCCGTTCCTAGACCCTTGGTCTTGCTGCCATCACCTAGGCTTTCCAGATGGCTGTCTGAACCAACGGTACCGACAGTGTAGTCACCCGCTTCAACAGGAACGTACTCATTACCCTCAAAGGTAATTTTATCCTTCTTCTGATCAGAAGTATTATAGTCCTTACCTGTATCGGCATTTTCTTCATCCTTTGTAAACTCAGGATTGTTGAAGATAATATTACCATCCGTGTCAACATAGCGGACATCAACATTACCTTTTTGAAGTTCGTAGTAGTAAACGATACGAGTTGTACCCTCTGCGGTTTTTCCTGTTTCATTACCACTCACTTTATCCTGAACGAGCTTGTAAACTTTACCGTCCGCTGTGGTAATATACTGAGGTTTGTTATCCGTTGTATTATAAGCTACCCCTGTTGAGGTTGTTTCAGTATCGATAACAGCACCTTGGAGATACTGTGCATCCATGGTCTTCCCATCAACCACAGCGTCACTTGAAAGATTACCAATAGTTTTCGTCTTACTTGGATCATCTGAATAGCCTGTCGCTGTCCCAGTGAGTGGGGTATCGGTGTTGTTAATGCGGTAAAGTACAATCACATCACCCTTCACTTCTTGGTAAACATAAGTGATGTTTTTAGTCGTATCTGCAACAACATTTCCTGTTACGGTATCAATACCATAGTCTGCAGATGTGTTATTTTTAGATAGCAGCTGACCTTGGTTACCAACTTTACCAACTGGGTAGTCCGTTCCTTGACGTGTTCCTGTTACTGGTTTATAAGTTTTGCCGTCTGTTGTCTTAATAGTCGCCTTCTTGTTGGTTGAAGTGTTGTAGGATTCTCCCGGTTGCGCTTCTATCTTAACATTTTCGGGATCAGCTAATTTATTCCCTTCTGTATCAACAAAGTGAACTTTGACATTCCCGCCACGTTCATAGACGTAGGTGACTTCACTATGTTGTTTTTGGACAGTCCCTGTTTCAGGGTCTGAATCAGGTGTTGTTGCATTTTGCTTATCAACTCCTGTAAGGTAACCCTCACCGTTTGGAATAGTACTATTTGAAGTCACAAGATAATATTTTCCTGGAGTTGCTTCGCTTCCTTCAGGAACTGTGGTTGCTTCAATTGTCTTAGGTTTGTTATTTGGACCAGTTTTTTCTGTACCAGCCGTGATATTTTCACCTGTACCCGTATATTGATCACGAATCTTACTGTCTGTGGTATTATATGCTGTTCCTCGTGGGTTAGGTTGCGTATCCATCAATGGATTTTGAATTTCGTTTCCTTTTGTATCAACATACTTAATCTTCACATCACCTGTGAGCTTATAGTAGTAGATAACATCAGAACCTTTTGTCCAAGAATTCCGAAGGTTCATATTTCCTGATGTCTGAACATGGTTTGCGGCACTATTTTTAGGATTTTCCACAATCGGAAAACGCATCGTTGCACGTTCACCAGGTTTAATGTTTGTTGCATTTGCTGCTAACTCATTGTAGGATTTTAATCCACCACCTGCTGTTATATTTTGATTCCAAAGCGTTGTACTATTATCCCTGTTCTCAGCTTTTCTAGCTAAGTAGAAACCATTGACATCATTTGAAACATACGGAAGAGAATTTGCTTGTCCTGCTGTACCATTCGTTCCGTTTTGTAAATCAGCATCCGAAACATGGTCAAAATTATAAACTTTATCTGTATAAGTCGTATAATTTTCTATGTGTTCAAAAAATTCTTTTGCCGTCGGAAGACTGCTGTCTGTACGGCTATCCTTTGGTGAGACATAAACTGTCAGTTCTGCTGTTCCATCATTATCTAGATACTCCCATTGATAATAGATGGTCACATAAGAAGCTGGCGTCTTATCGCTGTAAGGTGGTTGCGCTACAGAATATTGAACCTTATCTCCTTTAAATCGGCGAGCTGTTACCTTTTCAATTGGACCTGTTTCATTTTTTGTGCTTGTGACATAATTATAATCATCAATTGAGATAGGTGTCGTCGTATAATCATATCCTGTCCATCCATATTGAATATGATCCGTTTGAATATCTTCATTGGTATCAATATCTTTATAAGAGGTGATTTGAGTTGTATATTTAGGATAACCGCCAGAAAAAGCATTCGTATATTTGACATCAACATTTGTAAGACTCGATTCCAGCTGAGCTACTTGTTTTGTTCCATCAGAATAACGATAAATAATAAATCTAGTATCATACTGGAAGGAAGCTGTTGCTCCATCGACACTATCAACACTAGCTGGAATATTTACACTGTTGTCGCCAGTTAAAGACAGCTCATAACGACCTAAAATCTTTTTCGTATCTTTATTAAAGGCAATGATATAAACTTTTTTAGGATTACCATCTGCTGTCTTTGGATTAGGATTATCTACTGAAAGGGCATAGTGAACATTTCCATCCTTTGACCCAACAATATTATAAGTATAACGTCCTTCAATAGGGTCTTGGAAAGATAATTTTTTATTCGGAGTTACCGTATAACCTGAAAAATCTCCAGCTGCAGCTAAATCAGCTCGAGTATAGCCTTCTTCTTCCAAATCAAAAGAAGATAGTTGCTTAGGATTTAAAATATAAGCCGTATAGTCTCCGACACGATTGATTGTTGCATAAGCCTCAATAATTCCTGTCTTATCATCTCTTGTAACTGAAACAACTGTCTCACCCTCTAGGATTTTTAAATCTGATTCTGTTCTAGGTTCGGATGTTTCAGTTTCCTCAGCTGCCTGATCAGAAGATTTAGTTTCTACTTTTGCTTCCTCTCCCTTACTTTCGTCTTTAGCAGGGGCTTGGTCCTCTTCTTTGGCGTCAGCTGGCATTGGCACAAGGCTGATACCGTTTAGAATATCGGCTTCATTTTTATCCAAAAAGGCTTGATCCGTTGCTAGATCAACATTTTCCTTACCCGCTTTGGCGAGTTGGTCGATGACCAAAAGGGTTGCTTCTTTATCCTTTTTAGAGGCCTTGCTCGCTTCTACTAGCGCTTTTTTAGCCGCAGCTGCCTGATCAATCTTGGCTTTAGCTGCTTCTTTATCCAGAGATGACTGAGCTTGAGCCTGCTGTGTTTCGCTAGCTTTGTCCTCTTGGCTAGCGCTTTGCTCACCTTGGGTCAAAGCCTTCTCTATCACATCCGATGAGGTGTCAAGTGTCGGGGATTCGACCGTTTTTGAAACATCTGGAGATGTTGACTCCAATTGTTCAGCTTGCGAGGCTTCAGCAAAGCCTGCAAATACCAAACCAATCAAAACCGATGCTGCTCCAAATTTGAATTTCTTAATCGAAAATCGCTGAGCAGTGTCTCGATTTTTTCTCGCATTTAACATTTAAATGCCCTCCGTTAAATAAATATGCAGAATCAAGTTATATATATATATATATATATATATCGCGAGAGTTCTATCATTTTATTATACCACGTTTCCCTTTTATTTTCAAAAAATCAGCTATAAGTATCTTTATTAATCATTTTGTATCTTTTTACCAAAAAAAGAAAGAACAAAAACAAATGTTCCCTTGCCATCTCAAGAAACAAAAGAGCCTAGAACTAAAATGTCTAGACTCCTTTATACCTTATTCTTTAATAAAATCTAAAATCGCTTTCTCCGATAGGGAAGAATCACACACGACTTTTACCTCACCATTTTTAGCGACCAAAAGACCTGGAACAGTCGCAATACCATAGGTACTACGCAAGGCCATGATGTCCTCTTGTTCCATGAGGTTATCTGTTTTAAGATAAGCCACTGCCAGCAAATTATCATTAGCTACTTTAGCTAATTTTGGTGCAAAGAGTTGGCAGTAAGGGCAGGTCGGGCGTCCAAAGAAGACAATGAGATCTTCTTTTTTCTCCAGACGTTCTTCAACTTCCTTAGCTGTCACAGGTGTAAATACCGCTACACTATCTTGAAAAGTTGCCATCATCATACCTCCTTATATTAGTCCTTGTAGCCATTGGGATGGCTCTTGTGCCAAGCCCAAGCTGTTTCGATGATTTGGTGAATATCATCAAACTCTGGTTGCCAGCCTAAAACCTCACGCGCCTTTTTGGATGAAGCGATGAGGCTATCTGGATCCCCCCCGCGCCTCTTGGTTATCTCAAGAGGGATGGGATGTCCCGTCACTTGTCTTGCCGCTTCCACCATTTCTAGATTAGAAAAGCCAGTCGATGATCCGAGGTTAAAGGCACTAGACGGGTTACCTTGTCTGAGATAATCCACCGCCAAACGGTGCGCCTTAGCCAAATCAAAGGGATGGACGTAGTCTCTGACATTGGTCCCATCTGGTGTATCATAATCATCCCCAAAGATAAAAATCTTATCGCGCTTGCCTTGAGCCACTTGGAGAATCAAGGGCACCAAGTGGGTTTCTGGATCGTGATCTTCACCGATGGTTCCATCTGGCTTAGCCCCTGCCACATTAAAGTAACGAAAGGCGACAAAGGTCATACCGTGCGCCTTGTCTGCCCACTTCATAATGGTTTCCATCATGAGCTTGCTCTCTCCGTAAGGATTGATTGGCACTTTCGGTGTCGTTTCTAGGATAGGCAACTCCTCTGGAATCCCATAAGTCGCAGCCGTTGAAGAAAAGACAATGTGTTTGACTCCAACTTCTTTCATGACCTCAAGCAGTGCCACCATGGCAGCTGTGTTGTTGCTAAAATACTTGAGGGGATCTATCATGGACTCACCCACCTGAGTGGATGCCGCAAAATGAATGACCGCATCAACCTCTGGATGCTTGGCAAAGACCTCTCGCATAAAGGCCTTGTCTGCCACATCTCCCTCATAAAAGATGGCATCTGGATGAACCGCTGCCCTATGACCTGTCGTGAGATTATCCACCACAACGACTTCTTCTTTTCCCTCTGCTACTAAGCGATCAACCATGTGAGAGCCGATATAGCCAGCTCCTCCTAGTACTAAAATCGCCATAACGCCTCCTTTCTCCCTCCTGATAGGGACAAAATTAATTTGATTCTTTGTCTAATTTGTTTTCAATGGCTGCTGTCACAAAGGCTGTGTAGAGCTCTTCGGAACGGTTTGGACGGCTCGTGAGTTCTGGATGATACTGCGCTGCAACAAAGAATTTTTTCTCTGGCATTTCAACAATCTCCATCAAGCGATTGTCTGGTGACACTCCTGAGAAAATCAACCCAGCATCTTCAAATTCCTTACGGAACTTGGTATTCACCTCGTAGCGGTGACGATGACGGCGTTGGATGACTTCTTGGTTGTTGTAAGCCGCAGCTGCCTTGCTACCTGGTTTAAGCTTACATGGGTAAAGCCCTAGACGAAGGGTGCCGCCCATGTCTTCAATGTCGATTTGATCACGCATGATGTCGATGATGGGATACTTGGTTTCTGCGTCCAATTCGGTTGAGTTCGCCCCTTCCATGCCAAGGACGTTTCTAGCAAACTCCACGCAGGTCAATTGCATACCAAGGCAAACCCCCAACATAGGCACATCATTTTCACGTGCAAAACGAATAGCTTCGATCTTGCCTTCGGTACCGCGTTGACCAAATCCTCCCGGAACGATGATACCGTCCGCATCGCCCAAGAGTTCAACAACATTCTCCTTGGTCACATCGTTTGCGTTGATCCAATTGAGATCGATGCTGGCATCATTGACATAACCAGAGTGTTTGAGCGCCTCAACCACAGAGAGATAAGCGTCTTGCAACTCCACGTATTTGCCGACAAGGCTGATTTTGACAGATTTTTTGAGGTTGAGGACCTTGTCCACCATACCAGACCACTCGGTCATATCAGCAGGTGGGACATCGAGTTTCAAGTGATCGCAGACGATTTGATCCATGCCTTGGGCTTGAAGATTGAGGGGCACTTGATAGATGTGCTCCACATCCAGCGACTCGATGACTGCTTCTGGTGCCACGTCACAGAACTGCGCTAGCTTATTTTTGACCCCTTGCTCGATTGGGAGCTCGGTTCTGACGACCAACATGTTAGGTTGGATACCAAGTCCACGCAACTCTTTTACAGAGTGTTGGGTTGGCTTGGTTTTCATCTCACCCGCAGCTCTAAGGTAAGGGATGAGGGTGGTGTGGATATACATGACATTGTCAGACCCCACATCAGCCTTCATTTGACGCAAGGCTTCTAAGAATGGCAAACTCTCGATATCACCAACGGTTCCTCCCACTTCGGTGATGACCACATCTGCTCCAGTTGTGATTCCTGCACGCTTAATCTTTTCTTTAAGCGCATCAGTGATATGAGGAATGACCTGAACCGTTGCGCCCAGATACTCTCCTTTACGCTCTTTACGAAGGACTTCGCTATAAATCTTTCCGGTCGTCACATTTGAGTATTTATTGAGGTTAATGTCGATAAAACGCTCATAGTGGCCAAGGTCAAGGTCCGTCTCCGCACCATCATCCGTCACATACACCTCACCATGCTGGTAAGGACTCATGGTTCCTGGATCGATATTGATGTAAGGGTCAAATTTTTGGATGGTCACATTCAGCCCACGATTTTTCAACAGGCGACCAAGGCTCGCTGCTACAATTCCTTTACCAATCGAGCTGACAACACCACCTGTGACAAAAACATACTTAGTCATTTTTTCTCCTTTAAATGCATCATTGCTAAAAAACAAAAACGCTCCCTTACTAAACGAAAGGGAGCTGTTTTACTTCTCTTTAAAAAAGAGTCGCCCACTGTTTATTCTACCTAAAATTGGCCATTTGGTCAACTCATAACTTTGTTAGACTTCCTCTTCCAAATCCACTTCATCTGAGTAGTCATCATCGTCTTCTTCGTTGAGCTCAACCTCTTCTAGATCATCATCTGGGATGATTTCATTTAGCTCCGAATCATACGAATCTACTTCTGATTTCTCATCATCTGGATTGTCCTCATCGTAGGCCATATCCGCTGGCAAGTCGTAATCATCATCTTCTGGATCGTCGTCTGAGTAGTCAATGTCGTCTTCACTTTCCATAAAGGCATTGATCCGTTTTTTCTTGCGTTTGGGTGCGCCTTCTTCCTCTTCTTCGAGGGTGATGATTTCCTCATCAATCTCATCAATCGCATACCACGAACGAAGCCCCCACTTGTTTTCGCCAAGCGGAATAAAGCTACCGTCCACATTTAGCTGCGTGTAAAAACCAGGAAGAGCCTCTCTAATCTCCTCATCTGACTTTTCCAAGTAGGTTTGGATATCATTGACCAAATCGCTAAAATACATCTCATGATCACGTCCCTTGGTTTCTAAAATGGCACGCGCCACCTCAATCAAGGACAATTCACTCTTTTCTTGACCAGCAAATACTTCTAGTTCCAAAGCTTGTCTCCTTACTTTTATTCCTTTTCTATTTTACGCTAAAAATAGCATTTCGTCAAAGGATTTATCAAAAAAAGAAGAGCAAGATCCCTTGCCTTCTTCTCTTTATTCTTATCTTATTTGACGCTAGCGCTCTTTGTGATCACTTCAACCGCTTTTTTCATTGCGATATCGTGTTTGAGCATATCTGCTGAAAGAAGGCTGCGTACTTGTGCTTCTTCCATTTGGTATTGGCTAGCCAAATCTTTGATTTCTGCTTCGATTTCGTCTTCAGTAACTTCAAAACCTTCTGCTGCTGCAATAGCTTCAATCACAAGGTTAGTGCGAACACGTTGTTCTGCTTCTGCCTTGTATTGGTTGTGGAGGTCTTCTTGAGTGGTGCCAGTGATTTGGAAGTAAAGCTCTGGTGAGATACCTTGACGTTGCAAGTTGTTGAGGTACTCATTCATAGCACGGTGTGTTTCGTCTTCGATCATTTCTTCTGGGAGATCAAGGATTTCAGCATTTGCCACAGCAAGCTCAAGCGCTGCCCCTTCTAGGGCATCTTCGTAAGCAGCTGCTTTTGCTTCTTCGAGTTCTTTTTTGTACTTAGCTTTCAACTCATCAAGCGTATCAACTTCTTCGTCCAAGTCTTTAGCAAGCTCATCATCAAGAGCTGGCACTTCTTTAGCTTTGACTTCGTGAACAGTTGTCACAAACTTGGCTTCCTTACCAGCAAGGTCTTCTGCTTGGTAGTCTTCTGGGAAGGTCACAATCACGTCAACTGTGTCACCAGCTTTGGCACCAACGAGTTGGTCTTCAAATCCTGGGATGAATTGACCAGAACCAAGTTCAAGAGAGTAGTTGTCCCCTTTTCCGCCGTCAAACTCAACACCGTCAATAGAACCAACAAAGTCAATCACAACCGTGTCACCTTTTTCAGCAGCATCTTCTTTCAAGACTAATTCTGCCAAGTTTTGACGTTCACGTTCGATCTTGTCGTCAACTTCTTTGTCTGAAACTTCTTTTTCAAGGTCAACGCTGACTTTAAGGTCTTTGTAGTCGCCCAATTTCACTTCTGGTTTGGTCACAACTTCAGCTGTGATAACCCAGTCTTTTCCTTTTTCCATAGACACGATGTCGATTTTTGGTTGTGCTACCACTTCAAGACCAAGTTCTTTTACAGCTGCTTCATAAGCGGCTGGAAGCACACGGTTAAGCGCATCTTCAAAAAGAACTTCTTCTCCATATTTTTGGTTAAAGACTGCACGAGGCATGTGACCTTTACGGAAACCTGGTGCATTCAACTCTTTTTGAACCTTTTTAAAAGCAGCGTCAAGAACTGGTTTGATGGTGTCTTGATCAATGCTAAAGGTAATTACACCGCGGTTTGTTTCTTTTTTGTCAAATGATGTTGCCATTCATTTTCTCCTTACACATTTTAGAATACCCCTTATTTTACCATATTTTACGGTATTTTTCAAAGGCTTTTGCGTTTGGTCTGGCATTTTCTTTGCTTTTTTGCTAGACTAGAGGATATGAAATGGATAGAAAACTACATCACACACCTTAATTTAGAGCAATTAGGCCTGCATTTGGCTGAAAAGATTGCCGCTTTAGTCGCCTTACTGATTGGCTTTTATCTAGCCAAATGGGTGCTGCACTATATCGTTAAAAAGATGCTTGCCAAGTCTTTAAACCTCACCAAACAAGACAGCAATCGAACCAAAACCTTAACAGATTTGGCTTATAACGTCATGGATTACAGCCTTTATTTTCTCTTTGCTTACTGGGCTTTGGCGATTTTAGGGTTGCCTGTGTCTAGTCTTTTGGCTGGAGCTGGAATTACCGGTCTTGCCATTGGTCTTGGTGCCCAAGGCTTTCTCACAGACTTGGTCAACGGTATGTTTATTTTGATTGAGCGCCAGTATGATGTTGGCGACAGCGTTCAGTTGGCTAGTATTTCAGGGACAGTGGTCAATGTCGGTATTCGCACCACCACCATCAAGTCCAGTGACGGAACCTTAAACTTCATCCCCAATCGACAAATCACTGTGGTCAGCAACCTCTCAAGAGGAAACCGCACCATTCAAATTGACATGCCGATTAGCTCACTGACAAATCTTGAACAGGCGACCTCCGCTATCGAGGAAGTCAATCAAAAAGAAGTGCCCAACTTTAAAGCTGACATCAAAAAAGTCACCCTCCTTGGGGCACGCTCTGACACGGCAAATGGTGTCATCTTTCGTGTGCAGATGACCGTCACCAACAGCAAGCAAAACGACCTCTACTACCACTTCTACGCTAGCTACCACGATGCCCTAGCCAAATTAGAACAACCATCCTAAAGCGCACACAAAAGGCTTGACCTTTGGTTTAATAAGAGGTCAAGCCTTTTTCACAACTCATTGTTTTCGAATACTATCCTTAGGATAAGTCGCTCTGCTGCCTCCGATAAGCTTTGGACGACTGGCTAGTGCTGTCACATGGGCAGAACCCAGTTCACGCAAAACAGGGCGCACAGGTACCTGCACACGCTTGACCTGCATACCAATCGCCGTATCCCCAATATCAAGACCAGCATCTGCTTTGATCTCTTCTACCACCACTGGATCTTGCATCAAGGAAAATGCCGCCACCTGAGCACTTCCGCCTGCATGGAGATTAGGAATCAAACTCACCACCTCAAGCCCCAAACGCTCAGCCAAAGAGTGCTCAACCACCAAGGCACGGTTGACATGTTCACAGCCTTGCACAGCAAGAGCAATGCCGCGCTCAGTCAACACTTCTAACAAGGTGGACACAATGAGTGTCGCCACTTCTTGATTGGAAGCCTTACCAATAGTGCCACCCACAACCTCACTACTGGATAACCCAAGGACAAAGACCTGTCCTTTTTTTAAACCACTTTTTTCTAACACATCAGACACAATAGTTCTGGTGTCTTTTTCTAATCTCTCTAGCTTCATAAGCCTATTATAACAGAAAAATCAAAAAAAGGCTGAGACAAATCATCTCGAACCTTTTCTTTTCTTACCAAGGCAAACCAGCTGCAGCAATTTCTGCCTTAGAGGCATACTGACCATTAGGACGGTGCCATCTACCTCTGGCATCCCTCTTGTAGCCACCGCCACTCACTGGCTCTTGTTGAGCTTCTTGCGCAGCTTGTGCAGCAGCGGCTTCTGCTTGAGCCTGTGCTTCTGCAGCTCTTTTAGCTTCCTCAGCTTGACGTGCCTCTTCTGCTTTTCTCGCTTCTTCGGCTTGGCGTTCTTCCTCTGCCTTTCTTGCTGCTTCAGCTTCTCTATCTTTGGCTTGCTCGGCTGCCGATTTGACAGTATTGACAGCGTGCCCGTTTAGATAGTCTAGCTGTGCATTGGGGGATTGATTTTCCAAGGTCACATGAGAAATACCATGCTCATCCTTGATTTCCTTACCACCTAGACTAATCTCAACAACTTGCCCTTTACGATCTAGACCAACATACTGTAAATCGATGCGTCTAGGAAGAAGTTCGTCTCCTTCATAAACAGGGGTAACCTTATAATCTAACCAAAAATCTGGATGCTCACTTAGCCATGCTTGCAGCCCTTGCTCGTAAAAGAGCATGCTGTCTGGATTGCCTTCATCGGTTCCTTTATAGTTCCCAGCATTGAGCCAAGTGGTCATCGGCACCAGATTTCTGCCTTCATCATTTAATCCGCTAAATTCATAAGCAATCAAATGCCCCCTGCTCATTAACCAAGCAGTTTTTTCGCCACCTTCATAGTAAAACTTATAGTTATGCCAACCAACGGGATTGTATTTGAGCTTTTTTGCTCGCTTTTTGGTCGGCTCATCCTTCTTTTGCAGTTGAATGTGGGCAGAAGTCGCCCGCCCCTTAGCATCTTTCTTTCCTAAAATCAGTTGTTTCTTGCCTGTATAGGTCAAAAGGCCCGTATCTGCTTTTGCTTGGTCATCCGCTTGAACAACCAAACTTGGAGAAAGGACTGGTGAGCGACTTTCTTTTTCAAAAATCCCCGTCCAACTCAGAGCAGCAAGAACCGTCCCTAGAACAAGCGCTTTAAACCATTTTCCACTTCGCTTCATGGTCATCTCCTTTAAATCAACCGCTAATACTTACGACACATTTCCTTTTTTGCCTACCAAACGGACCAAAAGTACCCCTAAAATCATGCCAACGACATTTTGCATGATATTTCCAGGCAAGCTAGCTAGCGCATCTCCCATCCCGTGCATGACAAGGCTTCCTGCAAAATACAGGCCCACCATCACAAGAGTAGCAAGTCCAATCCACAAGACTCTAGGACTCTTGCGAATCCCTGCAAAATAACCTTGCCCACCGTGGGCAAAAAGGCTGATGAACATCCACTGCGGATAACCTGAAATCATATCTAAGAGAAAGGCAGATAGTCCTCCAACAATTGCGCCTTCACGCCGTCCAAAATGAAAAGCTGTAAAATAGACCACCGCATCTAAAAGTGTCAAAAATCCTGTCGGTGTTGGGACCATCCCAAACTTTCCCAATACAACTGCCAAAGCAATTAAAAGCGATAGCAGTGTGACTTCATTTGTCCGATTTGTTTTCATGATACATCACCCCGTATTCATTTGACTGGCGAATCGCCTGATAAGTATAGGCCCGTCCCTTCTCGATTGCGGTTTGTTCTTCGTCGCCTTTAGCGAGGTAACTTGCAATCGCAGACGAGAGCGTACACCCTGCTCCTGTGTTATTAGAGGAGAGCTCCGCATTTTCCATGCTCCAAAAAGCTTCTCCGTCATAAAAGACATCCCTCACTAGAAGTGGTGCCTCCTTTGGTCGCAAGCCCTTAATCAAAATGCCCTTAGCCCCTTTTTGGTAGAGCTCTCTAGCAACATCTCTCAAGTCTTGCTCCTGCCAAATGGGCGGAGCATGGACTAAAAATGCCGCTTCTGTGAGATTCGGCGTGATCAGACTCACATGAGGGAAAAATGCCTGTAATTCCTCCACCATTGGATTGACCATTTGCCCATCATTTTCCTTAAAGACCAAAACAGGGTCTAATACCGTAGGTACTTGGGGGTGTTTTTTGATAAAGTCTAAAACCAAACGCGCAATCGCTCTACTCGGTAATAAGCCAATCTTGATGGCATCTAACGCCACACCGTCCAGACTATCGAGCTGTTTTTTAACTATTTCTGCTTCAATCGGGTGAATCTCTAAGCCCTCTTTTCCAAGACTGGTCAAACAGGTCAGCACCTCAAATCCGAAAACGCCTTGATTTGAAAACGTCGCCAAATCTGCCTGCATACCTCCACCACTCAAGATGTCACTGCCTGAGATGGCTAGCACCTTTTTCGTTGTCATAGCGTATCTCCTTTAAATACAAGCCATTTGGTCCTGCGGTCGGGCCAGCCAAATCCCGATTTTTACTGGTCAAAATCCGAGAAACTTGCTCAACCGGCATCCGACCATTCCCAATTTTAAGCAAGGTGCCAACCATATTACGGACCTGTTTATACAAAAAACCGTTCCCCGTAAAGGTAAAGCGTAAAAAATGGCTCTCTTGGTCATAGCTGACCTGTGCCGAATAAATGGTCCGCACCTTATTTTCCACGCTTGTCCCTGCTGCGGTAAAACCTGTAAAGTCATGCTCTCCCTCAAGAAAACTTATCGCTTCCTTAACGCGATCCACATCAACCGCATAGGGAAAATGCGTGGCATAATGCCGCATCATGGGATTTTTAGGACGTCCCAAATCCACTAAAAACTCATAAGTCTTGATGTGCTTTTGGTATCTGGCATGAAAATCATCTGCCACTACCTCCACCTTGACCACATCAATGTCATCAGGACTCTGCGTATCCAGACCAAAGCGAAGTTTTTCCACCTCTCGTTTCTGGGGCAAATCAAAATGAATCACCTGACCATAGGCATGAACGCCCCTATCTGTACGGCCTGCCCCATGAACGCTGACAGGATGCCCACTATTTAAGCGTGTCAAGGTCTTTTCGAGCTCCTCTTGAACCGTACGCCTGCCAGGTTGACGCTGAAAACCTGAAAAATCCTTTCCATCATAAGAAATGGTTGCCTTATATCTTACCATGATTCTTATTATAGCAGAAATTTTCCTTTTCCGAAAGATATTTTTCTTATTTTTTTGAAAAATATAGTCAATAAAACAAAAAAAGAGATTGAGTTTCCTCAATCTCTTTCATCGTTCAATCTTATTTTTCTTGATTGCGACGACGTTTTGCAACAAGTCCAAGACCCATGCTAGCTAGGATTGCTCCCATGATTGGCAATACTTGAGCGTTTTGATCTCCAGTATTTGGAAGTGTCTTAGCTGATGCATTTGTCTTAGCAGCGGCTGGTTTGTGAGCAGTTGGCATAGCCTTGTCGCCAGCTACTACGATTGTGACAGCCACTTCATCGATAGAACCATCTGGATAAGTCACAACAACGATGGCTTCTTTCACACCTGGAGTTGTGGTATCAACTGGATCCTTGAATGCAACCTTAGTACCTTCTGGGAGGTCACCCAAGTTCTTAATAGAATCTTCAGCCTTAGGTTGATCACCTGGTTTCACAGTTTGATCTTTAGCGATTGGTTCGTTCTTATCTGCATCGGTTTGTGGTGTTACTACAGTCACTTTGACAGTCACTTCATCCTTAGATCCGTCTGGGTAAGTCACAACAACGGTTGCTTCCTTCACACCTGGTGTTGTAGTGTCAACTGGTTCTGCGAATTCTACCTTAGTACCTGCTGGGAGGTCCTTCAAGTTAGCGATC
This sequence comes from Streptococcus sp. STR1/CE/0325, assembly GCF_055386095.1. NCBI lineage: Bacteria > Bacillati > Bacillota > Bacilli > Lactobacillales > Streptococcaceae > Streptococcus > Streptococcus sp. STR1/CE/0325. The sequence continues at coordinate 197,199 of NZ_AP045018.1, read as the reverse complement.
GCATCACCTGACTTAGCAGCCTCACCTGTATTCACCACAATATCCTTACCTGCTGGGTTGTGCAAGTCTGCATCTGTGATGTGGTATTCTGGTTTTTCAATATAAGTTGGTTCTTCCACTTCATATTGTTTCACCAATACGGTAACAGTCACTTTGTCTTGTGTTCCATCTGGGTAAGTCACAACAACAACTGCTTCTTTCTCACCTGGTGTTGTAGTATCAACTGGTGTTTCAAAGCTGTATGTCGCGTCAGTTGGAAGGTCACCTGCGTTAGCTACTGCGTCCTTCGCTGATGGTTCTTCACCCTTCTTAACAGAAACATTTTGACCTGCTGGCTCGTACTTGTCAGCGTCAGATTCCTTAACAACAACCTTAACAGAAACTTTGTCTTGTGTTCCATCTGGGTAAGTTACAACAACGACAGCATCTTTCTCACCTGGTGTTGTAGTGTCAACTGGTGTTTCAAAGCTGTATGTCGCGTCAGTTGGAAGGTCACCTGCGTTAGCTACTGCGTCCTTCGCTGATGGTTCTTCACCCTTCTTAACAGAAACATTTTGACCTGCTGGCTCATACTTGTCAGCGTCAGATGGTTTAACCGTTACAGTTACTGGGATTTCATCCTTAGATCCATCTGGGTAAGTCACGACAACAGTTGCTGGCTTGTCACCTGCTGTTGTAGTGTCAACTGGTTCTGCGAATTCTACCTTAGTTCCTTCTGGAAGGTCCTTCAAGTTCCCTACTGAATCTTCTGCCTTAGGCTCTTCACCCTTAGCTACAGTTTGTTCCTTAGCTGTTGGTTCGTTAGTGTCTGCTTGAGTTGGGTTTTCCTTAACCGTTACCTTAACTGGAACTTTATCTTGAGTTCCATCTGGGTAAGTCACGACAACGACAGCGTCTTTTTCACCTGGTGTTGTAGTGTCAACTGGTGTTTCGAAGCTGTATTTCGCATCAGTTGGAAGGTCATCTGCATTACCAACAGCATCCTTCGCTGATGGTTCAGCGTCTTTCGCTACAGTGATGTCCTTACCTGCTGGCTCGTACTTATCAGCGTCAGATGGTTTAACCGTTACAGTCACTGGGATTTCGTCCTTAGAGCCATCTGGATAAGTCACGACAACAGTTGCTGGCTTGTCACCTGCTGTTGTAGTGTCAACTGGTTCTGCGAATTCTACCTTAGTTCCTTCTGGAAGGTCCTTCAAGTTCCCTACTGAATCTTCTGCCTTAGGCTCTTCACCCTTAGCTACAGTTTGTTCCTTAGCTGTTGGTTCGTTAGTGTCTGCTTGAGTTGGGTTTTCCTTAACCGTTACCTTAACTGGAACTTTATCTTGAGTTCCATCTGGGTAAGTCACGACAACGACAGCGTCTTTTTCACCTGGTGTTGTAGTGTCAACTGGTGTTTCGAAGCTGTATTTCGCATCAGTTGGAAGGTCATCTGCATTACCAACAGCATCCTTCGCTGATGGTTCAGCGTCTTTCGCTACAGTGATGTCCTTACCTGCTGGCTCGTACTTATCAGCGTCAGATGGTTTAACCGTTACAGTCACTGGGATTTCGTCCTTAGAGCCATCTGGATAAGTCACGACAACAGTTGCTGGCTTGTCACCTGCTGTTGTAGTGTCAACTGGTTCTGCGAATTCTACCTTAGTTCCTTCTGGAAGGTCCTTCAAGTTCCCTACTGAATCTTCTGCCTTAGGCTCTTCACCCTTAGCTACAGTTTGTTCCTTAGCTGTTGGTTCGTTAGTGTCTGCTTGAGTTGGGTTTTCCTTAACCGTTACCTTAACTGGAACTTTATCTTGAGTTCCATCTGGGTAAGTCACGACAACGACAGCGTCTTTTTCACCTGGTGTTGTAGTGTCAACTGGTGTTTCGAAGCTGTATTTCGCATCAGTTGGAAGGTCATCTGCATTACCAACAGCATCCTTCGCTGATGGTTCAGCGTCTTTCGCTACAGTGATGTCCTTACCTGCTGGCTCGTACTTATCAGCGTCAGATGGTTTAACCGTTACAGTCACTGGGATTTCGTCCTTAGAGCCATCTGGATAAGTCACGACAACAGTTGCTGGCTTGTCACCTGCTGTTGTAGTGTCAACTGGTTCTGCGAATTCTACCTTAGTTCCTTCTGGAAGGTCCTTCAAGTTCCCTACTGAATCTTCTGCCTTAGGCTCTTCACCCTTAGCTACAGTTTGTTCCTTAGCTGTTGGTTCGTTAGTGTCTGCTTGAGTTGGGTTTTCCTTAACCGTTACCTTAACTGGAACTTTATCTTGAGTTCCATCTGGGTAAGTCACGACAACGACAGCGTCTTTTTCACCTGGTGTTGTAGTGTCAACTGGTGTTTCGAAGCTGTATTTCGCATCAGTTGGAAGGTCATCTGCATTACCAACAGCATCCTTCGCTGATGGTTCAGCGTCTTTCGCTACAGTGATGTCCTTACCTGCTGGCTCGTACTTATCAGCGTCAGATGGTTTAACCGTTACAGTCACTGGGATTTCGTCCTTAGAGCCATCTGGATAAGTCACGACAACAGTTGCTGGCTTGTCGCCTGCTGTTGTAGTATCAACTGGTTCTGCGAATTCTACCTTAGTTCCCGCTGGAAGATCTTTCAAGTTCCCTACTGAATCTTCTGCCTTAGGCTCTTCACCCTTAGCTACAGTTTGTCCCTTAGCTGTTGGTTCGTTAGTTTCGGCTTGAGTTGGGTTTTCCTTAACCGTTACCTTAACTGGAACTTTATCTTGAGTTCCATCTGGGTAAGTCACGACAACGACAGCGTCTTTTTCACCTGGAGTTTTAGTGTCAACTGGTGTTTCGAAGCTGTATTTCGCATCAGTTGGAAGGTCATCTGCATTACCAACAGCATCCTTCGCTGATGGTTCAGCGTCTTTCGCTACAGTGATGTCCTTACCTGCTGGCTCGTACTTATCAGCGTCAGGAGTCTTCTTAACAGTGATGTTGAAGGTTTCTGTGGTTTCGTTCCCAGCTTCGTCCTTCGCTGTTACAGTCACTGGGAAGGTTTTTTCGGTTTCACCTTCTGCCCAAGTTGGAACAGTTGGCGTACCTGAAATCTTACCATCTGTGTAAGTAACACCTTCTGGAAGACCTGTTACTGTGACAGTTGGAGCTTTACCAGAATCGTCTGTTGCCTTAACTGGAATGTCAACTGACTCACCTTCTTTGACAGTTGTGTCAGCGATATCATCAACAGTTGGTTTGGTCGTATCTGCTGGTTTCTTAACAGTGATGTTGAAGGTTTCTGTGGTTTCGTTTCCAGCTTCGTCTGTTGCCTTAACCGTTACTGGGAAGACTTTTTCTGTTTCACCTTCGCCAAGGTTGTCCGCTGTTGGTGTGCCTGTGATTTCTCCTGTTGCTGGATCGTAAGTCACACCGTTTGGAAGTCCGCTGACTTCAACAGTTGGTTTCTTACCAGAATCATCGGTCGCCTTAACTGGGATAGCTGTGATCGGTTCACCTGCTGTTGCTGTTTGATCAGCGATATCGTCAACTGTTGGTTTAGTGGTGTCTGCTGGTTCTGTAACAGTAACCTTAACTGGTACTTCGTCCTTAGATCCATCTGGGTAAGTCACAACAACCTTAGTTGGTTGCTCGCCCACTTTAGAAGTATCCACAGCTGGTGCAAAGCTGTATGTTGTTCCTTCTGGAAGCTTGTCAGCGTTTGTGATCAAGTCTTTAGGATCAAGGCTAGCACCTTTTTCAACTGACTTGTCTTGACCAGTTGGTTCGTTCGTATCTGCATCAGATGGCGCTACCTTAACAGGCACTTCCACGGTTTCTTTTGAACCATCTGCGTAAGTCACTTCAACTGGAATCTTGTACTCAGTATCCTTAGCAGCATCTGCTGGGATTGGATAGGTCACCACACCAGTTGCTGGGTCAACCTTAGCACCTGCTGGTGCACCTGCTCCAAGTGCAAATGATGGGTTAGTTGGTGTTGAACCATCTTTACCTGTGAAGGTTGGTGCTTTAGAAGTCGCCGTTTGACCAGCCTTAGCTGTTGCTTCTTCGTAAGCTGGAGTGTACTTGTCCTTATCAGAGTCAACAACGTTGAATTTCGCTTTCGCGTCATCTGTTGTGCCGTCAGCATAAGTCACAACAACTGGTACTTCTACTGCTGTACCTGGAGTTGATCCGTCTGGTGCTGTGTAGGTTACGACACCAGTTGTTGGATCAATCGTAGCACCCGCTGGTGCACCTGCTCCAAGAGCGTATGTCTTAACTGTTGGGGTTGCAGCCTTACCTGTTGTATCTGTGAAGGTTGGTGTTGCAGTAGCTGCTTGACCTGCCTTCACTTCTTGATCAGCGTAAGCTGGTTCGTACTTATCTTTATCTGGTTTGTTGATGAAGAATTTCGCTGTTGTGGTTGCAGTCGTACCATCTTTGTAGGTTACTTCCACTTCCACTTCAGTGTCTTCTTTTGGATCTGTCCAAGTGATGACACCTGTCTTAGCATCGATGGTAAATCCTGGAACGGTTTCATCACCATCTTTTGAAACAAGAGCAAAGGTTGCGCCCTCTGGTACAGCGTTTTCTTCAACAGCTGGTGTGTGCGTCACATCAAAGGTTGGTGCTTCAGACGCTTTCTTAACATCAACATCTGTGTAAGTGTCCTTGTAAACAGGAACTTCACGGTAAACCGCTGTAAAGGAGTCTTTTTGAACTGGGTAGCTTGGAAGCGCATCGTTTTCACCAAGTGAGTAAAGCTCTGCAAAGTAAACAGTTGTCTTCTTAAGGTCGGCTGGAACTGTGAAGCTTGACTCTGGAAGGCTACCATCTGCTTGAACGGTCAAGACATCAGATTCACCAACTTGTTTGCCATCTTCGTCTTTCCAGATGATCTTGTAGCGATCACCTAGACCTGCTGAAAGACCAGTTGTCTTTGTCTTAGCGGTATCGCCAGGGTGAGCTTCATTCTTGTAAGAGTCATAGTTGTAGATGTCAAATTTCAAGTTATCATTGACAGCTGCAAAGTAAACATTTTCTACTGTATCAGCAGTTGGATTGATAACTGTATCCCAACGCGTACCGGTACCTTGGACGTCCCATTTACCTCTGCCACCTGTACCTTTTGGTACATCACCGTAGAAAGCATTGTAGAAGGAAATACCTTCTTTTTCTTCTGGAGTGACAAAGATCCAGTCAGTATTGATGTGTTTAGATGCTTTGCTAAGATCTAATTTAGAACCAGCACCATTGGTTGCCCACGCACCATAAGTCGCACTTGGGGCAAGCACACCATTCCACTCCGTACCTTTTTTCACTTCGCCTGTTTCAGTGTTTGTCACATTTTGCTCGCTACGAAGAACGGTACTATTTGAAGCGATAACCCCCTCAAATCCTGGGTCATTCCATGCGTTACCAAAAGTTCCCTTGAATTGAAGTTCGTATTCCCCATCAGCATTAGTGGTGGTTGATACGGTTTCAGCAATCCATTGTGAACGGTTAGCCTTGACTTGTTCAAGGATATAGGCTCTAAGTTTGTCTTCGTTAGCACGGGTCCACTTACCTGAACGGATGTTAGAGGACTTATCTTTATTGATGCTTGGTTTCCACTCAGATGAGTCGTCAATAAACTTGTTAAGCACTTCCTCAGAGTTCAGTTGTGCGACCGCATAGTCACTGAGGTAAGACGCATAGACCTTAACGTTTGGCAAACCAAGGTCATATTTACGCTCACGACTTGCGATATCAACTGTGATTTGGTTTCCTGATGGGTCATTATTGTTCCAGTAGATAGAACCTTTGAGGTAACCACCATCTTTCACCAAAGCTGGTGTTTCAACGGCATCTTTACGCCAAACATCATCTGTCTTTTCAGCATAGAGGATCTTAGCACCTGTCAAGTTATCGTTGGTAAGACTTTGGTCAGCACCCGCTGTGATGTCTTTAACGATACCTTCTGGAGCAATCTGCTCATCACCGAAAGAGTAGAGAAGGCTGTATTTATTGTCATCTGGGTTGATAGACCAGATACGCCATTTTTCACCTTCTGGAAGAGCAGCATCCGCATCAAAGTGGTAAAGTTTACCATCCGCTCCGATGAAGTCTGCCATACCAATACCAAAGCTACCATCATCTAGAGAAGTTGTCATGTAGATTGGTGATGCGTAGCCGTTCTTTTCATACCATTGAGCGTACACTTTGACACCTGGAAGCGCCTTAGTGTATTCATCACCATTATCGTTGATTGCTCCACCAAACTTGAGGCGAACGCTACCGCTCACACTGCTGTCTGAGTTTGGTGCCACTGTGTTTTCAATCGCATCTGCTTCAGATGTTCCACGGTTTTTAGAAACCAAAGTGTTATGAGCTTGAGCTTTGACAAGCAACTCAGCTGCTTGACTATCACGGTTGATCACACCCTTAGTCAATTTAGTCAACTCACCAAGATAGTATGCTTTTTCCGTTTCGGTCAAGTTTTCCAAAGCCTTAATTTGGCTACGGACATCTTGATAAGTTGCTGTGGTTACCTTACGGAAACCAGTTCCAGTTGGGATGCTTTCGCCTTGGTTAGGGAAGGCTTCTTCACGAGTTGGTGCCTTAGGTTTTGCTGGTGTTGCCACAGCTGGCTTAGCTGCTTCAGCAGGTGTTGCTGTTTCAGTTGCTTCTTTTGCTACTTCTGCAGTAGCTGGAGTTGCATCTGCTTTTGGTGCTTCAGCTGCTACTTCGTTTGATGCAGCTGGTGCTTCTGTAACAACTGGTGCTGCAACTGCCGGGTCACTCTCAGCTTGGGTTTTCGTACCATCTGATACTACCTCCGTTGTGAGTGGGCTAGAAGCTACCTCTGCTGTATCCGCAGAAGCTTTATTCCCAAGACCCAAGGTCAAAACGGTTCCAAGTAAAACGCTGGCTACTCCAAAGTGGTACTTTCTTAGAGAGAAGCGTTGGTTTTGCTTGAACCAATCAAATCTATTTTTTCTGTTTTTCTTCAAAGGTCATATCTCCTTTTCGTTTTTTATAATACCAGATGATAAGTCACGAAGAACTAGCCCACAGGTACTACACCTTCATTCTACCCTCACCCCATTGTTTTGTCAAACATTTTATCTCGAATTTGTCAAATATTTGCTATGTGTCTAATTTTTTTGCCATTTTTATTTATCTATCAAGATTTTGGATAAAAAACAAGGATTTTGCGGTATATTTCTCTTTTTTGTTGTTTTTTTAACATTAAATATCTTCAAAAGCATCTTTCACTTTATCGAAGAAGCCTTTTTTCTTAGCGTGTGGTTCTTTCATGCCTCCTGCCTTGGCAAAGGTCTTCAAAGCCTCTTTTTGGGCATCATTGAGCTTGGTTGGGGTGACGATATTGACCGTGACATGCTGATCGCCTTGACCGCCACCTCTGAGCTTAGGCGCTCCTTTACCCTTCAAGCGGAAGGTCTTGCCTGTTTGCGTTCCTGCTGGGATAGTCATCTCGACCATACCATGAACAGTCGGCACATCCACCGTATCTCCTAGAGCTGCTTGAACAAAGTCAATTGGCAAATCATAGTAAATAGTAGACCCTTCTCGTGTAAACTCACGGCTCGGATCAACATTGATGATAACAAAGAGATCACCATATGGACCACCGTTGATGCCTGCTTCTCCTTGACCCGCTAGACGGATCTGTTGACCAGTTTCCACCCCTGCTGGGACCTTGACAGATACCCTATGATTTTGATGCTCATGACCAGTGCCATGACAGGTATCACAAGGCGATGGGATTTCTTGACCACGACCATGACAGCGATCACACACCACTTGACGACGCATCATACCGAGCGGCGTTTGCGTATCCACCGTCATGACACCAGATCCGTGACACTGACCACACGTGATCGGACTAGTACCAGGCTTAGCACCAGAACCATGACAGGTATCACAGGTCGCTTCACGTTGGTAAGTAACCTCTTTTTCCGTGCCAAAGATTGCCTCTTCAAAGGTTAGGTTCATGCGATACTGGAGGTCATCCCCTTGACGCGGAGCATTGGGATTACGCACCCCACCGCCTCCGCCACCAAAGAAACTAGAGAAGATGTCCTCAAAACCGCCAAAACCAGCTCCATCAAAGCCTTCAAAGCCACCAAAACCACCAGCGCCTCCGCCAAAACCACCATTAGCACCTGCAGCACCATACTGATCATAGGCAGAACGCTTTTGAGGATCGCTCAAGGTCTCATAAGCCTCTTGGACCTCCTTATACCTAGCCTCGGCTCCTGGCTCCTTATTGATATCTGGATGATATTTCTTTGACATCTTACGATAAGCCTTCTTAATCTCGTCTTGCGAAGCGTCTTTTGACACCCCCAAACGATCGTAAAATTCAGTATTATTCATAATGATATAAAGCCCGTTAAGCGGATAAAGCAAAAATAGGGAACTTGACGAAGAAACAGAAGTTTCTAGGAAAGTGAGTCTTTTTTGCACAGTCCGTAGGGCGTATTCAAATCCTTTCTATATGATATAAAGCCCGCTAAACGGACAAAGCAAAAATAGGGAACTTGACGAAGAAACAGAAGTTTCTAGGAAAGTGAGTCTTTTTTGCACAGTCCGTAGGGCGTATTCAAATCCTTTCTATATGATATAAAGCCCGTTAAACGGACAAAGTCAAAATAGGAGTTTTGACGACGGACATAAAGCGTCCTAGAAAAAATTATCTTTTTGGCAAAGTCCTTAGCCCGTGTTCTACTCCTTATGATACAAAGTTGCGTTCTGCCTAACCAAAAGCTACAAACTTGCACTTCTACCATAGGTCACAAATATTAGCGAAAAACAGAGGCTGGGGTTCAACCTCTGAGTTTCAATCGATTCGTCGTCATATTCTAAGAAATACAGTAAGCGATGAAGATGCCACTCGGATTGGAATAAAATGTCCTCGGGACTTCCTCACCTTTGTGTTTTCAAGTTCGGGATAAAAAGATTCCCCGAACCTACCTCGCCTCCTAGTTTTCAGGCTTGGGATATCATGTCCACTGGACATTACCTCGCCTTTTAATTTTCAAGCTCGGGATAAAAAGGTTCCCCGAACCTACCTCGCCTCCTAGTTTTCAGGCTTGGGATATCATGTCCACTGGACATTACCTCGCCTCCTAGTTTTCAGGCTTGGGATATCATGTCCACTGGACATTACCTCGCCTTTTAATTTTCAAGCTCGGGATAAAAATGTCCACTGGACATTTTTATTTCTCCGTAAATTCTCCATCTACGACATCATCGCCTGCTGCGTCGGTGTTGTTTGCACCTTCTGCTCCTGCTTGTGCTTGTTGGGCTGCAGCTGCTTGTTCATACATTTTAACAGCAAGAGCTTGGGCTTTTTCGTTCAATGCTTCAAGTTTTGCTTTCATGTCATCAAGGTTCCCTGCTTCTTGGGCTTTCTTGAGGTCATCAAGAGCGCTTTGTGCGGCATCACGTTCTGCATCAAAGCCTTTGCCTTCAGTTTCTTTGATAGTCTTTTCAGTCGCAAAGATGGCTTGATCCACTTCGTTTTTAAGATCAACTTCTTCTTTACGTTTCTTATCCGCTTCTGCGTTAGCTTCTGCGTCTTTCATCATGCGGTCGATTTCTTCTTCGCTAAGACCGTCGTTAGACTTGATGACGATGTGTTGTTCTTTTTGGGTACCAAGGTCTTTTGCCTTAACAGACACGATACCGTTTTTGTCAATGTCAAAGGTCACTTCGATTTGTGGGATTCCACGAGGTGCAGCTGGAATGTCAGTCAATTGGAAACGTCCAAGTGTCTTATTATCCGCTGCCATTGGGCGCTCCCCTTGAAGAACGTGAATGTCGACGGCTGGTTGATTGTCCGCTGCTGTTGAGAAGACTTGGGATTTAGATGTTGGGATTGTTGTATTTCTGTCAATGAGTTTTGTAAAGACACCACCCATGGTTTCGATACCAAGTGAAAGCGGAGTTACGTCAAGAAGGACCACGTCTTTGACATCACCAGTGATGACACCACCTTGGATCGCAGCACCCATGGCTACCACTTCATCAGGGTTAACTGATTTGTTTGGTTCTTTACCAGTTTCAGCCTTAACCGCTTCAACAACTGCTGGGATACGGGTAGATCCACCAACCAAGATGACTTCATCAATATCAGAGATAGAAAGTCCAGCATCTGAAAGGGCTTGACGAACAGGTGTCTTAGTGCGCTCTACAAGGTCACGCGTAAGGTCATCAAATTTCGCACGGGTCAAGTTCATTTCCAAGTGAAGTGGTCCAGCTTCGCCAGCTGTGATGAACGGAAGGCTGATTTGGGTTTGAGTGACACCTGAAAGGTCTTTTTTCGCCTTTTCAGCTGCATCTTTCAAACGTTGAAGTGCCATCTTGTCTTGACTAAGGTCGATACCGTGTTCTTTCTTGAACTCTGCTACCATGTAGTCGATGATCTTTTGGTCAAAGTCATCTCCACCGAGTTGGTTGTCTCCCGCTGTGGCAAGTACATCAAATACCCCATCACCAAGCTCAAGGATAGACACGTCAAAGGTCCCTCCACCAAGGTCAAAGACCAAGATTTTTTCATCTTTATCTGTCTTGTCAAGACCGTAGGCAAGCGCTGCTGCAGTTGGTTCATTGACGATACGTTCTACTTCAAGACCTGCGATTTTACCAGCGTCTTTGGTCGCTTGACGTTGCGCATCGTTGAAGTAAGCAGGTACAGTGATAACCGCTTTAGTCACTTTTTCACCAAGATAGTCTTCTGCATACCCTTTAAGGTATTGAAGAATCATGGCAGAAATTTCTTGTGGGGTGTATTCCTTGCCGTTTGCAGAAACTTTTTCGTTGGTTCCCATCTTAGATTTGATAGAGATGATGGTGTCTGGGTTTGTCACGGCTTGACGTTTTGCCGCATCACCTACGATGATTTCCCCATTTTTGAAAGAAACAACAGATGGCGTTGTACGATTTCCTTCTGGGTTTGGAATGATTTTGCTTTCAGTTCCTTCAAGAACTGCAACTGCTGAGTTGGTTGTACCTAAGTCAATACCAATAATTTTAGACATATATGTTACCTCTTTTATTTTTCTATTTTTCTTTTTATATACAAACTGAGTCTAGTTTACCGTCATCTCGGACGATTTCCTATTTTTGCTATGAGTCCTTGACGTGCTCACATCTTATGAACTGAGTTCGCACTAAACTCTTTGCAAAAAAGATAAATCTTCCTAGAAACTTTCGTTTCTTCGGACGATTTCCTATTTTTGCTGTGAGTTCTTGACGTGCTCACATCTTATGAGTACACCACCACCATGGCTGGCCTTAAGAGGCGGTCATGGAGCTTATAGCCTTTTTGGAAGACTTCTGCGATGGTATCTGCTGGGTGCTCCTCATCTGCTGGCAAAGTCTGAACTGCCATGTGAAGATTATGGTCAAAACTTTCCACTGGAACTTCTTCGACCCCTTCTTCTTTAAGACCTTGAACAAGGCTGTCACGCGTCATCTCAAGACCTTTTTTCACGTCTTCAGTAAGCCCTTCAACCGCCAAGGCACGCTCTAGGTTGTCAAGAGCTGGCAATACTTTTTTAGCCAAGTCTTGCGAACGGTAGCGCTGCAAACTTTGACGTTCTTCGTTACTTCTGCGTTGGATGTTTTGCATCTCGGCATGTGCTCGCAAATATTTATTTTCAAGCTCCTCGACTTTCTGCGTCAGGTTCTTGATTTCCTCTTCTAATGCTTGGGTCTCAGACATCTCAACCTCTTCTTGGATATCGACTTCTTCAACTTTTTCGATTTCTTCTTTAATCGTATCTGCCATGTAGGGCTCCTTTTTCTACTTCGTAATGATTGCTATTGAGATAACGGTAATAATCCCCTAATTTTGCTACCAAAACCCGACTCACCAACTGCACCAGATTGACTGTACGCTGATAGTCCATTTCAACTGGTCCAATCAAGGTCACAAGCCCCAACCCCCGATAAGGAATCAAGAAACGCTTGTGAATGAGGCTGAGTTGTTCCAAGCCCTTGTCCTTGTGACTGGCCACTTGAACAGCCATACTCTCGTCCTCTGACAACTGATGTCTAAGAGCCAGCGCCACTTGTTCTGGCTGATCTAACAGCTGATAAGTCGATAAATCTGAGTAAGTCAAACTATTGACCTTGCCTGCGATAAAGATAGTCTCGGTAAAAAGGGCAGAAAAGATATAGTCAAAGAGGTCTAGGACATTATCCATAGTGGTAAAGTATTTTTGACTAATCTGAGGGATTTCCGTTCGCAATTTGTAATGAATCTCAAGCACCGATCGGTTGATAAAGCGCTCAACCACCAACTGCTCCAAAATGTCCAAATCTCGTCCCAAGAAATTTCTTGGAATGGCAAACTGAACCGTTAAGGGTTTGGATTCATCCAGTGTCATGATGGCTAAAGCATCATGACTACTGACTTGAACGATATGAAAGGCACTCAAGCGTTGCTCTTTTGGTTCCACATCTAAAACAACAGCCGTATAGCCTGTCAGCTCTGCCAAAATTTGGCTAGCCTTTTGCAAGATGTCATCCAATTTAAAGGCTTCAAAGTCAAAGGCTTTGACAACCGCATAAGCATCGGCTTCATTGATCCACTCATTGGTAAGCGAGTGTTCAACAAAGTACTGAAAGCCTGCTAGACTTGGTCGTCTCCCACTAGAGGTATGCGCCTTTTCCAAAAGCCCTAGCTTTTCTAGTCGCGCCATCTCGTTTCTGATGGTGGCTGAACTAGAGGCAATCCGCTCTTCTAGAGCCTTTGAGCCAACCGGTTCATGGGTCTGTGTAAATAATTCCACAATAACATTCAAAATAGCTTCTTGACGTTGGGTAATCATTTGCACCTCCCGATTGATTTTAGCACTCTTTGCCTTCGAGTGCTAATCTTTATAAATCTATTATACCTGATTTTCCTCACATGTCAAGAGAAAAGCACAAAAAATTAGCACTCTTTTTCATCGAGTGCTAATCCCTTGATCATATCGAGTTAAGCGGTGTTTTTCTATAATAGCTATCAACTGTTTGGCATAATCCGGCTCGGTACTGAAACCAGCTTTTTCAAGGAGAGGACCTGTTTCACGGTAATTGCCATTTCGAGCTAATTGAGCATAGAGCGTCTTGCCCCAAAATCCAGACTGCAACTGTTGCAGATAAGCCATTACACAAGCCTCGTCTGAATCATAGATAGCAAAACGCTTTTTGACCGTCGTCCATTTATTGGAAACATATAGCCTTGTTTTGAGTTCTATACTGGGTTCTCCCGCACGCGCAGGCAGACCCAAGAGATTATGGTAACGCCTAGCCAGTAAGGTCTTGCCATAATCACTCCCTCGCGCTACTTGGGCGAGAAGGAGCGATTCCTTAATTCCGTAAGCTCTAGACAACGGTTTAAGCTTAGGTGCTAGGGTTTTGATAAACTGTTCTTCACTTTTTTTGGTCTCAAGGCGTTGACTGGCTAAAACCCCATCCGCCTGTAATAAAATCGGCAAAAGAAGGACAACGACTAAGAAGAGAGAAAGAAGACGATAGGCAGATGATAGAGGCTTTCTCACGTGTTTTTCTCCTTCAACTGCTCAAGATACTCCTCCAAGCTCAAATGATGCTCGGTCATATACTTGGCTGATGCCTTGCCCACATAGCGAAAATGCCAATCTTCATAACCAATCCCCGTATCTTTTTTCTTATCCTCTGTAAACCGTAACACAAAGCCATAATCAGGGGCAATTTTTGAAATCGCCTTGACTGTCTCAGGATCCGCTTCATTGAGGCTATCAATCGAACTCATGTCAATCGCTAGCCCAGTCTGATGTTCGCTGGCTCCTGGTGGTTGAGAATAGGTTTGCACTTTCTTTTCAGCCTCTTTTCTAGATAGGGACGGATCTGCCGCCATTTCTTGATCGATATAAGACTGGTACAGCTCTTTTTGATAAGCCACACTACGGTAGCCAGAAATGAGGTGTTCATTTGTGTCAATCTCTTGCGCAGCTGCTAAAAAATCTCGGACATTTTGCTCAATCCTAGCATCCACATAGATATTGTCTACCATGGCTAATTCTGGATTCATCTCTTTAGTGATATGGTCACGGTTGACCAAGACCAAGTCCCAATCAGATGGTGAGACCTGTGGTAAATCAGACACCTGTTTTGTCTGTGTGCTTTCCTTTACCTTCTCAGTCGTTTGTTGCCCAACTGGATGATTGCGAAAAATCGCCACATAGACAAATATTAAAGCAATCAAGACGAGGCTAATCCCCACCAATTGTTTCTGGATTTTCATAACAAATCCCCTTTCTCTCACGGCTCTACTTCCTTCATTTTATCACAATTCCCTGTAAATGACTAGAGAGGAAAGCAAAAAGAAAGCGGACTTGTAACCACTTTCTTCTTTATACTTATTTGACAACAATATTGACCAATTTATTAGGAACGGCGATAACTTTGACCACGGTCTTTCCGTCCATAGCTTCCTTAATCTTGTCATCTGATTTGGCCAAGGTTTCTAGCTCCTCACGAGAGAGCTCTTTTGCCACCACCATTTTAGAGCGGACCTTGCCATTGATTTGAAGGACGATTTCGACATCATTTTCCACCAAGTAGCTCTCATCCCACGTTGGCCAAGCCACATAGCTGATAGACGCTTTTGAATCCGTCAAGACCTGCCAAAGCTCCTCACCTAAGTGTGGGGCAAACGGTGCCACCAACTGCACAAAACCTTTGGCATAATCAAGGTAGAGTTCTTCTTCCTTGTTTGCAGCGTTGACAAAGATCATGAGTTGAGCAATAGCTGTGTTGAACTTCATGGCATCCAATTGTTCGCTCACGGCTTTGACTGTTTCATGATAGAGTTTATCAAGGTGGCCGTTATTCTTCGTTACCATTGGTTTTGTGGTGATAAGGCGGTAAACCCGATCAAGGAACTTACGGCTGCCTTCAAGACCTTCTTCTGACCAAGCGATGGAGGTATCTAGAGGTCCCATGAACATCTCATACACGCGCAAGGTGTCTGCACCGTATTCCTCAACTACGTCGTCTGGATTGACCACGTTTTTAAGCGACTTAGACATCTTGGCTGGAGCTTGTTCGAGTTTTTCACCCGTTTCGATATGGTAGAAGCCATCCTCACGTTTTTCCACCTTATCCGTTGCGACCAAGGCTCCACGACTATCACGGTAGCTGGTTCCTAGAATCATGCCTTGGTTAAAGAGTTTTTGGAAAGGTTCCTTGGTTGGCACCACACCCAAGTCATAGAGGAATTTGTGCCAGAAACGTGCATAGAGAAGGTGAAGCACCGCATGCTCAGCTCCCCCCACATAGATGTCCACTGGCAACCAGTAGTCAATCAAATCCTTGTCCGCCAAGGCTTCTTGATTATGGGGGTCAATATAGCGAAGATAGTACCAGCAAGACCCTGCCCACTGTGGCATGGTGTTGGTTTCACGGCGACCCTTAACACCATCCTCACGAGTAACTGTGAGCCAGTCTGTCAAGTTAGCCAGAGGACTTTCCCCTGTTCCAGATGGCTTGATATTGTCCACTTTAGGTAGAACCAAAGGCAACTCCGCTTCAGGAACCGCTGACATGGTACCGTCCTCCCAGTGGATGATTGGGATTGGCTCTCCCCAGTAACGCTGGCGACTAAAGAGCCAGTCACGCAAGCGATAGCTGACTTTCTTTTCACCAACCTTGTGATTCTCAAGCCAAGCCACCATCTTCTCAATCGCCGCTGCCTTATCTAGACCATCTAGGAAATCAGAATTGATGTGGGTACCGTCCTCAGTATAGGCAGCCTGCGTCACATCTCCCCCTTCAATGACAGGTACGATTGGCAAATCAAATTGCTTAGCAAAAGCCCAGTCACGCTCATCATGAGCAGGCACTGCCATGATGGCTCCTGTTCCGTAGCTGGCTAGGACATAGTCTGAAATCCAGATCGGCATCTCACGGCCATTGACTGGATTGATGGCATAAGCCCCTGTGAAAACACCTGTCTTATCCTTAGCTAAATCCGTTCTGGCGAGATCTGACTTGAGGCTGGCTTGGTGTTGGTAGTCTTTGACCGCTTCTGCTTGTTCTTTACTTGTGATGCTATCCACCAAAGGATGCTCAGGCGCTAAAACAGCATAGGTCGCACCAAAGAGGGTATCTGGACGAGTGGTAAAGACCGTGAAGCTCTCGTCATTATCCTTGACCTTAAAGTCCACGTTAGCCCCTGTGGATTTGCCAATCCAGTTGCGCTGCATGTCTTTGATAGACTCTGGCCAGTCCAAATCCTCAAGGTCTTCCAAAAGACGATCCGCATAGGCTGTGATTTTTAGCATCCACTGACGCATGGGCTTTCTCACGACAGGGTAGCCTCCTCGCTCAGATGTCCCATCTGGAAGGACTTCTTCATTGGCAATCGCCGTTCCTAATTCCTCTACCCAGTTGACAGGCACTTCGGCTTCATAGGCAAGACCATGCTCAAAGAGTTTGGTAAAAATCCACTGAGTCCATTTGTAGTAATTAGGATCTGTGGTATTGACTTCTCGGTCCCAATCATAAGAAAAACCTAGGGACTTGATCTGACGCTTGAAGTTAGCAATGTTTTGCGCAGTAAATTCAGCAGGATCATTGCCCGTATCCATCGCGTATTGCTCAGCAGGAAGACCAAAGGCATCCCAGCCCATAGGGTGCAGAACGTTGTAACCTTGGGCTCGTTTAAAACGGCTCAAGATATCCGTTGCCGTATAACCCTCAGGGTGCCCAACGTGAAGCCCAGCTCCACTTGGATAGGGAAACATGTCTAAGGCATAAAACTTAGGATTTTTCTGATCTACTCCGGTCTTAAAGGTTTCGTCTTTATCCCAAAAGGCCTGCCACTTGGGTTCTACCGACTTATGATTGTAATATGACATCTAACTCCTCCTAAAATCGCTTCAATATCTCTTTATTATACCACGTTTTAACCAAAAAAGGAGAGAATTTTGAGAAAATCATTCCTGATCTTTTGTCTTATTTCCCCATCAGAAATCACCTAGAAGCATAAGCTCTAGGTGATTTTTTCTCTTATTTGAAATAATCCAAAATGCCATTCCAAATCTCTCTAGCCTTTTGACCAAGATTAGCATCTTCCACTGCTTTTGAGATCTGATCGCCTGCTTGCTTGGCAGAATCTCTCAAACTATCAATAATATCCTTAGATTGGTCCTTGCTTTGGTCATCCTCACTATAAGTCGCTGCAATACCATTATCAGCATAAGCATTGGTCACCTTAAAGGAGGATCCTTCTGTATAAGGTAACATATAACTTGCCACCTGACTAAAGATGGTGGAGGCTGTTCCAGCGCTCGAATCGGTCAAATAGTGACTCTCATCTGTCTTATTAAAGCCCACCCACTGGCTGATCACCACATCTGGCGTATAGCCAATGACCCACTGATCGCTGGTCAAATCAGGGTTAAACTCTGCTTCCGTGGTTCCTGTTTTTCCTGCCATGGTGTAGCCATAAACATTGGCATTGACAGCTGTTCCATTAGAAAAGGTGCCAAGCATCATGCTGGTCATCTTGTCCGTCACAGACTTGCTCAAAACCCTATAAGACTGCTTGGTATATTCCTTAACCACTTGACCGCTAGCCGTCTCAATCTTGGTAATGAGATGAGCCTTATTCATGATGCCACCATTGGCAAAGGTGCCGTATGCCTGCGCCATTTGGAGAGGATTGGTCACAACACTACCTCCTAGGGCGACGCCCAACTCTTTCTTGGTGCTATCTAGATCAAGACCAAATTTTTTCCCGTAGCCAAAGACCTTATTTAAGCCCAGTTGATCCGCTAGATAGACAGCTGGAATATTGTACGAATTAGCCAAGGCTTGATACATGGGAACACTCTCGCTCTCATAGCCACCATAGTTCGTCGGCGCATAGCCGTCAAAATTTTGCACCGTATTTGGCAAGTCCTTTTCAATAGACCAGCCAGAAGCCACCGCTGGCGAATACACCACTAAGGGCTTGATGGTAGATCCTGGGCTACGCTTGGACTGGGTCGCATAGTTGAAACTCCGAAAACTTGGATTAATGGTCGAATTGACCCGTCCAACCAAACCTCTGACCCCTCCTGTTTTGGGATCAAGGGCGACACTGGCCCCTTGGGACACCTCTCCGTCTGTTGCCACTGGAAAGAGATCTGACTGATTAAAAGCGGTCTGCATCCCTGTTTGGTAGTTCTGATCCAACTCCGTGTAAATCTTGTAGCCATTATTAACGATGTCTTCTTCTTTTAAGCCATAAGTCGAGATGGCTTCATTGATGACCGCATCAAAATAAGAGGGATACTTGTAATCATCACTTTTTCCTTGGTAGGTATCCTTGAGGCGATTGCCCATCCCCACTTGCTTGGCACTATCTGCTGCTTCTTGGGTTGCAAAGCCTACGGCGACCATATTTTGCAACACTGTGTCCCTGCGATTGGTTGAGCGCTCAATAGAAGCAAGAGGGTTATAAAGTTCTGGTCCTTTGAGCATTCCTGCCAAAGTCGCTGCTTCATCTAAGGTCAGATCCGCAGCTGTGGTCCCAAAGTATTTTTGACTGGCATCTTCCACCCCCCATATCCCATTACCAAAGTAAGCATTGTTGAGATACATGGTGAGAATCTGCTTCTTACTATATTTTTTGTTTAACTCAAGCGCAAGGAAAAACTCACGCGCCTTACGCTTGATGGTCTGATCTTGTGTCAAAAAGGCATTTTTTGCCAACTGTTGGCTAATCGTGGAGCCTCCTCCAGAACGCCCCAAGGTGAGCACAGCTAGCAAAGTCCGCTTGAGATTGATCCCTCTATTTTTATAGAAAGTCCGATCCTCTGTGGCGATAACAGCATTTTCCAAATCATCTGAAATGGCATCCAGTTCTACATAGGTTCCTTTTTGACCGTAGAGCGTTCCAGCCTCTTCGTTATTACGGTCATAAATGACCGTAGTCGCCTTGAGGGCCTGCTGTAGATTAGACACATGGGCCGTTTTCGCGAGGTAAAATAAATATCCCCCCACCAACAAAATCATACTGGTCAAGACAATCAAGATAACTTGCGTTAACCGATACCTTCTCCAAAAACGCCGAATGGGATGTCTTGGTGAAGGCAAAAATTTCTTTAATCGCTTAAATCGACTAGGATCCACTTCTTCCTTATCCTGATACACCTGACTGCGCTGATAAGGCGAAGACATCTCCTCTTGTTGGAC
The DNA here is from genome assembly GCF_055386095.1 of Streptococcus sp. STR1/CE/0325. Taxonomy (NCBI): domain Bacteria; kingdom Bacillati; phylum Bacillota; class Bacilli; order Lactobacillales; family Streptococcaceae; genus Streptococcus; species Streptococcus sp. STR1/CE/0325. The sequence goes on along the minus strand of NZ_AP045018.1, from coordinate 178,026 downwards.
GTTTTGTTCGTCAAGAGGCGGACTCTCTTCTCCCTCTTTTTTTTGATTCTTCGTTTTCTGTGGAAAAAATTTCTTCTTTAATAATTCAAATAATGTCATATTCCTATTATAACAGGAAAGCTTAAAATAACCATGAATCAACCCCTTTCTCCCAAAAGATACAACCACAGACCGACAAAGATGGTATAATAGAACTATGGTATTTCACGTGACATTTCAAAATCCCTTTGACCAACTCAGTGTCAAAGAACTTTTAGAGGACAAACTCCTTATCCCTCGGAAAATTAGGCATTTTCTGCGCATCAAAAAGCACCTCCTCATCAATGGAGAAACCGTCCACTGGCAAACTTTGGTTAAGAAAGGGGATATGATTTCTCTTACCTTTGACGAGGAAACCTACCCTCAAAAAAGCCTACCTTTTGGTCATCCTAAACTAGTGGAGGTCATCTATGAGGACGACCACCTCATCATCGTTAACAAGCCAGAAGGTATGAAGACCCACGGCAATCATCCAAATGAGATTGCCCTCTTAAATCATGTTAGTGCCCACACTCAAGCTCCTTGCTACGTGGTTCATCGACTGGATAAGGAAACCAGTGGTCTGGTTCTATTTGCTAAAAATCCCTTTATCCTACCCATTCTCAATCGCCTTCTTGAAGACAAGCACATCAAACGCAGCTACTGGGCTTTGGTGGAGGGAGTTGCATCCAAACAAGTCACCTACCGAGAACCTATCGGTAGACATCGGCATGACCGCAGAAAGCGTGTGGTGGATAAAAAGAAAGGACAAAAAGCCATCACCCATATCCAGCGCCTCAAAACTTTTGGGTCTCTTAGCCTCGTCAACTGCCAACTCGAAACAGGACGCACCCATCAAATCAGGGTACACCTCTCCCATCATGGTCACCCTATTCTTGGTGACCCCCTCTACCAAGACAAGGACAATCAGTCACGTCTCATGCTCCATGCCCACCGATTAGAGTTAACTCATCCGCTCACACGAGAAAACATTAGCGTTAGCGCCAAATCCCCTACTTTTGAGCAAGAACTGTCTAAAATATCATCAAAAATCGAAACAAGATAAAAACGAGTTTGGAAATCTCCAAACTCGTTTTTTAGGTTTACATCATCATGGATGGGTCCATACCAGGCATAGCTGGAGCGCTAGCTGGTTCTGGCTGATTGGCTACAACAGCCTCAGTCGTCAAGATAAGGCTAGCTACAGAAGCGGCATTTTGAAGGGCTGAACGACTAACCTTAACAGGGTCAATAATGCCTGTTTCAACCATATCTACCCACTCACCTGTTGCAGCATTAAATCCTGTCCCCACAGGACTATTTTTAAGACGGTCAATCACCACAGATCCTTCGTAACCAGCATTGAGAGCAATTTGACGAACCGGCTCTTCTAAGGCACGCAAGACAATGTTGCGTCCTGTCGCTTCATCACCTGCCAACTCAAGAGCTGCCACTTGCTTCATGACATTGACAAAGGCTGTTCCTCCACCTGAGACGATACCTTCTTCCACTGCTGCGCGTGTGGCATTTAGAGCATCTTCAATGCGGAGTTTCATCTCTTTTAGCTCCGTTTCGGTCGCTGCACCTACCTTGATCACCGCTACTCCGCCAGATAATTTAGCAAGACGTTCTTGGAGTTTTTCGCGGTCAAACTCAGAGGTCGTGCTGTCGATTTGAGACTTGATGACATTGATACGGTTCTGGATTGTTTCTTGACGACCAGACCCTTCGACGATAACAGTACTATCCTTATCCACTGTCACACGAGCGGCTTGTCCGAGTTGAGCCATGGTCGCATCTTTCAAATCAAGACCGAGGTCATCGGTAATGACTGTCCCACCTGTCAAAATAGCGATATCTTCAAGCATAGCTTTACGACGATCCCCAAAACCAGGAGCTTTGACCGCAACGACATTGAAAGTACCGCGAATCTTGTTCAAGACAAGGGTCGGAAGAGCTTCTCCATCCACATCATCCGCAATGATTAGCAAAGGACGGCTAGTTTTCAAGACTTCTTCCAAGAGAGGCAAAACATCTTGGATATTTGAAATCTTCTTGTCCGTGATAAGGAGGAGAGGATTTTCCAAATCAGCTGTCATTTTTTCGTTGTCCGTCACCATGTATTGTGAGAGGTAACCACGGTCAAACTGCATCCCTTCAACCACGTCAAGTTCTGTTTCCATGCCACGAGACTCTTCAATGGTGATGACCCCGTCCTTACCAACCTTTTCCATGGCTTCACTGATATACTCGCCCACTTTTTCAGAACGAGACGACACAGCAGCGACCTGAGCGATAGCCTCTTTGTTGGCAACAGGTTCCGCAATAGCTTTCAAGGCATCCACAGCTGCACTCACAGCTAACTCAATCCCGCGACGAATACCGATAGGGTTGGCACCAGCTGTCACGTTTTTAAGACCTTCACGCACGATAGCTTGAGTCAAAACTGTTGCCGTCGTTGTGCCGTCACCTGCGATGTCATTGGTCTTAGAGGCTACTTCTGAGACCAATTTTGCCCCCATATTTTCAAAATGATCTTCTAACTCGATTTCTTTGGCAATCGTCACCCCATCATTGGTAATGAGAGGAGAACCAAAAGCCTTCTCAAGCACGACATTGCGTCCCTTAGGACCAAGGGTTACTTTCACGGTATCTGCTAAAATATCCACACCACGCACCATACTGGTACGTGCATCTGATGAAAATTTAATCTCTTTTGCCATCTCTTTTCTCCTTATTCCTCTACAATCGCTAAAATATCAGCTTCACGCACAATCAAGAGGTCTTCCCCTTCTTCTTTGAAGGATAAGCCTGTCATTGGTTCCAACAAAACGGCTTGACCCACCTTGACACTCGGTGCAATCAAATCACCATTTAGGGTCCGTGGTCCATCTCCAACTGCGACAACTTTAGCCTTTTTAGGTTTATCTTCATGCTTTGTCGCAAGGACAAAACCGCCGATACTTTCTTCTTTTTCTTCTACTAAACTGACGACCACACGGTCACCTAAGGGTTTTAACATACGAGACCTCCATTTGTTTCTAGCACTCTATATCATCGAGTGCTAATTTATATTACTATTTTACCATTTAGTCAAAAATAGTCAAGAGAAAAATAAACATTTTTGAAAAACAAAATGCTAACTTTCCCCATGAGATAAAAAGAGTTTGAAACGGTATTGGTTTCAAACTCTTTTTATAGCCTGTATTCACATTGTATTAAAAAAACTAACCTTAGATGCGAGCAGCTTAAACATAAGCTCTTGCTTCTAGAAAGGGAGATCCTCACCCCTCAACAAAGCATCATGATCTTCTTTAAAATATTTGGTAATATGATTTTCACGAAGGGCGCGTTGCGCTTTGCTTTCGAGCAACTGATAGCTCAAAGCTAGCACTTCCGTTTTATACCTTACTTGACCATCTTTTTCATAACGATGTGTCCGCAATTCTCCTTCAAATGAAATCAAGCTCCCCTTATTTCCATAACTCGCTAGGCTTTCTGCCACTTTTCCCCAGGCAACCACTCTGATAAAATCAGCCTGACGCTCTCCGTTAACCATTTTATAACGACGGTTAACAGCAACAGGAACTCGTGTCACCGTCTTATCATTCGCTGTTTTGGTCATCTCAGGGTCACTCGCTAATCGACCAATCAATACAACTCTATTTAACATGTTTATTTCCTCCTACATCTATCTATTCGTAAAAGAAATGGATTTTAGAAGAAAAAATAAAAAATTTTTATTGAAACTCAAAAAACGCTCGCTTACGAAATATTCTTTCCTCTAAGGAAGATTTCGTAAACAAGCGTAATCGCCTATCATCAATATGATGAGTGTTACCGCTGGAAAAATCCAGCGGCAGACCAGAGCTAGACTAAGAGACACCTGTCTCCATCATCATAACACTCAACAAAATTGATAAAAATAATTATACTAACTCAATGATAGCCATTGGTGCAGCATCACCACGGCGTGGTTCTGTTTTGATGATACGAGTGTATCCACCGTTACGTTCTGCATAACGTGGCGCAATCTCAGAAAAAAGTTTTTGAAGCGCAGTTGTTGCAGAGTATTTTCCTGTTTCTTCGTCGAATTGTTCAGATGCGATTTCGTTACGAACGAATGCTGCTGCTTGACGACGAGCATGCAAATCACCACGTTTACCAAGAGTGATCATTTTTTCAACAGTTTTACGGATTTCTTTAGCGCGAGCTTCAGTTGTTACGATTGATTCGTTAATGAGCAAGTCAGTTGTCAAATCACGCAACATTGCTTTACGTTGTGAACTGGTACGTCCTAATTTACGGTAAGCCATTTCTTCCTCCTTTTATTTATCGTTTCTAAGTCCCAATCCAAGTTCGGTCAATTTCAACTTGACTTCCTCAAGACTCTTACGTCCGAGGTTGCGAACTTTCATCATTTCAGGCTCAGATTTTTCAGTCAAATCAAGCACAGTATTGATTCCTGCACGTTTCAAACAGTTGTAAGAACGAACAGAGAGATCCAATTCTTCAATCGTCCGATCGAGAACTTGTTCATCATTTGATTTTTCTGCTTCCTTCATGACTTCTGTTGTGAGAGCAACCTCAGTCAGATTTGTGAAGAGATTCAAATGCTCCATCAATACGCGTGCTGATAGCCCAAGGGCATCTTCCGGAATAATTGTTCCGTTAGTCATAATTTCAATGGTTAACTTGTCAAAGCCATCATTACTTCCCACACGGGCAGGCTCAACTTGGTAATTAACCTTTTTCACTGGGGTGTAAATCGAATCCACCGCTAGTGTTCCAATCGGCGCATTATCTTTTTTATTGTTTTCAGCTGGGATATAACCACGATTGGTAGCAATCGTCATCTCAGCCTTGAAGGTCGCCCCTTCTGCAATGGTAAAGAGATAATGATCTGGGTTGACAATTTCGACATCACTATCGGTTAGGATGTCACCTGCTGTTACTGTTGCAGGACCAACCACATCAAGTGCAATCACTTTTTCGTCTTGGACGTAAGATTTTACAGCTAATCCTTTGACATTAAGGATAATTTGCATCACATCTTCTCTAACGCCAGGCACTGTATCAAACTCATGCAACACACCATCAATCTTGATAGATGTTACGGCAGCTCCTGGTAAAGAAGACAAAAGTACACGACGAAGAGAGTTTCCTAAAGTCGTACCATAACCACGTTCTAATGGTTCGATGACAAACTTGCCGTAATCTTTATTTTCATCAATTTTTGTTATTATTGGTTTTTCAAACTCAATCATTTCTATACTCCCTCGACAAACGACTCTTGTGCACTAATATTTAGTTGGAATGATTACACACGACGACGTTTTGGAGGACGAGCACCGTTATGTGGCACAGGAGTCACATCACGAATAGCCGTAACTTCAAGACCTGCTGCTGCAAGCGCACGAATAGCAGACTCACGACCTGAACCAGGACCTTTAACAGTTACTTCAACGGATTTAAGACCATGTTCTTGAGCGGATTTAGCAGCTGCTTCTGAAGCCATTTGAGCGGCGAATGGTGTTGATTTACGAGAACCTTTAAAGCCTAGAGCACCAGCTGAAGACCATGCAATCGCGTTACCATGCACATCTGTAATCATAACAATAGTGTTATTGAATGTAGCGTGAATATGAGCAATACCAGATTCGATATTTTTCTTCACACGACGTTTACGTGTTGGTTTAGCCAATTTATTTACCTCCTATGTTATTTTTTCTTACCTGCAATAGCAACGGCTTTCCCTTTACGAGTACGCGCATTGTTCTTCGTGTTTTGTCCACGAACAGGTAATCCACGACGATGACGGATACCACGGTATGAACCGATTTCCATCAAACGTTTGATGTTAAGGTTAACTTCACGACGAAGATCACCTTCAACTTTGATAGCATCTACTTCACGACGGATTGCATCTTCTTGATCAGATGTCAAGTCTTTGACACGCACGTCTTCTGAAATGCCTGCAGCCTTCAAGATCTTTTTAGATGTTGCAAGACCGATACCGTAAACATAAGTTAATGAAATGACTACACGTTTATCATTTGGAATATCAACTCCAGCAATACGAGCCATGTTTTCTCCTTTCTATTTCTATCCTTGACGTTGTTTGTGTTTTGGATTTGACGGGCAAATCACCATAACACGGCCGTTACGACGAATAACTTTGCAGTATTCGCAAATTGGTTTAACCGATGGTCTTACCTTCATTTTAATTCCTCCAATTTTTTCGTTATTTAAAGCGGTATGTGATACGTCCACGTGTCAAATCATAAGGACTCAACTCAACCGTTACCCGATCTCCGACCAAAATACGGATGTAGTTCTTACGGATCTTTCCTGAAACAGTTGCTAAAACCTGATGTCCATTTTCCAATTCAACAGTAAACATCGCATTTGGCATGGTTTCGACAACCTTGCCTTCAATTTCAATCACATCTTCTTTTGCCACGCAAAAGTACCCCCTAAATTTCGATTCAATCCTCTTCTAACGAGAGGTAACAATTATAAGTCAGACTATACTAGTTTATCACTACTTGTCAAATATTGCAAGTAGAATATCTCGTTTTACTTTAAATTTGTTAAAACTTTTTTAATGTCTTCGCTCACTTGTGCAATCTCTTGATTCCCATTAATCTCATGAACCAATCCAGCCATACGGTAGTATTCTAAAATAGGTGCACTTTGAGCGATGTTGACTTCCAAACGGCGTTTCACCGCTTCTGGCTTATCATCTTCACGTTGATAGTAGTCTTCTTCCTTGTAATCAACCGGTGGATTAAAGACCTTGTGGTAAGTCGCTCCTGTTTCTTTATGGATGATACGACCGCTCAAACGTTCCAAAAGAGAATCTGGGTTCACTTCAATAGCTACAACCCCATCAAGAGAGAGTTCAAGGGAAGTCAAGATTTGATCTAAGGCTTCAGCTTGCTCAATGGTTCTTGGAAATCCATCCAAGAGGAAGCCTTTTTCTCTTACGTCTAGCTTAGCCAAGCGATCTTTGACAATGCCGTTCGTCACTTCATCTGGCACAAGATTGCCTTGGTCCATGTAAGATTTGGCAAGTTTTCCCATCTCTGTCTCATTAGCAATCGCTTCTCTAAACATATCTCCTGTTGAAATATGAATCAAACCAAATTCTTCAACAATCTTAGCCGCCTGTGTCCCCTTACCAGCTCCCGGTAAGCCCATGATTAAAAGATTCATGACAATCTCCTTTTTTTGTTTTTAAATGAAAATAAGAGTTTCTCTCCTACCCTCATTCAAAAACAAAATAGAAAGGGAGAAAGACTCCCTTACTTTCCAATAAATTGGTACTTTGTTTTTGTGTTTACGTTCTTTAATTTTCAGTGTTGATAAAGCCAACATACTTACGCTTCAATAAGTAACCTTCTAGCTGCTTCATGCCATCAATACCAGTTGAGATTAGGATCAAAAGACTGGTACCACCAAGTGCAACCGTTGAAGATAAGCCAAAGTAATGTTGAGCTGCAATAGGCGCAAGTGAGATTACCGCTAGGAATACCGCACCAATCGTTGCCAAGCGTTTCAAAAGAGCAGACAAGTATTTCTCTGTATCAGGACCAGGTCTGACACCTAAAATATAAGCTGAACTCTTTTGAAGGTTTTCTGATGTTTTTTCTGGATTAACTTGTACAAAGGTATAGAAGAATGAGAACAAGATAATCAAGACTGCATAAACCACCATCCCAACAGGTGTTCTAAAATCAAATAACATCTGAAGGGTATCTAACCAAGGAATACCACGCCCACCTAAGAAAGGTAAGATGGTACTTGGAAGAGTGGTGATGGAGCTTGCAAAGATAACTGGAATAACCCCAGCTGGGTTAACCTTTAGCGGTAGGTATGAGCTAGATGATGCTCCTTGTGCCAATTTCGTGTATTGAATCGGAATTTTGTATTCTGCTTGTTGGACGAAGGTCGTAAAGAAGATGACAATCAGAACTGCCAAAATCAAAATCCCAACAAAAACGAGAGATTGCGTCATTTGACTTGGTCTGATATTGACAAAGTAATCTTCATAGACCGATGCAATCGCAGATGGAATAGAAGAAATGATCCCTGCAAAGATGATCATGGAAACCCCGTTTCCATATCCTTTATCTGAAATCTGATCTCCCAACCACGTCACGATCACACTTCCTGCTGTCAAGATACTTCCAATCAATAGGAAAGTTTGGAGATTAGGCGATTTTACCAAAATCGCTCCAGATATCGCGTTAAATCCTGCTGTAATCCCGATGGATTGCAAGAAAGCAATCACAAGCGAGATATATCTGGTGGCTTGATTTAGTTTCCGCCGTCCGACTTCCCCTTGTTTTCCCCATTCCACAAACTTAGGTACAATATCCATCTGCAAGAGCTGGACAATGATAGAGGCCGTGATATAAGGGCTGACCCCCATGGAGAAGACCGAGAAGTTTCTAAGGGCATTCCCACTGACCAAGTTAAAGAGATTTAAGAAAGGTAAATCGCTTAAGCGCGCCAAACTTTCAGCATTGATCCCTGGGACTGTAATATGTGTTCCAACACGAAAAACAAAGATGATAAAGATCGTAAACAGAATTTTTTTACGAACCGTTTTGACTCGTAAAGCATCCTTGAGTAACTTAAAGAACATAAGAGGTCCTCCTCAATTAGATGACTTCGATTGAACCACCTTTAGCAGTAATAGCTGCTTCAGCAGATTTTGAGAATTTAGCTGCTTTGACAGTCAATTTTTTAGTCAATTCTCCGTTACCAAGAACCTTAACGCCTGATTTTTCAGCACGAACGATACCAGCTTCTTTAAGAACAACTGGTGTTACTTCTGTACCATCTTCAAAAACGTTTAATTGATCAAGATTTACAAGAGCGTATTCTTTTTTGTTGATGTTAGTAAATCCACGTTTTGGCAAACGACGGAAGAGCGGAGTTTGTCCACCTTCAAAACCTAGACGTACGCCACCACCGCTACGCGCTTTTTGACCTTTTTGACCACGTCCAGATGTTTTACCATTACCTGATGAGGTACCACGACCAACACGGTTACGAGTTTTACGAGAACCTTCTGCAGGTTTAAGTTCATGAAGTTTCATTTATTTTTTCTCCTTTTAATCTATGCTAGCGCTGATAAGTAGGGAAGGAACCCTACTCTCAACTCGCTGTTTTTATCTAGTTGAAGCCGCAAAGACTGGTCCTTGCGACTTCTTTATCGTTATTAGTTCACCTCTTCAACTGTAACGAGGTGTGATACGGTATTGATCATACCGCGGATAGCTGGGGTATCTTCTTTAACCACTGAACTGTTTAATTTGCCAAGTCCAAGAGCAACAACAGTTTTGCGTTGTGCTGGGATGCGTCCGATTGGAGACTTAGTCAAAGTAATTTTAAGTTGAGACATCATTTCTCCTTTCTTATGCCAAATCAGAAACTGAAATGCCACGAAGCGCAGCGACTTCATCTGCACGTTTCAATTGTTTCAAACCTTCAACTGTTGCGCGAACGATGTTGATTGGTGTGTTTGAACCAAGTGATTTAGATGTAATATCTGCAATACCAGCAAGCTCGACAACGGCACGAACTGCACCACCTGCAGCAACTCCGGCACCCTCTACGGCTGGCTTCATGAGAACGCGCGCTCCACCAAATTCAGAGTGCACTTCATGAGGAATTGTTGTACCAACCATTGGGACCTCAATCAAGTTTTTCTTAGCATCTTCAATCGCTTTACGGATTGCTTCTGGTACTTCTTGTGCTTTACCTGTACCAAAACCAACGTGACCGTTACGGTCTCCTACGACAACAAGAGCTGCAAAGCGAAGACGACGTCCACCTTTAACAACTTTTGTAACGCGGTTAATCGCAACTACGCGTTCTTCAAGTTCTTGTACATTTTCATTAAATGCCATTATTAAGTGTCCTCCCTATTAGAATTTCAATCCATTTTCACGAGCTGCGTCAGCGAGAGCTTTCACACGTCCGTGATAGAGATATCCACCGCGGTCAAACACCACTTCAGAAATACCTTTAGCAACTGCACGTTCAGCCACTAATTGACCAACAACACGAGCTTGTTCTGTTTTTGTTCCTTTTGGAACAGCCTTATCAAGAGTTGATGCACTTGCGAGCGTTACACCCGCTACGTCATCAATTACTTGAGCGTAGATGCCTGTATTAGAACGAAAAACGTTCAAACGTGGGCGATCAGCAGTTCCAGAGAGTTTACCGCGAACGCGTTTGTGGCGTTTTAGACGGATTTTATTTTTATCTGGTTTCGAAATCACAATTTTCACCTCTTAATATACTTTTGCTAGTTTAAAAACTAGAGCAGGATGGCTCTTGAAGGACTTAGGAAAAAGCCTTTCAAATCACCAAACCAAACATTATTTACCAGTCTTACCTTCTTTACGGCGAACAAATTCACCAACGTAACGAATTCCTTTACCTTTATATGGTTCAGGTGAACGAAGGCTACGGATGTAAGCTGCTGTTTGACCAACAACTTCTTTGTTTGTTCCCAAAACGTTGATTGTTGTTGGGGTTGGCACTTCAAAAGTAATGCCTGCTGGTGCTTCAACCTCATCTTGGTGAGATTTACCAACAGAAAGAACCAATTTTGTTCCTTGAAGTTGCGCACGGTAACCGACCCCGCGCATTTCAAGTTCTTTCTTAAATCCTTCAGATACACCGACTACCATGTTGTTAAGGTTAGCACGAGTTGTACCGTGGATGGTTTTCATTTCTTTTGAATCATTTGGACGGTGAAGGGTTACTTCGTTACCTTCAACGCGAATTTCGATGTTCTTGTCAAAGCTACGAGTCAATTCACCCTTAGGTCCTTTTACTGTAACCACATTGTCATTGTTAGTGAGTTCAACACCAGCAGGCAATGTGATGATTTTATTACCAATACGTGACATTTTTTATATTTCTCCTGTTAGATTGTCAAGCCACAAATGTGACGAGTTTTCACGGGGATGATAAGATACTAAGCTATTTTTCGCATAAGCGAATTGCCTAATATCTTAAATAACTGAAGTTCGAAGCTAACTTCCTTTGAAAAGAGACTCCACTTTCTATGATGTAAGCATCCGTCGAAAGTCTCCCCAATCTTCTTTGGAAGTTTTTGCCTACGGCAAATCGCTTCTCACATCTTCAATTACCAAACGTAAGCAATCACTTCTCCACCAACGTTCTTTTGACGTGCTTCTTTGTCTGTCAAAAGACCTTCTGATGTAGAGATGATAGCAATTCCAAGTCCGTTAAGAACTTTAGGAATATCTTCACGTTTTGAATAAACACGAAGACCTGGTTTAGAAACACGTTTCAAGTTTGTGATAACACGCTCACCATTAGCACCGTATTTCAAGAAAACACGGATAATACCTTGCTTGTCATCTTCAATCACTTCAACGTTTTTCACAAAACCTTCACGTTTAAGGATTTCAGCAATCCCTTTTTTGATGTTTGATGCAGGTACTTCAAGCACATCGTGTTTCGCTTGGTTAGCGTTACGAATGCGTGTCAAAAAGTCTGCAATAGGGTCAGTCATAACCATTTTATTTTTCTCCTCTTACTAGTAGTTTGAAAACTTCACTTGCTAGTTAATATAAGATACTAAACCACGGTTCACTCTAGCGAAACGCAACTCATATCTTAAAACATTGAGTTCGAAGCTAACTTCCTTTGAAAATAGACTCAACTTTCTATGATGCACGCATCCATCGAAAGTTTCCCTAATTTTCCTTGGAAGTTTTTGCCTACGGCAAATCACTTCTCACATCTTAGCTTACCAAGAAGCTTTAGTAACGCCTGGGATTTGTCCCTTGTAAGCCAAATCACGGAAGCAAATACGGCAAAGTTTAAACTTGCGGTAAACTGAGTGTGGACGACCACAACGTTCACAACGAGTGTAAGCTTGCGTAGAGAACTTCGCTGGGCGTTTGTTCTTAGCAATCATTGATTTTTTAGCCAAATTACTTACCTCCTAATTATTTTGCAAAAGGCATTCCAAGGCCTTTAAGCAATTCACGTGATTCTTCGTCAGTATTCGCTGTTGTGACGATAACAATGTCAAGACCACGAACCTTATCCACATCATCAAAGCTAATTTCTGGGAAAATCAATTGTTCTTTGATACCAAGTGTGTAGTTTCCGCGTCCATCAAATGATTTGTTTGGAACACCATGGAAGTCACGCACACGTGGAAGAGAAACAGATACCAATTTATCCAAGAATTCGTACATACGTTCACCACGAAGGGTTACTTTTGCACCGATCGCTACCCCTTCACGAAGACGGAAGCCGGCGATAGATTTCTTAGCTTTAGTGATCAATGGTTTTTGACCTGAAATAAGAGCTAATTCTGCTGCTGCTTTTTCAAGATTTTTAGCGTTGGATACGGCATCACCAACACCCATGTTAAGAACGATCTTATCCACTTTTGGGACAGCCATAACAGAAGAATAGTTGAACTTTTCTGTCAAAGCAGGAATAACTTCGTTAAGATATTTTTCTTTTAAGCGATTTGCCATGTTACTTCTCCTTTCCTTCGTGATTAATCAAGCAATTCGCCTGATTTTTTGTTGTAGCGTACTTTTTTGCCATCAACAAATTTGTAACCAACACGTCCTGCAACACCGTTCTTATCAAGAACTTGAACGTTAGACACATGGATTGGTGCTTCTTTTTCTACGATAGCACCTTGAGGGTATTCATTGTTAGGTTTTTGGTGTTTCTTGATCATTGCAACACCTTCAACAACGACTTTATTTACTTTTGGAAGTGCTTTAAGAACAACAGCTTCAACGCCTTTGTCCTTACCAGCAATTACGCGAACTTTATCGCCTTTTTTGACAAACATGTTTTCTCCTTTGATTTCTTACGCCTCTAAGAGGCACCCTGCCTTAGGGCAGGGGACTATACGTTTGTTTCTTACAATACTTCTGGTGCAAGTGACACGATCTTCATGTAACCACCCTCACGAAGTTCGCGAGCTACTGGGCCAAAGATACGTGTTCCACGAGGTGTTTTGTCCTCACGGATGATAACAGCTGCGTTGTCATCAAATTTGATGTAAGAACCGTCTGGACGGCGAGCACCTGATTTGGTACGAACTACAACAGCTTTGACAACATCACCTTTTTTAACAGCTCCACCAGGTGTTGCTTGTTTAACAGATGCAACGATAACGTCGCCGATGTTAGCGAATTTACGTCCTGAACCACCAAGAACTTTGATGGTCAAGATTTCACGGGCACCGCTATTATCAGCAACTTTTAAGCGAGTTTCTTGTTGAATCATTAAAGTTGTCTCCTTTTAGTTTGATTAGATAATAACAGCTTCTTCCACAACTTCTACCAAACGAAAACGTTTAGTAGCTGAAAGCGGACGAGTTTCCATGATACGAACGATGTCGCCAGTTTTAGCAACGTTGTTTTCGTCATGTGCTTTGTATTTTTTAGAGTAGTTAATACGTTTACCATAGACTGGGTGGTTACGTTTTGTTTCAACTACAACTGTGATGGTTTTGTCCATTTTGTCAGACACAACACGTCCAACAAGAACTTTACGATTATTGCGTTCCATTGAAATACTCCTTTCCCAATCTATTATTTCATTTCAGATTGCACGGTCTTCACACGAGCAATTTGTTTTTTCACTTCGTTCAAACGAGCAGTTTGATCAAGTTGACCTGCTGCAGCTTGGAAACGAAGATCAAACAATTCTTTTTTGAGTTCGTTTTCTTTTTTAGCAAGCTCTTCTTGAGACAAGCCACGAAGCTCTTTAACAAAATCTTTAATTTCTTGAAGTTTCATGTCTTCTCCTTATTCTGCTTCACGTTTCACGAATTTGCATTTTACTGGCAACTTGTGGCTAGCAAGACGAAGAGCTTCGCGTGCGATTTCTTCAGAAACGCCTGCAACCTCAAACATCACTTTACCACGTTTAACTGGTGCTACCCAACCTTCAGGTGCCCCTTTACCAGATCCCATCCGTACCCCGATAGCTTTAGCGGTGTATGATTTATGTGGGAAGATTTTAATCCAAACTTTACCACCACGTTTCATGTAACGGGTCATAGCGATACGGGCAGCTTCGATTTGGCGGTTAGTAATCCAGTGACTTGTTGTCGCTTGAAGACCGTATTCACCAAAATCTACTTGTTTACCACCTTTAGCTTCACCACGCATTTTTCCACGAAACTCACGACGGTGTTTAACACGTTTAGGTACTAACATTTGTTATTCGCCTCCTTTAGTGTTTTTACGAGCTGGGAGGACTTCACCACGGTAGATCCATACTTTAACACCAAGTTTACCGTAGGTAGTGTCTGCTTCTTCCCAAGCATAGTCGATATCCGCACGAAGCGTATGAAGTGGAACAGTTCCTTCTGAGTATCCTTCGCTACGAGCGATATCAGCACCATTCAAACGACCAGATACTTGGGTTTTGATTCCTTTAGCACCTGCACGCATAGCGCGTTGGATGGCTTGTTTTTGAGCACGGCGGAAAGCAACACGTTGCTCTAATTGACGAGCGATGCCTTCACCAACAAGATGTGCATCAAGATCAGGTTGTTTGATTTCAATGATGTTGATGTGAACTTGTTTGCCAGTTAATTTGTTGAGTTGTGCACGAAGTGTATCAACGTTCGCTCCGCCTTTACCGATAACCATACCTGGTTTAGCAGTATGGATAGAAACGATAACACGGTTAACAGCACGTTCGATTTCGATGGTTGAAACAGAAGCGTCTGCCAATTCTTTGTTGATCAACTTACGGATTGCTAAATCTTCATGAAGGTAATCCGCGTATTCTTTTTCAGCATACCATTTCGCATCCCAGTCACGGATGATTCCGACACGCATACCAATTGGATGTACTTTTTGACCCACGATGTTACCTCCTTATTTTTCTGTCACAACCACAGTGATGTGAGTTGTGCGTTTGTTGATTGGTGAAGCTGAACCTTTTGCACGTGGACGGAAACGTTTAAGGGTTGGTCCTTCGTTTGCAAATGTTTCAGATACTACCAAGTTAGCTTTTTCCAAACCAAAGTTATTTTCTGCATTGGCGATAGCTGACATCAAAGTCTTTTCAACAATGCGAGCTGCTTTGTTTGGCGTGAATTTCAAGATTGCGATTGCATCAGCAACGTTTTTCCCGCGAACGAGATCAAGAACAAGACGTGTTTTACGAGGTGAAACACGGACTGTACGAGCTGTTGCTTTAGCTGAAGTAATTTCTGCCATAGTCTCCTCCTCTTATTATCTACGACGTGTTTTCTTGTCGTCTGCTGCGTGACCTTTGTAAGTACGAGTTGGTGCAAATTCACCAAGTTTGTGACCTACCATGTCTTCTTGGATGTAAACTGGTACGTGTTTACGTCCGTCATAAACTGCAATTGTGTAGCCGATAAAGCTTGGGAAAATCGTTGAACGACGTGACCAAGTTTTAATGACTTTTTTCTTTTCATCGTTAGCTTGAGCTTCAACTTTTTTCATCAAATGCTCATCGACGAAAGGTCCTTTTTTAAGACTGCGTCCCATTTTATGTCTTTCTCCTTTAAAATATGTACCACAGCGGCTTGAAAGAAGAAATGATGTCGCATTTCTATCTTTCTACCGAGCTGGCGGATAATGCTAGCAAAAACAGATTACTTCTCGTTACGACGACGAACGATAAGTTTGTTTGATTTTGCTTTCTTGTTACGTGTTTTAAGTCCAAGCGCTGGTTTACCCCACGGAGTAGATGGCGCTTTACGACCAACTGGTGCTTTACCTTCACCACCACCGTGTGGGTGATCGTTAGGGTTCATAACAGAACCGCGGACAGTTGGGCGAACACCCTTCCAACGGTTACGTCCAGCTTTACCAAGGTTTACAAGGCTTTGTTGCTCGTTACCAACTGTACCAACAGTCGCACGGCAAGCACCAAGGATCATACGCACTTCACCTGATTGAAGACGAACGAGCGTGTATTTTCCTTCTTGACCAAGAACTTGGGCAGATGCACCAGCAGCACGAACCAACTCTCCACCTTTACCTGGTTTCAACTCGATGTTGTGCACCACAGTACCAACTGGGATGTTAGCAAGTGGAAGTGCGTTACCAACCTTGATGTCGGCATCTGGACCTGAAACGATACGCATACCAACTTCAAGACCTTTTGGTGCAATGATGTATGCTTTCACACCATCTGTGTAGTGAACAAGAGCGATGTTAGCTGTACGGTTTGGATCGTACTCGATTGTTTTAACGATTGCTTCTACACCATCTTTGTTACGCTTGAAGTCAATCAAACGATAGTGACGTTTGTGTCCGCCACCTTGGTGACGAACAGTGATACGACCGTTGTTGTTACGACCTGCTTTGCTCTTTAGTGGAGCGAGCAAAGATTTTTCAGGTGTACTTGTTGTGATTTCAGCGAAATCCAAAGAAGTCATGTTACGACGGCCATTTGTCGTTGGTTTATAAACTTTAATACCCACCTTATTTCCTCCTTAGATTATTCAGCTTCTGGTGCAGCAAACAATTCAATTGCTTTAGAATCAGCTGTAAGCGTGATGATTGCTTTTTTCGTTTTGCTTGTAAAACCAACATAACGTCCAACACGTTTTTGTTTTGGTTTTACGTTAACAGTGCGAACACTCGCTACCTTAACACCATCAAAGGCTGCTTCAACAGCTTGTTTGATCAACAATTTGTGTGCGCGAGTATCTACTTCAAAAGTGTATTTGCCTGCTTCAAGTGCAAGCATAGACTTTTCTGTGATTACAGGCTTTTTAATGACATCATACAAATTCATTATGCAAGAACCTCCTCAATAGTAGAGATTGCTTCTTTTGTCACAAGAAGTTTATCTGCGTTTACAATATCAAGTACACTTGCAGTTGTTGCAGTAGCAACAGTGACATTTGGAAGGTTGCGAGCTGAAAGTGCTGCAAATTCATTGCCTGCCTCAACGATGACAAGGACTTTTTTGTCGATACCAAGAGCTGAAAGGACTTTTGCAAATTCAGCTGTTTTTGGTGCTGCAAATGAAAGAGCGTCAACTGCTACAAATTTATCTTCAGCAACTTTTGCTGAGTAAACTGATTTAAGTGCTAAACGACGCATTTTTTGTGGCAATTTGTAGGCGTATGAACGCGGAGTTGGTCCAAAGACAACACCACCACCACGCCATTGTGGTGAGCGAATAGAACCTTGACGTGCACGTCCAGTTCCTTTTTGGCGCCATGGTTTGCGGCCACCACCTGATACTGCTGCACGGTTTTTTACTGCGCTTGTACCTTGGCGAAGGCTAGCACGTTGGCTAATAACCACTTCAAAGACCACAGATTCGTTTGGTTCAATCCCGAAGACTGCATCGTTCAACTCAACTGTGCTGACTTCTTTACCAGTTTGGTCAAATAGTTTTACGTTTGCCATGTTAACTGATTTCCCCTTTCCTTAATTATTTAGCAGCTTTAACTGCTGATTTGATGGTGATAAGAGATTTCTTAGCACCTGGTACGTTACCTTTGATAAGGATAACATTTTTCTCTGGGATAACTTGAACGATTTCAAGATTTTGAATCGTTACGCGGTTACCTCCCATGCGTCCTGCCAAATGTTTGTTTTTGAACACACGGTTAGGCGCAACAGGTCCCATAGAACCTGGACGACGATGGTAACGAGAACCGTGAGCCATAGGTCCACGAGATTGTCCGTGGCGTTTGATCACACCTTGGAAACCTTTACCTTTTGATGTCCCGGTTACATCAACGATATCTCCAGCTTCGAATGTTTCAACAGTGATTTCTGAACCAACTTCTAAGCCTTCGATGTTTTTAAATTCACGAATGAAGCGCTTAGGAGCTGTGTTTGCTTTTGCAACATGGCCTTTGGCAGGTTTGTTACTCAAGACTTCACGTTTGTCATCAAAACCAACTTGAGTGGCGTTGTAGCCGTCTGTTTCAACGGTTTTCACTTGAAGAACCACGTTTGGAGTTGCTTCAATGACAGTGACAGGGATAAATTCACCTGATTCAGTGAAGATTTGAGTCATTCCCACTTTTTTCCCTAAGATTCCTTTTGTCATGAGAAAATAATTCCTTTACTTTATTTTTTACTAAAAAGTTTTTAACGAGCGTTTTTCATGCTCTCATTTGAGAGGTCAATCTAGCTTATCACTAAATCGCTCTCCTACATCCTTATTACAGTTTGATTTCGACGTTAACACCACTTGGAAGGTCCAACTTCATCAAAGCATCAACTGTTTTTTGAGTTGGGTTGATGATGTCGATCAAGCGTTTGTGTGTACGCATCTCAAATTGTTCACGAGAATCTTTGTACTTGTGCGTTGCACGGATAATCGTGTAAAGGCTACGTTCAGTTGGAAGTGGAACTGGTCCAGCTACTGTTGCGCCTGTGCGAGTTGCAGTTTCTACAATTTTTGATGCCGCTGTGTCAAGTGTACGGTGTTCGTATGCTTTCAAACGGATACGGATTTTTTTATTTGCCATCTTTTCTCCTCTCGTCTATTTACGATAATAGGCTAGCTCCTCAAGAAAACCGAGCACCTGATTGCGTGGCAATGCAACCGAGCGTGTCGCAACCTCTTGTATCATAGCTAAAGCTGTTCTTTTTACAGCACCATATTAGAATACCATACTAAACAAGAGAATGCAAGGAATTTATTTGATTTTGTTCAAAAAAGTTGAACAAATAAGATTCCTAACAAAAAAGAACCTAAATCTAGGTTCTTCACTTAATATAAGCTCTTGCTTTAATTGAAAGAAACAGCCATCTAAAACCATTATCCAAAAGGGTAGCCATCCAGATCCCCGATAAGCCAAAATGATAGACCACCCCCAAAGCATAGCCTACTCCAATGCGAATTCCCCACATCCCTATCATAGTGGCATAGAAAGGGAAATGGGCTCGGTTAATGGCTTGAAAAAAACTAGTGTAGATCAAAACACCCGCAGTAATGGGAGCTCCTATTAGGGAGTAAAAGAGGACAACCCACGCGGACTGGACGACCTCTCCTTGCTGGGTAAAAAGACCAATCAAAAGATGACCACTCATAAAGACTAGACCGCTGGCAAACAGCATCCAGCACGTTGCCATGGCATAGGATTTGCGCATGAGGAGTGAAAAATCAGTCGTCCTGCCACTTCCTTTAGCTCTAGCGAACAAAATCAGACTCGCTGTGGCGACACTCATCCCCGGAAGATAATTGAATTGGATAAGGGTTTCTCCAATCGCATTTCCTGCAACAGCACTTGTGCCTAAAAATAAGACCAAGGCAATGACCACAACATCGCCCAAGCGCATCATAAGGCGCTCACCGGCAGTAGGGAGAGCTAAGCGTAAAAAATCATGCTCAAAAAGAGAAGAATAAGTCAATTGTTGGATTGAAAATCCTAGTTTTTTCCATAAAATCACGACCCCAACCAAACGTGAGACAACAGTCGCTATCGCCACGCCAACCAAGCCAGTATTCCAAACAAAAATCGCTAAACTAGCTAAAACGCCATTTAAAACGTTAGTCAAAAGACTTATCCACATGGGAAAGCGTGACTGTCCCTTGGCACGCAGAATCGCTCCAAGACTAGTGGTTAACCCAAGAAGAATAATACTACCACCAACAAAGGCTAGATAAATGTCAGCTGCCTGCGCGACGCTTCCTTTGGCACCCAGCTGATGCACTAAAAATCGACCAAAACCAAGAGACAAAGCACCCAAAACAAGGCCAACCAGACCTGTCCAAAGCAACCCCTGACTGAGCACCCGCCTGAGACGGTCTTTTTGCTCCTTTCCAAGATGAGCTGCAACTAGGCTTGACAAGGCGCCACCTAACGCAATAAAGATCGCCTGATACACGCTGATAATGGTTCCTGCAATGGAAACACCTGAAACAGCCGCAAGCCCAAGAACAGCGACCAAATAGTTATCCACCACCGTCATCAAGGCTTGCAGCAACTGTTCCAGCAGAGCAGGAAAAGCAATTTGTCTCAGCTCCTTTTTTTCTCCCATGACTACCTAGAAAGCCCTAAGCAGTCCTCGACTGCCCTTTGCATCTCTACAACAGATACCACAAGATGGTGGCGAACAGCTGCCGTTTCTAGTTCTTTCACTGCTTCTGGAATAGGGGTTTGAGACAAATCATGCAGTTGAAGAACTGCCTTAAAGTCGTCGCTGACTGCTTCTTTTGTCACGCTCTCAACCACCACTCTAGGAAACTTATAAGGGCTAGCGGTTGAAACAATCACAGCAGGTGTTTTATCGCTAGTGCGTTTGACATAATCCTGATAAACAGCTGAAGCTACTGCTGTGTGGGGGTCTTCCACATAGCGGTTTTCTTGATAAACACGATGAATATCGCTAGCTGTTTCCTCCTCAGTTGCAAACCCTGCTAGGAAATCCATTAAAATGGAAAGATTGACTTCTTGCTTGCTCACTGTATAGCTGCCGTTTGCGCTCAATTCTTCCATCAATTCTCTAGTTCTCTCAGCTTGATTGCCTAAGAGGTGAAAAATCAACCGCTCTAAATTAGAAGAAACCAAGATATCCATAGACGGGCTAGATGTTAAATGAAAGGGTCTATTTTTATCATAAATCCCTGTTTGAAAGAAGTCTGTCAACACCTTATTTTCATTAGAAGCACAGACCAACTTGCCGATAGGGACACCGATTTCTTTGGCATAATAGGCAGCCAAGATATTCCCAAAATTCCCTGTTGGAACGCTGACATTGATGACTTGACCATTTTTAATGGCTTTTTGAGCAAGGAGTTGGGCATAAGCATAGACATAATAGACAATCTGTGGCACTAAGCGTCCAATATTCATGGAATTTGCTGAAGATAAACGCATCCCATTTTCCTTGAGGTAGTGGCGCAGCTCTTGATTGTTAAACATTTCTTTGACCTTGGTTTGGGCATCGTCAAAGTTACCTTCTATCCCAATCACATGGGTGTTTTGACCTTTTTGTGTCACCATTTGGAGTTCTTGGATGCGACTAACCCCGCCCTTAGGATAAAAAACGATGATCTCTGTTCCAGGAACATCTGAAAAGCCCGCCATAGCAGCTTTTCCCGTATCCCCAGAAGTCGCCGTTAAAATAACAATCTTATCACTAACCCCCTGCTTTTTAGCTGCTGTGGTTAAAAGATGAGGCAAAATGGATAAGGCCATGTCTTTAAAAGCAATGGTTGAGCCGTGAAAAAGCTCTAAATGATAGGTCTTGCCCACCTTGACCACCGGTGCAATTACTGGCGTATCAAACTTATCATCATAGGCTTTTTGAACGCAGTCGCTAATCTCCTCTTCCGTAAAATCATCAAAAAAAGCAGATAAAATCAACTGGGCCACTTCTTGATAAGAAGCTTCTTTCAACTGATGAAAGTCTAGATGAATCTGAGGAAGGCTAGTGTGGGTGTAAAGTCCGCCGTCACTGGCCAGACCTTCCAAGATGGCTTGACTCGCCTTCACACGATGGTTGCTGTTTCTAGTCGATTGGTAATATTGCACGATCATTCTCTCCTTCAATTTCTAAAACTTTTTCTATTATAGCATAATAATCAGACAATTTTAGTGAAATGAACCACTTTCTGCAAAAAAAATCTGGTTTGACACCAGATTTTATCTTATTATTTCTTGGCTGGTTGTTTGGCGACCTGTCTAATCGCCTTTTCAATAGTCGAAACATAGAGATTGGCACCTGTACTATTGGCATCGGAGTAGTGAACCCCATCTGTTCCTCCCCAAATACTTGGGTGATCCAAGGCTTCTTGATACCAGTCGGCAACAGCGACATAGCTGTATTTCTTAGCGAGGCTAACCTCGTAGTCCCTCATCCCTTCAATCCGACTATCCTTGGAATTATAAGGGGTCACAAGGACCAAACGATGCCCTTTAGGCAGGTCGTCAATGAAAGGTTGAAGGGCTGCTTCATAATTATCAACTGAGTTGACCCCAATCGCTAAGACAAGCGTCTCAGGTAGGCTTTTACTCTTGATTTGATTTTTAAAAATCTTGTAGGCTTCGGTAAAGTTACGACTGACAGCCGCGTCCAACTGAACATCAGGGAGGAGCTGAGCAAAAGCATCGCTCGACCGAAGGGCAACTGAGTCCCCAATCACCTCTACACTGCTTAAAGCATTGGCATCACCTGCTAACTGCGTATGGGTTTTGTTGAGGTTGGTTCTAGCCTGCAGCAAAGAGCTGGCCTGTAAGTCGCGCTCAAATTTTCCAACGGAAGGCGCAAATACGATGATCCCGATCGTCACTAGGGATAACAGTGCCCCAGCACTAAGCAATCTCTTGCGATAAGGCGTTAGAGAAAGTGTGCGCCCAAAGAGCGTCACTTGCTTGCCTGCAATATACGGTTCAATCACATAGAAAGATAAGGTCGAACAAATCATCGACAAGACCACTGTAACTATAACCGCCGCAAGATTGGGCATGATCTGAGAAAAGATAATATAAAACGGCCAATGGAACAAATACATGCCATAACTAATATCTGCCAAATAGGTAATTAGACCAGGCTCTCTCAAACGCGGTGTTTTTTCATGCAAAACGCGCGCCGCATAAATCATCAAACAGCTAAACAGACTGGCTAGCAAAAAACCAAAGAAATAGGTCATCTTGTGGTTAAAGTCAAGCGCTATCCCAAGCGTGACCAAGAGCCCCAAGCTAATCAACAGCTGCAACACACTCCTTGCCACTCCCCAGCGCGATACCACACTCTTAAAGGCAGAAGTCGTTTCTTTCACACCAGAAAAGGTCGCACAAATCGCTCCCAAGAAAAATGGGAAGCTATGACTCAGCGTTGAGAAGTAAATCAAAGACACATTGTCCACAAAAAAGGTGCGGATAAACATGTGCAGAAAACTAGCTAAAAACAAGCCACTTGAAACTAGAAAAATCGAACTTCTAAAGTGTTTAACACTGCTTTTTTGCTTACTCAACAGCCAAACCAAAAAGCCCCAAATCAAGTAAAAATGAACCTCAATGGCCAAACTCCATGTATGAACAAATAAGTGTGGAATAAACTGACTTTCGTAGCTACTTCCAGTCAAAATTTCATAGATATTGGTGGTAAATCCTAAACTGGCTGCAATCTGATGACCAATGTCAGCGACAAAATCTCTTCTTATTAAAAAGGTGAATGGCATGACTAAAAGAATCATCAAAACCAAAGGGGGAACAATCCGATAAAAACGCCTCCGATAGAAACTAAAGAGTTTAATCTTTTTGTCCCTGCCATACTCATCAATCAAGAGAGATGTAATCAAAAAACCAGAAAAGGTGAAAAAGACATCAACCCCTATAAAACCACCTGGCAGGCTATTTTTAAAAAAGTGATAAATCAAGACCAAAAACAGCCCTGTAATCCGCACCAAAGAAAACCATTTTATTCTCATTTTTGATAAATCCCCTGCTTAAACGTGCCCTTATAGACCTTTTTATCCTTGGCAGTTAGCGTTCCTTTGCCGTCCGCCTGACCATTTTTAAAAGAACCTTCATAGCGCCATCCTTTTGAAGAGATGAATTTTCCCTCACCATTGAAGGCACCATTTAAAAAAGACCCCTCATAAGTATCTCCGTTGGCATACTTTAGCTTCCCTTGGCCATTCATGCGGTGATTGACAATATCCCCATTATAAGTAATTTTCCCATTTTGATAGGTCAGGACCCCTTGACTTTTTTTAGGAATGAGGAAAACACTCGCTCCCAAGACTAAAATCAAGAGGCAAACCACTAGCTCGACAAGCCCTCGACTTATTCTTCTTTGTTTCATCTTTTTCTCCTTACGACCAGTTGATTGCTATCAAAAAAGCGCTACGTTTCTCAGAATCAAAGTTTCTTTAGCCAGCTCTCACAAGCCTGTTTTACCAAGCGATAGGTTTCTTCAAAATCACCCGTGTACCAAGGGTCTGGGATACCACCTTCTATAAAGAGGTGAATCTTATCATCATACCGTCCCTTAGAAAGCGCCAATAAATCCTTTAGATTGGATTCATCCATGGCGAAAATCACGTCATAATCCGCCAAATCTTGTTCTTTAATCTGTTGAGATGTTTTGCTTGCAGAATAGGGAATGTGATACTGGTTTAAAATCGCCTGCGTTCCTCTGTGAATAGGGTTGCCGTGCTCCCAACTAGACGTCGCTCTACTTTCAATGACCAAATCATCGCGATCTTTGGCTAAATCCTTCATCACAAACTCAGCCATCGGGCTTCTGCAAATATTGCCCAAACAAACCATGACAACTCGCTTCATATCTTACTCCTTTTCTTGAATGGCGTATCCTAGATGGGCATAAGCCTTAGGGGTGGCCACACGACCTGTTTTGGTCCGCATCAAAAATCCTTTTTGAATCAAGTAAGGTTCGTACATATCCTCGACGGTCTCTCTTTCTTCTGCAATATTAATCGCAAGGGTCGAAAGACCAACAGGTCCACCCTGATACAACTCAATCATGGTGCGTAGAATCTTTTGATCCACATAATCAAGCCCTTCTTCATCCACATCTAAAAGTGCCAGTGCTTCTGAAACAATGTGAGCATTGATGCTGCCATCTCCCTTGATTTGTGCATAATCTCTCACACGCTTCAAGAGACGATTGGCAATTCTGGGCGTTCCACGACTACGCCTTGCTAACTCAATAGCCGCTTCGTAAGCGATTTCGACCTCAAAAATATCTGCCGTGCGCTCAACAATTTCCGTCAAATCAGCCAATTCATAATACTCCATGTGCCCATTGATACCAAACCGTGCTCTCAAAGGATTACTGAGCATCCCAGCGCGCGTCGTTGCACCAATCAAGGTAAAAGGGGGAAGTTCTAGGTGGATGCTTCGACTGGTTTCTCCAGCACCAATCATAATATCCACATAAAAATCTTCCATTGCACTATAAAGAACCTCTTCGACAGCCATGGGAAGCCGATGAATCTCATCGATAAACAAAACATCCCCTGGACTAAGATCGTTCAAAATGGCAACAAGATCACCAGCCTTTTCGATAGCAGGACCTGACGTTTGTTTCAGGCTACTCCCCAACTCGTTTGCAATCACAAAAGCCATGGTCGTCTTTCCAAGCCCTGGAGGCCCAAAAAGTAGCACATGATCCAAAGCCTCATCTCGGTGTTTTGCAGCTTCAATAAAGATTTCCAGTTGATTTTTAACCTTGTCCTGACCGATATACTCTCTAAAGAACTGAGGTCTTAATTGACGCTCAACCAATTCTTCCTCAGGTAAGGCGTCTTTTCCTAATATTCTATTCATGCTCATATTATAACAAAATCTACACACCTCAACAAGTTTGGGTAATATTTTGTCATAATCTTTCGGTTTGTTTGGAGAATACCAGCCATTCCTCATCTCAAATCACAAACAAAATCACCCATCATAGTATTCGTACAATGTAAGTAGTTTCTAACATCATTTTTTAGACTAATTTTTTTGATAAAAAACAAAAAAGTTCGTCTTTCTTGCATTTTTCTCTCCTTTTTAGTAGAATAAATCTTACATCAATTTAAAAAATTAATAAAAGAATAAGAGAGGAAGAAAATGATTCGCATTGGTAAAAGAGTTCGAACATTACGAGAAGCAAAAGGGCTCAGTCGTGAGGAATTTTGCGAAGACGAATCCACCCTCTCTTCGCGCCAGCTGGCCCGCATCGAAAACAATCAATCTAATCCTAGTCTAGTGAAAGTCGGTTACATTGCCAGTCGGCTAGGCATTAAAGTTTCTGAGTTAATTGATGAAGAAGAGTTAGAGTTGCCAAAACGCTACAAAGAGTTGAAGTATCTGATTTTAAGAACGCCAACCTATATGAGTGAGGAGCGTTTAAAAATACAAGAAGAGTGGTTTGATGAAATTGCTAGTGAATTTTATCATAATTTATCAGAAGAAGAACAATTAGCTGTCGATTGTATGCAAGCTTCTGTTGATGTTAGTGTCAGCCAAGACATTAACTTTGGAGTTGGGCTACTTCATGAATATCTAGAACAAATTAAAAAGAAAAAGACCTATTCGGTCAATGATTTGCTATTGATTGATTTATATCTCACTTGTGTACAAATTTCAAATCTTGATCAAGAATATTTTGATCCATCTTTCTTTAAACGCTTGAAACAAAATTTAATAAAAAATTCTGAAAAAATCGAGCTAGATGAACTCTTCATTCTTAATAATACGCTTATTATAGTTTGTAGCACCTGTTTATTAACTCAAAGATTTGAACAAATGGATAAAACCTTGATAGCCATTAGAGAAAATATGACAAAGATTCAAGATTTCCAAAAAGCGCCTGTTGCTTATTTGTTGGAGTGGAAATATAGCCTAATCCACTTAAAAGATAAACATCGTGCCCTCGGAGCCTATGAACAAGCTCTTTTCTTTGCTAATATGATTGGAGAAGATTTTTTAGTTGAGCGCTTGAGTCAAGAGTGGGAAGAGGATTGTCAGAAGTTTGAAGAAAGAGATATATGAGTTCAACAATAAAAAGACAAACACAAAATGATGTTTGTCTTTTTGAATAAGTGATGTCCATATGAAACTTAATATGGAGTATGACGACGCTTTACAAATAATAAATATACGAGGATTTATTAGCTTAGCGATGCCACCAAACTCCTAAAAAACATGTAGTTATTAAACTCAATGTAGTGAGTAAGCGTAGTCCGTAAAATTTAATTAAATGTTTCATCTTAAAATCTCCTTTTGTTATTTGATTGATGAATCTAGTATATCTTGAAAAGAAAAAAAGGAACAGGACATAATTGTCCTATCCCATTTCCTTATAATCTTTTTCCCATTCGTTTGATAAGCGTTGAATTAAGAGTTTATCTCCGACTATTTCAGAAAATGTAATTGCTTTTTGATATGAAGATTGTGCTTTATCTTTATCTTTTTTATGAAATAAATAGTATTTCCATTCTAGTAAGTTGACGATGGGAGCTTTTTGAAAATCATGAGTATTTTTCATGTTTTCGTGAATCGTTTCTAGTATTTCCTCCATTTGTTCAAACTGTTTTATCATTAAATTTGTACTGCAGACCATAATGAGAGTTTTATTTAAAATGAAAAGTTCACTCAATTCAATGGTTTGAGACTCTTTCAATAAATTTTTTCTAAGTCGAGCAAAGAAATTAAGATCAAACACCTTTGCACTAAATGCAGAAATTTCGGCACACGTTAAATAAAGATCGATCAAAATTAAATCGTTGACAGAATAAGTTTTCTTTTTCTTAATTTGTTCTAGATATTCATGAAGCAGACCAACTCCAAAGTTAATGTCTTGGCTGACACTAACATCAACAGAAGCTTGCATACAATCGACAGCTAATTGTTCTTCTTCTGATAAATTATGATAAAATTCACTAGCAATTTCATCAAACCACTCTTCTTGTATTTTTAAACGCTCCTCACTCATATAGGTTGGCGTCCTTAAAATCAGATACTTCAACTCTTTGTAGCGTTTTGGCAACTCTAACTCTTCTTCATCAATTAACTCAGAAACTTTAATGCCTAGCCGACTGGCAATATAACTCACTTTCACTAGACTTGGATTGGATTGATCATTTTCGATACGGGCTAGCTGGCGTGAAGAAAGGGTAGATTCGTCTTCACAAAATTCCTCGCGGCTGAGCCCTTTTGCTTCTCGCAATGCTCGAACTCTTGCTCCAATATGGATCATGCTCTTTCTCCTATTATTCAAAATTTTTAATCAGTATCATATTCATTCTACTATAAAAACAGATAAAGCGCAATAAAGACGAATATTATTTATTTTTATAGCCCACAAAGATAGGATAAAAGAATCATTAGAAACTACTTGCACCATAATAATGCGCTTTTGATTGATTAAAAGAGATATTTTGAGTTCACACTGTAGATAAACATCTCAAAAAATTTTTATCTTTCACTAGCATGGTAACATATATCCTTACTATTCAAATTTTTGGAGAGCTTTTTCTCACTCTTTACTCAACTGCTAAAAAGTCTTGTCCCATCTGCGAGCTAGCTGTGCGAAAAAAGAGTAGATTCGTCTTCGCAAAATTCTTCACAGCTGAGCCCTTTTGCTTCTCGCAATGCTCAAGCTCTTGCTCCAATATAAATCGTTGACCTTTCCTCTTTTCAATTGATATAAAATTCATTTTACTAAAAACAAGGGATGAAGGCAATAAAGATGGAGGGGTTCTCTGACTTCTCATCCATCTACTTAAAGATAAAGAAAACTCGAATGTTTGAGGTTAACATTCGAGTTTTGTTCTCTTCTTACAGACGAGCGTTCAATTCTTGGCTCAAGTCTTCAAAGCCTGGTTTACCAAGGAGGGCAAACATATTTTTCTTATAGGCTTCAACGCCTGGTTGGTCAAATGGATTGACACCATTGAGGTAGCCAGAAAGGGCAATAGCAATTTCAAAGAAATAAATCGTATAACCAAGGGTATAAGCATCTTGATTTGGTAGCGTGAGGAAAAGATTTGGTACTCCACCGTCTGTGTGGGCAAGAAGCACTCCGTCTGTGGCTTTCTTATTCACAAAGTCAACGTCTTTGCCTTCTAGATAGCCAAGACCATCAAGATCTTCACTTTCTGATGGGATAAGAATATTCTTGCGCGGTTTGTCCACACGAATCACGGTCTCAAATAAGTTGCGGTAACCTTCTTGGATGTATTGACCAAGCGAATGAAGGTCGGTTGAGAAGTTGGCTGACGTTGGGTAGATACCTTTTTGATCCTTACCTTCAGACTCACCAGCTAATTGTTTCCACCATTCTGCAAAATACTGAAGAGATGGTTCATAGTTGGCAAAAATTTCAGTGATATAGCCTTTGCGGTAGAGGATGTTACGAAGGGCAGCGTAGCGATAAGCTGCATTTTCAGAGAGCTTGTCAGACTGATAAGCTAGACGTGCTGCTGCCGCACCTGCCATAAGAGCATCAATATCTGCACCAGAAGCCGCAATCGGTAGCAAACCAACAGCTGTCAAGACGGTGAAACGCCCACCGACATTATCGGGCACAACAAAAGTTTCCCAACCATTAGCATCTGCTTCGACCTTAACAGCACCCTTCTTGCGGTCAGTCGTGGCATAGATACGCTTATTAGCTTCTTCTTTGCCATATTTTTTAACCAAGAGTTCCTTGAAGACACGAAAGGCAATCGCAGGCTCTGTGGTGGTTCCAGACTTGGAAATCACGTTAACAGAGAAGTCCTTATCTGCCACATACTCCACCAAGTCTGCCAAGTAGTTGGAAGAAATAGAGTTTCCAGCATAAAGGATTTGTGGTGCTTTTCTTTCTTCTTTACTTTGTAAATTTACAAATGAATGGCTCAAAAAGTCAATGGCAGCACGCGCTCCAAGATAAGAACCACCGATACCGATGACAACCAAAACCTCACTGGTTTCTTGAATTTTCTTAGCAGCTGCTTTGATACGGGCAAACTCTTCCTTATCATAGTCTTCTGGTAAGTTCAACCAGCCGGTCATCTCACCACCAGGGCCTGAGCCATCACGTAAGATAGCATCAGCAGCGCTCACTTGTGTTTGCATATAGTCTAACTCATGCTCACCCACAAAATGACCCAAGACTTTAGAATCATTAAAGTTAATATGTGTCATAGTCGTTTCCTCCATAAAAATCTGTCTCTTTTATCATACCGTTTTCTAGCGTTTTTTTCAATCTTTTTTGTGAGAAAGAGAACAAAAACTCTGATAAAAACCAAACAGCGAGATCGCATTCACCAAAGACAGAACTAAAAATCACAACAACCTGTCACCACCGCCACGATGCTAAGCAACACCGCATTTGAAATCTCAACATGGTATTTAAAAATTTTGTGAAAGCTTATCTTTGATTCTTAATTTTATACGATTATTCCAATATCATTCAATAACCTGGTGAGTATTCTTAACAATAGAAAAGGTCTTTGATTTTTCAAATGTCTTCTTTTTTAGTTCTTCAAATAAATCATCTAACTCTGCATTTGTTGCAATGACAAACCCATCTAATCCATTGTAATCATCATCCTGTCTGCGTCTTGTTTTTACTTCTTTTTGAGATAAGGTGACTAACAAACAAATCGAATGGTTTAAAACATTCTTCGTTTCTCCACTCATCCTAAGCTCCTAAATTCAAAAGCAATTGATAAGGACGATGTTTGACATCATAAGTTTTTTTCATTTCGTCCGGTACTGCAACAGAATTCCCAAATTGTCGATACATCTGTGTTCTTGAAACAGTAACTTGAAAATCTTCTGGAAATCCCATCAGACGTTTACATTCTAATTCAGACAATAAGCGAAGCCCGGTCTTTCCATCTCTAACAAAAGTTCCAGTTAAACGTTGAATTTTATGATAAGTAGAGACTAACGTTTTAGCTTGATTTTGTGACTCCTTATCAATGACTTGAGGCTTCCCATCATCTTTTTTAAATAGATAGGTTTCTTGTAAATGCTTTGAAATGCTATACCCTTCTGGATTTTCTTCCAAAATAGAACCGACAGCTACTCTAGATGTTTCTCCCTTTGGAAAAACAAATTGTCCTATCTCTAAATCTTTATGAAACCCAACCAATAATACTCTTTTTCTCGTCTGTGCCAAACCAAAATGTTTAGCATCCAACACGTCATAAAAGACTTGATACCCTGCTGTTTCCAAAGATTCTAAAATCACTTCAAACGTTTTGCCATTTTCAATTGTCAATATTCCAGGAACATTTTCTAAAAGAAACATAGACGGCTGATGATATTGCAAAATACGTAGAATTTCAAAGAATAGATTTCCTTGTGTTTCATGATGAAACCCTTCTCTCTTTCCGATATGAGAGAAAGGCTGACAAGGAAAACCTCCCAATAAGAGATCATGTTCTGGAATTTCCGATGATTTTATTGTCGTAATATCACCAAATGGTTTCTCTCCGAAATTTGCCTGATAGGTTTTTTGGGCATATTTGTCCCATTCTGATGAAAATACACAAATCGTTCTATCATCTTCAAATCCTTTGCGAATCCCTCCAATTCCTGCAAATAGATCAATAAAGCGAATTTCTTTTTTCATTGTACTCCTTTCTATTGCTATTCTCTCAATCACTGAGTGTAAGTTAGGAACTTCGAAAAAAAGATAAACATTCCTCGGCAGAAAATGCCTTCCTTCAAATCTTACATAAAATCATCAAACAAGCTAAGTTGATTGTCTTCAGGGAGGTTACCAAGGATTCCCATTTCCCCCATTTTATCAACGAGGGTCGTCGATAAGCCGCCTCGTTTGCGCAATTCAGTTTTGGAGAGAAATTCGCCCTCCTCACGCGCTTTGACAAACTGTTTGGCCACACTTTCGCCCAGACCATCCATGGCAATCAGTGGCGGAATCAAGGTATCTCCCTCAATCAAAAACTCGGTCGCATCGCTCTTATAGAGGTCCAAGTGACCAAAGACAAAGCCACGCTCTAGCATTTCATTGACAATCTCCAAGGTAGTAAAGAGATCCATCTCCACCTTGCTGGCTTCATTCGCCTTACGCTTCTGGCTGATTTCCTCCATCCTGCGCTTGACGGCCTCAAGACCTGCACTCATGGTCTTGAGTTCAAAAGCCTTGGCCCGGATGGAGAAATAAGCACAATAATAGTAGAGAGGATGATGCACCTTGAAATAAGCCACCCGAAGCGCCATCATCACGTAAGCTGCCGCATGGGCCTTGGGGAACATGTACTTGATCTTTCCACAAGACTCGATATACCAGTCTGGCACTTGATTGTCCTTCATGGCAGTGATGTAGCCTTCTCTTTCTTCCTCAGAAATCTTGAGCCACATACCCTTTCTCACCCGCTCCATGATGTTAAAGGCCATCTTGGGCGCAAGCCCTTTATGCATGAGGTAAACCATGATGTCATCCCGACAACCGATAACCGTTGACAGGTCGGCAATCCCTTTTTTAATCAAATCCTGCGCATTGCCAAGCCAAACGTCCGTCCCGTGGGATAGACCAGATAGCTGCAAAAGTTCCGCAAAAGTAGTCGGATGCGTTTCATCCACCATGCCACGAACAAAGCCCGTTCCAAACTCAGGAATTCCCAACATGCCTGTTGCCGTTCCGATTTGCTCCTTGGTAACCCCTAGCACTTGCGTTCCTGAAAAGAGAGCCATCACTCCCTTGTCATCCATAGGAATATCTAGTGGGTCAATCCCTGACAAGTCCTGCAATTTACGAATCATGGTCGGATCATCGTGACCGAGAACGTCGAGTTTCAAGACATTTTCATCAATATCATGGAAGTTAAAATGGGTCGTCTGCCACTCAGCAGTTACATCATCTGCTGGATACTGCACTGATGTAAAGTCATAGACCTCCATATAGTTAGGAATTACAACGATTCCCCCTGGATGCTGACCGGTGGTCCGCTTGACCCCTGCTGCTCCTAGGGCGAGACGATCGACCTCGGCATCTCGGTAGAAATGATGATAATCGCGCTCAAACCCCTTAACAAAACCATAAGCTGTTTTTTCAGCCACCGTACCCACCGTACCAGCCCGAAAGGCATATTGTTCTCCAAAAATATCACGAACATCCAAATGGGCACTGGCCTGATCTTCCCCAGAAAAGTTCAAGTCAATATCTGGAACCTTATCCCCGTCAAAACCAAGGAAGGTCTCAAAAGGAATATCCTGACCGTCTTTGCGATAAGGACGATTACAGTCTGGACAGAGCTTATCTGGAAGGTCAAAACCTGAACCATAAGAACCATCCGTGATAAACTCAGATCGCTGACAAGACGGACAAACGTAGTGAGGTGGCATAGGATTGACCTCAGTAATCCCAATCATGGTCGCGACAAAACTAGAACCGACCGACCCTCGACTTCCGACCAAATAGCCTCGTTCATTGGATCGTTGCACCAGCATCTGAGAACTGAGATAGATTACCGCAAAGCCATTCCCCAAGATAGAGGTCAACTCTTTTTCAATGCGCCTATCAATAATATCAGGTAAAGGATTGCCATAAAGCTCAAAGGCTCGTTCATAGGTCAGACGCGCCACCTCTTCTTCTGCCCCCTCGATATAAGGGGTGTAGAGGTCTTTTTTGACCACCTCAATATCCTCAAAACGATCCAACAGTTGCTTAGGAGCCGTCACAACCAAGTCATAAGCGAGATCTTCGCCCAAAAAAGCAAACTCATCTAACATTTCATTAGTGGTTCTAAAATGAGCATCTGGAAGTGGAGCAGGCCTTGCATCTTCACCTCGCCCAATAGAACGGTTAATCATGGCACCTTGTCCCAGACTTCTAACGATAATCTCACGATAGATAGCATCTTCTGGCTCGAGATAATGAACATTACCGGTTGCAATAACAGGTTTGTTTAAACGTCTTGCTACCTCAATCAAGTCCTTGATGATGATTTGGACTTGCGCTTCATCTTGGATGGTTTCACGCGCCACCAAAGGAGCATAAAGGGCTGGCGGCATGACCTCAATCACGTCATAATACTGGGCAGCTTCTAGACCTGCTTCTAGACCATGAGAGAGGACCGCATCAAAGACCTCCCCTTCCGAGCAGGCACTACCTACCAGGAGTCCCTCACGATGTTCTTCCAAGACCCCTCTTGGAATCCGTGGCACTCCTGAAAAATAGACGGTGTGCGACAAGGACACCAGCTTAAAGAGATTTTTTAGCCCAACTTGATTGGTCACATAAAGCGTGGCATGCTTGACACGCGCCTTTTGGTAGGACGTTTCATCGATGAGCTTACTGTTTAGCTCCAAGAGATTGGTCACACCACGTTTTTCAATCGCTTCTTGCAAGAAAATAAAGAGCAAGCGACCAGTCGCTTCTGCATCGTAGTTAGCCATGTGATGATGCTCTAGACTAACTTGGAAACGCTTAGTCAAAGGCCCTAGACCATGTCGCTTAAACTCTGGATAGAGATTGCGCGATAACTCCAAGGTATCAATCACAGGTTGGGTAATCTTAGGTAAACCATACCGCTCATAATTGGCGTTTAAAAAGCCCACGTCAAAGGTCGCATTATGGGCTACTAGAATAGAGCCCTCACAAAACGCTTGAAAAGCCTGTAAGACTTCCTTGATGGGCTTGGCATCCTTCAAGTGATGGTCGGTAATGCCTGTCAAATCCGTCGTAAACTGACTGAGCGAGTGACCTGGATGGATAAACTCATCGAATTGCTCGACGATATTATTCTTATACATCTTAGAAGCCGCAATCTGGATAAGAGAATGATGCACCGCAGAAAGCCCCGTTGTCTCCACGTCAAAGACCACATAAGTCGCTTCATTCAAGCTTTGATCGATGGGGTCGTAGGCAATGGGCACACTATCTTCCACCAGATTGGCCTCCATGCCGTAAATCATCTTGATGCCCGCTTTTTTTGCCTTGTGATAAGCATGAGGGAAACTTTGAACATTACCGTGATCGGTGATGGCAAGCGCCTCGTGACCGAATCGAACGGCTGTGTCAATCAGATCTTCCACCGCTGGCAGAGCGTCCATGGTGGACATGTTGGTATGCGCATGAAACTCAATGCGCTTTTGCCCTTCTGGCATCAGGTCTTTTCTAGCTTCGTGGACGATTTCCTTCACATCTTGAACATTCATGGTCAGGGTCTTAGTGAACTGATTATGCTCGATATTGCCACGAACGCGCAACCAAGCGCCTTTTTTAATCATGGCAAATTTTTCCAATTCCTCATCATCTCTAGCCCAACGCTGCATAGCAAAAGAAGAGGTGTAGTCGGTCATCTTAAAACTAATGATATGACGACCTGTCTTGGTCGTGCGTTTCTCCACATCAAAGACCACCCCTTCAAAAATCAAGTGATTCTCCTCTGTTTCGACCTCAATCATAGGAGTCACCGCTCCCTTATCTAATGCCTTGGAGCGACTAGACGAAGAGGAACGCTCCGCATAAGCCGGACGACTCGCTACCTCGACTGGAGGCGCTGGCTGACTCTTTTCTAGCGAAGCCAGTTGTTCAGCGACCTGTTTATTGGCCTCTTCCAACCGCTCTTTGCGACTACTCTCAAAAGCCTGCGTCAGCTCCTTGGTCAAGCTCATATCATCCACCAGCTCAACCATCAAAGACCCAAAGCCAAAATCCTCAAATTGCTTTTTGAGATTGGGCAGATGCACCGCCTTAAAATGCTCCTGATCCAAAAAAGCAGGCACAAAAATAGACAGACGACCATCCGCATAAGTCACCGACAAGTTGGCAAAAGAAGACTTAAAGCTCGGATCACTACAAGGTCCAAACTCAAAAGCTAGGGGGTAATACTGCTGAATCTCTTCCTCACGAATAGGAGCAAAAACCCCTTCTATCTGCAAGGTCACACGAATCCCCAGCTGCTCAAAGGTCTGAACCAGATGCTCACGAAACATACGATAAGTATCAGCCTCCAAACGTTCTTGAAAAGACAGGGTAAAGTCCCACCACCTAGACACCGAGTGCACCTTGACCTCTACAATATCCGCAGACAAAAAGGCACTTGATGTTTGAAGCTCAAGTGGCAAACCAATTTGATCCATAAGTTGGTGAAACAGAGCTGACATAGTCGCCTCCTTTTTTCGTTTATGCCCTATTGTACCATAAATTCCCCATTCTTTCTAACATCTATTGTCTAAAGAAAGCAGCTTTTATGATACAATAGCAGTATGAAAATCTTAATCCCAACCGCTAAAGAAATGACCCAAACCCATCCCGTTAAAGGAAAGGCCTTATCCGAACAAAGCCAAATCATCCTTGAGTCCTTGATTCAAGCATCTGTTGAGGATCTCAGCCACATCTACGGAATCTCTAATCAAGCCGCTCAAAAAGAAAAAGAGCGCCTTGATCTCCTCAAAACAGATCAAGCCCTAGCCTACCCTGCTATTTCTCTCTTCAATGGTCTCATGTACCGGCAAATTGAGCGCGATTTCACTTCTCGTGAATGGGAATTCCTAACCGAACACGTCTTCATCACCAGCAGTTTTTACGGTATCGTTCCTGCCCTTTTTCCCATGAGCCCTCACCGGCTGGATTTTCACACCAAGATCAAACCCAATGGACAATCGCTCAAGGCTTTCTGGCGCAAGGATTACGACGAATTTATCACTGAAGAACCCATCTTATCTCTTCTTTCCAGTGAATTTGAAGCAGTCTTTTCTCCAAAGATTGCCCAAACCTTTATCAAGGTCAGCTTTTTTGAAGAAAAAGACGGCAAACGCAAAAAACACTCCACCATCTCCAAAAAAGGGCGCGGACTCCTGCTCAACCAAATCATCAAGCAAAACCTAACCACCCTTGATGCCCTCAAAAACCTGACCTTTGACGGCTTTGCCTACCAAGAACAAAGCTCTAATCCACAAGAACTGGTCTTTGTTAGAAACCTAGATACCGCAAAAAAGTGAGTTCGCCACAATCTAACTCACTTTTTGTTTTTCCATCAAAAATTGTTGGTACAAAGAACTGCGCATCAGCAAGTCCTCATGCCGACCAAAATCAGCAAGGCGACCCTCTTTATCCAAGACCAAGATGGCATCTGCTTCTCGCACGGTGTGTAGCCTATGGGCAATGGTCAAACGAGTCTTGCCTTTCGTTAGACGGTCAATCACCCGACTAATACTCGCCTCCGTTACTCGGTCTAGACTTGCCGTCACCTCATCCAAGAGATAGATCGGATGCTCCAAAAGAAGCGCTCGCGCAATATTAAAGCGCTGTTTTTGTCCTTCCGATAAGCCAATACCACTGTCTGAAATCTCTGTATCTAGCCCTTTTTCTAAGTCCTCAACCAATGAAGACAGCCCCAAGGTCTCAAGAACCAAGCGTAAACGCTCCTCAGATACATCTTGATTCTTCCCATAAAAGAGATTGTCCCTAAGCGTCCCATGAAACAAGGTATTCTCCTGAGGAATATAGGCTAACTGACGGCGCAGAGCCTGAGACGAGTAGTCTTTTAGTTCTTTATCTCCAATCAAAATCCGCCCCATATAGTCTGTTTGAAACTGCATGAGCAGTTGAAAAATAGTGGACTTCCCAGCCCCACTTGGCCCCACAAGTGCAATATGACTTCCAGCAGGCACTTGAAAAGAAAGGTTGTCAAAGACGTTTTCTTGATCGTAGGAAAAGCTCACCCCCTCAAAACAAATAGCCGCCTGAGACAATTCTTTTGTTCCTTGGTCCTCTTCTTTTTGCAAGTCTAACACTTCTTCTAAACGCCTTGATACACTTCTAAACTCAGATAAGTCTGGCAAGCTAGACACCAAATCCGTCACAGGATCAATCAACTGCATCAGATAGAGGACAAAGGTTGTCAAAGTACTCATGGTCATGTGGCCTTTTGTCACTTCCACACTAGATACCCCCAGCATCAAAATGATAAAGCCCATCAACAAACTATTGACCACAGCATTTTGAAAAGCACAAAGACCAATAATGCGTTTAAAACTCGCTGTCAAGTCATTAAAAGAAGCTCCCATCATCTTCGTTTCATGCTGCTCTCCAGCCAAGGCTTTCATCAAACGAAAATGACTAAATTTGTGACTCATGCGACCCGAAATCTCACCAAGACGTTCTTGATAAGCGGTATAATGCTTCTCCAAAAGATGCCCAATCGGAAGCATAACCCCAAGCAAAATCGGAAGGAGTAACAGGCTAAGAAGCGTCAAAGACGGACTAATCTCAAACAGAAAGTAAACCGACCCTCCAATCACAAGCAGATTGAGCAAAATATTGGGCAGCACTGTCGTCACAAGGGACAACACATTAGACAAATCATTGGTCAAACGGCTAGCCAAATCCCCAGCCGCATAGCGGTCCAGATCCTTGACTGAAGTCTTGACCAAGCCTTGATAGGCCTCCTTTTGCAGACTATTGAGTGCCCTCGCTCCACAAGACCCGATAAGGTACTGGGCCACCCCCTGCATGAGATAGACCGAGA
Source organism: Streptococcus sp. STR1/CE/0325 (assembly GCF_055386095.1). Taxonomy (NCBI): domain Bacteria; kingdom Bacillati; phylum Bacillota; class Bacilli; order Lactobacillales; family Streptococcaceae; genus Streptococcus; species Streptococcus sp. STR1/CE/0325. The sequence continues at coordinate 140,058 of NZ_AP045018.1, read as the reverse complement.
AGAAAAAGACCAGCAAAATGCCTAAAGCACTCGGATCACCCATCAGCTCTGATAAAAACTGATGATCCAGTAACTTCCCGATCAGTTGCGGGATCAACAGACCAAGACCAGTTCCAACCGCACTCAGAACCAATCCAAAAAAGAACTTAGATTTGGGCAAAAAGCTAAACAATAACTGCGCTAACTTCAGATTTTTCATCTAAAACTCCGTCTTCTTAAATTTACGCGCCCCAAATGGTAGCAAGATACTACTATATAAAAGCGTCACGCCCACCATTCCTAGTACACCAAACAAAGGACTAATGGTCATTTCTTCTATCAGACCTCCATAGCCACTTGGAAAGAGCAAACCAAGAGGGCCTCCAATCATCGCAAAGATAGACATGACAATGCTAAGTCCAATCGCAAGAAGTAGGGTCGCGCCTTGCTTCAAATAAAGACAAGCCAGAGTTGCGACACTCACAGAAAGAAAACTTTTCATCAAAAGAGACAAAAGCATCGTCACACTATAACGAGTCTCTTCCCAAGATTGCCCCCAAAAGTTAGGAGAAGCAATCGGCATGTGAATGACACGTGTATAGTAAACCACCAAACTCACTAAAAAATTGATTCCAAAGAAGAGCAAAACCACAATCAACAAGGAAAAATACTTAGAGAGGAAAATATCCCGTCGCCTCAGGTCCTTGTATAAAAACAAGGTATGGTCCTCGATTTCGCGCTTAAAGACCGAAATGGTCAAAAAGTAAAGCGCCAAGGTCGGTAACATCAAACTATCAATCGAATAGAACATGATTCCCCAATAAGAGAGGAAACTATACTTATGTCCATCTTCAATGGATAGCTGCATAAAATTAGACTCTCCAAAGAAAGAACCAATGAAGTAAAGCACCGTATAAAAAGCGAACAAGAGAAAGATTTTTGTTTCTCTACGCTTCCATACAGTTTCAAAAACAGCTGGAAATACTTGTTTCATTTTTTATCCTTTCATGAAAATATCTTTGAGATGATTTTCTTTGATATCCACTTTTGTAATCAAGTCTTGCTCTGCCAAGATGCCAAAAATCTTGTTTAGTTTCTCTGCATTTGTCTTGGTCGAAATCTCCAGAACTGTCCCATCCAAATCAACATCATCATCTAAGAGAGGCAGAATTGGCAAAATGAAATCCCAATCCCTTTCTCCATCTAAATGCACCATGATGCTTGGGTGTTCCTTCCCTGAAAAACTATCGGCTAATTTACCATCTTCGATATAAACATAACGGCTACATAGGGCCTCAAGCTCTCCTAACTGATGACTGGAAATCAACATCGAAATCTGGCGCTCACTAGACCACTGCTTTAAGATGTCAATCAACTTTTGTACACCAATCGGATCGAGTCCGACAAAAGGCTCATCCAAGATGAGAAAGTCTGGCTCTGCCACCAAGGCAATAGCAAGGGCTGTGCGCTGTTTCATCCCAAAGGAGAAACCTTTGGGCTTACGGTTTCTAGACTCCCATAACTCCACCAACTTCAAAGTCGGTTCGATATTGTCATACAAATCGGTCTTACCATGAAGCTTCAAGTAAAACTTGAGGTTATCTAGTACCGTCATCTCAGGATAAAAGACAGGGTCGATCATAATCCCAAAGTCATCCAAGACATTGTCCCTGCTATGGATGTCCTCTCCTTTATAGGTGATGGTTCCTTGGGTCGGTTTGAGCGATTTAGCCATGAGTTTCATCAGAGTGGATTTACCTGCACCATTTTTGCCAATGAGACCTACAATCTCGCCTTTTTGAATCTCCATAGAAACATCGTCTAAAGAGTAAAAGTCATTTCCTGTAAATTGTTTTGAAAGATTACTGATTTTAAGCATGTTGAACTCCTTTTTTCATCTGTTGTGATTTTCTAATAAAGTAAGTGAGGGCTGAGCTTGCGCTATAAACAAAAACCATAAAGAAGAGTTGGGTTTGTTCAAAGAGATTCTCCGCTATTTCAACGGTCAAGTCCTCTTCTGTTACCGAATGCAACTCAACAAACTGCAACCAAGTGCCATTTTCTCTACTCAGATAAGCAAAAGCCAAAAAGAAAAACATGGACAAAAAAGGAAGTCCTATGGCTGACAACAACGTCGAGCGTGATGTTTTTTGATGATAAGTCATCCAAGCGTTAAAGCCAATCGGCACAAAATAAAGGAGCAATAAAAATACAGGCATGGGTAAAACTAACAAGAATTGCGTCAGAAAAAAGAATAAGAGCAGATAAAACACAAGAGATAAACTAAAGATTAACATGAAAAACTCCTTAAAGTGTGGAAACTACTAAATTATAAAGCCAATGTCCAGAAATAGCATACTGTAAACCAAATCGTAATGACAAAATTGAAAAGAAAAGACCAAGAGGCGTGCGAAGTAAAAGATTGTCCATCAAAGGGTAGTTGGCGTGAAGCACCACTCCAAACAACAGCGAGGTCGATAGAATCGACAACTCACGCGAATAATCTTTGCGCAAAATCGTATAAATGATAAGGCGAAATAAGACTTCCTCACACAAAGACACAATCAACTGATGCAGATATTCATCACTATGGATAAAAAAGTGATTGAGCAAGAAAATCAGTCCAGCTAAAATAAGGTACTGCTTAACATCAAAACGGACTTCACTTTGCTCAGCCAGATGATAGGGCTTTTTAGCTAACCAATAGGGAATCACGATAAAACCAAGAGGCATAAAGACCGCTAGGGAAAGCAGATAAAGCGTTGGAAGGTGGGCATGGACACCTAAAAACAAGACAGAGGTTCCCAAGCAGTAAATCAAGGCTGCTATAGTGATAAGACCCAAAGCCCAACCTATTCCTCTAAATGAAATCGTCATGATAGTCTCCCTTAAAATTCAACTCGTTTAAATTGGTTCAAGCCTTTGAGATAACAAAAACCAAAATAGCAAATGAACAAAACCAAAACCCCAACTAAGGAAACAAGCAAATTGCCTTTAAGCCCTGCATAATAAAGGGGAGCCAAATATCTTAATCCTACTAAAAGTGGTGCTGTAATCATATTGAAGAGAAAGAAGAGTCCCGATAAAACAGCAACAATGGTTTTAGAACGAATAGAAATCAAAGACACCAAGGCAATCACGATGACCCCCAAAAGCAACTGTGTCCCAATCACTAGTAAGCCTTGAACGAGAGTTGTCGCATCAGATGGGAAAAAAGCACCTGCTTGATTTAATCTCGGAACCACAAATAAATAATAAGTGATAAGAGAAGTGACAGCCGTTGCTAAAAGATAAAGTCCATAAAGAATGAAAAGTGCAATCAACTTGGCATCAAAAATGCGCTTACGATTCATATCCTTATAGAGAAAGAGAATCTTGCTATCAATCTCCTCTCGAAAGACCGATGAGATAATCAGCGAAAAGATTAGCATCGGAAGCAAGAGGCGAAACTGCACCTCAAGAACTGTCTGTAAAAAGGAGAAAAAATCTTTTGTATAATCAGCGCTTCCCAAGGACTCCATGGATGAAGACAACAGAGGCACCAATGCAGGTAAGAGACAAAAGGACAGAAAAATTTTAGCTTCCCTTTTGCTGATAATGGAATGAAAAATAGAATAAATAAGTGTCATCAGGTTCTCCTTGTGTTTATAATCTACCAATCAGATAGAGACTAAATACCAAGTCTAGCCTCCATCCGATTGATAGCAACCAACCTTAAAAGATGGTTGCTACTTCAAGATCTTTTTTAATTTTTATATAATCTTTTGTTGCAATAGAAGGTGATCAATCTTAGAAACGAAAATCAAAAACTCTCCGAGACATTTTCTCGTTTTTGCTTCTTACTAAGATAAAAGGCAAGAAAAGCAAACAACACAAAACAAATCCAAGTTAAGGAGAGATTAAAAATGGCCAAACTTGAGAAAATCATCACTCCAAGAGGTACTGACATGGTAAAAAGAAGAGAAATGAAGTTACTCGTTTGTGCCAATACTTCTTCAGGCAAATTTGACATAAGCAGACTTCCAATTTTAGGCGTAATCTTCCCAGAAATATACATAGTAAAAGAAAGAAAAACTAATCCAAAAAGAGAAAATCCAAAAAGGTTCATTAAACCAACTAAAAAAATAGAAAAAGTAGAGGTTGTAAGAAGAAAATTAAGAGATTTCTTGGAAAAATAATCGTTCGGCAGAAGGCTACTAATAATAACTCCCAAAACTAAAACTAGCTGAACCATAAAAAGCGACTGACTATAAGTTAAGAAAGGAAAAGGATTGTTGAGCAAAAAGATATTGTATATGGAGCCCAAAGCTCCTCCCAATCCATTGATAATGAGAATACTTGCCATAACAGCTGTAAAATGACTATTTTCTTGTTGCTCAAAAATCAATCTCAAATTTTGGTAAAGTTGTTTAAAAGTAATAATAAGTGATTTTTTCTCCACAGAAGATATAGCTGAACGATCTATATCACTAACATCTTTTTTGATGAAAAAAAGTGAGAGAGAAGAAAAAAGAAAAAATAGAGCATTGATAGCTGCCACTAATTCATAATGGTTCCCTGCAAGAGTGAGAAGGAATAGCCCAAAAGCTTGCCCTAAAATGGAGGAAGCATAGGTCAAAAATTGAGAAAAAGAGTAAGCCTCCATTAAGTCTCCTTGCTTAACATAACGTTGTTGGAGAGGCATTCTCAAACCACCGGCATAATCACTAATAATATCACTAATAATATTAATTAAGCAAAGGCTAGAAAAAGCAAACAAAATTGGAAAGTGAAGTAAAAAAGCTATAGAACTAAAAAGAATGGCCTGCACAAAACCGCAAAAGATTAGATTTCTGAATTTTTTAGGAGTCTTATCTGCTACAATTCCCACAAAAACAGTGAAGAAAGTTGGAACGAGTAAAATAAGATTTGCAATTCCAACAAAATAATTTGCTTGAGGCAGAGTTGAAGCATAAATAATAAAAACTAAGTTAAAAATAGCTGCCCCAAATGAATTGAAAAAACGAGACAAAGCTAAAACGCCAAAAATTGTATTTCTAAACGCCAGTTTCATAATGATGTTCTCCTTTTTATAGATAGAAAATTACTCTAAATAGGAATTACAGTGTTATAAATCTGTTTGTAGTTTTCAATAGTAGCAGAAATATGAATCTTAAATCCAAAAAAGGGAAGACTTTCTTGATCGATCTTACTATAATTAAAAATTAAACATTTTTCTCCTCCTAGCTTTTTTGAGAATGCAGATAAAACTTCTCACAAAGAGAAGTTAATTATCAATATATTTTATCTTCCTAGACAATAGAATGTAATTGTCGTAATAACCTCATTCTTTCTAGCTGGCAGTTTATTAAGTTGATGAACAAATTGTGTCATAGCTTTTTCTCCTTTCTAAAACTTTATCAGGTAACCCTGTCACTTAAAATATTCGTAAATAATCTCTAAAATTGTATATCAGATTTATACTAGTTAGTTGGGCAATAAAAAGTAATGGTAATGACTTCATTTTGCTTAGCTGGCAGTTTATTAAGTTGATGAACAAATTGTGTCATAGCTTTTCCTTTCTAAAACTTTATCAGGTAACCCTGTCATTTAAAGTATTCGTAAATCAATTGAAAAGAATACTTTGTATTAAGAAAAACTCTTCTAAATTAAGTAGCTCTCCTACTTTATCTATTCATTAAACATGAAAAAAAGCTTGACGAAATGTCAAACTTTTTTAGATTATTTGCCAAGGACGCTAATGCGCTCTTTGAAATGCTGGCCTTTTTCGATTTCATCCACGAGGGCTACGGCATAGTCAGCGTAGCTAATCATGCTTTCGCCCTTATCATTGAGGGTAAAGATCTCTCCAGCTAAAATATAGTCACCTGTACGATCACCATCCGCTCTAAAATCAGCAGCTGGGCTGACAAAAGTCCATTTCACATCATCACGCTTGCGTAGTACCTCAAGGGCATCGGTCTGAGCTTTGGCAATGGGATAGTACTCAGCTGGAAAATCAGGCTGATTAAGTAACTGTTTGGTCTTTTCTGGATCAAGGTAAAGGCTACCTGCCCCACCAACTACCAAAAGACGCTTGCTCGTCCCAGATAAGAGATCTGAAAGGTAGGTCATCCCTTTACTATGTAGAGGGAGCGTTTCAGGTGTCCACGCGCCAAAGGCATCCACAATCACCTCAAAAGGCGCTAAATCGTCCTTGGTCAAGGCAAATAAATCCTTTTGCACATACTGTTGAGCGAGGGAGTGATTTTCCTCACCCCGTGCAAATCCAGTCACCTCATGCCCACGTGTTACCAATTCTTCTACAACTAGACGGCCAACTTTTCCATTTGAACTAATCACTGCTACTCTTGTCATATTATTTCTCCTTTTTCTTTGTTGTCATATAAATCATTACAACTTATAAATAAAGTTTACCGCATTTTAGTTGTCATGTCAAGTATTACAACGGATTTTTTTAAAAAAGTTTGGAAATCGTATTCCAAACCTTATTTCTTCTATTATTCTTTCAAAAACTGGCTAGCATCTACCATCACATCTGCTAGGCTCATGGACTTTAGTTGGCGCTCCAAGGCTCTTTGTGCCTCATCCAAACGACTATCCAACAAATCATGGATATGACGCCCCACTAGACAAGCTGGATTAGGTGTTTCATGAAAATGAAAGAGTTGGTTATCCTTGACACTCTCAACAGCTTGGTAAACATCAAAAAAGCTGATGGCTTCAGGTTCTCTCGCCAAGTTAGCCCCACCTTGACCACGTTTGACAGTGATCAATCCTGCTTGCTTGAGCTGAGATAGAATGGTTCTGATAATGACAGGATTGACCCCGATACTCCTGTAAAGCACTTGGCTGGTGACTTTTTCCTGCTCCTGATACTGAGCGATGTAAATCAAACTGTGTAGGGCAATGGTCATCCGACTTGAAATTTGCATGTATCTTCTCCTTTGTCTCTACTATACAAAAAAAGAGTTGTCATGTCAACGCTGACAACTCCGATCCTTTCGCTCAGTGAGCGTCCTCGAGTTTGTCCCAAAGAATCACATGACCAGCGTCTAGGGACTTTGCCACATCAATGATACGCTGATTAGACGAGCCTCGAAACTGCAAAGAAAGGTCTTTCTTAGTCAAATCAAATCGCCCATCCACCAAAATATCCACATAAGACAGCAACTCTAGTTTATCCTTGGTTTCAAGCATCAACTCTTCCCAAGTATAGCCAGTCCATGACCAAATGTCTTTTTCTGGCAGTTCTTGTCGCACACGCTTGACTAAAGGAAGGAGAATCCCCGTGTTTAAAAAAGGTTCTCCCCCTAATAAGGTCAACCCTTGAACATAAGGGAGAGCCAGATCTGCCATAATTTGTTCTTCTAATTCTTGAGTATAGGGAACACCAGCTTGAAAGGACCAAGTGGCTTGGTTATAACAGCCCTGACAATGAAACAAACACCCAGAAACATAAAGAGAATTGCGAACACCTTCACCATCAACAAAATTAAAGGCCTTATAATCCATGATACGACCTTGACTGAGGTCTTCGCTGCGCCATTCTTGTGGTTTTGGGTTATTCATCTAAGCAACTCCTTTACTCTTCTTGTTTGATCCAGTAACGTTGCGTTTCCCTTCGGCTGTCCTCATAGCGACCACCACAAGCCAAAATCGTCCGACTGCTCGCTGCATTACTCTCATGGCAGGTGAGCAAGACGTCCTTGATATTTTTTTGTCTGGCTAGTGCTAAGCCTAAACGCAACTGCTCTTTGGCATAACCTTTTCCTCGCTCACTGGGACGAATGGAATAGCCAATATGACCTCCGTGCTCCAGTAGGTGATCATTAAGACGCAAGCGCAAGTGAAGAAAGCCCAAGGGACGATTGGTCTTATCAAAGGAAACTAACTGAATCGCAGGAACATAGCCTGCTTTTAGCCCAAGCCCCATCTCAGAGCGAGCATTATTCTCCAGCCAACCTTCATAGGAAAAATCATCCGTCTGATACCAGCCCCCATCATGAGGCGAATTTGCCTTTGTAAACTCTTCCATCATCTCAAGGATGGCTGCTTTATCCTCTAAACGTGGACGTCTTAATTCCATCTTATTTCTTTTTTTCTAAAAATGCTTGCTTTAGGGAGGCGATACGACTCTTCTTATCAGATCTGCCTGTGGAGTGTTTCTCATGAAAGCGCTCGACCTGACGTTTCCCTTTGTCATCTAATTGGTATTTTCCCATTTTTCTTTCCTTTCTATTCTATTTAAAGTGATGAGCTGTTCATGTGTTTGACACGCGCTGTAATTTCCTTATGCCTGCCTGCGACCATGGGACGTGCCTGCGGATTGCCTAAATAACCGCAGGTTCGTTTGACCACATCAACAGTCTTTGGATCGGTGTTGCCACAAGAAGGACAGCGAAAACCACGTGCTGTCGGCTCAAACTCACCTTCAAATCCGCACAACTCACAATGGTCAATGGGCGTATTGGTTCCAAGATAGCCCACCCGATCATAGGCGTAATCCCACACCGCTTCAAGCGCCTTAGGATTTTGTTGCAAAACAGGGTATTCACAATAATGAATAAAGCCTCCCGTTGCGCCTGCTTTGGGATAGTCTTTTTCAAAATCTAATTTCTCAAAAGGCGTTGGATTTTTCCTCACATCATAATGAAAACTATTGGTATAGTAGCCCTTATCCGTGATATCCTGAACCAAACCAAAGCGGTCTGTATCAAGCCTACAAAAACGGTCTGTTAAGCTCTCTGACGGCGTAGAATAAACGGAAAAATGATAATCATAAGTAGCTGAGCACGTCTCACAAAAGGACTTCATCTTTCGGATAATCTCTAGCGTCAATTCCTTAGCCGCAGCATCTTTTTCCCAATTAGGACCATAAAAAAGCGTCGCCACTTCATAAAGACCGATATAACCCAGAGAAATGGTTGCCCTGTGCTGATTAAACAAACTATCCACACTCTCATCATCACGAAGAGCTACACCAAAGGCACCATATTGGTACAAAATAGGGGCATTTTGTGGTTTGGCTTCCTTGACCCGTCCAATCCGGTAAACCAAAGCCTCCTTGGCTAAGTCCAGCAAATTCTCAAAATCCGACCAAAACACAGCCAAATTCCCCTTGGCTTTTAAAGCTAATCGTGGCAGATTGAGAGTCACGACTCCTAAGTTCATCCGACCAGCATTGACTTCCTTGCCATTTTCATCCTGCCAGCCTTGCAAGAAAGAACGACAACCCATGGGCACTTTGAACGACCCCGTCAAAGAAACAATCTGATCATAAGACAAGACATCTGGATACATGCGCTTAGTCGCACACCTAAGAGCTAGCTGCTTGATGTCATAGTTAGGCGAACCTTCCTCCAGATTTAGCCCACGCTTGAGGGTGAAAATCAACTTTGGAAAAATAGCGGTTCGCTTGCTCTCACCAAGCCCTTCCATGCGAATGGTTAAAATAGCTTTTTGGATCTCTCTTGAAAACCAATCCTCACCCAAACCAAATCCCAAGGACGTAAAAGGGGTTTGACCATTGGAGGAAAAGAGCGTATTGATCTCATACTCCAAACTCTGCATAGCATCGTAGATATCTTTTTTAGTCTTTTCATAAGCATAAGCCTCTTGCTGGTCCAAAGACACCCAACGCTTCGCCTCTTTTAGGTGCTTGTGAAAATTCATCTTGGCATAAGGCGCTAACACCTCATCCACCCGGTCAGCCGAACAACCACCATATTGTGATGAGGCAACATTGGCAATGATTTGAGCCATCTGAGCCGTGGCTGTTTGAATGGATTTTGGAGAAGTGACTTGGGCATTGCCAATCTTAAAGCCCTTTTCAAACATGCCCTTAAAATCAATCAAGCAACAATTCGTCATCGGAGTATAAGGGCTATAATCCAAATCGTGAAAATGCAAATCACCCGATTCGTGAGCTTCTCGGACGGCCTTTGGCAACTGGGCTAATCCGATGGCTTTAGCCACCGCCCCTGCTGTCAAATCGCGTAAGGTATGAAAGACCTGACTATCCTTATTGGCATTTTCATTAACCACGGCTTCTTCTTTTGCCATCAAGGCAGAAAGTTCGGATAGAATCGCCTCTTTTAAGGCTGGCTCTTGTTCTACATCTATTCTTGTCATCGCAGTTTCAGCCTCCTTTTCTAAAGCGCTTTGTTTTGTCATTCACAAAGTCTATTATAATACTTTCTCAAAAAAAATCAATATCTTGTGTTTCTTTTTCTTCAAAACACAAGATATTGATTTTACTTCAGCTGATAAAGGGTAAATTGGGTGATGCCATTCGTATCTACCTTTTGATAATGTTCTTTTAAATCACGTGATAGAGAATCAGGAAGGCTAATCTGTTGATTGATGACCAGATAGGTCGCCTTATTTTGCAAAAAGGCATCCTCTACGGCTGATTGATACTCGGGTAAGCTAGCATAAGTCGTCATCACACTAAATGGTGAACTGGATGGCAAACCTGTTTCTTGATACACTTGAGCACTGGTATTCCAGACAGATAAGGTCTGATTTTTCTTCACCTTATCGTTTAGTGTCTGAGCTAGAGCTGTCCGCTCCTCAATGAGATTGTAGCCTAAGACTTGTGGGATCAATTGTTGACCAAGGGCTAAGATCAAAAGCAGATAAGGCAAATACAGACACGCTCGCATCCAGCCACCAAAGGACGTCCACGTTACCGAAGACACTTGACGATGAGAGCTGCTCTGTCGTTTGCCCTTTCCTTGCACATAAAATGCAGTCAAAAGCAAGCTATACGGTAGGTAATCCAGTGCTTGGACTGGTGAGAAAGTTCTTGAACCTAAGGCATAGCCTAAAAAGACCAGAAGGAGGACAAAGAGCAAGATCTTAAGACTCTTTAAGGTGCTGGTTTCTCGCCAATGTGACCAAAACCCAAACATTCCAAATAGCCCACCCATCAGCACAAAGAGCAAGAGCTGATAGCCAAGACTAAAGAGTAAATCTTCATTTTGCACCGGTAAGGTGAAAAGGTGTTGACCGTAAGCCTGAGAAAGAGAAGGGGTCAAGATTTGGAAATTGAGAATAAAATACCCCACCCCATAATAGACCACAACCGCCCCTAGTAACATGGCAAGCAGGCGATAAACCCCTCTAGCCACTTGACGCTTGTAAAAAGAGTAACCTATCATCACAAGAAGCGACAAGCCCCAAACAAAAAGTGTTCGTGGTTCGATTAAAATACTAACCGCACTCAAAAGCCCATACAGGATAAAGGATTCGTCTGGTGTGTCTTGACTGAGGAATTTGGCCAAAAAATGCAAACCAATCAAGACAAAGGGCTGTGCCAACTGAATGGGATAGACCCCGCCAAATCCTAGAGTCGCATTAAACAGATAAAACAACAAGGTCCCTGCAAAAGCCAAGCTAGCTTGATTACTCAACTGGGCAAGCAAACGATACAGATACGTTCCTGAAACATAAAGGGCTAAAAATAAGGGCAAGAGCATCCAGAGAGAAGACCCCAAAATCTGACTCGCTGCTAACACCGCATAATACAAAAATCCACCTGTCGCAAACAAATCACTATAAGGAAGAAGGCTTCCCTTTGCAAACATCAAACCAGTATAGAGCTGCTCAGAATAGTTCGCTGTTTCCAGATGAAACACACTTGGTAAAACACCCAAAGCAGCCGCTAAAAGACTTGCCAACAAGAGATAAAACGGCTCCCAACCAGACGGTCGATAATGCATCCCCAAGCCTCTTGGGCGTTCGTGTTTTGTTGTTTCTTTGACCGGTCTTTGACGCTCCCTACGACTACGTCTATATGGTGAAGAAGGCACGTCAACCTTCTCTTCTTCATGTTCTTTCACATAGATACCTCATTTTCAATAATGTTCTTCTTCCAGTATCTCAAAATTTTAGCATTTCGTCAATTTCTTACAAATCCTAGCATATTTTTTAAGCTCTTTAAAGGTGTGATAAGTTTTTTTGTCATAATCTTTCAAAAACAAAGCTTCTTCTTGACTAACTGGTCTTTTTCTCATACTTTTCTATTCGAAAAACGATGGGAAAACCAAGTCCTCTCCTACTGCTATAAATATAAAAAAGAGAGAACCAAATGATTCTCTCTCTTTAAAAAGGTGTCAAAAAATTGACTGTTACCCCTCATCAAGGAAGCTGTTGAAGACTTCTTCGATCATATTCCATTCGTCTTCAGCATCTTCAGGAATAGGCTGGAGATCTCCTTCTGTACCGTCTTCATTTTCTGTGTAAGAGTAGGCTTGGATCTCCACTTCTTCGTCTGAATCACTCGCTCCAACAGGAACAAGTAAAACATATTTTTTCCCAAATTCTTCTTGACCATCGATGGTCATTAAGATTTCAAATAAACTTTCATTGCCTTGATCATCCACTAAGGTAATCACTTCGTGTTCATGATCGTGGTCGTGATGATGTGTCATGGTTTTCTCCTATCTTTGATGAGGATGTCCTCATTAGTCTTTGTTTTCTTCTTGATGTTCTTCTTCGTTACCGTGATGGAAAATCATAGCTGTCACCTCCTTTAAAATAAGCGGTCCAAATAACCTTGTAAAATCAGCTGAGCGGCTAACTTATCAATGACTTTTTTGCGTTTATTTCGACTCACGTCTCCTTGTTCAATCAAGAGACGCTCCGCTTCAACAGTCGTCAAACGCTCATCTTGATAGTCAACGACAAGACCAAAAGTCTCCTCGACTAACTTGCCGTAGGCTTGACTTGCTTCTACGCGCGGACCGCTAGTATTGTTCATGTTCTTAGGCAGACCAATCACAATCTTTTCAACCTGATAGCTCTTGATAATTTCACCTAAACGCTCTAAGCCAAAGATTTCTTTTTCCTCATTGATGGGAATAATCTCGAGGCCTTGGGCTGTAAACCCTAGTGGATCACTGATAGCCACACCGACTGTCTTTGAACCGACATCTAATCCCATGATTCTCATAAGTTGTCAATCCCATTTCCTTTGAGGTAATAGCGCACAAGCTCTTCAACAATCTCGTCACGTTCGTATTTGCGAATTTGATTTCTGGCATCATTATAGCGAGGAACATAAGCAGGATCCCCACTAAGGACATAGCCAACAATTTGATTGATCGGGTTATAGCCTTTTTCGTCCAATGAGCGATAGACAGCTGTCAAGGTTTCACTGATTTCCTTTTTGTTGCTATCATCTAATCGAAATCTTACGGTATCACTTGTGAATCCCATATATGTACACCTTCTTTCTCATGATAATCTATTCTTACATTATACCTTATGTTTCAACTTTACACAAGAAGAACCCTTTAAACGTAATCTTATTGTTACAAAGGAAAGAAGACCAGAGCAACTGATCTTCTTTTGTTCTTCTTACAAGGCAGCACGTAATCTCGCTTCTGCATTTTCAACATTACGAATCGAACGTGGTAGAAAAGCTCTGATATCGTCTTCTTTATAACCGACTTGAAGGCGCTTTTCATCAATCAGGATGGGACTTTTCAAAATCCGTGGATTTGCCTGAATAACATCAATAACCTGACTCACACTAAGGTCATCAATATTGCAGTTAAGTGCCTTAGCATAGCGGTTCTTGGAAGAAACAATGCTCTCCACACCACTTTCAGTCTTCATTAAGATATTTAAAATTTCTTCTTTGGTGAGGGGTTCTTTGGCCAAATTTTGCTCCTTGTAGGGCAATTTATGGGCATTTAACCAAGTCTTTGCTTTTTTACAACTTGTACAGCTTGAGATCGTATAAATTTTAATCATGTCCACTCTCACTTTCTTATCACAGTGCTAATATCATTATATCATATTTTTGTCAAATAGAAAGTAGGACTTTAGACCGATTTTAATCTTCCAAATCTAACTCGTCATCATCTTCCAAGTCGAGCTCTAGCTCATCAAGAACCAATTCCTCTTCATCTTGAGTATCGTCTGCTTCGATGTCCTCTTCGACTTCTTCTTTTTTCTTGCCTTTTTTGCTTGATTTTTTCTTGCCCTTATCTTCTCCAGCAGCTAGGGCTGTAGCTTCCTCATCAAGAAGATGGCCTTCTTTGGCAAGCGGTAAATCATAGTGTTCTCTGACCTTGTCATCAATTTCTTGGTAAATTTCTGGATGTTCCATCAAGTATTTCTTGACATTTTCGGTTCCTTGTCCCATCTTCTCCCCATTGTAAGAGTACCATGAACCAGATTTTTTGATAATATCAAGGTCAACAGCAATCTTAATCAACTCACCAGTTTTGGAAATCCCTTCGCCATACATGATGTCAACCAAGGCTTCCTTGAAAGGGGGAGCAATCTTGTTTTTCACGACCTTAATCTTGGTCTCACGTCCTAGACGAACACCTTTTTGTTCACCAGTTCCTTCGATTTTATTGGTCGTACCACGGACATCTAGACGCACAGAAGCATAAAATTTGAGCGCCCGACCACCTGGTGTTGTTTCTGGACTACCAAACATGACCCCAACTTTTTCACGCAACTGGTTGATGAAAATGGCAATGGTCTTGGTCTTATTGATCGATGCAGAAAGTTTGCGCATAGCCTGACTCATCATCCGAGCTTGTAGGCCCACCTGACTGTCCCCAATGTCACCATCAATCTCAGCACGTGGCACCAAGGCTGCTACCGAGTCAATCACGACCAAATCTACCGCTCCTGAGTCAATCAACTGCTCAGCAATCTGTAAGCCCTGCTCTCCAGAGTCTGGCTGTGAGAGGAAGAGGTCTTTGATATTAACTCCGAGCGCTTCTGCATAGGCTGGATCAAGGGCATGCTCCGCATCAATAAAGGCTGCAATTCCACCTTGTCTTTGTACCTCTGCTACGGCGTGGAGGGCAACGGTTGTCTTTCCTGAACTTTCTGGACCATAAATCTCAATAATCCGTCCTTTAGGATACCCCCCTGCGCCAAGGGCAATATCAAGCGCCAAGCTTCCTGAACTGATGACCTTGACCTTTTGCTCCGCACGGTCCCCAAGACGCATGATCGATCCCTTACCAAAGTCCTTTTCAATGCTAGCTAGGGCTTTATTGAGCGCTTTTTCTCGCTCTTCTCCGTAACGTTTATAAATCTCTTCTAATTTTTTTGGTTTTTTCTTTTTAGCCAATCTTGTCTCCTTTTCTTGCGAAAACTTATCTAGTTATTATACCATATTATCCTTGGATAATAAAGCCCGACGTACGAGGTCAAAGCCTTCCAAAACAGCAATCTCACGAAGGATTGACCGAGGCCTAGAACCCAGCTCCAGTCGCTTTGCAAACACCTTATCTCGAGTGGCTAGACCTAGATAAACTGTACCAACTGCCTGACCTTCTAGCTCATCTGGACCAGCTACTCCCGTCAGCGACAGGGCGAAATCTGCTCCTGTTTTTTCCCTTGCCCCTTGGGCCATTTTTTCTGCGGCAAAAGAGCTCACCACACCATGTTGCTTCAAGCCTTCTAGAGGAACCCCCAACATTTTGGACTTTTCTTCCATGCTGTAAGTAACAAAGCCACCTTTAAAGACCTGAGAAGCTCCAGCTTGAGCGACCAATGTCGCTTGAAACAGTCCTCCCGTTAGGCTCTCAGCAGCACTCAAGGTTTTGCCCTCTTTTACCAAAAGCTGATAGACCACCTGAGCCAGACTATTGTCCTCACCATATCCGTAACAATACTCTCTAAGCTTTCCTCTAGAGAGAATCGCCTCCTCTAAAGCATCTAAACGCTCATCAGCAGCTCTTTGATGGCTAGCTTTTGTCGATAGGCGTAGGGTTACTTCACCTGTCTTGGCGTATGGAGCTATGGTCGGATCTACCTGGTTCTCAATCAAATCAGCAATCTGGGTAACTAAGGCGCTCTCTCCAATCCCAAAAAAACGCAAGACCCTTGAGTAAAGCGGCCGATCGCCACTTAACAGAGGCATCAAGGAGGCACGTACCATCGGTTTGAGTTCATTTGGTGGTCCAGGTAAGACCACATAAGTCCGCCCTTTTGCCTCTACTAAACCGCCAACGGCTAATCCTGTTGGATTGGGAAGGGGGATACTACCTTCCAGTAGCTGAACTTGCCGATAATTGTTGGCGCTAAAGATTTTGTGGCGGCTTTCAAAGAAAGATTCCATCTTTTCTTTACTCGCTTCATCCATGACCAAGGGTCTATCTAAAAACTGGGCTAGGGTCTGCTTGGTCAAATCATCATCCGTTGGTCCCAGCCCCCCGCAGAGGATAATCAGGTCGCTGCGCTCTTTTGCGATCTGCAAAACCGACAATAAGCGCTCCTTATTATCCCCCACAGCGGTTTGAAAATACACATCAATCCCCAAATCCGCTAGTCTTTCTGAGAGAAACTGACTATTGGTATTCGTAATCTGACCAGTTAGAATCTCCGTCCCAACCGCGATGATTTCTGCTTTCATGACGACCTCCTACTAGATTATTCGTTTTTTTAATAAAATGTATCCTTGGTTTGATAGCTACAATCCGCTGCATGCCCATTAAAGGCTCCAATCGCTTGCAAGAAGGAAAGGGCAGTTGTCGGACCAAAGAAAGACATGCCTCTTTTTTTCAAGGTTTTAGCTAATTGCTGGGCAACTCTTTCTTGGGATTCTCCCTCCTGCGCTTTTAAAAAGGACACCAGATAGGCATCAAAACTGCCAAACTCTTCTTGCAGTCCTTGGATGACTTGCGCATTGGTAACAGTGGCTGCTAATTTTTTTCGGTGGCGAATGATATTAGGATTCTCTAGCAGCTCATCAATCATGCTACTTGTCATCTGCGCCACTTGGTCAATGTGATACTGATGAAAGGCCAAGCGAAAGCTAGATCGTTTCTTAAGGACTGTCAGCCAAGATAGACCTGACTGGTAGGTCTCAAGACAAAGGCTCTCAAACAAATGGCGATCATCATGCACGATCTTGCCCCATTCATCATCATGGTAGGCTTGATACAAGGGGTTATCTAGCGGGACCCACGCGCAACGTTTCATGCTGCCTCCTTTATTTCATCAACATTTTAAGAGCAGACTTGACATAATACTCCGATGTCTCATCTGTCCCTTCAAAGAACGTTTTGATTTTCTTGATTTCTGCTGCCTTATAACCCAAAGCAAGCAGAGCCTCCATGGCTTCTTCAAGAGCGAGATTGGTGCTTGGTCTAGCCTGCTGGGTCGGCTGATTTGCCCCTAAGTCTAGCGGCATCTTGCCTTCTAAATCTAAAATCATCTGCTGAGCTGTTTTTTTCCCAATTTTAGGAAACTTAGTGAGGTAGGTAATATTTTTATCTGCAATCGCCTGCACCAACCCTTCATGGTCATCGGCTGCGATAATAGCTAGAGCAGACACAGGTCCAATCCCTGAAACAGAAATCAAACGTAAAAAGAGGTCTTTTTCCTCTTGACTAGTAAAACCATAGAGCAACTGAGCGTCCTCACGCACCACTTGATGGGCGTAGATTAGAACATCTTCACCAACACGACTGGCATAGACATAGGGATTAGCCACATGAAAGAGATAAGCAATGCCACCTACCTCAAGAATCAAGAGATTGGCACGTAAGCCCACAATTTTTCCTTTAAAATATTCGTACATGATTACTCCTTAATTCCATGTATTTTGGCTGAATAAAGGGTCAAGCCAAGCCCTATCACGACCACGAGGGCAAAGAAGAGTTGGACACCTAAACTCCCCACCCAAGCACTCAAGCTCAGCATGCTACTGGCTAACATAGCACCTAGAGGATAAAAGATACTTAAAAAGCCCGTGTATGACCCAATTTTATTGTCATCCATCATCTCCACTCGAAGCACCTGACTAGCTGGGACATTAATCATCTCCCCAAAGGTGTAAATGACAGTCGCTAAGGAAATCCAGTAAAGGGTCTGACTATTCATAGCCATCACAAGACCCAAGCTAAAGAGCGCCACACCTAGGATATACTGAGGAAGCAGCTTCATGCGCTTGGTGGCTTTTTCGACCCTGGTCATCAAAAGCACCACCATGATGGTGTTAATCATAACCGATAAGCTCAACATCTTAGGTCCTGTAATAGTCCATCCAAACAGCGAAATAGACTGAAAGCTTTTGGCAAAATGATAGGGCAGATAAGCATCAATCTGTTGATACATAAAGGTCAAGCTGGTACTCCCCAAAGCGTAGAGCAAAAAGATACGATCCTTCATGACCTCACCATAATTTTTAAAGACTGCCTTGAGATTCCCTCCATGCTCAAAGGTCATCTGGCTAGGCTTGGTCTCCTGAAAATAATAATGCACAAAAATATAGCGAAAGAGAGCAAAAAAAGCATAGACAACCAAAAGCAAAAAGAAATGCTGCTCATAAAACAAACCAGCCACAGCTGACCCTAACATAACAGCAATATTGGTCAACCAATAACTGATGGTATAAACATAGCGACGATTGTCCTCGGTCGTCAGATCGATAATCATGGCGCTGTAAGCAGGATAAGACACACTAAACCCGACATTGACCAACAAGAAACCAATAAAAGCCAACTGAGGAAGTTGATGGTCTGGAATATTACTAAAAACAGCAAGGATAAAACCAAAGAGCATGCTCAGGTTTGCCCCATCTAGCATAGCCTTTCTCCCCCAAGCGTCTGCTAGATGCCCACCATAAAGGGTAGTGAGGAAATTGACCACCTGCACCACCATCAGTAAAATCCCAGCCCAGACGGCACCAAAAAAGTGGCTATAATAAAGCGCCATAAAGGGGAAAATGCTACTAGATAACAGGGTCGATAAAAAACTAATGCCTTCTTGTATTTGAATTTGTTTGGGTAATTGAAAAAATGCCTTCATTTAATTCTAATATTCCTTTCTTTATGAATGTCTGTGCTTAACAGCGTAGTAGGTCGCTAGATAACCTAAACACACAACGAGGATAAAAAAGAGCACCGCACCAAGGCTTCCGACCACACCACTAAGTGAGACCATCAGACTAGCAAGGATTTTCCCAACGGGATAAAACATCGCCAAAAAGCCTGAATAAGAACCGATTTTATCCTCCTTCATCATCTCAATTCTAAGCACTTGACTGGCAGGGACATTGATGATTTCCCCCAAGCTATAAAGCACCGTTGCTAAAATGAGGGGAATAAACTGGTCAAACATCATGGATAAAAACATGCCAAAAGAAAAGCAAAAAAGCCCTAGACTGTACTGAACAAAGAGAGGAAGACCTTTCGTCTTCTGACTGATAACAGTCATCAATACCAGCACCATCAAAGTATTTATCATGACTGAAAGACTCAGCATCTTAGGACCTGTGATGGTCATCCCAAAGACCTGCGTCACCTGAAAGGTCCGCTCAAAATGAACGGGCAAATAAGCATTGACCTGCTGAAAGATAAAGGCTAGACTGGCACTCCCCAAGGCATAGAGCAAGAAAATGCGGTCTTTTACAATTTGACCATAATTGCGAAACAAAGACAGCACGCCATGTCCGTGTTCAAACACCAACTCATCTGGCTTGGTTTCTTCAAACTTGAGCCAGACAAACAGGTATTTGAACAAGGAAATCACGCCCATGACAAGCAACAGCACGAAAAAATGCGCCTCATAAAATAGACCAGCGAGGGCTGAGCCAATCATAATGGCCAGATTAACCAACCAGTAACTAATGGTATAGACATAGCGGCGATTGTCCTCTGTCGTCAGATCAATCACCATGGCACTGTAAGCCGGTGCACTAAAATTGGTCATGCTATCAATCAACAGAAAACCAAAAAAAGCTAAGACAGGCATGGGATGATGGGGTAAGTTGGTCAAAATAGCCAAGAGATAACCCAAAGCGGTCAAGAGATTCCCTAAATCTGCCACCTTTTTTCGTCCCAGGCTGTCGGTCAAATGCCCGCCGTAAAGACCAGCTAGAAAGCCAATCACCTGCGTCAGCATGAGCAAGATACCCGCCCAGACTGCTCCAAAGTAACGGCTATAATACAGCGCCATAAAAGGAAAGACACTGCTTCCGATGACCTTGGTCAAAAAATTGATTCCTTCGCGCCACTGGATTTGCTTGGGCAGTTGAAAAAATGCCTTCATTCTTGCCTCCTAATACTTGCCCAGTTCTCTAAGGCTGGTGTGATTTTCCTGAATACGACGGAACATCTTTTCCATATCGCCCTTGGAAAAATGTACCAACACCGGTCTGCCGTGGGGACAATTATAGGGATTTTGACACTGGGACAGCTGAACTAAGAGATGGCGCGCAGAGTGTTCATCAAGGCTATGATTGGCCTTGATGCTACGCTTACAGGACATCATGATGGCCAGGTCTGCTCGGTAATCCTTGATGGACACCTGATTGGTCAAAAGCAGCATGTCACACATCTCATAGACCCCCGATTCGATCTCTTCTTCCTTAAACCAGATGGGGTGCTCACGCAGGATAAAGGTCTGGTCGCCATAAGGCTCTAAATGGATACCCACTTGGTGAAGTAGGGGCATTTTTTCCTGCAAGCGCAGGGTATCTGCCTTTGAGAACTCAAACAGATAAGGAACCAAGAGCTGCTGGAGGCTATTATCTACCTCACCGATTTTTTCACGGTAGTATTCATACTTGACCCGCTCTTGGGCTGCGTGTTGGTCGATGATGTACAGCCCTTCTTTGCCTTGGGCAAAGAGGTAGGTCCCGTGCATTTGACCAAAATACTCCAATTCTGGAAAGGTGGAGTTGCCTTCTTGTTCCAAACGTTCTCTTAGCCTAGACCACTTGGCCTTGTCTAGCTTCGATAAGTCTGGATGCTCCCTATCCTCTAGCTCATCTTCCTTGCGACTAGCATAGTGAAGATGGTCTGACACAGGGGCGGGTAGGGGTGCTGAAAAGACCTCTTCAATCTCAGGTGCTTTTGGCTGGACGAAAAAGTCCCCCTTTTCCTTGTCATAGTAAAGCCCAGAAGCCTGTAGCGACAGACTGGTTTGTTCAGGTTTATGGGTTCTTCTGGTGCTTGATTTGGCGAGATTTTCTAGAGCGTCTGGGATGAGTTCTTGCTGGCTGAGACTTTCTCTGATTGCTTGACTAATCAAGGTGGTCAATTCTTTTTCTTTGGATAGTCGCACCTCCTGCTTGGTCGGATGCACATTGACATCCACCAAATAAGGATCCAACTGAATATCGATGACCGCAAGCGGAAAACGTCCCACCATGAGTTTGGACCCATAACCATCTAAGATGGCACGATTGAGCAGAAAATTTTTGATGTAGCGGCCATTGATTAAAAGGGTCACATAAGAGCGATTAGCACGGGTCAACTCGGGCAAACTCACATAACCCGACACCTCAAAATCTAGGTCAGAAGCGCTAATTTCAACCATCTTTTTAGCCGTTTGTAGCCCGTAGATCCCAGCTATGGTCTGGCGCAAATCCCCACTGCCACTGGTTTTGGTCAGCTCTTTTCCCTCACTGATTAGGGTAAAGGCAATCTCTGGATGGGCTAGCCCCAGACGATTGACCACATCAACAATATGACTGAGTTCGTTTTGCAAAGTCTTAATGTACTTGAGTCTGGCTGGGGTATTGTAAAACAAATCTTGGACGGTAATGCTGGTTCCTCTCGCCTTTTTGATGGGGGTTTGTGATTGGATATCTCCCCCTTCAGCTACCAGCTCTAGCCCTTGGCTTTGCTCTTGGGTCGCTGTTTGAATCGTCAGCCGACTCACCGAAGCAATAGAGGGCAAAGCCTCCCCTCTAAAGCCAAGGGTCTTGATGCGAAAGAGATCCGCTTGGTTCTTGAGCTTGCTGGTGGCATGGCGCTTCAAACTAAGAGGCACATCCTCAGCCAGCATGCCTTCGCCGTCATCAATGATTTGGATGGACTTTAGCCCTGCTTCTTCGATGCGAATGGTAATGGCGTGACTGCCTGCATCAATGGCATTTTCCAACAATTCCTTGACCACACTGGCAGGTCGTTCAATCACTTCTCCTGCTGCAATTTGGTTGGCCAATACTTGAGGGAGTTCGATAATATTTGCCATGCTAACCTCCTGTTTCTTTATTCTCCATTATATCACAAATCCCTGATAAGGACTGACAATGCAAGGGATAAAAAAGGGGACACCTGCCCCTTTTGTCTTATAAATCTTGTTTTAATTGATAGAGTAAATTCATGGCCTCCATGGGTGTCAATGCCAAGACATCAATAGCTCTTAGCTTATCTAACACCGGATGGTCAGCTGCTGCTTCATCAAATAAGCTGATAGGCTCAAAAGCCTTGAGCTCCTGCTCTTTGTCTGACAGAGGTGACACACTGGCTGCCTGACCTTCCAAATCAGCCAGAATCACATCTGCTCGCTCAAGCACAGATTGCGGCAAGCCTGCAATCTTGGCCACATGTATGCCGTAAGATTGGTCCGCAGGACCTGGCTTAATCTTATGCAAAAAGATGACCTCCCCCTTGTCCTCAAGGGTCGCCACATGCACATTGACCAAACCACTCAAAACCTCATCAAGAGCTGTCAATTCATGATAATGGGTAGCAAACAAGGTCTTGGCCCCGATCTCATCGTGGATATACTCGATGATGGACTGAGCCAGCGCCATCCCGTCATAGGTCGCAGTCCCTCGACCCAACTCATCAAAGATAATCAAGGAATGCTTTGTCGCCCGCTTGATAGCTTGATTGGCCTCCATCATCTCCACCATAAAGGTGGACTGCCCAGAAATCAAATCATCCGCTGCCCCGATACGGGTAAAAATCGCATCAAAAATCGGCAAATCCGCTGAAGCCGCTGGGACATAAGATCCAATCTGTGCCATGATACTGGTCAGAGCTAGCTGGCGCATATAAGTCGATTTACCACTCATATTTGGCCCAGTGATCAGCTGTAACTGGGTTTTTTCCTCAAAGACAATACTATTTGGGATATATTCTCTCGTTCCCATCACGCGCTCTACCACCGCATGCCTGCCGTCTTTGATGGCAATCGCATGCCTTTGATTGAAGCTAGGCCTTACGTAATGATAGGTTTCAGCCACCACTGCTAAGCCCTGCAAGACATCGATGGTCGCGATTTGCTTAGCCAAATCTTGCAGGCGTTGGATATATTTTTCCACCTGCGCACGAATACTCATAAAAATATCGTATTCTAAACTGGACAATTTTTCCCTAGCTTCTAGCATGTCCCCTTCTAACTTAGCGAGCTCTTCTGTCCCGTAGCGTTCAGAATTTTTCAACGTGGCTTTTCTAAAGAAATGCTCAGGTACCGCAGACAAGTAGGAATTGGTCACATGAAAATAGTAGCCGTCCTTACGATTATAGTCAATCTTGAGGGTGGGAATACCACTTCTCTCTTTTTCCTTGGCTTCTAACTCTGCGATCCAACTCGTCCCCTCACGCAAAATCTGACGGTAATAATCCAAACGCTCATCAAAGCCTGCCTTAATGATGTCACCCTCGCTCAAGGTGGTCGGAGCATCTTCTGAAATGGATGAGAAAATCAAACTCTCAAGCTCTGGTAAAGCGTCCATTTGCCCAGAAAAATCTAGCAAAATCTCGCTATCAAAAACCTCCAAAAGTGCCTTAATGACAGGAACTTGACTAAGGGTTCTGCCTAACTGCAAGAGGTCCTTAGGTGTTGCCCGACCAAAAGACACCCGACTAGCCAAACGCTCAATATCATAAACCCCTTTTAAGCTCTCGGTCAATTCACTCCGCTCAAAAAAATGCCCCAAAAAAGAGGTGATAATCTCCTGCCGCCAAATGATGGCCTCAGCACTGACCAAAGGGTGGTTGATCCAAGCCCGCAAAAGACGGGTCCCCATAGCTGTCTTGGTTTCATCTAGAAGCCAGTAAAGACTGCCCTGCTTTTTCCCTGTCCTAGCATTTTCTAGCAAATCTAAGCTCGACTTGGTGGCATAGCTCATCTGCAGATAGTCTTTCACCTCATAGTGACTGAGGGCCTGTAAATGGAGCAGATCACGTTTTTGTGTCGTCTCGATATAAGCAAGGAGCTTACCAGCAGCGAGGCGCTCCACCTCTGAAATATCAGCTGGAATGAGGTTGGACTCTTCCCTAGCCTCTGTTTGAAAAGACAAGACCAGATTCATCTGTTTGGTCAAGACTTCCTCTTCCTCTGCGCTTAAGGCACATCCTACGACCACCTCACGCGCCTTGAGATTAAGAATTTCACTTCTCACCATGGAAAAATCAGCTAGATGGGTACTAAAAAACTCGCCCGTTGACACATCCATATAAGCTAAACCATAGCGCTCTTTCCATCGATCGATGGCAACGAGAAAATTATTGTACTGACTATCACTCGTAGCAGTCCCTGGGGTGATGACCTGCACCACCTCACGCCTGACGACCCCAATAGCTTGCTTTGGGTCTTCCATTTGCTCAGCAATAGCCACCTTGTAGCCAAGTTCAACCAAGGTATCAATATACTGCTGCGCCGAGTGGTAGGGCACACCTGCCATGGGAATGGGATTCTCCGCATTTTTATTGCGACTGGTTAGGTTGATCTCTAGCAACTGGGCTGCCTTTACCGCATCCTCATAAAAAAGCTCATAAAAATCGCCCATCCGAAAAAGCAAAAAGGCATCGGGATAGTCTTGCTTAATCTCCAAATACTGTTTCATCCCTGGAGAGAGGGTTTCTTTTGCCATAGGACCTCCTGTTTGCTGTGACAAAAAAAGATATGAACAAGCGTTCTACCTTTGTTTCTTGCGTCTTTGCTTTCCATTATACCTTATTTCAGCCAAAAAAGACAGATTTTCCCTGCCTCTTCCCTCGTTTATTCTCAAAGAATATGGTAAAATAAGGTAACAATATAAATTGAGGAGAGACTTATGGATACCAAACACGTCGTTGCCCAAAAACTCCATCAAGTTCTACCAGAACTGGATGAAGCAGCTATTTTAGCCCTACTTGAAAAACCAAAATACAAAGACATGGGAGACATCGCTTTTCCAGCCTTTAGTCTTGCTAAGGTCATGCGAAAGGCTCCCCAAGCTATCGCTAGTGATTTGGCTGAAAAAATTGATACCGCTGGATTTGAAAAAGTCGAAGCAGCTGGACCTTATCTTAACTTCTTCCTAGACAAGGCTAGCATCTCTAGCCAAGTCCTTAGTGATGTGATCGAGCAAGGAACTGCTTATGGCTCTAGCCAGCAAGGTCAAGGAAAAAATATCGTTATTGACCTTTCTAGCCCTAATATCGCTAAACCCTTCTCTATCGGACACTTGCGCTCTACCGTTATCGGAGATAGCCTATCTAACATTTTCCGAAAACTTGGCTATAACACCGTGAAAGTCAACCACCTCGGTGACTGGGGCAAACAATTTGGTCTTTTGATCGTCGCCTACAAGCTCTGGGGAGACAAGGCAGCCGTTGAAGCCAATCCTATCACAGAATTGCTCAAACTCTATGTGCGCATCAATGAGGAAGTCAAAGAGCACCCAGAATACGATGATGAAGCGCGTGCTTGGTTCTTAAAACTCGAAAATGGCGACAAGGAAGCGACCGAATTATGGCAATGGTTCCGTGATGAGAGCCTGGTTGAATTCAACCGCATCTACAAAGAACTTGATGTGACCTTTGACAGCTACAACGGTGAAGCCTTCTACAATGACAAAATGGATGAAATCATCGATATCCTCACCGAAAAGAACCTCCTCCACGAATCAAAAGGCGCACAAGTCATCGACCTTGAAAAATATGGAATCGAACACCCTGCTCTCATCAAAAAATCAGACGGTGCTAGCCTTTACATCACTCGTGACTTGGCTGCTGCCCTCTACCGCAAACGTACCTATGATTTTGCCAAATGTGTCTATGTGGTCGGTCAAGAACAATCTGCTCACTTCAAACAACTCAAGGCCATCCTGTCTGAGATGAACTATCCTTGGAGTGAGGACGTGATTCACGTTGCTATGGGACTCGTGACCAAGAACGGTCAAAAACTCTCCACCCGTAAAGGGAATGTCATCCTGCTTGAGCCAACCATCCAAGAGGCTGTCAACCGTGCCCTCACTCAGATCGAAGCCAAAAATCCTAACCTACCAAACAAGGAAGAAGTGGCCCACGCTGTCGGAGTCGGCGCCATCAAATTCTACGACCTCAAATCTGACCGCCTCAACGGCTATGACTTTGACCTTGATACCATGGTGTCCTTTGAAGGGGAAACAGGTCCTTACGTTCAGTACGCACATGCACGGATTCAGTCTATTCTCAAAAAAGCAGACTTCAAACCAGATATGACTGCCGCTTACAGCCTCAATGATTCAGAAAGCTGGGAAATTATCAAACTTCTCCAAGATTTCCCACGCATGGTAGAACGTGCAGCTAGCCTCTACGAGCCATCTGTCATTGCCAAGTTTGCGATTAGCCTCGCCCAAAGCTTTAACCGCTACTACGCCCATACCCGCATCCTAGATGAGGACCAAGACCGCAATAGCCGTCTCGCCCTCTCTTATGCTACCGCCCAAATCCTCAAAGAAGCCCTTAGCCTTCTCGGCGTAGAAGCACCAAACGAAATGTAAAAAAGACACCATCATAGCTGTAAAGCTGTGGTGGTTTTTATCACCAAAATCAAAAATGAGAGAAAGCAGCAGCTTTCTCTCATTTTCTTTTTTAAAGCCATTTACATAAAAGCAGGCTTATCCCCATCACTGCCCGGTTTATCGATTCCGATATTCTCACGAGAATAGAGCTCTGGATGTTTTGCGATTTCAAGAGCAAGGGCAGCCACACTGCGTCTTGAGATTTCTGTCCCCTTAAACGGCTCATCACGCAGGGTAACCTCATAATCCACCTCAGGAGCATTTGTCAACCAAGCTGGGCGAATAATGGTGTAGTCAAGGCTAGATGCCTCAATCACACGCGCCGCTGCCCGATATGGTGGCAGATAAGGGCCAATCATATCTGCGTTCCAACGACCAAAGGCACCTGGAACCTCATCTAAGATACCAAGCGTGGTCACAAAAGCAAGGCGCTTGACCCCTGCTTCTGGCATAACCTTGACCAAGGTCTTAGCAAAAGCCTCCATCTCCCCTGCTAGGCTGGCAAAGACAAAATCCACACCAGTAAGCGCAGGCAGAAGAGCTGCCTCATCACTGGCACTGCCTTCAAAAATTTTCACTCGGTCGCCTGCCAAATCAAGGTCTAAATCCGCTAATTTTTTCGCATTTCTCAAAAACAAATGCAGTTCTGCATCGGTTTCTTTCAAAAAAAGAGCAATAGCTTCCATCCCAATCCGACTGCTGGCACCAACAATAGCAACTTTCATATTCTTCTCCCATCACAGATTTTTTTACTATTAAGAGTTATTTTATCTGTTTCTTCCATTCCTGTCAAGAAAAATGCAAATCCTTTCACAAGAAAATGCTTACCGAAAATCGGCAAGCACTTTTTGTTATGATTCTAGTTTTCCGTAATTTTTTCTAAGGATATTAAAATCCGAACTCACTACCTCATCCACCTCTAAAACGGAGATAAAGGCATCTGGATCGTAGTCTGCCACGATGCGCTTGACATCCCTGACTTCACTCGGGTTTAGCACCACGTAGAGGACCTTGTGGGGATGACCAGAATAAGCCCCCTCACCTTGCAGGTAAGTGACCCCACGATTGATCTGAGTTAAAATCTCAGATGCAATCTTCTCAGACTGCCTACTAATGATAATCATACCACGGATGGTGTAACCACCATTTTGAATAATGGTCACAATCTGACTAAAGACAAAGCTGGCAATCAAGGTATAAACCATGTGACGAATATCAATATAGGTCAAGGACGCCAAAAGAATCACAATATCTGCTAGCAACAGGGTCTGACCAATCTGAAAGCCGGTCTTTGCCTCCACGACCTTAGCCACAATATCCGTTCCCCCTGTGGTCCCACCGTAGCGAAAGACCAAGCCAGAGCCAATCCCTGCAAAAATCCCAGCCAAAAGGGCAGCAATCAAAAAGTCATGTTCCAAATCCACAGCGACCGGTACCCGCTGCCAAATCCAGATAAAAACAGAAAGCAAAACTGTCCCATAAATGGTCAAAAGCAAGGACTTACGCCCAAAGGTCTTAGCACCAAGAATAAAGAGAGGAATATTGATAAGTAGCGAGCTATAAGCAGGATTGATGCCAAACAAAGAGTAAAGAATCAAGGTAATCCCTGACACGCCACCTTCTGCTAAGTGATTGGTCATGTTAAATTTAACAAAGCCAAAAGAATAAAAAGCAACCCCAATAGCGATAAACATTAAATTTTTTAGCGATAATTTTGGCTCATGGTGTGTCATAGCCCCCTCCTTCTTCTAACGGTCATCATCCACAAAACGACCAATAATATGCACATCAGCTGAGACAGACACAAAGGCTTTCGGGTCTGTTTTTTTCATCCAATATTTAAAATCTGAAAACTCTGCACGGGTAATCACCGTTAGGAGAATGACTTTTTTCTCATGATTGTAGGTACCTTCTGCATCATTGATACAAGTCACTCCGCGGTGCATTTTCTTATGAATCATCCGTGTCACTTTCTCACCTTGACTGGTGATAATCATGGCTTGCATCTTCTTTTGCTTGGTAAAGAGGGCATCCGTCACTCGGCTGGTCACAAAAATAGCCACTAATGAGTAAAGCGCATGTTGCCAACCAAACAAGATCCCCGCCAAAATCATAATCAAGCCATTGACCACCATGGAGATATTACCGACGTCACGTCCCGTCTTTTTTCTCACATACAGGCTGATGATATCCGTTCCCCCGCTTGAGATGTTTTGGCGAAAGCTATAACCAATCCCCACACCCAAGAAAAGCCCCCCAAAAATCGCATTGATAATGGGATCGCTACTCAATCGAATCGTCGGAACCAACTGAATAAACAAGGAACTTAAACTGACCGTAATAAAGGTGAAAATGGTAAATTTTCGGCTCAATTGAAACCAAGCCAAGACCAAAAGCGGCGCATTTAAGAGATAAAAGGCCAGTGAGAGCGGAAAATCAAAGCCAAACAGCCGATGGCTAATCGCCGCAAGAACCTGAGAAAGTCCCGTAACCCCACTAGAATAGACCCCTCCAGGTAGGAAGAAAAAATTCACCGCAATACTGGACATGAGGCCGTAAAAGAGAGCTGCCGAAAATTTTTCAGCATAGCGCCCCCTCGAGACCTCCCTGACCAGACGTGATAAGCCTAGCTTTTTAGCCAGACGTTTGAGCGTAAATCTCAATTTTTTTAACAAAGATGCTTTTTTAGTCTTCATAATCCAATGTTTGAAGCGCCAACTCATCCAATTGTTTTTCTGAAACTTGGCTCGGTGCTTGAGTCATTGGATCTGTGGCCTTATTATTCTTAGGAAAGGCGATAACCTCACGGATATTGTCCTTACCAGCTAGCAACATGACAAAGCGGTCAAGACCAATGGCCAAGCCACCGTGTGGCGGGAAACCATAGTCCATGGCTTCTAGGAGAAAACCGAACTGTTCTTTGGCTTCTTCTTTAGAAAAACCAAGGGCTGTAAACATGCGTTCCTGTAAATCTCGTTGGTTAATCCTAAGGCTACCGCCACCTAGTTCATAACCATTGAGGACAATATCATAAGCAATAGCTCGAACCTTAGCCAAATCTCCCTCCAACTGGTCTTCGCTATCTTTAGTTGGTAAGGTGAAAGGATGATGAGCGCTCATGTAGCGTCCCTCTTCTTCAGACCATTCAAACATCGGCCAATCCACCACCCATAGGAAGTTATAGCGGCTCTCATCAATCAAGCCTAGTTCTTTTCCAAGACGCACCCTAAGAGCCCCCAGCGTGCTATTTGCTACCTCTAAGCTATCTGCTACAAAGAGAACCAAGTCATTGTCTTCCAATTGTAACACATCTTTAAGCCGTTCCTCTACTGGTGTGAGGAACTTGGCAACTGGACCATTGAGGCTGCCTTCGACTTGCTTGACCCAAGCAAGACCCTTAGCACCAAACTGTTTGGCCATTTCGGTCAATTTATCAATATCTTTACGCGAATAGTGGTCTGCTGCGCTCTTCACCACGATAGCCTTAACCGCAGGAGCTTCTGAAAAGACCTTGAAGTCTAGCTCCCTCACATACTCCGTCACATCTTGGAGCAACATCTCAAAGCGGGTATCTGGCTTGTCAGACCCATAAAGACTCATGGCTGTTTCATAGGTCATACGAGGAAATGGCAACTGCACCTCTAGTCTCTTGGTTTCCTTCATCACACGAGCAATCATGCCCTCTACCAAGTCTTGAATATCTTTGTCAGATAAGAAAGAGGTCTCCAAATCCACCTGTGTAAACTCTGGCTGACGATCCCCACGCAAATCCTCATCACGGAAACACTTGACAATTTGATAATAGCGGTCAAAACCAGCGTTCATCAAAAGCTGCTTGGTAATCTGAGGACTTTGAGGCAAGGCGTAAAAATGTCCCTTGCTCACCCGACTTGGCACCAAATAATCCCTCGCCCCTTCTGGTGTGGACTTGGTCAACATGGGTGTTTCCACATCGATAAAGCCTTGCTCATCCAAATAATTGCGAATGCTGTGGGTCACCTTGGCGCGCAATTTAAAGTTTTCCAGCATCTCTGGACGACGCAAGTCCAGATAACGGTAGCGAAGACGCATATCATCGCTGACCTCAACCCCATCTTTGATTTCAAAAGGCGTGGTCTTAGCGGTATTTAAGACCGTCAAATCCCGGACTTGCAACTCCACTTCACCAGTTGGCAGTTCTTGATTGGCCACTTCACGCGCAACCACAAGACCCGTCACGCTGATGACATACTCACTTCTCAAACTATCTGCGAGTTCAACAACTTCAGGAGCTGCTGTTTCTGGATTGATGACCAGCTGCATGATGCCTTCACGGTCACGCAAATCAATAAAAATCAAGCCACCTAGATTTCTTCTTTTGGCTACCCAGCCTGTCAAAGTTAATTCTTGTCCGATTTGGTCTGGTCTCACCAGACCTGCATACATGGAACGTTTCATATTCTGTCACCCTTCAAAAAAAGTAGTTGCTTCTATTGTACCATAAAGCCCCCAAAAGGGCAGTATGTTTTGAGATTTTTCTTGACAAGAAAAAGACAAACCCTGCTCGTTTTGGGTCTGTCTTTTGACTTGATTTTTAGGCTTCAAATTTTTCTAAAATAGCTGCAAAGTTCCCCATGAGCTCTTCTAGACTCGCCTTTACCTCTTGTCTGGTTGCATTATCTTTGACCACCACTTGATTGGTGCTTACTTCTTCTTCACCGAGGGTCACAATATAACGTGCCTTAAATTGGTCAGCTGCCTTGAACTGAGCTTTCAGCTTACGTCCTAGATAATCCCGCTCTGCCACATAACCTTGATTTCGAACGCCTTCCACCAAGGCTAGCGCAACAAAATTCGCCTCCTCTCCCAAAACAGCAACATAAAGGTCCAAAGGTACCTCCTTTTTTGCCCCCTTATCCTGTTTTTCAAGTACCAGAAGAACCCGCTCCATGCCAAGACCAAAACCAAAGGCTGGGGTTTGTGGACCACCAAAATACTCCACTAGCTGGTCATAACGTCCACCAGCACAAATGGTCAACTCTGTTCCTTCAACGCTCGTCATAAACTCAAAAATCGTGTGGTTATAGTAGTCTAGCCCACGCACCATATTAGGGTCAATCACATAAGCAATCCCAAGAGCATCTAGCATCTGACGCACTTGTGAGAAGTGTTGTTGGCTCTCCTCATCTAAGTAATCCAAAATAGACGGTGCTCCCACCAGAGCAGCCTTGTCCTCTTTTTCCTTACTATCCAAAACCCGAAGAGGATTTTCCACCAAGCGCCGTTGACTGTCTGCTGATAATTGATCCTTTAGAGGGGTCAAATAGTCAATCAAGGCCTGACGATAGGCTGCTCGACTAGAACTGGTCCCAAGTGTATTGAGATGAAGCGTCACATCATCAATGCCTAACTCTTGAAACAAGGCATGCGCCATGGCAATGGTCTCAACATCCGTTGCTGGATTTTTAGAACCAAAACATTCTACACCAATTTGGTGAAACTCACGCAATCTTCCAGCTTGAGGGCGCTCATAACGAAACATCGATCCCATATAATAGAGTTTAACGGGTTTTTGCACTTCTGGTGCAAACAGCTTATTTTCCACATAAGCCCGCACCACAGGAGCCGTTCCTTCTGGACGCAGCGTAATATGACGCTCTCCTTTATCGTAGAAATCATACATTTCCTTGGTCACAATATCCGTCGTATCTCCAACAGAGCGGCTAATCACCTCATAGTGCTCAAACATTGGCGTTCTGATTTCCCCGTAGCGGTAACGTTCAAACGTGCGTCTTGCCGTGTCTTCCAAATATTGCCACCTCAAAGAAGATTGAGGTAAACTATCTTGTGTGCCTTTTGGCTTTTGTAATCTCATGGTCTTACTCCTTTTCTTCCTCTATTTTACCATATTTATTCTTTTTCATCATGAGAACTTGCTAAGATGGCGCACTCATGGTACAATAACAACATCACAATCAGAAAAAAATCATTTTTCTGGACTGGTTCGCAAACTTCCCAGAATAAAAAACTAAAGTACCTTTTTAGAAAAACAAAGCGGTCAATAGCAACACCGCCTTATTTGAGGAAGAAAGAGAATCAGGGATACTATCAAAAGATATATCCCTTTTTATTGTGTTAGAAAGAAGGTTTCTATGACAAAACAAAGCATGATTATTGACTGTGACCCTGGTATTGACGATAGCTTGGCCCTCCTTTATGCCATTAAACACCCTAAAATAGAGGTAGTTGCCATTACCATTACCGCCGGAAATTGCCCACTTGAACTCGGTATTAAAAATGCCTTGACCATTTTAGAGCGCACCAATCGTTTAGATATTCCAATCTACGCTGGTGCAAAGGCACCCTTGGTAAGAGAGTTCATCTCAGCTCAGGACACCCATGGTGAAGACGGTCTTGGAGAAATCTATCACCAACTCCTTGATGATTATCCCATTCAACCAGAAAGCGCGACAGACTTTCTAGCCAACTATTTCAAAAATCCGACTGATACTAGCCTTGTCGCACTTGGTCCCTTAACCAATATTGCCCTCGCTCTTGAAAAAAATCCTAAACTGGCTCAGCATGCCAAACGTTTTGTCAGCATGGGAGGGACTTTTAAGTCACATGGAAATTGTTCCCCAGTTGCCGAGTACAACTACTGGTGCGACCCCCACGCTGCCCAATCTGTTTTTGCCACAGCCAAAACTACTACCGAAATGGTCGGACTCGATGTCACTCGAAAAATTGTTCTCACCCCTAACTTATTAACCTATATGCACCGCATTAATCCTGAAATGACTAGCTTTATAGAAGCAATCACTCGCTTTTATTTTGACTTTCATTGGCAGTATGAACATATCATTGGTTGTGTCATTAACGATCCTCTCGCAGTCGTTTATACCCTTAATGATCAAGTCTGCCAAGGATTTGACAGTTATACTGAAATTGTGACATCTGGTCCCGCTCTTGGACAAAGTATTGTTGATCAATTTGATTTTTATCACAAACCAGCCAACAGTCATATTCTAACACAGGTTGATGTTTTTCGTTTTTGGACGGATTTTCTCAGTACCTTATTAGATTATCCAAAAGAAAAGATCGCAACCGATCTGATCACTTTACAGTTAGGAGAAGCTTAAAACATGACGTTTAAAACCCGACACCTCACCTTCATGGCTATCAGCATTGCCCTAAATCTTTTACTGAGCAATCTCGCTCTCTTTCTCAAATTACCTATCTATCTGGATACCATTGGCACATTATTTATGACCATCAGCTATGGACCTCTCCTTGGTATCCTAACCGCCCTCTTGACGGCTCTGATCAACGCCATCACCACGGATATCTTTGCCCTTTATTATGCACCAGTTGCCATTAGTCTTGCTCTTCTAGCTAGTTTCATCATTCCAAAATCAACAAAGCTAAAGCCATCTCAGCTCTTTCTCAAAAGTCTGCTGCTCTCCCTTCCAGGGACCGCTATTGCAGCCTTGATAACAGTCCTGCTTTTTCACGGCATCACCTCCAGCGGCTCTAGCCTCATCGCGCAAGTCTTGCATCACCTTGGACTCAACCTCACCACCAGCCTCATCATAACCCAAGCCTTAACAGACTATTTAGACCGCCTTCTCTCTTTATTTTTCACTTTAAAACTCATCACACTTATCTCTCCACAGAAACACAAAGCCTAAAATAATTCCTATCAACATCTGATAGGGATTTTAGATTGAGTCTATCATAACTTTAGAACTTATATCACCAACGTCCTCAAACTTCCTTCTTCCAACACTAAACGCGAAACCACAAACAAACTCACCTAAGATGTCAAACTCCGAGCCTTTTGATTCTACAACTTCAAAAAAGAGAAAACCAAAAAAAGAGAGAACGCATTTGGTTCTCCCTCCTTGCTCATCATAGATCAGCCATGGAAAATAAAAAAAGCCTTGCTTACCAAGGCCTTCCTCTACTCCGCCAGTAGGACTCGAACCTACGACATCATGATTAACAGTCATGCGCTACTACCAACTGAGCTATGGCGGATTAACGCTAAGCAACGACCATATCTCACAGGGGGCAACCCCCAACTACTTCCGGCGCGCTAGGGCTTAACTGCTGTGTTCGGCATGGTTACAGGTGTATCCCCTAGGCTATCATCACTTAACTCTCTAAGTCGCTTAATCGACTCAAAATTGAATACCTTATCATTATAACAACTTCTAAACCAACTGTCAATACTTACTTTTCATCACTTATCTAGGATAAGTCCTCGAGCTATTAGTATTAGTCCGCTCCATTGCTCACACAACTTCCACTCCTAACCTATCGACCTGATCTTCTCTCAGGGCTCTTACTAACTTAACGTTATGGGAAATCTCATCTTGAGGGGGGCTTCGCACTTAGATGCTTTCAGCGCTTATCCCTTCCCTACATAGCTACCCAGCTGTGCCTCTGGCGAGACAACTGGTACACCAGCGGTAAGTCCACTCTGGTCCTCTCGTACTAGGAGCAGATCCTCTCAAATTTCCTACGCCCGCGACGGATAGGGACCGAACTGTCTCACGACGTTCTGAACCCAGCTCGCGTGCCGCTTTAATGGGCGAACAGCCCAACCCTTGGGACCGACTACAGCCCCAGGATGCGACGAGCCGACATCGAGGTGCCAAACCTCCCCGTCGATGTGAACTCTTGGGGGAGATAAGCCTGTTATCCCCAGGGTAGCTTTTATCCGTTGAGCGATGGCCCTTCCATACGGAACCACCGGATCACTAAGCCCGACTTTCGTCCCTGCTCGAGTTGTTGCTCTCGCAGTCAAGCTCCCTTATACCTTTACACTCTGCGATTGATTTCCAACCAATCTGAGGGAACCTTTGGGCGCCTCCGTTACCTTTTAGGAGGCGACCGCCCCAGTCAAACTGCCCGTCAGACACTGTCTCCGATAGGGATCACCTATCTGGGTTAGAGTAGCCATAACACAAGGGTAGTATCCCAACAGCGCCTCCAGCGAAACTGGCGTCCCGCTCTCATCGGCTCCTACCTATCCTGTACATGTGGTACAGATACTCAATATCAAACTGCAGTAAAGCTCCATGGGGTCTTTCCGTCCTGTCGCGGGTAACCTGCATCTTCACAGGTACTAAAATTTCACCGAGTCTCTCGTTGAGACAGTGCCCAAATCATTACGCCTTTCGTGCGGGTCGGAACTTACCCGACAAGGAATTTCGCTACCTTAGGACCGTTATAGTTACGGCCGCCGTTTACTGGGGCTTCAATTCATACCTTCGCTTACGCTAAGCACTCCTCTTAACCTTCCAGCACCGGGCAGGCGTCACCCCCTATACTTCATCTTACGATTTCGCAGAGAGCTGTGTTTTTGATAAACAGTTGCTTGGGCCTATTCACTGCGGCTGACCTAAATCAGCGCCCCTTCTCCCGAAGTTACGGGGCCATTTTGCCGAGTTCCTTAACGAGAGTTCTCTCGCTCACCTGAGGCTACTCGCCTCGACTACCTGTGTCGGTTTGCGGTACGGGTAGAGTATGATACAACGCTAGAAGCTTTTCTTGGCAGCGTGACATCACTCACTTCGCTACTAAACTTCGCTCCCCATCATAGCTCAAGGTTATAGGTACAAGCATTTAACTCATACCACCCCTCACTATTTAGACGTGCTCTTCCAATCGCACGCTTGAGTTAGCCTTCTGCGTCACTCCATCACTTCATACTCTAGTACAGGAATATCAACCTGTTGGCCATCGGATACACCTTTCGGTCTCTCCTTAGGTCCCGACTAACCCAGGGCGGACGAGCCTTCCCCTGGAAACCTTAGTCTTACGGTGGATGGGATTCTCACCCATCTTTCGCTACTCATACCGGCATTCTCACTTCTATGCGTTCCAGCGCTCCTCACGGTACACCTTCACCACACATAGAACGCTCTCCTACCATACCATAAAGGTATCCACAGCTTCGGTAAATTGTTTTAGCCCCGGTACATTTTCGGCGCAGGGTCACTCGACTAGTGAGCTATTACGCACTCTTTGAATGAATAGCTGCTTCTAAGCTAACATCCTAGTTGTCTGTGCAACCCCACATCCTTTTCCACTTAACAATTATTTTGGGACCTTAGCTGGTGGTCTGGGCTGTTTCCCTTTCGACTACGGATCTTAGCACTCGCAGTCTGACTGCCGACCATAATTCTTTGGCATTCGGAGTTTATCTGAGATTGGTAATCCGAGATGGACCCCTCACCCAAACAGTGCTCTACCTCCAAGAATCTTAATGTCGACGCTAGCCCTAAAGCTATTTCGGAGAGAACCAGCTATCTCCAAGTTCGTTTGGAATTTCTCCGCTACCCACAAGTCATCCAAGCACTTTTCAACGTGCCCTGGTTCGGTCCTCCAGTGCGTCTTACCGCACCTTCAACCTGCTCATGGGTAGGTCACATGGTTTCGGGTCTATAACATGATACTAACTCGCCCTTTTCAGACTCGGTTTCCCTACGGCTCCGCTTCTTCCACTTAACCTCGCATCATATCATAACTCGCCGGTTCATTCTACAAAAGGCACGCTCTCACCCATTAACGGGCTCGAACTTCTTGTAGGCACACGGTTTCAGGTTCTATTTCACTCCCCTCCCGGGGTGCTTTTCACCTTTCCCTCACGGTACTGGTTCACTATCGGTCACTAGGGAGTATTTAGGGTTGGGAGATGGTCCTCCCAGATTCCGACGGGATTCCTCGTGTCCCGCCGTACTCAGGATTCTGCTAGGTATAAAGACTATTTCGAATACGAGGCTTTTACTCTCTTTGGCTCATCTTCCCAGATGATTCTTCTATATTCTTTAAGTCCACATCGCAGTCCTACAACCCCGAAGTGTAAACACTTCGGTTTGCCCTCCTGCCGTTTCGCTCGCCGCTACTCAGGCAATCGCTTTTGCTTTCTCTTCCTGCAGCTACTTAGATGTTTCAGTTCACTGCGTCTTCCCTCCTCTACCCTTAACAGGTAGGGATAACAGGCATAACCTGTTGGGTTCCCCCATTCGGACATCTCTGGATCAGCGCTTACTTACAGCTCCCCAAAGCATTTCGTTGTTCGTCACGTCCTTCATCGGCTCCTAGTGCCAAGGCATCCACCGTGCGCCCTTACTAACTTAACCTTATTTTTTGACTCTACTCTTAAGTCTCGTATTACAGCGTTTCGGTTTATTTTCTTGTTACTATTTGATATAGATATTCAATTTTCAATGGACTAAACTTAGGATAACAAATGTACCCTATGGAGCCTAGCGGGATCGAACCGCTGACCTCCTGCGTGCAAAGCAGGCGCTCTCCCAGCTGAGCTAAGGCCCCACAAGACCTCTCAAAACTAAATAAGAACCAAGTAAATCCGTTCCAGTATCTCTACTGTTCCTTAGAAAGGAGGTGATCCAGCCGCACCTTCCGATACGGCTACCTTGTTACGACTTCACCCCAATCATCTATCCCACCTTAGGCGGCTGGCTCCTTACGGTTACCTCACCGACTTCGGGTGTTACAAACTCTCGTGGTGTGACGGGCGGTGTGTACAAGGCCCGGGAACGTATTCACCGCGGCGTGCTGATCCGCGATTACTAGCGATTCCGACTTCATGTAGGCGAGTTGCAGCCTACAATCCGAACTGAGACTGGCTTTAAGAGATTAGCTTGCCGTCACCGACTCGCAACTCGTTGTACCAGCCATTGTAGCACGTGTGTAGCCCAGGTCATAAGGGGCATGATGATTTGACGTCATCCCCACCTTCCTCCGGTTTATTACCGGCAGTCTCGCTAGAGTGCCCAACTTAATGATGGCAACTAACAATAGGGGTTGCGCTCGTTGCGGGACTTAACCCAACATCTCACGACACGAGCTGACGACAACCATGCACCACCTGTCACCTCTGCTCCGAAGAGAAAGCCTATCTCTAGGCCGGTCAGAGGGATGTCAAGACCTGGTAAGGTTCTTCGCGTTGCTTCGAATTAAACCACATGCTCCACCGCTTGTGCGGGCCCCCGTCAATTCCTTTGAGTTTCAACCTTGCGGTCGTACTCCCCAGGCGGAGTGCTTATTGCGTTAGCTACGGCACTAAGCCCCGGATAGGGCCTAACACCTAGCACTCATCGTTTACGGCGTGGACTACCAGGGTATCTAATCCTGTTCGCTACCCACGCTTTCGAGCCTCAGCGTCAGTTACAGACCAGAGAGCCGCTTTCGCCACCGGTGTTCCTCCATATATCTACGCATTTCACCGCTACACATGGAATTCCACTCTCCCCTTCTGCACTCAAGTCCCGCAGTTTCCAAAGCGTACTATGGTTAAGCCACAGCCTTTTACTTCAGACTTACGAAACCGCCTGCGCTCGCTTTACGCCCAATAAATCCGGATAACGCTCGGGACCTACGTATTACCGCGGCTGCTGGCACGTAGTTAGCCGTCCCTTTCTGGTAAGTTACCGTCATAGTGTGAGCTTTCCACTCTCACACCCGTTCTTCGCTTACAACAGAGCTTTACGAACCGAAGTCCTTCTTCACTCACGCGGCGTTGCTCGGTCAGGGTTGCCCCCATTGCCGAAGATTCCCTACTGCTGCCTCCCGTAGGAGTCTGGGCC
This sequence comes from Streptococcus sp. STR1/CE/0325, assembly GCF_055386095.1. Lineage (NCBI taxonomy): Bacteria > Bacillati > Bacillota > Bacilli > Lactobacillales > Streptococcaceae > Streptococcus > Streptococcus sp. STR1/CE/0325. Next base: position 100,983 of record NZ_AP045018.1, on the reverse strand, counting down.
GTGTCTCAGTCCCAGTGTGGCCGATCGCCCTCTCAGGTCGGCTATGTATCGTCGCCTTGGTAGGCCTTTACCCTACCAACTAGCTAATACAACGCAGGTCCATCTCTTAGTGACGCTCTTGCGCCTTTCAAACCTATGCCATGCAGCATAAGCTGTTATGCGGTATTAGCTATCGTTTCCAATAGTTATCCCCCGCTAAGAGGTAGGTTACCTACGCGTTACTCACCCGTTCGCAACTCATTAGAGAGAAGCAAGCTCCTCTCCTCTGCGTTCTACTTGCATGTATTAGGCACGCCGCCAGCGTTCATCCTGAGCCAGGATCAAACTCTCGTTTAAATCTTACTCATGCTATTGCTAGCTTTTTCTTTATTGACGGGTTACTTCGTGTAACCCTTACTTGGTTGTTTCTTATTTAGTTCTCAAAGGTCTTTTGCGCTCTCTCAAGCGACAACTACTATATTCTAGCAAACTTCAGCACAACTGTCAATACCTTTTTTAAACTTTTTTTAGCTTTTTTTCTCCAGATCTTAAAAACCTTAGAACAACTGGGATTTAAGCAGGAGCCTCAAAGCTCACAATCTAAAAAACAGCCTTGCGGCTGCTGTTATCTCACTCTTTTTGATAAAACTGGTAGGTATAAGTTTCGCCATTTTTTAATCGAACCAAAATTTCTTGCTGATGATCTTTTCCTTGTTTCTTGGTTTGTCCCGTAGTAAAGGTCAAGGTCTCTTGATTTTTTTCTTCCAGAGCTAATTGGGTCATGAGATAGGCGCGACTATTGTCCTCTAGTGAGGTCAACTCCTTTTGGTGATCGATGACTTGAGTGATATAAAATTGGAGAAGAAGGAGAAACAAGCTAGACATCAGTAAAGCGTAAAGTAAGACCCCTCCTTTAACTTGGGTTTTCCATCGCATATTGAAAAGTCCTTTCTCCACCTTGTTTGAAGGATAGCTGAATGGTGATGATATTGCCTGCTTTTTTGATTTGTGTTGCTTTTAAACCTGTCATCATGGGTTGATAGCCTCTGCCGTCAGCATTGGTTTTACGAAAATCATCGGCTTTAGATTGGCCAAAAGCCAATTCTTGGCTGCCTTTTTTAATATACAACTTGTGCTGCTCTACTTTGACAAACTCACCACCTTCTAGTTCTTTTCGTAATTGCTGACAAAAAAGAAGCCAGTCTCGCTGCGTATTTTCCGACAGATGATGAACATTGTGCACCAAGACCTTGGTCAAACCTTGATATACCGATATGGAACCCACTAAGACCAAGAGGGCAACCAAGCACTCCAAAAGGGTGAAGGCTCTGACCTTACGCTTTTTCAATCGCTAACACCTCTTTCTTCTCATGATAAACTCGAATGCTGGTTTTCGTTTTTTTCACTCTGACACTGACACCATTGAGTGAGAGACTTTCTTGATTGGTTTGAACCGCCATCTGGGCAACATTCAAAATTTCTTGTCTTTTTAACTGACTGAAACGATTAGCCCGCTCTTGATTAACCTGCCCTAAAATAAGGCTTGTAATCGTGACTAAGATAGCTAAGGCGCTCAAGCTCTCAAGAAGAATGTATCCTTTTAGTTTCTGTTTTTTTATAATGCCCACTCCCTATATATAACTGATAAGCAACCACCTTCTCCTGCGATTCAAAGCTAATCTTAGAAAGAGAAGAATTGCCTCCTTTAGCATTAAAAATCAAGCGGTAAGAAGCCACAGGCTGAATGGTCTTTGGAATGGAGAGACGTTTTTGCCCATTGTTTATCTCTTTTTCTCCAATCTCAAGAGTTAGCTCCTTTTGCTGACTGACTGCTAATTTTTGGGTGTGGCGGTACATTTGCTCAAAGGAGAGGAAAAATAAATTTTGTTCCACCTTGTCAAAGGTCGATTTTACCCCACCTGAAAAGGTAAAGAGTAAAAAACTGACCACAACCAAGACACATAGACTTTCTAATAAAGTGAAAGCCTTAATTGTCAACTGCACGCGCTTCATTCCCATGCTTACTGTAATAATCGTTATAGGCTTTGGCTTGTTTTTCTGTGATATTGCCCTTATTAACGAGCGCTCGAAGGGTTGCTCTATCATCGCTATTTAGCTCATAAAGTTCGGCTTGGCTTTCCACAACCTTGACAACAGCAGCGGTACCACTTTCTTTGACCTTGTCTTTTTGTTGACTGAGATTAGGGACAAACAAAAGCAGCAAGACGCTGATGATTAAAAGGACCACAAGCATTTCCACCAACGTGAAGGCGCTTGCCTTTTTTCTGCTTATTTTTCTCAATTTTTCTACGAGTTTTTGTTTCATTATAACGTCACCTCCATACTGTGATACATTGGTAATAACATGGCAGCATAAATCATAACGATGACCACTGCGACAAAAATAAAAATGAGGGGTTGAATCAGCTGGGTTGCCTGATGCAGTCGGCTGAAAAAACGTTCCCAGATTTCTCTGGCATAAATGCTCAATTCTTGACCTAATTTGGATTTGACCTGACCGTATTCAATCATCAGACTGAGCTCTCTTAAAAAGAAAGGATAGCCTTCTACAATGGTATGAAAAGCCTGTCCTGTTAAAAGTCTTTCCTCCATGTCGTGTCCAATTTCTTGAAAAAGAGAAGACGACTGTTCTTGCATCAGAGCAACCAAATCAACCAAGCCAATGCCCTGCCCCATGAGATTTCCCCATTCTCTAGCGTAATATGCCGTGAGATAGAGCTGAACGGTCTTTCCGATAAAGGGCAGACGACTTAATTGTGTGACCCATTTCAAGCGAGGCACTTTTTGATAATAGCGATAAACCAGCCCAATCAAACAAAGCATCACCCCAGCCCCTGTAAAAAAGAGACTTGGAAACAAAGCAACCAGCTGAGTGGCAAGATTACCCTCCTCTAGCTGAGGCAGGAGATAATTTTTGAGTCCAATCATGATGAGCATCAAAAACGAAAGCAATAAGATGGGGTAGGTTGCCACTTCAATCAGCTTTTTACGAACGCTAGCCATCTGTAAGAGATAATCATCAATCAAGGCCATACTGCTGACCAAATCCCCGTGCTCCTCGGCAAGAGACAACTGGGTGACAATTGCATCAGAAAAGCCTAAGCGTTTTAAAAGCTGCGATAAGGTCTCACCGGATAGTAGCCCCTCTTCTAGTCGATGAACATAAACTTCCTCTAAGAGCTGACTACGCTTTAGAAAGACCACAATCTCATTGAGGGTAAAGCCACTGACCAAGAGGCTGTGAAAGAGCTGAATGACCTTTCTTTGCTTAGCGAGAGGTAATTTTTTCAGCCTGTGCTTCTTCAAGAGAGAGAAGTCCTTTTTCCACCAGCTGGTCGATTTTGGCATTCCATCTGTCTGGGACGTAATTTTCAAACTGTTCGGTCGCAAGATCAATCACACCTCCTCCCCCAATTAACCGCTGATAAACGATAGCGCGAAGGCTATGATACAATTCTTCCTTGGTGACCCCAAGCTCTAACAATCTGGCATAAACCCCTGAGATACTCTTGGCATGCACCGTTGAAAGAACAATAGTGCCTGTCAAACTGGCTCGAATGGCTGCTTGGGCGGTTTCTTTGTCCCTAATCTCCCCAATAATCAATAGATCCGGACGATGCCGCAAGGAGAGTTTGATTAAATTATCATAAGTCGCACCAATGCTGGGATTGACCTGTAATTGCAACATGTGATCTTGCTTAATTTCAACCGGATCTTCAATGGTAATGGTTTGTTTATGCGCAAATTTTTCTTGAATCAGTTGATGCATCAAGGTGGTTTTTCCGCTACCGACCGGACCGGAAAACAGGTACAGCCCTCGTTCTTGCAGGCAAGGTAAAATGGATTCGAGGGCATCGAAATGGTAGGTCAGATTTCGTTTGCCATCAAATAAAATCCGAATCACCAAACTTTCATCATTTTTGTAATCGCCCACACTTGACAGCCTCAACGAAACCGCTTGATTGTCGCCATAAGCATAATCACAAGAACCAAGCTGACTGCGTCTTTTCTCTCCGACATTCATGCCTGCTACAAATTTAAAGTGGCTAATCAGCGCCATTCCTTCTTCTCTTTTAAGAGAACGCTCAAAGACACGCCTGTCTTTGATACGCAAATAAAGTTCGTAGGATGATTGTCTAGGAAGCAGATAAATATCTTGTGCTTCTCTTTCTACCGCTTCTTGAATCATACTTTTTCCAAGTTCTTGTATCATCTCAACCTCCTTACCTAACTATTCGCAAAACCATAAAAAAATAGCCTAAGTCAATAAACTTAGACTATCTTTTTTGTTTGAAAAGAAACACTGCAAGCATAAGGAAGGCTCTGATCGTTTGCTTTTTCATAACCTGGACGATGACAATCAAAGGGAAGCTCCTGCCAATTCGCCAACAAAGCTACTGAGTGATAACGTTGTAAATAATCCACACATTCCTCGCACCAAAACTGTTCTCTCTTATTCCAAAAAGCACTCATCAATGAACTCTTGCTAATAAAACTAGGATAGCGAGCAGCAAGATTAAACCATTCTTTCTTATAGTGTTTTAGGGCGGTATAATAATCATCAAATTCTTTAACCGTGACGATGTCTTTCTTCCAATCGTCTAAAAACCACCATGGCTCACTGTCGCCACATAACGTAATAACTTGATACATCTTTTTTTCCTCTTACTAAGACTTCTATTATACTCTATTTTCTTCCAAGATTAAACCTTTTTGCTTAAATAAACATTAAAAAAGCGTTTGAAACAATTCCTTGTTTCAAACGCTTCTGATTATTTCACTGCCACTTTCTCGATTTCTTTTTCATTTTCAAGAATTTGCTTGGCAGCTTCTGGGGTATCAATGTCTTCTTGTTCTTTGACTTCAAATTCATTGATAGCTTGTGGTTCGATATTGCGGTAACGTGCCATACCAGTACCTGCTGGGATGATCTTACCGATAATGACATTCTCCTTAAGTCCAAGGAGGTGATCTTTCTTACCACGAATGGCAGCATCAGTAAGGACACGAGTGGTCTCTTGGAAGGACGCTGCTGAGAGGAAGGAATTGGTTTCAAGGGAAGCCTTGGTAATTCCCATAAGGACTGGACGGCTGGTTGCTGGAAGGCCACCTGCGATGAGGATTTCCTTATTGGCATCGGTAAAGTCTGAGATGTCCATAAGAGTTCCTGGAAGGAGATCGGTATCTCCTGGATCCATGACACGCACCTTGCGTAGCATTTGACGAACCATGACCTCAACGTGTTTATCGCCGATTTCTACCCCTTGGCTACGGTAAACTTTTTGCACTTCTGAAAGCAAATAAGTTTCAACAGACAAGGTATCGCGCACTTCGAGAAGGCGTTTTGGTTGGATAGACCCTTCGGTCAGCGCAGAACCACGCTCCACTTGATCGCCAACGCCAACTTTCATACGGGCTGTGAATGGTACGATATACTCGCCCATCCCCCGTTCACCTTTGACGTAAACCTTCTTGGTTCTGGTTGAAGCATCTTCTTCAATCTCGATGACTTCACCTTTCATCTCAGTGATAACAGCTTCCCCTTTTGGATTTCTCGCTTCAAAGATTTCCTGAATACGTGGCAAACCTTGGGTGATATCGGTATTTGACGCTACCCCTCCGGTATGGAAGGTCCGCATGGTCAACTGAGTACCCGGCTCACCGATAGACTGAGCGGCGATGGTGCCGACTGCTTCACCGACTTCAACGGCATCCCCTGTTGCTAGGTTGATACCGTAACAGTGACGGCAGACACCATGACGGGTGTTACATGTAAAGACAGAGCGGATGGTTACTTCTTCAACACCAGCTACGACGATCTCTGCTGCCATGTCCTCAGTGATGAGTTCGTTAGCACCAATGATGATTTCACCAGTTTCTGGATGACGGACACTCTTCTTGGTATAACGGCCTTGAAGACGTTCTTCCAGCGTTTCAGTGACTTCCTTACCATCTGTGATGGCGCGAATCTTGAGACCACGGTCTGTGCCACAGTCATCTTCACGGATAATCACGTCCTGTGCCACGTCAACCAAACGACGGGTCAAGTATCCAGAGTCAGCGGTTTTAAGAGCGGTATCGGTCATCCCTTTACGCGCACCGTGAGTAGAGAAGAACATTTCCAATACGGACAATCCTTCACGGAAGTTAGATAGGATTGGCAATTCCATGATACGACCATTTGGTGCAGCCATCAGACCACGCATCCCCGCAAGCTGGGAGAAGTTGGAGATGTTACCACGGGCTCCAGAGTCCATCATCATAACGATTGGGTTCTTTGGATCTTGGGTTTCAATCAAGCGTGCTTCTAGCTCTTCTTTGGCTTCACGCCAAGTTCCTGTGACCGCAGCGTAGCGATCATCATCAGTCATGAGACCACGACGGAAAGCCTTGTTGATTTCTTCGACCTTCTTGTGGGCCATGTCAATGATGTCTTGCTTGTTATCAATCACAGGAATATCAGCAATCCCCACGGTCAAACCAGCTAGGGTAGAATGGTAGTAACCAAGGTCTTTCAAACGGTCAAGAAAGGCGGATGTTTCCGTTGTTCTCAGACGTTTGAAGGTTTCTGCGATGATATTTCCGAGATTTTTCTTCTTAAATGGGAGGTTCAACTCAAGGGCATCGATAGCTTTTTTGATGTCTGTCCCTGGTTCTAAGAAGTACTTGTCTGGTGTTTTTTCGGTTAAGTTGCTGTTGGTTGGCTCTTGGAGATAAGGCAGATCCGCTGGAATAACCTCATTGAACAAGATCTTACCAACTGTTGTAATCATAATCTTGTGGCGTTGATCGTCTGTCCACGGTTTGTCTGGCATGCTATCTACCGCAATCCCAACACGGCTATGAAGATGGACCAAACCATTGCGGTAAGCCATCACAGCTTCGTCTGCATCCTTAAAGACCATACCTTCGCCTTCGCGACCAGCCTCTTCCATGGTGAGGTAGTAGTTTCCAAGTACCATGTCCTGAGATGGGGTAACAACTGGTTTTCCATCTTTTGGATTCAAGATGTGCTCAGCAGCCAACATCAAGAGGCGAGCTTCGGCTTGGGCTTCTTCTGACAATGGCACGTGAATGGCCATTTGGTCTCCGTCAAAGTCGGCATTATAGGCCTCACACACGAGAGGGTGAAGACGTAGCGCACGTCCATCAATAAGGACTGGTTCAAAAGCCTGAATCCCCAAACGGTGGAGGGTCGGTGCGCGGTTAAGGAGCACAGGATGCTCTTTGATGACTTCTTCTAGGATGTCCCAAATACGCTCATCCCCACGCTCAATCATGCGCTTAGCGGCTTTGACGTTTCCTGCGTAATCACGAGCGACAATCTCGCGCATCACAAACGGTTTAAAGAGCTCAATTGCCATCTCACGTGGCACACCACATTGGTACATCTTAAGAGTTGGACCAACAGCGATAACGGAACGTCCTGAGAAGTCCACCCGTTTTCCGAGCAAGTTTTGACGAAAACGCCCTTGTTTTCCTTTGAGCATGTGGCTGAGGGACTTGAGTGGACGGCTACCTGGACCAGTAATCGGACGACCACGACGACCATTGTCAATCAGAGCATCAACAGCTTCTTGGAGCATACGTTTTTCATTTTGAACAATGATACCTGGCGCATTAAGTTCCAAAAGGCGAGCAAGACGATTATTCCGATTGATAACACGACGATAAAGGTCGTTAAGATCAGATGCAGCAAAACGACCACCATCCAACTGCACCATTGGACGTAAGTCTGGTGGAAGGACTGGAAGGATGTTGAGCACCATCCACTCTGGTTTATTACCAGATTTGTAGAAGGCATCAAGAACATCTAATCGACGAATGGCCTTGATCCGTTTTTGACCAGAAGCGGTACGGAGTTCTTCTTTGAGGGCTGCAATTTCAGCTTCTAAATCCACCTGTTTCAAGAGATCTTGAATGGCTTCTGCCCCCATCTTAGCGACGAAAGAACCTGGACCATACTCCATGAGTTTTTCACGGTATTCGCGCTCGGTTAAAAGCGTCTTTGGCTCAAGCGGTGTATCCTTTGGATCGATAACAACATAAGCTGCAAAGTAAATGACTTCTTCCAAAGCACGTGGACTCATGTCAAGCGTCAATCCCATACGGCTTGGAATCCCTTTGAAGTACCAAATATGAGAGACTGGGGCTTTCAACTCAATATGTCCCATACGCTCACGACGCACCTTGGCACGCGTCACCTCAACCCCACAACGGTCACAGACGATCCCCTTGTAACGGATGCGTTTGTATTTCCCACAGGCACATTCCCAATCCTTGGTCGGACCAAAGATAACTTCGTCAAAGAGACCTTCGCGTTCTGGTTTTAGGGTACGATAGTTAATGGTTTCTGGTTTCTTGACCTCACCGTAAGACCATGAGCGAACCTTACTAGGTGAAGCGAGAGTGATTTGCATACTTTTAAAACGATTTACATCAACCACTATAACTGACCTTTCTTTTTTAATTTCATACGAGGTGGGCTAGAAGCAACCACTAAGGAAAGATGGAGCAAAATTTGACCTATCCTTCCTCTGTTGTTACTACTTCCTCGATTGCTTCAGCAATTTCAACTGCTGTTTCTTCTTTTTCTTGCTCTTCTAGAGCTGCTTCTCTGGCTTGTTTTTCACGGGCTTTTTCTAATTCGTCCACGTGCATCACATCATCATCTTCGCCCTCATCAAGGTCACGCAGTTCGACTTCGATATTGTCTTCGTCAAGGACACGCATGTCAAGACCGAGTGATTGCAACTCTTTGACCAAGACACGGAAGGATTCTGGAACACCTGGTTTTGGAATCGGTTTGCCTTTGGTAATAGCTTCATAAGCTTTGAGACGACCAGTGACATCGTCTGATTTGTAGGTCAAGATCTCTTGGAGCACGTTTGAGGCACCATAAGCTTCAAGCGCCCACACCTCCATCTCACCGAACCGTTGTCCACCAAATTGGGCTTTACCACCGAGTGGTTGTTGGGTAACAAGTGAGTAAGGACCTGTTGATCTGGCATGGAGTTTATCGTCAACCATGTGGTGAAGTTTGATCATGTACATGACCCCAACAGAAACACGATTATCAAATGGCTCACCTGTCCGACCATCATAAAGAACAGTCTTGGCATCGCTTGCCATACCAGCTTCCTTGACCGTTGACCAAAGATCTTCTGAGGTTGCCCCATCAAAGACTGGAGTCGCAATGTGAATACCAAGGTTACGAGCCGCCATACCAAGGTGAAGTTCCATAACCTGACCGATGTTCATCCGTGATGGCACCCCAAGTGGGTTCAACATGATGTCAACCGGCGTACCGTCAGGAAGATAAGGCATGTCCTCAATCGGTACAATCCGAGACACAACCCCTTTATTTCCGTGGCGTCCCGCCATCTTGTCCCCAACCTTAATCTTACGTTTTTGGGCAATGTAAACACGCACCAACATATTGACACCTGATTGAAGCTCATCACCATTAGCACGGGTAAAGATCTTCACATCGCGGACAATACCGTCTCCTCCGTGAGGGACACGAAGAGAGGTGTCACGAACTTCACGAGATTTGTCTCCAAAGATAGCGTGGAGCAAGCGTTCTTCGGCCGAAAGATCTTTTTCCCCTTTAGGTGTAACCTTACCGACCAAGATATCGCCTTCTTTGACTTCTGCTCCGATGCGGATAATCCCCATCTCATCCAGATCTTTAAGGGCATCTTCACCCACGTTTGGAATCTCACGAGTGATTTCTTCAGGGCCTAACTTGGTGTCACGAGTTTCACTTTCAAACTCTTCTAAGTGGACCGAGGTGTAAACATCCTCTTTGACCAAGCGTTCACTCATGATGACAGCATCCTCAAAGTTATACCCTTCCCAAGTCATGTAGGCAACGATTGGGTTTTGACCAAGCGCCATTTCTCCATTTTCCATAGAAGGACCGTCTGCAATAAAGTCACCTTTTTCGACCAAATCGCCGACCTTAACAAGGGTGCGTTGATTGTAGGCTGTTCCTGAGTTGGAACGACGGAATTTGGTAATGTGATAGACATCAAGGCTACCGTCCTCACGGCGCACCTCGACCTTGTCTGCATCTGAGTAGACTACACGACCGTCATGTTTAGCAATCACCGCTGCACCTGAATCGTGGGCAGCTTGATATTCCATTCCAGTTCCCACATATGGTGCATGAGGATCAATAAGAGGGACTGCCTGACGTTGCATGTTGGCACCCATGAGGGCTCGGTTCGAGTCATCGTTTTCCAAGAAAGGAATACATGCCGTCGCAACAGCTACTACCTGTTTTGGTGATACGTCCACATAATCAACGATGGCTGCTGGGAACTCTTGGTTGTTACCTTGATGACGACCCATGACGATCTCTTCTGCAAAAGTGCCGTCTTCGTTCAATTTAGAGTTAGCCTGAGCCACTGTGTACTCATCTTCTTCATCTGCTGTCAACCAGACAATCTCGTTGGTTACTTGACCCGTTGCACGGTCCACCTTACGGTAAGGTGTTTGGATAAAGCCGTACTTGTTCAAATGTCCGTAAGACGACAAGTTGTTGATCAGACCGATGTTTGGTCCTTCAGGCGTTTCAATCGGACACATCCGACCGTAGTGGGTGTAGTGCACGTCCCGAACCTCGTAGCCGGCACGGTCACGGGTCAAACCACCCGGTCCAAGGGCAGACAAACGACGTTTGTGGGACAACTCAGAAAGTGGGTTGTGTTGGTCCATGAACTGAGATAACTGAGATGAACCAAAGAATTCTTTGACCGCTGCGGTCACTGGACGAATATTGATAATTTGTTGTGGCGTGAGGGATTCATTGTCCTGCACACTCATGCGCTCACGCACGTTTCGTTCCATACGGGCAAGACCGATACGGAATTGATTAGCTAGCAACTCGCCCACCGCACGGATACGACGGTTTCCAAGGTGGTCGATATCATCAACCTTGCCAAGACCTTCTGCCAAGTTTAAGAAGTAACTCATGGTCGCAAGGATATCAGCTGGGGTCAACGCACGAACCTTGTCGTCTGGATTGCTGTTGCCAACGATAGTCACCACACGATCAGGGTCAGTTGGAGCCACTACCTTGAATTTTTGAAGGACCACAGGCTCGGTCAACACAGCAAAATCATTTGGCGTGTAAACAAACTTGTTCAAATCCCCATCCAAATGCTCTGCAATGCTGTCAATGACATCACGGGTCATCACAGTGCCTTTTTCCACCAAGATTTCACCCGTTTCTGGGTCAACCAGATTTTCAGCGATGGTTTGGTTCAAAAGGCGGGTTTTAACGCTGAGTTTTTTATTGATCTTGTAGCGACCAACGCCTGCTAAATCGTAACGACGTGGATCAAAGAAACGAGCAATCAAAAGGCTACGAGAACTTTCTGCTGTCTTTGGCTCACCTGGACGAAGGCGCTCATAGATTTCTTTGAGGGCTTCATCTGTTCTAGAGTCGCTTGGATTTTTATGAATGTCTTTTTCAATGGTATTGCGTACCAGCTCGCTATCGCCAAAGATATCGACAATCTCATCATCACCAGAAAAACCAAGGGCACGCACCAGCGTGGTAAATGGAATCTTACGTGTACGGTCGATACGAGTATAAGCAATGTCCTTGGCATCTGTTTCTAACTCAAGCCAAGCTCCACGGTTTGGGATGATGGTTGAGCCGTAACCAACCTTACCATTTTTATCGATTTTTTCATTGAAGTAAACACCGGGAGAGCGCACCAACTGAGAAACGATGATCCGCTCTGCTCCGTTGATGATAAAGGTTCCCATCTCCGTCATGAGTGGGAAATCACCAAAGAAGACTTCTTGCGTCTTGATTTCGCCTGTTTCTTTATTGATTAGCCTAAAGGTCACAAAAAGTGGTGCAGAATAATTGGCATCATGAGCACGCGCCTCTTCTAGGGTATATTTAGGCTCTTTTAGTTCATAACCAACAAATTCCAACTCCATGCTGTCGGTGAAGTTGCTGATCGGAAGCACATCTTCAAAGACTTCCCTCAAACCACTATCTAAAAAGTCACGGAATGAATCGGTTTGAATTTCAATCAAATTTGGCAAATCAAGAACTTCTTTAATCCTTGAAAAACTACGACGTGTCCGGTGTTTACCGTACTTAACTTCATGTCCTGCCACGTGATAACTCCTTTAACTAAGATACTAAGCCCGGTCCGCTTTAGCGGACATTTTCGTAGAAAATTAGAAAAGGTGACGCAGTGCCTCTTGGCACAAGGAAACTTTGTCTATTTTCCTAGAAAATGAGGGCGAGTTCGTTTACAACTAAGATACTAAGGGCGTTAAAAAAGCAAGAGGAAAATAGGAGACAAACAGCAGGATGCCATGCATCCAAGGGATGGCTATCTTTTTCCCGACGCTTTTAGCCCGAGTTCCACTCGCCACAGAAAAGCTGAGGCAAAGCCTCTAGCTTTCTGACGCTTAGCCCTATAAGGCTAAGCTAGGCGACTGACTAGGTTATCTTTTGATTATTGTCGAATCAAAAGATAACCGTCGCATACAACTAAGATACTAAGCTCTTTGATAGCTCAGTTTTGTCCTTTTTGAAATAATTAGAAAGATTAAGTTTAGGTGACAAACTGTTTTTTTCCTAATTTTGGGCACAAAAAGAGCAGCCAAATCGTTCTTAATCAAGAGTGATTTAACTGCTGTAAGTCCTAGCTGGACAAGATTTCAGCTAAAACAGACGACAATATTTGATACCATTTTAGCATATTTTTTTCATTTTGACAAGACTAACGTCCCAATAAACTGGACCAAGCTTTTTGATAATCACTATCCGTACCCCCAATAGCAAAGCGGTAAGTCATATTACCTGGACCATTTTTTGCCCAATAGCTGGTGGTCATCTCACCGTTGACCGTGATGGCTCCTCGTCCTGGCACATCCACCTTTCCTGGTCTTAGACCAGTAGATTTGAGCACATCTGCTCGGATAATGCTAGAATCTAACCCAAAACGCTCGCTGCCAAAAACACTACTATCTGCTTGGTTGATGGCATTGACCAAGGCTGCGACATAGCTAGCGTGGTTGTTATAGCCGGTCAAGGACTGCATAGAATGGTTGTCATCATGCCCTGTCCAGTTTCCCAAGGACACCCTAGGTGTAGAGAGCATGAGCCAAGCATCAGAATAATTGTCAGTCGTTCCGGTCTTTCCTGTCCAATCCACACCAGAAGCCAGCGCAGGATTCAGAGCAGACAAACGATTTTTAAAGGACGTGGTCACACCAGAAGCCACGGGACCTTTGAGCAGTTCCTCCATGATGCTAGCTGTTGCCTTGCTGTAAACACGAATCGGTTTTTGCTCATGGTGATAGATGACCTGACCACTGGCATCCCTAATCTGATCGATGATGTAACCTTGCTGATATTCTCCGCCATTTGCAAGAGCTTGGTAAGCATTGGTTTGTTGGGCAACAGAAACTTCAATTCCCCCTCCAAGCGGTAAGCTTTCGATACTATAATCAGCGATGTCATAATTCATCTTCTTCATATAATCGGCAACGTCAACGCCTTTTTGTCGCAATAGGCGGTAGGTCCAGTAGGCAGGAATATTCCAAGAAGTATTTAACGCCTCTTGCAGCGAAATCATGGTCGTTCCCTCATCAGCTCCGTGCATGATTTTTTGTCCACTAGAAAAGGTCGTGGGATAGTTGGACAAGACACTAGCACTTCCCATCAAGCCTTGGTCAATCGCAATACCATAAGCCAAGATGGGCTTGATACTAGAACCTGGTGAGCGCTTGGTATCAAAGGCATGGTTATTTTGGTTGCTACGGTAATTTCTTCCCCCCACAAAGCCCAAAATCGCCCCTGTCTGATTGTCCATGAGGACATTTCCCATCTCAAGCTGGCCTGTGCCATCATCTAGGAGACTTCCGTACTGAGCAGCTGCTGTCTGCATGGCTTCATAGACTGGACGGTTAATGGTGGTCACCACTTGATAGCCACCTAGACGCAGATCTGCTTTGGCTTTCTCACGATAGGCTTTTTTGGTTTCGTCATTTTTCAAGTCTTGTTCGGACACGCCATCACGTTTGACCAAGTAATCATAGAGATGGTCTTCTGCTTCAGCCATGACGGTATAGTAGAGATAGTCATGCTGGCTACTACCGACTTGCTCAGGCGCTTTAAAATCCTTGCTGATGTCATAGTTACTGTATGTTTTGTACTCAGACTGCGACAAGACACCTGTGCGGTACATATTGTAGAGGACGGTCTGCTGTCTGGCAAGACCCGCCGCCATATTTTCCTTGGATTTCAACTGCCCATCTGCGGTATAGGGAGAATAAACAATGGGACTTTGAGGAAGTCCTGCTAGAAAAGCGGCTTGCGGCAGGCTCAAATCCTTAGCCGAAACCCCAAAAATCCCCCTTGCTGCTTCTTCAGCACCAGCGATATTTTGCCCCCGATTATTGCGCCCAAAAGGAGAGACGTTGAGATAATCGGTTAGGATGGTCTCCTTATCCATATAACGCTCTAGCGCTAAAGCATAAACCATTTCCCTTGCCTTGCGCTTAAAGGTGGGATCATCTCCTAACACCTGCTGTTTGAGCAACTGCTGGGTGAGGGTTGACCCCCCACTGCTTTCCCCCAGTCCCAAGAGCGATCCCAAGGTGGCCCTGAATACCGCCTTTGGTACAACACCGTGATGACTCTTAAAATTTTCATCCTCTGTTGCAATGATGGCTTTTTTTAAGTAATCCGAAATATCATTTCCCTTGACAGGTGTGCGCAAGAGGTCGCTATCAATGCTTGCGATCGTCGTGCCATCGGCATAAACCATTGATGAGGTCGTACTGAGCGCTTCGACTTGCTTGAGCAGCTCGTCCTTAGGCGGAACGGCTACTTCATCCACTTGACTAGCAAAATAACCCAAGCCTAACCCTAGACCCAACATCACAAAAAAGAGTAGGGCTAAGAGGAAAAAGCGAGACAAATGCCTCAGCGTCTCCAAAAAGACAGTCCCAATCTCCACAAGGGTCCAAGAGTTCTGTTTTTCTTGGTTACGTCGTTTTTTCTTCATCGTTTATCATACCTCGTTCCCTTATTATAGCAAAACTTTTAACATTTTTCCCATATTATCCAAAAGATACACCTTTCCTTGAAATGCCTTTTGCCAGTTAGGGCTTTTTTTGTTATAATGGAGAATAAAATCAAAGACGAAAAGAGGACTTCCATGAATATTTTTGATCACCTAAAAGAACGCGGTTTGATTTTTCAAACCACGGACGAAAACGAGCTGAGAAAGGCTTTTGAGGAGGGACCTGTCAGCTTTTACTCTGGCTATGACCCAACAGCAGATAGCCTCCACCTCGGTCACTTAGTGCCAATTCTTATCATGCGCCACTTGCAGTTGGCTGGTCACAAGCCTTATCCTTTGGTGGGCGGTGCCACTGGTCTGATTGGAGATCCGTCTTTTAAAGATGCAGAAAGAAGCCTGCAAACCAAGGATACGGTCAAAGATTGGGGCAATAAAATCCAAAAACAATTAGACCGTTTTCTAGATTTTGACAAGGGTGACAACAAGGCGGTCATAACCAACAACTACGATTGGTTTGAGGATATTTCTTTCATTGATTTCTTGCGGGATGTCGGCAAATACTTTACCGTCAACTACATGATGAGTAAGGAATCCGTCAAAAAACGCATTGAAACAGGGATTTCCTACACCGAATTTGCCTACCAAATCATGCAAGGGTTTGACTTTTACGAGCTCAACCGCAGACACGGCGTAACCTTGCAAATCGGAGGGAGCGACCAGTGGGGCAACATGACCGCAGGAACCGAACTGCTACGCAGAAAGGCAGACACGACCGCCCACATCATCACAGTGCCCCTCATCACGGACAGCACAGGCAAAAAATTTGGTAAATCAGAAGGCAACGCCATCTGGCTAGACGCAGAGAAAACCTCGCCTTACGAGATGTACCAGTTCTGGCTCAACGTCATGGATGAGGATGCCATTCGCTTCCTCAAGATTTTCACCTTCTTGTCGCTTGAGGAGATTGCAGACATCCAAAAACAATTTGAAGCTGCACCACATGAGCGCCTCGCCCAAAAAATCCTAGCTAAGGAAGTGGTCACGCTCGTTCACGGAGAAGCTGCCTACGAGGAAGCCCTCCACATCACCGAGCAACTCTTTAGAGGAAATATCAAGGAACTCTCTGCCAAATCTCTAAAAGAGGGGCTCAAAAACGTACCGAACTACGAGGTACAAGCCGAAGATAATCGTAATATCGTAGATATCTTGGTGCAAGCGGGTATCTCCCCATCCAAGCGCCAAGCAAGAGAAGATATCACCAACGGAGCTATCTACCTCAACGGTGAGCGTTTGAGTGAGCTCGACTATACTCTAACAGATAGCGACAAAATCGACGGTGAACTCACCGTTATCAGACGTGGTAAGAAAAAATACGCCGTCCTCACCTATGCCTAATCCCAAAAGCTCGGTCCACGAGCTTTTTCTGTGAAAAAGAAAGAAGAAACATGCCTAGAGAAAATCAAAAATCACACCCAAACCGCGAACAGCGCCAACAAGACATCCAAGACTTTATCGAAAAAGTCCGTGACGAATTTGCCCTCTCCTATCCTGAACTTGAAGGCCTCAGCGAAAAAGAAGCTAGAGAAGTCTTAGAAGTCCTCAAAAACGAAGAAGACATCGCCAATAAAAAACGCATGAAAGACCATTTGGAAGTCTTTTCCGATGCCGTCATCGCCATTGTCATGACCGTCATGCTGCTGGAGATTCCTATTCCAAGTGCCAGCGTTTCATTCCACGAGTTTCGCCACAGTATCTTTCTCTTTCTCGTCACCTTTTTCTTAGTTGCTGATCTCTGGTGGCACAATCATGTGGCCTTTGATGGGACAAAGACTGTCTCGCCAAAGATTGTCATCACCCAATTCCTCTTTATGGCAAGCTTAGCGCTCCTTCCCGTCTTTACCCACTGGATGATGGAGGAAATCACCTTTACAGCCGTTTTTGCTTATGCCCTTATCGCTATCATCACCAACTTTTTTCAGTGGTGCCTCAAGTACTTTATCCTGCAAGAACGCTATGCCAACACAATCCACACCAAAGAATTTGTCAAACACGTCAGCTACCGCAGGCTCCTTAATTCCATCATCATTAGCTTAATCATCATTGGTCTTGCCAAGATCAACCCCTACATCGCCTTTTACTTCTACCTGCTCTCACCTGTCGCTTCCTTTATCCGTACCCTTAGAGAACCTCAGGAAGTTCTGCGACCTCGTTTTCACCTCAAACGTAAATAAAAAAGATGTTTCACGCGAAACACCTTTTTTATTTTCTCTTGATAAGGCTGACCAACAAGAAAAGACCGATAAAAATAATGGTAATCGTCGCACTCGCTGGTGTTTCCCAAAAATAAGAGAGAAAAATCCCTGCCACCATGCCGACAAAACCAATGCCGATCGCCCAGAAAATCACACTCTTGAAACTCCGACCTAACCGCATGGCGATACTGGCAGGCAGCACCATAATGGTGGAAACAAGAAGGGCACCAGCCGCTGGAATCATGAGCGCAATAGCAATCCCCGTCACTAAGTTAAAGAACACCGACATAAGCCGAACAGGTAAGCCATCAACAAAGGCGGTATCTTCGTCAAAAGTGAGGATGTACATGGGCCGGATGAAAAAGAAGGTCAAGAGCAAAATCACCGCCGCAATGCTAAAGAGCGCCACCACCTGCTCCGTGCTAATGGTGATAATCGAACCAAACAAATACTGATCGAGATTGACACTAGAGGCATTGTCCGCCTTACTAATGATAATTAAAGACAAAGCAAGACCTAGGGACATGAGGATAGCGGTCGCAATCTCCATATAGTGGCGATAAACCGTCCGTAGGTATTCCAAAACCAAGGCACCTACCGCCACCACTAAAACTGTGGTCCAAGTCGGTGAAATCCCTAGAAAGACACCTACCGCCACTCCAGCTAAGGAAACATGACTAAGGGTATCACTCATAAGACTCTGCCGCCTTAAAATGAGAAAAATACCTAAAATTGGCGCAAAAATACTAATAGCAACCACCGCCAACAGCGCGCGCTGCATAAAATCATACTGTAAAATCTCTGCAATCATGATGAAGCCTCATCCTCCCTTTCATGCACATTAAAACAACGCCAAGGCAAATCATGGTTGCGCACTAGATGGATATTGCGATCCGCATAAGCCTTGACCTCTTCTGGATCATGGGTAATCATGAGCACCGACTTGCCGTGCTTATGAGCATTGTGGTGCATGAGTTCATAAAAGGTCTTGGTGGTCCCTGCATCCATCCCAGTGGTCGGCTCATCTAGGACGAAAACATCTGGATCAGAGGCAAACATCCGAGCAATCACCGCCCGTTGCTTTTGTCCACCAGAGAGATCTCCCAAGCCCTTATGTCGATTTTCCCACATGCCAACAGACTCTAAGCTAGCCTTAATATGCTCCTCGTCGTGGCTATTGAGCTGTCTGAACCAGCCTTTTCTCGGATAGCGTCCAGACTTGACAAACTCATAAACGGTACTTGGAAACCCTGCATTAAAACTAGCAATCTGCTGAGGAAGATAAGCCATTCGCAGTTTTTTACCTTGGGTATTGACAGGCGAGATGGTCACCGTCCCAACCTTGGGCTGTAAGATACCTAAAGTCGCCTTGATAAGGGTGGTTTTGGCAGCCCCATTCTCCCCAGTTAGGGTTACAAACTCTCCGCTATCCAGATGATAATTGACCCCTTCCAAAACAGGAGTTTGCTCGTACTGATAGGAGAGATTTTCAACGGTAATGTAGCGCATCTAGGCTTCCTCCAATCCTTTTGACAGGGCATCTAGAAAACGGGCAATCACTTCTTGCTCACTTGCTGAAAAACCCTGCAACAAATTTTCATAAACAGCTAAGGTCTTTTGGTGATGCTCATCGTGTTCCTTGGCAATAGGAAGAGCAGCCGGTGTCAAGGTCAAAAGACTAATCCGACCGTCCTTGCGGTCTTTTTGGATATCGATCAAGTCCTCTTTGACCAGACTTTTGACCGCCTTGGTCACAGCTGCCTGACTGACAGACAAGCGCTTGGCCAACTCTGAATTGGTCAAAGATTCCTTGGATAATAGCATTAAAATATGTTCTTGTGTATTGGTCAACTTGACATCGCTCCTGCAAGCACCGAGCAAGAGTTCATGCTGATTTTCAGCCTTGAGCAGGATTTGCTGCAAGACTTCATCGATTTGCTGGGACATGTTCATCTTTGTTTCCCCCATTTTATTATTAACCAGTTAATTATAGCATAAAATAAAAAAGAGTCAAAGAAAACCTCAACTCTTTAGGACAAAAGCCTGACCTTATAGACTTCTTGGCAAAAGCCTTTCATACTATTCATGACCCGATTGGCACGTTTCTCGGTCGGGCAAAGGGCAAAGACCGTCGGCCCACTCCCTGTCATCAGCGCCACATCCGCCCCAGCCTCTAGCATCTTGTCCTTGATTTTTTGGATAAAGGGACGCTTCTTGATGGTGATGTCCTCCAAGGAATTGCCCATGCTGGCAAGCATGCCCTCATAATCATCAGCCAAGATGGCAGCCTTTAGCCCATCGATATCCACACGCGAGATGGTTTCTGGCTCAATCTCCTTAAAAATCGTCCGCGTCGAAACACCGAATTTTGGCTTGACCAAGACAACCCAAGAGGAGAGCTTGGTGGGCAGCAACTCTACCACTTCTCCCTTGCCTCCGATCCAAGCACAGCCGCCTTCTAGACAATAGGGTACATCACTGCCAATCTCAAAGGCCAAATCGATCAACTCCTCCTTGCTCAAGCGCAAATCCCACAGCTGATTGAGCGCCCGAAGAGTCGCCGCCGCATCAGAAGAGCCACCTCCAAGCCCAGCACAGATGGGAATGGTCTTTTCCAGACGAATCTTGACCCCAGCTGTAATACCGTAACGTTCCTTGACCAGACGCACCGCCTTATAGACATCATTTTTATGATTGTGGGGCATCCTGTGGCTGTTGGACTCAAACTCAATCCGACCATCTGGGAGTTCCGATAAGATGACATAATCATTCAAATCCACGCTGACCATAATCATGGACAACTCGTGGTAGCCGTCCAAGCGCTTGCCCATAATATCCAAACCGAGGTTAATTTTTGCAGGGGCTTTTTCCATTATTTCCATCAAGCTACCTCTTCTCTCGTCCTTTGTTTGTCTATTATAACAAATTTTTTCCCATTTCTTTAGTGGAAACCTCACCTCGTCAGAGAAGCCGTTTTCTTCTTGAACAAAAAAGGAGTCCACAGGACTCCTACTTTATATTTAAGATTCTTGGGATGCAAACTGGGTTAGAATCCCGTTGATAAAACGTGGCGATTGGTCATTGCCATAAGCCTTAGCTAGTTCGATGCTTTCATTGAGCGCTACCTTAGACGGAGTTTCGTCATGATAGAGCATCTCGTAAAGCCCCAGACGAAGCAGGCTCAAATCCACCTTGGTCAAACGCTCCAAAGACCAGCCAGACCTTAGCTTGGGCGCGATGCGCTCATCCAAGTCCTCACGGTGCTCTCTCACCCCTGTGACCAACTGGAGCAAGAAAGCAGGCACATCCAAGACCTCATCTTCTGCCAAATCCTTGTCATAGCTATAAGCAAAGTATGCCGCCTCTAAGCTGTCCGCCCCAAAGGTCTCGGCAAAGACTGCCTGAAAGGCCCGCTCTCTTAGCTCACGGCGTGAATGCTTCATCTCAGTCATTCAAGAAGTCCTCTTCAAACAATGACTTCATGTCTGGTTTTGGCGTTTTTTCTGGGACAATGCCAAGCACATGCACATTGACCTCATCCACCACGACCTCCGCCATGTCAAAAATCGCTGACTTGACCGCTTGCTGGATAGCAATAGCCACTGCTGGTACACTGACACCATATTGCAGATAAAGGTAGATGTCCACACTCAAGCGTCCCTCTTCATCTGACTCCAGATAAACCCCACGACCAAGCGTGGTCTTGCTGAGTGTATCGGTCATGGTCTTGTTGTGAAGCGAGTGCACGCCTTCGACCTTCATGGCCGCAATCCCTGTGATGACCTCTAGCACGCGTGGTGCTATGACGATCTCACCAATGGTTTCATTTGTCATCGCTCTTCCTTTCTATACGTAATCCTGAAATAAGGTCACAAAAGACCCCTATTAAGCACGTGAAACGTAAGTTCCCTCAGCGGTGTTGATGATCAGTTTTTGACCCACTTCGATAAAGTCAGGCACGTTAACCACAAGACCTGTTTCAAGTGTCGCTGGCTTACCAGAACCCGTCACAGTCGCTCCCTTGATAGATGGTTGGGTCTCTGTTACAGTGAGTTCAACCGTTGTTGGAACGGTCACACCGATTACTTCTGTACCGTAGAATTGAATCTTCACCTCAGCGTTTTCAAGGATGTAGAGCAACTCATTTTCCACGTTAGCAACTGGAATTTCGTATTGGTCATAGCTTTCTGTATCCATAAAGTTAGCCGTGTCATCCATCTTGTAAAGGTATTGAGCAGGACGTGTCTCAATGATAGCTTGCTCAAATTTTTCCTCAGGACGGTAGCTCGTGTCAAAAGTAGAACCCGTACGCACATCACGCAGTTTCATGCGCATGATGGTGTTTCCCTTACCTGGTTTGTGGTGGCTTGCTTCCAAAACGCGGAGCAATTTGCCCTCAGACTCAAACGTCATCCCAGCTTTTAACTTACTTGCTTCAATCATGGTAGATCTCCCTTGTTTTCAAAATAATATCATCTTATTTTACCATAGAAAGAGGAAATACTCAAATGAATTATTGGAAAGCTCTTTATTTGCTATCGGGAAAATCTCGCTGCAAGCCCTCTTCAAACTTGAGGTAGAGACGTTCCTGACCAAAGATCTTGCAGAGGTACTTGGCCTCGGTGTAGTACTCCTTCAAGGTCTCACGAGGGAGAAAATCCTCACCAGCATTGGCTACAATGGAAATCAAGACAGCTAGTTGATAGCTGGTATGGTGTTTTTTGCAGAGTTCGATTGTCTCAAGTGCTAGATCCATGGCCGCAAAGTTCTCCCCCTTTTTCCAAAGATAATAGCTATAATTGTGTTGCACCTTGATATAGCCAAAAAGATGATCCGAGTAGGAGAAATCCTTGGTCTCATACTCCTTGATGAGAAGCTGATAGATCTCCTCGTAACGTTTCACTTCATCCTTGTTGGCATAAAAGTTAGCCAAGGTATTGAGAACATCCAGATAAGTCGGACTCTGAGGGGCCACAATTTTAGCCAGCTTTTCTAATTTATGAATGGCCTGCTCTTTTTTATCATGATCATAATATAATATCAAGACTTCTATCCAGTCTAAATAGTGTTGTTCATCAATAGAGAGTCTAGACTTTTTCTCCTTTTCCAAGTTGAACAGATACTCTAACTCCTCATAGTTGCGATCATCTAAGAGACGAAAAGCGATCTTTTTAAAGGAGGTCAGGTTGGAGGGGATGGTCATCTTTTCATCAAAAAAATAGTCTATCGAGACTTCTAGTCTCTGAGCTAGCTTATGCAGTAACTGGGAGGAGGGCGTAATCAGCCCTCGTTCAAACTTACTCAACTGGCTTTGTTCGCAGATGCCATCTGCCACTTCTTTTTGTGAGAGGCCCTTTTGTTTGCGCAGATACTTGAGCCGACTGCCTAAGGTTTGATTCATTGATTTGTTTCCTTTTTTATTTATCCTATTTCTCATTATACCGCTTATCTCAGCAGAAGGCAAGTTGTGATAAAGTTTTTTTAGACTTTTTTTAAAAAAAAATGAAAAAAAGACTTGACAGATAAAAAAGATAGGTTTACAATGAAAGCGTAAACAAAAGAAAGGGGAGTCTTCTTATGAAACGGATATCGAAATGCTTGGTCGTCTTAGCTCTTCTAGGGATATTTCTCCCTCATCCCAAGCCTACCTCACTATTAGACAACTCTCATGCTGCATTCTATTCATCAATAGATCACGGTGAAATAAATTAAAATCATTTAGCAGGAAAGAAGGTGATTCCAATGGTTATGTGAACAGACCCGTTTGTCCAAATACAAACTGGCAAACGAAACGATCGTCATCATCACGTTTTTACTCGTGATGCGCCTTATCTCAACAATTGTCGGAGGATACGAACATGAAAGCATTAACAACTGAAGAAATGATGACTGTGCAAGGTGGTTTTGGTTACTATTGGTATTGCAAGGATGGATACCATAGTGCTGTTCATCTCCAAAAAAGCACGGCAGAAGTGAACGCTTATGAACACGAACACCGTTATAATACAACTTGCTGGGTAAAAGGTTAGACGGATAGTCTATCAAAACGGTTAGCCGTCATTCTTTTATTGGCTAACCATTTTTATTTTAATAGAGTAGGGCTAATATTATGAAACTAGAACTAAAAAACATCTCTAAATCCTACGGCACCAAAAGAGTCCTAGAAAATATTTCTCTTGAACTTACTTCTGGTGTCTATGGTCTACTTGGACCAAATGGAGCAGGAAAAACAACTCTTCTTTCCATCATTTGTCACCTGCTTAAACCGACAAAAGGAACGCTCTTACTTGACAATCAGTCTAAAGCCAGTTATTTTTATCAAAATCTTGGATTTTTACCTCAAGACTTCAGCTTTTACCCTAGTTTTTCAGGACTAGATTTTCTCCTCTATCTCGCTAAACTAAAGGGTATGTCCAGATCAGCAGCCAAAAAAGATGCTGAACGTCTACTCAAGCTAGTTGGTCTATCTGATGTCAAAAAACAAAAAATCGCTAGCTACTCTGGAGGGATGAAGCAGCGGCTCGGTATCGCTCAAGCTCTTCTCAATGATCCAAAAGTTCTCATCCTTGATGAGCCGACGGTTGGACTGGATCCCAAAGAGAGGAACCGCTTTAGAAACCTCATCAGCGAACTCTCTAGTGATCGTATTGTCCTCCTATCAACCCACATCGTTTCTGATCTTGAAGCCATCGCCAAGGAAATTTTGATCTTAAAGGATCGTCGCATTGCCGAAAAAGGCACAGCCAATCAGTTATTAACCCTCATTCAAGGAAAGGTTTGGGAAGTCATCATACCTGAACAGGACAGACATTACTATATCTCACACCATACGGTCGTGAATGAACGAATCCTTCCAGATGGCTGGGTGCTACGCATCGTGAGTAGCACCCAGCCATCCCCAAACGCTCAAGCTGTCACCCCAAACCTAGAGGATTTCTATCTCTACCACTTTAAGGAGGAGGTTACGCTATGATGTCCTTAGTTCCCTTTGAGTTACACAAACTCCTCAAGAAAAAAGTCGTTTTAGGTAGCTGTCTTGTTCTTATACTTGCTTTATTGGGATTATTTTTTATTCATTTCAAAGGAAGTGCTGTGTCAGGTTCTTCTGATAGTAAGGTTCATGGACAAGCAGCTATCCAATTAAATCGTCAAATCGTCCAAACACACACTGGTCCCTTAACAGACAAACTGATCAATCAGGTATTTAAAGATTACATCAAGGAAAAAGAAAAATATGGATCTTTCGGATTCTACAATGAAAATTCTCAACTTGCCTTAAGTACTTTAATAGAAAATCCAACACCCTTGCTAGTCCAAATCAACACTGAGGCCAATAGTGATGACCTTACAAAAGAAACCTTTGAGCCCGTTAAATTGCTCTCGCAAGAACAACTCGGTTCTGCTTTTCCTCTTGATCAGCTAACCTTTGGCAATTTTGCTCCTTGGTACTACTTGTTTCAAACGATAAATAGCGGTTTTGTTCTCATTGTTTTATTTACCACTTTTGTCTGCTCACCTGTGTTTTCTGGTGATAAGTCTAAAAATATGGAAAAACTGCTCCTTTCCACAAAAAATGGACGCAACCGTTTGACCTTAGCTAAACTAGCATCTGTTTTCATTATTGGTTCTTTAACATTTATCATCGTGCAAGCCACTATTTTAACAGCTTTTGGTTCTTATTTTGGCTTCAGCGGTGGAGAAACTAGCGTTCAGTTAAACTTGAACTGGATCAGCCCTGTGTCAAACATTATGGCCTTTCCTATCCAAATGTCACTTTCTCAATTGTTAGTTAACCTCTTGATTTTCCAATATATTGGATTATTGCTGATTATTGGGTTTACCGCTTTTATTTCTAGTCGTAGTAAGTTATCTCTTTCAACTTTTGGTATTTCCGCAGGTTCTTTCTTTGCTTTTGAGTTTCTGACTCATGTTTTTTCCAAAGGCTTGCTTAATAAATTACTACTATTCCTCTCTCCATCAACCAATGAAACAGATCATCTTCTACTCAAACTCTCCAATCATCACGGGTTTTTCACCAATCATTTTTACACCAATGCGACCATTATCATCATTGTACGACTTGTACTCATTGCCTTCCTTCTTTTTATCACCTACCGCGGTATGAAAAAAATAAAGAGCTAGAACATTTTTTCATTTGGAGGACATTCTATGAGATTTAAAGGCACTTTACAGCATAGCTCCGAAGATTGTGGCACGGCCTGTTTAGCTAGTATTTTAAACTACTATGGAAAAACTATTCCTGTTAGCACTTTGAAAAAACAACTGGCCTATGGTCCTATGGGGGCAAATCTCCTCAGCATGGTGGAAGTCGCTAAACAATATGGTCTAGAGGCAACATCACTAAAGGGAAATTTTGAAGAGCTAAATACTGCCATTCAATCTGGAGAAATAATCCTTCCTTTCGTTGCCCATGTGACCTTAGAAAACGGTGCTGGACACTTTTTAGTCATCTTACACTGGTCTAAGAAGACGATCAAAGTCTTTAACCCAGCAGAAGGGATTGAAACCATCAGCATAGAAACGTTTCAGAAAAAATGGACCGGTTATATCATCACCTATCGAAAAGGTAAAAACTGGAGATCTTTTAAGCAATCAGACAAGAAATATGACTTATTTTGGAAAGAACTGCTCCCTAAGAAAAAAGACATTATCTTGATTACCATCCTATCCTTTCTTCTTATGGGCATCTCCTTTCTCTCTGCTTACTTTGTCAAGTATATCTTAGATCGACACCTCTTAAAACAATCTTCTGACCATTTCGTTCTCCCTGACCTTCTGCGTCACCTGATGGATAATCTGACTTGGTTAGTGATTTTAATTGGTTTTATCTACTTGGTTCAACTTGGTTTGAATATAGCCAAGACAATCAGTCTTTCGACCCTATCGAAACACTTAAACAAACGTTTTTCTAATATTTTCTATCAAAAATTAATGGCTGTTCCTGCTCTATTTTTCTCACGAATGCCGTCAGGTGAAGTGATTTCTAGATTTCAGAGCATCATCAGTTTGCAAAGTATCATCGTTAACTTCATCTTGACGATGGCTTTAGAAACCATAAGCTCTATCATTGGAGGGATCATTCTATACACCGTCAGTCCTTTATTGTTTGGAGTTGTGATCGTTTTATTAGTCGTTTACTTTGGACTGGTGAGTTTTTTCCTACCAATCCTGAAAAAGCTTAGTAAACAATTCTATACTTCCTATTCAGAAAGCCTTACTTTTTTATCTCAAAGCTTCCAAGGCATTGTTACCATAAAAAGCAGTCGCTCTGAATCTTGGTTTTCCAACAGATTTTCAGACATGATTAAAAAATCTGTTCATTACAAGTACTTGGAAGGAAATTATAGTGGCATTTTAGGAGCCTTAATCGGATTTGTCGAAGGAACTGGTAACATGATCATTTTGATCCTCGGTATCCATCTCGTCCAACAAGGACAATTGTCTTTGGGATCTCTCATCGCTTTTCAATCTATGGTCGTCTTTTTTATCACCCCCGTTAAGAAACTGGTGTTATTACAGGATGATATTCAAAATATTTCCGTTTTGACCTCTAGACTGAATGATGTTTTAAAAGAAACAATAGAATCCAATGGAGAAACAAAGCAGTCAATGAAACTGACTAACTATGAGATCCAACTCAATGCCCTATCTTACCAAGAGCCATTTTGTCCTCCAATTCTACAAAACATCCATTTACATATCAAGGAAGGAGAGTTTATCTCCCTGATTGGTATGAGTGGAAGTGGAAAGTCAACTCTGCTTAACATTTTAGCAACTATTACAAAGCCAAGCATGGGGGCTTATCTTTTAGGAGGAAAAGATATTCATGACTTTTCTCTTGAAGATCTCCGCTCTAAGATTGCCTATGTCGAACAAGATTCCTATCTTTTTTCAGGAACTCTAAAGGATAATATTCTAATGGGACATCCTCAATATGAGCAATCACCTAACTTTAAACAACTCTGTCGAGTTTTTGGTATTGGTGATGGGACAAACCTCCCTTTGACCCTTTCAGTGAGAGAAAGTGGTAGTAACCTCTCAGGAGGCCAAAAACAGCAAATCAATCTATTGAGAGCGCTTCTCCATGATCCCAAAATATTACTTTTGGATGAGGCAACCAGTCATATTGATGCCGCTTTAGAAAGACAAATTTTTCAATTTCTAAAACAATATCATTCACAGATGACCATCATCAGTGTCTCTCATGATCAACAAGTCATTGACTATGCCGATCGTCTCATTGTTTTAAAAAACGGCATGATTGAATCTGTGGGAAACGCTCATGATTTAGAACAAAATAGTCTCACTTATCAACAGTTATTCTGCTCAAATAAAAAGGAGTCTCTATCATGAAACAAAAATTATTAACCTATCTCTTTTTGCTCAGTTCTGTTTGTCTTTCGCTTAGCCTTAAACAAGCTTTAGCAGACACTGAAAATTCATCAAATCTTCCTGTTACTGATATGCAAACTCAATCTCAAATTCAAGACAAAGAAAATACGGTTATATCTGCCCCCTCTTCCTCACAAGAGAGCAAAGAAACTCTCTCGACTGATACCACCCCATCCCAGCCATTAGTAACCCATGAAATAGATAAAGAAACCTATGAAAAGAACATTTCAGACCTTACACGAATCTCAAAAGAACAAGTTTTAAAAGATTTTAGTCCAGATCAACAAGAACACACACTTTATATCGGAAGAGCTGGCTGTATTCACTGCCGTCGCTTTTCACCTGTGATCAAAGAATTTAATCAATTGACCAACGGAACACTAGAATACTACGATGTAGAAGGCAATGACTTTGATGATCAAATCGCACATTTTTTATTCACAGAAATAGGGATTCCTGGAACTCCTACTGTTTTACGTTTGAACAATGGTCAACCTCTATCTGCATGGGTAGGTGAAGACATTACTGCTCAAAAATTATATGACTATCTCTATAAAGGCATTGACCCTGAACAAAACATTACTCCAGAGGTCAATACTAACACCAGCCAAACACCAAAAAACAATGCTCTTACCTCCTCTGATACTGCTCCTATCCTGCAAAAAGAACCTCTTATTTTAAGAAAAATAGATGATCAAAATATGACGACACCTCACCTCATAAATCTCTCACAAATGAGCAAATCTCAAACATCCCACTCCCAGACGATAAATCGAATCCTGCCACAAACAAGCGATTCTAAAGAATCTTTCATCACCATTTTGTCAGGAATTAGCCTACTTCTTTTGGCTATCACTTTCTCCATTCAAAAAAGCCATCTTAAGTATCATCATTGAACTCAAAAGAAGACCAATTAGGTCTTCCTTTTTGCTGTCTATTCAGTATAAACACATGGAAAACACCTATATTTCTGGATTTATGATTTTTTTACTAAAAAAAGTCAAAATAAACTTGAAGTCTTTTTTGAAAAAGATGAATAAGATGAAAAAAAGATTATTATTTGGTTTGTTCTTAGCTGGGTTGTGTCTAGTGGCCCTATCCTTATTGACCCTCCCCCGTCAAAACAATACCAAAGTTCAAGCCAGTTCTCAACCTAAAAACGCTCAAGTGCATAACCTCACCTTAGAGCGGGTTTCTCGTTCTTGAATGAGAAAACTCTCTAAAGACGAGGTTGATCATTACTTTGATGAGCCAGATGCCGATTTCAAAGATAGCGATCGGGTCATCATGACAGAAGAAGACAGTGAGCCTGGTGGCTTTGTCCGTCTTGGACACCAAGAAGGACCTGCCGGTGAAACCTTAGATTAAAATCACCAAGTCACCGTTCCCATCCTCAATGCTAGTCTTACCATCATCACGCCCTTGGTAGGAGCTAGTCTCTCATCTTCTTCCGCCTTTCAACTCGTCAATACCGCAACCACCCTGTCCCTCTTGGGTGGGGCTACCATCGCTGGTGAGATTTTAGGGGGAATGCTCATCCTCACTAGTCCTTGGTTTAAAAATCTTTCTATCAAGCAGATCCTCATGGTCAACCTGCTCGTTCTCTTGCTCTTGTTCCTTAGTTTTTCCTGGCATCAGATTGCTATCCTCGCTATGCTCCTCTTTCTCTCTAGCTTATGTATTGGCATGCTGAACCCCAAGCTAGGTAGCTTGATCTTCAACCAAATCGACCAAAACCAACTGGCCACCGTCTTTGGCGGCATGGTCACTTATTTTCAACTAGGAGAGATGCTCTCAAAACTGCTCTTTTCTAGCCTCGTCATTCTCCTAACGGCAGAAACAGTTAGCCTCATCTATGGCGGTCTTGTCCTGCTCGCTTTCCTTTATCTCCTGATTTCCACCAAAAAAGACTAGCTTCCCTAGTCCTTTTTGTTTGTTTTGGTCTCTCTAGCCCTCGCCTTTCTAATCTGGCGTTCTAGTTCGTGATAGATGGCAGGTTCTGGGGCGAAGCGCTCCTCCCAGTCCTCTGGTTTTTGAATTTTATGGGTGATGGGGTCAAAATGCGCCTTACCATCGGGGAAGATTTTACCCATATTGGCGGCATGAACGGTGTCGAAGATCGGTTTTGGATCAATGCCCATGAGGGCAAAAGAACCGTAACAGAAATAGAGCAAATCCATGAGAGCATCCACTTGACCCACCAGTTGAGACGTGGTCGGCTCTTTTTGGTTGACCTTTTTGACCGCCTGATCGATGGCCTCATGAAGAGCAGCGACACTGGCTTCAAAGTCTGCTGCTTTAGGATTGGTCGCCTTTAAAAACTCCACCAGCTCCTCCACCTTAAAGTTAGCCCGATGACTGGCTGTTTCAGGATCAAAGGCGCGCGGCATCTCATTAAGCTGACCGTCCATCATCTCGTGGAAATCCCTAACCTTGTTAAAATTATCATCCAGACTTTGGAAAGTCAGCTCTGTCTCCTTATGAATCAAACCATAATGGGCAAGGGCATTTGCAATGCCATCTTGGTTGTTGCTAGTGGTGACATAAGTGGCTGCTTTTTTCGCTTCCTTGGTCGCATTGCCCATGGCCACCCCAATGCCCACACCAGACAGCATCTCAAGGTCATTGTCCGAATCTCCAAAAGCCATGACCTCATGAAGGACAAAACCAAAATGCTCACCGGCTCGCTTGATGCCCTCTAGTTTTGAATTGCCCTTGCTGATTAAATCAGCCGAGTAGGGGCTGCTTCTTGTAATGGTCAATTGGGAAAATTTGTCCTTGAGTTGATCGGTTTCTTCACGAGATGCTACCAAGACCACTTGGTAAATGGGTTCACGCATGACGGTCAAGAGACTAGCTCGATTCTGCGGTTTGATCCGTCTGATGACATGCTTAAAGGTGCGCTGAAAGGTCTTTACGGTTTTTTTAGGCAGGGCTTGGCTCACCACTTGACCCAGCCAACTGGTTCCCATACTGATAATATTGGACCCAACAAGTCCAGAAGCCGTCCCTAGTGAGATATCTTTTCGCTTATCAGACGCATACTTGATGACGCGGTAAAGGACAGACTTAGGCAAGAGGTGCTGGTAGAGGATCTGATCTCTGGTAAAGATATACTGACCATTATAGCTGACCGCCACGTCAATCTCCAAATTTTCCATAAAACGATGGATAAAACCTGGCCCACGACCTGTCGCCAGCCCAACTAGTATCCCTTGGGCATGGAGTTCTCGAATCGCCTTTTGAGTCGATTTTTGCACAGACTTGACATCATTTAAGAGCGTACCATCAATATCAAAAAATACCGCCTTGATTGCCATCTGAAGCCCCCTTCTCATTTCATTTATGATACAATAATACCATAATCTAGAAGGAAACAACATGAAAATGAAAAAAATCTTAGTTTTACATACCGGTGGCACTATCTCTATGACTGCCGATGAAGAGGGAAATGTCAAAGAAAGCCAGCAAAATCCCATGACTCAGCTTGGTGTGACTCTAGACCATGTGACCCTTGAGATTTTGGAGCCTTTTTCACTACCTAGCCCCCATATTCGGCTTCGCCACATGTTAGAACTCTATCGCATCATCAAAGAAAAGGCGGACACTATCCATGGCGTGGTCATCACTCACGGAACAGATACACTGGAGGAAACGGCTTATTTTCTTGATACCATGAACCTACCAAACTTTCCCATCATTCTCACTGGTGCGATGCGCTCGTCCAATGAACTAGGGAGCGACGGCGTTTACAACTACCTCTGCGCCCTTCGTGTCGCAATCCATGACAAGGCTTGGGACAAGGGGGTACTGGTGGTCATGAATGACGAAATCCATGCCGCCAAGTATGTCACCAAGACTCACACCACCAATGTCGATACCTTTCAAACACCGACCCACGGACCTCTTGGCATTATCATGAAACATGACATCTTGTTCTTTAAGACCGCGGAGCCACGGGTACATTTTGATTTGGACGACATCTCAGGAACGGTGCCTATTATCAAAGCTTACGCAGGGATGGGGGACGGTATTATTAGCCTCTTGTCTCCTGATACCATTGACGGAGTAGTCATTGAAGCCCTTGGAGCAGGCAATCTCCCACCTGAAGCTGCCAAAGCGCTAAATCATCTCATGGAGCAAGGAGTACCTGTCGTCCTTGTTTCGCGTTGTTTTAACGGCATTGCAGAGCCGGTCTATGCCTATTCAGGAGGTGGGGTTGACTTGGCCAAACATGGGGTCATGTTTGTCAAAGAACTCAACTCCCAAAAAGCACGCATCAAACTTCTCATCGCCCTAAATGCAGGTCTAAGAGGAAAAGACCTCAAAGACTATATTGAAGGCTAATCCATAAAGAAAACCAACATCTACGAGAAATAGTGATGTTGGTTTTCTTTATTTTTCCACTAAGGCAAGTCATGACCGGCTGATCGATAAATGGCATACCAGTCTGGTCTCGTTAGCGTGACATCACAGCCTTTAACTAAGCTGGCTAAACGCTCGGTGTTGGTAGTGCCTATAACCACCTGCAAAGACGTCGGAATCTGCAAAAGATAGGCGATGACGATTGCTTCCTTAGTGACTTGATAGGTCTTGGCTAAGGCTTCTAAGCAAACATTTAAGGCCTCATAGTCAGGATGGTCAAAGTAGGTCCCTTTGGCCAAGTCAATCTGAAAAGGCGACCAGATCTGTAATCGCATCCCAGTCTGTTGACTATAAGAGAGCAAACCACCATCTCGGTTCGCTGCCAAATTAGACAAGGTATTGACCAAAACGCCACTATCTAGGAGCGGACTGTGAACAGGGGAGAGCTGAACTTGATTGGTCACGAGGGGCTCATCAAGGGCTGATTGCAACAGCTCAATCTGATAGCGACTGAAATTGCTGACCCCAAACTGTCTGACCAAGCCAGCTTCTCGTAGCTGATGAAAGGCTTCTGCCACCTCATCGACCTCCATCAATAAATCAGGACGATGGAGGAGCAAGGTGTCCAGATAATCAGTCTTTAAGCGCTTGAGACTGGCCTTCACACTAGTGAGGATATGCTCCTTGGACAGGTCATAGTAACCTTTTTGGATGCCACATTTGGACTGGATGAGCCAATCTTCACGCCTTGGATTGACCTTGCGCCAATTATCACCAAATCGTTTTTCTGATTCTCCCTTGGCATAGATATCTGCGTGGTCAAACTGATTTATTCCTAACGCCAAGCTCTTTTCTAACAATGCACAGATTTCTTGATCGTTCAATGCCGCTAGGCGCATACAACCTAGGATGAGGGTTTCTTTTTTCTTTTCTTCTTTAATCAAACCGTTCCACCTTTTCTAATTGAGCTAGGAGTAGCTCGCCATCTCTGGTCGTTTCCCAGCCGTCTGTTGTTACCAATTCTGCGGCAACTTTTCTCGCCTCTTCTAAAATAGCGTAGTCTTCAACCATGTTAGCGACCTTAAATTCTGGGATACCGGACTGCTTAGTGCCAAAAATTTCCCCAGACCCTCTCATCTTGAGATCGGCTTCAGCAAGGACAAAACCGTCTGTGGTCTCACACATGATGCGCATGCGCTCTTTACCACTATCGGTCTTAGGATTGGCCACCAAAATAGCATAGGACTGCTTACTACCACGACCCACGCGCCCGCGCAACTGGTGCAGTTGACTAAGTCCAAAGCGGTCGGCATCCATAATCATCATGATGGTCGCATTGGGCACATTGACCCCCACTTCGATAACCGTAGTTGATACCAAGACATCCACTTCTTGCTCCTTAAAAGCGGTCATGATGGCTTCTTTTTCCTCTGCCTTCATGCGCCCATGTAAGAGGGCGACCTTGGCTCTTGCTCCAAAATACTGGCTCAACTCCTCATGGAGGGCAATCGCATTTTTCAAATCCAAGGTTTCCGATTCATCGATTAAGGGAGAGATGACATATACTTGAGCGCCAGAGGTGACCTGTTCCTTCATCCAAGAAAGGACGGTGTCTAGTTGTTGGTGCTTAACCCAGCGAGTGATGATGGGCTTTCTCCCCTTGGGCAGTTGGGAGATGATGGAAACATCCATCTCACCAAAAGCAGTGATAGCAAGAGTTCTAGGAATAGGGGTCGCTGTCATCATGAGGACATCGGGCTCATGCCCTTTTTCCCGAAAGGTCTTTCGCTGGTTGACTCCAAAGCGGTGCTGTTCATCCGTGATGACCAGACCCAGACGATGATAGCTGACCCCTTCTTGGATCAAGGCATGTGTCCCTACGATAAAATCCACCGTCCCATCTGCAATCGCATCTAGGGCAGTGCGCTTGGCCTTGGTTTTCATCCCAGAGGTCAAGAGGACTGTATTTTGCTTGGGAAAGAGTTCCGATAGGGTCTCGACATGCTGCTCGGCGAGGATTTCTGTCGGTACCATCAAAGCAGCCTGATAGCCTGCTGTATGAGCAGCATACATGGCAAGACTTGCCACCACGGTCTTTCCTGACCCCACATCTCCTTGGAGGAGACGGTTCATGTGACGAGGAGATGCCATATCAGCCAAAATCTCAGAAAGACTAAGCTCTTGCCCCTCAGTTAAGGTAAAAGGCAATGCAGTCTTAGCCTCTTCTATTTTCTCTTTATCGTAAGCCAAAACCAAGCCAGATTCTGGATTTTGACGCTCTTTTTTCAAGCGTTGCAGGCGCAGTTGAAAATAGAAAAATTCCTCAAATTTCAAGCGCCGTAGCGCCTGTTGGTAGGCAGCTCGGTCATTGGGAAAATGCATGGCCAAAACAGCCTCACGCCTGCCCACTAGGCGATAGCGCTCTAAAAGAGAGGACGGCAAATTCTCCTCCAAAAG
This sequence comes from Streptococcus sp. STR1/CE/0325, assembly GCF_055386095.1. Lineage (NCBI taxonomy): Bacteria > Bacillati > Bacillota > Bacilli > Lactobacillales > Streptococcaceae > Streptococcus > Streptococcus sp. STR1/CE/0325. Next base: position 66,428 of record NZ_AP045018.1, on the reverse strand, counting down.
CTCCAGATAGCCACTCTCCAAAGCAGTTTTAATAGCCTTAACCAGACTGGCTTGAGACAGCCCCTTGGTCACATGATACACGGGTTGCATCTCGTCTGTAACCTGAGCTAAAATCTTCGTGCCGGTAAGGCTAGCCTTTCTCGCCTCCCATTTCCCAAAAACAGTCAGCTGCTCGCCCAGGACAACCTTGTCTGCCAGATAAGGCTGATTGAAGAAATTGACCCCCAGCACCGCCTCACCTTGCCTGAGTTTGAAAGACAGACGATTGCGCTTAAACCCATAGTATTGGACCACGGCAGGAGTCACCACGGTTCCAGTCACCACCGCCTTTTCCCCGTCTATGAGCTGAGCTACCTCTTGACTCTTGAAATCATCGTAGCGAAAGGGAAAATATAGCAACAAGTCTTTAACCGTCTCAATCCCTACCTTAGCAAAAGTAGCCACCGTCTTTGGACCCAAACCCTTTAAGGTAAGAATAGAATCGCTTAACTGCATGGCGTATCCTTATAGATTCGAGGAATCCGCTCCCCCAATAGACAGGTAATCTCATAATTGATAGTGTGCGAGTAGTCCGCAACATCCGTCGCAGAAATCATCTGACCCCCGCTTTTTCCGATTAAAACCACTGGAGTGCCAAGGGGATAGTTCTTTGATAGACGAATGGTCAACTGATCCATCGAAATCCGTCCAACAATCTCACAAAACTCTCCCTCAACCAAAACCGAGAAACCTTGCAAGCGCCGCAACCAACCATCCGCATAGCCAATCGGTACCGTAGCAATCACTTCCTCTGCTCTGGTCTGATAGGTTCCACCATAGCCGACACGATTCCCCTCTAACAGGGTTTTGACATGGACTAGAGCGCTTTCTAAAGTGAGAGCAGGTTTCAAATCATAAGGCAACTCTAGAGCCCTGCCACTCGGATTCATCCCATACATGGCGACACCTAGACGCACCGCCTTAAAGATGCCTTCCTCATGCCAAAGAGTGGTGGCTGAATTGCTGGCATGCACCAAGGCTGGCACTTCATCTAGCTGAGATAAGAGCGTCTTGAAGGTCTCAAGCTGACGATGAAACTGAGCCTCATCCACCTCATCTGCCGTCGCAAAATGGGTAAAAATCCCCTCAATCTGAACCCCCTTTTCTCTCAAAAGCGCCATAGCTTGATTGAGTTCATCAGAAGACCGCATACCGATACGTCCCATCCCAGAGTCCACCTTGAGATGGACCTTAAGACCAGACCAGTCTAAGTCTTGCTTGAAGAGCTCATCCAGCCAAGCAAGACTTGCTACCGTCAAAGTCACCTGCGCCTCAATAGCTAGAAAAACCACTTCTGGAGCAGTAACTCCCAAAATCAAGATAGGCTGATTTAAACCCGCCTCACGCAACTCCAAAGCCTCATCTATATTGGAGACACAAAAACCATCAACCTCTTCTATAAGCGCCCTTGAAACCGCCACTGCACCGTGTCCATAAGCATCTGCCTTAACCACTGCAAAAGTTTTCATCCCCTCTTTGAGGTGGGTTTTTATTGTTTTCACATTCTCTCTAATAGCTGTCAAATCAACGACTGCACGTGTTGGTCTATGTTTACTTGCTACCATTTCTTTCCTCCAAAATCACACTCGCCATGACTAGATTACCACTATGACTGATGGAGATAAACACCTCCCCATCAAAAACTGATTGGTGTAAGAAGGGCCGCCCCCTCTCATCGGCGAGCACTTCCATATCCAAAAATCGGAGCTTGCCGATCCCAGTCCCCAAAGCCTTAGCAAAAGCCTCCTTGACCGCCCAGCGCCCAGCCAGATATTCGAGCTGCCTCTTGCCCTTATAGCTCGTAAAAACAGCTAATTCTTTGGGGGTTAGGACCTTTTCTGCAAAACTAGCTCTACGGCGCAAAGCCTGTTCAATCCGGTCAATCTCAACCAGATCAATGCCGTGTCCTTTGATCATCTTCTTTCTCCTAAAAAGGAACTAAGACAAAATCTCAGTTCCTTTTATCTTTTCTACTGTCCTTAGAAACGCTTCTTCCCGTGGCAGTTTTTGAATTTCTTACCAGATCCACATGGACATGGGTCATTACGTCTCACATTTGAAAAATCGTATTCTTCTAAGCTGTCAAAGTCAATCTTTTGCGCTGCAATATTGCCTTGCGCAGTGGTATGTGCTGGCTGAGCTGCACGTTCACGCTCTTGCTCATGGATTTGCGCCTTCATCATGGTTCTCGTCACATCAAACTCGATTGCTCCAATCATCTCTTGGAACATGCGGAAACCTTCAGACTGGTACTCGACAATTGGGTTATTTTGCGCATAACCACGCAAACCAACCGCACTACGCAACTGATCAAGCGCATCAATATGATCAGTCCACTTATTATCCACGACCATAAGGATAAGCACCTTTTGGAACTCGATGATACGATCCTCATCTTGGAGTTTAGACATCTGACGATCGTACACTTCCATCGCGCGATCATAAAGTTCTTCCTTGATTTCCTCATAACTGAGGCCTTCAAGGTCTGCTAAGCTAATCTCATCTGCATCTAGAAGATTGGCTTGCGCAAAGGTCAAAATGCCCTCTAGCGCCTCTTTTTTATCCAGACGGCTATGGCTATCCACGGCACGGTCAATAGTTCTGCCAATCATAGCCTTAATCTCAGGACCAAGATCACGAATGGCTGTGATGACATCATAGCGGTTGGCATAAATGATTTCACGTTGCTCACGCATGACATCATCGTATTGAAGGACTTGCTTACGCGTGTCGTAGTTGTTTCCCTCTACCCGTTTTTGAGCACTCTCCACCTGACGGGTCAACATACCAGACTTGATAACAGCGTCCTCTTCATCAAGATTCATGCGCTCCAAGAAGGCCTTAATCCGCTCAGAACCAAAACGTTTCATGAGATCATCCTCAAGAGAAAGGTAAAATTGGGATTCTCCTGGATCTCCTTGACGACCAGCACGCCCACGCAACTGGTTATCAATCCGACGGCTCTCGTGACGCTCTGTTCCAATCACGCAAAGACCTCCCAGATCACGTACACCTTCACCGAGCTTGATATCCGTTCCACGACCCGCCATGTTGGTGGCAATGGTGACTGCCCCACGTTGGCCGGCATTCATGATGATTTGCGCTTCCTTAAAGTGGTTTTTCGCATTCAAGACTTCATGCGGAATGCCTTCTTTGACCAACATCTTAGACAACAAATCACTGGTATCAACAGAAGCTGTCCCCACCAAAATCGGCTGCCCCGTCGCATGACGTTCCTTGACTTCTTCGACCACTGCCTTAAATTTGGAATTAAGGGTTGGATAAAGCAAATCCGCATGGTCCTTACGGGCTACAGGACGATTGGTAGGAATCGGGATGATCCGCATGTTGTAAATCTCGCGAAACTCCTCTTCCTCGGTCTTACCTGTCCCAGTCATACCTGCTAGCTTTTTATACATCCGGAACATATTTTGATAAGTGATAGATGCGCTAGTTTTTGACTCATCCTGAATCGGCACACCCTCTTTGGCCTCGATAGCTTGGTGCAAACCATCTGAGAAACGCCGACCTTCCATGGTCCGACCTGTAAACTGGTCCACGATCAGAATTTCTTGCTCTGGACTGACCACATAGTCAATATCAAGCGTCATGATATAGTTGGCTCGAAGGGCATTATCAATATAGTGGGTGAGCGCAACATTTTCCAAATCATAAAGGTTTTCAAGTTGGAAGTATTGCTCCGCCTTATCAATCCCAGAGTCCTTAAGACCAATGGTCTTGGTCGGTACATCAATCGCGTAGTCCTCACGGTCCAAAGACTTGACAAACATATCCGCTCGCACATAAAGCTGGTTGCTCTCGGTACTAGACGCACCAGATACAATCAAAGGCGTTCTCGCCTCATCGATCAAGACCGAATCCACCTCATCGACCAAGGCAAAGTTCAGCGGACGTTGCACCATATCCTCACGACGATTGACCATGTTATCACGAAGATAGTCAAAACCAATCTCTGAGTTGGTTGAGTAGGTGATGTCACAGTTATAAGCCTCACGTTTTTCATAAGGCGACTTGGCTGCAAGGTTAATCCCAACAGAGAGACCCAACCAGCTATAGACCTGTCCCATCTCCATCGCGTCACGTGTTGCCAAGTATTCGTTAACGGTAACCACGTGTACCCCTTCGCCTGAAATAGCATTGAGGTAAACCGGCATGGTAGCGGTCAAGGTCTTTCCTTCTCCCGTTCTCATCTCTGGCACATCACCATGGTGAAGGACAATCCCTCCCATAATCTGAACCGTATAAGGAAAGAGCCCCAAAACACGCTTGGCTGCCTCACGCACAACGGCAAAGGCTTCTGGAAGCATCTCATCTAGGGTTTCCCCGTATTGGTAACGTTTTTTAAATTCTTCGGTTTTGGCTTTTAGCTCTTCATCAGAAAGAGCGGCCATCTCATCTGCATAAGCCTCTACTTTCTTTGCTGTTCTTCTTAATCGTTTGACTTCACCCTTATCATTTTCGATAAGGGTTCGTAGAATATTTGCCATTCTTATTCCTTTCACTTGCTACATTATCTGTTTATTATACCACGAAAAGTCCCGTCTTTCAAGCATTCTAGCAAGAGCTAAGGTCCATCTCAAGGCGGATTTTTACCCTTTTTTCTCCTCATTCGGATGGCTAGCAATCAGGGTCATCTCACCTGAAAATTGCCACTCTGTGACCGGATAAGGCAAGATGAAATGATCGCCCTTCTTGAGTGAATAGGCATGCTCATCCACCATCAACTCTCCTTGTCCATCAATCACACTAAGCAAAAGATAAGGGCTGGTTTGCTTCATCTCCACCAAACGCTCGACTTCCCACTTGGACACGCTAAAGAAGCGATTGCTGACCAAAAGTGTGGTCTTAAAGCCTGCTAGATCTAAGGTTTCTGGTCTAGTATTTTGCACCTCACCAATCTTTAGGACATCAATAGACTGCTTGAAGTGCAAATCACGCGCCACTCCCTTGTCATCCACGCGATCAAAATCATAAACCCGATAGGTCGTATCACTCGACTGCTGGGTCTCTAGGATCATGATGCCCTTTCCAATCGCATGCAGGGTACCGCTTGGCACATCAAAAAAGTCTCCTGCCTTTACAGGCACGCGCACCAAGAGGTCTTCCCATTGTCCTGCTTCAATCATGGCCTTTAGTTCCTCACGTGTCTTGGCCTTGTGCCCATAGATAATCTCGGCCCCCTCCTTAGCCGACAGCACATACCAACACTCGGTCTTGCCCAACTCCCCCTCATGCTCCATGGCATAAGCATCATCGGGATGCACCTGCACACTCAGCCAGTCATTAGCATCTAAAATCTTGGTCAAAAGAGGGAAAACCCTCTCCTTAGGAAAGCCAAATAACTCAGGATGCTCAGCATACAAAGCATCTAGCCCCATCCCCTCATAAGGCCCATTTGCAATTTGAGAAACCCCATTAGGATGAGCTGAAATCGCCCAACATTCTCCTGTGTGGCTACTAGGAATAATATAACCATACTCCGTTTCAAGACGGTTTCCTCCCCAAATCTTTTCCTGCATGACGGGTTTTAAAAATAACGGTGCTGTCATATCTTTTCCTCTTTTTCTATCAAATCATACTGTTCTAACCCTTTCATTATACCATATTTTCTAGGGCTTTATTTATGAAAAATTCTGACAAGATACTGACAAATCCCACACTTTTTGCTATAATAAAGCAAATTCAACCCTTGTGAGGATAGAGATGAAAGTCACTAAATTTGGCGGTAGCTCCCTAGCTTCTGCAAAGCAAATCAAAAAAGTCGCAGCCATTATCAAACAAGATTCCGATAGACGTTTTGTCGTGGTTTCTGCCCCAGGAAAACGTGACAGTGAGGATACCAAGGTCACCGATGCCTTGATTAGCTACTACCAAAAGCACCGAGCAGGTCAAGATGTTAGCAAAGAACAAGACTGGATTTGCGATCGCTATCAGTCTATCTGTCAAGACCTAGAGCTAGACCCTCATGTCCTAGCAGACATCAAAAAGGACATCAAACAGCTCGCCACCCTGCCCACCACAGATAACCCTTTTCTCTATGACACCTTCTTAGCAGCAGGAGAAAATAATAACGCCAAACTCATTGCAGCTTATCTGAGACAAGAAGGCCTACTCGCCCACTACCTTCACCCAAAGGAAGCAGGTCTTTTCGTTAGTGGTGAACCGCAAAATGCCAGACTTTTGCCATCTAGCTATGACAAGATTGAAGAACTCCGAAACACCAAAGAAATTCTCGTCATCCCAGGATTTTTCGGAGTGACCAAAGACGGAGACGTCTGTACCTTCTCGCGCGGTGGCTCTGATATTACAGGATCTATTATCGCAGCAGGAGTAGGCGCAGAGCTCTACGAAAACTTTACCGATGTGGACGGCATTTTCGTTGCCCATCCTGGTATCATTGAGCAACCGCAAATCATCAAAGAATTAACCTACAAAGAAATGCGTGAATTAGCTTACGCAGGTTTTTCTGTCCTTCACGACGAAGCCTTGATTCCTGCTTACCGTGGCAAGGTTCCCATCGTTATCAAAAACACCAATAATCCCGATGCACCGGGAACAAAAATCGTCCTTGAGCACACAAAACCAGAAAATGCAGTCGTTGGGATTGCAGGAGATGACCAGTTTGTCAGTATTTACCTTTCTAAATACTTAATGAACCGTGAAGTCGGTTTTGGACGTAAGGTTTTACAAATCCTTGAGGACCTCAATATCCGCTGGGAACATATGCCAACAGGAATTGACGACCTCTCCCTCGTCTTACGCGAAAAAGAACTCACCCCTATCAAGGAGCAAGAGATTATCTCTTATCTCACCCAGCAACTCCAAGTGGACGAACTCGAAATCGAACACAACCTCTCCATCATCATGATGGTAGGAGAAAACATGAGAAACTTGATTGGACTCACCGCCAGAGCAACCAAGGCTCTATCTGAACACGACATCAACCTCAAAATGATTTCTCAGGGAACCAGCGAAGTTTCTGTCATCTTCATCGTTAAAACCGAGCAAGAAAAAGATGCCATCAAGGCTCTTTATGAAACCTTTTATGGCTAATCAAAAAGACTTAGCAACTCACTGCTAAGTCTTTTTCTCATTCTAAGCTAACCTTATTTGTCATAAGTTTTCAGCGCTTTTTCTCTTTCTTCTACCTGTTGTTTGGCATCGAGTTTTTTACCTTGGTAAACACTGGTTTCCCATGAGCCATAAATAGGATTTGGGAAGATGATAAATTTCTCACCAAACTCACCTTGCAACTCTTCTAGCATCTTGTTGCGGTCAGTCTCTGATGTCTTTGAAAAATCAGCAAAATCAACCAAATTATCCCCAAAGAGCATAACAAGATTGTTGTTTTCCTGAACTTTCTTCCTGCGACCTTCCTTAGATTTCATATCTTTTTCCTTAAACATGAGATGATCTTCCCCCTGAACAGGAAGACCCTCTTGTTTAAGGTTTTTCATGGTTGCCTCTACCTGATCCTTAGAACGGTCAGAGATATAGTAGATTTGTACCCCATGCTCATCTGCATATTGGAGAAAATCCTTAGCACCAGCGACTGGCTTAGCTGCAGCTTTTTGCACCCAAGCATCCCAGTTTTTCGGATTGAAAGCCGTCCCATCTTTGACATTTTTCGCATCATAGGGACTATTATCAAGAACTGTCTCATCCAAGTCTAGGACAATCGCATAAGGCTTATCTGAAGGTTGAGTGAGCAACTGTTCTAGACGGTGACGAGCCACATTATAGCCTTGAAGATAAAGCGCCTTGGCTTCTGCCGCATTTTGTTCCCAAAGGGTACTCATAGTATTTTCTCTCGCCCGCAACTGATCATAGGTGAGGGTCACCTTATCACTAGCTTCCTTTGAGCTAGATGAGGTGGATGCACTCTTCTCATTTGAACATGCCGCAAGGAGCATCACACTCAAAAAACCTGAAGCAAGGGACACAATAACTTTTTGTTTCATTAGGAAATTCCTCTCTTTCAATCCTTAGTTTACTCTTATCTTAACTCAAAGTCAAAAAAAGGAAACGTTATAACTCATTTTCTTTCTCATCGTTCCTTTTTAGGACTTTTGCCAAACCTAGCCAACTAGACAAACCCAAAAAGAGAGAAAACCATCCCTTCTTTTCTCCTGTCTGCGGGAGAAGACGCTCACTCGTCTTTACTTGAGAGGAGGTTCTTTGACCGAGTGCTTGAGTGTGCACCAAAGCATACTTTTGTGAGGCAAACGTGAGTCTATCTGGCTTAAACAAGACTGGTTGCTGCTGCTGCTCTGACCGATGACCAAAGTCACTATCCATCAGTCCAGCCGTACCAGCTTGGTTCGGTTCTTTTACTTTTTCTTTCAGAAGTATAGGTAAATCGAGCAACAACCGATTAATCTTATCCTCCACGGTAACAGAAATTTGGTCCTTAATGGCACGATAACCACTCGGGAGGATGATTTGAAGGCTGTACTCTCCATTTTTCAAAGAGCGCTCAAAGGTTGTGGGATCGTACTGACTTTGAATGAGGTCAAATACTTGTTCTTTTGAATTGATGGCCTTGATTTGACTTCCCTCTGGTAAAGGAGTAGCCAAAACAACGTCTAATTTATTGTAAAAGACCCGCTGATAAGCAAAAGAAACAATAGGATGTGGGTGAGTCGCATCTACTACGACTGTTTCTTTTTGATGTTCTCCCCACTCATAACGATAATCAGACAACCACAGCTCTACCGTATAGGTCCCATCAGGCAGGGTCGGAAACTGATTGTGATTGTAGTAGCGATTAAATTCTCCTAGCACACGTTTGCCTTGACTATCTGTGACCGTATAGCGGACAATAGCTGGATAATACGAAATTTCAGAACCCCTACCATCTTTAAAGACCACTTCCAAATAATGGGCAGAAGAATCTTTTGCATCTTCACTTTCTTTCTTGCTTTCTTCTCCTGATGACTCCTCTGCTGGTGTTATCGGCCACGGAATTTCTCGCCCTTCTAGATCATACTGGCGTTGGTTGCTGACCTTGTCCCAAACCACAATCCGCACAGTAGAAAGATCAATTCCAAAAGGCAACTGATAATATCCCTCAGCATCAGGGAGAACCTCGACATCTTCTTGATCTTTATGATACATCACATAAGTCCCAGACCAACCAGAACCTGTCTCAAAGATAGGACCGACCTGCAATAAGCCAGTAGAAGGATCAAAGTGAATCGCCTTCATTTGAGGCGCGGTGGTATCAATCTTCACTTGAAAGACCAATTCTTGTGGCTTAGCCGCCCTAGCACTAGGACGATAGGTAAAGACATATTGATAGTCGCCATCTGGCAAAACCTGACCATTTGAATCCTTGCCATCCCACTCACCAGCAGATAACAACACACTTCTTGGATCATCCCGATAAGCAAAGCCCAATTTGCGATGCTGATCATTACCATACTCATATAAAGGGTGCTCTCGCTTAAGATCAGACTTCGCATAAATCGCCAAGTGCATGTTTTCGACATTGCGCAGCAACACCGCCTTTAAAGACACACTATCATACTGCCCGTCTTGGTTAGGCGAAAAATACAAATGAGTCCCATCAAATGTTTCACCCTCTTGACCCAGCGTTTTTTCCACCTCAACACCATTTTCTGTTGCATACGAAATCAATGACGTAAAATGGTTGTCTGGATGACGAGAGTTGGTGAGCGTTGCCACCTTTTCTCCTTGATCACGTCCGTCTTGGTAGTAATAGTAGGGTTTACTAGACCCCTTATACTCATAAATGGCAGACTCAATGCCTTGTAGATTTTGGAAATCACCTCTAAATCCAACATAAGGAAGGCTCGCTATTTTCTCCTTGGTAGCAGGGTCTGTAAAAATGGTAAACCCTTCTAAATAATAACCATTGGGCATCTGGTGAGACAAGTCTTTTGCCCATGTGCTAGCATCTAGTTGGATATGCACACGTTTTTCTCCTCTAGCTGGGATACGGATTGTTCCTGTGCCTTGTTGGTCGTCTAGTAGGCGGTCATGCAGGGTAAAACGCCCCTCCTTGACCTCATCTGTTTCTAGTGTTGTGTGGTAATCCAGTTGCTTTTCTTGATGGCTTAGATTGTGCACCACCACATCAAATCCAAATTGATCACTGACATTGCCCAAGGTCAAACTAGAAGTCCCATCGACAGCTGTCACATACACTTCGCCATAAGCAGCAGCTTTTGCATCCATGACACCTGCCCCTTGCTGCCTTGGTGAGGTATAGGTCTGTGTCTCCTCATCAACATGCAAACTCGCCGTACTCATCATCAAACGCTTGATGGTGTCGTATAACAAGGGACCTGAAAGATGGGGAAAACGCTTAATCAAGACCTGTTTCATCAAAGCTGCCACACCAGCCGCGTGAGGAGCAGCCATACTGGTGCCTTGGTCCATATAATATTCACCATTGTTGACAGAAGAATAAATCATCCCTCCAGGTAAAGTAATGTCTGGCTTTAAATCTCCGTCAACCGACAATCCCCAAGAAGAAAAGTCCGAGATTTCCTTGCCCTTGTCATAAGGAACCCGCTTAAACTGATTGCCAATCCTCACCTGATAAGCACCACTCGCCAAGGCCTCACCAAATCTGTGGCCAATCAAACCAACAGGAAACCGCTCTCCCAGACCTTGTAAATCCAAATCAGTCAGCTCATCTCCTTCTTGATTGGTTTGATAAAAAATCAATCCAATAGCGCCTGCTTTTTTGACCTTTTCAATTTTTTCTATATCAGAAAGACTGCCTCCTCTTTGCGTCAAAACCAATTGATTAGCAATTTCTGCTTTCTCATAGTTGCTCGCTTGATCATTGGAGACATAGAGATAGGATTGTGGAATCGTGGTTCTAAAAGACTCTCTTTCCACAAATGATTTCATCGGAATATGCCCATCATCCAAGAGCGGATTGCCCTTCCAGTCAGGAACATCTATCCAAGCAGTGGTTGCCTGTAAGCGACTAAGACTATTTAAGGATGCCACAGACAAAACACTAGGATAGACCGATGGTGTTCCCACCATGCCGTAGTCTGGATTGCTGGCTAGCGGCAGATACGTCTCCATCCCAAAATGCCCACTATTAGTCCCAGCGATGATCACCATGACACCAGCCTTCCTAGCCAGCTCAAAAGCCTCTTTGGTGGCATCGCTAATATCATCAAGACCTCCCGCAGCTGTCCCAATACTAATGTTGATCACATCAGCACCTAGCCTAATGGCATCTTCGATAGCTTTGGTGTAAACAAAGGGCTGCACTTGAGCGCCTTTGGTATCTGAAAAGACCCGCATAAACATCAGTTGTGCCTCTGGTGCGACTCCACGTAGCAGCTCACCTACAGGAGAAATCACATCACTATTAGCTACTGCACTCCCTGCAACATGCCCCCCATGTGTAATCGGGTCAAGTTCTTTTATCTCATCATTTTGATCGCTATAATTATATGCATAGACAATCTTATCGCTGACCCATTTCCCATAATCAATGCCGACTTCTTGTTTCTTATTTTCTATATCCTCAGCAGAAAGGTACTTGGCTTTGGAGCGATCTGATAAACGATAGGCAGGATGTTCAGGGTCAATACCACTGTCAATGATAGCAATCACTTGCCCCTGCCCTTTGATTCCCTTGTCCCACAAAGGCTGCAAATCAATCAACTGATTTTCTTGACTCACTGGGACTGGAGTAGAGGTCTGAAGAGGGTCTGTTTCACTTTGATGGTTATTCGTTTGGTTAGAAAACTCCCCTCTCATCTCCCTAGCCTCTCCTTGGTCAAGGTCTAAAGCACCTGTTTGTTCAGAGGCCCCTAAATCTTGCTTATGTGTAGCTAGCACAGAGACCTGAGGATCTGGGATGACCTCCTCTGCCAAAACAGTTCCCTCTTTGGAGGCTTGCATTCCCAATAATAGGCTAGAAAAAAGACCGGTTACCATAATGGATTTGATCGGATTCGGTGACATAACTGTCCTCCTTCTTTTAAAAGTAATAAAATCACACTCAAATCAAGCATACAATAACATTATAACCGATTTCATTTTATTTTGATGAGAAATCAATCACTTTAAAACAGCAAAAAGACTAGGGAAGCCTCCCTAGTCTCACTTTTTTTAGACCAAAAGATTGGAACAAGCCCCTGTTGTTTCCATCTCGTGGAAATTCTCAAATGAAATGGTAATCATATCCTTGAGCGCATCACTGGTATAAGAACCAATATGCGGTGTCAAAAGCACACGAGGATACAAATCCAGCATACGGTCAACCAGCTCATCTCCTGTCCGACCTTCAAAATCATGGTTAAAGAAGGCTTTTTCATTGGTGATGACATCTGTTGCAAATCCTTTTAGATGACCTGAAGCGACCGCGTCCAAAACGGCTCCTTCATCCGTAATTTCAGCACGAGCCGTATTGACCAAAATCGCTCCCTTTTTCATCTTAGCTAGATAGCCATCATCAAAATAGCCATCATTGGTGCCTGGGATATGCGGCACATGTAGCGATACAATATCAGAGTGTTCCAATAGCTCGTCTTCACTCACATAAGTCAGCACCTCCTTAGCTGCTTCATTTTGATAAACATCAAAACCAAGCACCTTAGCGCCAACTCCTTTCCAAAGTTTGGCCTCTGCCTGACCGATACGCCCTGTTCCGATGATACCAACTGTCAGATTGGATAGCTGATTGGCAAACAAGTCCTCAACCACCATAAAATTCCCTTGACGAGACTGCTCCACCGCTAGAGCTGTATTGCGTTGTAACTGCAAAGCAAGTGTAAAGGCCAACTCCGCCACAGCATAAGGCGAATACCCAGGAACATAGGCCACATGCTGACCATTCGCACGAGCTGTCTCTAAATCAATATGAGCATAGCCGACCGTGCGTGTAAAAACATAGTCAATTCCGTAGGACTTCAGCGTATCCAGATTTTGCTTATCTGCTACATTATTGGCACGAATCAAGACAGCATCGTGTCCTTTTGCGGTCTCCACATTGTCATGAGACAAATTCTCCCGAATCAAGGTCAACTGATAGTGATACCGATTCAAATATTTAAAGTAAGGCACCTCATTGGGTCTCACCCCGTAGCATGCAATTTTCATTACTGAATCACTCCTCCCGCATTGAGGGCTGTCATGACAACCACCCAAAAGATAATCGCTAAAACAGAAAGTACAGAGGTCAACAAGGACGCATTAGACGCCAAAACCGCTTCCTTATCAAACTTGATGGCATAAGAAACTGCAACCGTTGCAGGCGGTGTTGCTAGCATAATCATGACACCCACCATCGCATAGTAGCCAAGAGGGAAAACAGCGTTCACAAGAAGCATAATGACAAGGAAAATGGCAGGAACAACCAACAGCTTGACCGCAGAATAAACCCAAACAAACTTATCCTCAAAAGCCTCCTTGAAAGAAATCGAAGCCAAGGTCATCCCAATCGCCAACCAAGCAAGCGGTGAAGACAAATTAGCAAGGTATTCTAGCCCCTTATTAAACCAAGGCAAGGTTTGGTCAAAGCGGAAAATCGATACCGTCACTTCCTTAGGCAATTTTCCTCCTGGTACAAAAAGCTGATTGTGAACCGTTACTTGAGGGAATGATTTTTGGAAAAACCACAGAATCATCCCTAAAAAGGTCGCAAGAATAATAGGGTTCAAGAAAATCGTCTTTAAATGTTTGGGATCAAAGGTCTGATCACTCATCGTCATCAAGGCATAAGAATAAAGAAAGACCCGATAAGCGATATTAAAGAGATTGGCATAGATGACCGCCTCCGGATGACTTGCCGCAAAAAAAGCTGTGATGATGGGAATTCCGTAGAAGGTCGTTGACCCAAATGCCGTCAACACACCCAAGGTATCCGCCTTAGCCTTAGGCAGACGACCAAAAATGAGTTTTCCAATCACAATCAACAAAAGATAAGCAACAAAGCCAAACAAAAAGATATTACGTCCAGAAGTAAAAGTCTGAGCATTGATGTCAGACAAAAATGCCTTAAACGCTAAAGCTGGCAAAGCAACAGACAACAAAATGCTAGATAGCACCTTAGCACTATTTTCTGGTACAAGCTCTTTTTTTCTCAAGTAATAACCAATTAAAATAATAAAAATCGTTGAAAATACAGCTCCCCTAAGTGACGTATTTGCAAATACCGTCTGCGCAATTTGTGCGATATTCATAACTGAACAAACTCCTCATTTCTTATATGATTCTGGTCCAAAAGTTTAACATTCCTTTTGTAACCCTTTTTATTACTTGTTCATTATATCACATTCCCGAAACTTATCAAGTGATTTTTTTAACAAAATAAACTTACCTATATCAAAAAATGGCAAAGCAACCAAAACCTCTATCCTCTTATTTGGACATTTCTGTCATGGAAAAAAAGGGCTCCTTCTCCTATAATAGACCTATCATTATGACAAAATCATCTTTTACAGGAGCATACCCATCATGACACAAACCTATCAAATCCTAACCTTTCACTTTAACCAAGAAGACATCTTTGAAACGCTCTATCTCAAAGTCAAACCCATTGTCCTAAAAACAGCAAGGCAATACTACATCTCACTTTGGGACATGAATGACTGGGAACAAGAAGGCAGACTTATCCTTCACCTTCTCTTAGATAAACTCCCCGAACTCGCCTTAGAGGAAAACAAGCTCTTTCGTTTCTTTAAGACCAAATTCACGAATCATATCAATGATGTTCTCAGAAAGCAGCAGTCTCTCAAGCGAAAATTTAATCAAATGCCCTACGAAGAAGTGTCCGATACGGCTCACGCCATCAAAGACAAGGATAAACTAGACACCCCAGATAAGGTCGCTTTTCAGCATATCTATGACCAGTTAAAGCAAATCCTCTCCCAAGAAGAATTGACCCAACTAGAACTCATTTTCGCTGGTAAAACCTTCAAGGGAAAGAAAAAACTTCTCAACAAAATGAAATCTCATTTCTCTGATTTCATGCCTTAATGGCAAAAAAGTCCCATATGACTGATAATGAAAAGCAAGCAAAATACTCATTAGAAAGTATTACTTGGAACATGTTAAAATTTCATAGCACAAGCCCATCACCAAAATCAACACATCAGTTGTTTTTTCAACATAATCTGTTATAATGAAAATAGAAAAGGAGCTGGACGGCAATCCAGCTCCAAATGTAGAACCGTTAAAAAGACGGTGGCTCAATCTAGATTATTTAGAAATAACCGTGACTGTCCAAAGTTTGACGGTTATTTCTTTTTGTCATCATCTTTGAAGATTTTATAGCACAAACCAATCAAAGCAACTGTGAAACCACCGAAGCCTAGAATAGTTTGTACAACTTCAAAAGCTGTCAAAAGATTGCTCCTCCTTTCCGTCAGATTTTGATGAGCTGCCCATAGGCATCACCTCACTTTCAGAAAATCAAGAGCTACCGTCTTCACTTTTCTACTCATCTATTGTATCATATTCCATTCCCAAAAGTTGTTGAAATAGAGTAGTCTTTTCAATACGTTTTAATGATGCTACATTTCAAACACAATCTAGATTAAAATTTCATAGCACAAGCCATTCACCAAAATCAACACATTAGTTGTTTTTTCAACATAATCTGTTATAATGAAAATAGAAAAGGAGTTGAGCGCTAACTCAACCCCAATGTAGAACCGTTAAAAAGACGGTGGCTCAATTTAGATTATTTAGAAATAACCGTGACTGTCCAAAGTTTGACGGTTATTTCTTTTTGTCATCATCTTTGAAGATTTTATAGCACAAGCCCATCACCAAAATCAACACATCAGTTGTTTTTTCAACATAATCTGTTATAATAAACATAGAAAAAGGAGTTGAGCGCTAACTCAACCCCAATGTAGAACCGTTAAAAAGACGGTGGCTCGTATAACAGATTTAATCCGTCCTACTCGCGCAAAAGTGGGGACGGATTATTTTTTGTCATCATCTTTGAAGATTTTATAGCACAAGCCACCCAAAGCAACTGTGAAACCACAGAAGCCTAAAATTGTCTGTACAACTTCAAAAGCTGTCAAAAGATTGCTCCTCCTTTCCATCAGATTTTGATGAGCTGCCCATAGGCATCACCTCACTTTCAGAAAATCAAGAGCCACCGTCTTCACTTTTCTACTCATCTATTGTATCATATTTCATTCCTAAAAATTGTTGGAATAAAGTAGTCTTTTTAATAAGTTTGTCGTTTCTTTACTTAGTTAGATGGCACAAAAGCCTTCCAAGTCAATTTTGCAAGATCAACTTTTTCCGATGAAATGCCCAGTACTTCTTCTGGGTCTGTACCTTGGAACTGTGTGAAAGTTGATTTTTTTACTTCTACAACTTCGCCATTTTTAAG
This sequence comes from Streptococcus sp. STR1/CE/0325, assembly GCF_055386095.1. Classification (NCBI taxonomy): domain Bacteria; kingdom Bacillati; phylum Bacillota; class Bacilli; order Lactobacillales; family Streptococcaceae; genus Streptococcus; species Streptococcus sp. STR1/CE/0325. The sequence continues at coordinate 50,017 of NZ_AP045018.1, read as the reverse complement.
CTGATAAGAGTCAGCCTCCCAATTTGGATCAGTCCCTAAACCAGCAAGATACATCAATGTGCCATCTTGAAAGATTGCTAAGCTACTTCTCAGACCTCCTGCTGATGCAACCCCTGCTCCTTTAACGAAAACTGGTTTATCTCCTTTTAAAGTGTAAATAGCCGAGATGGAGTCTGCATCTCCAATAATAAGTTCGTCACTCTTATCATGATTAATGTCATAAAAAGCATATTGTTTTACAAAACCATTATTTTTCATTTCTGCTATGTCGTTCATGACCACGGCTTCCTCACGCCCTGCATCTTCCGATACCGACTCAAGTACATCATAGCCAGAGGTTGATAATTTTATGAACTTTTCAATGACTGAAGCATACTGTTCTTCCGGATTGACTTTCTTCTCAATAGTAGTTGTCTGTTTTGTGGTCTCTGCGGCTTTTTCGACTTTACTTGTTTTTTGCGAACAAGCGACTAACAAAAATGCTACGCAGACTAACACGAAGCCATTACGTTTATTTTTCATTATAATTCCTTTCAGCATATTTTTATAAAATCATTAATATATCACAAATTGTCATTTTCAAAAACCTCCCTACTCTTTATAGTGAGAAGATTTTTCAATTATAATAATGATTGTGAACCTCTTGAACTCTTAAATTTTTGAGGTAAGAAGCTGCTTCAGCGGTATTGATGCGAATAGCTTCCAATTGCCCAATCTGCATAGCTTGCATATAGTTATTGTAGCGAAGAAGTTCAACCATCTTCTGACTGTTAATAAACTGATCTTGTTGCAAACGTAGCATTTCTTCTTGATAAGCTAATTGGGTCGCTTTATACTGTGTGTCATCATAAAGATTAACCAATTCTTTGATATTATCAGCCTTGAAATTTTCAAGTGATGCAATGAAGAAATCTACAGCATCCATAAAATAATAATCTTTAGGATACCACCCCTGCCCAAATACAGATAAAACCTGTGTAGCTTGGTTAAGTTCTAGCTCACATTGTTCTTTCTCCCGTGCTATCTCTTCATTTCGTTTAATTTGGCGGTTGTATTCTTCCACTCTCATTTCATTATCTTCAATACGCTTACGATTTTCTTCATCAATTAGCTGATTGATAAAACTAACCCATCTTGGATAAAAGAGATTGCCTAAAATCAAAGAAACAGCTACTACAACTACTGATATGATACTAAATACAATTGCTGCAAGAATATCAATACTCATAAATGATTTAATTGCTATATATATAGTATTCAGCGGTGTCGTTAAAACAATGAAAAGAGAGATAAAGATACCTAGACCTATCCAAGATCCTTGATGCTGACGCATCTTTTTTTGAATCAGAAAAACGAGAACAGCACTTGCGACTAAGTACCAAAATAGTTCTCTAACATTACCTTCTCCCCAAAGTCCTAAAAATAGAAATTTAGCAATATTCCCTAAAGCACCCATCAGCACCGCATAAAATGACCATTTTAAAAGATTTTCTGATACAGGCTTTGTTCCATCTCCAAACGAGTTCACCAGCTCTTCTTGAATTAAAATAGTTTTTCTTTTAGCGTTTTCAAGTTCGGTCAAAGATATTTGCTTTTCATAAATAAAAATCAAGCCTTGACGAACGGTATAAAGGTTACTCAATAATTCCTCTTTATTTTCCATCAATACCTCTCCACATTACCACATTCTCTTTTTTCGGTCATGATACTTTTTAGAAATTAGGTAAGAAACAAGGAAACTGACCATATTTGATAGTCGAATATAGTCAGTTTCTCCCCCTTCTATCGATTAGTAATTTCGCCTTGCTCTGTCAGCATCAGCTCTTGCTTGTGCTGCTCGCATTTGGTCTTGATGGTGTCGAGTCTGTCTTGCACGTTCCGCTGCTATCTGAGCTTGTCGCTCCGTCTCAAGCATTCTTCTACGTGCTTCTTCATTATTCGCAGCAGCTGCATTAAGTATATCTTGATCAATTGGAACGGATCCACTAAGACTTGCAGTTTCTCTCCAAGTCCTAGCAGTCTCTTTTTCAAGATAATTTAATAGTGGCTTAAGCAATGAAAATGTTAGCAAAGCAAGTTTTATATTTATTTTGAAGAAAGTCTTTATTATGTTCATGCTTTACCCCCTCCGTCTTCTTCTTGCACCAGTCAGACCAAGGCTAGACAATACCGCTACACCAAAGAGTGCCAATAGACTTGTTTGTTCTCCTGTTTGTGGCAATGCTTTAGCACGTGCAACACGTGAATAGGTAACCTCTTGTGGTGTGACTGTTGCACCTGTTTCTTCAGCTACTGGACCAATCGCACCTGATTGCTCAACTACTGGCTTGTCTTTAGTCGCTGGAGCATCTTTTGGTACTGTAATAGTTGTACCATCTGGCAAGGTGATAGCTGCGTCACCTTTCGTCAAATCTGCTAAGTCAAACTTAGGCTTTTCTTCAACGGTTGGCGCATCTTTTGGTACAGCAATGATGTTACCATCTGGTAAGACAATGACCTTGTTATCTTTAGCTGTGTCTTCAAGAGCTTTGAGCTTATCATACTCTGCTTGAAGTTCAGCGAGTTTACTGTATTCTTTAGCTAGTTTTGCTTTAAAGGTTTCAAGAGCCGCTTTTGCCGTTTCAGCTTTTGTTTGTGCGTCAGCAAGTACCGTTTGTTTTTCAGCAAGTGCTGCTTTTGCGCTTTCAAGAAGAGCTGGCGCATTGGTGTAACCATTTAGTTCTTCAGCAAGAGCTTTAGCTTCTTCAACCAAACGGTCTTTTTCAGCAAGGAGCGCTGCTTTATCTTTATTAAGACCCTCAAGAACAGCTTCTTGTTTTGCAAGTTCAGTTTTTGCAGCGTCAAGTGCGGTCGCTTTTGTAGCAGCAGTAGCTTGAGCCGTTGCTAATTCCGCTTTAGCGGTATCAAGCGCTGCTTTCTTTTCAACAAGATTTGCTGAGAAGTTATCAACTGCTTTTTGTGCGTCAGCCTTTCTAGTTTCAGCATTTTGAAGCGCAATTTTTGCTAGGCGCAAATTGTTTTCTGCCACTTGAGTTTGAAGTGGGGTAGCCGTTACATCAGCTAGAGTTTTCTCAGCTTTGGTTTTAAGCTCAAGAGCAGTAGCGTAGTCAGCACTTGCTTGGGTCAACTCAGCTTTTGCTTCGTTGGATGCAGTTTTTGCTTCAGCTAGTTTGGTTTGAGCTTGAGTGAGAGTTGCTTGGAGTGTAGCGATTTTAGCATCAGTTGGTAATTGAGCCTGTAATTTTGCCAAATTTTGTTTTTCAATCTCGATTGCATCTTTCAAATCAGGTATCGAATTTTTAAAATTTCCAGTCAATGTAGCATATGCTCCATACGGAATATAACCATAGTCATCAAAACCAGCAATATTATTACGATCACTTGAAGCATATTCCTTAGTCATGGCGAATAAAACATTTGGCACCATTCGAATTAACCAATATCCTACACTAAAATAATATTCTATACTCAAATTATTAAAATCAATCCCAGGAAAAATGGTATCAACAGTTATATCCGCATCATTTATAACTAAATACTCCCAAGCTTTTGTGTAGGCCTTCGTAATTTCTGCTTCGATTGTAGCTGGCACACTCTGACCTTGTTTGGTGTAAGTCGTATAGCTTGTGTTTTTTAGAGAAACATAATTTTGAATTGCATTCATTGCCTCAGCATTATCAGCTTGGAGTTGTTTTAAATTTTGGAATTTACGATTGAACGTATCTCTCACATTTTCCCAATAAGTAAGTTCCGCTTCTCGTGCTTTAACATCATACAATTTGTAAACGATAGAGTCTGATTTCGAAGCTCTAAAGGTATTATCTAAAACAGCTGCAGAAACATTGTTAGCAAAAATACCATAAGTATGCCTGCCACCCTCTAGTGTATGTCTGTAATGCCCAAAGTCTGAAGGAGCATCTTCAAACAGCCAATACATCACTCCTTCTAGTACCCTATGTGATAACTCTTTGAAGGTTACCGTTGAAAGATTTTTATAGGTAGTTGTAGTAAAGAAAAGACTTTCCTTTGTCGCATTGGTTACATTTTCGTAATGCCCTTTGTCCAACAGGGAAACATTCGACCTTGTAATTGCTGAATTTTGATAGAGTTTCTGAGCATTCCATCCATCTACAAGGCTCTGCTCAGTCAAAAAACCGCTTGTTCCTGTTTCAAATAATTTACGAATGGCATTGACTTGAGAGTTAATCACAATGTTTAATGATTTATAGGTTTCAAAAGTCATTTGCGGTACTGCATCAACAACTGTTATTGTCGAGTTTAAAACATCACTTCCAATTAAATTAGATAGATGCTTCTCAGCAGAATTATTGGTTAGCCATGCTGTTATCTTAGCTTCAAGTTGATGTCTCATCGCATAATCTTGGGCTTGTCTGTATTGACTTTGTGCCAACAATTTTTTAAATTGAGCTATTAAATCTCTTAACGATTTAACATCATCGCCAAAGTAAGTTTCACCAGTTTTATCAAGAATTTCTTTTTGAACCGCTAGAGCAAATGAATTTTGATTATTATCAAGATACTCTGCTAGTGCTTGCTCTGCTTTTGATAAAGATTGAGTTGTTATATCTAAAGTTTGTCTTGCCTTCGTTACAGCGTCTTGTGCAGTAGTCAATTTCGCTTTAGCTGTATCAACAGCATCAGTTTTGGTTTTGACATCTGTTTCAGCAGCTTTCACTTTAGCATCACGATCTGTATCTGACTTCTTAGCCGTTTCAAAAGCGGTAGTTGCAGTTGCAACAGCATCTTGTGCTGTTTTAACATCAGCAGTCGCTTTATCAAGGTTAGCTTGGGCTTCAGCTTGACCTGTACCAGATAGAGCGCTTTGAGCAGCTTTAACATCAGCTTCTTTGGACGCTACAGTTTTATCTGCGGCGTCTTTTTCGGCTTGTGCTGTATGCACAGCCGTTTGTGCGTCTGTTACTTTAGCGGTTTGTGATGCGATTTCAGCATTGACCTCATCTGTTTCTTTAGCGTTAGCTTGTTGGTCAGCAAGGTTTGCTGCTTGGTCAGCTTGATTTGCCGCAATGTTTTCTGGTGTTGCTTTGCTAGCAGTTGTTTCAGCCTCTTTAAGATCTTGTTTGGCATCATCAACATGAGCTTGAGCGTTCTTTAAGTCTGCATCTGCAAATTGTGCTTGATGATCAGCGTCTTCTACTTGAGCTTGTGCTTCAGCAACCACTTGCGTTTGTGCAGCAATAGCGGGTTTGACATCTGCGGAGGTCTTTTTTGTTTCTGCTTTTGGTGCTTCAGTTGTAGAAACTACAGCGTCATTTGCTCCATCAACAGTTGGTGTCATCTCATCAGCTAAAGCTGGTGTGCCAACGGCTGCAAGAGTGAGTGCAGTCGTTGCTGCAAGGGATTTGAGTTTTCTTTTTGCCATAAAATTCTCCTTTATTGCTATTAAGATAGGTTTGGCTGTAAAGTCAAACCTTGTTATATGTAGTATAACAAGCGATTTGTCAAGTGTTTACAAACCAAATCTAAAAAATATTTTACCAAAAAAGATGAAACAAATTGGTCGATGTTAATCTATAGTTTCATTTTTGCCAAAATCCACCGAATAAAGGTGCATTTTTTTCTTTTTTGAACCTATAGGTAAGTTTGGTGTCATATTTGACCTATTTTATGATATAATACTGAAAAACAACAGGAGATGAGTATGACAGATTTACACCCATTTGGACCAACATTTAAGTCTTTACGAGAGAGTAGAGGACTTAACTTGAAGGAAGCTGCTGCCAATATTGTATCCCCTCAATTTCTAAGTCGTTTTGAGAAAGGCGAAAAAGGGATTTCACTTGAAAATTTTAGTCGATTGCTAATTGTCTTAGGTTTAGAGTGGAACGATTTTACAACCGCCTATGCCAATCAAGGTGGCGACTGTATGGAATTTCCTACTATAGAATTAGACAAGCATGTTAAGAATGCAGAAGATATTTTAACCTATGCCGCTACTTACGAAAAATTATTTGATACGTATTTAACAGATAATCCTCTCCAAGCTGATATGCTATTAAACTCAATCAAACTAGGACATTACCCTACTATATCCAAAACAGACGAAACGGTAGCAAAAATTCAGCATATTATCAATCATTTAATGGAAATTGAAACATTTAATAGTGCTGAACTTGAGATTTACTGTCGTATCATCAATCATTGCCCACTTGAACTTGTTGAGCACATGTCTAAACAACTTCTCTTCATGTATAAGCAAAGTACAAATACAGATACTTATATCCGTATTTTGAACGCTATTACCTATACAGCCAAACATTTTTCAGAGCTTGGTTACTACGCTAAGGCGGATGAGATTATTAAAAAAGTCAAATCCCTGCAAACATATGAGAGAGGTTATTTATCCACACCACTTATGTTTCTTGAAATGGTGCATGTCTATAATCAATTTCGTTGGAACAAGCCTGAGGCAATCCCTCTAGCAAAAAATCTGCTCAACTATCTTGAAAGTGCAAAATTTATTGACTTCAACTATTATTCAAACCTTATCAATGCATTTACGTATTATTGTCATAAATTAAATAAAACTGGCAAAGAGCTTTTCTAACCATCATGATCAAACAAGCAAACCGCTAAGATGCAAAATCCTAGCGGTTTTCTTTTATTTCAATGAAACCTAAACTATTACGATACAACTCCCAAAGAGCCATATTATCATCTCTAAAGATGATGAGAGCCATCTAACAAAGGAAACCACTTAAAGGCGCTACATGACCCTAAATGACGTTTTAGAAATGCTTTCAGTCTCCCGACCATGGCTCTTAGAAAGAGGTAAACATAAAACTTGGGACTACCATATCTTTGATAAGAATAAAAAAGTCATGGCATCGACATAAAATTAATGAAAGGAGCAATCATCGATAAAAATATTATATGTTATGATCTATGGGAAAAATAGCTAGAACTGACTGTAAAACCACTTGGCAAAGCTGATACAACACTACACAAGCCTATGTGACGTGGAAAATTCACCAAAGCACAATTTGAAGATAAACTAGCGATTCAGATAACAGCTAGGGAATACCAAGCACTGAAACAAATTGTCGTAATACCGTAAGCAGGATAAATGCGGAAATCCGAAATCTCATTGTCTTTGCTAAACATGATAAGCTCAATATTGAAGATTTTACAGAAAGGGTTATTTTATCAGGTCGTCCTCCTAAAAAACGAAAAGAAATATATTCATAGTTTTAAGGATTATCAGACATAACTAGTTCTATCTCTCCTCACTTCCTCCTAATCCAACTAAAAACTGGATGACGTGCAGGTAAAGTGCAGGACTTACATGGGACGTTTACTATGGAAACGTACTGCCGATACGGTACAGTGAGACAACGTTGGAGCAAAGCAAAAACAGAAGATTCAAAACGGACAATCCCTGTTGATGCAGATACACTGAAAATCCTTAAAAAACTAAAACAAGAACAAGATGTGTTTATTGAAAATGGAACCATCACAAATGATGAAAATATGATTTT
>NZ_AP045018.1:0-37500 GCF_055386095.1 Streptococcus sp. STR1/CE/0325 | reverse complement strand
TGCTTTCTCTTCCTGCAGCTACTTAGATGTTTCAGTTCACTGCGTCTTCCCTCCTCTACCCTTAACAGGTAGGGATAACAGGCATAACCTGTTGGGTTCCCCCATTCGGACATCTCTGGATCTACGCTTACTTACAGCTCCCCAAAGCATTTCGTTGTTCGTCACGTCCTTCATCGGCTCCTAGTGCCAAGGCATCCACCGTGCGCCCTTACTAACTTAACCTTATTTTTTTGACTCTACTCTTAAGTCTCGTATTACAGCGTTTCGGTTTATTTTCTTGTTACTATTTGATATAGATATTCAATTTTCAATGGACTAAACTTAGGATAACAAACGTACCCTATGGAGCCTAGCGGGATCGAACCGCTGACCTCCTGCGTGCAAAGCAGGCGCTCTCCCAGCTGAGCTAAGGCCCCACAAGACCTCTCAAAACTAAATAAGAACCAAGTAAATCCGTGCAGTATTTCTACTGTTCCTTAGAAAGGAGGTGATCCAGCCGCACCTTCCGATACGGCTACCTTGTTACGACTTCACCCCAATCATCTATCCCACCTTAGGCGGCTGGCTCCTTACGGTTACCTCACCGACTTCGGGTGTTACAAACTCTCGTGGTGTGACGGGCGGTGTGTACAAGGCCCGGGAACGTATTCACCGCGGCGTGCTGATCCGCGATTACTAGCGATTCCGACTTCATGTAGGCGAGTTGCAGCCTACAATCCGAACTGAGACTGGCTTTAAGAGATTAGCTTGCCGTCACCGACTCGCAACTCGTTGTACCAGCCATTGTAGCACGTGTGTAGCCCAGGTCATAAGGGGCATGATGATTTGACGTCATCCCCACCTTCCTCCGGTTTATTACCGGCAGTCTCGCTAGAGTGCCCAACTTAATGATGGCAACTAACAATAGGGGTTGCGCTCGTTGCGGGACTTAACCCAACATCTCACGACACGAGCTGACGACAACCATGCACCACCTGTCACCTCTGCTCCGAAGAGAAAGCCTATCTCTAGGCCGGTCAGAGGGATGTCAAGACCTGGTAAGGTTCTTCGCGTTGCTTCGAATTAAACCACATGCTCCACCGCTTGTGCGGGCCCCCGTCAATTCCTTTGAGTTTCAACCTTGCGGTCGTACTCCCCAGGCGGAGTGCTTATTGCGTTAGCTACGGCACTAAGCCCCGGATAGGGCCTAACACCTAGCACTCATCGTTTACGGCGTGGACTACCAGGGTATCTAATCCTGTTCGCTACCCACGCTTTCGAGCCTCAGCGTCAGTTACAGACCAGAGAGCCGCTTTCGCCACCGGTGTTCCTCCATATATCTACGCATTTCACCGCTACACATGGAATTCCACTCTCCCCTTCTGCACTCAAGTCCCGCAGTTTCCAAAGCGTACTATGGTTAAGCCACAGCCTTTTACTTCAGACTTACGAAACCGCCTGCGCTCGCTTTACGCCCAATAAATCCGGATAACGCTCGGGACCTACGTATTACCGCGGCTGCTGGCACGTAGTTAGCCGTCCCTTTCTGGTAAGTTACCGTCATAGTGTGAGCTTTCCACTCTCACACCCGTTCTTCGCTTACAACAGAGCTTTACGAACCGAAGTCCTTCTTCACTCACGCGGCGTTGCTCGGTCAGGGTTGCCCCCATTGCCGAAGATTCCCTACTGCTGCCTCCCGTAGGAGTCTGGGCCGTGTCTCAGTCCCAGTGTGGCCGATCGCCCTCTCAGGTCGGCTATGTATCGTCGCCTTGGTAGGCCTTTACCCTACCAACTAGCTAATACAACGCAGGTCCATCTCTTAGTGACGCTCTTGCGCCTTTCAAACCTATGCCATGCAGCATAAGCTGTTATGCGGTATTAGCTATCGTTTCCAATAGTTATCCCCCGCTAAGAGGTAGGTTACCTACGCGTTACTCACCCGTTCGCAACTCATTAGAGAGAAGCAAGCTCCTCTCCTCTGCGTTCTACTTGCATGTATTAGGCACGCCGCCAGCGTTCATCCTGAGCCAGGATCAAACTCTCGTTTAATGCTTACTCAAGCTATCACTAGCTTCTTTTTTATTGACGGGTTACTTGTGTAACCCTTACTTGGTTGTTTCTTATTTAGTTCTCAAAGGTCTTTCTATCGCTCTCTCAAGCGACAACTATTATATTCTAGCAAACTTATTCCTCACTGTCAACACCTTTTTTAAACTTTTTTTACTTTTTTCTAACCTTTACTCCTAAAGCTGACTTTCTGGACATTTCTGTCATGGTTAAAAAGGACGACTTCAGATAAAATGAATGCATCACAAAAATTGAGGAGGAACTAATGATTAAAGCAAAATATGCTCTTTGGGAATTTATCTATATCGAAAAGGAGGATGAACTCTATCTCTTTCCTATTCTTATTAAAACTAGCATTGAGAAACTAAAAAAGAAAAATCATGACTACCTAAAATGGGCGTCACCTTATAACCCGAAAAATCTATTGACCGAAAAAAGAAAACAACTAACAGAAACTAAAAATGAATGTGGAATAATAAACAATTAAAATTTTAAAAAAAGATAATGACAAACTTGATTTTAAAAGTTTGTCTTTTTAATTCTCCTCAAACTATTTAAGCGGAGGACGCACATAGAAGTAGAGAGAAAGGCTTTGTTTATAAATAAAACCAAAAAAATTGAAGAAAATATCCCCAAATGGACTTTTTCTTCAATCTGACCAACGGCTCAATCTTTGATTTTTATTTATCAAACAGGTAAGGCAGAAGGTTAAAGGAACGTTATCGCGCTGACCTTAAGACCAAGGAAAGTGTTTGCACGATTCCAATGAGCCCTGAGGTGGAGAAAATATTACGGCATTACATTGATAGAAATAAGTTTCAAGCTCAATTCAATCCGACTTACCAAGACTTAGGACCTTCATAGGGTATCATTATTTATGATAAGTATATCATATATTGATACTAGTAAAGAAATTTTTTGAGTGTTATAATAAATACAAATTAGAAGTGAGGTAAGAAAAAATGAAATATAATAAAATAATGGTAAATGGTTTGGAAGTCTTTTATCGTGAAGCTGGACAAGCTGATAAACCTGCTTTCTTATTGTTACATGGTTTCCCATCAGCTAGTCACCAATTCCGCGAATTAATGCCACTATTGGAGAAGGATTTCCATCTCATTGCTCCTGATTTAATCGGATTTGGACAGTCCGAGGCTCCAAATCATGCTAATTTTGATTATACTTTTGATAATTTAACAGTTTATGTTGAAGGTTTATTATCTGCTTTAGACATTGAGAAATTTTATCTTTATGTATTTGATTATGGAGCTCCTATTGGCTTTAGGATTGCAAGTAAGTACCCTGAACGCATTCTGGGTATTGTTAGTCAAAATGGGAATATTTATGAAGAAGGCTTAGGGAAAAAGTGGGAAGCTCGAGCAGAGTATTGGAAAAATCCGACACCTAAACTAAGAAAGGAATATCAAAGTGCATTTGCTCCACAAACCATTATTGGTCAATACTCTGGTGGTGAAGACATCAGTAAGTTATCTCCCGATGGGTATTTGTTGGATATCTATTATTCACAATCTGAAGGTTATGCTGAAAGACAATCTGACCTGATTTTTGATTATCAATCAAACGTTGCACTCTATCCAAAATTTCAAGCTTATCTCAAAAAATATCAACCTAAGCTATTAGCGGCTTGGGGAAAGAATGACCCAAGTTTTGTTTATCAAGGGGCACTTGCTTTTGCCAAAGATAACCCTAATAGTCGAATTGAATTGTTAGATGGAGGACATTTTGCTCTTGAAACTCATGCTAAAGAAATTGCCAACCTCATTATAGATTATTTTAAATAATATTTACTTTAGATATACTGCCATCTAAAATTAATCAGATAAAAATCAGACAAAACTGTATTTAGAATAACAGAAAAAGCCTAGAAACGTTGATTTCGTAGGCTTTTAATGTATTCAATTATTTCACCTCAGTGAAAATCACGTGTTTACGTAATTTTGGTGAATATTTCTTCAATTGAAGACGGTCTGGAGTATTACGTTTGTTTTTAGAAGTGAGGTACAAGCGTTCACCAGATTCTTTGTGTTCAAGTGTAATATTTACGCGCATGATGTCTCCCTTCTATTATTTAGCGGCTGCAGCTTTGCGTGCTTTGTACTCTTTAAGAGATACACGGTGAGAACGTTTGTATTCTCCTGTTGTTGCATCGAATTGAATCGTTGGAGCTGCTAATTTGTAATGGGTACGACGTTTATTTTTCTTCGCTTTTGAGGTGCGACGTGCAGGAACTGCCATAGTAATCTGATCCTTTCATGAATTAAATTTTGATAATCATTTTATCAACTTTAATAGAATACCATAGAAATGGTGTAAAGTAAAGTCCCTTGACAAATTTTTAGTCATCTTTTTCCTCCTCCTTTAAAATCATATGTTATTTAGCCTTGTTTTCTGCTTTTAAAGATAATGTTCTTTCATCATTTTTGGTATATACAAGGATATTACAAACATCAGAAAAGATACAGCACTTAATCGATGAAAAAAGAGGAATTCCATATCTGCTACTCCTCACGAAAAATAGAATTTTCTTATCTCATTGACAAAGTCCAAAATTTTACCCCCAGTTCTTGTGAACTTGGGGGTAAAATTATTGTTCAATTTTTTGAATACACCAAACAATCAGGGTTTCTAATCTCTCGATTTGGTTACTCATATGAAGATAGCCAAGCACCGCCTCAAATCCGGTGGACATGCGGTAAGTAATCACATCGGTATTTTTAGCCTTGGTGTGGCTATTGGCATTGCGTCCTCGCTTGTAGATGAGCTCTTCTTCCTCTGTCAACATCCCTTCTTCTAACATCTGGTTAATCAGCATAGCTTGTGCTTTTGCGGATACATAGCGGGTTGCGACCTGATGGAGACGATTGGGCTTGGTTAGGCCTTGAAAAATCAGATGACGCCTGATATAAGTGGAATAAATGGCATCCCCTTCAAAAGCTAGGGCGATCCCGTTGAGCAGTTTCACGTCAATCACGCGTCCACCTCACGCCTTCTTTGGTATCAAGGAGTTTGATGCCTTGTTCTGCCAATTGATCGCGGATGGCATCGGCTCTTGCAAAATCCTTATGCGCACGCGCTTCTTGTCGCTCTAGAATCAAAGCCTCAATCGCTTCATCTAAAATCTCTTCTTCAAAGACCAAACCAAAGATGGCTAACAACTGACCAAAAGCATCCTTAATTTCAGGCGTATAGTGACCTGAGTTAATCCACTTAGCCAAATCAAATAAAGCGGTCACGCCATTTGCTGTATTGAAGTCATCATCCATAGCCACTGTAAAACGTTCAAGGTAAGCCGTCAATTCTTCTTTGCTCCCTTGGCCCGTCAAGGGATGTTCAAAGGTGCGCTTGAGATAAGCGACATTTGTTTTAGCATCCTGCATGGCCTTATCCGTATAGTTGAGCGGTCGTCTATAATGTTGACTGGCTAAGAAGAAGCGCAACACCTGTCCGTCCACTCGTTCTAGCAAATCGTGGGCTGTGACAAAGTTTCCTAGCGATTTGGACATTTTCTCATTGTCAATATTGAGCATGGCATTGTGCATCCAGTAATTGGCAAAAATTTTTCCAGTCTTGGCTTCACTTTGAGCGATTTCATTGGTATGATGGGGAAACTCAAGGTCTGCTCCCCCACCATGAATATCAATGGTCTCTCCCAAGAGTTCTGTCGCCATGACCGAACACTCAATATGCCAGCCCGGACGACCTTCTCCCCAAGGGCTAGCCCAAGCAATCTCCCCTGACTTGGCTGTTTTCCATAGAGCAAAATCAAAAGGATTTTCCTTGAGGGCTTGATCGGTATCCAAACGCCCACTAGCACCACTTTCTAGCTCAGCTAGCGTTTTATTAGCCAATTTGGCGTAGTTGTGAGACTTCGCCACACGGAAGTAAACATCCCCTGCCGAAGTATAAGCAAAGCCTTTTTCAATTAAGACCTCAATAAAGGCAATAATCTCTGAAATATAATCAATCACGCGCGGATGCTTGGTCGCAGGCTTGACCCCAAGGGCCTTAGTATCCTCTTTAAAGGCTGCGATAAACCGATCGGACAACTCCTTGGGCGTTATTCCTGCCTCTTTTGCTGCACGGATAATCTTGTCATCCACATCCGTAAAATTGGAAATATAAGTCACCTCATAGCCACGATACTCAAAGTAGCGCCGAATCGTATCAAAGGCCACCACGCTTCTAGCATTTCCGATATGAATATAGTTATAGACCGTTGGACCACAGACATACATCTTGACTTTCCCCGCTTCAAGTGGGGTAAACTCCCTTAGACTTCTGGTCAGGGTATCATAGATTTTTATCATAGGCTACTCCTCTAGATCAGACCAACTAATAAGGATTTGTTGGTCGTCAAAAGGATTGACCACAATCCCTACCGTGTCGTCAATGCCGCTTTGGTCCTCGTTTGGATGGTAGATATCGTCAATCTTCCAAGCCAGAACCAGACCACCAGCCTCTCTAAAAGGCTTTCCAAAATCTGGATGATTGTACCATTTGGCAAAACTTTGGAGATTAGAAAAAACAGGGACATAGCTCTTCTTTGCCTGATCGGACATGGTCGGAAATAGACGATTAAACTCACCATTGTCTTTTAGGTCAATAAAGGCTGGCACAAAGTAAATCTTTTCTAGCGTATCTGCCGCTAGATTTTCTTCACTCATGATGGCATTGAGTAAAGTGGTAAAATTATTGATAAATTGGACCAGATCGTTATTTTTAAAAACCGTTGAATTGCCAAAATCGCCCTCTTTTTTGAGATTGTAAACCAGACCAGATAAGTCATGGACAATCGCTTCTTCTAGCACTTCTAGGCTAGAGCGAAGCACCCAGTCTTGTTTGTTGGCACTGGCTTGTTCTTTTTTAAAGGCATCAAGGTCAGCTTGATCTGTAAAGACTGGTGCCACTTTTTGCCCATCGACCTTGATGGCATAGGGCTTGCTGCTAGCCAAAACAGGGTAGTTGTTCAGAGCATGCACCAAAGCAATGCCATCTAAAAAGTTATCCGGCGTGTGGATAAAGGCTCTTAGCCGTTGGTCAAGTTCTTGATTAAGCTCTGTCATTCTCTATTTTCCTCCTCTTTTTTCACCGCTTTTGGTGGACGTGGCAAAAGCGCCTTCATGGAAGCATCTACCCGTCCTTTTTCATCAATTTTGGTGATCTTAACACTCACCACATCTCCGACTTCAACCAAGTCTTCCACACGATTGACACGCGACCAAGCCATTTCAGAGATGCGTACCAAGGCATCGGTCTTGTCAAAAAGATTGACAAAGGCACCAAATTTCTCAATTCTGACCACCTTGGCCTCATAGACTTCACCGACCTTGGCTTCACGCACAAGACTTGCGATAATCTCCTTGGCACGATTGATGGCCGCTTGATCACTCGAAAAGATAGCAACATTGCCTTCTTCGTCAATATCAATCTTGACCCCTGTTTCTTCGATAATCTTGTCAATGGTTTCACCACCCTTACCAATAACAATGCGAATCTTGTCCACATCAATCTTGATGGTGTCAATCTTAGGTGCAGTCGGTGCCAACTCTGCTCTTGGCTCTTGAATCGTTGCTTCAATGACATCTAAAATTTCAAAACGCGCTTTTTGCGCTTGAGCTAATGCTTCTTCTAAGATTTGTGGTGTAATCCCTTCAATCTTGATATCCATCTGAAGGGCAGTAATCCCATCGCGCGTTCCAGCTACCTTAAAGTCCATGTCTCCAAAATGATCTTCCAAACCTTGAATATCCGTTAAAATGGTATAATGCTCCCCATCTGAAATCAAGCCCATAGCAATACCAGCCACTGGGGCTTTAATCGGAACACCACCCGCCATCAAGGCTAGAGTTCCCGCACAAATAGAAGCTTGAGACGAAGAACCATTGGACTCTAGAACCTCTGCCACAAGACGAATAGCATAAGGGAAGTCCTCTAAGCTCGGCAAGACCTGCTCCAAAGCTCGCTCTCCCAAAGCACCGTGACCAATCTCACGCCGACCAGGAGCCCCGTAACGCCCTGTTGACCCGACAGAATATTGCGGGAAATTGTAGTGATGCAAAAAGCGTTTTTTGTACTCTGGATCAAGTCCATCGACAATCTGCGTCTCTCCCATCGGGGCCAAGGTCAAGACAGACAAGGCCTGCGTTTGCCCCCGCGTAAACAAACCTGAACCATGCACCTTAGGAAGAAAATCAATGCCTGCCTCCAGCGGACGGATCTCATCCACCCGACGGCCGTCAGGTCTGATTTTATCCTCCGTAATCAAGCGACGCACTTCAGCATGTTCCATCTGCTCCAAGATCTCAGCCACATCACGCATGATACGCTCAAATTCTTCGTGGTCCTCATAGCGCTCTTGATAAACAGCCATGACTTGTTCTTTGACCGTTTCTGTTGCTTCTTCACGCGCTAATTTTTCTTCAACTTGAACAGCTGCCTGTAAGTCACTGTTATAAGCTGCAATGATTTCAGCCTGCAAGTCTTGGTCCACTTGCAAGAGTTCTACATCTGCTTTTTCTTTCCCTACTTGAGCAACGATCTCCTCTTGAAAGGCAATCAATTCCTGAATGGCTTCATGCCCCTTTAAAAGCGCCTCTAACATCACTGCTTCTGGCAATTCCTTGGCCCCAGATTCCACCATATTGATAGCATCTTTGGTCCCAGCTACAGTCAACTCCAAGAGAGACTGCGCCATCTCCTCAGCACTTGGATTGATAATCAATTGCCCATCAATATAACCCACTTGCACGCCTGCAATCGGTCCATTAAAAGGAATATCTGAAATCGCCAAAGCAAGAGAAGAGCCAAACATAGCCGCCATCTCTGGGCTACTATCTTCGTCATAGGACAAGACCGTGTTGATGACCTGAACCTCGTTTCTAAAGCCTTCCGCAAACATCGGACGAATAGGGCGGTCAATCAAACGAGCCGTCAAGGTCGCATGGGTAGAAGGACGTCCCTCACGTTTGTTGAAGCCTCCTGGAAATTTGCCTGCCGCATACATCTTTTCTTCATAATTGACCTGTAAAGGGAAGAAGTCCCCTGTACTCATCTTTTTAGACATGGTTGCAGCCGTGAGAACCGTAGAATCCCCGTAGCGCACCACACAACTGCCGTTGGCTTGTTTGGCTACCTGACCAATCTCAACCACTAAGGGTTTGCCATAAAACGACCGTTCAAAAACCTGTTTACTCATCTGATACTCCTTTTGATTATTTCTCACGTTCTTGCCACAAAAATCAAAACAGCAAACTGCTATCCTCATTTTTGTCTCAAGAGCGCTTGTTTTTATTTTACCATATTTTCAGGCGATAGGTAAGTATTCTTCCACATAGAAAAAAGCCCCTGATAGCAGGAGCTTTGGGTTTGGTTTTCGATTAACGACGAAGACCAAGTGAGCTAATCAATTCGCGGTAACGGTTAACGTCGGTACGACGAAGGTAAGCAAGCAAGTTACGACGGTGACCGATTTTTTTCATCAAACCACGGTAAGTTGCATGGTCTTTTTTATGTTGTTTGATGTGTTCGTTAAGGTGGTTAATTTCCCAAGTCAAAACAGCCACTTGCACTTCTACACTACCTGTGTCACCTTCGTGACGAGCGTATTGAGCGATGATTTCATTTTTTTTCTCTTTTGAGATTGCCATAAGTTTGTTCTCCTTTATTTGCTTAATCCGAGTGCTAGGCTTTGGCTACCCTAGAACCAAGAAAAAGTTGGTATTTTGTCTGATTCGACCTTATCAGTCTATCAGATTTTTTAACTTCTGTCAACGACCCTGCTTTATTTATCCCTGCTTTTATGTTAGACTTAAATAGTTAGCGCAAAGAGGAGGAATTTATGTCAGTTATTCAACGCTTAACCAAACCCAGCCATCTGATTACCATGGACGATATCATTAGAGAAGGGAATCCGACACTACGTGAGGTAGCCCAAGAAGTCCCCCTTCCCTTATCAGATGAACACATCATTTTAGGGGAGAAAATGATGCAATTTCTCAAAAACTCCCAAGATCCCATCATGGGAGAAAAACTAGGACTAAGAGCTGGAGTGGGACTGGCTGCTCCCCAGCTAGACCTCTCGCTTAGGGTCATCGCCCTCTTGGTTCCCAATATGCCAGAAGAGGAGGGAGAGGTTCCAGAGGAGGCTTACAGCCTACAAGAGATCATGTATAATCCCAAAATCGTCTCTCACTCTGTCCAAGAAGCCGCCCTATCTGAAGGCGAAGGCTGCCTTTCAGTTGACCGCCCTGTTGAGGGATATGTCATCCGACACGCTCGTATTACGGTCGAATACTTTGACAAAGACGGTCAGAAAAAACGTCTCAAATTAAAAGGCTACAACGCCATCGTCGTCCAGCATGAGATTGATCATATCAATGGCATCATGTTCTATGACCGAATCAACCCTACCCAACCATTTGCCATGAAAGATGGACTACTCATTATCGAATAAAATCAAGCACCGTCTGTAACAGATGGTGCTTCTTTGATTGACTTTCGGGCAAAAACATGATAAACTATCACTAATTAGTAATATAAGAAAGGAAAACCATGGATAAAAAAGAGCTTGATCTACCTGTCAAAGCCATGATTGTCTTTCGAAAAGCTCAATGGAGCATTGACAATCAAGTTTCGGACAGCTTTAAAAACCACGACCTCACTCCCACACAATTTGGAGTTCTTGATGTTCTTTACAGCCGAGGAGAGATGAAAATCTGTCAACTCATCGAAAAACTCATGGCCACATCTGGCAACATGACCGTGGTGCTTCGCAATATGGAAAAACATGGTTTGATTTACCGCAAACAAGCCAGCGATGACAAACGCGCTTCACTCATCGGACTCACAGAAAAAGGGAAAGAACGCATCAAACAGACCCTTCCAGAACACCTTGAAGCCGTCCACCGAGCCATGTCCGTCCTCACTTCAGATGAACAAGAAACCCTCATCACCCTCCTCAAGAAATTTAAACAATTGTGAGCTAATCACTTTACAAAACTAAAAAAATTAGTTATTATTACTACATAGTAATAAAAGGAGACACATCTTATGACTAAAAATATTTTATTTATCGTTGGATCTCAAAGACAAGGATCTTTTAACGGACAAATGGCTAAAATCGCCGAATCTTACCTTGAAGGCAAGGTAAATGTCAACTACCTTGACTTCTCAAAAGTCCCTGTTTTCAACCAAGACCTTGAAACACCTGTTCTTCCTGAGATTGCTCAAGTTAGACAAGCTGTCTTGGATGCCGATGCCATCTGGATTTTCTCACCTGTCTATAACTTCTCTATCCCAGGACCTGTGAAAAACCTCCTTGACTGGTTAAGCCGTGCCATGGATCTCTCTGAAACACGTGGTCCTTCTGCCATCAACGAAAAACTCGTAACCGTTTCTTCTGTTGCCAATGGTGGACACGACAAACTCTTTGCCATCTATGAAGACCTCCTTCCTTTCATTCGCACAACTGTTGTTGAACCTTTTACAGCTAGCCGTGTGAATGACAGCGCTTGGGCAGACGGCAAACTTGTCCTAACAGACGAAGTCGCAGCAGAACTTAAAACACAAGCTGACGCTCTTTTAAACGCTATCGAAGCCTAATAAACCAGCCCATCTTAGTCTGAATCAGACTAAGATTTTCTTTTTGTTCCCGATCATTTTTTCTAATCTTTGACCATAACTTACGAATAGACTAGGTGATTCTAAAATAAAGGAGATTTATTATGAAGTGGTCAAAATACCTTTTTTCTAGTCTAGCCTTAGGGGCTCTTTTCTTCCCTCTTCAGGAGGTCAAGGCAAACAACGTTACCAAGGTTGAAGTCATCAACTGGGCAAAATCCCTTGCCAATCAAGGTCAAGGAGTGGATTATGATGGGGTTTACGGCAGACAATGTGTCGATCTGAGCAACTGGATTCTAGGGAAATACTTTGGACGCTCCATTTGGGGAAATGCCATCAACCTATTAGATAGTGCCCAACAAGCTGGCTACACCGTTATCCGTTCAGGAAATGGTGATAGCCCGCGTGCTGGTGATATCTTTGTCATGCGCACCTATGCGCACGTTTACGGTCATACAGGCCTTGTGATTTCAGATAGTAACGGCGGTATCATGCAAACCATCGAGCAAAACGTTGATGGTGGCCCAACTGCTCTGACACTTGGTGGCCCTGCTCGCTACCGCAATCGTGGTCTGTCAAGTTCAGATGGTGTCATTATCGGTTGGATCCGCCCACCATATCAAGACGGTAACCAAAGTATCACAGCTTCTGTTTCACCAGTAACAGGCACGACTACTCCAGCCTCAACTGGAAATTATCGAAAACTACGAGATGAAAAAGGGCGATTCACCGTAGCACTTGAACGACTAAACATCCGAAGCGCACCAAGCACAGCTGGAGAGCCTGTTGCTTACTATACAAAGGGAGGCAGCTTCTACTACGACAGCGTTTATATCGGAGATGGTTACATTTGGCTATCCTATATCGGTGCCTCTGGTCAACGTCGCTATGTTGCCTATGGCCCAGAACAAAATCAAAAATTGATTACCGCCTACGGCACCATCGGATAAAATACTCTTATTGTTCGCTTAGTATAAAAAATTAGACAATTCATTTCACTCAAGGATTTAGTCTTGTACCAGATAGACTAAATCCTTTTGGCATATCAAAAGCGATGAGGAGCTTGATCTTGTCTTTTTAAAGTTGCGAAAATCAAAGGCTTGAGCTTTTATGCCTTTGTTTTGTCTCTGCCCTCTAATCTCTCTAGAATAATGATAAAAGAGATTGCCCTTGTTTCTATAAAACTCATCACAAAACAATAACTTAGGCAAATGTTAAAAATTGTTTTTGAAAGTGAACTGATTAAAGTTGTCTATGAGCTGAATAAACTGAGCTATGAAAACACTTAGCGACAGCGGTATTGGTGAAACGATTTGATGATTTTTCTTGACGAGAAAGGGCTTCAGCGAGCGTCTCTTTGCAACAGTTTTTACACTTCCTCGCAGAACGGACAGTCAGTTTTGCGCGGAGAAATCTAGCTGAGCCGTGATTTCCAGACAGACAAGACAGTGATATTTGGGGATTTTATTCCAATCAATTTTGTAGTATTCTTAATATGTTCCACGTGACACTTTCTAATGTAAGTTTAACCATTTTTCATTATAAATCACATGGAACTTTTTGTAGTCAAAAAAAGGAAGCTATAATAGCTTCCTTTTTCTTCATATCGGGAAGACAGGATTCGAACCTGCGACACCTTGGTCCCAAACCAAGTACTCTACCAAGCTGAGCTACTTCCCGTTATGCTATGCACCCTAGAGGATTCGAACCTCTAACCGCCTGATTCGTAGTCAGGTACTCTATCCAGTTGAGCTAAGGGTGCTCATTTCTATGCCGAGGACCGGAATCGAACCGGTACGAAAGTTACCTTTCGCAGGATTTTAAGTCCTGTGCGTCTGCCAGTTCCGCCACCCCGGCCCCTCAAGCGAACGACGGGATTCGAACCCGCGACCCCCACCTTGGCAAGGTGGTGTTCTACCACTGAACTACGTTCGCTTTAATGCCGGCTACATGACTTGAACACGCGACCCTCTGATTACAAATCAGATGCTCTACCAACTGAGCTAAGCCGGCCTATCTCTTTATGCGGGTTAAGGGACTTGAACCCCCACGCCCTAAGGCGCCAGATCCTAAATCTGGTGCGTCTGCCAATTCCGCCAAACCCGCCTATATGACCCGTACTGGGCTCGAACCAGTGACCCATTGATTAAAAGTCAATTGCTCTACCAACTGAGCTAACGAGTCTGACTTCTACTAGATTCTCATCTAATACGGTCCCGACGGGAATCGAACCCGCGATCTTCGCCGTGACAGGGCGACGTGATAACCGCTACACTACGGGACCTTCAGTATTTCTACTTATGGGAGTTAACGGGATCGAACCGCTGACCCTCTGCTTGTAAGGCAGATGCTCTCCCAGCTGAGCTAAACTCCCTTCGCTAAGCAACGACCATATCTCACAGGGGGCAACCCCCAACTACTTCCGGCGCTCTAGGGCTTAACTGCTGTGTTCGGCATGGGTACAGGTGTATCCCCTAGGCTATCATCACTTAACTCTCTAAGTCGCTTAATCGACTCAAAATTGAATACCTTATCATTATAACAACTTCTAAACCAACTGTCAATACTTCTTAAATTGTATTCGAACTAAAAAGCTAGTGATTTAGATAAACCGTCTAAGAAATCAGGATTTCTTGCCGTTTTCCTAAAATCATACGCTCTTCTTAACGTTCTCATTACTTCATTTGGATAAGTCCTCGAGCTATTAGTATTAGTCCGCTCCATTGCTCACACAACTTCCACTCCTAACCTATCGACCTGATCTTCTCTCAGGGCTCTTACTAACTTAACGTTATGGGAAATCTCATCTTGAGGGGGGCTTCGCACTTAGATGCTTTCAGCGCTTATCCCTTCCCTACATAGCTACCCAGCTGTGCCTCTGGCGAGACAACTGGTACACCAGCGGTAAGTCCACTCTGGTCCTCTCGTACTAGGAGCAGATCCTCTCAAATTTCCTACGCCCGCGACGGATAGGGACCGAACTGTCTCACGACGTTCTGAACCCAGCTCGCGTGCCGCTTTAATGGGCGAACAGCCCAACCCTTGGGACCGACTACAGCCCCAGGATGCGACGAGCCGACATCGAGGTGCCAAACCTCCCCGTCGATGTGAACTCTTGGGGGAGATAAGCCTGTTATCCCCAGGGTAGCTTTTATCCGTTGAGCGATGGCCCTTCCATACGGAACCACCGGATCACTAAGCCCGACTTTCGTCCCTGCTCGAGTTGTAGCTCTCGCAGTCAAGCTCCCTTATACCTTTACACTCTACGATTGATTTCCAACCAATCTGAGGGAACCTTTGGGCGCCTCCGTTACCTTTTAGGAGGCGACCGCCCCAGTCAAACTGCCCGTCAGACACTGTCTCCGATAGGGATCACCTATCTGGGTTAGAGTAGCCATAACACAAGGGTAGTATCCCAACAGCGCCTCCAGCGAAACTGGCGTCCCGCTCTCATCGGCTCCTACCTATCCTGTACATGTGGTACAGATACTCAATATCAAACTGCAGTAAAGCTCCATGGGGTCTTTCCGTCCTGTCGCGGGTAACCTGCATCTTCACAGGTACTAAAATTTCACCGAGTCTCTCGTTGAGACAGTGCCCAAATCATTACGCCTTTCGTGCGGGTCGGAACTTACCCGACAAGGAATTTCGCTACCTTAGGACCGTTATAGTTACGGCCGCCGTTTACTGGGGCTTCAATTCATACCTTCGCTTACGCTAAGCACTCCTCTTAACCTTCCAGCACCGGGCAGGCGTCACCCCCTATACTTCATCTTACGATTTCGCAGAGAGCTGTGTTTTTGATAAACAGTTGCTTGGGCCTATTCACTGCGGCTGACCTAAATCAGCGCCCCTTCTCCCGAAGTTACGGGGCCATTTTGCCGAGTTCCTTAACGAGAGTTCTCTCGCTCACCTGAGGCTACTCGCCTCGACTACCTGTGTCGGTTTGCGGTACGGGTAGAGTATGATACAACGCTAGAAGCTTTTCTTGGCAGCGTGACATCACTCACTTCGCTACTAAACTTCGCTCCCCATCATAGCTCAAGGTTATAGGTACAAGCATTTAACTCATACCACCCCTCACTATTTAGACGTGCTCTTCCAATCGCACGCTTGAGTTAGCCTTCTGCGTCACTCCATCACTTCATACTCTAGTACAGGAATATCAACCTGTTGGCCATCGGATACACCTTTCGGTCTCTCCTTAGGTCCCGACTAACCCAGGGCGGACGAGCCTTCCCCTGGAAACCTTAGTCTTACGGTGGATGGGATTCTCACCCATCTTTCGCTACTCATACCGGCATTCTCACTTCTATGCGTTCCAGCGCTCCTCACGGTACACCTTCTCCACACATAGAACGCTCTCCTACCATACCATAAAGGTATCCACAGCTTCGGTAAATTGTTTTAGCCCCGGTACATTTTCGGCGCAGGGTCACTCGACTAGTGAGCTATTACGCACTCTTTGAATGAATAGCTGCTTCTAAGCTAACATCCTAGTTGTCTGTGCAACCCCACATCCTTTTCCACTTAACAATTATTTTGGGACCTTAGCTGGTGGTCTGGGCTGTTTCCCTTTCGACTACGGATCTTAGCACTCGCAGTCTGACTGCCGACCATAATTCTTTGGCATTCGGAGTTTATCTGAGATTGGTAATCCGAGATGGACCCCTCACCCAAACAGTGCTCTACCTCCAAGAATCTTAATGTCGACGCTAGCCCTAAAGCTATTTCGGAGAGAACCAGCTATCTCCAAGTTCGTTTGGAATTTCTCCGCTACCCACAAGTCATCCAAGCACTTTTCAACGTGCCCTGGTTCGGTCCTCCAGTGCGTCTTACCGCACCTTCAACCTGCTCATGGGTAGGTCACATGGTTTCGGGTCTATAACATGATACTAATTCGCCCTATTCAGACTCGGTTTCCCTACGGCTCCGCTTCTTCCACTTAACCTCGCATCATATCATAACTCGCCGGTTCATTCTACAAAAGGCACGCTCTCACCCATTAACGGGCTCGAACTTCTTGTAGGCACACGGTTTCAGGTTCTATTTCACTCCCCTCCCGGGGTGCTTTTCACCTTTCCCTCACGGTACTGGTTCACTATCGGTCACTAGGGAGTATTTAGGGTTGGGAGATGGTCCTCCCAGATTCCGACGGGATTCCTCGTGTCCCGCCGTACTCAGGATACTGCTAGGTATAAAGACTATTTCGAATACGAGGCTTTTACTCTCTTTGGCTCATCTTCCCAGATGATTCTTCTATAATCTTTAAGTCCACATCGCAGTCCTACAACCCCGAAGTGTAAACACTTCGGTTTGCCCTCCTGCCGTTTCGCTCGCCGCTACTCAGGCAATCGCTTTTGCTTTCTCTTCCTGCAGCTACTTAGATGTTTCAGTTCACTGCGTCTTCCCTCCTCTACCCTTAACAGGTAGGGATAACAGGCATAACCTGTTGGGTTCCCCCATTCGGACATCTCTGGATCTACGCTTACTTACAGCTCCCCAAAGCATTTCGTTGTTCGTCACGTCCTTCATCGGCTCCTAGTGCCAAGGCATCCACCGTGCGCCCTTACTAACTTAACCTTATTTTTTTGACTCTACTCTTAAGTCTCGTATTACAGCGTTTCGGTTTATTTTCTTGTTACTATTTGATATAGATATTCAATTTTCAATGGACTAAACTTAGGATAACAAACGTACCCTATGGAGCCTAGCGGGATCGAACCGCTGACCTCCTGCGTGCAAAGCAGGCGCTCTCCCAGCTGAGCTAAGGCCCCACAAGACCTCTCAAAACTAAATAAGAACCAAGTAAATCCGTGCAGTATTTCTACTGTTCCTTAGAAAGGAGGTGATCCAGCCGCACCTTCCGATACGGCTACCTTGTTACGACTTCACCCCAATCATCTATCCCACCTTAGGCGGCTGGCTCCTTACGGTTACCTCACCGACTTCGGGTGTTACAAACTCTCGTGGTGTGACGGGCGGTGTGTACAAGGCCCGGGAACGTATTCACCGCGGCGTGCTGATCCGCGATTACTAGCGATTCCGACTTCATGTAGGCGAGTTGCAGCCTACAATCCGAACTGAGACTGGCTTTAAGAGATTAGCTTGCCGTCACCGACTCGCAACTCGTTGTACCAGCCATTGTAGCACGTGTGTAGCCCAGGTCATAAGGGGCATGATGATTTGACGTCATCCCCACCTTCCTCCGGTTTATTACCGGCAGTCTCGCTAGAGTGCCCAACTTAATGATGGCAACTAACAATAGGGGTTGCGCTCGTTGCGGGACTTAACCCAACATCTCACGACACGAGCTGACGACAACCATGCACCACCTGTCACCTCTGCTCCGAAGAGAAAGCCTATCTCTAGGCCGGTCAGAGGGATGTCAAGACCTGGTAAGGTTCTTCGCGTTGCTTCGAATTAAACCACATGCTCCACCGCTTGTGCGGGCCCCCGTCAATTCCTTTGAGTTTCAACCTTGCGGTCGTACTCCCCAGGCGGAGTGCTTATTGCGTTAGCTACGGCACTAAGCCCCGGATAGGGCCTAACACCTAGCACTCATCGTTTACGGCGTGGACTACCAGGGTATCTAATCCTGTTCGCTACCCACGCTTTCGAGCCTCAGCGTCAGTTACAGACCAGAGAGCCGCTTTCGCCACCGGTGTTCCTCCATATATCTACGCATTTCACCGCTACACATGGAATTCCACTCTCCCCTTCTGCACTCAAGTCCCGCAGTTTCCAAAGCGTACTATGGTTAAGCCACAGCCTTTTACTTCAGACTTACGAAACCGCCTGCGCTCGCTTTACGCCCAATAAATCCGGATAACGCTCGGGACCTACGTATTACCGCGGCTGCTGGCACGTAGTTAGCCGTCCCTTTCTGGTAAGTTACCGTCATAGTGTGAGCTTTCCACTCTCACACCCGTTCTTCGCTTACAACAGAGCTTTACGAACCGAAGTCCTTCTTCACTCACGCGGCGTTGCTCGGTCAGGGTTGCCCCCATTGCCGAAGATTCCCTACTGCTGCCTCCCGTAGGAGTCTGGGCCGTGTCTCAGTCCCAGTGTGGCCGATCGCCCTCTCAGGTCGGCTATGTATCGTCGCCTTGGTAGGCCTTTACCCTACCAACTAGCTAATACAACGCAGGTCCATCTCTTAGTGACGCTCTTGCGCCTTTCAAACCTATGCCATGCAGCATAAGCTGTTATGCGGTATTAGCTATCGTTTCCAATAGTTATCCCCCGCTAAGAGGTAGGTTACCTACGCGTTACTCACCCGTTCGCAACTCATTAGAGAGAAGCAAGCTCCTCTCCTCTGCGTTCTACTTGCATGTATTAGGCACGCCGCCAGCGTTCATCCTGAGCCAGGATCAAACTCTCGTTTAAATCTTACTCATGCTATTGCTAGCTTTTTCTTTATTGACGGGTTACTTGTGTAACCCTTACTTGGTTGTTTCTTATTTAGTTCTCAAAGGTCTTTCTATCGCTCTCTCAAGCGACAACTATTATATTCTAGCAAACTTATTCCTGACTGTCAATACCTTTTTTAAAATTTTTTTAGCTTTTTTTCTTAAAATCTAGAATAGCCCCTTTCGGACATTTCTGTCATGGCTTCTCAAAGACTTTTTAGATAAAATAAAAGCATCAAACAAATATATTGGAGGCTATCATGAAAGTCAACTATACAGAGTGGGAGATCATCTACGTTCATAAGGAGGATGTCCCCTATCCTTTTCCGATGTTAATTAAGAAAAAGAGAAATCGCAATCAGTGGAAATGGACCAAGCCTTATAGC
Organism: Streptococcus sp. STR1/CE/0325; assembly: GCF_055386095.1. Lineage (NCBI taxonomy): Bacteria > Bacillati > Bacillota > Bacilli > Lactobacillales > Streptococcaceae > Streptococcus > Streptococcus sp. STR1/CE/0325. The sequence continues at coordinate 18,017 of NZ_AP045018.1, read as the reverse complement.
CCTCAAGGGCTATTCATCGAGAAAAGAAGGCATCAAACAAATAAGCAAAACATCATTTGTATGGGATAAGAAAAAATAGCTCGATAATATCTGCAGTAGGGAAAATCTACCTCGGATGTTATCGATCTATTTTTAGTACAAAGAAACATGTGAGACTTATAATGCAAAATGTTCAACCAAATAGTTGCCATCAAGCCTTAAAATTATGGCAAAGTCCCACGAAACAAATGTTTCTTGGGACTTCTTTTTCGTTTTTTACTGCTTGAAAAGTAGCTCTTGTCTCATTTGGACATTTGTGTCATGGGCAGATACGCTTTATTTCTCTATAATAGAGCTATCTTATCACGAAAATATCTTTTATTGAGGAGTTCCCATGACACAACACTATCAAATCTTAACCTTTCACTTTGACAATGAAGATAACTTTGAAACCCTCTACCTCAAAGTCAAGCCCATTGTACTAAAAACGGCTAGACAGTACTACATCTCACTGTGGGACAAGGGAGACTGGGAACAAGAGGGGCGCTTAATCCTGCACCTGCTCTTAGACAAACTGCCAGAACTAGCCGAGCAAGAAGACAAGCTCTTTCGCTTCTTTAAGACAAAATTCACCAACCATATCAACGATGTCATCCGAAAACAACAATCCCTAAAAAGAAAGTTTAATCAAATGCCCTACGAAGAAGTCTCAGACATGGCGCACGCTATTAAAGAAAAGGGAAAATTAGACACCCTAGATACGGTCGCCTTTCAAGACATCTGTGAGCAATTGCAGCAATTTCTTACCAAAGAAGAACAAACCCAACTCGAACTCATCTTAGCTGGAAAAACCTTCAAAGGAAAGAAAAAGCTCTTGAACAAGATGAAATCGCATTTCTCAGACTTTATGCCTTAAACATCCTAAGAAGCAACAGAACCCACCAATATTTTTATCGGTGGGTTTCATCTTTTACTTCAATGTCGAATGGCGATAGCCATAAAGAGCATAAATAACAATTCCAAGCAAACTCGCACTGATAAAGATTAGCCAAGTGTCTAGGCTTGATTGCACAATCATAAACAAGCACACTGCCAAAGATAGAAGAGGAAGAAGGGGAACTAAAGGCACTTTAAATTCACCTTGTTTAGGCATTCCTTTTTCCTTTCTTAATTTCAAAAGAGCAATCGGTAGCATAGCGAGATAAACTAAGGTTACCAGACTTGTCAATCCAGACAAGGTTTCTAATGGGTAAAATCCTGCCAAAAGAGCAGCAACAAGGCTTGCTAGCAAGGTAGCATTAGTTGGAACCTTTGTTTTTTCATTGATGCGACTAAGTGATTTTGGAAATAAACCGTCTTGACTGATGCTGTAAACTGTCCGAGATAAGGTGAAAATAAGGGCAATACAGACCGTCACTAGGGTCAAGATAGCCACCGTTGACACATAATTCCCAGCCCAAGTCAGACCAACACTTCTTAAAGCAAAGGCAACCGCATCACTTACATCTAACTTAGTATAGTGAACCAAACCTGTCAATACAAGAGTGACTGCTACATAAAGAGCAGCAACAACAGATACAGTAATCGCAATCCCTTTAGGCAAAGTCTTTTCTGGATCTTTGATCTCGTCAATAGCCATCGGAAGCGCCTCGAAACCTAAAAAGGCAAAGAACATCAGAGAAGCACCCGCCATAATCCCCGTTTGTCCTCCAAAGAGTTGTCCAAAACCAAATGGGGCAAAATCAGACCAGTTGCTCGGTTGAATATGGAAAATCCCCAAAATAATAAACAAGGCAAGGGCTGAAAATTTAAGCACCACCAAGATATTATTAAAACGAAGGGCTTTTTGAGAATCCATCAAAACAATACCCGTCACCAAAGCAATCACAAGAACAGGAAATAGGTCAATGAACTGTCCCTTGCTTGGGTCAAAGTGTCCACTCAAAGCATTGGGAAGGACAAAACCGTAGTTAGCGAGTAGTCCTTTAAAATAACCACCCCATCCAGACGCAACGCTGGCTGCTGCTGTTAAAAATTCAATGATCATGAACCAACCGGTCATCCAAGCTGGAAACTCACCTAGTGTGGCATAAATATAACCATAAGCTCCTCCATTGGTCGGAACTCTGGAGGCAAATTCTGCAAAGATAATAGCAGATAAAGCAACAGCAACCGCTGAAATCAAGATAGAAATGACTAAGGCAGGTCCTGCATATTTAGCCGCACCAATCCCCGTCACCGTAAAAATACCAGTTCCAACAATGGCTCCGATGCCAAACAGCACCAGACTCCCCAAACCGAGATGACGGTTTTTCAGAGGCGGACGCTCAGTCATAATGGCTTTTTTTCTAAAAATAGACAAGAATCTCTCTCCTTTGAATAATAAAAAGTAATTTATTCTATCATAGAAACGGATAATTGTAAATATGAAAAAGTCAGGAAAGATTCCTGACTTTTATTTTTCTTCACTTGATTGATCGTTTTTTTCTGCCATTTTTTCTTTGATTTCATCATAAGAAAGAGCGTAAGATTCCTCTTCGTCAGTTGAAGTCACTTCATCTGGCATCTTGCCTGTTTCATAAATAGACTTGATTTGAGCGGCATCAAGGGTTTCATATTTAAGCAAGGCTTCTGCAATCAATTTATGAGTTTCACGGTTTTCATTGATAATATCAGCCGCTTTATTTCTAGCTTCATTGAGCAGAGCACGAACTTCTTCATCAATCAACATAGCCGTTTCTTGAGAATAAGGTTTTTCTGGGCTGACTTGCCCTGCCATCATGGCATGGCTACCCTCGTATTGAACAGGCCCAAGTTTTTCACTCATGCCGTACTCGGTGACCATAGCACGCGCCATTTGACTGGCTTGTTCAAAGTCGTTTGAAGCACCTGTGGTTTGCGTGTTAAAGATAATCTCTTCAGCAACACGTCCCCCCATAAGTCCAGCCAACTGCTCTTTCATGTCATCTTTAGACAAGAGCATTTGATCTTCTTTTGGTAAGGAAATCATATAACCACCTGCACGCCCACGAGGAACGATGGTAACTTTATGAACGTCACGTGCATTAGATAAGACTAAACCAACAATGGTATGTCCTGCCTCATGGTAGGCAACCAACTGCCGTTCTTTCTCAGAAACGGTCTTGTCCTTCTTAGATGGACCAGCAATGACACGATCTTCTGCTTCATCAATATCACTGGCATCAATCTCGGTTTTATTTCTACGAGCTGCAACAAGGGCGGCTTCATTCAGAACATTTTCGAGATCAGCTCCCACAAAACCTGGGGTTTGTTGGGCAACTTTCTTCAAGTCAACATCAGAAGCGAGTGGTTTATTTTTAGCATGTACCTTCAAGATGGCTTCACGTCCCTTAACATCTGGACGACCCACCAAGACTTTTCGATCAAAACGTCCTGGACGAAGAAGGGCTGGGTCTAAGACATCACTACGGTTGGTAGCTGCAATGACGATGATGCTTTCATTGCCATCAAAACCATCCATCTCAATCAAGAGCTGGTTAAGGGTTTGCTCACGTTCGTCATTACCACCGCCGATACCAGCGCCACGTCTGCGACCAACGGCATCGATCTCATCGATAAAGATAATGGCACGACCAGCTTTTTTCGCGTCTTCAAAGAGGGAACGCACACGACTAGCTCCGACACCGACAAACATCTCAACGAAGTCAGAACCTGAAATGCTAAAGAATGGCACACCTGCCTCACCAGCAACTGCCTTAGCAAGGAGGGTTTTACCGGTTCCTGGAGGGCCCTCAAGAAGGACACCGGACGGAATCCGTGCACCGAGTGCCTTGTATTTCTTCGGATCTTTGAGGAAATCCACCACTTCAACCAGTTCTTGTTTTTCCTCTTCTGCACCAGCGACATCTGAGAAACGAACCTTGACATCATCTTTGCTAGCTGCTCTGGCTTTATTTTTACCAAAATTCATAGCACCATTAGCGCCACCACCTTGGCGCATCATCATGGTAAAGAAGCCAATCATGATGATGATAGGAAGATAGCTGGTCAAAATCGCAATCCAAGTACCACTTGAACTCTCTGGTTTAACCGTAATGTCTGTATTGGCCTTTTTAGCAGCCTCTTCGATCGTCTTGATAGAAGTATCGCTCGGTAAAATGAGAGAGGTAAAGTGTGTCACAGAAGTGGTTGTTTTCCCAAGGAAGGTTGAAGAAAGGGTAACTTTTTGAGATTTTTTGTACTCTCCTTCAACATCAATAATAGAACCACTTGGCTGATAACTGATACTCTTGACATCTCCAGCCTCGATATGCTTGACCAAGGTTGAGTAGTCAATCTTCTGACTTTGAACATTGGTTCCACGGAAATAATATTGCCCCGCTGTAATCAAACCAATGATCAATAAAATATAAACAAAGGCATTTCGAAATAGCCCATTATTTCGATTATTTTTCATCTGTCACCTATTATACTTTCTAAGGTTGTGTGTAAACTTCCTCTTTCAAGACACCAACATAAGGGAGGTTACGATAGTGTTCTTGATAGTCCAAGCCAAAGCCAACGATAAACTCATTTGGCACATCATAGCAAACATAGTCTGCTTCGATTTCTACTTCACGGCCTTCTGGTTTGTCAAAGAGGGTCGCAATCTTAATCGAATTAGCTCTTCTGTATTCAAACATGTCGCGTAGATACTTGAGGGTTCTTCCTGTATCAATAATGTCTTCGATAAAGAGGATGTCACGCCCTTCAATATTGGTATCCACATCTTTGATGATCTTTACCTCACCACTGCTTTTAATCCCACCGTGATAGCTAGAAACCACCATAAAGTCCATCTCCACATGCGTATCGATATGCTTCATGAGTTCTGCCATAAAAGGCACAGAACCTTTTAAGATGCCAACCAAAAGGGGGTTCTTCCCTTGATAATCTTTGGTCAAGCGCTCACCCAATTCCTTGGTTTTGGCGACAATTTCGTCATTGGTATAAAGAACCTTTTTAATATCTTGTTCTAACATGTTTCTTCTACTTTCTATCAATAAACTACCTGCTATTGTATCATTTTTATCTTTCTTTCTCAAATATGTTCTATCATCTGTGAGAACAAATTGAATCTTTCCACCTTGTTCTCCTATGATAGCCCTTTCTCTTTGCTCTTGGGGGATTTTTTCATCAATGAACCAGCGTCTCAGTTTTTTGTGAAAGCCATTCATTTCTAAGACATCTCCACTTTGCCTTTGTCTTAATGTCAACGGTGCATCAAGTAAGGGGATTTGTCCATCAAGATTTGAAAGATAAGTCAAGCGTTTTTGATGGCAGTCAACACTGTCATTATAGTTTAGCACCTTTGACATAAATTGACCATTGGACTTGGGACTGATTTTTTTGATAAAAAAACGCTTTCTCCCTTTTATCAAGACATAGTCTTTTGTCAAAAGGTACTTTCTCTCCTCTTTTATTCGTAATTGAGAAAGGGCTGCTTCAAATTGTTTTTTGGACAGCTGCAAATCTGGAAAGTGCGTGAGATAGTCTTGAAACAAAAAGGTTTGAACAGCTTGGGATTGCTGATAAAAAGTGGCTAGATCTTGTCCATCTAAATCCTTTGTCAAATCCCTCAAGGCTTGAAAAAGCGCACCAGTTTCTTTTCCCAAATCCGTCAAGGCTTCTTCTAGGCGAGGATTTTCTTGACGAAGCCTTGGTAAATAATCCAAACGCACCCGATTTCTAAAATAATCCCTGCTCTGATTGGACTCATCTTCAAAATGGTAACAATCTGGCAGCTCTCTTTTTTTCACCCAAAGAAAGGGACGAATCAACTGTCCAGAACCAAACGGTTGAACCACGGGAATACCTGCTAAGTGACGTAAACGACTGCCTCTGAGTAACCGCATCAAAATGGTTTCAGCTTGATCATCGGCATGATGGGCGCTCACAAGAGCCGTATAGCTCTTTTCTTCCATGACCTGCTTAAAAAAAGTATAGCGAAAATCACGCGCTGCTGCTTCTGAAAAAGAACCTGAAAAATGCGCAGCATAAAAAGGAAGCCCCAGCTCTTTAGCCAGTTGGCTGAGGTAAGCCTCCTCTTCATCGGATTCTTTTCTTTGTTTATGGTTAACATGTGCAATCCCAAGAGTCAGCCCAAGCTGCTCCTTGTAAGCATGCAAAAAGTGAAGTAAATTCATGGAATCTACCCCACCTGAAACAGCCATTAAAACCCGCCTGTGCTCCTTAAAATAACCTGCTTGCTGAACGTGTTGGTACAGGTCTTTATACTCTTTCATTTCAATACCTCGTAAACATCATCCGCAATCGCGGTCAAATCTTCATAGGATGCCTGATCAGTAAAAATAGCTAAAATGAAAGGCGAAGCCCCTTCCACATAAGCCACATCATGCTTATCATCATAAGCGTCACCAATCTTATGCACCACCCGAACTGAAATGTTTTTGGCAATACGCTGATCATCAAAATCGGTTTTGGAAAGTTCATCCATAATGCGACCGTTTTGCCTCACGATATGCTCCATAACGCTAGCTGCCATGGTCACCGAGGCTTCACGCTTGCTGATATCCCAAGTATCACCAGCTAGCCACTTCATCTCTTTTTGATAGGTTTTGTCATATTGGTTGGCAACATAATAGGCGAGGATGTTGCTGGCGACATTATCTGAGCTTTTTGCAACAAAAGAAAGCAAGTCTGCAATACTGTAAGATTGGTTGTTGGGACTTAAAGGCAAGCGACTGCTGCCTTCTGGGTTATAGGCGCCCTTAAACTGCTTCACTTTTTCATCATAAAGTAGGCGATCATTCAGAGACACCTTGCTTTTTTGAAGCTGCTCTTCGACATAATAAAGAAGAGGAAGTTTGGTCACACTGGCAGCATAAAATCGCTTATCTGGGTTAATGCTAGCTGTTTTTCCTGTGGCTAATTGTTTGACATAAATGCCGTAGTTTTCCTTATTATACTTTTGAGACAAAACCTCTTGAACTTTTTCCATCCGATTATCGACTTGACTCAGATTTTTTTCGGCTATCCAGCCTTTATCCTTGAAAAAGAGATAAACGCCATGTCTGGTCTTTGCTCTTTTTGTCGCTTGGAGTGCCTGATAGGGTTTGACATCCGTTGATTTAGGAGAGAGCCCTACGCGATAAGGCTCGCTATATAAGGTAAAGCCTTTTTTGGTCCAATACGTTTGGTGAATCGTCTTTTCCTCAAGAACCTTATCTTCAACAATAGCAGATTTGGACGCTGTCAAATAAGTGCCATCACTCAACTCAAACACTGCCACGCCCTGCGCATTGAGAAGCAGCTGCTTAATTGATAAGGGTGTTTCTTTTTCTTTCCAACCAACTGGCTGGCGAAGATCTGGATCTTTAAAAACCAACTGCTTGTCTAAAAGCAAGGGATGCTCAGGAAGGCTTGTCCAATACCATTGCTGAAAAATAGGATTTTTAGTAGCAAGAAAAGGCGCCAAATTGTGGGCTTGTTCCTCAGCCAAAGCAAAAGAAAAGGGGAAAAAGCACAGCCCCAACAAGCCAATCATTGTTTTTGCTTTCATCCCCTCTTCCTTTCTTAATCTTCTGTGGTGTCTTGTTTGAGCGCTTGATTTTTTTCGTGTAATTCCTCTAATTTTTCATCCGAATACGCTAAAAAGGTCTCGATTACTGTTATCAAATCATCCATTTCTTCTCCTTATTTTGATTTTGGAAGCGGATAAACCTTTTCACCATCATGGGAATAATAATACTTAGCTCTCGCATATTTTTCCACATAAGCCTCGTCTTTTAACTGTTTGGCTAACAATTGTTGGCGATCCGTTTCCTCACGAAGCTTTTGATAATTGCTTTCTAATTTTTGGATTTCGCCTCGTTTTTCCCGTAAATTGATGTAGCTTTCGACTAAGTTATAAGTTGGCAGGATAAATAAGAGCATCATGCAGACTAAAATCCAGCCCATAAATCGGTTTCGCCTTCTGTTTTCTGCTTCTTCTCTTCTTTGCTTGATGGTTTCATCCTTGATATAACGATTGTCAAGTTGCACAATGTTAGGATTCTTGGTCATCGCTTTCAATCCTTACTTCCTTGATGAGTTCATACATCTTCACGGCATCTTCTTTTTTGGTGCTGTCTTTGATTTCAAGAACTTTCACGCTCACCAGTTTATTCCCAAATCGGATTTCGATTTCATCGTTTATTTTAACAGGCGTTGACGATTTGGCTAAGATGCCATTGACCTTGACTCTTCCTTTATCCGCTACTTCCTTAGCCACAGAGCGGCGTTTAATCAGCCGTGATACTTTTAAATACTTGTCTAATCTCATGTTTTTACCTCGTTTTATTTTTTCATTCTATCATTTTTTATGAGGAATTGGTAGGAAAGACCATAATTCCTCCGAAAAAATCTGTCCTTTTTTAGCCACAAACAAGAAAAAGCCACTTCCCAAACCGACAACAAGAATCAAACTCAAACCACTTAACCATCTGCTTTCAAAAGTAAGTAAAGCAACACCTCCATAAACAAGGACAAGCATGCCTAAAAGAGCAAGGTAATAAGAAGCATTTGAAAAGAGAGTAAGAGGGGGGCGCAAGACGAAAAGATAAAGAACAAGCACCAAGCACAAGGCTAAAAAGCCTGATAAGCTACTGCCTAAAATCCCCCATTGCTGCGTCAAAGGGTAGGTCAACAGCCCCTTTACCACTAAGCCCACCCCAATGCAGACCAAAGATACGAGGTTTTTCCCTCTTAGAAAGGCTTCTTGGTGACACCATTGAATCAAACTGGTTAAAAAGATAAAGGTCAAATAGACCATCAAGGCTGCTTGCCCTTGATTGGTTTTAAACAAAAACCGATTGACCAAGGGAAGCACCAAGATAAAACCAGTCGTCATGGTCATGGTCGCATAATAAATGACTTGGAGCAAGGTCTGGCTCTGTTTTTGGTAGATGAGTCGGTCTTTTTGATACCACTTGCTCAACTCAGGCAAATGACTAGTGAAAAGAGCCGTCCCCAAAATCAAACCAAACTGAATTAAGGGCTGTCCCCTGTCGTAAATGCCTTTGAGAGCTTCTGCCGAGTGATTTCCCAAACCAGATGCTACCAAAGCATTTTTAACCAAAAAAGCATCTATCAGCTGAAATAATAACAAATAAATGGCAAAAAACGTATAAACCAAACTAGGAAGCAGATGTTTTAAAAGAGAGAAGGGATGCTCTCGTTTTTCTTTCCGCAAGGAAATCCTTGTGTGAGGCGAACGCTGTTTGAGGTAGATCAACGTCACACCACTAGCAACAAGGCTACCAGAAGCAGCACCCACAGCTGTTTGATAAATGTCCCAACCAAGCCAAGTGTAAGCTAAGGCACAAACAATAATGACCACAATCCTAAGGGTTTGCTCTAGTACCTGACTCGTCGCCGTTAACGCCATGTCCCCTTCACCTTGATCCATGCCCCGATAGTAGGAGATAAAGGGAGTTAGCACCAAGATAGCAGCTGCCATCAAAAAAGCTGGTGCCAAGGGTTCTGCCCCCATGGCTTGAGCGAGGGTCCGATGCCCTAGCATCAAGCAAAAAGCGCCTAGCCAACACGCATAAGCCATTAGGCGAAAAAAAACTGTTTGCTCCTTTTGATCCACACGGTGAACCACACTTGAAATCAAATTAGGAAGGGCGGTTAAACCCAGACTAGAGATTATGGCCAAAAAAGGATAAATCTGTTGATAAGCATAAAAGCCCCGATCCCCGACAAGATTTTGATAAGGGACACGGTAAATCGCTGCAAGAATCTTAGAAATCAAGCCACTTAGCCCAATCCATAAACTAGCTTTCTGGGTGGTTTGTTTCCATTTTTCGGTTTTTGATGGCAAGGCAGGCTTCTCCAAATCTAATCAATTCTCTCAAGATCTCATGATCTTTCTTTCCTCTAACGTTAAAAATAACCTCAATAGCTCCTTGTTGCTCACTAATTCTCGCCTTGAGCTGGGTTTTAGACAAGGCTTCAAAATAATCTTGGGTAAGAAAAATCCCTTGAATCCTCTTTTCAAACTGCACCATAATCTCATCCCCACGTCTTTGCACCAGTTTGACAAAGACCCTATCGAGATAAGCCTTGAGAAGAGCTATTTCAAGCAGATAAGCCACCACGTCTGGATAATCTCCGAAGCGATCAACCATATCCTCCTGCAAGGCAAGATAGTCTTCTTGAGTGCTTATTTCTCGAATACGCTTGTAGAGTTCAATTTTTTGCCGCTCATCTGAGATATAGTCACTTGGCAGATAAGCATCTATCTGGAGGGCGATTTCAGCATTGCCCTTGACTCTAGCTTGAGATTTGCCTTGTTTTTGCGCAATCGCTTCTTCTAACAGTTGCGAATACAGCTCAAACCCAACCGAGTCAATAAAACCACTCTGTGAAGCCCCTAAGAGATTTCCCGCCCCTCGAATAGACAAGTCACGCATAGCGATCTTAAAGCCACTGCCTAGTTCGGTAAAGCCTTTAATGGCTTCTAGGCGTTTTTCTGAAACTTCTGAGAGGATCTTGTTGGGTTGATACATCAGGTAAGCATAGGCAATCCGATTGCTACGTCCGACTCGTCCTCTCAACTGATAAAGAGTAGAAAGACCCATGTAATCCGCATTTTCAATAAAGAGGGTATTGACATTGGAAATATCGACCCCCGTCTCAATAATGGTGGTCGCCACCAAGACATCGTACTCCCCTGCGATAAAGTCCAGCAGAGTATTTTCCAACTGAATCTCACTCATCTGTCCATGCACGAAACCAATGGAAGCTTCTGGGACCAACTCACGCAACTCGGCTACCTTTTGCTCAATAGTGTCAACACGGTTGTAAACATAAAAGACCTGACCACCACGCTCTAACTCACGTAAAATCCCTTCCCGAATGATTCCTGGGTTGACCTCCATGACATAGGTCTGGACAGGGTAACGATTGGTTGGTGGTGTCTCGATCAAGGACAAATCACGAATCCCCAGCATCGACATGTGAAGCGTCCGAGGGATAGGAGTAGCCGTCAAGGTCAAGACATCGATCTTGGTTTTCAACTCCTTGAGCCGTTCCTTGTGTTTGACACCAAACCGTTGTTCCTCATCAATGATCAAAAGCCCCAAATCCGCGAACACGACATCTTTGGACAAGAGCCGGTGCGTTCCAATGATAATATCCACCTGCCCTTTTTTAAGGCGCATCAACACCTCTTCTTGTTCCTTTTTGGTTTGAAAACGACTCAAAACAGCAACTTCAACTGGAAAAGATTCAAAGCGTTCCTTAAAATTCACGTAGTGCTGCTGGGCTAGGACAGTAGTCGGCACTAAAATGGCAACTTGCTTGCCATCATTGACCGCCTTAAAGGCAGCTCGCATGGCAACTTCGGTCTTTCCAAAACCAACATCACCAACCAACAAGCGATCCATCGGGCGCGTGCTTTCCATATCTTTCTTGATTTCTTTAATCGAACGCAGCTGGTCCTCAGTCTCCACGTAAGGAAAATCCTCATCAAAAGTCTGCTGGCTTTCATCGTCTGGTGAAAAGGCAAAGCCCTGCAGCTGACTTCTTTCTGCATAAAGCTTGACCAAATCTGCCGCAATATCCTCAACTTGTTTTTCAACCCGCTTGCGGGTCCTTTGAAAGCGCCCGTCATTAAGCTTATTGAGTTTAGGCTCCTTACCGTCACTAGCGATATATTTCGAGATGGCATCTAGTTGCTCAATGGGAATCGAAATGCGGTCAGAATTTTGATACTGAATGGTCAGATAGTCCCTGTGAATCCCTCCCACTTCAATGGTCTCAATGCCAAGAAAGCGGCCAATCCCATGAATATGATGAACCACATAATCTCCGACCTCTAGCTCATTGTAATCTTTCAAGCGTTCAGCATTGCTAGCTTCTTGCCTTCGAATACGCCGTTTCACTGGCTTATGGAAGATTTCCTTTCCTGTCACCACCGCTAATTTCGCATCTGCCAGATAAAAACCACTGGAGAGATGCCCTTCCACCAACTGCATTTCTTGAGAAAACAGCTGCTCTTCCTCAGCTATGGATAGCTCACACCCATATTCTAAAAAGAGAGATTGAAGACGAAGTAGCTCTTCCTTTGAAGCTGCCTGTATCAGAATGGTCGCTCCTTGCTTTTGATAGCGCTTCATTTCTTCGAGGAGAAGGGGAATTTGGTTGAAAAATTCCTGCATGGCATACTGCGTGAAGGAGTGCACCTGACTAAAGCGTAAATTGCCTAGCCCCTTATGAAACTGAGAAAAAAACACAGCTGGCTGATATTGTCTCAACGCTTGATAGATGGTCGCATAGTAAGTTTGACTAGAAAAAGCCCTCCCCTCTTCTAGACGAGCCGTCAGATAATTAGCTAGGTCTAAATCAAACTGGCTATTGGCCTCAGCTAACTTTTGCACATCATCTAAAAATAAAAGACCACCCCTAGGAAGATAGTCCAGCAGGGACCACTCTTTCTCATAAAAAGAAGCCAAAAACTGTTTGAGTTGGGGGTGGCGATAACCATCTTGTGTCACTTGGATTAGCTCTAGCAGGTAGTCTTTTAGGGCTTGACTGGTTGCTTTTTCCTGCTCCTGCTCAAAAGACGACAAGCCGCGCTCCCAGTCCTCCTCACTAAAGATCAACTCATCCGCTGGACCAATGGTCACGTCAGACAAAGAAGCAAGCGACTGTTGAGTGTCTGTGTCAAAGGTCTGTAATCGGTCTAATTCGTCTCCAAAAAACTCCAACCGAAAAGGTCTTGCAAGACTCACATCATAAATATCTAGGATATCGCCTCTTAGGCTAAATTCTCCTGGCTCTAAGACCTTAGCCACCTTTTCATAGCCCAGCCTTGACAGTTGCTTGACAAGATGGCTGAGCTCATATTCCTCCCCCACTTGAAAAGACAGGAGATGATCTTGAAAAGTTGCTGGACTTGGAAGAAACAGGCGCGCTCCAGAAAGATTGGCCACCACGATATGGGGCTTGCCGTCTGATAGAGCCTTTAAGGCATCTAATCGCTCTTTGGATTGTTCTTTTGATGACATCAAAAATTCTGCTGCCACTAAATCATCCGCTAGAAAAGAAAAGACCCTTTCTTCATCCAGTAAAGCTGTCAAATCATCTGCTAGGAGTTCTGCTTCATGACGCTTTGCTGTGAGAAGCAGAATGGTTTCTTGTTTTTCGTGAAAATAGGTAGCGATGGCAAGACTTTTGCTTGAGTGAGACAGTCCCATCACCAGCTGCCTGCTTTTACTTGGCTCTTCTAACCAAGCTTGCATGGGCTGGCTCTTTTTGACCAGTTCAAGTAAAGTTGTCTTAACCATTGTAGCGCCTCATCAAGTCTTCCATTGACACATCTTGTAAATAATCATCGACAGCCTTGTCAACCTTGTCAAGTATGAGATCAATCGCGATTGCTTCGTCTTTCTCAAACTCTCCCAAAACATGATGCACGACACTTCTGCCTTTTGGAGGACGACCAATGCCAACCTTCAAACGATTAAAATCAGAAGTACCAAGGAGATGAATCAAACTCTTGATTCCATTATGCCCGCCTGCTGATCCTTTTTCCCTAAAGCGAAGTTTACCGATGGCCATATCCAGATCATCATAAATCACCAATACGTCCTCAATCGCAATATTATAATACATCAAAAGAGCACGAACCGCTAGCCCACTGTTGTTCATAAAGGTCAAAGGTTTCACGAAATAGACCTTTTCTTGATGGATAAAGCCTGACCCAACTAAGGCCTTAAAGGTTTTCTCTTCTGTAAAGGTAATTGACAGGTCTTTGACAATTCTGTCAATCGCCATAAATCCGATATTATGTCGTGTTTTTTCATATTTACTTCCTGGATTTCCCAAGCCAACAATCATTTTTACCATTTTCTATCCTCTTTTACTCAATAGCAAAAAGTCTAGGGCTAGCTTGTCCCAGACTTCTTTTTATTTGTCCTTGTCTTGTCTTAGACGTTAAAACGAAACTCCATGATATCACCGTCTTGAACGATGTATTCTTTTCCTTCTTCGCGTAAGCGTCCTGCTTCTTTGACAGCTTTTTCGCTACCGTAAGTCATCAAATCATCGTAGGACATGGTGACAGCACGGATAAAGCCTTTTTCAAAATCAGAGTGAATAATGCCTGCTGCCTGAGGGGCTTTCATGCCACGCTTAAAGGTCCAAGCTCTGACTTCTTTTTCACCTGCTGTAAAGTATGTGCCAAGTCCTAGTAAATGATAAGCTGCTCGTGTCAACTTATCTACACCAGATTCTGTCAAGCCAAGCGCTTCAAGAAACTCCGCCTTGTCTTCATCGTCAAGTTCTGCAATCTCTTCTTCAGCACGCGCTGAAATGACCACCACTTCGGCATCTTCCGTCTTTGCAAAGTCCTTTATTTGTTGAACGTAGGCAATCGCTTCTGGATCAGCTACCTTGTCCTCGTCAACATTGGCCACATAAAGAACGGGTTTAGTGGTTAGCAAAAAGAGACCCTTGACAATCTTTTTTTCGTCCTCGCTAAAGTCAATCGTTCTTGCAGATTTCCCGTCTTCAAGAACGGGTTTTATCTTCTCAAGAACCGAAAACTCAGCCATGGCATCCTTATCTTTTTGCGTTCTGGCCATCTTTTCCACGCGTGCATAACGCTTGTTGATGGACTCTAAATCCGCTAGAATCAACTCTAAATTGATGGTTTCAATATCCGCAATGGGATCGACAAAGTCTGACTCACGCCCTTGCTCACGCATGACATTCTCATCATCAAAGGCACGGACCACATGCACAATCGCATCCACTTCACGAATATTGGCTAGAAACTTATTCCCCAGTCCCTCGCCTTTAGAAGCTCCTTTGACAATCCCTGCAATATCTGTAAACTCAAAAGTGGTTGGAACCGTCTTTTTAGGGGTAATCAACTCGGTCAACTTTTGCAAGCGCTCATCTGGCACTTCTACCATGCCCACATTGGGATCAATGGTCGCAAAGGGATAGTTGGCTGCTTCTGCTCCTGCTTTTGTAATTGCGTTAAAAAGGGTAGATTTCCCAACATTGGGAAGTCCGACAATACCTGCTGTTAAAGCCATAGTGTTCTCCATTCAAAAATCAGTTAGCTCTATTATACCAAAAGTTAAGCAAAAAAGCTTGTTAAATTCCAACAAGCTTTGTGCTTTCCTCATTCACTGAGAACCTTTTTTAGGCGTTTTTCAAAATCATACCGACTCATCATGACCTCATGCAAGCAATTGGTACACTTGAGCTTAATATCAGCCCCAACACGCTTAATCTCCCACTCATTAGCCTTTTTCCCTGTTGATTTGATCACACAAGCATGGGGCTTTTTTAAGGCGACAATACTTCCAAGTTGATACATATCGTCTCCTTAGTTGGTCCTGACTGGGGTGATCAACTGGATAAAGGCTTCGCTCTCATCGCCAGGGGTGAGCGTAAAGGGACGAACGGGAGACACAAAACGAATCCTCACCGTTTCACTTTTGAGAGCTTTTAGGGCTTCAATGAGGTAGGTTGGGTTAAAGCTAATGGTCAAGCCGCTGCCTGAGAAAGATTCCATCTCAATTTCTTCATTGACTTTTCCGACCTCTGGTGAGTTAACATGTGCACTCACCAGATCTTTTGTCATCTCTAGCTTGACCGTTCCTGTTTGACTCGCATGAGAGACTAAGAAGGCCCGTTCCATAGCGGAGCGTAAGATTTTAGTCTGGCAGACCAATTCCGTCTCAAATTGAGAAGATAAGAGGCGATCCGTATCAGGATAGCTTCCTTCAAGAAGACGCGTGTAGAAGCTAATTTCAGGGCTTTTAAAGAGCAGTTGAGTATCCGAGTAGTAAAGTTCAACCTGAGTGGTTGCCTCGCTAAAAACGCTCGATAATTCCCTTAGAGAACGACTAGGCAAGACCACGTCTAGGGCTTTTGGAACAGCCCCCTCTAAATTGACTTGGCGTTGGCTTAAACGGTGAGAATCGGTCGCAACGAGTTTGAGCTCCCCTTTTTCTGAAATGGTCAAATGCACACCCGTTAGAATAGGACGACTCTCTTGCGTACTGGCTGCAAAAGCCGTTTCAGAAATAAGCTGTTTTAACAAACTCGTTGATAAGGCAAGCGGTTTTTTAGCTGCAAAGGTTTTTAAGCGCGGGTACTGATCGACATCTTTTCCCTTTAGGGTAATTTCTGACTTTCCGCTGGTCAAAACCACTTGGTGATGATCAATAGCTTTAAAATCAATGCTGGCTTCTGGCAAACTAGCAACAATGTTTAAGAAAAAGTTTGCTTCTAGTAAGATACTTCCTGGAGAAGAGATCAACAGCCCAGCTTTGGGATTCTCCTGTGTGATTTGATACTCGATAGAAACGAGTCCATTAGACCCTGTTAGAAGAACAGCGTCTGCTGTAGCTTCAATTTTAAAATTAGAAAGTATGGGAATGGCATTTTTAGATCCGATAGCTCTTTTTGTAATGCTTAAAGCTTGGAGAAAAAAAGTTTTGTTGATGGAAAATTGCATGGGGATCTCCTTTTATTTTTAGAGTATAGCTATTAATAGTAGTAGTAGGGCTTGTGGAAAACGTGGAAAACTCTCAAAGGCCGTGATTTTCTTAGAAGAGAGATTTCTCCACAAGTTGTGGAAAACCCTAGGGAAAACGTCCTTAGTTTTCCACAGGTTCCCTGAGTTTCTTTTGCAGGGTATCGATTTCAATGCGCAAACTGTCATCTGTTTTGAGCATGTTTTGGATTTTTCGGATGCTTGTAATCACGGTCGAATGATCGCGCTTAAACTCCTTGCCGATTTTGGTGGTGCTACTATCGGTCAATTCTCTTGAGAGATAGATAGCGACGTGTCGGACCAAGGTCAAATTCTGGTGGCGCTTGGTGGATTTGATTTCTTTGACAGAGACGCCGTAAAAATTCGCCACTTCTTTTTGGATCTCAGCGATAGTGAGCGTTTGCTGGGCGGGTTGACTAGCGGAACGCAGGGCCTTGGCGACAAACTCAACCGTAATACGTTCAACCCCTTCGACCTCAGCTCTCTTGTCAATGGTGACAAGAGTGCCTTCCATCAGCCGAACATTTTTAAAGTTTTGACTGGCGATGTACTCAATAGCATCTGGAGTGAAAATTCGAGGCAGATTCTCGGTTTTTTGAAGTAAGATGTTAATCCTAGTTTCATAGTCGGGCGGAGTGATATCCATGGTAATCCCTTGACCAAAACGAGAGGTCAGCCGTTCAGGAATATTCCCCAGCTGGCTGATATCGCGGTCAGAAACTAGGACAATCTGTTTATTATTATTGGACAAGGCATCAAAGGTATGAAAAATTTCCTCATTTGACAGTTCTTTAGCTCCCTCTCCAAGAAACTGGACATCGTCAATCAAGAGGACATCGAGATTGCGATATTTCTCTTGGAATTGCATCATGGTCCTGTTAGCCGTTCCTCTTCTAAACTCATTCGAAAAATTTTCGGCAGTGGTGTAAAGAATACGAGCTAGGGGAAACTTTTCTTGAATGCCATTTCCAATCGCATTGAGCAGGTGGGTCTTCCCCAGCCCAGATCCGCCATAGAGAAAGAAGGGAGAGTAGGTGTTGCGATCATCTGTAATGGTAAAGCTCGGTTCGTTGACAATGGCCAGCGATACCCCAAGGGCAGATTGATTACCAGGCCCTTGCACAAAGTTGTCAAAGCTGTATTTGGAGTTGAGATGGGAGTCCTCGAGTGGAGGCAGATAGGTAGGTTGAGAAGCAAAAGTCGGTACTAAATCCGTGGGTTCCTCCGTGGTCTCTTCTTCAATCATGTGATAACGGGGAGAGATTTTACGATCGAAAATCTCATAACCAGCGATCTCAATATAATCTCCCATATTTGTTGTAAAAAAAGTTTCTTGTACGGAAAATGTCAAGGCGATATGGGCAATGTCTTTTTCGATCTTCATGAGGCGAGCTGGGACCACATAGAAATCAAAGGCGTTACCTCCGATGTTTTTTCCGTTCTGGGCATATTTCAGAACCGTTTCCCAAAAGGCTAGTTCTTTAGACGTCAT